>JBBRRA010000001.1:0-410123 GCA_038225475.1 Sphingomonadales bacterium
GCAGTCGAGCCGATCTGCGCATAGCTCGATGTGTCGTCGAGGATGATCGTGCCCGTGCCGCCGATCGACAACGCCGCGGTTTCGCTGCGCAGCTGCGAGGCGTTGGCGACCGTTACCGTGCCGTTATTGGTCAGCACCGTGGTCAGATACAGGAAGTCGTTGTTGACATCGAGCTTGCTGCCCGACGCCAACGTGACCGAGTTCAGATACTGCGTTGCCCCGTGCGCGTTGATGACGCCGGTACCGGTCGAGCGGAGCGTTCCGTTGACGATGCGCGAGTCGCCGTTCAGCGACACCACCGATCCGGCCAGTGCCTCGATCACGCCGCCGGCGCTGTTCTCGTACAACCCGCCTTCGACCGACAGCGTACCACCGCTTGCCGCCTGCAGTGTGCCGCTGTTGTACATGCCCGCGATGCCGCCGGTGCCAAAGCCGGTGCCGGCAGAAACGCCGCCATTGCCGCCGGCAGCATCGAGACTGATGCTGCGCGTCGCCACATTGGCAGAGATCAGGCCAGCGTTGCTGAGGATCGCCTGGTTTAGGCCGATATTGCCCGAGCCGCGCACCGTCTGGCCGCTGGCAAAAGTGAAACCGCCGCCGGTATCGCCGATATGCGCATAGCTGGCGGTATCGTCGAGGATGATCGTGCCACTGCCGGTCAAAGCCACCGTGCCCGACCCCGATCGCAGCTGCGACCCGTTGCCGATCGTGACCGAACCATTGTTCGTGAAAGCGTTATTATAGATTGTCAGAAAGCTATTGGAGAGGACGAAGCCGTTGCCCACACCCAGATTGACGGTGGCGGCATTCGCGACGAGCCCTGAAAGCGTCACCGTCGATCCCGGCGTGGTGATGACCGCATCGTCGCCACTGCCCGGCACCACGCCGCAGCTCCACTTGGCGATGGTCGTCCAGAAATCGCTGCCGCCGCCCCAATTGCAGGTAGCCGCGAGTGCCGGTGCAGGTAGCAGCGCCGCACCGAGTGCGACTGCGGTAATCGACGTGCCGAGACGCAGGCTGATCCGGTTGATGCGCATGATAATTGACCCCTGTTGCGGCAAGTGTGCCGTTAACCCCTTCGAAACTACCTCCGGTGTATCGCTATCCGGTGCGGTTCGGATATCCGCCGGATGGCGGAACCAGATGGGCGTCGGCCGGCTGACACCCGGTGTCTGCGGCCGCCACAAGCGCATGCGCGGGCGCGGCGATACAACGTCTAAAGGCGGACAGATCGGGACAAATCCGGACAGGGCCATTTTGTCCTGGGCAAATGGCTGAACCAGATGGCCGACGCTGCTTGCGCGGATTGACCTTTGGCGATCGTCCGGCAAGACTCGCACGCATGGCGGCAGCATCAAGCGAAGCTCTTGCGGCCGAACCCGACTATCGGGTGACGCATCCGCTCCGCCCGATCATCGCGGCGGGTGCGCTGACGTTCGGGCTGTTCATGCTGTCGGTCGCGATCATCTATGCGGCGACCGGGACCGTACAGCGCGCGGCGGTGCAGCCGCTGATGTACTTCACCACGGCCTATCTGACGCTATGGCTGGCGGCGCTGTCGGTGATGCTGTTGCGCCGTCCGGGTCATGCCGAACGGGTGCGATGGTGGAGCCGCGTCGCGCTGATGGTGATTTTTGGCAGCCATATCGCCTGTGTCTGGCTGATCTGGGGGATAATGCCGCTCGTCTCGATCGAAACCCAGCTGCTGATTGCCATTCCAATCATTGCGTGCGTGCCGACGCAGGTGATCGCCAGCCCTGAAAGCAGCTTTGCCAACCGCTTCGGGGTCATCGTTACACTGGGCGCGCTGGCGCTATTTTTCTCCACGCGCGGGGAAATGGTTGCGCATCTTGCGGCAATTTACATCGTCGGTTTTGCCGGGGTGATGTTCGTGCTGGCGAACAAGGTCAACGCGACCGTGCGTGCCACTGTCGCGGCGCGACTGGCAAGCGATGCCGCGGCGGCCGTATTGGAAAGGCTGCTCGCCGCAGTTGCCGCCGAACGCGATGCCAAGACGCGGTTCATCGCCGCCGCCTCGCACGACCTCGGCCAGCCACTGCAAGCAGCGGCGCTGTTTTTCGATCAAAGCCTGCGCGCCGGCGATGAGCTGACCCGTGCGCGCGCGGCAGAAGGCGTGCGCCGCGCGTTCGCGTCGGCCGAACAGCTGCTTTCGCATATGCTCAACCATCTTCGGCTGGAGGCGGATGCGGTCGAACCGCACCCGTCGCGCATCGCCAGCCAGACGCTGCTGGCGCGGATCGCGGCACAATATGCGCCCGCAGCAGCAATCGCCGGCGTCCGTATCACCGTCGGCGGCAGCAATTGCATGCTGTTGCTCGATCCGGTGTTGCTCGAGCGCGCGCTGGGCAATCTGTTGCATAATGCGCTCCAACACAGCCACGGCACGCGCGTGCTGCTGGCGGGGCGAAGGCAGGGCGGCAAGGTCCGGCTGTGGGTGATCGACAACGGTCGCGGCATCGGCAGGTCCGACGCACGTCACGTGTTCGACGATTATTATCAAGCGGCGCTGGCGGCCGGTGCCGTCCGCATGGGTTTCGGTCTTGGCCTGTCGTCGGTGCGCCGGATCGCTGCGATCATGGACGGGGCGGCCGGGCTCGACGCCCGCTGGCGGCGCGGCGCGGCATTCTTTCTGGAATTCGGAGCCGCCGAATTCTCGGTCGCCGAGCCACCGGTATCGCGGGTCCGGGCCCGGCGTGGGGCGGTGGCATGAAATCCTGCCTGATTTGCGACGATCATGTTTTGGTGCGCGAGGCGCTCGCCGGGACCGTGCGCCTTGGCTGGCCGGCCACGGCGATCACCGAGGTCGGGGACTTCCCCGCTGCCTGGGCGGCGGCAGCGGACGGGCATGCCCTGTGCATCGTCGATCTGATGATGCCCGGCGCCGGGCCGATCGAGGGGGTCATGGGCATTCGCCGGATCGCCCCGGAGACGGCAATCCTGGTCGTCACCGGCACGCAGGACGACCGGCTGTTGCTCGATCTGCTGGACCTCGGCATCAGCGGGTTTGCGCCTAAGACCGCAAGCGGCGCGATCATCGAGGCGGCGCTTCGCCTGATCGTTGCCGGCGGTCGCTACCTGCCGCCACGGCTCGCTGAAATCGCGGCCTCGCGGATCGATACCGGGGCCGTGGCGCGGGTGCGCGACTCCGCCGCGGCCGCTCCGGGCACGCTAACCGATCGCCAGCTCGCGGTATTACGGCTGGTCGCAAGCGGACTGTCGAACAAGGAAGTCGCGCAGTCGCTCGATTTATCGCCGGCAACCGTCAAGACCCATCTCGCGCACATCCAGGCAGTCCTGCACGCCAAGAACCGCACCGACGCGGCCCAACGAGCACGCATTCTCGACCTGCTTTGATCGCGGCGGCATCCCCGCGCGCTCCACCGGCGCAACCGGGGAGCGTTCGGCGCGTTGGAGCGGCGATGCGCAACATTTGGCTGATCTGTAATCCACATTCGGGCTCGGCGACCGCGGAGCGGATCCGCGAGATCGAGGCCATCTGCGCGCGCGAGGGCGTCGACCTTGTCGGGCGCACGGCCTTCCCCGATGACGCCCTGCCGTCGATTGCGACACTCGCTGGCGCCGGAGTCGACACTGTCGCGTTGTTCGGCGGCGACGGCACAATCAACGCGGCGCTTTCGGCGCTCGTCGACTGGCAAGGGCGCTTCCTGATCCTGCCCGGTGGCACGATGAACCTGCTCGCCAAATCGCTGCACGACCGCGACGAGCTCGACCGGATCATCGCTGCCGCCCGGCAGCGCGGCATCACCGTGCCGCTGCCGGTCGTCACCGCGGGCCACCGCTGTGCCTATGTCGGACTTATTCTCGGGCCAGCGGCAAGCTGGGTGCACGCCCGCGAGGCCAGCCGTGCCGGACTGCTGACCAAGATGCTGCGCGCCGCCCGGCTGGCGTGGCGTCGGACGTGGGGGCGCGGCATGCGGATCGGCGGCGTCGAGCCACTGCGCAGCCGGTATCAGGCGGTGCTTGTTCGCCCCGAACAGCGGGGCCTGAACGTGGTCGGCATCGATGCGCGCGATCTGCGGTCGATCGCCGAACTCGGCTGGAACTGGCTCAGCGGCGACTGGGTCAACGCGCACGCCGTAACCCAATGCCATGCGCAAACGCTGCGGATCGACGAACGCAGGCCCGTGCTGGCACTGTTCGACGGCGAGGCCGATACGCTGCCACCGGGAACCGTGATTACCGGCACAATGAGCGCGCCGGTGTTCATCAGCACGCGGCACGACGCGCGGTGACGCGGCTGTTCCATGTCAGCGACGTTCATTTCGGAGCGGAGGATACAGCGGCGATCGACTGGTTCGGCACGGTTGTGCGCGATGAACGGCCCGATTGCGTCGTCGTCACCGGCGACTTGACCATGCGTGCGCGGCGGCGCGAATTCGCCGCGGCAGGCGACTGGCTGCGCAGCCTCGGCTGCCCGGTCATCATTCAGCCCGGCAATCACGACCTGCCGTATTTCAACCTGATCGAGCGTTTCAGTGCCCCGTACCAGCGGCATGCGACGCTGCTGCGGTCGATCGATAGTCCAGTGGCGATGGCCGATATCGTCATCGTGCCGCTGTCGACCACGGCACGGTTTCAGTGGCGGCTCAACTGGTCGAAAGGCCATGTCAGCCGTCCCAGCCTTGCCGCGACGCTTTCGGAGATTGTCGCGGTGCCACGCGGCAAGCGCATCATCGTCGCCTGTCATCATCCGCTGGTCGAGGTCGGGTCGCAGATGACCGCGCACACGCGGCGCGGCCCGGCGGTGCTGCGCGCGCTCGCCGCTGCCGGTGTCGATGCGGTGTTGACCGGGCATGTCCATGACCCGTTCGACGAACCGCGCGACGTCGACGGACACGTCGTGCGCCTGATCGGCGCGGGCACGCTGTCCGAACGCGTCCGCGTCAGCCGCCCGTCGTTCAACGACATTCGCGCCGATGCCGCTGCAATCGACGTGGTGGCGCGGACGATGGCCTAGGTCGCGGCACGGCGGCGGCGCTCGAGCGCGTCGACCACCGTCCAGCACAGCACCGCCCACCCGGCCCCCGCCGCCCAGCCCGCCAGCACATCGGTCAGCCAGTGCACCCCAAGGTACACACGCGTCACCCCGACGATCAGCGTCAGCAAGATCGCCACCGTGACCACATAGACTTTGGCGCGCAGATCGATCACGGCGCGCGCGCACAACAGCCCGAGCGTCAAATAGACGATCGCCGAATTCATCGCATGGCCGCTGGGGAAGCTCGGCGAGCTGACATCGACCAGATGCCCGACGATCGTCGGGCGCGGCCGCGCGTAGTCGAGTTTGAGCAGCCCGCTGAGCAGTGATCCGCCACCGACGGCGACGCCGATATACGCCGCGCGCTGCCAGTTGCGCTCGATCGCGACCAGCCCGAGCGCCAGCACGGTAATCAAGCTGAGCACGGCGGTCCCGCCCAGCGCGGTCAGGTCGAGCATCGCCAGCTTGAGCCACGCCGGTCCGATCGGGTCGGCGAGATCGCCAGTCCGGCGCAGCGCGGTCAGCAGGTGCGCATCGAAGGCGCGCGTATCCCCTTCGACCATCTCCGACGCCAGTCGCGCAAACACGAACACCGCCAGCGCGATGCCGCCGACGATCAGCACGCTGCGCCACTGCGCCACCCGTGACGCCATCGGCAGCCGGTCGGAGCGCGCCATCCGATGCCTAGCGGTGCACTGGCGCTGTTGTTGGCGCGGGAGCTGCAGCGACGCGCTGGCGCTCGGCGACCTTGGCACGGTGGTGGCCGATCGCGCAGCCCGCAGCCGCACCGAGGATCGCATGGTGGCCGGCAAAATGCCCCGCCACACCGCCGACCGCAGCGCCCTTCAGGCACCCGGCGGCGGCAACCGGCGACGCAGACAGCGCCAGCGCCGTCATCATCGTAACAATCATCGTTTTCATCACAGATCCTTTACAGCAGCGCCCGACACAACGCGCGGCAACTCGATTCAGGTGCGGCGATTATCGGAAACGGTCGGTGTCCTCGCCGACGCGCCGCGGCATCATCGGCTCGACGCCGTTACGGGCGCTGTAATGGATCGGCGGCTGCATCTCGAGATAGTTGCCCTCGGTCGGGTGCTCGCGCTGGCGGAAGAAACCGGTCGCGTTCAGGTGCGGATCGCCGAGCATGTCGCCAAGGTCGCGCACCGGCATCGCCGGGATTTGCGCCGCCGCCAGCAACTCCATCCATGCCGCCGAGGTTCGCGCCGGCGTCAACCGGGCGATTTCGGCATAGACCTGCCGGATGTTGCGCATCCGGTCGGCAGGCGTGGCAAAGCGCGGATCGTGCGCGAGTTCGGGCGCACCGAGGATTTCGAACAGCGTGGCCACGCTGGCGGGCGTGTAGGGCACGATGCTGATATGCCCGTCGGCGGTCGGGAACGGCTGGCGATCGGGATCGAGCTGGCGCGGGTAGCCGAAGTCGCCCGTCGGTGGCACGAAGGTATGTCCGAACAGATGCTCTATCATTGCAAAATGCGTAAACGCCTCGAACATCGGCACTTCGACGAACTGCCCGTCGCCGGTTCGGAGCCGATGGATCAGCGCAGCGAGCACGCCCTGCGCCCCGTGCAGCCCGGCGACCTTGTCGGCGATCAGCGACGGCACATAGCGCGGGCGTGGATCGCCGTCGACGCGCGACGCCAGCGAGGTTGTGCCCGTCGCGGCCTGAATGACGTCGTCATACGCCTGCAGATCGGCATACGGCCCGCCCGATCCGAACCCGACGCAGTGGACATAGACGATGTCGGGCTTGATCGCCTTGACCGCGTCATAGCCGAAGCCCAGCCGCTCGATCGCCTTGCCGCGCACATTGTGGATGAACACATCGGCGGTTGCGAGCAGCGCGCGCATCGCGGCGCAGTCCGCCGCCAGCTTGAGGTCGAAGACCACCGATGCCTTGCCGCGGTTGAGCGTCATATGGCACGGGCCCATCAGCGGCGTGTGCGCCGGGATGCCCGCCTGCCGGAACTGATCGCCCGTCGGGGCCTCGATCTTGATGACTTCGGCCCCAAGATCGGCAAGAATCTGTGTCGCATAGGGGCCGAACACCACCGTCGTCAGATCGACGACACGCATTCCTTCGAGCATCCGCGGTGTCGTCATCGATTGCCGGTCCCGTCGCCAAGGCAGCAAACCTAACGCGCCCAGCCGCTAAAGGGTAGCCTGCCGACTGCATGCGGCTCAGTCGGCGCTATGGGTCGTCATTCCGACAGCCGGTCGGGCACATTATAACGGCGATGCCGCAGCCTCGACGGTCGCGTCGGTGTCGGTCCGGGCGCGCCAGTGCTGGCTTCGAACTCGAGCCGGGCGACCGCTTCATTGAGCCGCCGGGCGCTTTCGCGCGCCGCAGCGACCGTCATCGTCGGGACCACGCTGTGCAGGCCATAGATCGTTATTTCAGAGCCGTTGACCGCGCACAGAAATGGCGTGTCGTGTTCCATCGCGCCGGGACGGAGATTGGTTGCCATCGCATGCCACTCCTTTCGCTCTTGAAAACACAGTTCCAAATCATCGACTTGGACATCACTTTTTACAAAGTGCTCCAAAGATACGATTGAACTCGGGTTTTGGTTTCATGCCGGGGTAGATGGTCAGGTGACACGGCTTCGCAGTGAAAAACGCGGGTCACGCCAATGTTCATGATCGAGCACGTCGGCCAATTGATCGACCGCACGCCAAACGTCGGCAAAACCGAGATAGAGCGGCGTCAGTCCAAATCGCAGCACATCGGGCGCGCGAAAATCACCGATGACGCCGCGCGCGATCAGCGCCTGAACGATGGCATAGCCCGACGGGTGCGCGAACGAGATATGGCTGCCGCGCGCGGCGGGATCGCGCGCTGTGACGAGTTCAAGCGCCGGGCAGCGCGCCGCCACCAGATCCGCGAACACATCGAACAGCGCTGCCGATTTGGCGAACAGCGCCACCGCGTCGGCCTGCACGAACACGTCGATCCCGGTTTCGAGCGCCAGCAGGCTGAGCATCGGCGGCGTCCCGCACTGAAAGCGCGCGATCCCCGGTGCCGCGACGAAATCATCGGTAAAGGCGAACGGGTCGACATGGCCGAACCACCCGGCCAGTGGCGAGCGCAGCCGCGGCTGCAACCGCCGCGCGGCAAACAGGAACGACGGCGCGCCGGGGCCGCCGTTGAGATATTTATAGCCGCAGCCCACGGCAAGATCGACGTCGCAGCCATTGAGGTCGATCGCGACCGCTCCGGCGGAGTGGCTGACATCCCAGATGATAACGGCGCCGACAGCGTGCGCCGCGCGCGTGATCGCCGCCATGTCGTGGCGGTGGCCGGTCTTGTAGTGAACATGGGTGAGCAGCACGATGCGCGTGTCGGCACCGATCGCGCTCAGAATCTCGCCCGGCGCGGCGATATCGAGGCGCATGTGCGGCAGCGCCGCGACCGCACCGCGCGCGATGTACAGATCGGTCGGAAAATTGCCCGCCTCGGTCAGCAGCGCGCCGGGCCGCGGGTCGAGCCCGGCAGCGGCAACGACCGCCTTGAACAGGTTGACCGAGGTCGAGTCGGTGACCACGACTTCGTCCGCGCCGGCACCGATCAGCGGCGCGAGCTTGGCCCCGATGCGGAGCGGTGCGTCGATCCAGCCAGCGTCGTTCCAGCTGCGGATCAGCCCGCTGCCCCACTGATTCGCCACCGCGTCGGCCTGCGCCGCGAGCGTTGCCAGCGGCAGCGGCCCAAGCGAGTTGCCGTCGAGGTAGATAACGCCAGCGGGCAGCGCGAAACGGTCGCGGAACGACGCGAGCGGATCGGCACGGTCGAGGGCTTCGACGTCGGCGAGCGAGGCAAATGGCATCATTGGCCCGGAATGGCGGCAATCAGCGCGCGCGTATAGTCGTGCGATGGGTGCGCGAGCAGGGTCGCGGCGTCGCAGGTCTCGACGATCTTGCCGCGCCGCATGACCGCAATCCGGTCGCTGATCGCGCAGGCAACACGCAGATCGTGCGTGATGAACAGCATCGCCACGCCGAGCCGCGCCTGCAATTCGGCGAGCAACGCCAGCACCTGCGCCTGGACGAGGACGTCGAGCGCCGAGACGCTTTCGTCGGCGATCAGCACGGCCGGGTTCATCGCCAGCGCGCGCGCAATGCCGATGCGCTGCCGCTGCCCGCCCGAGAAGGCGGCGGGAAAACGGTCATAGGCGTCGGCGGGCAGCCCGACGAGCGCCAGCAGTTCGACGGCACGGTCGCGCGCGGCCGCACCGCCGAGGCCACCGAGCCCGGCGGCGCGCGCAATAATGCCCCCGATGCGGCGGCGCGGATTGAGCGCACCATAGGGGTCCTGAAAAATCATCTGCACCTGCCGCCGCGCGCGCCGCAGTCCGGTTCCGCGCTGCGCCAGAAAGTCGATACCACCGATTTCGACGCTACCGCCGCCGGGTTCGACGATGCGCACCAACGCGCGTGCCAGCGTGCTTTTACCCGACCCCGATTCGCCGACGATCGCCAGTGTCGCGCCGCGTTCGAGCACCAGATCGACGCCGTCGAGCGCGCGCGTCGCACCGAAATGCCGGGTCAACCCGCGGACGGTCATTGCCGCCGGAGCGGGCGAGCCCGGTGGCTTGCATTCGAGCTTTGGCACGGCCGCGAGCAGCGCGCGGGTATAGGCGTGCGCGGGCCGGAGCAGCACGTCGGCGGCGGTGCCGATTTCGACCAGCCGCCCGGCCTCCATCACCGCAACGCGGTCGGCGATGTCGCGCACGACGCCGAAGTCGTGCGTGATGAACAGCACGCCGTGGCCACCCCGGTCGCGCCCGTCGCGGATCAGCCGCAGGATCTGCGCCTGCGTCGTGACATCGAGCGCCGTCGTCGGCTCGTCGGCGATCAGCATGTCGGGCCCCAGCGCCAGCGCCATCGCGATGCAGATTCGCTGGCATTGCCCGCCCGACAGCTGATGCGGATAGCTGCGCGCGATACGATCGATATCGGGCAAATGCATCGCCTCCAGCAACGCCCGGACGCGCCTGGTGCGCTCGGCGGCGGGCAACTGTGCATGCAGGTCGAACACCTCGGCGAGCTGGCGCGCGATCGTCATCGTCGGGTTGAGCGCGGCCAGCGGCTCCTGCGGGATCAACGCCATGCGGTCGCCGCGCAGCGCCCGCAGCGCCGCTGCCGGCAAGCCGGTCAGGTCGCGGCCGCCGAGTGCGATGCTGCCCTGGCTTTGCCGCAGCCGCCCCGGCAACGCGCCCATGATCGCCGCCGACAGCACCGACTTACCCGATCCCGACGCCCCGACGATGCACAGGATTTCGCCGCGCTGCAGGTCGAACGACACGCCATCGACGGCAAATGGCCGGTCACTGCCCGGCGGCAGCGCGACGCTGAGGTCGCGGACCGTGAGCACTGCACTCACTGTGCGTCTCGCAGGCCATCGGCGATCAGGCTCAGCCCGAGCACCAGCGACGAAATCGCGATACACGGGAAAATCACGAGGTGCGGAAAGGCGAACGCCAGCGCGCGGCCATCGGTGACCATGCCGCCCCAGTCGGGCGCCGGCGGCGGCAGTCCCAGCCCGAGGAAGCCGAGCGCGCCGATGACGATCGCGGTGTACCCCAGCCGCAGGCAGAAATCGACCGCGAGCGACGGCGCGGCATTGGGCAGGACGTCGACCACCATGATCCGCCACGCCGCCTCGCCCTGCGTGACGGCAGCGGCGATATAATCCCGGTGCGCAATATCGATGGTGATGCCGCGCACGATCCGGAACACCGCTGGTGCGCTGCCGAAAGTGACCGCGATGATAACGTTCAGATACGACGCCCCGAGCGCGACGATGACGACGAGGTAAAGCACCAGCACCGGGAAGGCGAGGATGACATTCGCGATGAATGACAACAGCGTATCGGCCCAGCCGCGCCGGTAACCGGCAATCAGTCCGGCGGTGACACCAAGCGCATAGGCGATCAGCGTCGCCGCCAGCGCCAGCCCGAGCACTGGTCGCGCGCCCCAGCACAGCCGCGACAGGATATCGCGTCCCAACAGGTCGGTTCCAAGCGGAAATCCGGCCGCGCCGGGCCGCAACAATGGCGCAAAGCTGACCAGTGGGTCCCGCGGCGCGAGCAACGGCGCGAACACCGCGACGAACACCCACAGCCCGACGACCACGACGCCGACGATCAGCCCCGGTTGCCGCCACCGTGCGCTCACCGGCCGCCACCGTGACGCAGCCGGGGATCGAGCGCGACATAGGCAAGATCGGCGAGGATCTGGCTGGCGACGACGGCGACGACGCTGACCATAGCTGCCGCCTCGACCAGATAGACATCGCTGTTGAGCGCCGCCTGGTACAGCAGCGTGCCGAAGCCGCGATAGGCGAAGAACACCTCGACGACGATGACTCCCGACAGGATCCACGGGATTTGCAGCATGATGACCGTGACCGGTGTCAGCAGCGCGTTGCGCAGCGCATGGCGGATGATGATCCGCAGCGGCGATGCGCCCTTGAGCAGCGCGGTGCGAATATAGGGCTGCGCCATCACTTCGATCATACTCGCTCGCGTCATCCGCGCGAGGTAGCCGGTCGACCCGAGCACCAGCACCAGCACCGGCAGCACCAGCTCGCGCGCGTCGAAGCCGCCCGCCATCGTGCTGACACCCGGCAGCCAGCCGAGCCCCAGCACGAAGATCGCGGTCAGGAACGCGGCGGCGGCAAAGTCGGGGATCGACGTCGTGACGATCGCCAGCACCGATACGGCGCGGTCGATGCCCGACCCGGCACGCGCGCCCGCCGCGATGCCGAGCGCCAGCGACAGCGGCACCATGACCGCAAGCGCTGCACCCGCAAGGATGGCCGATGCCGCCAGCCGCGGCCGGATCAGCGTGACGATGTCTTCCTGATAATAGGTCGATCGGCCCCAGTTGCCGCGCACGAAATGCCCCAGCCAGCGCAGGTAACGCGTCAAAAACGGATCGTCATAGCCATGTTCATGCAGCCACGCGGCGCGCTGATCGGGAGTGGAAAATTGCCCGAGCACCTTGACCGCAACGTCTGCCACATTGGCCTCGAGCGCCAGATGGACGAGGAACGATACCGCAAGCATCGTCAGCACCAGCAGCAGCGCGCGCCGCGCCAGCCAGACCGCCGCCGCCGTCATGCCAGCCAGACCTTGTCCATCCGGAAATAATCCGACGGATGCAGCACATAGCCACGCACGCGCGGCGATACGGCGGTGAACTTTTCGGGCCAATACGGCTGCACCATCACCGCCGCGTCGCGCAGCCGCCGTTCGAGACCCGCCATTTCGGCGGCGCGCGCGCGCGGATCGACCACTGCCAGCGCGCGGTCGAGCGCGGCATCGAACGCCGGATCGGCGAAGCCGGTCTCGTTCCACGTCGATCCCGAGCGGTAGCCGAGATCGAGCGTCATGATCCCCAGCGGCCGGTGCGCCCAGCTGGTCAACCCGAACGGCACCTGGTTCCAGACGCTCCAATATTCCGACGCGGGCAGGACGTTGAGCGCCACGCGGATGCCGGCCTCCGCGAGGTTCTGCTGCAGCACCTGCGCGGTGTCCTGCTCCCACCGGCCCTGCGTGTTGCCAAGCGTCAGTTCAAGGTCGATGCCGTCCGGGTGCCCGGCCTCGGCCAGCAGCGCGCGCGCCCGCGCCACATCGCGCGGGCGCGGCACCAGCGGTGCATAATCGGGATGGAACGGCGCGACATGATGGTCGTCGGCAGCTGTCCCCATGCCGCGATACGCCAACCGCAGCATCGCGGCATTGTCCGCCGCACACTGTACGGCACGGCGAACGCGAATATCGTCGAACGGCGGCTTGGTGACGCGCATCCGCATGCACAACGTCCACGCCGACGGATGCCGCAGCAACCGGGCATTGGGCAGGCTGCGGACAAGGTCGAGTTCGGCGATGGTGATGCGGTACAGGATGTCGACTTGTCCGGCGGCGAGGGCTGCGACATGCGTCGACACATCGGGGCCAAGATCGATATAGTCGATGCGCTTGAGCCGGGGCGGCGGCCCCCAATAGTCGCCGCGCCGCTCGAATGTCGCCTGCCGCCCGACTTCGAACCGGGTCATCCGGAACGGCCCGGTGCCGACCGGGTTCGCGGGCCAGTTGCCTCCCAGCCGGTCGAAATCGCGGTGCAGGATCGGGCAGGTCCAGCTGTACAGCTGTTCGGGTAGCGAACACATCGGCCGGTCGAGATGAAGCGCGAACCGCCGGTCGTCGAGCGCTTCGAAGGCGCTGATCGCGGCAAAGGCGGTGCGGTTGACCGACTTCGAATCCTTGGCGAGCCAGCGCCGGAAGTTGAACGCCACATCCTCGACCGACAGCATATCGCCGTTCGACCAGCGCACGCCGGGCCGCAGCGTGAATACCCAGGTCTTGAGGTCGTCCGACGGTCGCCAGCTTTCCGCAAGGCCGGGCCGCACGATGTTATCGGCATCGACTTCGGTCAGGAATTCGAGGCTGTTGCGAAACAGGTTCGACGCCTCGACCCAGGTGGTCAGCGCGGGATCGGTAATCTGCTGGATCGCGCAGACAAAGCGCAAGCTGTCGTTCGACACGGCAGCCGCGCGCCCGCATGCGGCAAGCGGCAAGGCCGCGCCCAGCCACGCCGCGGTTTGCAGGAAGCTGCGCCGGTCGATTGCGCCGCGCGCATGGTCGTCGGCCAGCGCGGCGACCGCAGCATGCAGCGGCCCGCCGTCAAGGCTGACCAGCTGCGACGAGGCCGACAGTTCATTCAGCGCATCGTCCCCCAACCCCTGTGCGGCTGCGCATAAGGTCAGCACGCGGCATTTTCGCACCAATGCCTTTTCGGCATGCCCCTATCCGCCGACGACCGCAGCGGCACGGCCGCGCGCTTTCAACGCGAACCGCGCAATCACCCACGACCGGAACGCAGCGATTGCCGGATCGGCAAGGTCTTCGGCATGCAGCTTGAGATAATAGCCATAGCCGTCCTCGTGGACGACGTTGAACGGCGCGACCAGCTTGCCTGCGGCGATCTCGTCGGCGAACATATCGATATCGGCGAGCGCGAGGCCTTCGCCCGCGATCGCATATTGGTTCGCCGCGATCGCGGTATCGAACGCCAGTCCGCGCGACGTATCGGCGAAACACCCCGCCTGCCGCGCAAAGTTCGCCCACAACAAGCCGCGCGGCTGCCCCTGCAGCTTGACGTGGAGCAGCTCGTTCGCCGCGATGAACTCGGCGAGCGATGCTCCGGCGTGCGCAGCCGCAAGGCCGGGCGAGCACACCGGCGTCACGCGCACCATCCAAAGCAGATCGGTAACGAAGTCATCGACGCCGGGCCGGTCATAGACAATCGCAAGGTCGATATCGTCCGACGGCAGGCCGGTGCCGTGCGTGCTGAACACATCGACCTGAATGTCGGGGAATTCGCGCCTGAAATCGCGCAGGATCGGCATGCCGAGTTGCTGCAACAGCGACGGTGGGATGTGCACGCGCAATGTCCGCCCGCCACTGTCGCCGCTGCGAATCTCGTTCATCGTCTGCTCGATCCGGTCGAACGACTTGCGCACCACCGGCAGCAGCGCCGCGCCGGCATCGGTCAGCACCACGCCGTGCGGGCGCCGGTCAAGCAGCTTGCACCCGAGCAATTCCTCGAGGCTGATGACATGGCGGCTGAGCGCACTTTGCGACACGTGGAGCGCCTGCGCCCCGGCGGTAAAGCTCAGATTGCTTGCCACCGCGTCGAAGGCACGGAGCGCATTGAGGGGCAGCCACCGCCGATTGATCATGGGTGCGATTGTTGCGGGATGCGCCGGGGCGCGCAAGGGGCATGCGACGTCACACGATCCGCTATGGGGCTATGCCGAAAAGCGATTGTCTCCGCCGCGGGGTTCTGTGCCAATCATGGTCTTGTGATGATGGACCCAATCGCCAACCGCAACCGGATCGCGGCGCTGCTCGACGAGCGGCGGCCCGGCCACAGCCTGCCACAGGCGTTTTACACCGATCCCGACATCTTCGCGTTCGATCTGGAGGCGGTCTATGCGCGGTCGTGGCTGATTGCCGGGTTCGAGGTCGAACTGCCCAAGCACAATAGCACGCTGTCGCTGATGATCGGCAACTGGCCGGTGCTAATCACGCGCGACCGCAGCGGCACGCTCCGCGCGTTCCACAACAGCTGCCGTCACCGCGGCGCGCAGTTATGCGCGCCCGGACGTGGCAGCGGCATCCGGATCACCTGCCCCTATCATCGCTGGGTCTATGAGCTGTCGGGCGGGCTGGTCCATGCCGCACGCATGCCGGACGACTTCGACAAAAGCGCGCATGGCCTGAAGCCGATCCATCTGGAGGCGATGGCGGGCGTCATCTATATCTGCATGGCCGAGACGCCGCCCGACTTCGCGCCGTTCCGCACCGCGTTCGAGCCGCTGCTCGCGCCGCACGATCTGCGCAACGCCAAGGTCGCTTTCGAAAGCGTGCTGGTCGACCGCGCCAACTGGAAACTGGTGATGGAAAACGGGCGGGAATGCTATCATTGCCCGGGCAGCCACCCCGAGCTGTCGAAAAGCTTTCCGGTCGAGGCGTCGAAGCATTTCGACTATGGCGACGATGCGCACCGTGTCGCGGCGTTCAACGCGCGGCTGGCCGATGCCGGGCTCGGCGTCGGCCCGGTCGAGGGGCCGTGGTGGCAGGCGGCGCGCTTCCCGCTCAACGACGGCAATATCTCGATGACGATGGACGGCCGCCACGCCTCGGCAAAATTTATGTGCGAAGCTGCCGGCGGCGACATCGGTTCGCTGCGCTGGGCGCTCGAGCCGCACAGCTTTTGCCATGCCACCGCCGATTTTACGTTCATGTTCAGCGCGCTGCCGATCGGCCCGCAGGAAACGCATGTTGTCGCCAAATGGCTGGTGCACAAGGATGCCGTCGAAGGCGTCGACTATACCATCGAGGGCCTGAGCGAGCTGCTGACGCGCACCAACCTGCAGGACCGCGAGCTTGCGGAAAACAACCAGCGCGGCATCAACGCGCGCGGCTACACACCCGGACCCTATTCGCCCGATGCCGAGGCGCTCGTGCTGCGCTTCGTCGATTGGTATTGTGACACGGCGAACGCTTATCTCGCCGAGGGTGAAGCCGCAGTTCACAAGTTCGCGCATGTCGGCTGACACCCGCCTTAGTCCCGAGACGCTGGCGATCACGCTCGGCTATGCCCCCGCCAGCGCGTTCGGAGCGGCCAAGCCGCCCGTCGTGTTGACCAGCACCTACGTCTATGCGTCAGCGCAGCACGCCAAGGACGTACACGAGGCATTCTTCGCCGGCACCGGACCGGCGGTCGGTGCGACCGACGCGTATATCTATACCCGGCTTGGGCACCCCAATCTGACGATGGTTGAAACCCGGCTGGCGGCACTCGACGGCGCGGTTGCAAGTGCGGTGTTCTGCAGCGGCATGGCAGCGATCACCACGACCTTGCAGGCGTTCGTCCGCCCCGGCGACAGCGTGGTCTTCAGCCAGCCGTGCTATGGTGGCACCGACGGCTATCTGACGACGATCCTGCCCGATTTCGGCGTGACGGCATTCGGGCTGAGCGACGGTTGCGATGCAGCGGTCGTCCGCGCCACGCTGCACCGTGCCGCCGCCGCCGGGCCGCTGCGCGTCATCCATCTCGAAACCCCGGCCAACCCGACGGCGGCCGTCACCGACATCGCCCTTGTGGCGCGCAGTGCCGACGAAATCGCTGCTGCGCAGGGGTTCAAGCCGCTGATCGTTGTCGACAATACTTTCCTCGGGCCGCTGCTGCAGTCGCCGCTGGCGCTCGGCGCGGACCTCAGCATGACCTCGCTGACCAAATATTGCGGCGGCCACAGCGACCTGATGGCGGGCGGTGTCAGCGGCTCCACCGAGCTGGTGGCAAAGCTCAAGGCGCTGCGGACATTGTCGGGCAACCACCTCGACCCGTTCAGCGCGTGGTTGCTGCTACGGTCGTTCGAGACGCTCGGGTTGCGGACGGCGCGCGCCTGCGAAACCGCGCTGACGGTCGCGACATTCCTCCGCGCGCACCCCAAGGTTGCCGGGGTCACGTACCTCGGTTTCGTCGACGGCGTGCCACGCGAAGTGTTCGACCGGCAATGCCGGGGCACCGGATCGACATTCTCGGTCCATCTGCGCGGCGGCGAGGCGGAGGCGTTCCGGCTGCTCGATGCGTTGCGGTTGTTGCGGCTTGCGGTCAGCCTCGGCGGATCGGAGACGCTGATCTGCAACCCCGCGACGACGACGCATTATCAGGTGCCGCGCGAGCGCCGCGAGGCGAACGGCATTTTCGACGGCACCTGCCGCGTTTCGGTCGGTCTCGAGGCGCCAGCCGACCTGATCGCCGACCTCGCGCAGGCACTCGACCAGATATGATCCGCGACGTCCACGCGCTCGACGGCAAGTTCGCACCGCCCGAACGCCATGTCGAAGTGCTGGTGATCGGCGCTGGGGCCGCGGGCACCGCTGCTGCAATCGCGGCAGCGCGCGGCGGCGCAGCGGTCATGCTTGTCGACGAAAATCCTGTCGCGCCCGATCTGATGTGGGCCGACGTCCCGCTGCATTTCGGCGGACGGATGACGGGTGCGGTCGATCGTCCCGACCGGATGATCGAGACGCTGCTGGCTGCCAATCCGGCGCTTGCCGAAGCGTTCGACGCAGGCGTCGAGGTGCTGCTCGGCACCACCGCATGGGGGCTGTACGTGCCGCAGCCCGGCCTCGCAGCGCTGCCCGGCAGCGTGGTCGGACTGGCCGATTCCGAGCGGTCATGGCTCGTCGGTTTCGACCGCTGCATCGTCGCGGCGGGCGCTCGCGATCTCGCGTTCGCGTTCCCGGGTTGGGAGCATCCGGGCGTCATGGGCGCGCAGGGGTTCCATGCGCTTGTCGAGCACTATGGCGCGTTCGACGGCCGCCGCCTGCTGATCGTCGGAAGCGGCGAATTGGCGGTGGCGACGGCGCGCCTCGCCGAACGGCACAGCATCGACGTTGCCGCGATGATCGAAATCCGCGACGGCCACAGCATTGCGCGCGTCGAGGGCGGCTTGCACGGCGTCGAGCGCGTCGTCCTGCGCACGCCGGCCGGAGAGCGCGTGATCGAATGCGACACGGTCTGCCTTGCGGTCGGCGTGGTCCCGGCGATCGAACTGCTCGCCGCCGCCGGGGCACGGCTGACGGTCGACGCGGCGCGCGGCGGTCATGTTCCCGTCTGCGCGGCGGACGGCGCGACCTCGCTGCCCGGCGTGTTCGCCGTCGGCGACTGTGCCGGTGTCGCCAGCCCCGCCGACACGCTCGACCACCGCGCCGAATGGAGCGCCGCGCTGACTGCCGATCCGTCGACGACCGTCTGTCTGTGCGAGGAAGTGACGCGCGCCGACCTGACCGGCGTCCAGCCGCCCGGCTATCTCGGTGCGCGGTCGGCCCCGATGGCCGCGCGCAGCCTATGCTCGCTGCTTGCTGACGGCGCGCCCGATCAGGACCAGATCAAGCGGCTGACCCGCGCCGGCATGGGGCTGTGCCAGGGCCGCCGCTGCCGCGAGCAGGTCGCGCTGATCCTTGCCGCCGAAGCCGGCCTCGTGGCGGCAGCCGCGCCGTTCACCGGGTACCGCGCGCCGGTGCGCCCGCTGCCGCTGGCGGTGCTCGCCGACTGGGCAGAAACCGCCGCGATGACCGATGGGTGGGACGTCTGGTTCGGCATCCCCGACCAGTGGATCCCCTACGCCGACATCGGCACCGACCGCGAGGCTGCGCACCGCGCTGCGCTCGGCGGCACCATGCATTTATAGGCATGGCAACGTCGCACATCATCGTCGTCGGCGCCGGCGTCACCGGGCTCAGCGCCGCCTGGTGGCTGGCCAAATCCGGCGTCGCGGTGACGGTGGTCGACAAGGGCGTCGTCGGCTGGGAGGCGTCGAGCCGCAACGGCGGCGGCGCGTCGCATTATCACAGCCCGTTGTTTGCCGAAGAACAGCGGCTGTGGCCGCTGCTCGACGACATGCTGGGCTATCCAACCGAATACCGCCGCGGCCGCGTGATCGTCGCACTGACCCCGGCGCAACTCGCGCACTATCACTATATGGCGGCGATGTTCACCGCGCAGGGTTTTCGCGCCGATCATGTCGACAGTGCGCAAGCGCTCGACCTCGCGCCGCTCGTCAACCCCGCGTCGCTCGGCGGTATCCGGCTGCATTTCGGCGGCCATGCCAATCCGCAGCGTACCGTGCAGGCCTATGCGTGGGCGACACAGGACCTCGGCGGACGCATCCTGCAACATACCGCCGCGCTGCGGCTGGTGGCGCGCGGCGACCGCGTCACCGGGGTCGAAACCGCGCGCGGGCTGATCGAGGCCGACGCCGTCGTCGTCGCTGCGGGACCACAGACCGCCGATCTGCTGGGATCGGTCGGCGTCGTGCTGCCGCTCAGTCATGCGCGCGCCGAAATGATCGTCACCGAACCCGCGCCGCTGATGCCGATGGGCGGCGTCGACGGCAACGGACTTTATGGCCGCCAGACGTTGCGCGGCAACCTGGCTTATGGCGGCGGCCCGCACGAATGGCTCGACGTCGCCGCCGACGGACCCGCGACGCGCCCGACGTCACCGCTGTCGCGCAACCTTGCCCGCCGCGTCGCCGAACTGCTGCCGGCGGCGGCATCGCTGCGGGTGCTGCGCAGTTGGGCAGGCGTGGTCGAAACCACCCCCGACGGACGCCCGGTCATCGATACGGTACACGGCAATCTGACGGTGGCCGTCATGTCGGGCGTCGGCTTCGGACTATCGCCGGCGACCGGGCATGCGGTGCGTGACCTCGTGCTCGACGGGCGCTGTTCGTTTGCCGACCTCGGCAAGCTGCGGCTCGACCGCTTTGCCGGGCTTGCCGACGACTGGCGCACCGCGCGCGGCTGGACAGCAGCGGCATGACCAGCCGCTATTCGGCATGGAACCTGCTGCGTGGCGGTTTCAACGGCCATCGCCACTGGTCACCGGCGTGGCGCACGCCGCAGCCGCAGCGGCATTATGACGTCGTCATCATCGGCGGCGGCGGGCACGGTCTGGCCACCGCTTATTACCTTGCCAAGCATCACAAGCTGCGGGTCGCAGTGCTCGAAAAGGCGTGGATCGGCGGCGGCAACACCGGGCGCAACACCACCATCGTACGTTCAAACTACCGGTTGCCGGTGTTCCAGGCGCTGCTCGAAAAATCGTTGCAGCTTTGGGAAGGGCTGTCGGCGGAGCTCAACTACAACGTCATGTTCAGTCAGCGCGGCGCGCTGTTCCTTGGGCATTCGGACGGCGACATGGCGCGGTTGGCCGAGCGCGGCGACGCGCTGCGCTGTGCCGGGATCGACGCCGAACTGCTGTCGCGCGATGCGGTGACACGCCTGGTGCCACTGCTCGACATGTCAGATGCAGCGCGCTTTCCCGTTGTCGGCGGCATGATCCAGCGGCGCGGCGGCACCGCCCGCCACGATGCGGTCGCATGGGGCTATGCGCGCGCCGCCGATGCACTGGGCGTCGATATCATCCAGCAATGCGAAGTGACCGGCTTCGACATTACCGGCGGGCGGATCACCGGGGTCCAGACGACGCGCGGCGCGATTGGCGCGGCGACGGTCGGCATCGTCGTCGCAGGAAATTCAGGGGTGCTCGCCGGGCTTGCCGGGCTGCGGCTGCCGGTTGAGTCGCACCTGTTGCAGGCGTTTGTCACCGAGCCCGTCAAGCCGATGATCGACACGGTGATCATGTCGCAATCGGTCCACTGCTATATCAGCCAGTCCGACAAGGGCGAGATCGTGCTCGGCGGTGATCCCGATCACTATCCAAGCTATTCGCAGCGCGGCGTGCCGAACCGTATCGAGGAAGTTGCCGGACAGGCGATCGGGCTCGTCCCGGCGCTTTCGAAGCTGCGCATGCTACGCTGCTGGTCGGGAATTACCGACATGACGTGTGACGGCGCCCCGCTGATAGACGCGACGCCCATCGCCGGGCTGCACATCAACGGTGGCTGGTGCTACGGCGGTTTCAAGGCGACGCCCGGATCGGGCTGGGTATTTGCCGAACAGCTTGCCAGCGGGCGGGTGCATCCGCTGGCAGCGCCGTTCGCGCTCGACCGCTTCACCACCGGTGCGATGCACGACGAAGCCGCCGCCGGCCCGATGCCGCAGCACCGCTGATGCTGCTGATCGACTGCCCCTATTGTGGTCCGCGCGCGCAAGCCGAGTTCATATTCGAACGCCCGGTGGAAACGATCGTGGCGATCGACGCCGCGCCCGCCGAGGCGCTGCAGCGGCTATATACGCGGACCAACCCGCGCGGCGTGTCGGCCGAACTCTGGCGGCACAGCTTCGGCTGCCACGCATGGCTGCGGATCGAACGCGATACCGTCACGCATGTCATCGCCGCAGTCGCTGCGTGGCGGAGCGCGCCGTGAGCGGCTTTCGCATGCCCAGCGGGGGCCACATCGACCGCGACCGTCCGGTCGGCTTCAGCTTCGACGGGCGGCGCTATCAGGGGTTCGCCGGTGACACGCTCGCATCGGCGCTGCTTGCTGCGGGCGTGGTCTGTTTCGGGCGCAGCTTCAAATATCACCGGCCCCGCGGCGTGATCGCCGCCGGGGTCGAGGAGCCGAACGCGCTGGTCACCGCCGGGCGCGACGCGCGCGCCGAGCCGAACACGCGCGCCACGGACATTTTCATCACCGAAGGCCTGATCGCCACCAGCCAGAACCGCTGGCCCAGCCTGCGGTTCGATGTCGGCGCGGTGAGCGGCGCATTGGCACGCTTCCTGCCCGCCGGGTTTTATTACAAGACATTCTTCGGCGGCCCGCGCGCGTGGCTGTTCTTTGAAAAATTCATCCGCCGTGCGGCCGGCCTCGGCCCCGCGCCGCAGCTTGCCGACCCGGACAGTTACGAACACCGCGCGGCGTTCTGCGACGTGCTCGTGGTCGGTGCCGGACCGGCAGGACTTGCCGCCGCCGATGCCGCTGCCGGGCGCGGCGATCGCGTCATCCTGGTCGAGCAGGACCGCGTCGCGGGCGGTTCGCTGTTGCGGGATACCGCCGAGATCAACGGCATCGACGCGCTCGTTTGGGCCGACGCGGTTGTCGCGCGGATCACTGCCGGCGGCGGCCGCATCCTGCTGCGCACCACAGCGACCGGATATTACGACCACAATCTCGTGTCGCTTGCCCAGAAATGCGTCGAGCCCGGCGGTGAAGCGCCGCTGGCCCAGCGGCTCTGGCATGTCCGCGCCAAGCGCGTCGTGCTTGCGAGCGGAACGATCGAGCGACCGCTGACCTGCACCGGCAACGACCTGCCCGGCGTGATGCTAGCGGGCGCGGTGCGCACCTACATCGAGCGTTTCGCGGTCGCCCCCGGCCGCCGCGCGGTGCTCGCGGGGTGCACCGACGACCTGCTGCTGACCGAGGCTGCGCTGCGGCGCGCCGGGGTCGAGATCGTTGCGACGCTCGATACGCGGCACGGCGCGACACTTGTTGCAGCAACCGGTGGCGCGGCGGTCACTGGCGTCGTTGCCGAAATCGACGGAAAGCGCCGTAACTTCAGCTGCGACCTCGTGGCGATGTCCGGCGGTTTCACCCCGTCGGTGCACCTGCATATGCAGGCGGGCGGTACGCTCGACTGGCACGACGGCTGCGGAGCCTTCATTCCGGCGCTGGCGCGACAGGCGCAGGTCAGCGCGGGCGCGGCCACCGGCGTCGAGACGCTGGCTGAGGTGCTCGCCAGCGGTTGGGTTGCCGGCGGCGGCACTGTGGCGGTGCCAACCACCGGCACGCCGCCGCAGCAATGGCACGGTTCGGTCGGCGCAGCCATGGTCGCGCCGAAAAAGGCCTTTGTCGATTTCCAGAACGACGTCACCGCCGCCGATCTCGATCTGGCCTGGCGCGAAGGCTATCGCTCGGTCGAACATATGAAGCGCTACACCACGCTCGGCATGGCAACCGATCAGGGCAAGACATCGAACATCGCCGGCCTGCTGCGCCTTGGGGCGAACGAGCACCGGCGTCCGCCCGAGGTCGGACTGACCACTTTCCGCCCGCCGTTCACGCCGGTCACGCTCGGCCTGCTCGCCGGTGAAGACGGCGGCCACCATATGGCCCCGACGCGGCGGCTGCGGCTGTACGACCGCCATCAGCAGCACCGGCCATTGTGGCAACCGCTGGGCTACTGGCACCGGCCACGCGCCTATCCGCGCGGCACCGAGACGCTGCATCAGGCAGCGATGCGCGAGGCGACGGCGGTGCGCACTTCGGTCGGGCTGACCGACGTGTCGACGCTGGCCAAGTTCGACATTCAGGGGCCAGATGCGGCGGCATTCCTCGAGCTGGTGTGCGCCACCAGCGTCGCGAAGCTGGGCGTCGGGCGCGGGCGCTATACGGTCATGCTGCGCGAAGACGGCATGGTCGCCGACGACGGCACCGTCTGGCGGTTGGACAACATGCATTATCTGTTGACCAGTTCGACCGGCGGTGCGGCGCGCATGGAATCGCATTTATCCTATGTGCGCACGGTCCTTGCGGGCGGACTTCGCGTTGCTGTGACCGACGTGCAGGAACATTGGTTCGCCGCCGCCATCGCCGGTCCCGCCGCGCGACGGATCGTCGAGACGCTGACCGATGCACCCGCGCCGAAGCATATGGGCTGCGCTGCAACGACCATCGGCGGCGTGCCCGGCTGGCTGCTTGCCGCCAGCTACAGCGGCGAGCGCGCCTTCGAGATTTATGTGCCCGCCGACCGCGCGGAGACGGTGTGGCAAATGCTTGAAACTGCCGTGCATGCTGCCGACGGCGCGCTGTACGGGCTCGAAGCGCTCGAACTGCTGCGCATCGAAAAGGGCCATGTGGTCATCGGTGCAGAAGCGAGCGGGCGCACGACGCCGGGTGACCTTGGCATGTCGAAGCTGCTGCGCGCCGGTGGAGGTTTTTTCGGTGCGGCAGCGCTCGACCGCCCTGCCCTGCAGACAAGCGACCGTCAGCAGCTCGTCGGGTTGACGAGCGCGAGCGCCATTCCCGAAGGCGCGATGCTCGTACGCGCCGGGTCGAACGTCCCGGCGGGCTATGTCACATCGGCCGGGCAGCGAATTCTGGGCGACGGCTATGTTGCGCTGGCACTGCTGGCGGGCGGTGTCAGCCGCACGGGTGAAGATTGGACCGCAACATCGCCCACCCGCGGGCTCAAGGTCGGCGTGCAGGTGACCGAACCAATATTCTACGACCCCGCAGGGGCACGTTACCGTGACTGAAGTGACGCTCACCCTGATTACCGGCCGCGCGCTGTTGCGGCTGATCGACTGGTCGACCGGCGCAGCGCCGGCGGCCGGCCGACCGTCGGTCGGCGAGGTGCGCATGGTCGGCGAGGTTCGGATTGCCGGAATCGAACCCGGCCAGTGGCTCTTATCGTGTCCGCAAAGCTCGGTCGCTTCGGCGGTGCAGTTGGTTGCCGGGGCCGACACCGCCATCGTCGACGTGAGCGGATCGATGACCGGCGTGCGGATCGAAGGCGCAGGCTGGCGCAGCCTATTGATGATCGGCGGCGTGTTCGATGCGGAAGACCGCGCCTTCGCGACCGGGCGGGTTGCGCGGACAGTGGTGCACCATGCGCCGCTGTTGATCGACGTCGTCGGCAGCGATGCCGCCGAGGCATGGATTCCGGCAAGCTATGCCGGCGAAGTGCTCGCGACATGGCACAAAGCCGTCACGCGACTGGCAGCCGCACCGCCACGCTAGAACCCAAGCGGCCACCGCAATGACATTTCGGTATGCAGCTATCCCAATTTGACGCTTTCGTGTCAGCCCGTGCGTGTCAGTGTCGGGCGGTCGGAAAAATGCGCATGGCCGGTGGTCCAAGAACGCACAGCCCGATGCGGATGAATTTCAGGGGGACTTAAGATGCGAGACGACCGGAAAACTGTGCGGCCTGTTGCCTGGCTTGCTGCCGGGGTGTCGCTTGTTGCCCTCGCCACGCCGCTCGCGGCCCAGACGGCCGCCCCTCCCAAGACCGACGACATTATCGTCACCGCGAACCGCGCGGGCGAACAGTCGCTGCAGACCGTCGCGCTGGCGATCGCGGTCGTCAATCCGCAGCAGCTGGCGCGCGCCGGAACGCTCAGCCTTTCGGATTTGCAGCACAGCGTATCATCGCTCAACATCGTCGAGGCCGGACCGGGCATCAACAAGATCGAAATCCGCGGTTTGACCACCGGTCAGCTGGTTCCCAATTCGACTTCGGATGTGCAGGACCGCTCGCTCGTCGCAATCTATCTCGACGATGCGGCGATCTCGCTGCAGGGACAGAACCCCGACCTGAAGGTGCTCGACCTCGAGCGCGTCGAAGTGCTGCGCGGCCCGCAGGGGACGCTTTACGGTGCCGGATCGATGTCGGGCACCATCCGCTACATCACGCAAAAGCCCGACGCGACCAAGCTGTTCGGCAGTGCCGAAGGGATATTGTCGTCGACGCAGCATGCGGGCGACCCGAATTACAACGTGCGCGGCATGATCAACGTGCCGGTTATCGCCGACAAGCTGGCGGTTCGCGCCACCGGCTACTACGGCCGCGACGCGGGCTTTATCGACAATATCGGCGCACAAAACCGCAAGGATGCCAATGATGCGCGGACGTTCCAGGGCCGCATCGCTGCGCGCTGGCTCCCCGTCGAAGACCTGACGGTCGATCTCAGCTATACCTATCTCGACCTCAACACCGGCGGCCTCAACCGCGCGTTCTCGGGCCTGCCTGCCTATACCTTCTCGAGCAACGGTCCCGAGCATAACAAGGACCGGATGCACCTCGTCAATCTGACGCTCAACTATGATTTCGGCGGCGTCTCGCTGGTATCATCGACCAGCTATACGCACCGCGACCTCGACTTCCTCGAAAGCCTCGAGCCGACGGTGGCGTATTTCTATCAATATGCGGCTCCCGGCCCGCTCAACCCGTTCGCCGGTCAGGGCGTGACGTATAATCAGGCGCTCAACAACCGGCTGCCGGTCGAGTCCTATTCGATCAAGAACAAGATCGACGATTTCCAGCAGGAATTCCGGCTTTCATCGCCGCAAGACCAGCGTTTCCACTGGACTGGCGGCGTGTTTTATCAACAGCAAAAGCGCAAATACACGCAGGATATCCCGTTCCCCGGCTTCGACACGCTATCCTATGTCGCACAGGGCTATAACGCCTCGCACCCCGGCAAGACCTATAATTCGCAGACCACCGACGGCGCGTTCTCGGCGAACGACATCTTCTCGGGGCTTCAGAATATCGACGAATATCAGATCGCCGGATTCGGCGAAGGCACGTTCAACATCACCGACAAGCTGTCGCTAACCGCTGGTGCTCGCGTGTTCTACTGGAACCAGAAGTTCGACCTGTATTTCGGCGGCACCTACGGCGTCGACACCGCCGGTGCGCGCGCCAATCAGCCGCTGATCGTCAAGGATTCGCGCCACGCGAGCGGCGTCAACCCGCGGGCGGTGATCAGCTATCAGGCCAACCCCGACCTGCTGGTATTCGCCGAAGCCGCCAAGGGCTTTCGCTATGGCGGCGTCAACCAGCCGCTTCCCGATACGTGCAACCCCGAGCTGAAGGCCGTCGGCGGCACGGCACCGCAAACCTTCGGCCCGGATTCACTGTGGAGTTATACCATCGGCGAAAAGGCGCGACTGCTCGACCGGCGGTTGACGGTCAACGCCAACGCCTTCCTGATCGACTGGTCGAACGTCCAGAACCGCGTCGTGCTGCCGCAATGCTCCTATTATTACATCCAGAACAACGGCAAGGTCCGCAGCGTCGGCGCCGAACTCGAAATGACTGCACGCGTCACGCAGGCACTGACGCTGACGTTCAACGGCTCGTACACCGACGCCAATTCGCGGATCGCAGTGCCCGGCGCGCAGGCGCTGGCGGGTGATGTGGTGCCGAACTTCCCGCAGACGATCATCGGCGTCGGCGGCCTGTACGACCAGCCGGTGGGCAGCGGGATGATCCATCTGCAGGCCAACTGGCAGTACCGCCAGTCGTACGGCAACCTGTACAATTCGAACGGCAACCCGGCATCGAGCACTTCGAACGCGTTCAACTATCGCCGCATTCCGGCGCAGGACACGCTCAACGCGTCGATCAGCTATACGCTCGCCAGTTGGGAGATCGGCGTGTTCGGCACCAACCTCACCAACGGCACGCGGATCGTCAACATCATTCCCAAGGCGCAGTATATCGGCGGCTGGCAGGCAGGCGACTACATCACCTACGCCCGCCCGCGCACCGCTGGCGTGCGCGTCAAGACGACGTTCTGAAGATCGCGGCAATAGCGGCGCTGCTCGCGCTTGCGGGCGGCGCTGCCGCAATGCCGGTGGCAGTCGATGCGCCCGAGCTGGCAGGCGCGGGGCCGTTCGCGGTCGGTTGGCGGACGCGCACGATCGTCGATCCGCTGCGGGTGGACGTGCTGCGTGCCGATCATCGCGTGCAGCCGCGTCGGCTGGTCATCGATATCTGGTACCCGGCTAGCGCGCACAAGACGTCGCCGCGCGTCCGTTACGCGGCGGCGCTGCCAACCGCGTCCGGGGGATGGGCGCGGTTCACGATCGTCGGGGCCGCGCATCGCGATGCGGTGCCGGTCGGCGGGCGTTACCCGCTGGTGATCGTCTCGCACGGCTATAGCAATGCCCCCGCCGAAATGAGCTGGCTCACCGAAAACCTCGCTTCGAAGGGTTATGTCGTCGCTGCCATCCGCCACGACGATCCCCCGATCACCGACACCGCGAAATTCGGCGGCCCGCTTCATGACCGCCCGCTCGACATCGCTGCCACCGCGCGCGCGCTCGCTTCGGAGCGCGATGTCGACGCCGATCGAACCGCGCTGATCGGCTATTCGATGGGCGGCTACGGCGTTTTGACTGCGGCGGGCGCACGGCTCGATCCGGACGGCATCGCGGGCAAGTTGCTCGCGGGCGAGCCGCTGGTTCCGTTGACGGTCAAGGCGGTCGTCGCAATTGCCCCGGCGGGCGGCGGCGCGCTCCGGGCGTGGGGCAACGACGGGCTTAGCCGCCTGCCCGCGCCGTTGCTGCTGATCGCCGGGACCGCCGACCGCGTTGTCGACTATGCCAGCGGCGCACGCGCCATCTTCGCCGGGGCGGTCGCTGCGCCGCGCTACCTCCTGACGTTCAAAGGGGCCGGACACGCCATCGGCCTTGGCGCTGCACCGCCCGAAATGCGCGGGACGCTTTGGGATCAGGACTGGTTCGAAGATCCGGTGTGGCGCAAAGACCGGTTGAACGCTGTGACGCTGCACGTTGTGACGGCGTTCCTCGACCGCTTTGTCAAAAATGACGCGGCCCGCGCGGCATATCTCGATGTTAATGTGCCCGATGCCGATACCGCCATCTGGCCAGCTCCCCCAGCTGCCGCGTATGACGCGTTCGGCACCGGCACTGGCGCAAGTCCCGGCTGGAAGGGGTTTCGGCGCAATCACGCGGTGGGACTGATGCTCGAACACGCCGAGGCCCGATGATCGATCCGCAGTTTATTCTCACCGTCGTCTGTCCCGACGTGGTCGGCATCGTCGCCGCAACCAGTAGTTTCCTTGCCGAGCGCGACGGCTTCATCGTCGAATCGCAGCAATATGCCGATCTGGCGACCGCGCGCTTTTTCATGCGGATCGAGTTCAAGGCGGCGGGCGACCGGTTTCCGACTCTCGACGGCCTGCGCACCGCGTTCGCTGCGGTCGCCGCGCGCTTTGCGATGGATTGGGCCATCACCGATACCTGCACACGCCCGCGCGTGATGATCGCAGTGTCGAAATTCGGGCATTGCCTCAACGACCTGCTGCATCGCTGGCGCACCGGCACCCTGCCGATCGAAATTCCGCTGGTGGTGTCGAACCATGAGGATCTGCGGTCGCTGTGCGAATGGCACGGCATCCCATTTGTCTATCTGCCGATGGTCGCCGGTGAAAAGGCGGCGCAGGAGGCAAGGCTGTTGGCGTTGCTCGACGCGTATCAAATCGAGTTGGTCGTCCTCGCGCGCTATATGCAGGTGCTGTCCCCCGAGCTGTCAGCGCAGTTGGCGTGGCGGTGCATCAACATCCACCACAGCTTCCTGCCAAGCTTCAAGGGTGCACGGCCCTATACCCAGGCCCACGCGCGGGGTGTAAAACTGATTGGCGCAACAGCGCATTTCGTCACCGCCGACCTCGACGAAGGGCCGATTATCGAACAGGCGGCCGAGCGAGTCGATCACAGCCGTACCGCCGAAGACCTTGCGCGGCTGGGTCGCGACGTCGAAGCGCAGGTGCTGTCACGCGCCGTGGCGTGGGTCGCCGAGCGCCGCGTGTTGCCCAATGGCCGGACCACCGTGGTGCTCGGACGCTGATTGCAGCGCCCGAGCACTTTGGTCGGTGATCAGTCCTTGTCGGCGTCGCTGTCTTCGCCGCCGGCAGCGGTCAACGCCTCGCCCAGCGTCTTGAGCTTGTCGCCGCTCTTCTCAGCCGACGCCGCGATCTTGGTGGTGGCAGCGCCCAGCCGCCCGATCAGCGCCTGAATTCGCTCGCCGTCGGGCTCGGATGCTTCGAGCTGGCGATGCAGCGCCTGCAGGTCGCGCGCGATACCTTTCGCGCCGCGCACATCGACGTCGGCAAGCGCTGATTGCCAATCTTCGATCAGGTTGATTGCGGTCTTTGGGCGGGTGTTCTCGATGCCCTTACCAAGGGCATTCGTGGTGGCGGTAAAACGCGGCATGGTGGCTCCTCAAGGTCATCGTCCAGTCGATCCAGACGTCGCCTCAACCCGTATCGCGCAGCGGCGTTGCCGGTGCGGCGTTCCGCCGCGCGCGCGCACATCGGCGGCGGAACGAGTTCCCCTGCGCAGAGTTTTAGCATCGTCACCCAAGGGGAAGCCGATGCCCGCACGCGCTTATTGGTCGGGGCAATTGCGCCTCGCTCTCGTCTCGATCCCGGTCGAGTTGTATTCGGCGACGCGCAGCACAGCGGGTATCGCGCTCAACCAGATCCACGAGCCTTCGGGCAAGCGCATCAAATATGAAAAGACGGTGCCGGGCCTCGGCGCGGTCGAGGCGGACGAAATCGTCAAGGGTTATGAGGTCGAAAAGGGCGAATATGTCCTGCTCAGCGACGCCGAGATCGAAGGCGTAAAACTCGAAAGCAAACGCACGCTCGAGCTGGTCCAATTCGTCGACGCGAGCGAAATCGACCCGATCTATTTTGAAAAGCCGTACTTCGTCGTGCCGAAGGACGAACTCGCCGAGGAGGCGTTCTGCGTCATCCGCGATGCCTTGCGCGCCGCGAAAAAGGTCGGGCTGGGGCAGCTGGCGATGCGCGGGCACGAATATCTGTGCAGCCTGAAACCGTGCGGCCGCGGCATGGTGCTCGAAACGCTGCGCTATGCCGACGAGGTCAACAAGGCGAGCGGCTTTTTCCGGTCGATCCCCGATGATGCCGCGCAGCCCGAGTTGATGGAGCTTGCCGCCGCGCTGATCGAAAAGCGCAGTGCACCATTCGACCCCGGCAAATATCGCGACCGCTACGACGATGCGCTGCGCGCGCTGATCGACGCCAAGCGCACCAACAAGGGCGCAAAGGTCGAGCCCGAACGCGCGCCGCCTGCGAGCAGCAATGTCATCGACCTGATGGCGGCGCTCAAGGCATCGATCGAAAAAGGCGGTGATGCGCCGGCCGCGAAGGCTGCGCTCAAGCCCGCCGCAAAGGCCCCCGCACGGCGACCGGCAAAGACCTCGGCGCGGCGCTGACACCGATGCCAGCCAGTCTCGCCAGCTATAATGCCAAGCGCGATTTCACGAAGACGCGCGAGCCTGCCGGCACCGTCGGCACCGAAGCCGGCAACAGCTTCGTGGTTCAAAAGCACGATGCGACGCGGCTGCACTGGGATTTCCGCCTCGAACTCGACGGCGTGCTGCTGTCATGGGCGGTGACGCGCGGACCGAGTGCCAACGCCGACGACAAGCGCCTTGCCGTGCGGACCGAGGATCATCCGCTCGATTACGGCAGTTTCGAAGGTGTCATCCCCAAAGGCCAATATGGCGGCGGCACGGTGATGCTGTGGGATCGCGGCATCTGGGAATCCGAAGGCGACCCGCGTGTCGGGCTCGAACAGGGCAAGCTCCACTTCACGCTGCACGGCGAGCGCATGAAGGGCGAATGGGTCCTTGTCCGGCTGCACGCCAAACCCGGCGAAAAACATGAAAACTGGCTGCTTCGCAAAGTCGAGGATGCCTATGCCACCGGCGATCTCGTCGGGGAACATTTGACGAGCGTGGCGAGCGGCCGTGCGATGGCGGCGATCGGCGGCGACGGCGATGTCTGGATCAGCGGCCGGACGCGCGACGGCAAGATTGCCGGGCATGCCGAGGCAAAGCCGAAACGCGCGCGCGGCAAAGTACCGATGCCAGCATTCCGCGAGCCACAATTGGCAACGCTGGTCGATCAACCCCCGGCCGGCAACGACTGGCTCCATGAAACTAAATATGACGGGTATCGGGCGCAGCTTGCCGTCGCTGGTGGCAAGGCAGTGGTGTACACCCGCAGCGGGCTCGACTGGACCGACAAGTTCGGCGACGTCGGCCCGGCGGCCGCCGGGCTGCGCTGCCGCAGCGCGTTGATCGACGGCGAGATCGTCGCGCTCGACGACGCCGGACGGCCGAACTTCAGTTTGTTGCGCGACCGGCTGAGCGGCGGCGGGGCGTTGCTGTGCTTTGCCTTCGACCTGCTCGAGCTCGACGGCGAGGACCTCGCGCATCTGCCGCTGACCGAACGCAAGGCGCGCCTTGCCGCGCTGCTCGATGGCGCGGCCCCGGCGCTGCACTATGCCGAGCATGTGCGCGGCGGCGGCGAAAGCGTGTTCAAGGCGCTGTGCGCGGGTGGCTATGAGGGCGTCGTCAGCAAAAAGGCCGATGGGCGGTACAAGCCGGGACGCACCGGCAGCTGGCTCAAGGCGAAATGCACGCACCGCCAGGAATTCGTCATCGGCGGCTGGTCGAGCTCGGACAAGGGACGCGGGTTTGCGTCGTTGCTGCTCGGCGTCAACGACGGCGACGGGCTGCGCTATGTCGGTCGCGTCGGCACCGGTTTCGACGACCGAACCATCGCCAGCCTGAGCAAGCGATTCGAAGATCTCGCCATCGACGCCACGCCGTTTGGCGGCAAGCTGACCGCAATGGCGCGGCGCGGTGCGCACTGGGTGCGGCCCGAGCTAGTCGCCGAGGTCGCCTATGCCGAGTTCACCGCCGACGGCAATTTGCGCCATGCAAGCTTCATCGGATTGCGCGGCGACAAACCCGCCAGCGATGTCGTCCGCGAGGCGGCGGTCGATCTTGCGGTATTTAACATCTCGCACCCCGAGCGGATCGTCTTTCCCGAGCTTAACCTGACCAAGGGGGCGCTGGCAGCCTATTATGCTGCAATCGCGCCCTATATGCTGGCTGACCTTGCGCATCGCCCGATCAGCCTTGTGCGTTGCCCGCAAGGCCGGGCTAAAGCGTGCTTTTTCCAGAAACACGACAGCGGCATGTTTCCGGCCAGCGTCCACCACGTCGACATCGCCGAAAGCGACGGCAAGACCGAACCCTATCTGTATGTTGAAGATGCAGGCGGGCTGCTCGCGTGCGTCCAGATGGGAACGATTGAGTTTCACGGCTGGGGCTCGCGCGTCGGAGCACTCGAAACGCCCGATCGGCTGGTGTTCGATCTCGACCCCGACACGTCGCTCGCGTTCACCGACGTCAAGGCGGCGGCGTTCTTGATCCGCGACCGCCTGCAAGCGCGCGGCCTCGCAAGCGCGCCGATGCTGACCGGGGGCAAGGGCGTGCACGTCGTCGCCCCGCTGGTGCCGAAAGCCGAATGGCCGGCGGTCAAGGCATGGGCGCGCGGGTTCGCCGAAGACCTCGCCCGCGAGCAGCCCGAGCATTTCGTCGCGACGATGAGCAAAGCCAAGCGGACTGGCCGCATCTTCATCGACTGGCTGCGAAACCAGCGCGGCGCAACCGCCGTTCTGCCGTATTCGGTGCGCGCGCGCGAAGGAGCCGGCGTGGCGGTGCCGGTAACCTGGACTCAATTGGCCGCGATCGACTCCGCTGCGGCGTTCAGCGCCGCCGACCCTGCCACCGTACTGGCGCAGGCCGGGCGGCGGCAGCCGAAGCTCGGCGCATCGCCGCTGCCCGACTGAACCAATCGCCTCGCGCGGGCAAATCCGTTGAGCGCGGTAATCGCTGGCGGCGCTTGCATCCCATGTCATATCGCCTAGGATATGAGTCGCAATCAAATCAAGGCGGGTCCGGACTAAATGCGAGCGTCATCAGCACTCACTGCGACGCTGCTGTGTCTCGCCGGTTGCGGTAGTGAAGGACCAAAATCGGCGACGGTGCCAACGGCGGCCGCCCCGCTCGCCGTTCGGGTTGCCGAGGTGGTCGCCGCCAACGGCCAAGCCGATGTTTCGGGAACCGGGACCGTGCGCTTCCGGCGCGAAACCCAACTCGGGTTCAATACCGGCGGTCGGCTGCAAAAATTGTCGGTACGCGAGGGTGATCGGGTCGTGCCGGGGCAACCGCTCGCGGCGCTCGACGCGGTACCGGTTTCCGCTGCAATGGCGAGCGCGGCGGCCGAAGCGCGGCGCGCCGATGCCGACTTGCGCCGGATGCGAGGACTTGCCGCGAACGGCTGGGTTACCCGCGCCCGCCTCGAAAGCGCCGAGGCGAGTGCGCAGGCGGCGGCCGCAGCCGTGCGTGCGCGCGGTTTCGATGCGCGCTATGCGACGATTACCGCGTCGACCCCGGGGATCGTGCTGCGCCGCCTTGCCGAGCCGGGGCAGATGATGGCGGTCGGAATGCCAGTGGTGACGCTTGGCGAAACCACTAGCGGCTTCGTCCTGCGCGTACCGCTGCCCGACAGCGAGGTCACGCGGCTGACCATCGGCAGTAGTGCCGAAGTCCGGCTGCCCGCACTGTCGCCGTCACCGATCGCGGCGCGCGTCCAGGAGATTGCAGCGCGCGGCGACGACCGCACCGGCACTTTTCAGGTCGAGCTCGCGCTGCCGACGCTGCCGGGGCTGCGCTCCGGCCTCGTCGGTGATGCGCGCATTGCGGCGCGGCCGACGGCGGCCGTGCGCGGCTTCATCGTGCCGGCGAGTGCCGTCTTCGCGGCGCGCGCCGACGAAGGCTTTGTTTATGTCGTGACGCAGGGCCGCGTGCATGCGCGGCTGGTGGGCATCGGCGCTGTCAGCGATTTGGGCATCAGCGTCACGTCGGGGCTGCAAGCCGGCGAGCGCGTCGTCACCAGCGGCGTCGACCGCCTGAGCGAAGGCGCATCGGTCAAGGTCGCCGTCGGCGCATGAACACGATCATCGGATTTGCCGTTTCGCGCTGGCAGATCACGCTTGTGGTCTTTGCGCTTCTCGCCGCACTCGGCCTTGCGTCGCTGGTCGGCATCCCGCGCTCGGTCGATCCGCATTTTCCGTCACCGTTTATCAACATCGTCGTGCTGCAACCCGGTGCCAGCCCGGCCGATATGGAAACCACGGTCGCCAAGCCGATCGAGGATGTTATTCAGGGGATCGACGGAATCTATGCGGTAGCGTCGCGATCGACCGATGGGACGGCGGTGATTACTGCCGAGTTCGATTGGTCGACCGATCCTGAAAAAGACTATGATCAGGTCGTCCGCGAGGTCAACGCGGTGCGCCAGACGCTGCCGGCATCGATCCAGCGCATCGAATTTCAAAAGACGCGCACCACCGAAACGTCGGTGCTGCAACTCGCGCTGGTCAGCGATAGCGCATCGTATCGGCGCTTCGAAAAGCTTGCGAAGGATTTGCGCGAACGGTTGAACCAGGTTCCGGGGGTGCGGTCGTCGCGCGCCTGGGCGATCCCGCAGCCCGAGGTTCGCGTCGCGGTCGATACCGGACGCCTTGCCGAACTCGGGCTGCCGGCAGCCGTCATCACCGACGCGCTGCGCGCCGGTGGCACCGATCTGCCCCCCGGCTCGGTCCATTCGGGCGACAAGCGCTTCAACGTCGAGGCTGGCGGTGCGTTCACTTCGATCGACGAGGTTGCCAACGCGCCCATTCGCGCCAGCGACGGGCGCGTCGTGCGCACCCGCGACGTCGCACAAGTCGGCTGGGCCTATGAGGAGCAGCAGCATCTCGCGCGCTTCAACGGCAAGCGCGCGGTTTGGGTCACCCTGCAACAAAAGGACGGCGTCAACGTCCTCAACGTTCGCGACGCCGCGCTGGCGGCGGCGCGTGACTTTGCCGCGACGCTGCCACCGGATGTTAAACTCGAAGTCGGTTTCGACCAATCGCTCGACATCGCGACCAAGCTTGGCCAGTTGCAGCGCGATTTCCTGATCGCACTCGCGCTGGTGCTGATCACCCTATTGCCGCTGGGCATTCGGGCCGCGCTGGTCGTGCTCGTGTCGGTCCCGCTCAGCCTTGCGATCGGCGTCGCGATCCTTGGCACCGCCGGGTTCACGCTCAACCAACTGGCGATTTCGGGCTTTATCATTTCGCTCGGGCTGTTGGTCGACGATTCGATTGTCGTTACCGAAAATATCGCGCGGCACCTGCGCGGCGGCGAAACGCGCGAAGCCGCCGCGCTCAGTGGCACGCGGCAGATTGCGGTCGCAGTCATCGGCTGCACGTTCGTGTTGCTGTTTGCCTTCCTGCCGCTGGCGTTCCTTCCCGAGGGCGCGGGCAAGTTCACGCGGTCGTTGCCCGTCGCAGTGCTTGGCACGGTTGCGGCATCGCTGCTGGTCTCGCTGACGATCGTGCCGTTTCTTGCGAGCCGCCTGCTGCCGCGCACCGGTGACGAGAATGGCAACTGGCTGTTGCGCGGTATCGAGCGCGGCGGCATCCACCGGCTCTATGCCCCGGTTCTGCACCGGTCGCTCGAACGGCCGTGGCTGGCGCTGGCGGCGGCGACGCTGCTGTGTGCGTCGGCGATCGCGCTCATTCCGTTTATCGGCTCAAGCCTGTTTCCGCCGGCCGACACCCCGTATTTCCTTGTCGAAGTTCACGCCCCCGAAGGTGCCGCGCTGCAGCAGACCGACCGCGCGGTGGCGTTTGCCGAACGCGTCCTGCTGAAGGAGCCGCAGGTTCGGACGGTGCTGGCCAACATCGGCCGCGGCAACCCGCAGGTATTCTATAACATGCGCTCGCTCGAGCAGCGGTCGAACCTCGGCGGCATCGTCGTTACGCTGGACAAATGGGATGCGAAAGACGGTCCGGCGCTCGTCGAACGGTTGCGCAAGCGCTTCGCCGACTGCCCGGATGCCGAGCTGGTAATCAAGATTTTCCAAAACGGCCCGCCGGTCGATGCACCGGTGGTGGTCAAGATCACTGGCCCCGAAATCCCGACGCTCAAGCATATCGCCGCGCAGGTCGAGGCCATGCTGCGAACCGTGCCGGGCACGCGCGACGTCACCAATCCGGTGGCGATCGACCAGGTCAAGCTCGACCTCGGTCTCGATCCGGGCAAGGCGGCGCTGCTCGGCGTCGCCCCCGGCTCGGCACGGCGGGCGGTCAGGCTGGCGCTGGCCGGCGAGGCCGCGGGGCGCCTGCGCGACGGTGAAGGCGACAGCTATAACGTCGTCGTGCGCCTACCGATGGCAGCCCGGCAGGACGTCTCGGCGCTCGAGCATATCTATGTGCCCTCGACCAACGGCGGCGCGGTGCCGCTTGGACAGATCGCCAGCCCGCATCTGGTCAGCGCGCCGCCGCAGGTCACCCGCTACCGGCAGCAGCGGATCGTTTACGTCTCGACACAGGTCCAGCCCGGGTTCCTGACCGCCAAGGTCAACGCCGACGTCTTTGCCGCGATCAACAAAATCGCGCTGCCCCGTGGCTACCGCTTTCTGGCAGGCGGCGAAGCAGAGGCGAAAGAACGCAGCTTCGGTGGGCTCGGCCCGATCATCGCGCTGGCGGTGTTCGGCATCCTTGGGGTGCTCGTGATCGAGTTCGGGCGGTTCCGCGAAACGGCGGTCGTCGCAGGCGTCATCCCGCTGGGTATGTTCGGCGGGCTGGTCGCGCTTTTCCTGACTGGAAACAGCCTGAGCTATACAGCGGTGATCGGTTTCGTCGCGCTGATCGGGATCGAGATCAAGAACTCGATCCTGCTGGTCGATTTTACCACACAGCTACGCGCCAGCGGCCTCGAACTGCGCGATGCAATCGAGCGCGCGGGCGAAGTGCGCTTTCTGCCGGTGCTGCTGACCAGCGTCACGGCAATCGGCGGGTTGCTGCCGCTCGCCGTGTCTGGATCCGGATTGTACGGCCCGCTGGCGTGGGTGATTATCGGCGGATTGGTCAGTTCGACGCTGCTCAGCCGGATCGTAACGCCGGTGATGTATCTGGTGCTGATCCGCGGTGCGCCGCCGCTGACTGCCAACGCCGGCGCCCTGCCGCAGCCTGCCGAGTAAATGAGCGCAAGGGATTAGCCCGGTAAGCCCGTACTCCATTTAAGGCCGCCGCCAATTCTTCATTCGGTCATCGATCTGGCATAGAAGCGGCGAACGGGTGATTGGGGGGGATCGATGCAGAGCGATGACGACGGGACGTTGGTGTTGACCCACGATCCCGCTCCCCCGCCGGCTTCCAACGCATTTCCGACCGCGCTCGGCGTCGGCGCGGCCGCACTGGCGCTCGCGGCATGTGGTGGCGATTCGACGCCTGCCGCGCCCCCGGTCGCGCCGCCGCCGGTCATCGTGCCGACGGTCAAGATTACGCCGACGCAGGCCGGGCGGTTCCTTGCGCAAAGCACGATGGGTGCAACGGCTGCCGACATCGTCAGCGTTCAGACACTCGGCTTCGACGGCTGGTTGACCGACCAGTTCAACACGGCGCGCAAGATCGCGCATTGGGACTGGATGGTCGGCGCGGGCTATAATGTTGTCGCCAATATCAACAGCGAGACCGGCTACGACCCGTCGGTTTGGCGGCAACTCATCGGCGGAACCGACCAGCTTCGGCAGCGCGTCGGCATGGCGCTGCTCGACTATATTGTCGTCGGCATCAGCGGGCTGACCAGCAACTGGAAGCAATTCACCGCCGCTGCATTTCTCGATGTGCTGATGGACAATGCGTTTGGCAACTACCGCACCTTGCTCGATCAGGTCACGACCAACGCCGGGATGGGGCTGTTTCTCACCTATCTCGGCAATGTGAAGGCCAATCCGACGACCGGGTCGGTTCCCGACGAGAATTACGCGCGCGAACTCATGCAGCTGTTCACGCTTGGGCTGTACCAGATCAATACCGACGGCTCGCTGATGATGAGCGGCGGCGCACCGATCGAAACCTATACGCAGGACGACGTTAGCGGGCTCGCCCGGGTGTGGACCGGGTGGACGCTCGATTCGACCGACAGCACGACGCCCGATCGGTATCGGCGACCGATGGTCAACATCGCGGCCAACCATGAAACCGGTACCAAGGTGTTTCTGAAGACGACGATCCCGGCGAACACCAGCGGCGTCGACAGCAAAAAGCTGGCGCTCGACGCGATCTTCGCGCATCCCAACATCGCGCCGTTCGTGTCGAAGCAACTCATCCAGCGACTGGTGACGAGCAATCCGTCGCCCGCCTATATCGGCCGGGTTGCAGCCGTCTTTGCCGACAACGGCAGCGGCGTGCGCGGCGACTTGAAGGCCGTTGTCCGCGCCGTTTTGCTCGACACTGAAGCCCGCGACGACGCCGCCGCCACCGCCTCGACGACTTCGGGCAAGCTGCGCGAACCGATCGTGCGGCTGACCGGTTGGGCACGCGCCTATGCGGCAACGTCGGCGACCGATGCGTGGGCGATCGGTGACACCAGCAGCAGTTCGACGCGGCTCGCCCAAAGCCCCGGACGCAGCCAGAGTGTCTTCAGCTGGTTCCGCCCCGGCTATACCCCGCCGAACAGCGCGATCGCCACCGCCGGGCTGGTCGCGCCCGAGTTCCAGTTGACCAGCGAGCCGACGGTCGTCGCGTATATCAACTATATGCAGTCGTTGATCGTCAGCGGTGCCGGCGACTTCAAGGCCGACTACACCGCCATCACCGCCAAGGCAGCCGACAGCCAGGCGCTGCTCGACGACATTAATCTTTCGTTGGCAGCAAACCAGCTCAGCGCCGCAACGATCGCGCAGATCAAGACTGCCGTCGACAGCATCGCCAGCAGTACGCCCGCGGGATTGGCCAACCGGGTCTATACCGCGATTTTGCTGGTGCTCGCGTCGCCCGAATATCTTGTGCTGAAGTAGGGAGAGCGACGATGACCCTCGATCAATCGCGCCGCGCCTTCCTCAAGCGGTCGGCCGCGCTCGGTATCGCCGGTGCCGCAACACCCTTCGTCCTCAATCTTGCCGGGATCGGCGAGGCGGCGGCGGCGACGGCGACCGACTATAAGGCGTTGGTGTGCATCTTCCTGTTTGGGGGCAACGACTATGCCAACACGCTGACGCCCTACGACACGACCAGCTACAACGCCTATCAGTCGCTGCGCCCGAACATCGCTTATGCGCGCACCGATCTGAGCGCGACCGCACTTAACCCGGCAACGCCGTTGGCGGGCGGGCTGCAATATGCGCTGGCCCCCGCGCTCGCGCCGTTGCTGGCGACGTTCGACGCTGGCAAGCTCGCGGTGATGCTCAATGTCGGCACGCTCGTTCAGCCGACGACCAAGGCGCAATATTTGGCCAAAAGCGTCAAGCTGCCGCCCAAGCTGTTCAGCCATAACGATCAGCAATCATTTTGGCAGGCGTCGTCGCCCGAGGGCGCGAGTTCGGGCTGGGGCGGCCGCATGGGCGACCTGTTCCAGTCGGGTAATGGCACCGCGACGCTGACCTGTATCAATGCCAGCGGCAATGCCGTGTTCCTGACCGGCAAGACCGCAATCCAGTATAGCATCACCTCGACCGGTCCGATCGCGCTCAATAGCAACTCGGCCACCTTGTTCGGCTCGTCGGCGGCCAATACCGCGCTGCGCACACTTATCGCCGCGCCGCGTACCGAGATCCTTGAAAATGAACTGACGCGTGTCACCAAGCGCTCGCTCGACACCTTTACGCAGGTGACGACTGCATTGGCCGCTGGACCGACAATCACCACCGCGTTTCCAACCGGAAATTCGCTTGCCGATCAGCTCAAGATCGTCGCGCGGATGATCTCGGTTGGGCAAGAGCTTGGGGCAAAGCGGCAGGTGTTCTTTGTTTCGCTCGGTGGCTTCGATACGCACGAGAACCTTGTCGCAACGCACCCGCCGCTGCTCGCCAAGGTCGCCGGCGCAATGAAGGCTTTTTATGACGCAACGGTCGAACTTGGGGTTGCCGACCGCGTGACCGCATTCACTGCCTCAGATTTCGGGCGCACGCTGGTCAACAACTCGACCGGTTCGGACCATGGCTGGGGCAGCATGCACTTCGTCCTCGGCGGTGCGGTCAAGGGCAAGAAATTTTACGGCACGCCCCCGGCCATTGCCAATAACGGCCCCGACGACGTCGGCCAGGGGCGTCTTGTGCCGACCACGGGCGTCGATCAATATGCTGCCACACTGGCAAGCTGGTTCGGGGTTTCGGACGCCAACCTTTCGACCGTGCTGCCGTATATCGGCAACTATGGCCCGGCATCGCGGAACCTCGGTTTCGTCTAGGCGGCGATTTGAACGCGGTTGACGACGAACGCGGTACGCTTCTCGCCGACCCCATTGCGCGGGCGTGCACCCGCCAACGCTGCCATGACCACCGCGACAAAGATCGCTGGAGCGGCTGCCCATAGCGAGTTGCGCGCCAGCATCGCCGCCGTGCCGGACCAGCCGCTGATGATCGCGAACTCGCCGAGCGCGAGCAGCAGCGATCCGCGCTGCCGACGCCGGAAAGCCGACCGGCGCTGCGGCTTGCCGAACCAGCCCTGCAGCAGCGACGCTGAAACCGCCGCTCCGGTGCTCGTCACGACGGCAATCAGCGCCGGCCAAGGATGGTGCACCGCAAGGACGGCAGCCAGCAGAACGACGACGGTGAGCGGCGGCGTACAAGCGGCAATCAGCTTGGCCCACGCCACCAGCGACGGTGCGACGGGCGCGGCCGCCAATAGTTCGGGCGCATCTTCCGAACAAATAATCAGCCAGCTCAGGTTTGACGCAAGCAACCCCGCGAACAGCGTACACGCGGCAGCGCCTCGCGATCCGACGGTATTGCCCATGTCGCTACCACTCAGGATCAGCACGGCAACCGGTAGCATATAGACCAGTTGCAGCGTCAGCTGCGACAGCAGTTCGGGGTCGCGCGCGATCGAGCGGAATTCCTTTACGACGATGATCCGCATTGTCCCCGACCTGAACGGCGCGGCAACCACCTTTGGTGGAGGTAAGGCGCGCACGGGGGAATCGGTCGCGGTTAGGCTCGCTGCGGCAAGCCGCGACGATGCCCATGCACAAGCGACTGCGAACACCGCGAGTTCCAACAGCGCCAGCGGGTCACCGAAAGTCGCCCGCGCCGGCGCGTCCAACGGCGGCGCGGGCGAATGCGCCGCGATCCGACCGATCGCAGCGCTGAACGCAGGCACGCCCGCATACGCCTGCCCCAGCAGGAACACGGCTGCTCCGAGCAGCCCTCCGGCAATCTGCAGGATCGTCCGCGCCCGCCGCGGTTCGACCAACAGGAACAGCAGCCGGACAAAACCGAATGCCAGCGACGTTGCAACGACTGCTGTCACGATAACCACGGGTAGCGCCGCAAACCATTCGGGATGGCCAAGCAACGCGGCTGTTATCAGGAATGGCAGCAACAGGATAAGCGACGGCAACGCCACTGCCGCATAGATCGCCACGGACTTTGCCGCGAGAATGCGGCTCGGCGGGATCGGTGCGGCGAGCAGCAGATCGAGGTCGGCGCGCTCGTTGAAACTGCGCAGCACAAGCGGGCTTGCGGTCGATATGAACATGACCAGCATGCCCGCATTCAGCAGCGCGACGACCCCCAGCACAGCCGCGCGTTGATCGACGACGTCGCGCAGCTGAAATGCAATGAACGGCCCGGCGATGCACGGCAGCGTCAGTAGGAGCAAGAACGGCACGGCGCGCTTGATCAGGCTGGCGCGCCCGCTCGACCGATAGGTGACGCGCATCTCGTGCCGAACCAGCCACAGGAAGCCCGCCGGCTCAAGCCGCCGCGTCATGACTGGGCAAGCGCCAGAAACATATCCTCGAGCGTCGCATTACCCGAACCACTGCTGTGGCGCAGTTCGGCAAGCGTGCCCTCGGCCACCAGTCGCCCCGACCGGATGATGCCGATACGATCGGCAAGGCGTTCGGCGACCTCGAGGATATGCGTGGTCAGGATGACGGTGCTGCCGCGCGCGACGCGCTCCGCCAAAAGGTCCTTGACCTGCCGTGCGGCTCCCGCGTCGAGACCCGTGAGCGGCTCGTCGAGGATCAGCAGCTGCGGATCGTGGATCAGGGCTCCGGCCAACGCGAGCTTTTGCTTCATTCCACGCGAAAAATTCTCGCAGCGATTGGCACGGTTCTCCCAAAGATCGAGCCAGCGGAGCAATTCCTCGGCGCGCGATGCCGCGACACCGGCATCGATGCTCCACAGCCCGGCGACGAACTCGAGATATTCGAGCGGGTTGAGCTTGTCATACAACAGCGGGTCATCGGGCAGCCAGGCGATCAGCCGCTTGGCGTCGATCGGCGCGGCGAGCGCATTGATGCCGAATACATGAACGCTGCCGGCGTCGGGACGCTGCAACCCGGCAACGATCCGCAGCGTCGTGGTCTTGCCTGCACCATTGGGACCGAGCAGCGCATAAAGCTCGCCTGCCCGCACCGACAGGCTGAGATTGTCGACCGCGACCTTGTCGAAGGTTTTGCTCAGCCCGATCAACTCGAGCGCCGGTATACTCATGTCGCTTCCACATCGCCCCGTGATGTCAAAGGCTAGCAGCCACCGGCGCGGGCCGCCATCCCCAGCAACGCGCCGATATCACGCGGCGACACGCGCCCGTACCGCCGTCTGTGGCCCGCGGATCACCCGACCGGGTCGCGCGGCCTGCAAGACGCCGTCGCGGAACGTCACTTCGCCGGATTTGATCGTAACGGCATATCCGTCGGCACGCTGCAGCAGCCGCTTACCACCAGCCGGCAGATCGAACGCCAGCCACGGCTTGCCGAGCTTGAGGGTTGCCATGTCGATGATATTGACGTCCGCAAGATAGCCCGGTGCCAGCAAGCCGCGATCTTCGAGCCCGTATAGCATCGCAGTATCGCGGCACTGGCGCTTGATTGCATGCTCGATGGAAATGCGCCCGTGCGCCCGGTCGCGGACCCAATATTGCAGCATGAACGTCGGCGACGCCGCATCGCAGATTGTGCCGCAATGCGCCCCGCCGTCGGAAAGCGAATTCACGCAATCGTCGCGCCGCTGCAGCGCCTCGAGGAAGTCGAGGTTGCCGTCGGCATAGTTGAGGATCGGGAAATAGATGAAGCCGGTACCATCGTTCGCCATCAGCAAATCATACGCATATTCGGCACCGTCGACGCCGTGCGCTGCGGCGCGCGCGAGGATCGATTCGGCGGGTGTCGGCTCATAGTTGAACGCGTCGCCCATCTCGAACTGGATGAACCAGCCAGCAGCGACGATCTTGAGCAGCTCGGTGATATCGGATTCGGGGAATACCGATGCCTCGCCGATCATCCGTGCGCGAAAGGCCGGATCGCGCAATTTCGTCAGCTGCTGCTCCCACGACAGCGCCTCGATTTCGACCCATGCCGGCTTGAACCGGAACGGATGGACGGTACCGCGCCATGCCATGACGATGCCGTTACCGCGCAGCGCGATTTGCGCGACGATGTTGGCACCCTTCGCATTCTCCGCCGCCATCGTTGCGATCTGCTCGTCGAGCGGCAGCTCCTTGGCAATCGACTGCAGCGCGGCGAAGGTCACCGGCATGCCGGTCTCGCGGCTCAACTGCCCCATCCATTCGAACTCGTTCCACTCACGCTTGAGATCGGACGCCATCTCGAACACGCCGTAACCGACGCGGCCCATGGCGCGGCCGATGCCGAGCAATTCGTCTTTGGTGGCGGTCGTGCCGGGAACCAGCTCGCCATCGATCGACTTGTGCAAAATGGTGCGCGACGTTGAAAAGCCCAGCGCCCCGGCGCGCAGCCCTTCCTCGACGATTGCCGACATGCGCGCGATATCGGTTTCGGTCGGCGCCTCATTTCGCGCTCCGCGTTCGCCCATCACATAGGCGCGAACCGCGCCATGCGGGACGTGGGTTCCGACATCGACGGTACGCGGCAAGCGTTCGAGCGCATCGAGATATTCGGGAAAAGTTTCCCAGTCCCACGTCATGCCTTCGGCGAGCGCAGTACCGGGAATGTCTTCGACACCCTCCATCAGCGCGATCAGCCACTCGTGTCGATCGGCCTTGGCAGGCGCAAAGCCAACGCCGCAATTGCCCATCACGACGGTGGTCACGCCATGCCAGCTCGACGGCGCCATTTCGGCATCCCAGGTTGCTTGCCCGTCATAATGGGTGTGAATATCGACAAATCCGGGAGCGACGATGCGCCCACCCGCGTCGATTTCTTCACATCCGGGTGCAGCGACTGCGCCGATCTGGGTGATGCGGTCAGCATCGATCGCAATATCGGCGACAAACGGCGCGCCGCCACTTCCGTCAACGATAGTGCCACCGCGAATGACCAGATCGTGCATCGCATCCTCCCAAGCTTTGCGAGGATGGTATCACACTGCCGCAGCCCGTCCAGCGGGAGTCAATTATCCGCGAGCAAACGGCGAATCCGGTCGACGAGCGATTGGAAATGATACGGTTTGGACTCGATCGGCCCGATCGCGCAAAGCTCGCTGGCGTATTCCGCAGTCTTGACCACACCGGAAGTCAAAATAATCCTGATTGCGGGACGATTCTCACGAACCCACCGGGCCAGCCCGAAGCCATCGACAGTGCCCGGCATCTGCACATCGCTGAATACGAGATCGACGGTAATGTCTTTTGATTTCAACACACTGATCGCTTCCGCACCGCTGCCGGCTTCGATGACATGATACCCACAGTCGCGCAGATAGTCGCAAATCGCGTAGCGGATTAGCACCTCGTCTTCGGCGACAAGGATGGTCTGCGGCAGCGTTGCCTGCTGCGGGAGTTCGGGACGCGACATGATCACATGCGTGAAACACCCGATTTTGCAGCGAGTTCCATGGTGCGATCAATTTTATTGGCGTCAGCAGGCTGGCAACCGGCGCACACCATGATAGCCTTACACGCCAATCCTGGGAGAGGTGGACCGACATGACAGAATCCGGTGCACACGCTCCTAGCAGCGACAACAGCAGCTTTGATGTCGTCATTGTCGGTGCCGGATTTGCAGGGATGTATATGCTCCATCGCTTGCGGGCGATGGGCATGACAGCGCGGGTCGTCGAAGCGGGAAGCGGCGTCGGCGGAACGTGGTTCTGGAATCGCTATCCTGGCGCGCGGGTCGATATCCAGAGCCTAGAATATTCGTTCTCGTTTTCGGAGGAGCTCGAACGCGACTGGCAGTGGACCGAGCGCTATGCACCGCAACCCGAGCTTTTGCGCTATGCCGAGCATGTCGCGGACCGATTTGATCTGCGACGCGATATCGACTTCAATACGCGGGTGGCCGCTGCGCATTTCGACACCGCGACAAACCAGTGGCGCGTTACGACCGACCGAGACAATCCGCTGAGCGCTCGCTTTCTCATACTGGCAACGGGCTGCCTGTCGGTGCCGACCACGGTCGACTTTCCCGGCATCGCGTCGTTCACCGGCAAGGTCTATCGCACGTCGCGCTGGCCCGCCGAAGGTGTCGACTTCAGCGGGCAGCGTGTTGCCGTGATTGGCACCGGTTCGTCGGCGATCCAGTCGATCCCGTTGATCGCAGCCGAAGCAGCGCACGTAACAGTATTTCAGCGGACGCCGAACTACAGCGTTCCCGCTCACAATGGGCCGATTTCACCGCAGCTGGTCGCCGATTGGTCGGCGCATCGCGCGGAATATCGTGCCGCGGCGCGCCTCACCCCCGGCGGCTTCTTCAACGATCCGTCCGAGCGGCTGACGATGGACGTAGCGCCCGAAGAACAGCAGCTCGAATATGAGCGACGCTGGCAGATCGGTGGCTTCCACATGCTCGGTGGCTTTGCAGATTTGGGAATCGACGCCGAAGCCAACGCCGTGGCGGCGAACTTCGCCGCGGCAAAAATACGCTCGATCGTGACCGACCCCGTCGTTGCCGACCGGCTGACTCCGAAGGATTATCCGTTTGCAACCAAACGGTTGTGCGTCGACACCGGTTATTACGCGACATTCAACCGCGACAACGTCAGCCTGATCGATCTCAAGAAAAGCCCGATCGAAGCGATCACCGCCACCGGTGTTCGCACGACGGACCGCGACTTTGCCTGCGACGCGATTGTGCTGGCCACCGGCTTCGACGCGATGACAGGCGCGCTCGATCGGATCGATATTCGCGGTCGCAACGGCGTGCGCTTACACGATCATTGGGCGGATGGGCCGGTCACCTACCTTGGGCTGATGGTCGCCGGGTTTCCCAACATGTTTACCGTTACCGGCCCGGGCAGTCCGTCGGTGCTCACCAACATGATCATGTCGATCGAGCAACATGTCGACTGGATTGCCGATTGCCTTGCGCATCTCGCCGATCATCAACAGGCGACGATCGAACCGACGCCCGAGGCGGAGCGCGATTGGGTCGCGCATGTCAACGAAGTCGCCGCGGCGACGCTCTATCCACAGGCGAACTCGTGGTACATGGGCGCCAATGTGCCGGGCAAGCCGCGCCAGTTCATGCCCTATGCGGGGGGGCTCGGGGTATACCGCGAGCATTGCGCGGCAGTCGTCGAGCGTGGCTATGAAGGCTTTACTCTCCGTTCAGCAGCGGCTTAGCGGCGCTTCGGTTCGAAGCTGATTTCACTCACGATGCGCCGCCCGCTGGCATCGCGGCGCAGTTGGACGACAATGTCGATGACGCTTTGGGCATAGCCGATGATTTCGGAACGCGTCAGGTTTGCGCGTGCCTGCAGTGCCAGCAGCGCCACCTGCTCGATCGCTCCGCGCGGACTGTCGGCATGGATCGTCGAGATCGACCCAGGGTGCCCGGTGTTGATCGCGCGCAGAAAACTAAAGGCTTCCGCGCCGCGCATTTCGCCGAGCAGCAGCCGGTCGGGCCGCATGCGCAGCGCGGCCTGCAGCAATTCCTCGGTGGTAACACTCGCCTCGCCGGTGTCGCCGCGCACGGCAACCAGCCCGATCGCGTTCGGCCGGTCGAGCGAAACTTCGGGCGTGTCCTCGATCGTGATGACGCGTTCGTGCGCGCCGATGTCCTTCAACAACGCATTCAGGAACGTCGTCTTGCCGCTCGACGTTCCCCCGGCAATCAGGATGTTCTTGCGCGCCCGGACGGCGGCGCGAAAGAATTCGAGGATGTCGCCTGCATCGAGCAACTCCTGCAGCGCGTCGTTGACCGTGGTCACTTCGGCATCGCTGGCGCGGCGCACGTCCGAAAAAGCGCCCGCGGCGGCGTAGTCGGCGAGATCGAAATCGACCTGGACATGCTTGCGGATTGCGATCGCCAGATGATGGCGCGTCGCGGGCGGTGCGATGATTTGAATGCGCTCACCGCCGGGCAACAGCCCCGATAGCAGCGGATGCGCGCGGCTGACGCCCTGATGATTGGCGCGCGCGACCTGCGTCGCCAGCCGCGTCAGCGCGGTTGCCGTCAGTTCGGCCACGGCGATCCGCTCCATCTCCGCCGACCCGTTGACCTCGATCCAGATTTCGCCGGGGCGATTGACGAGGATTTCAGTGACGTCGCTACGCGTCAGCCATGGCGCGAGCGGCGACAGATACGACTGTAGATAAACACCGTCCTGCGCGCCGGCTTCGGCAAGCCGCGTCACGGCCGTTTGGCCCGGGCTTCACCGAAATCGAGGTCCTTGGCGACAAACACGCGGATCGGCGTACCTTGTGCGACCTTGATCGTCGGCGGAATGTCGATTTCGCGCTGCAGCGCGACCGTCGCCAACTGGTTCGCCTGCCCCGACGATCCGACGACGACCTGCGTGCTGCTGCCCGCGCGATTGCCGACATATTCAAGCCCGGCGGTGACCACCGAAAGCAGCGTTGCCGCCCCGAACCGTCGCAAGAAGTGACTATTAACTTTGCCGCCCAGCCCGGCGGTGCCCAACTCGTCGGTACCCGCCGAGCCAAGCTGCACCGACACCCCGTCGGAGCGCAGCAGCCGCGTCCAGATCACGAACGCGCGCGACTGTCCGAGCGCGACGCCGTTTGAATATTGCCCGATCAGGCGGCTGCCGCGCGGGATGAGAATGCGCGTTCCGTCGAACCCCGGCACGTCGCGGCTGACCACCGCCCGCACCTGTCCCGGCAAATCCGAGTTGATCGCGGTTTCGAGCACGCCTGCGATGATGGTGCCCTGCGGAATGACCCGGTCGGTCGATGACAGCTTGTCGGTGGTAACTGTCTCCGCTGCGGTGCGGTTGACGCGTTCGGCAAAGGCATCGTTGGTCGACAGCCTGTCGGGCACCGCAGCCTTGGCCGCAGCCGCAGCCGCAGCGACGCCTTCCGGCTTGTCCCCCGGCGACAGATCGACAATTAACGCCGACGTCGTCTGATGCGGCGGCGCGGGCGGTGGCAGAGGCGGCGCAGCAACCGGCGGCGGCAGCTGGACCGGTGGCAATACAGTCGGCGCGACAATTGGCACTACCACCGGCGCGAGCATCGGAGCAGGCGGCAGGCCTGCGGTGGTGCTCGGCGCGCGCGCGGTTACCGGAAGGCCATTGGCAAACGTATCGGCTCCCCCCGGTCCGCTCGCTGGTTTGTGCAACGCAAAGAATGTTGCCATGCCGAGTGCAGCGACGCCGACAATTCCCGCCGGGAGCGCCCAGCGCGACCCCGGCCGCGCCACCGCCGGTGCCGACCTTGCATCGGCTGCGGCCAGCTCGGGATCGGTGCTCACGGTCTCGACCCGAACAGGCCGCGCTTTTTTACGACCTCGTCGCGGGCGCGGGGCGCTGCAGCGCCGGGTTCGTGCGGCTTTTGTGCGTCGTTGAACACTTGCGTCACCTGGCTGCCGTTGCGCAGCACGAAGCTCGCGGCAAGCTGTTCGACGATCAGATAACGGCCCTTGGTGATGTGGTTGACCAACGACTCCTTGCCGTCGGGGCCGATGACGAAAATCGCCGGCGTGTCGATGCCGTCGGGCCATTGGAAATAGGTAAAGCGCCCGTCGTCAAAGACGCGCGCCGGTACGTTGGTTTTGGCACCGGTATAGCTATACGCGAAATTCCAGCTGTCGGGCGCCGCTGCATCGCTCAGCGGCGCGTCCGAGATCGGTGCGGCGGTCCCGGCGGCAAGCTCCTCGTTAGGGTAGAGAAACCGCACATCATAGGTTTGCGCGCGCCGCGTCCCCGTACCAGCGGCGGCGGCGATCAGCTCGAAATTATACCGGCGCAAGTTGGTGACTACGGTCATATTGGTGCTGGGACCACGATCGATCGGCTTGAGGAACAGCAGATCGGCCTTCTTGTTCGGTGTCACGAGCCAGCTGAGCGAATCGCCGATCGAAATATTCTCGATTCGCTCGTTGGCGCCGAACTCGATCAGCATCTGATAACCAAGCTGACCGGTGATCGTGACCACTTCACGCGGATTGTAGACGACCGTGCGAATACGCGGATCGACCGCGCCTGGCTGCGGCACCACCGCTGCCCTGGCCGGCACCGCGAGAATCATCAACGCCGCCAGCATGGCCTTCAACATGGTCATCGGCGGGGCTCCGGCGCAACTGGTCGGGGGATCGCCGACGGGATCGCCAGCGTGGTGGTCGTAGTGGTCGTGGTCGTTGCAGGCGCTGCGACGAGCGGTGGTGCGGCGATGACCCGTGGGGCCGCGCTTTCGGCATCGCGGCGGTAGCGCGTGACCTGAAAACCGAGCGGGTTGAGCAGCCGGTCCTCCAGACTGAGTGGGCCGCCGGTGAACGCGAACTGCATCACGGCGGCCCATTCCATGCGGGTTACCGGACCGTCTCCCTCGCGCCGGTCGGTCGAAAAGCGCACCAGCGCACTCGAGGGGCTCATCGGCGCAATCGAGGTGATCGTCACGGTGATTTGCGTGGCCGCATTCGCGCCGTTGAGAATGCTGGCGGGATTGCTGCGGTCCATGCTGCGCAGGTAATCGGTGCGGGCGGTGCCCGCCGACCACAGCCCGACCTTGCGGTAGTTCGCAGCAAGGTCGGTCGCATCGAGCGTCTCGCGGGCGAGGACATATTGCGCCAGCGTCGATTGCAGCAATGCTTCATTCTCGTGCAGCGGCCCCAGCTCGATGCCGCGCGCCAGCTGCGCCGCACCCGTCTGCCGATCGACGGTAATCGTGTAGGGAACCACAGTCTTCAGCGGCGTCAGCACCACGAGCGCCAAAGCCTCGAGCACCGCGATCAACGCCGCCGCGCCCGCCAGCCAATAGGCGCGATTTCGCGACGCGCGCAGCGCGCCGTTGACGTCCTGCGACCAGCTCGCGGCATCCGCATAATAGGCCTGTCGATCGGCGGACGTTGTCACAGGCGGAGGCTCCATCTTCATCACCGGCGGTTCGGCGCGGGTGCCGATACCGCGAGGCGGCGATAGCTTTGACCAAGACGGCCGGTGCTGTCCGCAATGGCGTCCGCCCGCGCGGCACCGGTCCGCGCGCTGCCGGCGATCGTCCGCGTCGAAAGCGCTGCCGAAGCGGCAAATGTAGCCGCATTCGAATAGCTGCGCCCGCCCGGGCCGATCGTCTGGACCAACAGCTCCGCGCGGCTCGGTGCCGGCAGCAGGCTTGGCGTGACAGTTGAGGACCGCGCTGCTGGAAGATCGCTACCGGCGGCGACCGCGCGGCGGCGCGGCAGACGGATGCCGCCGGCAATGCCGCCACCGAGCCGAGCCGCCTGCCACATGACGGCAACGAAAACGAGCGCGACCGCCGCGATCAGCAGCGTCGGGCCGTCGCGCACGCTCACCACCGGCGCATCGCCAAGGTCGGCGGCAAGCGGGCCGGCAACTGCGACCATTGCGGCGGTAAGCGGCAACGTGAACAGCGGCACCAGTGCAAATTTGACCGTCGTGCGCAGCCAGCCCTCGAACAACCCGCGCGTCGGCTCGAACAGCGCCAGCGCAACGAACACCGGCCCAAGCAACAGCAGCAGCGCGAGGATGATCCGCACCACGAGCAGAACGCCCGCGCTTGCCGCCATCATCAGCGTCGCGCTCAGCCACAGCAGCGCCGCGGCAAACTGTGCAGCGCCGAGCGCAAACGGTAGCGCGCTCGCAGCCGTCGGGCTGGCAGCGGCGGGCGCCGGGGGCGGCAGCGCGGCAACCGGCGGCGGTGCCACCGTGGCCGCGGTCGTCGTCGTGGTCGCCGCTACCACATGCTGCGACCACACCGTCCCGGCATAATCGGTCAGCCGGTTGAACAGGATCTGGACTGCGTCAAGCACGCCGCCATGGGTTGCCCCCGCCCCTGCTGCATGGCTGGTCAGCGCGTCGGCGAGTTGTTCGGGGCCATGAAACAACAGGTTGAATACCAGAGTCTCGTACGCGGGCCAGTTCGTCGTGACCGCGAGGATCAGTCCAATCTTGATGAAGTGCGGGACCAGCTCCCCAAGCGTCAGCCCGGCCTGTCCCAGCACCAACCGGTAGCCGATAATCGCGACGTAGATGGTCAGACCGATCGTCAGCGCGGTGTCGAAACTTCCGCCCGGAGCAAGCAGCCCGGCATAGCCGCGCTCGACCTGCTCGCTGATCAGGCAATCGACACTGGCAAGCGCGTCGCGCGCAAGGCTGGCGCTCGAAAGCGGGATGGCACAATTGCCAATCATGCGCGCACCCGGCGTTGCACATCCTGCGCGGCGACTGCTGCGAGCAGCGGCTCGAGCCACTGTGCCGGATCATCGCCATGCGTGACGCGCAGCCCGTCGAGCAGCCGCACGCTGGCCTCGCGTCCCGAGAGCACCGTCAGGATGCGGTCGAGCCCGGTCAGGTCGAGGCGCGCGATCACGCTGTCTGCCCCGTGCTTGATCAGGAAACAGTGCGATGTGTCGGGCAACGTTCGCACAAGGTCGAACTCGTGCGCCGAAAGCCCAAAGCCGCCGCGATAGTCGGCCTCCTGCGCCTTCGGATTGGGCATGAAAATCTGCGTCGCCGCCTGTTCGATGATCGCCGGGCCGATCAGACTGTCGAGCGCGTCGCGGGCGTTCTGCGTGGCAAAGCCGACGATGCCGCCACGCTTGCGGATCGTCTTTTCCCAATCCTTGATCCGGGCGACGAACAGCGCGTCGTCGAGTGCCTTCCAGCCCTCGTCGACCACAATGATCGTCGGTGTTCCGTCGAGGCGCTCTTCGACGCGGTGAAACAGATACATCATCGCGGGCGTCCGGCTGATCGGATCGTCGAGGATCTGGGTCATGTCGAATCCGATGCTGCGCGCATCGATGTCGAGGCTGTCGGTCTCGTTGTCGAACAGCCAGGCGCGCTCGCCGCCATCGACCCATGCGCCAAGCCGATGCGCGAGGTCGCCCGCCTGCGGGCGGTTCGCCCCGCTCAGCAATTCGCGGAACCAGCGCAGGCGGCGCAGCGCCGGAAGCTGATCGAAATTGGCATCGACGGCCGCGGCCACGATCTCGCGGTCTGCAGCATCGAGCGCGGTGCCGATTGCCGGGGTCAGCAACCGTTCGACCCATTCGGTCAAAAAGCGCCGATTGCCCGGCGTGTCGGGCAGCGCGAGCGGGTTGAACCCGGTCGGGAGCCCCGGACGAATGACGCTATACACGCCGCCCGTCGCGCGGATGAAAATCTCGGCGCCGCGATCCTTGTCGAAATAGACGACCCGCGGCGCAAGCTTCGCGGCCTGCGCGAGGAGGAACGTCAGCACGACCGTCTTCCCCGACCCCGACGGGCCGATCACGGTGAAATTGCCAAGGTCACCCTGATGAAAATTGAAATGATATGGCGTTCCCGAGGTCGTCTCGAGGACGGTGATCGCATCGCCCCAGTGGTTACCGGTCGCCTGCCCGGCCGGGAAATTATGCAGCGAGGCAAGCGCCGCAAAGTTGCCCGTCGAGATCAGCGAGCGTCGCGCGATATCCTTGAAGTTGCCGGGGAACTGCGCCCAGAAAACCGGCTCCATCGCGACATCCTCGCGGACCGCGATCAGCCCGAGGTCGGTAAAGCTCGACAGCACATCGGCAACCGCCTCGTCGAGCATCGGCAAATCGGGGACACGCACCTGAACGCTTAAATGATGTTCGCCAAAGCCCGACCGTCCGGCAGCAACATTATCCTTGGCTTGCGCCAGATCGGCACGCAGCGACTGAGCGTCGTCGTCGGTGGCGCGCATCCGTCGCAGCGCGAGATTCATCCGCCCCAGCGCCGCCGTCCGGTCGACGAACCCAAAGCTTTGCGTCACGACCATCTCGCGCGGCAGCCGCAACAAATTGTCGAGCAGCCCCGGCGCGGTCGCGGGCGGATAGTCCTTGATCGACAGCATCGCGGCAAAGCGCCGGTCGGCAGCAAGAGCGCCCTTCAGATCGATCGTGTCGCCGCCGAAGCTGACGCGCGTGTACGGCAGATACTTGCCGATATCGGCGCGCGGCAGCAACACCGGTCGCAGCACGCCGTTGTACAGAAACGATAAAAACTCGAGCGCTTCGGAGCAGTCGCCGCCTGGGGTCGCATAGACGCTCAGCCGCCGCGCACCATAGGGTGCCAGCGATCGCAGCATCGCATCGACCGCGGTGTCCAGATCGCGCCGACCTAGCAGATCGTCGACGCCGGGACCGCGCGGGCGGAATAGCGCCGCCGCGCTATCGAGGATCCCGGTCCGGCCCTGCAACGGACGGCGCACGACCGTCAAAAACAGTTCGTTGGCAAACATCTGCTTGTCGGCGAGCCGCGCGCGCCACGCGGCGTCGACTTCCGCACAGAATGCGTTTTCGGGCGTGCCGTCGAGCACCGCCGTCACCGGCCGCCGGACGATGTGGTGATAAACCGCGAAATGCGGATCGGCGATCGCGCGCAGCATCGTCTCGCGGATCGCATGACGATAGTTGAGATCGTCGGTATCGACCGTCTCGAACGGCAGGCCGGCGATGTGTACCGTCTGCATCAGCATCCCATCGCGCGTCGCGATCGTCGCGCCGTCGACATGATGCGACCATGGCAGCCGGTCGCCGGCCGAAGTCTCGCGACGCGCGGCAGCCGGTGGGGTCTGGAGCGCGGTCGCAGCCATCGTCAGGGCGTATAACTGTTACAGCGCCAGGCGCCGAAGCCCGGCAGGCGTGACGCACGCCGCGCGCGGAGCAGCCACAGATCGAAGATGCGCGGCTCGCCGAGGCAAGCCACAGTCCCAAAACCGTGCAGCAGCAGCGCCACGAGGATCACCCAAAACGACTTGGTGACTAGGAACGCCTCCATCGTCACCAGCGCGTTGATGACAAAGAAGTTATAGGTGACGCCCGCGAACATCTGCGGACGCGTCAAGGCGGTGAACACCGGCTCGCGCACCAACTGGACGTCGGCATCCGCCATGTCAGCGCACGCCCTCGGCAACGCCCTTGATACCGCCGACGATTGCGGCAGACCCAAACAGGATAAACAGCCCGATCACCACGGTTGCCCCGAAGCGCCAGTTCATCCGCCCGGTCAGCATCAACAGCCCGACGCTCGCCACCGCAATCACCGCAACCGCCGTTGCGACGCTGCCAAGCAACGTCCCCTGAATCCACGCCATCGCCCCGGTGATCGCGCCCGACCCCTGCGGGTCGAGCGTCACGGTCTGCGCCAGCGCCGGATGCGCCGCGGCCAGCACCAGCAGCCCCATCGCAGCCCACAGCGCCCGATTGCCCGCCGAAGTCTTCATGTTCGTTCCACTGCCTATTGTGCTCATGCGATCATCGCTGCTTTCATACCTTACGGCATCGGAGCCGCGCGAGATGCAGGCCGCTTGTTTTACGGACAGCCGACACTGCAATGTTCCTGTCAATCCATTCAAAGCATAGCGACGCTTGGCATCATCGCCAAGCGCCGCTGCCGCCGGTGCGCGGTCGGAACGCGTCTGCATACCGACCGCGCATGACAGTTTTGTTTAGTGTGGCAAGCGCTGCCGATAACCGACGCCGACGCGACGGCCGTGCCCCCTACTCCGTAGCGGCATCGGCGAGGCGGGCGAGCACAGCTGCAACATAGGCTTTGGTTTCCGGAAAGCGCGGCACGCCGCGGGCGCGTTCGACCGCCGCTGGTCCGGCATTATATGCTGCGATCGTGCGAACGACGTCACCGTCGAAGCGGTTGAGCAACAGCCGCAAATAGGCGACGCCGCCGCGGATATTGTCGCGCGCGTCGCTGCTATCGACGCCCATCGCGCGCGCCGTGCCGGGCATCAGCTGCATGATCCCTGCCGCCCGAGCCGGCGACCGGGCGGCCTGATTATACCCCGATTCGGTGCGCGCGATCGCGTCGATGAGCGCTGGGCTCACTTCGTAAGTCTGCCCTGCGCTGGCAACAAATGGCCGATAGGTTTGCGCGCGCTCGCCAACACTAAGATCGCGGCGCGGTTTGAGCCGAACGATTGGGCGGGCAACGGGCTTGTCGAGTTGGACCATCACCCCGTCGTCGCCGATTTCATAGACTTCGGCGACCGCTGGAGCAGCCAACGAACCGGCAAGCGCGGCGATAATCAGCAGTCGCAGGCCGCGCGCCATCGCTCGTCCGCACCCTATTCCATATGATCGGGAACATAGCCGGGGGTCGGCACGATTGGCAATGTCGCCGCGAGGATTGCGACCGCGACGAGCCAGCTCGAAGCGACCTTGACGGCGACCGACGCTCCACGCGCCGCAAGCCAACGCCCCGGAAATACGAGCAGAACGAACGGGAGCGCGCGCGCGGCGTCCGCGAGCGTGCCGGCCTCGGCAATCGTCGCTCCGGCCCAGATACCGGCATTGGATCCGGCAATCAGCGCCACGGACAGCGGCACGCGGCCGGGCAGGTGGACCAGCAGCGCCGTAATCACGACACTTACCCAGCAGCCGATGAAGACCGCCTCCAGCCAGCCGTGCGGCCACGGCAAAGCCAATGCCGCAAGCGTTGCCGTTATAACCAGCCCGATCGCCGGCCAGATTGCCCGGCGGGGCGCGAAAACCAGCATGAACGCGAGTGTCGCACAGAGGATCGCAGGGGGTAACGCACCACCCCTCATGGCCGGATTGCCGCGTAGAGAAACCAGCACCCTGTCGCAGCGATCAAACCACCCAGGGTTCGCGTCACGATTGCACCGCCGGGCCGATCGTTGAGCAGACCGATGCCGATACCGACGACATGGAGCATCCCGGTGGCGAGTACGAAGCCCAGGCTATACCCGACCGGATCGGCTGCCGAGGGCAGTTCTTTGCCGTGCGCGTAGCCGTGAAAGATGGCGAACACCGCAACGATGGCGCACGCGAGCCAGACCGGAGCACGCACCGCTCCAGCGATCATGGCGCCAAGCACGAGCACCGACACTGCAATACCAATCTCCACTGGCGGCAATGGCACTCCGGCAATCCCGAGCGCACCGCCGATCGCCATCACCGTGGGAAATAGCACGGGCAAGGCGACGATCAGCGGCCGCCCGAGGAAAGCGCCCCACAGCCCAACCGACACCATAGCCAACAGATGGTCGAACCCGCTGAACGGATGCACGAACCCGGATGCAAAGCCGCCGGCAAGCCCGGTACCCATATGGGCGGACGCGGGACTGGCGACTGCTATCAGTACGCCGCATTGCGCCGCTTTCGCGCCCCAAGCGTATATTCGGGCACGCAGCGATTTGCTGCCGACGCCGCTCGACGAGGGTTTATGCTCCGCTATTTGCCGATCTTCACGCTGCTGGCAGGCAACGCCAGCGCTGCACTCGCGCACGATTTCTGGCTGCAGCCACAAATGTTCGCCGCCGCGCCGAACACCGTGGTGCCGTTTACGATTCAAGTCGGCCACGGTACCTTCCGCCAGCGCTGGGGCGCGCCGATCGACCGGATCCTGCGCTTCGACGATATCGGGCCGGGTCGGGTCACCAACTTGCGCACCGGTTTGCAGGCACCAGGTGGAGCCGACGATGGCTCGGTGCGCCTGATTGCCCCCGGCACGCATGTGCTTGTCCTCGAGACCAACCATGCCGAAAGCGAACTGCCCTCGATCCGCTTCAACGATTATATCAAGGTCGAGGGGATGACCCCTGCGATCGCGTGGCGCGACCGGCTGAAGCTGGCCGATACCCCCGGCCGCGAAATCTATAGCCGACGGGCCAAGGCACTCGTGCAGGTCGGCCCGCTCGATCCCGCCCTGGCATCGCAAGCGACGCGTCCGGTAGGCCTGACGCTCGAGATTGTACCGCAACGTAACCCCTATGCACTCACCGCGAGCGAGTTGCTCCCGGTCCAGATCATTTACGAGGGCAAGCCGCTGGCCGGTGCCCTCGTTAAACTCAATAATCTCGATTTCGATGCACGCCCGATCGAAAGTCATCTGACCGACCTTGCCGGGCGGGCGACGTTCAATCCGCCACGGCGGGGGAAATGGCAGCTCAACGTGATCTGGACAAAACCGATCAGCGGCAATCCGAAGGCCGAGTTCGAGACGATATTCTCAAGTCTGACCTTCGGATTTCCAGCGACTACACCGGTGGCAGTTAAAGTGCCACCGGGTCCGTCGTAAGGCTGAGCGGAATAATATCGCCCGCCGCCGGGTCTTTGGCATCGGTGTTGGGATCGCCGCGATAGGCGATGCCGAAGTTCGTTCCGAATTGATCCTCGACCTTGGCGACCGGCGGCACAACGACCGGCGGCGTGACCGGTGGTGCGGGAACCGAACTATTGTTGCCGCAGGCGGCGAGCAATCCCGTCGTCATCGCCGCCGCCGCAATCCGCCAATATAAAGTGCGCATGATCTTCTCGCCTTTCTGACTGATGGCTCGCGGCCTTATGGCTGCGTCTGCGGGCGCGGCGACCCGCGCAGCGGCGCATTGAGATACGGGAAGGCATTGAGAATGTTGTTCGCACTGCTCGGCGCGCCGTCTGTGTAAGCGACCATTCCGGTGGGCGCATCGGACGGCTTGCACAGGCCAAGGTCGGTAGCCTTGCCCGCAATCGGCACCGGGTAGCACAGCCGCCCCATGGCAACGCGGAGCACGATATCGACCGTATCATCGCCCGGACGCCGGCCGTTCGGGAAGCCGGCCAAGTCGTTCCCGACAACGCCAAACGTGCTCTGGCTCGCTTGCGGCGTCGGTGCAACGGCCGTGTTCAGCCGCTGCATTTCAGACGGCGTCACCGTCTTCAGCTGATTAAGCGTGGCAATGCCCGTCAGGAACGTGGCGACAAGATCGTTACGCGGGAAATTGCTCGGGGCCAGATTGGTGAACGTCGTGCCCAGCGTTGCATTCACAGGCGCACGGAACAACGCATCAAGGATCGCCGGGAACGTCGGGTTGGTCACATAATCTGCAAGCGCGCCGTCGGCGGTTGGCTTGACCGCGTTGAACAGATCCTTCTGCGGAAGCCCGATCACCAGTTCGTTGACCAGCGGCATTCCGAGCCGCGAGACCTGCACATATGATCCGCCCTCGAGCGTTTGCTGGGCAAACGTCGGCATCGTGCGCAGCAAGCGCGCCTGCGGCAGACTGGCGGTGCTCCACACACCGATGACACCGTTGCCGGTGCCCGTCAGGCAGGCGATCGGCACCTCGATCGCAATCGACGTCACGTTCTTCTTGCCGATCAGTTCCTGGTTATCCGGGCTCTGCGTAATCCCGCCGGGGAATGGCTGGCCGTTACCATAGACCGGGTCGTTATCACCCTCGATCGGCACGAAATTGACCAGATCGAAAATCGGGCCAAGGTTCACCGCAAAATATTCAGCGCGCTGGCCGACAAATACCCGGCCCTGTGTCGCACAGCCGGGAATGGCGATATTGTAGATGAACTTGTTGGCGTAGTTGGCATAGCCGCCGGGGATGGTCTTATTGCCGGCGTTATCGAAGGGCTTGATAAAGCTCGCGCCGCCACCCGTTGCATTGGTGATGGCAGCGCGCGTTCCGGTCCGGCGATTGCCGGTGACCAATGTGACCGAATAATTCTCGTCTTCGCCGAGGTTAGCGTCATTCGGGGCCGAGATCGGTCCAATCTGGCGCAAGGCAATCGGCAATTCTTTGCCGCCAACTGTGATCGTCTTGCCTTTGTCGCCCTTAAGGACATTGTTGAACTTGAATTGGAATGTCAGATCTTCGACAGCGTCGCCGGTGTTGTCGACGTGGATCTCGTAAAGCGCATCGGGATCCATCGAGTAATAGTTCGGACCATCCCCAGGACTTTCGCCGGGCTGAAAATTTGCGATCAGCGTGACGTAATCCTGCCGCCCTGGCTCGTAACTACGAAACGCATAAACATCTGTGTTGTCTACCTTCGGCATCTTGGCAACGCCCGGAGCTTCCCGATGGCTGGATGCAAATGCCGGCGAGATCAGTAATATTCCCGACGTAATAGCCGTTGTCGTCACTAGCCGTAACAATTTTGACATCGCCGTCTCCACCCTTGCCTGAATAACCCCGAAGACCAGAATTTAATCTTCAACTCTACATCATACGGGGCGCAGGCCTTGGCGGTTGCGTGCCAGCCAAATATTTTCATCGCCGGTTCATTGAGGTCCAATTACCCATCGATCAACTGGTCCCATGTCCATTGACCGGAGCCGAAAGCCAGAATTTGGGTTTGCGATCCGGTATCGACAAACAGCAGGCGTGGGCCAGTTACCGCAGCCTTTCGACAGTCGGCGGACGCTGCACGGACGGTCGCTGCCACGGCCACCCGGATCGGGTCGAGCGCGGCGGGGCCGCCGACAGCGCTCGCATCGATCCATTGGCCGTCCCATAACAGCAGTGCGTTCGATACCGATCTCGCGCTGGCCGGGATGAGTGCGAGCGCCTGTCGGACGCTGCTGTCAGCGCGGAGGTTGGCCTGAACATTTTCGGTCAGCACACACCCGGCGCCTCCCGGTGCCATCGACTGTGCCAACGCGACGGCCTTGTCATCGTTAGTCGCAGGATCGAGCACCGGCAGGTCGATCGAAGCTTCGATCCGGGCCATTTTCGGTTCGATCGGCAACTCTTGCACGGATGGCAGGCTGAAATTTGTGACAGCAATCGACAGTTGCGGCAAAGCGGCGATCGGCACCCGATCGCGAGTCACCAAAACTCCAACCGCACCATGCACGACCAGCAGAGCTACCATCAAAAGACGACGGCCATTCACGCGATTGATCCTGCCACCTGCATACCCTCGTCTCGTCGTGCTTAACGAAGATACGGCACTTACGGAGCCGCGACGCAGGCGTTCTTTCGACCCCTTGCTATAGACTGATCTTGCCGCCTTGCGATGCGGCTGGCGGATTCTATGAAGAGCCGGTGATTGCATCGGCAATTGGAGAAATTTCCGTGATCTATATCGTCGAAAACTCGCTCCAGATTTTAGCTGCGTCGCTTGTCGCGTTCGTTGTCGGGCTTGCTTATCGCGCATTTGTCGGCCGCGCCGACTTGGCGGCGCAGCGGCCATCTTTGGATATGGTGCTGGCGTTCGCGGCCGAGTTTTGGCTTGCGGCGATCCTTGCCGGCGCGCTCATCCTCGCTCCGGCAAAAGCAAATGTCTGGGTCATGGCGCTCGGCAGCGCCGTCGTCATCTGGGTGGGGTTCGTTGTGCCGGCGCTCGTCGTGAGCCTGCGCCACCACCGCGTGCGTGGTCGAGCGGTCGCTGCCGAATGCGGTTATTGGCTGGTTGTCATGGTGGTACAAGCGATTGTGCTGGAGCGAATCGGCGTCTCAGCGCCGCTGCAGTAGCCGAGTTCGTGCACCGGTTGCCGATGTTTGGCATCCACCCCATATGCGGCTTGTGATTGGCACAGCGCGTGTCGCGGGGGTTATAAATAGTGACGGTGGATTGGAAACATGGCGTCCGCGTGGGGCGTCCCGGCAGGTCATTGTTCCGGGCATGAAAAGCGCCTTGTGGCTTGTTCCAGTTCTGGCGACGCTGCTGGCACATCCAGTCGCATCGACGGCGCTGGCCGATCCCCGGGGGATCATTCCGCAAACGGCACCCCGGCTGACCGATCGATCTGCGCCTTGCGACGCAGCCCCTGCCCGTCAGTTGACGCTCGCCGATCTGGTCGACATCGCGCTGTGCCGCAATCCGGCGACTGCCGTGGCATGGGCATCGGTTCGCAGTGCGGCGGCGAGCACCGGCATCGCACGCGCCGCGGAACTACCAACCTTGTCACTCAGCTTTGGACCGACGTTGACGCGGACCAATAGTTTTCGAGCCCAGTCGGTTGGCGTTGCACCGGGACAAACTATTGGATTGTCGTCGAGTTCGACTGATTTCGGATCGTCGGCAAATCTCGCGCTTAGCTATCTACTATTTGATTTTGGCGGCCGCGCCGCGCGCGTCGATTCCGCCCGCGCCAACCAGCGCGCCGCGCTCGCCACCTATGCCGATACCGCGCAAACGATCGCGCTCAATACCGTCACGGCGTATAACAGCCTGCAGGCCAATCGCGCGTCGGTCACCGCGGCCGAAGCCAGCGTTCGGTTTGCGCGCCGCTCGTTCGACACCGCCGAAGCGCGCCAACGCGCCGGAGTCGCGACACCCGCCGACCGGCTGCAGGCCGAGACGGCGTTGGCGCAGGCACAATTGACATTGCAACAGGCCGAAGGCGCGGCGCGGACGGCTTCGGGCACGCTGGCAGTGACCATAGGCCTGCCGCCGACGACGGTACTCGACCTTGCCCCGGTGCAGCCGCTGGCATCGGCCGACCGGCTGAGCCATGACGTTGAAACACTGATTGCCGATGCCGAGAAACTGCGACCCGATCTCGCCAGCCGGCGGGCTGGTCTGGATGCGGCCCAAGCCTCGGCGCGTGCGGCACGTTCGGACACCCGACCGTCGGTCGGATTGAACGCTTCGAACGGGCTGAGCTATGCGAACTCGGTCAACGACCGCAACAGCGCCAGCGTCGGGGTCAGCGTTTCGATCCCATTGTTCAACGGCTGGGACCGTACCTATCGCCGCGCTGCGGCGCACGCCGAGGTCGATCGCAACATCGCGCTGGTCGAACAGACCCGCCAACAGGCGGGGCTCGACGTCTTCACCAACGCGACGGCGCTCGACACGGCGATCCGGGTGCTTGCAACCGCCCGCGTGCTGATCAACAGCGCGACGGCATCTGCCGACATTGCGCAGGGACGTTTCAAGGCTGGCGTCGGCACGTTTACCGACCTGCTCAATGCGCAATCGGCGCTGGCGAGCGCGCGGCAGCAGATGGTCAGTGCGGACTTCGGGGTGCGCAATGCGCAAGCGCAGCTGGCGCGCTCGGTCGGCGAGATCGGGGCTGCGGTCGATGATTTACGGGGAACTGTTCGATGAAGCGCCGTACGTGGATCATCCTCGCTGTAATCGCGCTCGGCATCGCCGTATTTGTGGGGTGGAAATACACGCACCGGCCCGATCCGGCAGCCGCGTACAAAACCGCCGCAGTCACCCGCGGTGACCTGACAGAGTCGATCACCGCGAACGGTGTGATCAACCCGGTGCGCGTCGTCAGTGTCGGGACACAGGTATCCGGCACGGTGCAAAAGCTGACCGTCGATTTCAACGACAAGGTGACCGCCGGTCAACTGCTGCTCGAACTCGACCCGTCGGTCTATGCTGCACGGCTGGCAGCGAGCGAGGCCGCGCTGGCCAATATTCGCGCGACGCAGGCGCTGCAAACCGCCAATGCCGGGCGCGCCGCGCAGTTGTTCAAGCAGCAATATATCAGTCGCCAGGATTATGAGACGAGCCTGCAGGCGGCAAAAAGCGCCACTGCGCAGGTGGCCGCTGCCGAGGCTCAGATCAAGCAGGACCGTTCGAACCTTGGCTATACGGTAATCCGGTCGCCGGTCTCGGGCGTCGTCATCAGTCGGCTCGTCGACATCGGTCAGACAGTCGCGGCAAGCTTCAACACGCCGACGCTGTTCACCATCGCTCGCGACCTCACCAAGATGCAGATCGAAGCCGCCGTCGCTGAAGCCGATGTGGCAAAGGTCCGCGTCGGGCAGCGTGTGACGTTCAGCGTCGATGCCTATGCGGGCCGCACGTTCGAGGGATTTGTGCATCAGGTCCGGCTGAACCCGACGTCGCAGCAGAATGTCGTCACTTATACGGTGATCGTCGAGGTCGCCAACCCCGACGGCGCCCTGCTGCCCGGCATGACCGCGAACGCGTCATTCCTCGTCTCCGAACACAAGAATGTGCTGCTGATCCCCAACGCGGCGCTCAGCTACAAACCGGCAGATTATATTCCGCCGAAGCGTGTGCGCGGCAGCTTCGACGCGAATACGGTGACAGTGTTCGTGCTCAAAGGGAGCGCGCCCGAGGCGCGGCGCATCAAAATCGCCGGTTCCGACGCCGACAACAGCCTCATTGTCAGCGGCCAACTCGCCGAAGGCGACCGCGCCATCACCGGAGACACGCTCAAGGATGCCAAGAAGTCCGGCGGCTTCGGACCCCCCGGCACCGGCGGCAACAAGAAATGACGCCGGTCCTGTCGCTCGATCATGTCGTCAAGGACTATGCCAGCGAGGCCGGAACCTTTCGCGCGCTGCATGGCGTCAGCATGGACGTTGCCGAAGGTGAATTGCTGGCAATCATGGGGCCGAGCGGATCGGGCAAATCGACGCTGATGAACATCATCGGCTGCCTCGACGCGGCAACCAGCGGCACGTACCGGTTTGAAGGCGTCGACACCGCGACGCTGGCGGAACGCGAGCTCGCACGGATGCGCAATCGCGGCATCGGCTTTGTGTTCCAAAGCTTCAACCTGCTGCCGCGTCTGACGGCATTGGGCAATGTCGCGCTGCCGCTGGTTTATTCGGGCATGGCGCGCAGCGACCGCGAAGCACGCGCGCTCGAGTTGATGCGGCAGGTCGGGCTGGCGGATAAACCGCGATCGCGCCCGTCGCAGCTTTCAGGCGGCCAGCAGCAGCGCATTGCCGTCGCGCGGGCGCTGGCGAACGAGCCCAAGCTGTTGTTGGCCGACGAACCCACCGGCGCGCTCGACAGCAAGACCGGGGCCGAGGTGCTCGGTTTGTTCAAGTCACTCAACCGCTCGCGCGGTGTCACCGTCGTGATCGTCACGCACGATCCCGAGGTCGCGCGCGCCACCGACCGCGTCGTTCGCATCCAAGACGGACTGATTTTCTACGACGGCGCGCCAACCGAGGCGGCGCTATACGGGCATGCGCCGGAGGTGATGGCATGATCGACGCCATGCTTGCCGAAGCGTGGAGCGCGCTGGTCGCCAACCGGCTGCGCTCGGCGCTTACGATGCTCGGCATGATTATCGGCGTCGCGGCGGTGATCCTGATGCTGGCAATTGGCGGCGGCGTGCAGAAGCAGGTTTCGGACTCGATCGCCGGGCTCGGCTCGAACCTGCTGATCGTCACTGCCGGCAGCGGGCGCCAGGGCGGCTTTCTGAGCGGCGGCGCGGGCAGCGGCGCAACACTGACGCTCGAGGATGCCGACGCAATCGCGCGGCTGGGCAATGTGGTGGCCGCTGCCCCCTCGACGAACATCGCCGCGCAGGTCGTCGCAGGCTCGCAAAACTGGGCGACGCAGGTCACCGGATCGACCCCGGCGTATTTTGCCGTGCAGGAATGGCGGCCAAGCGACGGACGGGCATTTTCCGACATGGAGGACCGGTCGTCGGCGCGTGTCGCGCTGATCGGGCAAACGGTGGCCGACAAGCTGTTCGGTGCCAACGATCCATTGGGCCAAAGCATCCGCGTCAAGGGCACGAGCTTCAGTGTCATCGGCGTGATGGCCAAGCGCGGCCAGGGCTTTGGTGGCATCGACCGCGACGATGTCATCATCGTGCCGCTGACCACCGCGCTGCGGCAGCTCCAGGGTAATTTCTTTCGCCGCTCGATCCGGACGATCTCGGTCGCGGTGGACGGTGCCGATGCGCTCGATGACGTAAGCAAGCGCATCACCGCGCTTCTGCGCCGCTCGCACAAATTACCTGCCGAGACTGCCGATGATTTCTCGGTGACCAATTTGACCGCGATCACCGATACGCTGTCGTCGACCACTGCGGCCATCTCGCTGCTGCTCGCTGCGATCGGCTCGATCAGCCTGGTTGTGGGTGGGATCGGCATCATGAACATTATGCTGGTATCGGTCACCGAGCGGACGCGCGAGATCGGCATTCGCATGGCGATCGGTGCGAGCCGCGCGGCAGTGCGCCTGCAGTTCCTGCTCGAGGCACTGATGCTGTCGCTGCTCGGCTGTAGTATCGGCGTTGCACTCGGCACCGGACTGGCGCTAGCAGCAGGCAAGGCGATCGGGTTCGACACCGCAGTCACAGCCAGCGCCGTGCTGATCGCGTTCGCAGTGTCGGCATCGATCGGCGTGTTCTTTGGCTGGTATCCAGCGAACCGCGCCGCGCGGCTGAGCCCGATCGAAGCGTTGCGCTCCTAGCCGATAGGGATTTTGCCCAGCGGACTTGCGCGAGACGGCGTCCGACAATTCATGTTTCGAAAGCTTCGGCGACGCGGACGCGCACCGTGCCCGACGCCATCGAGCGTTCGCCCGATTATGCTGGATAGGTGCAGCGCGTGGCCGCAACGCTCCGATATTGCCTGCGGCCTGATAACATGAAATGGCGTTGGCAACCTTGGGAAGCGTCGTTCGGGAAATCATCATGCGTAACATCGACCATTTGATCGGCGGCAGCAGCAGTGCGGGCACGAGCGGGCGTCGCGCCGACGTTTTCGACCCCAACACCGGGCTGGTGCAGGCGCGCGTTGCGCTGGCGAGCACCGCCGATCTCGACGCGGCGGTCGCGAATGCGGTGGCGGCACAGTCGGCGTGGGCAGCGACCAATCCGCAGCGGCGCGCGCGGGTGATGTTCGCATTCAAGGCGCTGGTCGAGGCGGAGATCGATGCGCTTGCGCATATGCTGTCGGCCGAGCATGGCAAGGTCATCGCCGATAGCCGGGGTGATATTCAGCGCGGGCTCGAGGTAATCGAATTCTCGTGCGGAATCCCGCATCTGCTCAAGGGCGACTACACGCACGGTGCTGGCCCGGGTATCGACGTCTATTCGATGCGCCAGCCGCTTGGCGTGGTTGCCGGCATCACGCCGTTCAATTTCCCCGCGATGATCCCGATGTGGATGTTCGGCGTCGCCATCGCCTGCGGTAACGCCTTCATCCTGAAACCCAGCGAGCGCGACCCGTCGCTGCCGTTGCGGCTCGGCGAACTGATGCTCGAAGCCGGGCTGCCGCCGGGGCTCCTCAACATCGTCCACGGCGACAAGGTCGCGGTCGACGCGATCCTCGATCATCCCGACATTAAGGCGGTCAGCTTCGTCGGATCGTCCGACATCGCGCATTATGTCTACAGCCGCGGCGTTGCGGCGGGGAAGCGCGTCCAGGCGATGGGCGGGGCCAAGAACCACGGCATCGTGCTGCCCGACGCCGACATGGACCAGACCGTCGCCGATCTGGTCGGCGCGGCGTTCGGCAGCGCTGGCGAACGCTGCATGGCGCTGCCCGTTGTCGTGCCGGTCGGCAAGCACACTGCCGACACGCTGCGCGAGGCGCTGCTTCCTGAAATCGCCAAGCTGCGGCTGGGCGTCTCGACCGACAAGGACGCGCACTACGGCCCCGTCGTCAGCGCCGCGCACCGCGACCGCATCGAAAGCTACATCTCGATGGGCGTCGATGAAGGAGCAGAGCTTGTCGTCGACGGGCGCGGCTTCACCCTGCAGGGGCACGAGGGCGGCTTTTTTGTCGGGCCGACGCTGTTCGATCACGTCAAGCCGACGATGCAAAGCTATAAGGAGGAGATCTTCGGTCCGGTGCTGCAGATGGTCCGCGCCGAAAGCCTTGCCGAGGCGATCGCGCTGCCGAGCCAGCATCAGTACGGCAACGGCGTTGCGATCTTTACGCGCAACGGCCCGGCGGCGCGCGAGTTTGCCGCTTCGGTCGAGGTAGGGATGATCGGCATCAACGTGCCGATTCCGGTCCCAGTCGCCTATCACAGCTTCGGCGGCTGGAAACGGTCGGCGTTTGGCGATACCGGTATTCACGGCGAGGAAGGCGTGCGCTTTTACACGCGTATCAAGACCGTGACACAGCGCTGGCCGAGCCTCGACGCCGGGGCTGCCGTCACCGACAGCAGCTTCGTCATCCCGACGATGAAGTAAGGCAGCGGCAATGCGCATTGGTTTTATCGGGCTCGGCAACATGGGTGGTGGCATGGCCGCCAACCTCGTCAAGGCAGGGCACGACGTCCGCGCGTTCGATCTGTCGACTGTCGCACTCGACCGCGCGCAGGCCGCCGGATGCACGCGTGCCGCTTCGGCCGCAGGCGCTGCAGCTGGCGTCGATGCAGTTGTAACGATGCTGCCGGCGGGCAAACATGTCAGCGCCGTGTACGCGGACGCCGTCTTTGACGCGGTCGCCGCCGATACGCTGCTACTCGATTGCTCGACGATCGACATTACCACTGCACGCGCCGTGGGGACCGCTGCGGCCACACGCGGCCTTCCGATGGTCGATGCGCCGGTGTCGGGCGGCATCGCTGCGGCGAACGCTGGCACGCTGACCTTCATGGTCGGCGGCAGCGTCGCAGCATTTGCGCGTGCCGAGCCGATTCTTGGCTGCATGGGCAGGGTTGTCGTGCTGGCGGGCGAAGCCGGTGCGGGCCAGGCGGCGAAAATCTGCAACAACCTGCTGCTCGGGGCGTCGATGGTGGCGACAGCAGAGGCATTTGTACTAGCGCAGAAGCTCGGCCTCGACGCCCAGACCTTCTTCGACATTAGTTCCAAAGCCAGCGGGCAATGCTGGTCGATGACGAGCTATTGCCCTGTCCCCGGCCCGGTCGCCGCCGCGCCTTCGAACCGCGGCTACGAGGGGGGATTCGCCGCGGCGCTGATGCTCAAGGATCTAAAGCTGGCCGTCGAAGCCGCGCAATCGGTCGGCGCATCGGTACCGATGGGCGCGCAGGCGGAGGCGCTGTATCAGATGTTCGCAGGCCTCGGCGGTGAAACCAAAGACTTCTCCGCAATCGTGAAAATGCTCGACGGCAGCTGGCGCAGCTGACGGAATAGTGGTCGGGGAGACAGGATTCGAACCTGCGACCCTCTGGTCCCAAACCAGATGCGCTACCAGGCTGCGCCACTCCCCGACTGCAGTTTTCCTAGGGAAACGGGCATCGTCTGGCAAGGCCGACTTGGAACAAGTGGCAAACAGCGGCACGCTGCGGCACGTTAACGTCACGTTTTGCGGCACGCTGGTTCCCCGCTTGTTCGCAGGCCAAGCAGCATGACCCGCCCACCCTGCACCGACACCGAGCACCGCTGCATCGCGGTCGCGACGGCTGTGTTCGCCGCTATGGGCGCGGTCTGACGTGCGTACCATGATTGAGGCGCACGCTGCCGAGTGTCGCGCCGCACTGACGCCGCAGAGCGCATTCGACAACCACGACCCCGAAACCGGCGAAGTCGCCGCACAAGATCGGCCCTCTGGTGCGTTGCCCGCGGCCTCCCCTGTCGCGATCGACGTTGGAAGCGCCGATACTACCCCTGCCGGTTCAGAGGCGGCAAGGACCGACTGGGAAGCCTGGGAAGTGGACTTCGGGCGCAAGCTGCAGGCTCGCGCCACGAGCGAAGCCTGCGACGCGCTATGGGCTGCCGAGCGCAAGGCATCAAAAGGCATGCCCGCGTCGGTGCTGAAGCAGGCGGTCGCGCTCGTCGAGGCTCGCCAGCATGAAATCAGGAGTGAGGGGTGACGAGCGATCCCTACCTGATTCACGGCCCCGCGCTTATTTCATTCAGCGGCGGGCGGACCAGCGCCTACATGCTCTGGCGCATTTTGCAGGCGCACGGAGGCACGCTGCCCGACAACGTGCACGTATCCTTCTCTAACACCGGCAAAGAGCGCGAGGAGACGCTGCGCTTCATTTATGAATGCGGCTTGCGGTGGGGCGTTCATATCTTTTGGCTGCAGTGGCGTCGGCGCAAGCCCGGCGATCCGTGGGAAGATGGCTTTGAGATCGTCGGGTACAATTCCGCTGCCCGAAAGGGCGAGCCATTCGCGGCGCTGATCGCTCAGCGGGGGTTCCTGCCCAACGCTGTGTCGCGCTTCTGCACGCAAGAATTAAAAGTCGTTACGATGCAGAACTACATGCGCTCGCTTGGATACGGGCATTACTCAAACATTGTTGGCCTGCGTGCCGACGAGCCGCAGCGGGTGGCAAAGGCTTATGCGCGAAACGCCTCTAAGAAAATGAAAAACACTGCCGTATTGCCGCTCGTAACGGCGGGCGTCGGCAACCGCGACGCGCGTGCATTCTGGCGCGAGCAACCGTTCGACCTTGGCCTTGAGCCGCACGAAGGTAACTGCGACGGCTGTTTCCTGAAAACCTATGGCAAACTGTGTCGCATTGAGGCCGATCAGCCCGGCACGCTCGACTGGTGGGCCGATCAAGAACGGGCTGTCACGGCAACGGCTCGACCGTCCGGCACTCGCTTCGTCACCGAATACAGCATGGAGGATATTCAGCGCGCGGTGCGCAATCAAGGCGTGTTTGACTGGGCAGCGATCGACAGCACGGATCGCGAGCACGATGCCGAGTGCGGCGCTTGGTGCGCAGGGTGATGATCGGAAATCAAGATCGCCGCCGCTGTATATCTAAAGGAGAGTTTTGATGACTATTACAGTCGAACAGCGCATCGACCTGGCCGCTACCGCGCTCGCAGAAGGCCGCATCATTCAAAACAGTTGGCGGCGCAACGGCAATGACGGCCGCAAACTGGTCTGCGCCCTCGCGGCATTCGGGCCGGACATTAACAAACCAGAGAATTGCCCGGCGGACCTGATGCCGGCATGGCTCGCCGAACTGGTTCCCGTCCTCGATGACGGCATCGCAACCGCCGATGTGCCATGGTTTATGACCGGCCTGATTGATCGGGCGCGGCAATGGCATGTGCTCGACGCCGACGCATGGGAGCGCGTCCGCGTCGGCTTTACCATCGCTGTTGTTCAGCAGGCGCTCGCCAGCGCCGAAAAGGCGCAGCCCGTTCCGAAGCCGGAGTATTGGTCAGCAGTTGCAGATGCGGCAGCAGCCGTCGTGGAGGCACTCCGCACCGGCGATCCCGAGCGGCTCAAAGCGGCGAGGAGCGCGGCGGCGGCGGCGAGGAGCGCGGCGTATAAGATTATGGTCGAAACGCTGTGCCAGATGATCGATGCCGAACTTGCGCTCGCCAAAACAACCGACAACCCGGCGTTCCGCGCGCTGCCCAACGGCGACCGCTCCGCGTCGATCTTTCCGCCGCCCGAGCCGGTCGTGTGGCTGGATAGCGCTGGCGATGGGGATGCGGCCCGGTGAATACGTTCGCAGAATTGGCGTCGCCAAAGGCTTTGGTGTGCCGTCGTGAAATCAACTGTGAGCATGGCGGGGCGTTGGTGTCGCTTGTGCTGCTTGCAGATGGCTTTCTAGTCGACTGCGGAAGCGGCCCTTTCGGAGAGCGCCGTGCGCAGATTTTTGCGTCATGCCGGAAAACCCAGTTGCTTGGCCGGATATTCCTTATCCCGAGTGGCGCGATACGTGTGCGGCGCTGCACTTGTGGGCGCAGATCGTTGGCAAATACCGATTTGCCAACACGCCGTGGGAAAATCATTCGTGGCATGCGACATTCTATGTCGTGCCCCGTGGGCTGAGCACCGGGCTGATCCATGTCGGGCCGATGGCGCTCGCGCTCGATTTCGACCTCATCGATCAGCGGCTTCGCGTCGAGGCTTCGAACGGCAAGGCTGCGAGCTTCGCGCTCGAAAGCACGAGCGTGGCGATGTTTCATGACCGCGTCCGTAGGTGCGTCGAAGCAGTCGGCGCCGATTTTTCGATTGATGGGATGCCGAATGAAATCGCTGGCGCGGTTTGCTTCGAACGGGATGTTACGGTCAGGCCGTATGACGCCGGTGCAGTACGTCGCTTCCACGCCGCGTTGGTGCAGATCGACCGGGTCTTCAAGCAGTTCCGCACAAGTTTTCTCGGCAAAGTTTCGCCGGTGCACTTGTTTTGGGGTTCGTTCGACCTCGCGGTCACGCGCTTCTCGGGCCGGCGGGCACCGCTGCACCCCGGTGGCATCCCTAACCTGCCCGACGCCGTCACGCGCGAAGCGTATAGTCATCAGGAATCATCGGCGGGCTTCTGGGCGGGCGAGGGCGTCAACGAGCCGATGTTCTATTCATACGCCTATCCGGCAACGACCGAGTTCAGAACCAGCCCGGTCAGCCCTCCCGAAGCCTATTGGGACGCGGCACTCGGCGAATTTCTGCTGCCGTATCGCGTCGTGCGCGCCAGCGCAGATCCCGATGCGACGCTGCTGCAGTTTCTGCAGTCCACCTATGAAGCTGCGGCTGTGACGGGCGGATGGGACCGCGGCGAGCTCGAATGCGCGCCGGGCGTCGCGGGTGTGCCCCGGTCGGTGCGCGCGCCATAGCAAGCTGCAAGCGATGGGCGAAGGACCGGGAGGCCTTCTGCCCTGACAATCTCGTGGTCGGGGCGAGAGGATTCGAACCTCCGGCCCCTGCCTCCCGAAGACAGTGCTCTACCAGGCTGAGCTACGCCCCGACACGAGGGGGGAGGCTATAGCTGCCTGTGTTCAGCGGCGCAACAGCGGACACGGCGGTAATTGCTTACGGCGGTCGAGCCCGGTCGTTTCGGGCAATGTCATGGCAAGCGCACCGGGCACCCCGCTGAATGCCAGCCGGACCGGACGGCGCAGCCGCACTTCGGGCGTCGCCACAAGCCCCGCAAACGCCGCCGCAACCGAGGCCGGGCAAACCGTATCGACCGTGCCCGCAAGCCGCAGGTTGCCGTGTTCGGGCACAGTGCCGCTCGCCGCGATCGCCAGCACTTCGCCGCTCGCATCGGCTAGCGTCAGGCGGGTAATCTCGACCGCGCCGCCGTCGGCCCAATCGGCCACACTGTGCAACGGCGCAGTCGCGGTGATGGTCACCGTTGCGGCAAGTGCCAGCGGGTCCCCCCCGGCGATACGGACGACGCTCCCCGCCAGCACGATCTCGCCCTGCGCGGCTGCTGTCGCGGCTCGACGGTCCGTGGGCGTCTCGCGGAGATGGACCTCGAGGCGGTCGGCGCTGATCTCGCCGGGAATGATCCCGACGCTGAAGCGCGGATGGTCGAAGACCGATGACAGCCGCACCAGCCGGCCTTGTGCCAGATGGACACTCGACAACGCCGCCGGGGCGGACAGCGCGAACGTCGCCCGGTCGATCGGCGCGACCGCAAAGCGCAGCCGGGGCTGGGTCAGGCGCACCACGGTCAATTCTGGGCGCCACGGTCCGCGGTCGGCGGCAACCGAGGCTGCCGATACCGTGGCGATCAGCCCCGGCCCCGCCGTTGCCAGCGTCGGCGCTTCGACGCTTGCCGCAACGCGATAGGGAAAGCCGCCGATCGTGACCGCGCGGCCGGGCAGCACCGCTGCAACCTCGGTACGGAACGCGTCCGCATACCCGGTCCACAGCGCATAATATCCAGCCACGCCGACCACCAGCGGCACGAAAGTCACCCAAAGCGGGACGCGGCGCTTCACGTCAGGTAACCGAGTTGATCGCGGTATGGACCCGCGCTTCGATGTCGTCGCGGTCGAGCCCGGGCGGGATCGGCGCGAGGAAGCGCATCGTCACGACACCGGCATGTTTGACGAAGCTTTTGGGCCAGCAGGTCGCCGAATCGAGCGCCACCGGCACCAGCGGCACCTTTAGCGCGCGGTACAACCCCGCGAGGCCGGGCCGCAGCGGCGGCTGCGTTCCCGGCGGCGCGCGCGTGCCTTCGGGGAAGATCACGATCGGGCGGCCCGCGTCGCGTGCGCCCTGTGCCGCGCGCAGCATGGTGCGCAGCGCGGTCGCCGAGCCCGCGCGGTCGACGGGAATCGTGCCGTGCTGGCGCGCTGCAAAGCCCCAGAATGGGATCTGGTGCAGCTCCGCCTTCATTACCACCGCGGGATTATCGAACAGCCACAGCGTCAGGATCGTCTCATAGGCCGACTGATGCTTGAGCGCGACGATGACGCCGTTCTGCGGCACGGTCCCCTCGATCTTGAGCTTGATCCCAAGGATCCCATGCGAGGTCAGCACGAACCAGCCCGCCCAAAGCCGCGCCATCCGGTTGATCGCACGCGGCGAAATCAGCGCGCCGACGGCCGCCCCGACAACCAGCGGCACCGATCCGACATAGAAGACCAGCGTGAAAACCAGCGAGCGAAGGAACGCGATCATCGATCGAGCGCCACAACCGCACGCCGGAGCAGGAATTTGGTATATTCGCGGGCCTGGCCCTGCACGCCTTCGGACGCCGGCACTGCGTCGGGCAGCAGGCGCACCGAGGCCGGCAACCGTGCGCGGAATTCGAGCATGGCACGCCGCATGTGCGTCGCCGACGTGACCAGCCGCAACGACGTATAGTTGTGCCGCGCCGCCCAAAGCGCCGATTGCTCGGCGTTCGACCGCGTATCGATCGCCTCCATATCGAGATCGACGCGCTTGATAAACAACGCGCGCGGCACAGCGGCGGCTTCGGACAGTTCGGATTTGTCGACGCGCTTGTGGACACCCGAAACCAGCAGCCGCTGCGCCGCGCCATGCTGCAGCACATCGAGACCGCGCGCCAGCCGCCCGGCACCCCCCGTCAGCACGACGATCGCATCGGTGCCAAGCGACACCGGAGCAGCCCCGGGGAGCGTTTCGGCAAACCAGACAAACCCCGCCAGCCACGCCAACATCAGCAACGCGCCAAGGCGCAGAACCAGCCTCATCGCTCGCCGCGCGCCCGGCGCAGCGCGAACCACTTGGCAACATTGGCATTATGCTGCGCCAGCGTATCGGCGAACACATGGCCGCCGCTGCCGTCGGCAACGAAATACAGCGCCTTGGTCGACGCCGGCGCAAGCACCGCGGCAATCGCATCGCGCCCCGGGTTGGCGATCGGCCCGACCGGCAGCCCGGCACGCGCATAGGTATTATAGCCGTTGACGGCGTCGAGTTCGGACCGCCGGATGCGCCGCCCGAGCGGCTTGCCTTTGGTGATCGGATAGATCGTCGTTGGATCGGCATCGAGCTTGATGCCTTGCCGCAGCCGGTTCGAATAAACCCCGGCGATCAGCGCGCGTTCGTCGGGCTTGCCGGTTTCCTTCTCGACGATCGATGCGAGGATCACCGCCTCCTCGGGCGACTTGACCACCGTTTCGGCGGACCGCGCCGCCCACAGCTTGGCAAGCTCGGTGTTCATCGCCGCCTGCATCGTCTTTAGCGCCGACGCGCGCGAAGTGCCGGTGGCGAAGCTATAGGTGTCGGGCAGCACCGACCCTTCGCGCACTTCGGGCACCGCGCCCGTCAGCGCCGCCAGCCCGGCGAGCCGCTCGGCGACCAGCACCGAAGGTAACCCTTCGGGGATCGTCAGCCGCGCCGCCACGACCAGCCCGCGCTGCATGCGCTGATAATCCTCGGCCCAACTGGCGTTTGCCGGAAAGCGATAGACGCCCGCCTTGATCGCACCGGGCTTGCCGAACAGCCGGGCGAGCAGCTTGAACTGCCCTGCGGACGCGATCACACCCTTGTCCTCGAGCCGATGCGCGGCGGCATCGAGCGTCGCGCCGGCCGGGATCACGACCTCGGTCGACCCGCTGCCGGCTTCACCGCGGAACCACGGCTTGATCAGCAGCGCGCCGCCGAACAGGACCAACAACACGCTGAACACGCCGGCAAGCCCCATCCGGCCGGGGCGGCGGCGGCTCATACCCCTAGACTGCCCGGAACACGAGCGTGGCGTTGGTGCCGCCAAAGCCGAAGCTGTTGTTGACCACCGCCTTCACCTTGCGACGCTTGGGGACGTGCGGCACCAGATCGACGCCGGCGCAACCTTCCGAAGGGTTGTCGAGATTGAGCGTTGGCGGCACGATCTGGTCGCGGATCGCCAGCGCACAAAAGATGCTTTCGACCGCGCCCGCGCCGCCGAGCAGATGCCCGGTGGCCGACTTGGTCGACGACATCGAGACGGTCTCGATCGCGCTGCCGAACAACCGCCGCACCGCACCGAGTTCGAGCTCGTCGCCCATCGGCGTCGAGGTGCCGTGCGCGTTGATGTAATCGATGTCCGACGGCGCAAGGCCTGCCTTGCGCAGCGCCATCTCCATCGACCGGAACGCCCCCGAGCCGTGCGGATGCGGCGCGGTGACGTGATAGGCGTCGCCGGTCAGCCCGTAACCGATGACCTCGGCATAGATTTTCGCACCGCGCGCCTTGGCATGCTCATATTCCTCGAGCACGACGATTCCCGCACCTTCGCCCATCACGAACCCGTCGCGGTCACGGTCGTACGGGCGGCTGGCGCGTTCGGGGGAGTCGTTGAAGCCCGTCGACAGCGCGCGCGCCTGGCTGAACCCGGCGATGCCGAGCGGGCAGATCGCGCCCTCGCTGCCGCCCGCCACCATGACGTCGGCATCGTCGAGCGCGATCAGCCGCGCCGCGTCGCCGATGGCGTGCGCGCCGGTCGAGCACGCCGTTACCACCGCATGATTGGGCCCCATCAGGCCGTATTTGATCGAGACCTGCCCCGAGATCAGATTGATCAGGCGGCCGTGGACGAAGTGCGGTGAAACGCGGCGCGGGCCGCGTTCGTGAAGGACGATCGATTCCTTCTCGATGCCCGGCAAACCGCCGATGCCCGACCCGATCATCGTGCCGGCGCGGAAGCGTTCGGCCTCGCTCATATCGGTCAAGCCGGCATCTTCGAGCGCCTGGCCAGCGGCGTCGATGCCGAAGATGATGAACGGATCGACCTGCCGCTGCACCTTGTGATCGATGCGCTTGTTAATGTCGAAGCTGTTGCCGGTGCCGTCGCCGTGGCGCACCTCCATGGCAATCCGGCAGGCATAGTCGGTCGGATCGAAGATCGTGATCGGCCCCGCACCCGACTTCGACGCAAGGATATTGGCCCACACGGTTTCCGCCGCTGCCCCCAGCGACGTGACCATGCCGATCCCGGTGATAACTACCCGACGCATCTGCGACCTTTCCCCAGGCTTGGCGCACTCGAACGCGAAACGGCCCCCCGCACCCGCGAGGAGCCGCCTGTCATCGAATGATCCTGTGCACTTCCAGCATCCGGATTACCCGGCGTGGTGCGTCTCGATGAAGCCGATCGCGTCCTTGACGGTCAGGATCTTTTCGGCGGCATCATCGGGAATCTCGACCCCGAATTCTTCTTCGAACGCCATCACGAGCTCGACGGTGTCGAGGCTGTCGGCACCCAAATCGTCGATGAAGCTTGCATCTTCGGTGACCTTGTCGGCCTCGACGCCCAGATGTTCGATGACGATCTTCTTAACGCGATCGGCGACGTCGGTCATGTTCAACCCTTCTGATGGATAAATCTCAAATGTGGCGATAGCGGTGCGGCTGGCGCGTGACAAGCCCGGTGGACGTTCAGATCATCGCCATGCCGCCGTTGACGTGCAGCGTCTGACCCGTAACGTAGGCAGCTTCGGCCGATGCGAGATAGACGACGGCCGCCGCGACATCGCCGCCCGCGCCAAGCTTGCCCGCCGGGATCCGCGAGGTCAGCGCCGTCTTTTGCGCGTCGGGCAACGCCTCGGTCATCGCCGACGCGATGAACCCCGGCGCGACGCAGTTGACGGTGATGCCACGGCTGGCGACTTCCTGCGCCAGTGCCTTCGACATGCCGATCAGCCCGGCCTTCGACGCGGCATAATTGACCTGCCCCGGATTGCCGGTAACGCCGACCACCGAGGTGATCGAAATGATGCGCCCGCTGCGCGCTTTCATCATCGGCTTGCACGCCGCGCGCATCAGGCGGAATGCAGCCTCGAGATTGACGCGGATCACCGCATCCCATTCGGCGTCCTTCATGCGCATCGCGAGATTGTCGCGTGTCACGCCGGCGTTGTTGACGAGGATGTCGAGGCTGCCCAGCGCCTCGACCGCGCGGGGCACCAGCGCATCGACCGCTGCGGCGTCGCTCAGGTCGCAAGCCAGCACCACCGACCCCGGCAGCTCGGCCGCCAGCGCCTCGAGCGGCTCGAGCCGCGTTCCCGACAACGCCACCCGCGCGCCCTGAGCACCCAGCGCGCGTGCGATCGCCGACCCGATGCCGCCGCTCGCGCCGGTCACGAGCGCGGTCCTACCGGTCAGATCGAACATGCGACATGGTCCCTTCGAGCTATGCAAAGTTGATGAAGTTGACGACACGTCGGGGGACGCAGCACCCCCCATGATCGCGTGGGGCGCTGGCAATTATCGCCGAGGGGCTGGTTAAACATCAGGTTTTATAGCCGATTTGGTTCACAGCGTCAAGGCAGCTACAGCGACTTCAGCACCGCCTCGATGCCCGCCATATCGACTGCCGACACCACCGGCGCATCGGGAGCGATCCGCTTGCCCATCGGGCCGAGCACCTTGCCGCCGAGTTCGACAAAGCCGGTCACCCCGCCGTCGACCATCGCCAGCACCGATTCGCGCCAGCGGACGGTGGCAGTGACCTGTTCGACCAGCAATCGCCGGATTTCGGCAGGGTCGGTGACCGCAGCCGCGGTGACGTTCGACACCAACGCCACAAACGGCGCGCGCAGGTCGGTATCGGCGAGCGCGGCCGCCATCGCATCGGCGGCGGGCTGCATCAACGCGCAGTGGAACGGTGCCGACACCGGCAGCAGCACCGAATGACGCGCACCGGCCAGCCGGGCGAGATTGATCGCGCGCGCCACGGCCTCGACATGGCCCGACACCACGACCTGCCCCGGCGCATTGTCATTGGCGACCGCGCACACAAGGTGCTGCGCCGCATCGGCGGCGACCCTGGTGACGGCGTCGAAATCGAGGCCGAGCAGTGCCGCCATCGCGCCCTCGCCCGCTGGCACCGCCGCCTGCATGGCGTCACCGCGCACCCGCAGCAGCCGCGCCGCAGCGGCCAGCGGCAGCGAACCCGCCGCGACCAGCGCGCTATATTCGCCCAGCGAATGCCCCGCGACGAATGCCGCCTTGTCCGCCAGCCGCACGCCGCCGTCGGCCTCCAGCACGCGCAGCGCCGCGATCGACACCGCAAGGATCGCCGGTTGCGCATTTGCCGTCAGCATCAGTTCGGCGGGGTCGCCGTGCCACATCAGCGCCGACAGCTTTTGCCCGAGCGCATCATCGACTTCCTCGAACACTGCGCGCGCCACCGGACTGGCGGTGCTGAGCGCATGGCCCATACCGGTGGCCTGGCTGCCTTGTCCTGGAAAAATGAATGCACGCGTCAAAGCTGGCTCCCCATGATTTTGGATGCGCGCTTAGGCGTTCGAAGGGCGTGTGGCAACCTGACGCGCGGCCCAAGCGTATAGACTTTGCGGCGGCGATCGGATTGGATAAGACCGTTCCCGTATCGGCCATCCGGCCGGGCCCAGATTCATGTCCAGTCGGACCTAGACGTAAGAGGATCACCATGACGAGTGCTCACCGGATTGCGCTGATTGCCGCACTGGCATTGACGCCCGCGCTTGCGACGCCGGCCGCTGCGTCGGTGTCGCCCGCCGTCGGCAAGCCGCTCCAGGCCGCCGCCGGCGCGGTCAAGTCGGGCAACACATCGGCCGCACTCGCCGCCATTGGGCAGGCCAAGGCTGCCGCCAAGACGCCCGAGGAGCGCACCAAGGTCGCGCAGATGGCGGGCTATATCTACAACCGCGCCGGCCAGTACGGCAAAGCCGCTGCCGAAATGGAAGCTGTCGGTGCCCCGCCCAAAACGCTCGCCGCGCTTTATTATCAGGCCGGTAATTACGGCAAGGCCGTCGAACTGGCCCGCCGCGCCGGCGGCGAAGACATGCAGATCCTGATTGCGCAGGCATCGGTGCGGCAGGGTCACTATCAGGAAGCCGTGACGGCGTATAACAAGCTGATCGCGTCGAACGGTGCCAAGCCGATCTATCTCGAGAATCTTGCCGGCGCGCAGTATAAGGCGGGCGACAAAAAGGCGTATCTCGCCACCACCGAAAAGCTGATCCGGGTCGATGCCAGCCCGGCACGCTGGCGGACGCTGCTCGTCGAGGCGCAGAAGAACCAGATGAGCCCGCAGGCCAAGCTGGCGCTGTTCCACCTGATGTCGGCCACCGGCAACATCACCCGGCCCGAAGATTATCAGGAGTTCGCCAAGCTGGCGATCGTCAACAATCAGCCCGGCGTTGCCGAAAAGGTGTTGAGCCAGGCCGGCGGCAGCGTCGGTTCGGATCCGATGACGCAGAAGCTGGCGCAGGCGGCGGCGCAGCGGTCGCAGGCAGCAGGCGCGCAGGCGCCCAAGCTCGCGGCAAATCCCGCCACGGCGGCGCAGGCCGGTGGAGCCTATCTCGGCCTCGGCCAGTATCCCGCCGCGGTCGCAGCCTATGGCAAGGCAGTTGCCGCCGGCGGTGCCGATGCCGATTCGGCGCGCGTCTTTCAGGGCATTGCACAGGTCAAGGCCGGGTCATCAGGCGCTGCCAAGGCGACTTTTGCCGGCGTTCCGGACAAAAGCGGCATGAAAGACATCGCGCAGCTTTGGCAGCTTTACGCCTCGACGCACGGCTGACCTGCCCGCTCGGCCCTTTGGGGGCGGGGTAAAGACTTGCATCCCCCGCCCCTTTCGGTCATAGCGACCGCCTCGACATCGGCCGGGTCACCCCGGCCGTTTGTCGTTTACGCCAGCCGGAGGGGCTGCGGATGGTCCGCAGTCAACGATCGGCACATGGGAGCTGAATTGCATGCCGCATTACGAGCATGTCTTCCTCGCGCGTCAGGACCTGGCCACTGCCCAGGTCGATGCGCTGAGCGAGGCCTTTACCAAGATCATCACCGACCATGACGGTCGCGTCGCCAAGAATGAATATTGGGGACTGCGCAGCCTCGCCTACCGGATCAAGAAGAACCGCAAGGCGCACTATGTCATGTTCAACCTCGACGCGCCGTCGGCGGCAGTCGCCGAGCTCGAGCGTCAGGTCGGCCTGTCCGAAGATATCCTGCGCTTCATGACGGTGCGCGTCGAAACGCTCGAGGATGGCCCGTCGGCAATGATGCGCCGCAACGAAAGCCGCGAGCGCGACGGCGAGCGTCCGGGTGGCGATCGCGGCGACCGTGGCGATCGTGGCGACCGCCCGCGTGGCGACCGGCCCGACCGCGGCGACCGTCCGCGTGGCGGCGGTGACCGCCCCGGCGGCGGCTTTGGTGGCAATGATCGTGGCGGCGGCTTCCGTCCGCGCCCGGCCTGAAGGTTTAAAGACACATGGGACGTCCATTTTTCCGCCGCCGCAAAAGCTGCCCGTTCTCGGGCCCCAATGCGCCGATCATCGACTATAAGGATGTGCGCCTGCTCCAGGGCTTCGTCTCGGAGCGCGGCAAGATCGTGCCGAGCCGCATCACCGCCGTTTCCGGCAAAAAGCAGCGCGAGCTGGCTCAGGCGATCAAGCGCGCCCGCCATATCGGCCTGCTGCCGTTCCTCGTTAAGTAAGGCGCAGACCTCATGGATGTGATCCTGCTCGAACGCGTCGAAAAGCTCGGCAACATCGGCGACGTCGTCGCGGTGAAGCCCGGTTTCGCTCGCAATTTCCTGCTGCCCCGGAAAAAGGCGCTGCGTGCGTCGGAAGCCAATAAAAAGCGGTTCGAAGCCAATCGCGCGCAGATCGAGGCCGACAATGCCGGCCGCCGTGAAGCCGCCAAGGTCGATTCGGCCGGTATCGACGGCAAGTCGATCATCCTGATCCGTCAGGCATCGAACACTGGCCAGCTTTACGGTTCGGTCGCCGCGCGCGATCTTGCCGATGCGCTGACCGAAGACGGTGCCAAGGTGCTCCGCACGCAGGTCATTCTCGATCGCCCGATCAAGGCGCTCGGCCTGTACGACGTCAAGGTTTCGCTCCACCCCGAAGTGTCGGTGATGATCAAGGTCAACATCGCGCGTTCGCCGGAGGAGGCCGAACTGCAGGCGAAGGGCGTCGATATCAGCGCCGACATGTTCGAGCGCGACGGCGCAGGCTTCACCGAAGCCTTCGACCCGAATGCCGAGCCCGGCCTGCTGCCGCCCGAAATGGCCGACGAACCGGCCACCGACGAAGCCTGACCTATTGCGTCCCCCTTGCGCCGCGTGCGTGGGGGGACGTCATCCCCAAAGCTCGGGTTCGGGCGGCCACATGTCGCTGGCTTCGAAGCGAATGCCGTGCGGCCGGTCGGTGATCAGCAGCGGCCCGTCGAGATCGGCGAACTGGCTTTGCATGCCCATGTAGAACGCCGGTGCCACGCCGAGCGATGTCGACAGCATACACCCCGTCATCAGCCCCAGCCCGCGCTGCTTTGCGGCTTGTGCCAGTGCGACCGCCTCGGTCAGCCCGCCCGCCTTGTCGAGCTTGATATTGATGAACCGGTAGCGCCCGATGACCGCATCGAGCGAGGCACGGTCGTGCACGCTTTCGTCGGCGCACAGCGGCACCGGCGAGCGCACGCCGTCGAGCAGCGCATCCTGCCCGGCCGCCACCGGCTGTTCGATCAACTCGACGCGCAGCCGCTCCATCGCATGCGCAAGCCGCTCGATATCCTGGCCGCCCCATGCCTCGTTGGCATCGACGATCAGCCGCGCATCGGGCGCGCCGCGCCGGACCGCCGCAACGCGGTCGAGATCGCCCTCGCCGGATAATTTCAGCTTGAGCAGTTCATAGCCGCTCGCCGCGCGCGCCGCCGTCTCCATTGCGCCCGGCGTGCCGAGGCTGATCGTATAGGCGGTCAGCAGCGGGCGTGGCTGCGGCAGCCCGAGCGTCTGCCAGACGCGGACGCCGGACCGCTTCGCCTCGAGATCCCACAGCGCCGCATCGACGGCGTTGCGTGCCGCACCGGCGGGCATCAGTTCGAGCAGTTCGGCGCGGGTCGCGCCCGCCGCAACGGCACCGCGCTGCGCCTCGACGGCGGCGAGCACGCCCGCTGCGGTTTCGCCGCGATAATAGATTGCCGTGCCCTCGCCGCGGCCGGTGTGCGGGCCATCGGCAATTTCGACGACGACGACATCGACATGCGTCTTGGCTCCGCGCGCAATGACGAAATCCCCCCGCGTGGCAAAGGTTTCGATGCGAGCGGTGAGCGTGCGGGCCATATCCCGGTCTAGCCGCCAACGGGCCGGTTGCGCTAGGCTTTGGCGGCAAGGAGAGCGCGCATGGCCCAACATGAAGAGGTTCAGCTCGATCCGGTCGTCACCGTCGCCCGGATTACCGCGCTCGAAATGCTGACGCGCCAGCTGATGATCATTCAGCTGCGCATTCTCGACGAGCTCGACCAGATCGAGCTGACGCCCGACTATGTCCGGACGCTCGCGGCGATCTACACCGAAAAGGTCGATGAATCGAAGATCATCGATTCATCGTCGCCCGAGGTGAACTATGAATTCAAGGTCAACGTCATCCACAATCTCGAACGCTTTTTCGACGAAATCGCCGAGCATCTCAAAGCCAATCCGTAGCGACTGCCGCTTGCGTTGGTGGCCATGCATCGTGCAAGCCGGGCGCGCTTGATCCGTTGAAACAACTCGGGGTGCCGCCGGACTCATGTTCACCAAAATCCTGATCGCCAATCGCGGCGAAATCGCCTGCCGCGTCATCCGCTCGGCGCGCAAAATGGGCATCGCCACGGTCGCGGTTTACTCCGACGCCGATGCGTCGGGGCTACATGTCGAAATGGCCGACGAGGCGGTGCGCCTCGGGCCGCCGCCGGCTGCCGAATCGTATCTGCTCGCCGATGCGATCATCGCGGCATGTCATGCGACCGGGGCGCAGGCGGTGCACCCGGGCTATGGCTTCCTGTCCGAACGCGCCAGCTTCCGCGAAGCCTGCGACGCCGCTGGCATCGCTTTCATCGGACCGCCGGCGGCAGCGATCGCGGCGATGGGCGACAAGATCGAATCGAAGAAACTCGCGCTAGCGGCGGGCGTCAACGTCGTGCCGGGCTTTGTCGGCGAGATCAGCGACACCGAGCACGCGGTCCGCATCGCGTCCGAAATCGGCTATCCAGTGATGATGAAGGCGTCAGCGGGCGGCGGCGGCAAGGGCATGCGGCTGGCGTGGAGCGAAGCCGATGTGCGCGAAGGCTTCCAATCGACCCGCAGCGAAGGCCTTGCCAGCTTCGGCGACGACCGGGTGTTCATCGAAAAGTTCATCACGCAGCCGCGCCATATCGAAATCCAGGTGCTCGGCGATCAGGCGGGCAACATCGTCTACCTCGGCGAGCGCGACTGCTCGATCCAGCGCCGCCACCAGAAGGTCGTCGAGGAAGCGCCCTCGCCGTTCGTGACCCCCGAAATGCGCGCGGCAATGGGCCTGCAAGCCGTCGAGCTCGCGCGCCGCGTCGGCTATTTCAGCGCCGGCACCGTCGAATTCATCGCCGGTGCCGACCGCAGTTTCTATTTCCTCGAGATGAACACCCGGCTGCAGGTCGAGCACCCGGTCACCGAACTGGTCACCGGGGTCGATCTTGTCGAGGCGATGATCCGCATCGCGGCGGGCGAACCGCTCGATTTTACGCAGGCCGACGTCACGCTGACCGGTCACGCGGTCGAAACCCGTGTCTATGCCGAGGATCCCTATCGCGGCTTCCTGCCGTCGATTGGCCGGTTGCAGCAATGCGTGCCCCCCGAAACCGGCGGCGGGCGGCTCGGCAGCGTCCGCGTCGATACCGGCGTCGTCGAAGGCAGCGAGATCAGCCGCTTCTATGACCCGATGATCGCCAAACTGATCACGCATGCACCGACCCGGATCGAGGCGATCAACCTGCAGGCCGACGCGCTCGACCGCTATCTGATCCGCGGCATCGGTCACAACATCGACTTCCTGTCGGCGGTCATGCAGCACCCGCGCTTCCGCGCCGGAAACGCGGTCACCACCGCATTCATCGCCGAGGAATATCCGGACGGCTTCCACGGCGCGCCCGTCGATGCCGCGACCACCGATGCGCTGATCGCCGCCGCCGCGGTGATGAACGCCGTCGAAGTCGAACGCGCGCAATTGATCGACGGGCAGTTGAACGGCCATGGCGCGGCGTTCGGCGAAGACTGGGTCGTCCGCATCGGCCATGTCAATCATGCCGTCGCCGTGCTCGCCACCGGCGACGCGTTCGAGCTGATGATCGACGGTCGCGAGCTGCGCGTCACCACCGACTGGCGGGTCGGCGAGCGCCAGTTCGAAGCGCGGGTCGATGGCCGGACGATCGTCGTCGCTGTCGACCGCCGCGCGATCGGCTATCGCCTGACGACGCGCGGTGCCGGACATGACGTCCGCGTGCTGACGCCGCGTGCTGCAGCACTCGCGGCGCATATGATCGAAAAGATCCCGCCCGACCTGTCGCGCTTCCTGCTTTGCCCGATGCCCGGGCTGGTGATGAGCATCGCGGTCGCCGCCGGTGACCGCGTCGAGGCCGGCCAGCCCCTCGCCACCGTCGAGGCGATGAAGATGGAAAACATCCTGCGCGCCGAAAAGGCCGGCGTGGTCAAGGACATCCGCGCCGCGCCGGGTGACAGCCTTGCCGTCGATGCGGTGATCATGGAGTTCGAAGGCTGAGGCGCGGGCGCCCGGCCCGCCGCACGCGTTGCCGCACCGCGGCGATAATTGCAGCTTCCGTCATGCGGCTCGCAGCAGCCACCCCGGCATGCTACACGAATCGTTAAGATGTGGCAGCAAGGGGTGCGGCCGGTGGGGGGCGCAGTAGCTCTACAGGCAATCGACACAGCCGCCGACCGATTGGTCGGCTGGAAGTCGATCGGTGCGTTCCTGGGCTGCGACGCGCGAACCGCGAAGCGGTGGGAGCGCAGCCGCGCGATGCCGGTGCACCGCGTCCCCGGTGACGGTGTCCCGACGGTATGGGCCGATCGCACCGAACTTCGGCTTTGGTTGCGCGGCGCACCCGCCGAACCCGTTGCCGCGCAGCCGGTTGCGGCCGCGCCGCCATCGACCCCGCAGTGGCGGCAGCGCGCCCTTGCAGTGCTTGTCGGCACCGGTATTGCCGCCGGAACCGCCGGTCTGCTGCTGGGCAATCGCAGCATCCCGGCCGCGGTGCACGCGGCTGCCGTCAGGGCCGGACCGTATGACGACGATGCCGCTGCGCAGGCGCGCTATCTCAACGCGCGCTTCGAACTGGGGACCCGCTCGGCCGCCGGGATCGCCGCCGCTGAACGCGACTTTCAGGCGTTGACCATTCGCTTTCCCGATCGCGCGGCGGGGTATTCGGGACTGGCGGATGCGCATGTGCTGTCGCGCGAGTTCGGCGCGGTTCCCGATGCGGTCGCCTTTCCACGTGCGGCGCAGGCGGCGCGCACGGCGCTGGCGCTCGACCCCGGTCTTGCCGACGCATGGCTGAACCGCGCCTTTGTCGCATTTTGGTGGCAACGCGACTTGTCTGCCGGGCTCGCGGCATTTCACGAGGCGTTGAAACGCGCCCCCGATTCGGCCAAGGCCCATCATTGGCTTGCGACCGCGCTGATCGCCACCGGCGACATTGCGACGGCACGTACCGAAATTGCGCGCGCCCGCGAACTCGATCCGAACAACCATGCGATCGTCGCCGATGCAGCGTTCGTCGAGATTTCGGCCGGTAACTATGCCACGGCGCTGCCCGCGCTCGAGGCCTTGGCGCAGCTCGATCCGGACTTTGCCGCAGCGCACCGGTATCTCGCGCTCGGCTATCTGATGACCGCGCGTGATGCCGATTATCTGCGCGAAGCGGCAACGACGGCGCGGCTGATCGGGCGGCGCAACCAGCTTGCCGGCGTCGAACTTGCGGCGTCCCGCTGGCGCAGTGGCGGGCATCGAGCGATGCTCGACCAGTTGATCATCAACGCGGTCGCCGCCGAAGCGCGCGGCGACGGCTGCATCAACGATATCATCGGCCTGCACGCGCTTGCGGGCGACCGTATCGGGGCGCTGCGCTGGCTCGCCAACGCCAAGGCGCGTCACCCCAACGATTCCGTATTCCTGCCGAACGATCCGATGATGATCGCATGGCGGCACGACCCGGCGGTCCTGCACGCCGCCAGCGCGAGCTGAGCCCGAGCGGCTCAGGCGAGCATCGCGCCCTCGTGCGCCAACAGCCAGCGCTTGCGCTCGACCCCGCCCGCATAGCCGGTCAAAGCGCCACTTGCGCCGATGACGCGGTGGCACGGCACGACGATGCCGACCGGGTTAGCGCCGTTCGCGAGGCCGACCGCGCGGCTGGCACCGGGGTTGCCGAGCTGTGCCGCCAGCGCGCCGTAACTGGTGGTGACGCCTGCCGGAATGGCGCGGAGTGCTGCCCAGACGCTGCGCTGGAACGCGCTGCCGCCGGTGGCGCCGGCGATCTGGTCGAGCCCGGTCAGGTCGCCGCCGAAATACGCATCGAGTGCGGCGGCGAGCGGCGCGGGCGCGACGCCGGGGACCAGCTCGAACGCGCCGTAGTGACGGGCGAGCAGGCGGCGCATGCGCTCGTCGAAATCGACGAAATCGAGCGCCCGCAGCGCGCCCTCGGCATCGGTGACGAGCAACAGTTCGCCAACCGGAGCGGCATAGCGCGACAGGGTCAGGTGCATCGGTTTTCCTCCGTGATTGCGCCGCCGCCGCGCGCCCGGCGTTTCGCCGTGAATGTTGCGGAACGCCTCGTTGAAGCGCCGTACGCTGCCGAAGCCGCTGGCGAGCGCGACCTCGGCCATCGACAGTGTACCGGCGTCGATCAGCACGACTGCATTGGCGAGCCGGTGCGCCTGAGCGACTGCCACCGGCGACGCGCCGAGGTGGCGCGCGAACAGCCGCCGCACCTGGCGTTCGCCCAGCCCGAGCCGGTCGCCGAGCGCCTCGCCGGTCGGCGCGCCCGCATCGATCAGCGCGAGCGCGCGCCGCACGCTGGCGGCGCTGCCGGTCCATGCGGGCGAACCCGGCGCAGCTTCGGGGCGGCAGCGTTTGCAGGCGCGAAACCCGGCCGCGACGGCGGCTTCGGCGCTGGGCCAAAAGCTGCAGTTCTTCGGCAACGGCGGCCGCGCCGGGCAGACATTGCGGCAATAGATGCCGGTGGTTTTGACGCCGGTAAAGAACACGCCGTCAAAGCCCCGGTCGCGGGCGAGCAGGGCGGCATAGCAGGTGGCGGCATCGGGGATCATGTCGCCGCTATACGCGCGTTCGCCGTCGCAGTCTGGCGGTTTTCGGACGCGATTGCCGGGCCCGTCGTGTGTCGATTCGGTCGGTCAACTCGCCCGGCTGATCGCCATTTCCCCTTCAACGCTATAGCTTTAGCAGCGGCACGCTGCTAGCGGAAGGTGGGGCCGATCGGCACCGCATCTGGGGGACGTAGACTAATGGCTAAATTTGCGAAGCAACTTATAATTGGCGGGCTGATCGCGTTGGCGGCCGGCACAAGCGTGTCCGCAGCGGCCGCGATAACCATCGACTTCAGTTTCAACCCGACGTTCGGGACGATCGGTCCGGTGACCGGCAAGTTGGTGTTCACAACGACCGGCGTCGGCGTCTCGGCCTCGGAGGTCTATGTGCTGACCGCGCCGGCAGGCACGGTCAACGCGGCAACGTTCGGTGTCAATTACCTCGCCGGCCCGGCGAGCGTGACCAGCAACATCTTTACCTTGGCCGCAGACGGCACGGTCACCGCTGCCAATCTCGAGCTGTTCAACGCCTCCAGAAGCGACTTTTTCAACTTGGGTGACAACGGCAACGGTAAAGCCAATCTGGTATCCAACCAGAGCTCGGGCGGCCTCTACGCGTTCAATCAGGGTGGTTTCGCCGGTGCGACGTACACGCTAGGGGCACCCGTGGACGGTGTGCCGGAAGCGGCGACCTGGGCGATGATGATCGTCGGCTTCGGCACCGTCGGCGTTGCAATGCGCCGTCGGGTGATACCCGAGATGGGCAAGATCGCCGCCTGATACCTTAATCTGCCGCCGGTCTGGTCGACCGGCGGCAGAGGATCAGCTGCGGCAGGCGATCTGCCCGCCGGCGACCAGCCCGCATTCGGCGCGTTGCCCGGCACGGTTGAAGCGGACGCTCGGCGTTCCCGCCTTGACCGCGCTGGCGACTTCGCCAACCGAGTGGACTACCGTGCCGTTGACCGCCTCGATCAGGTCGCCCGGCTTGAGCAGGCCGAGCTGCGCGACCGGCGCGCCGGCGGCGATCTCGGTCACCACGACGCCGGTCTCGGGCAGCCCAGCGCCGATTTCCTGCGCGAACGCCGGCGACAGATTGCCCACCGTGACGCCGTTGAGCAGGGTGTTGCCGCCGATCCGGGTCAGGCTGCGCGGCGGATTTTCGGGCGGCTTGGCGAGCGTCAGCACCGCGCGTTCGGTCTTGCCACCGCGCAGTAGCGCCACGTCGAGCTTGGTCCCGACGCCCAGCGTTGCGATGCGGTAGCGCAGCATGCCGGGGTCGGCGATGTCCTTGCCGTCGATCGCCACGATGATGTCGCCGACGCGCACGCCCGCCGATGCCGCGGGCGATCCGGGCGTGATGGCGGTGACCAGCACGCCGCCGGGCCGGTCGCGCCCCGCCAGCCGAGCGCTGTCGGCGGTGACGGTTTCGCCCTCCGCGCCGATCCAGCCGGTGACCAGCTTGCCAGTTCCGGCGGCGCTCAGGAAGACGCGCACCATATTGGCCGGGATCGCAAAGCCGATGCCATTCGAGCCGCCGCTGCGCGAATAAATCGCGGTGTTGATGCCAACGAGTTCGCCGCGCAAATTGAGCAGCGCCCCGCCCGAGTTGCCCGGGTTGATCGCCGCATCGGTTTGCAGGAAGAATTGATAGTCCGACACGCCGACGCCGGTGCGCGCCACCGCCGACACGATGCCGTGCGTGACCGTCTGCCCGACGCCGAACGGGTTGCCGATCGCCAGCACGACATCGCCGACTTCGGCGCGGTCCGAATCGCCGAGCCGGATCGTCGGGAGCGACGCGCCCTTGGTGTCGATCCGCAGCAGCGCGAGATCGCTGCGCGCATCGGCGAACACCACCTTCGCCGGATATTCGCGGCGGTCGGCAAGCCCGACAAGGATTTCGTCTGCGCCCGCGACGACATGGTTGTTGGTGACCACCAGCCCGTTCGCCTGCACGATGACGCCCGATCCGAGCGATTGTTCGACGCGCGGCTGCGGCGCGACGCCACCGCCGAAAAACTGGCGGAAGAAGGGATCCTCCATCATCGTCGGACGGTTGCGGTTGACGCGCGCCGAATAGACATTGACCACCGCCGGTGCGGCCCGCCGCGCCACCGGCGCGAACGACAGCTGGATTTGCGCCGGATCGGCGGGCAGGCTGCGTTCGACTGCAACCGCGACCGGCGGCGCGGTGACCTGCGCCTCGACCGGAACCCGCCCGACGCCGTTTTCTACCGCGAGCGCAACCCCCAGCCCCGCCATTGCAGTGCCGACGACCGCCACGACTGTCCGAACCGACCGACCCACGCGCATAGACCCTCCGACTTCGCTCGCCCGCGTGTTGCTCAATCCGGGTTAAGCCGTAATGAACGGCGGATACACCGGCGGCTTGCGAGGGAAAAGATGAAGCTGTGGCACTGCATCGATGCACGGTCGTTCCGGGCGCTGTGGACGCTCGAGGAAATGGCGCTGCCGTACACGCTCGAACTGCTGCCGTTTCCGCCGCGGTTCGCGAAGCCCGAGTATCTGGCGGTCAATCCGCTTGGCACGATCCCGTATTTCGAAGACGGCGCGACGCGGATGACCGAATCGGCGGCGATCACCCAATATCTGACGACGCGCCACGGGCCATCGCCGCTCGCGGTCGACCCCGCCGATGCGGCTTATGGCGCGTGGCTCAACTGGCTGCATTTCGGCGAGGCGACGCTGACGTTCCCGCAAACGCTGGTTCTGCGCTATACCGTGCTCGAACCGCCCGAGCGGCGTCAGCCCAAGGTTGCCGCCGACTATGCGCGCTGGTTCACTAAGCGCACGATCGCTGTCGAGGCGGCGCTCGACGGGGCCGACTGGCTGTGCGCCGGGCGCTTTACGGCGGCGGATATTTCGGTCGGCTATGCGCTGCTGCTGGCCAACCAGCTCGGGCTGATCGACGGGCTCGCGCCGGTCGTGCGCGACTATTGGGGCAGGTTGCAGCAGCGCCCGGGTTTCCAGCGCGCCAAGGCGGCGCAGGCAGCCTAAAGCGCGCGCGCGCTGGTCACGTCGGCGGCGGTCAGCGCGCGATAAAGGTGCGGAAAGCGCGCGCCGCCGCGTGACACCTCCCAGCGCAGATCGTCCGCGACGGCGGCGACGCTGACCCCCACCAGCCACAGTCCCGCTGCGTCGGCGAACCATTTGGCGCGCGTTGCCTCCCATTGATCGGCAGCTGACAAATGAATGAAACCGTCGCGGCGGTCGTCGGCGGACCCGGCGAACACACCGTCGGCGACGAACTGCGCATATTCGGCGGCGCGCATCAGCTTGAAAACTTCGGTCATCGCGTCTGCGTCTAGCAACCGCGACCGCCGCTTGGAACCCGATTGAAGAAGCACCGTGCATTTTCGACTTTTTAACCACGTCTTGCGCGTCCCGCCGGGCGGCTCCTTGCCGTTCCGACCGCGCCGCAGCAGCAAACCGAAGTCGTTCTGCGCCACCAGCGCGGGGGTGCCGGAGCACCCGCCGGACGGCACCAGCTTGCAATTTATTACCCGCGAGCGCATATGACGCGCAGCCGAAGTTGCTTGCTACGGATCGCGGCGCTTTCGCGCACCTCTTTCGTCACTGGCCGCCCAGGCGTCTGCGCGCAACTCTGCGTGCGGACCTCTAAGACTATCTAAGGACGTTTCTACATGGCGATCGGTACCGTCAAGTTTTTCAACAGCGCCAAGGGCTACGGCTTTATCGCTCCGGACGGCGCATCGAAGGATGTCTTCGTTCACGTTTCGGCCGTCGAGCGTTCGGGCCTGAACGGCCTCAACGAAGGCCAGAAGGTCAGCTTCGACGTCGAGAACGACCGTCAGGGTCGCAGCTCGGCCGTCAACCTGCAGCTGGTCTAAGCCTATATGGCAAAAGAAGAAGCGCTGAAGGTCGAAGGCACCATCGCCGAGATCCTGCCCGACGGGCGGTTCCGCGTGAAGCTGGAGAATGAGCACGAGATCATCGCCTATACTGCGGGCAAAATGCGTAAGAACCGCATCCGCTCGATTGTCGGTGATCGCGTGCACGTTGAAATGACGCCGTACGACCTCGACAAGGGGCGCATCGTCTTCCGCGAGAAGACCGTCAATCCGCCGATGAACCAGCGCCGCTTCTTCCGCCGCTGAGACAGACTTTTCCCCGGGGCGGTAAGCCGCTCCGGGGTTCCTCCAACCGGGAAGGCCGGGCATGTCCGATACCGCGCCGCTCGTTTCGTCCGAAGAAGTCGCCCTCCGCGCCCGCGATTTCCGTATCGTGGCGTTCCGCGAAACCGACTACCGCACCGGCTCGGTCAGCAGCCGTGATGTCGAAGCCCCCGTCATCAACCGCTTCAGCGACCATGTGCTCGTGCGCCTGCCCGATGGCAGCAGCCTGCGCGTTCAGGAAAAGCGCCGCTAAACGCCGCGCGGCTGCCGCACGCTGCGGATCAGCAGATATGTCAGCAACCCGACCGGCCCCGCCATCAGCGTCAGGAACAGGCACGGCAGCACCAGCCAGTGCGGCACGCGCGCCCGTGGCGCATCGTCGGTGATCCACGCGCCGGTAAACAGGTCGAACGCCAGATAGTGGATCCACCCGACCAGGATCGCCTCGGGCGATTTGAACAGCGTGACCACGCCGCCGAGCGTGCCCATTTGTGCAAATGCATTGCCACCGCCGCCGCTGCCGCCCAGTGCGCGGACCAGCAACACCGCATAGGTCGCACACAGGAACGCCACCACCCAGCGCGCGACGACCACCGCGATGCCGCGCCGCAGCGGCGCGACCGCCAGCACCAGCCAGCCAGCCATCGCGAGCGTGCTCGCCGCCGCAAATAGCTGGTCGGCGGTCACGCCGCGACAGCGAGGCGCGCTGCGGCGCGGATCATGTCGCTGGCTTTTTCAGCGATCATCACCGTCGGCGCGTTGGTATTGCCCGACACCAGCCGCGGCATCACCGACGCATCGACGACGCGCAGGTTCTCGATACCGTGCACGCGCAGTTCAGGATCGACGACGGTCATCGGATCGCTCGCGCGGCCCATCTGCGCGGTGCCGACCGGATGATAAAGCGTCGACCCGGCCTGTTGCGCATAGGCGAGCAGGTCGGCATCGCTCGCCGCCGCGCTGCCCGGCATCAGTTCCCCCGCGATGTAGGGCGCGAGCGCTGCCTGCGCGGCGATCTTGCGGCCCCATTTCAACCCTTCGACGATCGTCGTCTGGTCGATCGGATCGGCGAGATAGTTCGGGCGGATCGCCGGGCGGTCGAGTGGTGCTGCGGTCTTGATATGGATCGTCCCGCGGCTTTCGGGTCGCAGCTGGCACGGCGCGAGCGTCAGTCCAGGCAGCTTTTCGAGCTCCATCTTGCCCTCGAGCGCCAGCTTTTCGACATTCATCGTGGCGGGCAGGATGTGGAACTGCACATCGGGACCATCGAGCCCCGGCCGCGTGCGGACATAGGCCTGAATATGCGCCGCCGACAGCGTCAGCAGTCCCTTGCGCGCGGTCGCATAGCGCACCGCTTCGCGCACCAGTCGCCAACCGCGGCTGAGCTCGTTGACTGAAACGCAGTCCTTCAACCGATATTGCACGCCGACCAGATAATGATCCTGCAAATTGGTGCCGACGCCCTTCAGCGCATGCACCACCGGAACGCCCGCCGCCGCCAGCACCTCGGGATCGCCGATCCCCGACAGCTCGAGCAGTTGCGGCGAATTGATCGCGCCACCCGCAAGGATGACTTCGCGCCGCGCCTTCGCCTCGATGCTGACGCCGTTCTGCAGATAGCGCACGCCCACCGCACGCTTGCCGTCGAGCAGCACACGTTCGGCCTGCGCGCGGACTTCGACACGCAAATTGGCGCGTGCCAGCGCCGGGCGCAGATACGCCATCGCCGTCGACCAGCGCCGCCCGTTCTTCACCGTCATCTGAAAATAGCTGATGCCGTCCTGGCTGACACCGTTGCAGTCATTGTTGAACGGAATTCCCGCCTGCACCCCGGCGTCGATCACCGCGTCCGAAATCGGATGCGTATCGCGCGGGTCGGACACGTTGAGCGGGCCGTCATTGCCGTGCAGCTCGTCGGCAAGGCGCTCATTGCCCTCGGCGCGCTTGAAATACGGCAGCACATCGGCATGGCTCCAGCCGGTGCAGCCCAGCTGCGCCCAGCGGTCATAGTCCGCGCTTTGCCCGCGCACATACAGCAGCCCGTTGATCGACGACGACCCGCCGAGCACCTTGCCGCGCGGCCAGACATGCGGGCGGTTGCCCGAAGTCGGATCGGGCTCGGTCTCGTACAGCCAGTTGACCGACGGATCCTTGAGCGTCTTCGAATAGCCGATCGGAATATGGATCATCGGGTTGGTGTCCTTGCCGCCCGCCTCGAGCAGCAACACCGTCGTCGTCCCGTCAGCCGTCAGCCGATTCGCCAGCACACACCCCGCGCTGCCGGCACCCACGACGATATAATCGAACTCGATCATTGGCCGATCTCCCCCGCCACCCGGCTTACTGCCGGTTGTGGCGTATCAAGCATCATACATGCCGCGCGCCGAAGCGCTACGGGGTCAAGCGCCGCGGTTTAGGGGTGCACGCGGCAGTATCAGCCGCACGAAGCGCCTCAATGCTGCCCCGCCGGCATCCGCACCACCACCCCGTCGAGCGCGGCGCTGGCCATGATCTGACAGCACAACCTGCTGTCGGGGGCGACACCCTCGGCGAATTCGAGCATCGCCGATTCCATTTCGGTGCGTTCGCCGGTGCGGTCGAGCCACGCGGCGTCGACATGGACATGGCAGGTCGCGCACGCGCAATTGCCGCCGCAATCGCCGTCGATGCCGGGCACGCCGTTCGAAACCGCACCCTCCATCAACGAAACGCCGGTGGCCACGTCGATGGCATGCGCAGTGCCATCGTGTTCGATGTAATTGACGATCGGCATTGTTATCCTTCAGGCGGGAATGCGGACGGGCAGCGTTTCATAGCCCTTGACGAACGCCGAGGGCACCCGCGTCGGTGGCCCCATCACCTCGATCTTGGGCCAGCGCTTGAGGATTTCCTCCCACACGATGCGCAGCTGCATTTCGGCGAGCCGGTTGCCGACGCAGCGGTGGATGCCGAAACCGAACGACAGATGCTGGCGCGGCCGCGCGCGGTCGATCACGAAGGCGTTCGGGTTTTCGATCGCGCGCTCGTCGCGGTTGCCTGAAACATACCACATCACGACGCGGTCACCCTTTTTGATCGAATGCCCCTGGAACTCGACATCCTCGAGCGCGGTGCGGCGCATGTGCGCGAGCGGCGTCTGATAGCGGATGATTTCGGGAACCATCGTCTCGACCAGCGCCGGGTTGGCGCGCAGCTTGGCATATTGGTCGGGGTTCTCGCTCAGCGCGAGCAGCCCGCCGGTGATCGAATTGCGCGTCGTATCGTTGCCGCCGACGATCAGCAGGATCAGGTTGCCGAGATATTCCATCGGGATCATGTCACGCGTCGCCGGATTGTGCGCGAGCATCGACACGAGGTCGTTGCCCGGCTCCTTGTTGACGCGCTCGTTCCACAGCCCGGTGAAATACATCAGGCATTCGAGCAGATGCCCTTCGCGCTCGGCCTTGGTCGGGTTGCCGGGGATCGTCTCGTCCTTGGTCGCCATATCGGACCAGAAGGTCAGCTTGCGGCGGTCCTCCCAAGGGAAATCGAACAGCGTCGCGAGCATCTGCGTGGTCAGCTCGACCGAAACACGGTCGACCCAGTCGAACGTCTCGCCGATCGGCAGATTGTCGAAGATCGCCTGCGCGCGCTCGCGAATCAGCACTTCCATCTTGGCAAGGTTGAGCGGCGACACGATCGGCGACACCGCCTTGCGCTGCACGTCGTGCTTGGGCGGGTCCATCGCGATGAACATCGGCAGGATGAAATCCTTGTCCATGTCGCGCGCAGTAATGCCGCCGAGATGCGCGTCCGACGAAAAGCGCGCATGATCGGTGTCGATCGCCATGATATCGGCATAGCGCGTGATCGACCAGTAAGGCCCGAAGCGGCCGTTGGCGCAGTAGTGCACCGGCGCTTCGTTGCGCAGCCGCTCGAAAAACGGCCAGTGCGTGTTGTTCCGGAACCGCTCGGGGTCGGTCATGTCGATGTCGGCAAGCGGCATCGCCTGCGCTTCGGCGCGCGCCTCCGCCAACGGGTCGAAATCCGGTTCGATTGCGCGAGTCGCCATGACGTATCTCCCACCCCGCCGCTGATCCGGCTTATACGGACCAGGATAACGCAAAACATCCGGTGAGTCCTGCTCAATTTGACCCGATACGGCGACCGCCGGTACCAGTCTGCACATGACGATCCAGACCCTGACGATCCGCCGCCCCGATGACTGGCATGTCCACCTGCGCGACGGGCCGATGCTCGCGGCGGTGGCGAACTATACCGCGCAGCAGTTCGCGCGCGCCGTCATCATGCCCAACCTGCGCCCGCCGGTCGTCACCGCTGCAGATGCGCGCGCCTACCGCGACCGCATCCGCGCCGCAGTCTCGCCCGAATACACGTTCGAGCCGTTGATGACCGCGTATCTGACCGACGCCACCGACCCCGACGAACTGGCGCACGGCCATAGCGAAGGCGTGTTCACCGCTGCCAAGCTGTACCCCGCCAACGCGACCACCAACTCGGCCGCCGGCGTCACCGACATCGCGCGGCTGCGCCCGGTGTTCGAACGCATGCAGCGGCTCGGCATGCCGCTGCTGGTCCACGGCGAAGTGACCGACGCCCATGTCGACATCTTCGACCGCGAGGCGGTGTTCATCGAGCAGTCGCTCGCGCCGCTGGTCGCCGACTTCCCGGCGCTCAAGGTGGTCTTCGAACATATCACCACCTTGCAGGCGGTCGATTTCGTCATGGCCAGCGGCGCGCAGGTCGCCGCGACGATCACGCCGCATCACCTCGAACACAGCCGCAACGCGATGTTCGCCGGTGGTATCCACCCGCACCTCTATTGCCTGCCGGTGCTCAAGCGCGAGCCGCACCGGCGGGCGCTGCGGCGCGCGGCGGTTTCGGGCAATGCCAAGTTTTTCCTCGGCACCGATTCGGCCCCGCACGCGATCGAGACCAAGGAAACCGCGTGCGGCTGCGCCGGAGTGTTCAGCGCGCCCGCCGCGCTCGCCAGCTATGCCAAGGTTTTCGCTGAAGAATACGCGCTCGACCGGCTCGAGGGATTTGCCTCGGAGTTCGGTCCGGCATTTTACGGCCTGCCGCTCAATGCCGGCACCGTGACGCTCGAACGCAGCAGTCTCGCCGAACCCGAGCACCTGCAGGCGGCGGGCAGTTTACTCGTGCCCTTTCATGCCGGATCGGTGATCGGCTGGCGAGTTCGCTGATTCTAATAGATAAATTGCGCTACCATAGATGAACGGAATATTAGCCTGGTAACCTGACGTTAACTCTTCACTATCCTTGACAACCTATTGCTTTAGTTAGGTCATGTCTGATATGGAATGAGCCGTGCCAAATCAGTCGTTTCGGCTGACCAGGCGACGGGGCGAGGTGGGCATGTTCGGAAAGCTGTTGGGCAACCGCCGCGGAGCGGTTGGGTTTATCGGTGCGCTGGCGATCCCGGTGCTGCTTGGCGTCGGCGGCTTCGTCGCCGAATACGGCAATGCGCTCGTCGTCCACACCGACAACCAGCGCGTCGCCGATGCAGCGGCGTATGCGGGCGCGGTCGCGTATACCGTCGCCAACAGCCAGGACGACATGACGGCTGCAGTCAACCGCGTCGCCAAGTACAACGGCATTGCATCGACCGCGGTTAATTCCGTGCTCGGCAACTCACCGACCAATGACGGCAACCAGGCCGTCAAAGTTACCATCACCACCAACGTGCCGCTGGTCTTTGCGCGGTTGATCAACCGCAGCGCCTCGTCGCAGTCGGTGCCTGTTCAGTCCTATGCCGAGCTCAAGGCCGGAGCCCCGGCGTGCGTCGTCGCGCTCAGCACGGCCACCGGCAATAACGTCGGGTTGACCGGCGGGACAATACTAACCGCGCCGTCGTGCTCGGTGGCATCGGACAACGCCGTTTCGGTGCCCTGCGGGACGACGCTGCAGGCGAAGTCGCTCGCCTATAACAGCAGCTCCGCCCCGTCACAGTGCAGCAGCCCGGCGAGCATCCTCGGGACGAACGGCCTCGCGCTGACCAACATCAACAAGAAGGTCACCGTCGATCCCTATGCCGGCAATACCGATGTCGCTGCGCTGAGCGGGCGGGCAACCACCGTCAGAACAATGAGTTCCCCGACCGGACCGACGCTGTCGGGTGGCTCGAATTACAATCTGGGGTATGGCAAGACTTCTGATGCAGTGACTGCGTTCGCCGCGCTGCCCGGCGGTTGCGTACCCAGCCAGCCGTCCGACTATAGCGGCAACTGGACTGTGACCTGCACCGCCACGACGCTCAACATCACCAATTTCAGCGTCGGCGGCGGCATCAAATACCGTTTCAATGTCAACGGATCGGCATCGACAATCTATAATTTCACCGGCGATATCGTGAACGGCGGCGACCTCGTCGCGTTCGGGTCGGGAACGTTCAACGTCAGCGGCGGCATCGTCAATCAGGGCGGCTCGCCGATGACCTTCGGCGTCGGGACGTTCAACATCGGGCAATTGGGAGCCTATTGCGGCAGCAACGACAAGCCGAGCATCTGCGACACGTCATCGGGTCTGACGACGTTTGGCATCGTGGCTGGCAATACGACCTCGAGCACGTTCAAATTGCAGTCGGGCGTCTATGTCGGCGGCGGCTCGACGATCCAGTTCGGCCAGGGCACGGGCAACATCTTCAAAAGCGGCTCGTCGTCGGGTACGGGCTACAGCGACCCCTATTCGATCCGCGTGGCGGGCGGCGCGATCATGACGATCGCTGACATGTCCGACGTCAGCGGCCGCTTCGAGGTTGCGGGCGCGATCTCGCAGGACGGCGGCGGCTCGTGCCTCGAAATCGGCGCGGCAACCAACCACGATCTCGGCAAATACCTGCTTTCGGCAGGTACGGTGATTATGGGCGCCGGCAACTATACCGTTTCGCAATATGTCTGGCTCGGCTCCAGCGGCGGCGGCAACACCAACAAGTGCCCCGGCTACACCGACAGCATCGGCGTGCTTGCCAGAAACGTCTCGATCTATGTCGACGGCAACAACGTCCCGACCAATGGTTCGTGCGCGAGCATGAGCTTCTGTGTGGGCGCAGGCTATAGCAACGTCGTCATCGTTGCGCCGTCGGGCAACTCGCGACTGGCGGTTGTCGGGTCATCGACCAACACCGCAGGGGTGTACATCTTTGCCGGTGCAGGGCTCGGCGTCTCGGGAACGATCTACTATCCACTAGGCGTGGTCAAACTCGACGGCGGCGCTTCGATCGGCGAGGCGTCGGCTTCGAACTGCCTGACGATCGTCGGCCAGACCGTCACGCTCAACGGCGGCACGACGATCGCCTCGAGCTGCAATTCAGGAACGCTCACTGCAACCGCGGTGCTGGTCCAGTGATATCGGTACTTGCCGCGCTTCGCGACCGACGTGGCAACGCGGTGGTCGAGTTCGCAATCCTGACGCCGGTTCTGTGCGGGATTTTCGCCGGTCTGTTCGATGTCGGCAATCTTGTCTACACGCGCGAGCGCATCAACGATGCGCTCAATACCGGCGCAAATTATGCGATCGTGCAGGGCGCGTCGACAACATCGACCGGCGGCGCGCAGCTGGCGACCGATATTGCGCGGATCGCACGCGGTGCCGGCGGCAGCAACTGGGCCGATGTCACTGTCGTCGTGAACAACGGGCCGACGGCGTCGAACACCTCGACGGGCACATCGAGCGGCGGCACCGCCGCCAATGCCGACAGCTGCTATTGCCCGCCGCAAAACGCCGGGAACAGCTCGGCGTCGAACAGCAGTTTCAGCTATGGCAACTCGGTCGCCTGTGGCTCAGCCTGCACCGGTGGCGGGTATGCGGGCAAGTTCATCTCGATCGTGGTCAGCCACAATTTCTCACCGATCTGGACCGGCTACGGCTATGTGAATAACGGCACCGTCACCCAGTCTGCCGAAGTGCAGGTGCAATGATCAACAGTGACGGGCAGTTGTCGATCTGGCAGTGCCGTCGGGGCAGTTCGGCGGTCGAATTCGCGTTGATCATCGTGCCGCTGTTCTCGTTCGTCTTCGGGACGTTCGAATTCGGCCGACTGCTCTGGACCCGCGACGTCGTCAAGCAAGCCGCGATCGCCGGCGCGCGATGCATGGGCCTCGCACAGCCATCATGTTCGGCGACGGGTTCGCCCGGCACTTACGACGCGACAAACTCGCAGAACTTCATCGTCAAGCAAGTGACCGGATTCAGTGTCCCGATGACGACATCGGGGGTCACCGTGACCCGCACCGCAACCTGCGCATCACCCACCGGCAGCAATAATTCGTCGCAGGTCACTGTCGCGATTTCGTTCAAGACTGCGGTACCTGGATTGGTCAGCGCGCTGTCGACCTCGAACCTGTTGTCGGTCAGCGCCTGCTTCCCCAACCAGAGCTGATCCTGCGCCTGAAACGGTGCAAGAGCGGCCGGTGCAGACCTCGGGCCCAAACCTCTCCTAAACGCCGAATATATTTTCGGCAGACCGCATCCACTACAGTAACAATCGAGTTACGGGGAAATTGCATAAAGTTTCTGCTCGTTCTAACCGCTATGAGATTTTTTGCAGGTATTTCAGTGGTTTACATAGATTAATGAAACCCCGCGTTAACCCTATATCTGTTACGAAACAGCAGCTTACAAAAAAGTTCTTGCAATCCACGTTAGAAGCATCGATACAGAAGCGGGGGTTCTCTTAAGTTCTGCGGATTTGTTCCTGACAATCCTATTCATTAATCAGGAATGACCCGCAGAACTTTTGAGGTTTCCCATGGGCGCTTCGAAAGCAGATGTTGTCGAAGTCAGGAAACACCGGCTTGCCGGTTAATTAGGGGACTATCATGTTCAAGACCATTCGCGCGCTCAAGTCGAACAAGAAGGGCGCTTCGGCCGCCGAATACGCGCTGATCCTCGCCGTTCTGGGCGCAGTTATCGTTGCCGGCCTGTCGCAGCTCGGCACCGGCATCCGTAACGCGTTCGCCAAGACGACGAACACGCTCAACAACGGCTCGTAAGCCCTTAGGCGCGTCTGCCCGGCCATTGTGTCGGGCAGATGTAAATTTGGGGGATAGTCATGTTTACACTTATTGGCGCTTTAAGGGCCAGTAAGCTCGGCGCGACTGCTTCTGAGTATGCCTTGATTTTGGCTATTTTGAGCGGCATTATCATTGCCGGGCTTAATTTGATGTCTGGGGGCGTTAAAAATGCCTTCGCAAAATATGTTAATTACATCAATAACGGCTCCTGAATAAGACGAACTTTTTTTCTGGCCGGATAGCTATTTCTCTTGTAGGAATAGCTGTCCGGCCAGTTTTCGTATTGGGGCGATGGCGGGACGGTGCGTAGCGGCGTTCGGGGGGAATACCTTGCCTAGAACCTCTTTTTTTCTACTGTTCGGCGCAATCATTCTTGCGGTTGTCGCGGTATTGATCGCTCGCTTCTATATTACGCAGCCGACCGCGCCCGTCGCGCAGCAGGTCGCCGCAGCGCCGCAGACCACCGCAGTGGTGGTCGCCGCAGCGCCGATCGCGTTTGGCGACAAGATTACACCTGACAAAATGAAGCTGGCACAGTTCCCGCCAGCCAGCGTCCCGACTGGCGCGTTTACCTCGATTGCTGCGGTGACCGCGGCAGGCGAGCGGACCGCGATGCGGACGATCGAACCCAACGAACCGCTGTTGACCAAGTCGCTTTCGGGCAAAGGCGGGCGGCTGAGCGCCTCGGGGCTGATCGAACCGAACATGCGCGCGATCACTGTACCCGTGAACGACGTCTCGGGCGTCGCAGGCTTTCTCGCGTCAGGCGACCGCGTTGATGTCTTTCTAACACGATCGGTCAAGGCGACCACAGCACCCTTCGCGGAGCAGCAGTTCACCGATGTGCTGATGCAGAACATCCGCATCCTCGCGGTCGGCCAGGATGCCGACGAGGCGAAGTCCAAGCCCGAGATCGTGCGCACCGCAACACTCGCGCTGACCCCGATGCAGGCGCAGAAAATGATCCTTGCACAGACCGCGGGTTCGCTATCGCTGATGCTGCGTGGGATTGCCGATGCCGCGCAGACGCCGCTGCGGACCGTGCGCCTGACCGATCTGCACGACGGCAATAGCGATATTGTCCACATTCGGACCACGCGCACTGTCCGCCGCGGACCGCCGCGATTTGCAGGCGACACCGTTGAGATTATAAGGAATGGTAAGAGTGAGAAGTACACTGTTCCGGTGTCGGGGTGACGGCGGGAACGGCGGCGGTCAGTAAAATGGTGTGGGGGACGATGTTCAGGGCAATTCCAATCGCAGTGCTGGCGCTGCTGGGGACTGCGCAAACGGCGCACGCGGATGTGCTGCCGATGCAAACCGGGCGTCATGCGGGCATGATGGCGGTGCCGCTCAACAAGTCGCAGGTCCTGCGGATCGACCGCCCGTTCGCCAAGGCGTTGATCGGCAACGCCGATATCGCCGATGTGATGCCGCTAAGCAGCAGCTCGGTTTATATCCTCGGCAAGAAGGCCGGCTCGACCAACCTGACGCTCTACGACCGCGCGCGTAATCTTGTTGCGGTGATCGATGTCGTCGTCGGCCCCGATGCCGATGGGTTGAAACGGCAATTGTTCGACATCCTGCCGGTCGAACATGTCGGCGTCCGGGTCGCCAATGATTCGCTCGTGCTCGATGGCCGTGCGACGACGCCGGGCGCGGCCGAGCGCATCCAGCTGATCGCCGAGACGTACGCGCCAGGCAAGATCGTCAACATGATGTCGGTGGGCGCGCCGCAGCAGGTGCTGCTCGAAGTGCGCTTTTCAGAAATGAAACGGAGTACCGTGCGCGAGCTCGGCGTTCGCACATTGGCGTTTTCGAACACCTTCGGAAACTCGCCGTCGAGCACCGGCTTTGGCAGCGCAACCGGCGGCCAGACGCCGAGCGCGACGTACGGCGTGCCGTTCACGACGATCGCGGGCAATTTCAACATCGGGCCGGTCAATATCAACTTGGCCATCGATGCGCTTGAAGCGCGCGGCTTGTCGACGACCCTCGCAGAACCGAATCTCGTCGCGCTGTCGGGCGAGACCGCGTCGTTCCTCGCGGGCGGCGAATTTCCGATCCCGGTGGCAGAGGGCAGTGGTAACGGTACTGCCGGCAGCCCAACAACGATTTCAATCGCCTTTAAAGAATTCGGCGTTTTGCTGTCATTTACGCCGACCGTGCTCGACGATGGCACAATCAGTCTGATCGTTGCGCCCGAGGTCAGCGCCATCGACTCCGGCGCGTCGATTACGTTGAGTTCGATTACCATTCCGGGACTGAAGGTGCGGCGGGCAAAAACCACGCTCGAATTGCACGATGGCGAATCATTTGCGATGGCGGGACTGATCGAGAGCGATTTCTCGAACACCGTTCGTGAAGTCCCGCTGCTCGGGCGGATCCCGATCCTTGGCGCACTGTTCCGCTCGACCGGGTTTTCGCGCGGCGATACCGAACTGGTGATTACCGTCACGCCGCGGCTTGTCCGCCCGGTGTCGCCCGACAAAGTGCTGTTGCCGACCGATTTCACCAAGCCCTCGACCGATATCGAGTTGTTACTGCTCGGCGGCGGCACCGAGCATCATGTCGCAGTTCCCAGCGCGGCCGCCCCATCGACGGGGATTCGCCCGGGTGGTATCGATGGTTCGTACGGACACATAGTGAGGTGATGACTGTGAAAAGCGCCATTTTACTTATCGCGTTGTTGGGATCAGCCGACCTTGCCGCGGCCCGCGAGGAGCCCGCGCCGATCGGCAATGCGGTGAGGAATAATCTTGCGGTTTCAGTGATTCCTACCCTACCCTATGCGCAGCGCGACGGCACGAATTGGGGTGAGCCGCAGCGCATCGGAGCGGCTTTGAAACGGTACGTCCAAGGGAAGGTCATCATCCCCGAAAAGCTAACCAAATAATCGGCATCTTATTTGAGGTATAAATGACGGAAGTGCGCCCGGTAAGCCGCGAGCAAGGCAAGAATGCAGGCGACGCGCCGTTGCGCGTGGTCCTGGTTCTTGACCCGACGCGTACCGAGCCGATGACGCGCCCGGCGCGCGCAGGCGTCGAAGTCAAATTGCACCTCGCCGCGCTCGACAAGATCACCGCGACCTCAGCGTTCGTGACGCGTGCCGACATTCTGATCGTCGAGATCGATACCACCAAAGCAGCACAATTCGACCAGTTTGCCCGGTTGATTCAGGAACTCGACGGCTCGCGCCCGGTAGTTGCGGCGTGCCGCACGCTGACGGTTGCCGATACCCGCCGCCTGATGCGCCACGGCGCGATCGACGTGCTGCCGTTGCCGATCGCGGCGGATGACTTCGAACATTCGATCGAGCAGGCCGCACGCTTCCGCGCGCCGCAGGTCGCAACGGCGAATGTTCACGAAGGCAAGGTAGTCAGCTTTCTGGGGGCGGTTGGCGGCATCGGCGCGACCGCGCTGGCGACGCAATCGGGCGTGTTGTGGGCCGCAACCAAGCGCATCTGCCTGATCGATCTAGACATCCAGTTCGGCAGCGCGGCGCTCTATCTCGACATGAAGCCCAAGCTCAACCTCGTCGACCTGATCGACGCGGGCGAGCGGCTCGACGCCGAAATCCTGCGCGCGGTCGCAGCGCAGCACAGTTCGGGGCTGAGCGTGATCGCCGGGCCCGACGACATGATGCCGCTCGAGATCATGACACCCGCGCTTGCGATGCAGATCCTCAGCGTCGCGCGGCAGTGCTTCGATCTGGTCATCATCGATTTGCCGTCGGCATGGACGAGCTGGTCGATGACGGTACTCAGCCAGTCGGCGCTGACGATCCTTGTCGCGCCGCTGACGGTGCCCGGAATTCATCAGGCAAAGCGCAAGCTCGACCTCATGGATGCCAATGTGTTGCCGAGCAAGATCGTCCTCAACCGGGTGGCGCGGCCGCTGTTCCGCACGATCGACCTTGGCGACACCGAAAAGGTGCTGGGCCGCAAGGTCGATTACACGATCGCCAACGATTATCTGACGGTCAGCGGCGCGATCGATCAAGGCCGCACGCTGTCGGCGGTCAAGGCGAAGTCGCGCGTCGAAACCGACCTCGCCGAGATGGTCAGCGGGCTTTCGGCGATCCTCGATGCGGACAATGACGAATGATTTGGCCGACCCAGAAAAAATCGCAGGGCGCGCCGCCGTTGTCGGTGCCGGTCGTCTCGGCGCCCGGTGGCACTGCGGCATCAGCCCCGGTGGTCAGCGTCGCCAAGACCACGAAACTTGCCGACGCGGTTGTCGTCGATGCGCGCGCCGATCGTCAGACCGAGCTTAAAGTCGAGCTGCATCAGAAGCTTATCGACCGGATCAATCTCGCCGCGCTCGATATGATGTCGCGCGAACAGGTCAGCCGCGAAATCGGCGAGCTGGTCGGCGAGATGCTCAAGGAGATGAACCACGCGCTCAACCGCGACGAGCGCGCGCGGCTGGTCGAGGATATTCTCGACGAGCTGCTCGGTCTCGGGCCGTTGGAGCCGCTGCTCAAGGACCCGACGATCACCGACATCATGGTCAACACCTACAGCACGGTGTTCGTCGAACGCCGCGGCAAGATCGAAGAGACGCGGACGCAGTTTAAAGACGACAAGCACCTGCTGCGGATCATCATGAAGATTGTCGCGGCGGTCGGGCGTCGGGTCGACGAGTCTTCGCCGATGGTCGATGCGCGGCTGCCCGATGGCAGCCGGATCAACGCGATCATTCCGCCGCTTGCCGTCGACGGCCCGATCCTGTCGATCCGGAAGTTTTCGAAGACGCCGATCGACATGGACAAGCTCGTTTCATACGGCAGCATGCCCGCCGATGCGGCGACAGTGCTGCGTGCGATCGTCGAATGCCGCCGTAATGTATTGATTTCAGGCGGTACCGGGTCGGGCAAGACGACCATGCTCAACGCGATGTCGGCATCGATCGACGGCGGCGAGCGGATCGTCACGATCGAGGATTCGGCCGAGTTGCAGCTGCAGCAGCGCCACGTCGTGCGGCTTGAAACCCGCCCGCCCAATATCGAAGGCAAGGGCGAAGTCGGCCAGCGTGATCTCGTCAAGAATGCGCTGCGGATGCGCCCCGACCGGATCATCCTCGGCGAGTGCCGTTCGGGCGAGGCGTTCGACATGTTGCAGGCGATGAACACCGGCCATGATGGCTCGATGACGACGATCCACGCCAACACGCCGCGCGATGCGCTGTCGCGAATGGAACAGATGATCGGCATGAGCGGCATCGAAGTGTCGCCGAAATCCGCACGCGCGCAGATCGCCTCGGCGGTGCATGTCGTGCTGCAGCTCGAACGACTGTCCGATGGCCGGCGGCGGCTGACCTCACTCAGCGAAGTTACCGGCATGGAAGGCGAGACGATCCTGATGCAGGAAATCTTCCGGTTCCACCGCGCGGGCGTCGGGCCCGACGGCGAGGTGCTCGGGCAGTTCGAACCGACCGGCATCCGGCCGAAATTCATGGAGCATCTCGCCGCGCGCGGGGTCACCCTGCCCTCGACGTTGTTCGACCCCAATCGCCGAATCGGACTTGCGTCGTGACGTTGGTTGCACCGTGGCTGTTGTACGGCGCGCTGTTCCTTGCGGTGCTGCTCGCCGTCGAAGCGGCCGGCTTGTACCTGCGCGACGTTCGCGGCGCCAAAAAGCGCGTCAACAAACGCATGACGCTGATGGAATCGGGTGCGACGACCGACGAAGTGCTCAACCAGCTGCGCCGCAACGTGGCGCATACCAACCGCACGGGAATTTCGGCGCGGTTGTTGAGCTATCTCGAGCGCAAGCTGTCGCAGGCGGGCTATCTGCTGCCGGCGCGCGACCTGCTGTTCTACATGCTGGCGGCAACGATCAGCATTGCCTTTGCGGTCCCGATCGCGACCGGACTGACCGGGGGGTTCAAGCTCGACGGGTCGCTGATGATGGTCCTCGTCGTCGCGGTGTCGCTCGGCATCGGCGTGCCGCTGACGTGGCTCAACATCAAAGCGACGCGGCGCATCAAGAAGTTCGAACAGCAGTTCCCCATCGCGCTCGACATTTTCGTTCGCGGCCTTCGCGCCGGCCATCCGGTGCCGTCGGCGCTGGGGTTGTTGACGTCTGAAATGGCCGATCCGATGGGCAGCGAATTCGGCATCGTGATCGACGAGGTCAACTATGGTCTCGACCTGCGCGATGCCCTCGAAAATCTGAGCGCACGGGTGCAAACCCCCGACATTCAGATGTTCATCGTCTGCGTCTCGATCCAGGCCGAGACCGGCGGCAACCTTGCCGAAATCCTCGAAGGTCTGTCGCGCGTCATCCGCGACCGTGCCAGCATGGTGCTCAAGGTGCGGGCGCTCGCGAGCGAAGGCAAGATGTCGGGCATCATGCTCAGCATCCTGCCGGTGTTCACTTTCGTCACGACGTTTCTCAGCACGCCGAAATTCTATACCGACGCGGTCAGCGATCCCATCTTCATGCCGGGCGCGATCGGCCTCGGCATTGTGTGGTTGTCGGGTGTGATGATCATTCGCCGCCTCATTGACCTAAAGGTGTGATGTCGATGCTTACCAATATCGGCCCGCTCCAACTACTGATCCTGCTGCTGGTGTTTGCAGCGACGATCATGATCTTCATGTCGATCGCGCCGCTGTTCGCCAATCGCGTCAACCTCAATGCACGGTTGTCGGCGACACAGGGCGGGACGGGCATCAAGTCGAGCGTGCGTCTGCGGCCCGACCAGCAAGGCTCGGCATGGGCGAAACTCGTCCAGGCGATCGAATCGCGCGGCTTCTCGCTCGACGATTCGAAAAGCGATGTCGTTCGGCAAAAACTGGCGCTGGCGGGCTTCCACGGCTCGCATGCGGTGCGCATTTTCGTGCTGATGCGGATCATCCTGACGCTCGGCCTGCCGACGATCGCAGTGCTGTTCTTCTTTGTCAGCGGCTCGCAGATGTCGGCGGTCAATAGCTATCTGTACCTGACGGTGCTTGCCGCGATCGGGCTGTATATCCCCAACATGGTGGTCGATAATATCGCCAACAGCCGCAAAAAGGCGATCCTCAACGGCTTTCCCGATACGCTCGACCTGATGCTGGTGTGCGTCGAGGCCGGGCTCGGGATCGACGCGTGCTTCAACCGCGTCGGGTCCGAGATCACCGCGTCGCACCCGCTGCTGTCCGAATTGCTGGCTTCGGTCGCGCTCGAGCTTCGCGCCGGACGCAGCCGTGAAGACGCGCTCCGGCAACTCGTCAAGCGTAGCGCGGTGAACGAGATCGGTGCGTTCGTGACGCTAATCATCCAGTCGGACAAGCTCGGGTCGAGCATCGCGCAGGCGCTCAAGGCCTATGCTGCCGAAATGCGCGAGGGCCGCCGGATGCGCGCCGAAGAAAAGGCGCATCGTCTGCCGGTGCTGCTATCGATCCCGCTGGTGGCATTCATGCTGCCGACGATGGTCGGCGTGCTGATGCTGCCGGCGATCATCGGGATGAAAAACGGCGGCACCGCCGTGTCGGTGGGCACGAACTGATGCTGGCGCTGCACAGCCTGGCGCTCGGCGTCGTTCTGACCGACGGCAAGCACAACAGCGACAAGGGCCACAGCCTCAATATTCAGGTTCGCCCGATCAGCGCCGTTCGCGACGCGCCGGGGTCGGCGTATGACCAGGCGAAGGCTGATCTGCAGGCGGGCAATGCCGCGCAGGCGCTCGACGGTTTCCGCCGCGCAGTGCGCGAGACGCCGCAGTCGGTGGATGCGCTCAATGGTCTTGCGGTGGTCTATGACCTGCTCGGACGCTTCGACCAGAGCCGCATTTACTATGAGGCCGCGCTGGCGATCGCGCCGAATTCGCCGCTGGTTACATATAACTTCGGCTATTCGCTGTACCTTCAGCATGATTTCGCTGCCGCGCGGCCGTTGCTGACGATTGCGGCGCGCAGCGACGACGATGCGGCGAAGGCGGCGGCGTTTCACACGCTGCAACTGATTGTCGATGCGCCGGTTGCCGTCGCCGTGGCCGCGCCGGTGGTGGCCAAGCAATCGTGGGTCGAGCGCACCAGCGACGGCGAGCAGCGGCTGGTGCTCGACAAGGTCGCGCCGGTGCTCACGGCGGCAGGCGATACCCCGGCTGCCGAAATCGCGTTGATTGCGCCGGCGGTGGCGTGGACCGATGTCGACGAGCGCCGGGTCGACCGCGCCGCGCGCGCCGAGGCGGTTGCCGCTGCAGCCGAGACAGCCGTTGCCGCCGCGTCAGCCGACCCAGTCGGAGTAGTGCGCGCCGCCCCGGTCGCGGTCTTGCCCGAGCCTGCCATCGCCGCGATCGCGCCGCATGCGATGGCGCATGCCGTGGCCGTCGCAATGCGCCCCGCGCGCGTAGTGCCATCGGGACGCCTTCCAGCTTTGGCGGTTGCCGAGGCGACGCTCGACCGTGCACGTGCGCCGGCCCCGCCGGTGCCCGCTTGGCATGGCCCTGAGGCGGTCGTTGCGCGCGGCTACCGCCTGCTCGCGGCCGACACCAGTTCGGATCCGGTCCGACGGCGGCGGCCCGCGCCGATCGAAGTCGGCGGCATGCTGTTTGCCGAACGGCTCGAAGTCGCCCGGCAGGCGCTCGCCGCCGATCCGCACTCGTTGACGCTCGACCGGCTCAGCGCCAGCCTGACGCCGATCGTGACCGCGGCGGATGCCGACGGCGGCGTTATGGCGAGCGGCCTCGACCGGCTGGCGAGCGGGCTCGCGCTGTTTGCACCGGCGCGCGGATGAAGCGCGCGGGTCTTGCGGCGCTGGTGCTGCTGGTTGTGCCGGTGGCCGCAGCGGCGCGGCACAAGCCCGAGCCCACACCAACATTGGCGAATGCCCCTGCCACGCCGGTACCGCTCGAGCAGATCGACGCGGCACTTGCGGGCGACAAGCCCGATATTGCGCGCGGATTGATCGAGCGCGCCAAGGCGGCGGGACAGGACGGCCCCGCGCTCCAACTGCGGCTCGCGAACTATTGGCTCGCGACCGGGTCATTCGGCCCGGCGGCGGCAGGTTTTGAACAACTGACCACCGATGCCAGCGTCGCGGGCGCGGCATGGCAGGGCGTCGGTCTGGTGGCGCTGGCGCAGGGCAAATCGGTTCCCGCCGCAGCCGCGCTCGAAAAGGCCGTTGCGGCCAACCCGGCGCTGCCGCGTGCCTGGGCGGCGCTCGCGGTGACCGCCGACCAGCGCGGCGACTGGAAAAAGGCCGAGGCCGCGTATGAGCGCGCGCTGGCACTCGCCCCCGACAGTGCGGTGACGTGGTCGAACCGCGGCTATTCGCGGATTCTGCAATCGCGCTACGGCGAGGCGATCAGCGACCTTAACGAGGCGCTCAAGCTTGCGCCAACGCTGGCTGCCGCACAAAACAACCGGCGGCTGGCACTCGCGATGATGGGCAATTACACCGCCGCGTTTGCCGGTGGCGACCGCCATGAAATTGCGCGCGACCTCAACATCGTCGGGTTCGGCGCGATGCTGCGCGGCGACTATGCGGCGGCTGAGGGCTATTTCACCCGCGCGGTCGAGACCAACCCCGAATTCGACCGGACCGCATGGGCCAACCTGGCTTATCTCAAAAGCATTGCGCCGCGCCGCGAACCCGGCGGAGCGTCGAACTAAAATGGTGATGCAGATTGCGCACCTGCTCGGCATTGTTGCGCTACTGTGCGTGCTTGCCGCCGCGGTCTGCGATTTGCGCCGGTTCGAAATTCCCGATGGCTTGTCGATCGCGATCGTCGTGCTGTTCATCGGCTATGCGTTCGTGACCCCGCCGTCGGTATCGTGGCTGAGTGCGTTGTCGGCGCTGGCGTTGACCTTTGCGCTGGGCGTGCTGCTGTTCTGGCTCGGCTGGATGGGGGGCGGCGATGCCAAGCTGCTGCCGGCGATCGCGCTCTGGACCGGGCTGGGCGGGCTGCCGGTTTTGTTGATGGGGACCGCGATTGCCGGGGGCGTGCTTGCGGTGGTGCTGCTGGCGTTGCGCGCGCTGCCAGTGGCGGCGGGATCGGCCCCCGAAAGCCGCCCGCGCGTGCTGCGCCCCGGCGAGCCGCTGCCTTATGGCGTGGCGATCGCGGCGGGAACGCTGCTGTGGGTGTGGCAGCAATTCGGCAGCGCGCTGTAACGCTAGATCAGCCGCTGCGCGATACCGAACGCGCTGATGCAGGTGGCGATGCCGGCCTGCAGCCCGACGATCATCATCAATTCAGAGGCGAACGGCTGCTTGAGCGTTTTGTGGCGCAGGCGGCGCTGCGCCGCGACCGCGCCGATCGAACCGCCGATCAATGCCATGACGAGCAACAGCCGCTCGGGCAATCGCCAGCCGCGCCGGATTGCGCGCTGCTTGTCGATCTCGAATGCCGCATAGGTGGCAAGGTTGACGACCGCAAAATAGAACCCCGCGCCCACCAACCAGATCATCGGACGCCCGTATTAAAGGTTAAGCCGTCGGAAAGGAATAACTGGCACCCGTCGGCTTCGCAACCCTAGGTAACGCGCTGCGCCGCCGATGCGTCGGCTTCTAGTCGGTATTAACAACCGTTCCGGCGCAGTTTCCGAAACCGATTGCAACGAAACCCTCGCGGCGCACCGTTGCGGTCAGGACCAGCTGGTCGCCCGCCTGCAGAAAGCCGCGCGTTTCGCCGTTGCCGAGCGCGATCGGCAGCGTGCCCCCGGTGGTGATTTCGAGCAGGCTGCCGCGCGCATCGGCGCCCGTGCCAGAGATCGTGCCGGTGCCGAGCAGGTCGCCGGGGTGGAGGTCGCAACCGCCGCTGGCGTGGTGCGCCACAAGCTGCGCCGGCGTCCAGTACAGCGCGGTTGCGGCAACCTGCGTCAGCCGCCGTGCGGGCAGCTTCGCAGCGCGCATCGCCGGTGTCGACAGCGCGACTTCGCACTCGATTTGAAACGCCCCATGCGCCTGGTCGCAGGCGTCCCACAGATACGCCAGCGGCTGCGGATCGCCCGCCGGGCGCGGCGGCTGCGCGACGCGGAACGGCGCGAGCGCCTCGGCAGTCACCAGCCACGGCGACACCGTCGTCAGGAAGTTTTTGGCGAGGAACGGCCCGAGCGGCGCATATTCCCACGCCTGAATGTCGCGCGCCGACCAATCGTTGAGCAGGCACAGCCCGGCGATGTGCGACGCCGCCTCGCCGATCGGGATCGGCTCCCCCAGCGCGTTGCCCGGCCCGATCCAGATGCCGAGTTCGAGTTCGAAATCGAGCCGGGCGCTGGGGGCGAACACCGGCGCGTCGGCTCCCGGCGGCTTGAGCTGCCCGCTGGGACGGCGCACTGCGGTTCCCGACACGCGCACCGACGACGCGCGGCCGTGATAGCCGATCGGAACATGCTTATAATTCGGCAGCAGCGGCTGATCGGGGCGGAACTGCTTGCCCACCGCTTCGGCATGATGAATGCCCGCGTAAAAATCGGTATAGTCACCGATCCGCACCGGCAGGTGCAGCGTGCATTCCGCCATCGGCCGCAGCGCGGCGTCGATGCGGTCGTCGGCATCGGACTGCAGCAGCGCGAACAGCGCGCGCCGCAGCGCCCGGCGCGGCGCGGCACCGAGCGCGAGCAGCGGATTGAGCACCGGGCCGATCGCGGCTTCTGCAGCGCGCAGCGCGTCGCCCTCGAACAGGTCGAGCGCGGCGCTCAAGTCGACGATATAGTCGCCGATCGCGACGCCGCCGCGCGCCGGGCCAGCGTCCGAAAAAATGCCGAACGGCAAGTTCTGGATCGGAAAGTCGGCATGGCCATTGGCGCTGGCGACGCGGCTGGTGGTGGCCGGGTCGTGGGTTTCATCGAGCATCATCGCAGCGTCGCCTTTGGAAAGCCGGCCCACGCGGCGTCATAATCGGGCTGGGCATGCGCCAGCGCCACGCCGGTCGGCGCAAACGGCCAGCAGCTTTCGACCATGAACGCCATCGTGCCCGACAGCTTTTGCGGTTGCAACGCCGCCTCGGTCGCGGCGCGCCAGCTTGCGACATCGGGGCCGTGCCCGGCCATCATATTGTGCAGCGACAACCCGCCGGGCGCGAAGCCGTCAGCCTTGGCATCGTGCGCGCCCTCGATCAGCCCCATGCACTCGCTCATCACATTGCGGTGGAACCACGGCGGGCGGAACGTGTCTTCGCCGACCAGCCAGCGCGGCGGGAAGATGACGAAGTCGGCGTTGGCGCGCCCCGGCGTCTCGCTGGGGCTGGTCAGCACGGTATAGATCGACGGATCGGGGTGGTCGAAACTGACGCTGCCCATCGTGTTGAAGCGGCGCAGGTCGTATTTGCACGGCGCAAGATTGCCGTGCCACGCGACGACATCGAACGGGCTATGGTCGAGCGTGGTCGTCCACAGCTTGCCGCCGAATTTCTGGATCAGCTCAAACGGCTCGTCGCGGTCCTCGAACGCGGCGGCGGGCGTTTCGAAGTCGCGCGGGTTGGCAAGGCCGTTCGCCCCGAGCGGGCCCAGCTCGGGCAGGCGGAACGGGCTGCCACGGTTTTCGACGAGATAGCCGCGCGCCGCGCCGTCAGGCAGCGCCACCGCATAGCGCACGCCGCGCGGGATCAGTGCGATCTCGAGCGGCGCAAGGTCGATGCTCCCGAACTCGGTGGTGATCGCCAGCCGCCCGGCCTGCGGGATAATCAGCGTCTCGCCATCGGCATTGAAAAACGCGCGGCGCACCATGTCGCGGTTGGCGGCATAGGTCAGCACGACGACGCCGCTCAGCGCGTGCGGATCGCCGTTGTGCAGCATCGGCATCACCGAATCGTGAAAATCGACCGGCGCGTCGGGCATCGCCATCGGCGACCAGCGCAGCCGGTTCGGCGGCGGCGGCGCGGTGAAATTGGCGGCCGGGTCGAGCGCCAGCGTGAACGGCGCGTGCATCGCGCTCGGCCGCAGCCGGTAAAGCCAGCTGCGGCGATTGTCGGCGCGCGGCGCGGTGAACGCGGTCCCCGACAGCTGCTCGGCATACAGCCCGAACGCCGGGCGCTGCGGCGAATTGCGCCCGCTGGGCAGCGCGCCGGGAACGGCCTCGGTGGCGAAATGGTTGCCGAAGCCGGTCAGCATGGGGCTGGCCAGTTGCCGTCACCCCGGCGCAGGCCGGGGCCGATCAAGCTCGGACATTCGCATGTGATCGACCCGGGCCTGCGCCGGGGTGACGCGCTGTTGGTCACACCTCCGCCTTCGCCGGGATCACGCCGCGGCGCATCTGATCGAGCTCGAGGCTTTCGAACAGCGCCTTGAAGTTTCCCTCGCCGAAACCGTCATTGCCCTTGCGCTGGATGATCTCGAAGAAAATCGGGCCGACCATGTTTTCGGTGAAAATCTGCAGCAGCAGGCCGCCGCCGGTTTCGGGCGCGCCATCGATCAGGATGCGGCGCTGGCGCATCGCCTCGATGTCATGGCCATGCCCGGGCAGGCGCTGATCGATCAGGTCGAAATAACTATCGGGGCTGTCCTGGAACCGCACGCCGAGCGCGCGCAGCTTGTCGACGGTTCCGAAAATATCGTCGGTCGCCAGCGCCAGATGCTGAATGCCCTCGCCATTATATTCGCGCAGGAACTCCTCGATCTGGCTGTGCTCGTCCTGGCTTTCATTGAGCGGAATGCGGATCTTGTCGTCGGGCGCGGTCATCGCCTTCGAAAACAGCCCGGTCGATTGCCCCTCGATATCGAAATAGCGGATCTGGCGAAATCCGAAGATGCGCTCGTAAAAGCCCGCCCAATGCGCCATCCGCCCGCGATTGACGTTGTGCGTCAGGTGATCGAGCGTGTGCAGCCCGACCGAACGGTCGTCCTTGGCGGCTCCCGGCACGGGGCGGAAATCGACGTCGTAAATCTCCTGCGCGCCGTAGCGGTCGACGAGGTACAGGTGCGATCCGCCGATCCCCTCGATTGCCGGGATGTTGAGCTCCATCGGCCCGGCACCAGGCGGCACCGGAGTCGCGCCGCGCCGCACCGCCTCCTCGAACGCGAATTGCGCATCCTTGACCCGGAACGCCATCGCGTTTGCTGACGCGCCATGCGCATTGCGAAACGCTGCCGCCTGCCCTTGCGTATCCATGTTGAGCAGGAAGTTGATGTCGCCCTGCGCATAGCGCCGCACCGGCTTCGAGCGGTGGTCGCCGACGTGCGTGAAGCCCATCGCCTCGAACAGCTTGGCCAGCGCCTGCGGATCGGGGCCGGTGAATTCGACGAATTCGAAGCCGTCGAGGCCCATGAAGTTTTCAGGTGTTTCGGTCATGCGCGTTACTCCGGCTGGTTTCGGATAGTAACGACTGTTACGGGTTTCCGTCAAGCGAGCCCGGCGTCGAACGGCGGGCGGCGGGCGTCGTCCCGATGCCGTACCGGACGATGACCGGCACCGCGCAACCGCCTTCGCGGTACAGCACCGTCAGCACCAGATTGGCCGGCGGCAGCGTGTCGAGGCGGCGCAGGCGTGCAGCCGGAAGCGCCGGCGCGGCGACGGTGACCGGCGCGGTGGTCGAGCACACCGGTACGACCCCGGCGGCGGGCCCGGTGGCAGCGGCGGCGAGCAGGGCAATCAGCGAGGCGACCATCGAGATTTCTCCAAGCGACTAGCACGGGGTGCAGTCTATCACAGGCGACGGCGCTGCACACCGGCATCGACGATGGAACAGCTTGCCCCCTGAAGCGTGGGACGGTTGATGCAGTGCCGGTGCGGCGCTGCGGCGCGCGTGCATGAGGGTCCGGACGAACGGTGATGAGGGTCGAACACGACCGCGGCCGGGTGGTCGCAGCGATCGCGGCGGCGCTGATCCAGCTGCTGATCGGCTATGCGCTGATCGTCGGACTGCGCGTGCAAATGCCCGTCAGGCTGGCGGAGGGGCTGCAAATCTTCGAGGTTGCTGCCGATCCGCCCGTGCTACCGACGGTCGTGCCGCACCGCGCGCGGGCGCGCCGCCCGGCGGGTCGCGCCGCGCCGCCCGCGTTGCGCGCGCACGCCGCCGCGATCGTCGCGCCGCCGCCGCTGATTGCGCCCGAAGTGCCGCCGCCGGTGCTTGCCGCGCTGACTGCGGGGGCAGGCAGCGACGCGCATGCCGGGGCGGCTCCCGATCCCGGACCGGGCAGCGGCGCGGGCGGTGCCGGAACAGGCACCGGCAGCGGCAGCGACGGCAGCGGCGACGGCGACGGTGACGGCACCCCGGCGCGGCTGCTGCGCGGTCAGATCAGGGATGCCGACTATCCGCGCGCCGCCTATCGCGCAGGGGTCGGCGGCACGGTCTATCTGCGCTTCGTGGTCGGCACCAACGGCCGCATCACCGAATGCAGCGTGACGCGGTCGAGCGGCAATGCCGAGCTCGATGCGACGACCTGCCGCTTGCTGATCGAGCGACGCCGCTATGCCCCGGCGCGCGACGCGCACGGGCGCAAGGTTCCCGATGTGTGGACCGGCGACCATGTCTGGAGCGTGGTGCCGCGTGCGCCGGTCGCGCTGCCGGGTGACTAGGGCCTAGCGCGTCAGTCGCGCCGTCGCCGCCTTCAACCGCGCCAGCGTCGCCCGCAGCGCGGTTAGCTCGGCAACGCCCATCCCATCGAGCAACTGCGCCTCCATTGCCAGTGCGAGCGGGGCCACTTCGGCATGCAGCGCGGTTCCCGCCGGGGTCAGCGCCAGCCGGTGCGAGCGGCGGTCGTCGCCGCGCCCCTCCCGCCGGACCAGCCCGCGCTCGCCCAGCGCGGCAGTGGCGCGGCTGACTGTCATCTTGTCCATTTCGGTGCGCTGGCCAAGATCGCCCGGCGTCAGCCCATCGGCTTCGGCGAGCACCGCGAGCACGCGCCATTCGGCGATCTTCAGCCCGAAGCGCGCCTGATAGGCGCTCGCCACCGCGCGGCTGACGGCGTTCGATGTCACCGACAGCTGATACGGCAGGAACAGATCGAGGCGCAGGCGGGTCATGCGCCTCGATCTGTAGCGCGGTCAGGCGGCGGGCGCGAGCGCCTGCAGTTCGGCGGCAGCGGCGGCCATCGATGCGGCCTTCTCCTCGGGGCTGATCGCCAGTTTTTCGGCGCGCACGAAGGTCACGTCGGAAATCCCCATCAGCCCGAGCATGGCGCGCAGATGCGGTTCCTGCGCATCCATCACCTTGGCCGGACCCTCGCTATAAAAGCCGCCGCGCGTTTCGATCACGATGGCGCGCTTGCCGCTCAACAGCCCCTTCGGGCCCTCGGCGGTATAGTGAAAGGTGATCCCGGCGCGGATGACATGGTCGAACCACGCCTTGAGCGTCGACGTTACGCCGAAATTGTACATCGGCGCGCCGATGATGAGAACGTCGGCCGCCTTGAGCTCGGCAGTCACGGCATCGGCAAGGTCGGCGGTTGCTGCAGCCGCACCCTCGCGGTTGCCGAACAGCCCCGATAGCGCCGCCGGCAACAGGTGCGGCACCGGGTCGGCGCCAAGGTCGCGGGTCGTGACGTGCGCGCCCGGCCAGCGCGCGACAAAGCCGTCGACCAGCTGGCTCGATGCCGAGGCTTCGCCGAGGGCGCTGCTTTTGAGAACAAGAATATTGGTCATGCGTCGTCTCCTGTTGAAATTTCGGTTCAGCCCATCCGCCCGGCGCGATAATCGGCAAACGCGGTCTCGATTTCGGCGGGGGTGTTCATCACGAACGGGCCGTATTTGGCCACCGGCTCGTTCAATGGTTTGCCCGATACCAGCAGCAGCCGCGCCTCCGCCGCTGCCTCGATGCGGACCGTCGTGCCCGGCGACAGAATGCCGATCGTGCTTTCGCCGAGCGTGGCACCGCCGACGGCAACACTGCCTTCATAGGCGTAGACGAACGCCGTATCGCCAAAGCCCAGCGGCACCTCGAGCGTGGCACCGGCATCGAGCCCGATGTCGAGGTACAGCGGCTGCGTCGCGCCGGTCGCTACGGGGCTCGACACGCCGTCGAAGCTGCCTGCTAGCACCTTGACGGTGCCGCCGGGCACCCCGACCACCGGCAGCGCGTCCGGCGCAATATCCTGATAGTGCGGCGTGCCCATCTTGTCGGCGGCGGGCAGATTGACCCACAGTTGGAAGCCGCGCATCAGCCCCTCCTCCTGCTCGGGCATTTCGGAATGGATCAACCCGCTCGCGGCGGTCATCCACTGGACCGAACCGGGTTCGAGCAGCCCTTCGTTGCCGCGGCTGTCGCGGTGCCGCATCCGGCCCGCCAGCATATAGGTCACGGTTTCGAAGCCACGGTGCGGATGCGACGGAAACCCGCCGATATACGCGCCCGGATCGTCCGAACCGAACTCGTCGAGCATCAGGAACGGGTCGAGATCGGGCAGCCGCTGCGTGCCGATGACACGGGTCAGCTTGACCCCTGCCCCGTCCGAGGTGGCGATGCCCTTGCCCTGCCAGACGATGCTGCGGGCGGTACTGGTGGTGGCGTGCATGATGGCAATCCTCCGGTTTGTCGAAGCACAGATAGGGCGCTATAGTCGTTGCCGATAGTCGTGCCGCATGCATCATGGTGTTGCTGAATATGGAACGAGCGCCGGTCGATCTCAGCGATGTGATGGCGTTCCTGCGGGTTGCCGAAACCGGCAGCTTCGCGCGCGCCGCCGACCGGCTGGCGCTGGCGAAATCGATTGTCAGCCGCCGCGTCGCGCGGCTCGAGGCGACGCTCGGCGCGCAGCTGTTGACGCGCAGCGCGCGCGGCGCGGTTCCGACCGAGCTTGGCCGCACCTATTACGCCCGCGCCGCGAACAGCCTCGCCGAGCTCGAGGCCGCGCACGACGGGCTGGCCGAGGCGATGGCCGAAGTTGCGGGGCCGCTACGCGTCAGCGGCCCGCTGTCGTTCGGGGTCGAGCATCTTGCCCCCGCGCTTGCCGATTTTGCTGCAGCGCATCCGCGCGTCGAACTCGACGTGTCGTTCGAAGACCGCACGATCGACCTTGTGGCGGGCGGCTTTGATCTTGGCGTGCGCCTCGGGCGGCTTGCCGACTCGAGCCTGATCGCGCGCAAGCTGGCGCCGTTGCGCGCCGCCGTGCTGGCCAGCCCGGCTTTCCTTGCCGCGCATGGCACGCCGCAATCGCCGCGCGATCTGATCGGCAAGCCCGCGCTGACCTATGCCAACGCCAGCGTCGGCGAACTGTGGCGCTTCCGCGTCGGCAATCGGTGGGAGGCCGTCCGCGTCACCAGCCGGTTGCGCGCCGACAATGGTGAAATGCTGCGCGCCGCAGCGATCGCCGGGCTGGGTTTTGTCGTGCTGCCGACGTTCATCGCGTCGCCCGCGATCGCCAGCGGTGCACTCTCGATCGTGCTGCGCGACTTTCCAATCGAGGAAAGCGGCGTCTATGCGATGTTGCCGCCCGGTCGCAGCGCCACCGCGCGGGTCCGCGCGCTGATCGATTTCCTCGCCGCGCGATTCGGCCCCGAACCGGCATGGGATCCGTGCTGGGTTGCCGAACGCCGCCCCACTGTCGCCTGATCGGGTTACCGCAGCTTCGCGATCGGCAGCGCATCGAGCTTGGCGCGGTCGCGCACCGACTCCTCGCTGCGGGTCAGCGCGCGGGCGATCGCCTTCAACGCCATGCCCTTTTTGGCGAGGGTGTGGAGCTTTTGCAGCTCGTCGCTGGTCCACGGCTGCCGGTGCCGTTCGAATCGTTCAGCCATCTCGATGTCCTTGATGTCGCAGCTTCGCAATTTGAGCACAATCGCCGCCTAGGCGGAAACCAGCGCGTTGCAGGGGTGTCAGCGCGCAGCGGAGTAGTGCGCGATGTCGGCAGGCTGGTCGGTAGTCATACCATATTATAACGAGGCATCGTTCCTCCCGCAGACGCTGGCAAGCATCACTGCCCAGACCGAACGACCGGGGCAATTGATCCTCGTCGATAACGCCTCGACCGATGGTTCAGCCGAAATCGCGCGCGCCTTTATGGCGCAGCATCCCGACATCATCACGCATTTCCTGACCGAACCGCGCCCGGGGCAGGTCAACGCGCTCGAAACCGGGATCGCGGCGGTGACCACCGAATTCGTCGCGATCTGCGATGCCGATACCTGGTATCCGCCGCACCACCTGGCGCTTGCCGATGCGCAGTTCCACCGCGCCGGACCGCGCACCGTCGCGGTGATGTCGCTCGGGCTGGCAGGCGATCCGCACGGCCTGCGCGCGCTGACCCGGCGTTGGCTATATGCGCATATCGTCAGCCGCCTGCTGCGGTATCAGTGCCATACCGGCGGCTACGGCCACGCGTTTCGCACGGCGGCACTGAAGGCGGCGGGTGGCTATACCACCGAACAATGGTCGTTCGTGCTGTTCGACCATGAACTGATGCACCGCATCTTCAGCGTCGGCGGCGCGCGCTATCACGCCAATTTGTGGTGCGTTTCGTCCGACCGCCGCAAGGACAGCGCGAGCACGCGCTGGTCGCTGATCGAACGCGTGCTGTATCACGCGACGCCGTTCGCGCTGAAGGACTGGTTTTTCTATAGTTTCCTCCAGCAGCGGTTTGCCGCGCGCAACCTGAGCGGGCTCAACCTGCGCGACGAGCGCGCCTGGGACAATGCGACGCCCGCGTAACCGCTTGCACCCGCGCGCCGAACCCCCAACTATGGCTTCACTGCCTTGGGGAAGGACCGATCAATGCCCGATACGACGACCCGCACGCTGACGCCCGAACAGCATCGCGTGCTCCGCGACCACGGCACCGAGCGCCCGGGGTCGAGCCCGCTCAACCATGAAAAGCGCGCCGGCGCATTCGAATGCGCGGGCTGCGGCACGACCGTCTATGGCTCGGACACCAAATACGACAGCGGCAGCGGCTGGCCGAGTTTCTACGCGGCCGTCCCCGGCGCGGTCGAGGCGACCACCGACCGCTCGCTCGGCATGGTTCGCACCGAAGTGCATTGCGCCACCTGCGGCGGCCATCTCGGCCATGTGTTCAACGACGGTCCGCGCCCGACCGGCATGCGCCACTGCATCAACGGCGCGGCGCTGACGTTCGTGCCCGAAGGTTCAGAGCGTCAGGACTAGGCCCTCGGCGGGGTCGATGCGCCCCGCCAGCAGCGCGGCATAGTGCGCCGTCACGGCATCGGCCCCGTGCGCCTCGACAATGCGTAGCCAGCCGTCGGTCGATGCAAGGAAGCCAAGCCAGCCGGCGGCCTGGCGGTCGAGATAAGCGCGATCGGTGAGCCGGGTCGCCAGATGCGTCGGCGCGAAAAACCCTTCGGGCTTCGGCCCCGGCAGGCCCGCCGCGCGGCCGCTGACGTCCCAATGCGTATCGCCGACGACGATGCTCTGCACCAGGCTGTCACCAAGCCGCTCGTGGACGGCGCGGCGCACCGCACCGTCACCGGCGAAGTCGACGAAGATCGTGCGTTCGCCGGTGGCCAGCGTCGACGCGTCGGCATAGTCGAGCACCTGCGCGTAATAGCCGGTCGCCTCGACGAAGCCGAGGTTCCGCGCCGACGTCAGCCCGGTCACCCGGTGCCCGGTCGCGTGCAGCACCTGCGCCAGCCCCAGCGCGGTCTTCGACGACGCGCTCGACAGCAGATAGCGTGCCGGCGGCGCTGCGGCGAGCACATCGGCCAGCAGGAACGACGTCAGGAACAGCGGGCGGAACAGCGCATAGGCGCGCTCGTCGCCGATGCGCGGGTCGCCCGTCGTGCGCTGATAGCCGTTATACACCGCGGCGAGCTCGGCGCGGTTTGGCGCGGTATCGACAAAGCCGCGCACGGTAACATTGCCCGGGGTCAGCACCACATGGCTCGCCATCGGCCAATAGCCGTACAGCCGTTCGCCGACCGCGACGCCGGTGACGTGCGAGGCAATCACGCTCGCAAAGCCCCACACCGGAATGACGCCCCACGGTGCCGGTGCCGGGTAGAAGTCCCAATAGCGCATGTCGGCACCGTGCGCGGCATAGGTGATATTGTTCGCGGTCAGCGCGAACCGGTCGATGCGGCACAGCACTTGCCCCTCGGTCAGCGCCACCGGCAACGACGCGACCTCGACCTGCGCCAGATCGTCCCGCGCCACGCGGAACTCGGCCCGCATGGCGGGCAGCGTCATTCGGCGGCGACGGCGCGCTGCAGCCCCTGGCAGATGCGCCAGACCTTTTCGATCGTCGCGGGCATTTCGAGCTGCGTGCCGTCGAGCGCATCGATGACGGCGTTCATGATCGACGGCATCGCGCCGATGGTGCCGGCCTCGCCGCAGCCCTTGACGCCGAGCGGGTTGGTCGGCGACGGCGTCGGCAGCGTGTCGAATCCGATCACCGGCGGCATGTCGTCGGCGCGCGGAATGCCATAGTCCATGAACGACCCGGTCAACAGCTGCGCGCCGTCGCCGTAAACGATATCCTCGAGCAGCACCTGCCCCAGCCCCTGCGCGACGCCGCCGTGGATCTGCCCCTCGACCAGCATCGGGTTCACCAGCGTGCCGAAATCATCGACGAGGCTGTAGCGCACCACCTTGGTGGTGCCGGTCGCGGGGTCGATCTCGACTTCGGCGACATGGCAGCCGTTCGGGAAGGTCGGGACCGACTTTTCGGGCTTGTAGCGCGAGCGCCCGTCGAGCTGGCCGGGGAACCGCGTCGCCAGTTCGGCGATGCTCAGCGTGGCGTTGGTGCCGCGCGCGCGGAACACGCCGTCGGCATAGTCGATATCGGGCACATCGAGCGCCGTCCGGGCGAGTTCGATGCCGCGTTCGATCAGCTCGTCGCCCGCCTGCAGGCACGCCGCGCCGCCCCACGCCATGCTGCGCGAGCCGCCGGTGCCGCTGCCGCGGTCGAGCCGCGCAGAATCGCCCTGAACGATGCGGACCTGCTCCATCGCGATACCGAGCCGTTCGGCAAGCACCTGCGCATAAACGGTTTCATGCCCCTGCCCGTTCGACTGCGTGCCGACCGCGGCCTCGACGATGCCGTCGGGCGCGACACGCACATCGGCGAACTCCTCGGTCGAACCGCCGCCGGCGATTTCGACATAATAAGCGATGCCGCGGCCATAGCGCAGCCCGCGCCGCGCCGCTGCCGCCTTGCGGTCGGCAAAGCCCGCCCAGTCGGCATTGACCAGCGCCTTGTCGAGCACGGCGGGGAAATTGCCGATGTCGAAGGTCAGCCCGATGCCGTTCGAATGCGGCAGCTCGTCGGGGCGCAACAGGTTGCGGCGGCGGATCTCGTCGACGCCGATGCCGAGCTCACGCGCTGCCGCTTCGATCAGCCGCTCCATGATATACGCCGATTCGGGCCGTCCGGCGCCGCGATAGGCGTCGACCGGCGCGGTGTTGGTCATGATGCCGTGGACGGCATTGTGGATCGCCGGGATGCGGTACACCCCGCCCATGATGCGCCCACCGGCAAAGGTCTGGATCGCCGGGCCGAACTGCGCCTGATACGCGCCAAGGTCGCTCCACGTCTCGACCGTCATCGCGGTGATCAAACCGTTGCGGTCGAACCCGAGCGCGGCATCGCTGACCATCGCGCGGCCGTGCGTGTCGGTTTGGAACGCGTCGCCGCGTTCGCCGGTCCATTTCACCGGGCGGCCGAGCGCCCGCGCCGCATGCAGCACCAGCGCATATTCGGCATAGAGAAAGCTTTTCATGCCGAAACCGCCGCCGACATCGCCGGTGACGATCCGCAACTGCTCGGGCGGCACCTTCAACACGATAGTCGCAAGGTTGGAACGAATGCTGACGACGCCCTGGCTGCCGACATGCAGCGTGAAGCCGGTGGCGGCGTCCCATTCGCCGACGGCGGCGCGCACTTCCATCGACGTCGGCGCAACCTTGTTCTGGACGACGCGCAGCCGCGTCACATGCGCGGCGCTCGCCATGCCCGCCTGCGCGGCATCGGCATCGCCGACCTGCCACAGGAAGATGTCGTTCGACGCGGCTGCCTCCCAGACCTTGGGCGCGCCCGGAGCAATCGCTTCGGCAATCGTCGCGACGGTCGGCAGTTCGTCATAGTCGACCTCGACCGCTTCGGATCCGGCGCGCGCGGCCTCGCGGGTTTCGGCAACGACGAACGCCACGCCGTCGCCGACGAAGCGCACGGTGTCGGTCGCCAGCAGCGTGCGCGGCGTCACCAGATCCCCCGACAGCGGCACAAGGCACGGCACCGGGCCATAGTCGGCGATATCGGCCCCGGTATACACCGCGACCACGCCGGGCACCGCAAGCGCTGCGGCAGTATCGATCCGCACGATCCGTGCATGACCATAGGGCGACCGCAGCGTCACGCCGAACAGCGCGCCGTGCAGCTGGACATCGTCGGTGAAATTGCCCTGGCCGGTCAGCAGGCGAAAATCCTCGACGCGCTTGACCGATTGGCCGGACCCGAACTTCATGCCGCTCACTCCCCGAGGAATTGTCGCTGCGACCATAGCGACCAGCAACGTCGCGGTCGCGGCGAATGTTGTCGCGGGAGTCGCACCTTGACAAATATCGCCAATTAGGTTATTATGATCGATCGCGCGATTGCGTTCCTCAACTACGGGTGCCAAGCTAGCAGTGCACACGGAAAACGTGAATCACCTCGGGGCCGCAGTAAAGTTACAGGGCTTAGGGCGATTCGGGGCAATTGGGACAAGGACGCTTGCGGATGGCCGATCATGTTGACGTCCTGATCGTCGGGGCCGGAATTTCGGGAATCGGCGCGGGTTATCACCTGCAAAAGAATTGCCCGGGCAAAACCTATGCGATCCTCGAGGGGCGCGCGGCAATCGGCGGCACATGGGACCTGTTCCGCTATCCGGGCGTCCGGTCGGATTCGGACATGCACACGCTCGGCTATTCGTTCCGCCCGTGGACGGCGGCAAAGTCGATCGCCGATGGCCCCGCGATCCGCGAATATGTCATAGAAACCGCCGCGATGTACGGCATCGATCGGCATATCCGGTTCAGCCACAGCGTCGAATCCGCCGACTGGTCGACCGAGACCGCGCAATGGACGGTGCACGCGACGCACGACGGTCAGCCGGTGACGATCACCTGCAGCTTCCTGTTCATGTGCTCGGGCTATTATAATTACGATGCGGGCTATACGCCCGATTTCGCCGGGATCGAGCAGTTCGGCGGGCGGCTGGTCCACCCGCAGCATTGGCCCGCCGACCTCGATTACGCCGGCAAGCAGGTCGTTGTGATCGGCAGCGGCGCAACCGCGGTGACGCTGGTTCCCGAAATGGCCAAGCACGCCGCGCATGTTACGATGCTGCAGCGCTCGCCGACCTATGTCGTGTCGCGCCCCGACGAAGACGCGCTGGCGAACCGGCTGCGCGGCGTGCTGCCGTCGAAGCTCGCCTATGCGATCACGCGCTGGAAGAACGTCTTGATGCAGATGTACTTCTTCAAGATGTGCAAGGCGCAGCCGGCGAAGGTCAAGGCGGCTCTACTCGACGAAGCGCAAAAGGCGCTGGGGGCCGATTATGATATTTCGACCCATTTCACACCGCGCTATAATCCGTGGGAACAGCGGCTGTGCCTCGTTCCCAACGGCGACCTGTTCGAATCGATCAAAAGCGGCAGCGCCTCGGTCGTCACCGATGTGATCGAGACGTTCACCCCGACCGGCATCACGCTCAAATCGGGCCAGACGCTGCCCGCCGATATCGTCGTCAGCGCGACCGGGCTCAACCTGATCGTGCTCGGCGGACTGACGCTGCGGGTCGATGGCAAGGCCGTCAACCTTGCCGAGGCGATGATCTATAAGGGCATGATGTATCAGGATATTCCGAACCTCGCATTCTCGTTCGGCTATACCAATGCGTCATGGACGTTGAAGGCCGACCTGACCTGCGAATATGTCTGCCGCCTGCTCAATCATATGGATTCGGCCGGGGCGAAGCAGATGACGCCGCGCCTTACCGATACCAGCGTCACGCCCGAGCCGTTCGTCGACTTTTCATCGGGATATTTTCAGCGGTCGATGGAAAGCCTGCCCAAGCAGGGGTCGAAAGCGCCGTGGAAGCTCCACCAGAATTACGCGCGCGACCTGCTCGCGCTGCGATACGGCAAGGTCGATGATGGGACACTGGCGTTCACCAAGGCACCGGCCAAGCGCGTATTGACCGACGCCTGATCGCCCGATGCTGCCGCTGCACGGTATTCGCGTTCTCGACCTCAGCTCGGTCGTGTTCGGCCCCTATGCGGCGCAGTGGCTCGCCGATCTTGGGGCCGATGTCATCAAGATCGAGGCTCCCGAGGGCGACAATACGCGCCTGACCGGGCCGACGAACGAGCCCGGGATGGCGGCGCTGTTCCTCGGCGTCAACCGCAGCAAGCGGTCGGTGGTGCTCGACTTGACGACGCCCGCCGGCCGCGCCGCGCTGGGCAAGCTGATCGACGGTGCCGATGTGTTGCTGCATTCGATCCGCCCGCAAAAGCTCGCCAAGCTCGGCCTCGATCCGGCGACGGTCTGCGCGCGCAACCCGCGACTGGTCTATGCCGGGCTCCACGGCTTTACCGAAAGCGGCCCCTATGGCGGTCGCCCGGCGTATGACGACGTCATCCAGGGCATGTCGGGCAACGCCGATCTGATGGCGCGGTCAACCGGCGAGCCACGCTATTTCCCGGTAATCGCCGCCGATAAAACCAGCGGGCTGATCGGCGCGACGGCAATCCTGTCGGCGCTGGTGCGGCGCGCGACGACCGGCAAGGGCGGCTTCATCGAAGTGCCGATGTTCGAAAGCCAGGTCGCGTTCAACCTGGTCGAGCATATGTACGGCGCGCATTTCGACCCGCCGCGCGGCGGCATGGGCTATCCGCGCATCCTCGCCGAATGGCGGCGGCCGTTCGCCACCGCCGACGGCTGGCTGTGCATGATGCCCTACACCAACCCGCACTGGCGCGCGTTTTTCACCGAAGTCGGCGCGCCCGAACTCGCCGATGATCCGCGCTTTGTCGACTATACGCAGCGCAGCGTGCACGTCGCGGCGCTGTACGCGCTGGCCGGCGAATTCGTCGCCCGCCGGACCACTGCCGATTGGCTGCCGGTGCTCAACCGGCTGCAGATCCCGTCGGCACCGGTGTTCACGCTCGAGCAGCTCCCGAGCGACCCGCATCTCGTGGCGACCGGGTTCTTCCAGACGCTCGACGATCCGGCAGGATCACTGACCTTTCCCGGGGTGCCGGTGCAGTTCGACGGCGAACGCCCGCCGATGCGCTATCCGCCACGGCTTGGTGAACATACCCGCGAAGTGCTCGCCGAAGCCGGGCTGAGCGACGCCGAGATCGACGCGCTAGCCGCGGCCGATTAGCTGCCGGGCCATCGCATCGGCGACCGCATCGGTGGCAATGCCCTGCGCGTCGGCCGCAGCGAAAATCGCCGCCAACCGCGGCTCGATCGCCGCAACGCGCGCCGCAACCGCAGCCGCATCGCCGTCGCCGAGATATTCGGCGACCACGTTGATGATGCCGCCGGCGTTGATGACATAATCGGGCGCATACAGGATGCCGCGCGCCCGCAACCGTGCACCGTCCGCCGCCGTCGCCAGCTGGTTGTTGGCAGCGCCTGCCACGACCGCAACCCGCAGCGTGGTGATACTCGCTTCGGTCAGGATCGCCCCCAGCGCACACGGGCTGAGCACATCGGCTTCGACGCCAAGGATCTCGTCGACCCCGACCACTGTCGCCCCGAGCTGGCTTGCCGCCAGCGCCGTGCGCGCCGGATCGACATCGGCAACCGACAGCCTCGCGCCCGCCGCGACGAGCCGCTCGGCGACCCCGAAGCCGACGCTGCCCAGCCCCTGGACCGCAACATGGACGCCGCCAAAGTCGGCCTTGCCAAGCTGGTGCGCGATCGCAGCACGGATACCGATAAACACGCCCTGCGCCGTCGATGGCCCGGGGTTGCCGCCCGCCTTGCCGCCCGCAACCGGCAATCCCGAGACATGCCGGGTGCTGCGCGCGATGACGGTCATGTCTGCATCGCTCATGCCGACGTCTTCGGCGGTGACATACCGCCCGCCAAGCGAGTCGATCGCGCGGCCGAACGCCGTCAGCAGCGCGTCGGTCTTCGGGGCTGCCTTCAGAATAACGCCCTTGCCGCCGCCCATCGGCAGCCCGGCCATCGCATTCTTATAGCTCATGCCACGCGACAACCGCAGCGCATCGGTCAGCGCCGCGGCGTCATCGGCATAGGTCCACCAGCGGCAACCGCCCGCCGCCGGCCCCAAATGCGTCGAATGAACCGCGATGACCGCCTGCAACCCGCTGGTGCTGTCAGTGAAAAAATGCGCGCCTTCATGCGCATCGAAATCGGCAGCGTCGAATAGCATGGAATGTCTCGCGTAATTATCGAAGGCTCAAGCGCAATAAACCAACGCCGCCGCTGCGCAAGCCCGATAGCGAGAAATGGGGCGGACGACGGGGATTGAACCCGCAACCTCCGGTACCACAAACCGGCGCTCTAACCAATTGAGCTACGACCGCCACACGCGCGAATGACGCAGATACGGGGGTGGCCGCACATCGTCAAGCCAAGGCGGCAACCTCAGGGGTGGTTGAGCGCTCCGCACGCGATCCGGCTGCCGCTGTTGCCACTCGGGTCGGTCTTGTAATCATCCGCGCCAGCGTGGAGCACGACAGCGGCACCATCGGCATCGAGCAGCGGCATCGAGCCGGTTACCAGCTCGAGCCCGGCAATCGTTGCGTCGATGCCTCCGGTGCCGCCCGGGCCGACCACAATGTTCGGCAGGTCGCCCAGATGCGGCCCGGCAGGGTTCAGACTGCCATGTTGATGCGCGGTCGGGTTGAAATGCGGCCCAGCCGTCTTGAAGTCGGGGGCTTCGCACTTTCCGACGGCGTGCAAGTGGACGGCATAGGTCCCGGGCGCGAGGCCTTCGACGCGGACCACGATGCGCGTCCCCGCCGCGACGCCGGTGAGCGCGGCGGTGCCGCGCAGTTCGCCGCTCGCACCAAGCAACTGCGTCGTCGTCGAGAACGCCGGTGGTGCGCCGCTGATCCGGTCGGGATGCTTGCCGCTGCCGCCACACCCGGCGAGCATTGCGACAAGAACCAGCACCGCAGCCGTCGATTTCATGCCATCACTCCCAAGCTGAACCGTCGCGACGCGTATAGACCCATTTGCCGTCATCGCCCATCACTGCGCGCAGGTCATCGTCGGGATAACTGACCGTATCACCGACGCTGCGGTCGCCGACTTCGAGAATGACGGCCTCGAGCCCCGAGCGATTGACCACCTGATGCGCGGTGCCGCCCGCCGCAAACCCGGCGCACATGCCCTCGGTCAACAGCGTTTCGGAGTCGCCGCTGCGCAGCACCAGCTCGCCGCTCAGGATATAGATGAACTCATCCTGCCGGCTGTGCGAATGGAACAGCGCCGAAACCGCGCCCGGCGCAAAGCGGGTGCGGTTGACGCCGAAGTTGCTCAAACCGAAAATATCGCCGAGCGGTTGCTTGATGCGCCCGGCGACCAATTTGGCGAATTGCGGCGGATAGTTCGATGCGCGCGTCCGCGGCGCGGCGTCGGCGGCAACGATAGCAGCCGGATTATTGCTCGCCTGGACCATCGCAATTGACCATCCACTGCACGCCGAACTTATCGGTGAACATCCCGAAGTCGGCCCCCCAGAACTGGCGCGACATCGGCATCGTCACGGTGCCGCCGTCGCTCAGTGCGGCGAATAACGCCCGCGCCCGTGCAAGGTCGGTCAATCCGATCGACAACGAGACGCCTTTCATCGGCTCGGCATGGCCGCCATCCGACGCCATCATTTCAAAGCCATCACCAAGAAGCGAGGCGTTCATGACCCAATCGGGATCGCCTGGCGGGGCGTGATCCGACGACGGAGCGTCGCGGTACCGCGACAGGCTGTCGATCTTTCCCAGTCCGGCTGCCTCGTAAAACTTCAGCGCTGCCTCGGCATCGCCCTTGAAGAATAGATACGGAACCAGCTTCATTGGACCCTCCTACCCAAGACTTTTGTTGATCGACTCCACCATCTTCTTGGCGTCAGCAAGCAGCATCATCGTATTGTCCATGTAGAAGACCGGATTGTCGACCCCGGCATAGCCCGCGCCGCCCATGCTGCGCTTGACGAACAAGACGGTTTTCGCCTTTTCGACGTCGAGCACCGGCATGCCGTAGATCGGCGAGGTTTTGTCGGTTTTGGCGAGTGGGTTGGTCACGTCGTTCGCGCCGATGACGAACGCGACGTCGGCCTGCGCGAACTCGCCGTTGATGTCCTCGAGCTCGAACACTTCGTCATAGGGGACATTGGCTTCCGCGAGCAGCACGTTCATGTGCCCCGGCATGCGGCCCGCAACCGGATGAATGGCGTATTTGACGCTGACGCCCTCTTTCTTAAGCAGGTCGCCCATTTCGCGGAGCGCGTGCTGCGCCTGGCTGACGGCCATGCCATAGCCGGGGATGATGATGACGCTCTCGGCGTTCTTCATGATGAACGCCGCATCCTCCGCCGAGCCGCGCTTGAACGGCTTCTGCTCGACCGCACCGCCGGCAGCCGCGCCGCCGCTGTCGCCGCCGAAGCCGCCCGCGATCACGCTGATGAAGCTGCGGTTCATCGCCTTGCACATGATGTAGCTGAGGATCGCGCCCGACGAGCCGACCAGCGCGCCGGTGACGATCATCGCGGTGTTCTGCAGCGTAAAGCCCATCGCCGCCGCCGCCCAGCCCGAATAGCTGTTGAGCATGCTGACCACGACCGGCATGTCCGCGCCGCCGATCGGCACGATCAGCAGGAAGCCGATGGCGAAGCTCAGCGCGACGATGACGAAGAAGACCGCCGGCTGCTGATCGACGACGAAATAGCCGATCAGCCCGAGGATACCGCCAATCAGCCCGAGGTTGATGACATGGCGTCCCGGCAACAGGATCGGTGCGCCGCTCATGTTGCCGTTCAATTTCAGGAAGGCGATCACCGACCCCGAGAAAGTGATCGCGCCGATCGCGACGCCGAGGCCCATTTCAATGCGGCTCGCGCTGAAGATCACGCCGTCGGCATCGGCAATGCCGAACGCCTGCGGATTGAGATACGCCGCTACTCCGACCAGCACCGCCGCCATGCCGACAAGGCTGTGAAAGCCCGCGACCAGCTGCGGCATCGCGGTCATCTGGATGCGCCGCGCGATGACGAAGCCGATGCCACCGCCGATTGCGACAGCGCCGATGATCAGCGGCAATCCGACATTGTGCAGGATCAGCGTGGTCACCACCGCGATGACCATGCCGATCATGCCGAAGCGGTTGCCCTGCTGGCTGGTCTCGGGCGACGACAGCCCGCGGAGCGCGAGGATGAACAGCACACCCGCGACCAGATAGGCGAGCGCAACCCATGCGGGTGTGGCGGCGATGGTTTCGGTCATGTCGTGCCCCTTTGCGTCCGCGCGCTTACTTCGCCGCCGGCCGTTCTTTTTTCTTGTACATGGCGAGCATCCGCTGGGTCACAGCAAAGCCGCCGAAGATGTTGACGCTCGCCAGCACCACGGCCAGCAGCCCAAGCCATTTCGACGTCTCCGAACCGCCCAGTGCGGCGCTGGCGGCGATTAGCGCGCCGACGATGATGACCGACGAGATGGCATTGGTCACCGCCATCAGTGGCGTGTGCAGCGCGGGCGTCACCGACCAGACGACATAATAGCCGACGAAGCAGGCGAGCACGAAGATCGAAAGCTGCGGGATCAAATGTTCCATGACTTGGTTCCTCAGCCCTGCAGGTTCGGGTGGACGACCGTTCCACCCTCAGTCAGCTTGATGCCTTTGACCAGCTCGTCCTCCGGTGGCCAGACGATCTTTTGGGCATCCTTGTCCCAGAACGCGGCGATCAAATTATAGACGTTCCGCGCATAAAGCGCCGACGCATCCGCAGCCATCCGGCTCGGCACGTTGCGGTGGCCGATGATCGTTACGCCGTGGCGTACGACGATCTCGCCCGCAACCGAGCCTTCGACGTTGCCGCCGCTTTCGACGGCAAGGTCGACGATCACCGATCCCGCCTTCATCGATGCGACCTGCGCGTCCGTCACCAGCCGCGGCGCGGCGCGGCCGGGGATCAGCGCGGTGGTGATGACGATGTCCTGCTTGGCGATGTGGCCCGACACCAGCGCCGCCTGCGCCGCCTTATACTCGTCGGAAGTTTCGGTGGCATAGCCGCCGCTGCCTTCGCCCTGCCCCGCGACGCCCTCGACGAAGATCGCCTTTGCTCCGAGGCTTTCGATCTGCTCCTTGGTTGCGGCGCGGACGTCGGTCGCGCTGACCAACGCGCCCAGCCGCCGCGCGGTCGCGATTGCCTGCAGCCCGGCGACGCCGACACCCATTACGAAAACGCGCGCCGCGCTGATCGTGCCAGCGGCGGTCATCATCATCGGAAAGGCGCGGCCATAGCTTTCGGCGGCGTCGATCACCGACTTATAGCCGCTCAGGTTCGACTGCGATGACAGTACGTCCATCGACTGGGCGCGGGTGATGCGCGGCATGAACTCCATCGCCAGCGCCGTCAGCCCGGCGGCGGCATAGGCCTCGGTCCGCGCTCGGTCGGCATAGGGCGACAGGATCGCCGCGAGCGTCGCATGCGGCGCAACTCCGCCAAGCGTTCCTGCATCCGGCCCCTGCACGCCGATCACGAGGTCGGCCCCGGTGACGGTCGAGGCGCGGTCACCAACGGTTGCGCCCGCATCGCTGAACTGGGCATCGGCGACATTCGCCCCGGCCCCGGCTCCCGCCTCGACCGCGACTGTCGCGCCGAGCGCAATCAGCTTTTTTACCGTCTCCGGCGTTGCCGCGACGCGGCGTTCCGCCTCGGCCGTCTCGCGAAGTACCGCGATCCGCATCATCTCATCCCCCCAAAAACCTGAATCAGCGTACGAGGAAAATAGCCAGCGCAATCAGCAGCGCAGCAATCGCCACCACGGACCATTTCATCGTTCCGATGAAGCTCGAATAAAAGCGCTTGTGATCGGGCATGAGCGGGTCGCCGTTATGAATATCGTTGGCCATGGGCTTTCCTGTGGAGACTACGCCGCGCCTTCATAGCAAAGCAGCCCAATGCCACAAGCCCGGCGCAACCAACGACCAACGCTCAAGGGCCGTGAAAGTGACAAAATTTCTGCCCAACGCGCTCGTTCCGCTATCGTTACGAGGGGGCGTTACGCTGGCCGCTTTCACGCTGTTCCAGATTGGATAATTACGTCAGCCCAACCTGCGCGAGTGCCGTCGACTGCCGTGCCGTCATCGCCGCCTCATCGAAGCCCTCGATCATTTCGTGGAACAGCCGCGACCAATTGAGTTCGGCCTGCAGGTGGATAAACACCCCACCCAGACCGATTGCGGCGCGGTCCATGAACACAAATTCCTTCGGCACGGTAACGGTGCCCAGCTCCTTCAGCCGCGAATGGACCTTCTGCGCCGTCTCGCGGCCATATTCGGCTGGCTTGCCGGTAGCGTCGATCAAGCGGACCCGATCATCGAGCAACGGGCCATACAGGAACGTCGCCCAGATCAGCAGCGTCTCGATAATCTCGCGGCTGAGGTTCTTGAAGCCCCAACGCTCGAACGCATCGACCGCCAGCGCCTCGTCGCCGCTTTCGATCGCGCGGTACAGATCGACGACACCGCCGATGAAGCGCGGCGGAAACACGCGCACACAGCCAAAATCGAGCAGGTTGATCCCGAGATCGTCACGCACGGTATAATTGCCGAGGTGCGGATCGCCGTGGATGACGCCCCATTTATGCAGCGGCACATACCAGGCGCGAAACAGGTTTTCGGCAATCGTGTTGCGCACCTCGAGCGATGCGCCCTTGTGATCGAGCAACGGGCGGCCATCGAGCCAGCTCATCGTCAGCAGGCGGCCCGTCGAAAGTTCGGGCAGCACCTCGGGCAGATGCACGTTCGGCTGACCGTCGAGCAGGATGCGGTACAGCGCGACGTGCTTGGCCTCGCGCGCATAATCGAGTTCCTCGCGCAGCCGATCGGCGAGTTCGTCCCGAATTTCGCCGGGGTCGATCGAGCGATCGAACGTCCGATAAACCTTGAACATCAAGTCGAGCTGACCAAGGTCGGCCTCGACTGCGCTTGCCATGTCGGGATATTGCAGCTTCGCCGCCAGGCGCCGCCCGTCGAGCGCGGTGGCGCGGTGCACCTGGCCGAGCGATGCCGCTGCGACCGCTTCGTGTTCGAAGCTGGCGTATTTCGCCTCCCAATCGGGGCCGAGCTCGGACTTCATCCGCCGGCGGACGAACGGCCAGCCCATTGCCGGGGCGTTCGACTGCAACTGCGAAAGCTCGGCGGCAAACTCCTTGGGCACCGCGTCGGGGATCGTCGACAGGATCTGCGCCAGCTTCATCACCGGGCCCTTCAGCCCGCCGAGCGCCTGCCGCATCTGGACTGCTGCGGTCTGGCTATCGATGCCGCCGCCGAACACGCGCGCCGCGCCAAGCTGCGCCGCCAGCCCGATTCCCGTGCTGCCAACCTTTGCGTAGCGTGCCAGGCGGCCGCCGAATGTGTTGTCATCAACTGCCATAGCTGCCGAGATAGGGTGCAGCGGCAGGCCACGCCAGCGTGGCTAGGTGACGCTGGCTATTGCCTCCCACACGCGAACCGCCTGCACGGTGGCGGCAACATCGTGGACACGGACGATCTGGACACCCCGTGCCAACCCGTGCAGCGCCAGCGCGAGGCTGCCCGGCAGCCGGTCGCCCACTTCGGCGCCGCTCAATCGGCCGATCATCTGCTTGCGACTGACTCCGAGCAGGATTGGACAGCCAAGCCCGTGGAACAGCCCAAGCCCCCGCAGCAGCGCGAGATTGTGCGCCAGCGTCTTGCCGAACCCGATGCCCGGATCGACGATGATCCGATTGCGATCGATGCCTGCGGCCGTGCATGCATCGATGCGCGCCTCCAGCCAGTCGTAAACGTCGAGCAGCACGTCATCATATTCGGGCGCGTCCTGCATCGACTGCGGCGTGCCTTGCGCGTGCATCAGCACCACCGGGCAGCTGCGCGCCGCCAGCAGCGCCAGCGCGGCGACGTCGTGCGTCAGAGCCGAGACATCGTTGACCAGCACCGCGCCGTGGTCGAGCGCGTGTGCCATCACTGCGGCTTTGCGGGTGTCGATCGACCACGGCACGCCGCCCAGAGCCGCTGCCACCGGCGCAATCCGGCGCAATTCCTCGTCGAGCGGCACGTCGGCCGCGCCAGGACGGGTCGATTCGCCGCCGATGTCGATGATCGCGGCTCCGGCGTCGCGCATGGCGCGCGCCGCGGCCGCCGCCGCCGCTGGATCGCGGTGCTGGCCGCCGTCGCTGAAACTGTCGGGAGTGATGTTCAGAATGCCCATCACCAAAGTCCGGTCGAACGTCAGCCCGGCGATCGGCGGCCGTGGCGCGACCAGCCGCGCGGCGACCCGTTCGGCCTGCCGCCGCAAGGTGACATCGACCGATCCGGTGACGCGGTCGAGCGGATAGCGCTCGCGGCGCATGATCTTCGGTCCGTCGCGGACGATCAGTTCGACCGCATCGAAACGCACCATCCCGCCCGCCAGCGCGCTGCCGTCCCCGAAAGCACACGGCTGGAGATAGGCCTTCACGCGCTGCCGCTTGCGTCGCGATATGCCTGCCGCTTGGTGTCGATCGAAACCAGCGCGCCTGCTTCCTCGAGGTGCCAAAAGCTCCAGCCGTTGCAGCTCGGCGCCCCCTGCGCCGCCGCGCCGATCTGATGGATCGACCCCGACAGCGCGGCCATGCTCACCGAGCCGTCGGCGCGAACGCGGGCGCGGTGGCGGCGCTGCGCGCAGACCAGTTCGGAGCCGGCGCGGATCAGCCCGGTTTCGACCAGCGCCCCGAATGCCACCCGCGGCTGCGCGCGCTTGCTGACCGTTACCGCCATGTCGCCGCCCGACAGCGGCAACAGCCCGGCAATCCGCGCCTCGGCGACGCCAACATATTTCGGTTCACGCTCGATCCCAATCCAATGCCGCCCGAGCAGCTTCGCCACCGCGCCCGTCGTCCCGGTCCCGAAAAACGGGTCGAGCACGATGTCACCGGGTTCGCTGCAGGCCAGCAGGACCCGATACAGAAGCGCCTCGGGCTTTTGCGTCGGATGCGCCTTGACGTTGTCGATCTTGATCCGCTCGTTGCCGGTACAGATCGGCAGCACCCAGTCCGACCGCATCTGCAGGTCTTCGTTCAACGCCTTCATCGCCTGATAGTTGAACCGGTAGCGCGCATCCTCGGACTTGGCGCACCAGATCAGCGTCTCGTGCGCATTGGTAAAGCGCGTGCCCTTGAAGTTCGGCATCGGATTGGCCTTGCGCCAGACGATGTCGTTCAGCACCCAGAACCCCATGTCCTGCAACGTCGCGCCGACGCGGAAGATGTTGTGATAACTGCCGATTGTCCAGATCGTGCCGTCGTCCTTGAGCACGCGGCGTGCCGCTGCCAGCCACGCCCGCGTGAACGCATCATAGTCGGCGAAACTGTCGAACTTGTCCCATGCGTCGTCGACCGCATCGACGCGCCCGCCTTCCGGACGGTATAGCTGCTGCGCCAGTTGCAGATTGTAAGGCGGATCTGCAAAGATCAGGTCGACCGACTTTTCGGGCATCGCCGCCATCGCGGCGATACAGTCGCCGGTAATGATGTGATCGATTTGCACGTAACGACGCCCCGGTTGCCTGCCCGGTGCGCACCCTGAGTCCGCCGAGTCGTGCGTGTCAACTGTGGCCGAAAAGACTCACGCGCCCAGCGCCAGCCGCGCGGCGACCGGCGCAAAGCTGCGGCGGTGGTGCAGCGTCACGCCGAACTGTGCCAGCCCGCGCGCGTGGCATGGGGTGCCGTAGCCCTTGTTGGTGTGCCAGCCATAACCGTCGTGCGTGCCCGCCAGCGCGATCATCATGCGGTCGCGGGTCACTTTGGCGATGACGCTGGCGGCGGCGATCGAGACGCACAGCGCGTCGCCCGCCACGATCGCCTGCGCCGATCGCTGCCAGCGCGGCAACCGATTGCCGTCGACCAGCACATGCGCGCAGTCCCTCGGCAGCGCGGCGACCGCGCGCTCCATCGCGAGCATCGTCGCCCAATGAATATTCAGCGCATCGATCTCGTCGACGCTGGCAATTCCCACGCCGATTTCGGCGCAGTCGATCAGCGCGGCCCACAGCGCGTCGCGGCGCTCGGGGGTCAACTGCTTCGAATCGTTGAGGCCGTCGGGGATGCAATCCGCATCGAGCACCACGGCCGCCGCCACGACCGGCCCCGCCCACGGCCCGCGCCCGGCTTCATCGACGCCGGCCACGCGCCCCGGAAACGCCGCCTCGCGGCTATAGCAGGGCATGGTTGAACCCCAGCGGTCCGTGCCCCGCCCCCAGCCCCGGCGCGGCGCGGATGGCATCATGGACAAATGCCCGCGCCCGCGTCGTCGCCTCGGTCAGGGTCAGCCCCTGCGCCAACCCGGTGGCCAGTGCTGACGCCAGCGTGCAGCCCGTACCGTGCGTGTGGCGGGTATCGATCCGCGGCGACACGAAGCGCTGCTGCACGCTCGGGGTGACCAGCCAGTCGGCAATCTCCGCGCCGGGCAAATGCGCGCCCTTCGCCAGCACTGCGCCCGCGCCAAGCCCAAGCAGCTCCTGCGCCGCCAGCACGACGTCCGCCTCGTCCTCGATCTCGGTCTGTGCCAGCGCCGCGAGTTCGGGCGTGTTCGGCGTAACCACCGCCGCCAACGGCACCAGCCGCCGCAGCATCGCCTCGACCGCGTCGTCTTCGAGCAGCGACGCGCCGCCTTTGGCGATCATCACCGGATCGAGCACCACCGGCAGCCGCGCCTGCTGCAGCACGTCGGCGACGGCGGCAATGATCGCGGCACTGCCGAGCATCCCCAGCTTGACGACATCGGCGCCGATATCATCGAGCACCGCGCGCATTTGGGCCGCAACGAGCTCGGGCGCGAGCAGTTCGACGCCGCTCACGCCACGCGTATTCTGCACGGTAATCGCCGTCAGCGCGGTTGCGGCATAGCCGCCGAGCATCGTCACGGTCTTGATGTCTGCCTGAATGCCCGCGCCGCCGCCCGAATCGGAACCGGCGACAATCAAAATGCGAGCGATCATCCGGCCGCTGCCACCGCGGCGCAGATGCTGTCGACGACTTCGGTCACCAGCGCCAGATCCTCGCCCTCCGCCATGACGCGGATCAACGGCTCAGTCCCTGACTTGCGGATCAGCAGCCGTCCGGTGCCGTTCAGCCGGGCCTCGCCCTCGGCGATGCGCTGCTGGACGCCGAGCGTCTCGAGCGGTGCGCCGCCGGCAAAGCGCACATTCTTGAGCAGCTGCGGCAGCGGATCGAACAGGTGGAGCAGTTCGGATGCCGGCTTGCCGCTCGCGACCAGCGCGGCGAGCACCTGCAGCGCCGCCATCAGCCCGTCGCCGGTGGTCGCATAGTCCGACATGATGATGTGACCCGATTGCTCACCGCCGATATTGCACCCGGCGCTACGCATCAGTTCAAGGACATAGCGATCCCCCACCGCGCTGCGCTTCAGCCCGATGCCGATGCGTTCGAGATAGCGTTCGAGCCCAAGGTTCGACATCACCGTCGCCACCAGCGCGCCGCCCTTCAGCTTGCCCGAAGCGAGCGCCCGCCCTGCGATCAGCGCCATCAGCTGATCGCCGTCGATGACGCGGCCGTTCTCGTCGCAGACGATCAGCCGATCGGCGTCGCCGTCGAGCGCGATGCCGATCGCCGCACCGCTGGCCACCACGGTTTCCTGCAGGATCGCGGGGTGCGTCGAGCCGATGCGGTCGTTGATATTGAAGCCGTCGGGCGTGACGCCGATCGGGATGACGTCGGCCCCCAGTTCCCACAGCGCCATCGGCGCGACTTTATATGCGGCACCATTGGCGCAATCGATCACGACCTTCAGTCCGTCGAGCCGCAGATTGTCGGGAAACGTCGATTTGGCGAAATGGATATACCTGCCCTGCGCGTCATCGATCCGCCGTGCCCGGCCGATCGCGTCGGGCTTGACCAGCACCGGTTCGACTTCGAGCAGCGCCTCGATTTCGGTTTCGAGCGCATCCGACAGTTTATACCCATCGGGCCCGAATAGTTTGATACCATTGTCATAATAGGGGTTGTGGCTCGCCGAGACCATGACTCCCAGATCGGCGCGCATCGATTTGGTCAGCATTGCGACCGCCGGCGTCGGCATCGGCCCGACCTGGACCACGTCCATCCCAACCGACGTAAACCCCGCCGTCAGCGCCGATTCGATCATATAGCCCGACAGCCGCGTGTCCTTGCCGATCAAGACACGGTGCTTGTGATTGCCGCGCAGGAATTTTGCGCCTGCCGCCATGCCGACACGCATGGCGACCGCAGCGGTCATCGGCGGCTGGTTGGTGAGCCCGCGAATGCCGTCAGTGCCGAAATATTTTCGCGTCATGGCTTCGGCTATGCTCCAGTTTGCGCCATTCTAGCGTTCGACACCGGATAACGACAAGGATTTGGCGATGAAGACTCGTAAACTGGGCGACGGGCTGCAGGTTTCGGCGCTTGGGCTGGGCTGCATGGGCATGGCCGGCGTTCGCGGCATGGCGGCGATGTACGGCGCGGTCGATATCGACGAGGCGGTCGCCACCATCCACCGCGCGATCGAACTTGGCGTCACGCTGTTCGACACTGCCGAAGTTTATGGACCCTATCGCAACGAAGAACTGGTCGGCCGCGCAATCAAAGGCAAGCGCGACGGCTTGGTGATCGCAACCAAATTCGGGTTTCGACTGAGCGGCGAAGGCGGCACCGATAGCAGCCCGGCGAATGTCCGCGCCGTCTGCGATGCCAGCCTGCAACGCCTCGGCATCGACACGATCGACCTGTTCTACCAGCACCGCGTCGACCCGGCGGTGCCGATCGAAGACACCGTCGGCGCAATGGCCGATCTGGTGAAGGCCGGCAAAATCCGCCACCTCGGCCTTAGCGAAGCCGGTCCGGCAACCTTGCGGCGCGCCGCGGCCGAGCATCCGATTGCGGCGCTGCAATCCGAATATTCGCTGTGGGAGCGCGAAGTCGAGGCCGACATCCTGCCGCTATGCCGCGAACTCGGGATCGGCTTCGTCCCCTATTCGCCGCTGGGTCGCGGGTTTTTGACCGGCAGTGTCAGCCGCGCCGAAGACTATCCCGACGGCGACTACCGCAAGCGCGACCCGCGCTACCAGGGCGCCAATTTCGATGCGAACATGGCGCTGGTCGATGTGGTCAAGGCAATCGCGGCGAGCCATCACATCAGCGCGGCGCAAGTTGCGCTGGCGTGGCTGCTGGCACAGGGCGACGAGATTGTGCCGATCCCGGGCTGCAAACGGCTGACGACGCTTGCCGATAGCATGGCGGCAGCAGCGGTGGTCCTGACGGCGGATGACCTCAGCCGCCTCGATGCCGCAGCGCCGGTCGGCGGGACGGCAGGGTTGCGCTACGGCAACCCGGCGATGATGGCGATGGTGCGCCGTTAGGGCGCCGCAGGCAGTTAGTGCAGCCGGCGCTCGAGTTCGCTGATCGACGCGCCGGTCAGCCGCGTCGCTTCGTCGGGCGCGCGGCGGACGAGTTCGGCACGCGCCGCATCGACCGCCAACGTCACGGCATGACTGCGAATTTCAGCTTCGGCACCGCGCCCCGCAACATCGATGCGGGTTTCGGCGAGCGCCCTGCGGCGGTCGATAGTTGCAACCATCCCGGCCTTGGCATGCGCGACAAGCTGCTCGGCCTCCGAACGTGCGCGGTCGAGGATGGCGGCCGCATCGGTCGCGGCAGCCGCAGCCTTGCGCTGCGTTTCGGCGAGCAGCGCTTCGGCCTCGGCGCGGATCGCGGCGGCCTCGGTCAACTGACGCTTGACGCCCGAGATATAGGCATCGAGCCCAGCGCCGATCCGGTGCGGCAGCTTGCCGACGAATACCGCCAGCAGCAGAAAGATCGCGACCGAAATATAAACCCAGGTCTCGGCCCCCATGCCGAGCAGTTGCGCTTCGGCATGATAGGCGTCGGGGGCCGCAGCGATGGTTTGCGCTTCGCTCGCCATCATGCCGCTCCTGCGGGTGCCGGCGTGCCGAGCAGCCGTGCCACAATATCATCGCCGAGCGTCTTGGCGAGCGTGTCGACTTCGGCCAGCGCGGAGTCGCGCCGCGCAGCGATCGCCGCCTCTGCCGACTGCAGCTGTGCGGTCAGTTCGGCATCGAGTGCTGCAAGCCGCCCCTCGATTTCGCTGGTGCTGGCATCGTGCGACGAGGCGATTGCTGCCTGCGCCTGCGCACGCGCTGCAGCGATGTCCCGCTCATAGGCGGCAGTCATCGAATCGGACTGAGCCTTGGCGGCCGCCGCCGCTGCAATGTCGCCGTCGACCCGCGCGGTCCGGCCATCGACGACCTTGCCCACTTTGGGCAAGGTCAGCCGGACGACGCCGAAGTACAGGATGGCGAAAATGATCGCCAACCAAGCCAGCTGCGGCGCAAAATTATGCGGGTCGAATTGAGGCATCAGGCCAAGACCTTATGGCTGATCGTGCGGTTCAGCTGAACGCCAGTGCCAGCGCGACGACGGCTGCGATCAGCCCGAGCGCTTCGGTCACGGCGAAGCCGAAGATCAACCGGCCGGCAAGCTTGTCGGCAGCGCCCGGATTACGCAGCGCGCCCTGCAGGAACATCCCGAAGATGAGGCCGACGCCGATGGCGGCAAAGCCGGCGCCCATCGCGGCGATACCAGCGCCGATAACCTTTGCAGAAGCGAGATCCATGAGATTGCCTTTCCGTGAAGAACGAACGAGTTAGTGAAGATTGATGGCGTCGTTGAGGTAAATCGACGCCAGCAGCGCGAAAACATAGGCCTGCACCACCGCGATCAGCAGTTCGAGCGCCGTGAGCGCGACATTGACCGTCAACGGCACGAGGCCGAACACATAGGGCAGCGCATGGAAGCTGCCGAGCGCGACGATGAACCCGCCGAACACCTTGAGCAGCACATGGCCCGCCGTCATGTTGGCGAACAGCCGGATCGCCAGCGTGAACGGCCGTGACAGGAACGACACCACCTCGATCGGCACGACGATCAGCATCAGGACGAGCGGCGTATCCTTGGGCACGAACAGCGAAAAGAAATGCAGCCCGTGGCGCGCGAACCCGACCACCAGCACGAGGATGAAGACGATCATCGCAAGGCCCAGCGTCACACCGATATGGCTGGTCGGCGTGAAGGCTCCGACAAACGGAATCAGGCCGAGCAGGTTGCACGCGAGCACGAAGATGAAAACCGAGAAAATCAGCGGCACATAGCGCCGCCCCTCGGGCCCGGCGTTTTCCTGAAGCATCTTCCCGATGAATTCATACAGATATTCGACCGCTGCCTGCCATCGACCGGGGATCAACTGCGGCTTGGCGGTACCAACGAACAGGAAAATCGCGACGAACCCCAGCGCGATCGCCATCCACAGGCTCGAATTGGTCCATGACACGTCATAGCCGCCGAGCGACAGCGGGACGCTGCGGACGATTTCGAACTGCTCCATCGGTCCGGCCATGCGACTACCTTGATCCGTCCTTGTCGTGGGGCGAACCATCGAACTGGCCCGACCGCTTGATGACGTTGCGCGTTCCTGCAGCGAAGCCGAGGCCGAGTAACACGATCATTGCCCACGGCGCAGAGCCGAGCCAACGATCGAGGAACCAGCCGATCAGCCCGCCGGCCAGAACTGCGCCGATGAACTCCATGCCGATCGCATAGCCGCTGTTTTCCTCGCGCTTGGAAGCGCGCGGTGAAGCATCGGACTGCGCCTTGGCAATGCGCCGTGCCAGATCGTCATCGTTCGAAGGATCGTGGGACAACCGACGCGACCCCCTTCCAGGTGATGAAATCGGCACGGCCTCTGCCCAGGCCATGCGACCCGCGGCAGTCACCCGCCGCAAGCCCCGCCCCTCTAGTGTCGGGGGGATTGGGTGTCAACCGCGCGGGTCGCCACCGGCCATCAGCATGAAAAAGACGGCTATTGAATGCCGCGGGCAAAATCGTCGAGAAATTCGCGCCCGGTATCGGTCGCGGTGACGAAGACATAGCGCCGATCGCGCTTGCCGCTGACGCGCCGGACGTATTTCAGGCGGCACAGCTTGTCGAGCGTGCGCGACACCACCGGCTTGGTGACGCCGAGCCGGGCGGCAAGTCCGCTCGCGGTCTGCTGCGATGGGTCGAGCGACACACACAGCAGCAATGCCATTTGCCGATTGGTCAGGTCCGGATTGCCACCTTTGACCCAGCTGACCAGCGCTTCACGCCAGTGTGCCAAGGCTTCTTCGTGCGGTACTACAGTTGCCATGGAACGTCCCTGTTACGGTGCTCGGTAAATAGTTACCGGAGTGTTAACATAAATCGTGCCGTGCGCAAAGGTTCCAGACATGAAAATGGCGGCACCGAAAAATCGGTGCCGCCACATCAGCTTGGTCAGGCGGCAACGCTGCCGAGGTAACGGCGGCGGCGAACCGACACGCCGACCAGCGACATGCCCATGATGAGCATTGCCCATGTCGCGGGCTCGGGCACTGCCGAACCGGCGATGTCGTCGAGTTCGAACGCCTTCGACGACGATGTGAATGTCACTTTGGTCGCCAACGCGCCGCCAAAGTCGAAATTGACGCGGCGGTTGTTGAGCGCGTTGCCGGTGCTGCCGTCGGCAGGCGCCGGAGGTACCGCTGAACCCGTGAACGACCCAAGGCTGACACCGCCTGCGTCGAAGAATTCGACGGTGTTGTACCCATCGATCGAGCCCCAGTAAAAGCTCAGCGACTTGTAGGCGAGCCCGAGATTAAGGGTCGCGGTGCCCGAAGAACCCGAGTCAGGAACGACGAGATACTTCGACGTATCGCCGAGCGGTGCCGCATACGCACCGGAAACCGATCCGGAGACGATCGCAAAGTTACCGCTAAGACCCGCCGGAGTGCCGCTCTCGAAATTATACGTCACGATCTGACCGGGAAGCGGACCGGCATCCGGGCCGTTGGTCGAGCTGATCGTCGTTGCTGCCTGTGCCGAACCGGCAATGGCGAGCGCGGCGATCAGCATCGGGAAATTGCGCATTCAAGCCTCCATCATGATGCCAACCGCATCTGAAGACTGAAGTGCAAGGCTCGTGCCAAGATATTAACAAAATGTAAACGCGGTATGGTTACACTTTGTAATCTATCGGTTTGTAAACTGCACCGACAACAGTTGTGTTAACGAAACCTTAATTTCATAAGTCCGATCAGGCCGGTACGAGCGTGACGGACGGTCGCCGGACGACTATTCGGCGGCGAGCAACAGCTCGGCGCGCGCAAGGTCCACCGACACGAGTTGCGAGACACCGGGTTCCGCCATGGTGACGCCGAACAGCCGGTGCATCCGGCTCATCGTTACCGCGTTATGCGTGACGATCAGGAACCGGGTCCGCGTCGTTGCCGCCATGCGGTCAAGCAGGTCGCAAAACCGCTCGACATTGGCGTCATCAAGCGGTGCGTCGACTTCATCGAGCACACAGATCGGTGCCGGGTTGGTCAGGAACAACGCAGAGATCAGCGCGACTGCCGTCAACGCTTGCTCGCCGCCGGACAATAGCGTCAGCGACTGCAGTTTCTTGCCCGGCGGTTGCGCCATGATCTCGAGCCCCGCCTCCAGCGGATCGTCCGATTCGACCAGCTCGAGATGCGCCGCGCCCCCCGCGAACAACGTCGCAAACAGCTCGCGGAAATGCGCGTCGACCCGCTCGAATGCCGCTAGCAGGCGCACCCGCCCCTCGCGGTTGAGCGCCCCGATACTGCCGCGCAGCCGCGCGATGGCGGTATCGAGCTCGGCGCGTTCGGCGGTCGAAGCGGTGACGATGGCCTCGAGTTCGGCAAGCTCGGTATCGGCACGCAAATTGACCGGCCCCAACCGGTCGCGCTCGGCGGTCAACGCCTCGAAGCCGTGGGCAAGCGCGTGCGCGTCCCCGGCGTCGGCGAATCCGTGCGCGGCGGGCAGACGTGGCGGCGACATCGCGAAGCGCTCGCCGCAGCGCGCCTCCACCTCGAGCCGCCGCGCGTCTTCGTGATCGGCAGTCGTCGCCGCGCGCGCGCGCTCCTCGCGCGCCGAACCGAGCGTGTCGGCGATGCGGCGGGCGTCGGCGTCGAGCGCGCGCAATGCCGCCTCGGCGGCTGCGAGCGTGTCGGCGGCACTCCGGCGCGCGGCGTCGGCATCATGGACTTCGGTCGCCAGCTCCGCCTGCCGCAGGGCGATCCGCGGCGGCCGTTCGGCAAGCGTCCGCGCGTCTTCCACCAACACGGCGGCGCGCGCATCGAGTTCGTTGCCATGCGCCGCGCTCGCCGCCTGCCGCTTCGCCCAACTGGCCCGGTCGGCGGCGATGGCAGCGACGCGCGCCGACCCGGCATCGAGCTCGCGCGACAGTGTCGCATGCGCCGCGCGCGCCACTGCGAGCGCCTCCCGGCCGCTCTCGACGCTGCCGCGCACCGTGGCAACCGCCGCAGTCAGCGCGGCGAGATCGGTGATCGCCTCTGCCGCCGCACGCGCCGCATCGGCTTCGCGCGCATGCGCGGCGGCATCGTCGGCGAGCCGCGCGATGGCGGCGGACATTGCATCGGCGCGACTGGTCAGCGCGGCAAGTTCGGAGACCGCTGCGGCATGGTTGCGGCGCGCGCTATCCTGCGCGCGCTCGGCAGCGGCGCGGTCGGCGCGGGCAGCATGGTCGGCCTCGGTGGCGGCGCGGACGACGGCTTCACCCTCCGATAACCGCATGGTAGATGCCGCAAGCGAAGCCTCGGCGGGCTGCAGTTCGGTGGCGATTGCGACTAGGCGATTGCGCTGCCGAAGCCGCTCGGCGGTCGCCTCGCCCTGCCCGCCAAAGGCGCGAAACCCATCCCAGCGGTACAGCTTGCCCGTCGTCGTGACCAGCCGCTGACCGGGACCGAGCTGCGCGGCCAGCGCTTCGGCATCGGTATCGAGGACGATCGCGATCGACCGCAACCGGCGGGTCAGCTCGGGCGGCGCAGCGACATGATCGGCGAGCGGCGTGCCACCCGGCAACGGTGGATCACCGGTTCCGGTCGCCCCCGCCCAAAACCGCCCGGCAGTGCCGCCGATCGCGGCATTGAGGTCATCGCCAAGCGCTGCCGCCAGCGCCGCCTCGAACCCCGGTGACACCGTAATCTGCTCGATAATCCCGGCGCGCGCCGCCCCGCCGCCGGCGAGCAGCCGGGCGAGCGCGTCGCGTTCGGCGGTCAGTGCCGCGAGCCCGCCGCGCGCTTCGAGCACGGCGGTATTCGCCGCGTCGCGCGCCCGCATCCCGTCGGCCCGCGCGGTCTCGGCCGCAGCGATCGCAGCGCTGGCGGCGACCGCGGCGGCCGTCGATGCGGCGAGTGCCGACGTTGCCGCATCGGCCTGCGCGTGCAGAATTGCGGGATCGCCGAGGCTGTCGCGCTCGCGCGTCAGCCGGGCCGCTTCGGCACGCGCGCGCGACGCCCGCGCTTCGGCGGTCTCGATCGCCACCGTCGCGGCGCGCATTTGCGCCGCCGCGCGCGCCTGCGCCTCGATCGCGCCCGACAGCGCCGCTTCACCCGAAGCTGCCGACGCCTCGGCAGCTGCGACGCGCGCTGCCGCGCCGGGCAAGGCGGCACGCGCCGCCGCCGCCTGCGTATCGAGCGCGACGGCCTCGGACTGCAGTCGCGCCAGCGCCGCAACCGCATCGTCACTTAGCGCGGCTTCGCGCGCGCGGTCGCGACGGACGGTGTCTATACCCTGAGCCACATCGCGCTGCCGCCGCTCGACCTGGGCAAGTTCGGCGGTGAGGTCGTTTTGCGTCTGGCGCAGCCGCTGCAGCGCCGCCGCCGCGCGCGCCTCCACCTCGCGCAGGCCCGGCAGCGCCGCAGCCGCGTCTGCCTGCGCAGTGCCGACCCGAGCCGCTGCACGCGTCGCATCGGCCACCTCGGCATCCGTCGCTGCCGCAAGCGCGCGCGCCGCAACGGCAGCCGCACTCGCCGCGGTCCAGTGCGCGAACAACAGCTGCGCCTCGGTGCTGCGGATCCGGTCGGACAGCGCGCGGTAGCGTTCGGCGGACTTGGCGGCGCGGCGCAGCGCATTGGCCTGCGCTTCCATGGCTTTCATCACATCGTCGAGCCGCAGCAGGTTTGCCTCGGTCGCGCGCAGCCGCAGTTCGGCCTCGCGCCGCCGCACATGAAGCCCCGAAATCCCCGCCGCCTCCTCGAGCAGAACGCGGCGGTCGGCGGGCTTGGCGGCGATGATCGCGCCGATCCGCCCCTGGCCGACGAGCGCGGGCGAATGCGCGCCGGTGGCGGCATCGGCAAACAGCAGCTGAACATCGCGCTGGCGGACATCGCGGCCGTTGACCCGGTACGCCGATCCCGCACCGCGTTCGATCCGGCGGACGACCTCGATCGTATCGTCGTCGTTCATTCCGGCGGGCGCGCTGCGGTCGCTATTGTCGAGCGTCAGCATGACATCGGCGAAATCGCGCGCCGGACGCCGCTCGGTCCCCGCGAAGATCACATCCTCCATGCCGCCGCCGCGCAACGATTTTGCCGACCCCTCGCCCATCAGCCAGCGGATCGCTTCGAGCAGGTTCGATTTGCCGCAACCATTGGGACCGACAACGCCGGTCAGCCCGGCCTCGATTCGCAGTTCGGCGGGCTCGACAAACGATTTGAAGCCGCTCAACCGGATCCGCTTGAACTCCATCAGGCCCCCCCGGGCTGCACGCTATTGCAGCGCGGTTTCGAGCTTGGGCTGCAACTTCGCCCAGTTGAAAACATCGGCCTGCGTCGTGCCGTTGATCGCAAAGGTCGGCGTTCCGGTCAGCTGATATTTGGTGACGGCTTCGTCGCGGATTGCCGACAATTTATCGACGCCGGCCTTGTCGCTCAGGCACTGGTCGAACTTGGCGCGGGGAATGCCGCGCGCGCGGACGAACGCGTCGAGACCGCCGGTCAGCGCGAGCGCCTTGATCTGCTGTTCGGCGGGCAGCGCCTGCAGGCGTTTCTGATCGTCGGGGGTCAGCTTGGTGAACGGCTGCACCCAGCTCGGCTGGTTTTCGTAAAACGCACCGATCAGGTTGAACGCCACGCTGGCGGGTTGGCAGCGCACCAGCAGCGACGGCGCAAAGTCGATGCCGTTCAGGATGAACGGGCGATATTCATAGCTCAGCTTGCCGCTTTTGACATAGGTGCCGGTGACCGTCGGCATGCCCTGCTCGTGGAATTCGCGGCAATGCGGGCAGGTCAGCGAGGCAAATTCGAGCAGCTTTACCCGCGCATCGGGGTTGCCCATGCGAAAGCCGCCCTCGGGCGTGGCGACAATGACCTGCGTCCAGTCCTGCGTCGGCGTGGCAGCGGCGGTGGTTGCGGTGGTTTTCGCCGCATCGGGAGCCGTCGCCGCCGGCTTGTTGCAGCCAGCCAGCACAAGCAGCGCCGCAAGTCCGGCCAGTCCCAAGAAACGCATGCATCTACCCTTTGTCGCCAAGATCATCGGCACACTATCCGTTTGGCGGGCGCTTGCGCAATGCCGCGACGATCAGCGGCTCGACCTGTTCCCAGGTGTTCGCGCCGTTGGCGACGGTGCCGTCGATCAGGAACGACGGCGTACTATGGATGCCGAGCGTGCCGACAAAGCTCGCCATCGCCGACAGCTTGTCGCGCGCGGCCTTGTCGGCAAGACACTGCGTGACGTGCGCGGGCGTCATGCCGTGCGCCGCCATGAACGTGTCGAGACCGCCGAGCTTTGCCATCCCGCCGATCTGCGCGTCGGGCTCAAGCGCTGCCAGCTTGTCGGTGTCGTCGGGGGTCAGCGCGGCAAATGGCGCGGTCCATTGCTCCTGCGTCGAATACAGCAGATCGACGCGGGCGAAAAAGGACGCGGCTCCGTCGCACCGCGCGATCAGCGACGCGGCGAAATCCGGGCCGTTGAGCACGAAGCTGCGGTATTCATAGCTGACTTTGCCGGTGGCGATATATTTGCTGCGCAGCGCGGCCATCGCGGTCTCGTGGAAATGGCGGCAGTGCGGGCAGGTCAGCGACGCATATTCGATCAGCTTGACCGGCGCATTGACGTTGCCGATCCGGAAACCGCCCGGCGGCGTTGCGGCAAAACTATGCAGCCAATCGGCATGGACGGGCGGTTTTGCCTTTGAAGCAGCCACGGCGGGAACGGCGACGATAAGTGCTACGGCAAGCAACAACGAACGAAACATCGGCGTCCTTTAGTTCAGCGAATGACCGGTAGACCCTGTGTCGACGACATCGCCTGCGCCAACGACTGCAGCGCATCGCGCAATCCGGGGTCGGCAATGTCGCGCAGCGTCGATTGCGTTTCTGCCGACAGCGGCTGCTCGGGCAGCTTCACCGCGCGGCGGGCAGCAACCGGCAGGTCGCCATGGCGCAGCGCGAGGCGGGCGACGGCGGCATAGCCGAAGAAGGTGTTGCACCGCGCAATCACCTGCGGCTCGACATGTTTGAGCATCGGCGCAAAACTGCCGGTCACGCAGACCTTCAACGTGCCGCCGCTGCGCTTGCCGACCGGAAAGCTCAACGCCTCGGGCAACGAATGCCGTGCATAGTCGACGCCGACGATCTCGGCCCAGCGCGCGACGATGGCGCTTTGCATGAACCCAAAGCGCCGGAACGCCGCGCCGCCGATCGCCGGTGTCAGTTCGCCAAGCCGACGGGTGCCGCGGCGAAGGCGCTGGGGAGATTCGGTTTCGGCCATGCCGCGATCATGCCATAGCGCGGGCATGGACGTCGATGCGATTTCGCCAGCCTTGCTCGCATGGTACGACATGCATGCGCGCGCGCTGCCGTGGCGCAGCCCGCCGGGCACGCCGCCACCCGATCCCTACCGGGTCTGGCTGTCGGAGATCATGCTGCAGCAAACCGGCACGCTGGTCGTGGCACGCTATTTCGAGCGGTTTGTCGCGCTGTGGCCGACGGTTGCAGCCCTTGCGGCGGCCGACGACGCCGATGTGCTGCGCGAATGGGCGGGGCTCGGCTATTATGCCCGCGCGCGCAATTTGATCGCCTGCGCGCGCATCGTCGCGGCGCAGGGCGGCTTTCCCGATACCGAGCCCGAGTTGCGCCGCCTGCCCGGCATCGGTGCCTATACCGCCGCTGCCGTCGCGGCGATCGCTTTCGGTGCCCGCGCCGTGGTTGTCGACGGCAATGTCGAGCGCGTGGTGGCGCGGTTGTTCGCAGTCGATGCGCCGCTGCCGGGCGCGAAACCGACGCTGTACGCCGCCGCCGGGGCGATCACGCCCGCGACGCGCGCCGGTGACCATGCACAGGCGATGATGGACCTTGGCGCCACCGTCTGTACGCCGCGTGCGCCCGATTGCGCGCGCTGCCCGCTGGCGCGCGCGTGCCAGGGTCGTGCGACCGCGGACCCGGCGCGCTTTCCGGTCAAGCCGCGCCGCGCGGCCAAGCCCGTCCGGCACGGCACCGCCTATTGGCTCGAGGTGGCGGGCGCGGTGCTGCTGGTCCGCCGCCCGCCAAGCGGGCTGCTCGGCGGCATGCTCGCGCTGCCCGGCGATGCGTGGGACGGTACCGATGCGCCGCCCAGCGCGGGCGACTGGCAGCACGTCGGCATCGTGCGGCATGTGTTTACGCATTTCGACCTGCGCCTGCGCGTATTTGCGTTGCGCCTCGAGGCGCGGCCCGCGCTCATGGGTGAATGGGTCGCCGTGCGCGATGTGAAGGCGGCCGGCCTGCCGACGCTGTATGCCAAGGCGGCGCTTGCCGTGGCGCAGTTTCATTGTCATGGCGGCAGCAGCGACATAACGGGAACCCCATGAGCAGCATCGATCCTTTTCACGGCTGGCGCGTCCCGACAGTGGGTTTCAGCGGGTCACCGCTCGACCGTGCCGATGTGCTGCGCAACGACACCGCCGCGCTGATCGCGGCGCGCAGCGACCCCCGCGCGCGCTGGCTGCTGTTCGACGAACTCAAGCCGGTGATGGCGGGTGACGGCGCAACGCTCGACCTCAACTGGCTATACCGCAGCGACCTGCCCGACGACGCGCTGTCGGTGTTCCTTGGGCTCGACGGCGACGACGCGCCGCGCTTTGCCGCCAGCGGCCCCGCAGGCGAAGTCGACGGCACCGCGACCGATGCGCGCGCTGCGGCGATGCAGCTTGGCGACGGCCGCGCGGCGATCATCGCGCACGGCCGGGCGCTGCTCGATTGGCATGCGCGGCACCGGTTTTGCGCCAATTGCGGCGCGCCGACGCGGATCGACAAGGGCGGCCACGCGCGCCGCTGCGATGCCTGCCACGCCGAACATTTTCCGCGCACCGACCCGGTCGTCATCATGCTGGCGATCAAGGACGACCATGCGCTCGTCGGTCGCCAGCCGCGCTTCCCGGCGGGGTTCTTTTCGGCGCTCGCGGGGTTTGTCGAGCCCGGCGAGACCATCGAGGAGGCGGTCGCGCGCGAATTGTTCGAGGAGGCCGGCATCGGCACCCGCGCCGTCCGCTACATCGCCAGCCAGCCGTGGCCGTTCCCATCAAGCCTGATGATCGGCGCGTTTGCCGAAGCCACCGGGTTCGAGCTGGCGCTCGACGGCGACGAGCTCGAGGCGGCACGCTGGGTCACCCAGGACGAGGTCCGCGCGGCGCTGAACGGCACCGGCGACTGGCTCGCGCCGCCGCCGCTCGCGATCGCGCACACGCTGCTGCAGGAATGGGTCCGCTAACCCACCAGCGCCAGCCGCGGCGAGCGGGTCTGCAACGCCAGTTCGGTCGCGGCTTCGGGCGACATCGGTCGGCCGAACAGATAGCCCTGCACCTGATTGCAGCCGAGCGCGCGGATCGCCTCGAACTCGGCGCGCGTCTCGGTCCCCTCGGCGGTGGTCATCATGCCGAGGTTGGCTGCCAGCGCGACGATGGCGCGGATGATCGCCACCGATTCGTTGCCCGATGTGGTTGCCCGCTGGACAAAGCTGCGATCGATTTTGATCCGGCTGAATTCGGCCTTGTGCAGATAGCCGAGCGATGAATAGCCGGTGCCGAAATCGTCGAGCGCGAAACGCACCCCGATCGCCTTCAATTCGGCAAGCATCGCCGTTGTCGATGGCTGTTCGTGGAGGAACAGGCTTTCGGTAATCTCGAGCTCGAGGCGTTCGGGCCCGATGCGGTTGTCGGCGAGCGCGTTGCGGACGATCTGCGCCAGATTGCGGTCGTCGAACTGCGCCGGCGACAGGTTGACCGCGATGCGGATCGCCGCCGGCCAGCGCGCCGCCCAGCGGCATGCCTCCTCGATCACCCACGCGCCGATCGGCACGATCAGCCGCGTTTCCTCGGCGATCGGGATGAACTTCAACGGCGCAATCGTGCCCAGCGTCGGGTGGTGCCAGCGTAGCAGCGCCTCGAAGCCGACGATGCGCTCGTCCGATGCCTCGACAACGGGCTGGAACGCCAGCGCCAGTTCACCGCGTTCGAGCGCGCCGCGCAGGTCGAATTCGAGCGCGCGGCGCTCGTCGGCCTTTTCCTGAATCGCGGGCACGAAGCGGCAGGCATGGCCGCGCCCGGTGCCTTTGACTTCGTACAGCGCAAGGTCGGCGCTGCGCAGCAACAGGTCGACGCTCGCGCCGTCGGCCGGGCCGATTGCAAAGCCGACGCTGGCGCCGATCGAAACCAGATGCCCATCGAGTTCGAACGGCAGCGCCAGCGCAGCGACGATTGCGCGCGATGCGGCTTCGGCGGCCTCGGTCGAGCTATGGCTCAACAGCACCGCGAACTCGTCACCGCCAAGCCGTCCGATATCGGCCTGTTCGCCCAGCGCGCCGCGCAGCCGCGACGCGACTTCGCACAGCAAGGCGTCACCGGCGTGGTGCCCCATCGAATCGTTGACCAGCTTGAACCGGTCGAGATCGATGAACAGCAGCGCGCACGCATCGCCCGCCGCCTGCGCCGCGCGCAACGCCGCCGTGATCGTGTCGCGCAGGAAGCCGCGGTTGGCGAGCCCGGTCAGCGGGTCATAGCGCGCCAGCCGGCTGATTTGGTCCTGCGCCGCGCGAACTTCGGTGACGTCGGCACCGACGCCGCGATAGCCGGTGAAATGGCCCGTCGCGTCGAGCTTGGGCGTCGCCGACAATTGCCACCAGCGCGTTTCGCCCGCACCGGCCACCGGCACGATACAGTCGCGGATCGGTCGCCGCGCCGCAAATTGCCGGGTCAATTCGGCGACCGCGCCGACCGACACCGCCCCCAGCCGCGCGTCGCCGAGCATCGCGATCAGCGGTGTACCGATCAGCCGCTCGCGCGACCGCCCCGCGACTTCGGCCAACCGCGGCGAGACGCGCATCAGCAGCCCGTGCGCATCGATTTCGAACAGCCAGTCGCTGCCGTTGGTCTCGAACTCGCCGAGCAGCAGCCCGATCACGTCGGACTGTTCGGCGTTTTCGCTTTCGGTCCGCATCCGGTCCATCATTGCAGCCGTGCGCGCAATGATGCTGCGCGCCATCAGCGCCACCAGCGTGGCAAGCGCCAGCGGCAGCAGACCGTGCAGCACCGGTGTCCCGGCGGGAAGCGCAACCACCGTGGTCGCTGCGATGATCGTCACCAGCGCGATCCCGGCGGCCGGCATCACGGCGGTGGCAAACGCGCTCGCGACCATCGCGACCATCGCGAACATCACCAGCACCGCCTGACCGCCGGCATCGACACGCGCCATCGCCAGCGCCAGCAGCGCCGAGCCGCCGATGCCGAACGCGATGATCTCGACCGTCGCCAGCCAGAACGCCCGCTGTCCGACTTCGGCCTCGCGGTGGTTGCGGCGGCGGAACCGCCAGCGCATCGCCATCACGACGACCAGCGCGACCGCGCCGCCGCCCGTCAGCGCCAGCGACCGCGCGCCATCGCAAAGCACCGCCGCCAGCGCCACGGCATTCAGCGCGAGCAAGCCGATGTTGAACGGCACATAGCGGCTTTGCAGCGCCATCTGCGCGGCGCGCACGCGGCCCCAGAACGCGGCGTCACGCTGCGCAAAGCCGAATATCTGCTGCCAGCCGATCGTCTTGTCGACCACGCTTGGCGGTCGAAAACTCGCCGACATGCCCGTCTCCCCGGCGACGGGATGTGCCCGCCCCCTCACAGAACGGCGCGGTGTTCAGGAACCTTAGCGGCGGCGCGCCTGCAAATAGGTGCCAAGCAGTCGCACCCATTTAGTGTGGAAGCGCAGCTCGTCGAGCGCCAGAGCGACCCATGCGTCGGTCGGTGCGCCTTCGAAATCGGCATAGAATTCCGCCGCCGAAAAGCTGCCGTCGCGCAAATAGCTTTCAAGCTTGGTGATGTTGACGCCGTTGGTGGCAAACCCGCCCAGCGCCTTGAACAGCGCGGCAGGAATGTTGCGCACTTCGAACAGCAGCGACGTCATCACCGGCTGTCCGGCTTCGGGAACCGCCGGATGGCGCGCCAGCACGACAAACCGCGTGGTATTATGATCGGCATCCTCGATGCCCTCGGCGATCACGTCGAGGCCGTAAAGCTCGCCGGCCAGCCGCGATCCGACCGCCGCGAGCGCCGGGTCGCGGGTCGCGGCCACCAATGCCGCGGCGGCGGCGGTATCGGGATAGGCGCGCGGCGTGATCCCCCAGTCGGCAAGGCGCTTGCGCACCTGCCCCAGCGCCTGCGGATGGCTGATCGCATGTCCGATCGCGGCGCGTGCCACCCCGGGCAACCCGAGCAGGCAGTGGCGCACCCGGACGAAATGCTCGCCGGTGATCGACAGCCCCGATTCGGGCAGCAGGAAGTGGATGTCGGCAACGCGCCCGTGGAGCGAGTTCTCGATCGGGATCATCGCGCAATCGGCGCGGCCGTTCTGCACCGCCTCGATCGCCGCCTCGAATGAAAAGCACGGCAGCGGCAGCGCATCGGGAAACGCCTCGCGCACCGCCTGATGCGAATAGGCCCCCGGTGCACCCTGAAACGCCACGGCACGCCCCGGTTCGGCAGCGGCGGCGGCAGTCATCGTGTCGACGAGCGCACGGGCAGGCGGAGCGTAATCATCCATGCAGGCGGGTTAGGCGGCGGCGCGCGCCACGGTCAAGCGCCATGCTGCACTGCGACGATCAATTGCTTGCCCCTGTGCACCCCCGCACCTATGGTCCGCGCGATTTCAGAATAGCTACGCGACCGGAGGCGTTGGTGGACAGTTTCGAGTGGAACAAGATTGCGGGTTGGGTGCTGGCGGCGGCCGTCGCCGTGCTCGGCCTCGTGATCGTTACCGGCAAGATCTTTGCGCCGGTCTTCCCGGCCAAGCCCGGTTATGTCGTACAGGGCGTCGAAGAAGTTGCCGCTGCCGGCCCCGCCGCAGTCGCTGAAAAGCCGATCGAATTCTACCTCGCCTCGGCCGATGTCGCGAAGGGCGAGGCCGTCTTCAAAAAGTGCGGTGCCTGCCATAATGCGGCCAAGGGCGGTGCAGCCGGCATCGGCCCCAACCTGTGGGGCGTCATCGGCGGCCCGCACGCGCACATGCCGGGGTTCGGCTATTCGGACGCGATGGCAGCGACGCACGACAAGACGTGGGATTTCACGCAGATCAATGCGTGGCTGACCAATCCGAAGGCGTTCATCGTCGGCAACAAGATGAGCTTTGCCGGGATTTCGAAGCCCGAGGAGCGCGCGCAGGTGATCGCCTATCTCAACACGCAGAGCGACCATCCGCTGCCGCTGCCGCCGGTTCCGGCCGAAGCTGCCGCCGCGCCTGCCGCCGCAGCTGCTCCCGGTGCAGCACCTGCTGCCGACGCTGCTGCTGCCGCGCCTGCCGACACGAAAAAGCCCGTGACGACGCCGTAAGGCACTGCCCTCGCGCCGAGGCGCGAGGGCCTTTACAGTCCGTAGTGCGCCACGACGATCGCCCACGCCTCGGCAGCGGTCTCGACGATATGAAATAGCTTGAGGTCGCGGTGCGCGATCGTGCCCTCGTCGGCAAGCGCTTCGAAATTGACCACACGCGCCCAGAATTCGCGCCCGAACAGGATGATCGGCAGCGGCTTGACCTTGCCGGTCTGCACCAGCGTCAGCAGCTCGAACAGCTCGTCGAACGTGCCGAAGCCGCCGGGAAACACCGCGACGGCGCGCGCCCGCATCAGGAAGTGCATCTTGCGCAGCGCGAAATAGTGGAACTGGAACGACAGCCCCGGAGTGACATAGGGGTTGGGCACCTGTTCGAAAGGCAGCACGATGTTGAGGCCGACCGACGGCGCGCCGACATCGGCCGCCCCGCGGTTTGCCGCCTCCATGATCGACGGCCCGCCGCCCGAACACACCACGAACTGCCGCTCGGCAGGCGGGCAACCGTCCTCGCAGCCATGGCGCGACGCCGTTGCGGCCAGCTCGCGCGCGGCGGCATAATAGCGCGATTTCGCCGCCAGCCGTTCGGCGACCGCGCGGTCCTCGCCCGGTGCGGCGGCGTCGATCAGCGCCTGCACGTCTTCGGGCGACGGGATCCGCGCCGATCCATAGAACACGAAGGTCGACGCGATCCCGGCCTCGGTCAGCGCCAGTTCGGCCTTGAGCAGTTCAAGCTGAAACCGCACCGGCCGCAGGTCGTCGCGGAGCAGGAAGTCATTGTCCTGAAACGCCAGCTTGTACGCCGGATGCTCGGTTTGCGGCACCGACGTCGGGTGCGCGGCGGCCTTGGCTTCGGCGCGGGCGGTCGGGAACAGGCGGTCGGGAACATCGGCGGGACTGGTCATGCGCGCTCCGATACACGCCGACATCGCGCTTGACTACGCCGCTGCAATCTATACCCACGGCGGCGGGCCACGCCGCCCCAACGCGGCGCGAGCTCTCTGTGAGGAGAGACCATGACTAATCGACCGACCACGCGCCCCGCGCGTGCGCATTTTTCGTCCGGGCCGTGCGCAAAACGTCCAGGCTGGACCCCCGACCAACTCAGCATCGACAGCTTGGGCCGTTCGCACCGGTCGTCGATCGGCAAGGCACGGCTGCAGCTGGCAATCGACAAGACGCGCGCCGTGCTCGGGGTTCCCGACACGCACCGTATCGGCATCGTCCCTGCGTCGGATACCGGCGCGTACGAGATGGCGATGTGGACCATGCTCGGTGCGCGCCCGGTCACGATGATGGCGTGGGAAAGCTTCGGCGAAGGCTGGGTCACCGACGCGGTCAAGCAGCTCAAGCTCAATGCAACCATCGTCACCGCGCCCTATGGCGAGCTGCCCGATCTGACGCGTATCCACCAGTCGCACGACGTCTGCTTCACCTGGAACGGCACCACTTCGGGCGTCCGGGTGCCGAACGGCGACTGGATCCGCGACGACCGCGAGGGGCTGACGCTTTGCGACGCCACCAGCGCGGTGTTCGCGCAGGATCTGCCGTGGGCAAAGCTCGATGTGACGACCTATAGCTGGCAAAAGGTGCTGGGCGGCGAAGGCGCGCACGGGGTTATCATCCTTGGGCCGCGCGCCGTCGAGCGTCTCGAAAGCTATACGCCCGCATGGCCGCTGCCGAAGATTTTCCGGCTGACGAGCAAGGGCAAGGTGATCGAGGGGATTTTCAGCGGCGAGACGATCAATACGCCGTCGATGCTGGCGGTCGAGGATTATATCGACGCGCTCCACTGGGCCGAAACGGTCGGCGGACTGAGCGAGCTGTTCGCGCGTGCCGATGCCAATGCCGCAGCACTTGCCCGCTGGGTCGAGGCGACGCCGTGGGTCGCGCATCTGGCCAGCGATCCGGCGACCCGGTCGAACACCAGCGTCTGCCTGACGCTGCCGGGGGCCGATGCTGCGGTCCCGAAAAAGCTCGCCAGCCTGCTCGAAAAGGAAGGCGTCGCGTTCGACATCGGCGGCTACCGCGACGCGCCGCCGGGGCTGCGCATCTGGTGCGGCGCAACGGTGGACACATCCGATGTCGTCGCGCTCGGGCCCTGGCTCGACTGGGCCTTTGCGGAAGTGACCGCGTAAGCCCGTCCCCGCCCCACCCCCGGCCGCCCGCTTGCAGCGGAGCAGAGGAAAATCCCATGCCCAAAGTTCTAATCGCCGATCAGATGTCCCCCAAGGCCGCCGAAATCTTCCGCGCGCGCGGAGTCGAAGTCGACGAAATCACCGGCCTTTCGAAAGACGACCTGCTCAAGATCATCGACAAATACGACGGCCTCGCGATCCGGTCATCGACCAAGGCAACCAAGGAAGTGCTGGCCGCGGCAACCAACCTGAAGGTCGTCGGGCGCGCCGGCATCGGGGTCGATAACGTCGATATTCCCGCCGCTTCAGCGCACGGCATCGTCGTGATGAACACGCCGTTCGGCAACTCGATCACAACCGCTGAACATGCGATCGCGCTGATGTTCGCGCTCGCCAGGCAACTGCCCGAGGCCGATGCCTCGACGCAGGCCGGCAAGTGGGAAAAGAACCGCTTCATGGGGGTCGAGCTGACCGCCAAAACGCTCGGGCTGATCGGCTGCGGCAACATCGGCAGCATCGTTGCCGAACGCGCGCTCGGGCTGAAGATGAAGGTGGTCGCGTTCGATCCGTTCCTGACGCCCGAACATGCGCAGGACATCGGCGTCGAAAAAGTCACGCTCGATGACCTGCTCGCGCGCGCCGACGTCATCACGCTGCACACCCCGCTGACCGATTCGACGCGCAACATCCTGTCGGCGGAAAATCTCGCCAAGACCAAAAAGGGCGTGCGCATCGTCAATTGCGCCCGCGGCGGGCTTATCGATGAAGTCGCGCTCAAGGCGGGGCTCGACAGCGGGCATATCGCGGGTGCGGCGCTCGACGTGTTTGCGCAGGAGCCTGCCACCGCATCGCCGCTGTTCGGCACGCCGGGGTTCATCTCGACGCCGCATCTGGGTGCCTCGACCGACGAGGCGCAGGTCAATGTCGCCATCCAGGTCGCCGAGCAGATGGCCGATTTCCTGCTGACCGGCGGCGTCACCAACGCGCTCAACGTGCCGTCGCTGTCGGCGGAGGAAGCACCGCGGCTGCGCCCGTACATGGCGCTTGCCGAACAGCTGGGCATGTTGATCGGCCAGCTGGTCGACGGGATTACCGGGGTCACCGTCGAAGTCGAGGGTGCGGCCGCCGAGCTCAATATCAAGCCGATCACCGCTGCCGTGCTGACCGGGCTGATGAAGCCGTTCAGCGACACCGTCAACATGGTCAACGCGCCGTATCTGGCGCGCGACCGCGACATTGCGGTGTCCGAGGTTCGCCACGAACGCGACACCGATTATCACACGCTGGTCCGTGTCACCGTCAAGACCGTTGCGGGCGAGCGGTCGGTCGCGGGCACCTTGTTCGGCAACCGCGAACCGCGACTGGTCGAGATCATCGGCATCAAGGTCGAGGCCGATCTGGCCGGGCCGATGCTGTACATCGTCAACGAGGACAAGCCCGGCTTTATCGGGCGGCTGGGAACGACGCTCGGCGAGGCGGGCGTCAATATCGGCACCTTCCACCTCGGGCGGCGCGATGCGGGCGCGGAGGCTGTGCTGCTGCTGTCGGTCGACGAGCGGATCCCCGATCCGCTGCTCGCCGCGATTTGCCGGCTGCCGGGGGTGAAGACGGTAAAGGCGCTGAGCTTTGGGTGAGATCGACCGACTGGTTGCGCGCGCGAGGGAAGCGAGCCGATGACCACCGACATCGCCGCCGGGCTGCTTCCCGAAGGCCTGCGCGACCGCCTGCCCCCGCAGGCGGAGGCGGCCGCGACGCTGCTGCGCGGGTTGATCGATCACGTCGCCGCGCACGGCTATGAGCGCGTTCAGCCGCCGCTCGTCGAATATGAGGACGGGCTGGCGGGGCGACTGGCGGGCGCGTCGCGGCAGGAACTGCTGCGCTTTGTCGATCCGGTGTCGCAGCGGACGCTGGCGCTCCGGTCGGACATGACCGGCCAGGTCGGGCGGATCGCTGCAACGCGCCTCGCGCATTACGCCCGCCCGCTGCGGCTGGCTTACGGCGGCCCGGTGGTACGCGTAAAGGGCAGCCAGCTGCGCCCCGAGCGCGAGGCGCTGCAGATGGGTGCCGAACTGATCGGCAGCGACAGCGTCGCTGCGGTCGGCGAAATCCTTGCGGTCGCGGTCGAGGCGCTGCACGCGGCGGGGCTCAACGGGCTGACGGTCGATATCACGCTGCCGAACTTTATCGCCGAACTGGCGCGCGCGTGGCCGGTTGCCGACCTTGGCGCGGTGCAGGCGCTGCTCGACGGCAAGGATGTTGCCGGATTGCGCGCCGCCGGTGCGGCCGCGTACGAACCGCTGATTGCCGCCGCCGGCGATGCGACCGGCGCGCTCGTCGCGCTGCGCAAACTCAACCTGACCCCGGCGTTGCAGCGCCAGCTGGAGGATGCCGCAGCGGTCATCGCCACGCTGGGCACCGCAAATGCGGTAACGCTCGATCCAACCGAGCGGCACGGCTTCGAATATCAGCGCTGGATCGGCTTTTCGTTCTTTGCCGACGGCGTTCGCGGCGAAGTCGGCCGCGGCGGCGCCTACACCGTCATGCACCCCGACGGCCGCAGCGAGCCCGCGGTGGGTTTCTCGCTCTATGTCGACGGGCTGGTCGATGCCGGGCTGGGCGTGACGCCGCCGCGCCGCATCCTGCTGCCGCTGGGGACTGCACCCGCCGTCGGGGCGGCGCTGCGCAGTGCCGGGTGGAGCACGGTCGCCGCACTCGCCGCCTTTGCCGACCCGCACGCTTTTCGCTGCACGCATGTCTGGAACGGTGTAGAGGCCGCGCTGGTCTAACGAAGAGTAAGCATAGCACATGGCCAATGTAGTCGTCATCGGCGCGCAATGGGGCGACGAAGGCAAGGGCAAGATCGTCGATTGGCTGACCGAGCGCGCCGATGTCGTGGTGCGTTTTCAGGGTGGCCATAACGCCGGGCACACGCTGGTCGTGGGCAATATGGTCTATAAGCTCAGCCTGCTGCCGAGCGGCATCGTGCGCGGCGCGCTGTCGGTGATCGGCAACGGCGTGGTGTTCGATCCGTGGCACTTCCGCGAGGAAGTCGCCAAGCTGCGCGGCCAAGGCATCGAAATCACCCCCGATAATCTGCAGGTTTCCGAACAGTGCCCGCTGATTTTGCCGCTGCACAGCGAGCTCGACGGCGCGCGCGAGGATGCCAGCGGCGCGGGCAAGATCGGCACGACCCGGCGCGGCATCGGCCCGGCCTATGAGGACAAGGCCGGGCGGCGCGCGCTCCGGGTTTGCGACCTTGCGCATCTCGACGACATGGGGCCGCAGCTCGACCGGCTGCTGGCGCATCACAACGCGCTGCGTGCCGGCTTCGGCATGGCGGCGGTCGACCGCGCGGCGCTGGTCGCGGCGCTGACCGAGATCGCGCCGTTCGTGCTGCCGTTTGCAGCGCCGGTCTGGTCGAGCCTGGGGGACGCGCGCCGCGCCGGTAAACGCATCCTGTTCGAAGGCGCGCAGGGCGTGCTGCTCGATGTCGACCACGGCACCTATCCGTTCGTAACCAGCTCGAACGTGGTTGCGGGCACCGCGGCGGCGGGCAGCGGCATGGGGCCGGGCGCGATCAACTATGTGCTCGGCATCGTCAAGGCGTACACCACGCGCGTCGGCGGCGGCCCGTTCCCGACCGAGCTCGACGACGCGGTCGGCCAGCGGCTCGGCGAACGCGGGCGCGAATTCGGCACGGTCACCGGGCGCAAGCGCCGCTGCGGCTGGTTCGATGCGGTGCTGGTGCGGCAGGCGGTGCAGGTCAGCGGCGTGCACGGCATGGCGCTGACCAAGCTCGATGTGCTCGACGGGCTCGACGATCTGATGATCTGCACCGGCTATCGGCTGGGCGACCGCATCCTCGATCATTTCCCGGCGCATGCCGCCGATCAGGCCAAAGTCGTGCCGATCTATGAACGCTTTGACGGCTGGAGCGAGTCGACGATGGGCGCGCGCAGCTGGGCACAGCTGCCGGCGCAGGCGATCAAATACATCCGCCGCATCGAGGAATTGACCAACTGCCCGGTGGCAATGGTCAGCACCTCGCCCGAACGCGAGGATACGATTTTGGTCCGCGACCCGTTCTTGGATTAGTCCCGTACGGTAACCGGTTGCGCGTGATGGATCCCGGCCTTCGCCGGGATGACAACTTTGTTGGAAATATTGTCATCCCGGCGAAGGCCGGGATCCATCACGCGCCGCCGCCCGAAGTTACAACGGCGCGAATCCAAGCCCGACCGCCAAATCCTCCCAATAGGGATTCGCCCGCTCGATCAGGTTGCACTTCCACTCGCGCTGCCACTCTTTGATCCGTTTCTCGCGCACGATCGCAGCCTCGATGGACGCATGCGGCTCGTACCAGACCAGCAGCTTGATACCGTGCTGCTTGGTAAATCCGCCGATCACCGCCTCGCGATGCTGATAAATTCGCGCCATCAGATCGGAAGTGACGCCGCAATACAGCGTTCCATGCCGCGCGCTTGCCAGCAGGTAGACGAAGTTCACCCCTCCCGCAGCCACCCCGGGATCAGCAGCGCGTCGATCAGCCACCACACGCCGACCAGTCCCCAGATGATGAACCCCAGCCCGAACCAGAAGGTCAGCCATCCCACCCCGTGCAGCACCAGCATCAGCAGCCCGCTGCCGACGCGCCCCGTAATCATGCGGTGCACACCGAGGTTGCCGAGGAAAAACCAGATCAGATAGACGACGATCGTCATGCCGGTCGCATCGGCGGGGTCGCGGTAGCGGTCGATTACGGCCATCGGGTCGCTCCTGATCGAGTGTATTACCCAGCTAAGATAGCAATCGCCCGCGGCTTTTGAAAGAGGCCCGTTGCAGAAACGAAAACGCCGCGGCCATCGCTGGCCGCGGCGTCTTCAAGTCGGTCGGCTCAGGCGAACAGCGCCTTGGTCCGGCGACGCATCGCAACGCCGACGAAGCTGAAGCCCGCGATCATCAGCGCCCACGTCGCTGGTTCGGGAACGCCGCCCGTCGGATCGCCAAGCGTGCCGCCGAGCGCGAGGAACGACGACCCGTCGGTGGTCTTGTCGAGATACGAGAACTCCGACGAAGCGTGGATCAGGTCGATGTAGCCCAGCGCTTTCCAATAGCTGTTCTCATACGCCTGATGCGACCAGCAGCCATCGACGGGCGGCTGCGTGAAGCCCTTGGCGATGCCGAGCGCGGTCACGGTTTCGCCGTCGGTGCAGCTGGGTCCACCCCCGATGCCGCCGTTGGTGACGCCAAAGCCCTGGATGGTGCCGAGCGGTGCCGCGCCGCCGACGACGACGCCGTCATAGGTGCCGCCGACATAGTTTTCGATCGACAGGTTGCCCCCGGCGTTGATGAAGCTGACGACTGCAGCGCCAAAGCCGTTGAGTGCGGTGTTGTCGGCCTGGCAGCATCCGCCCGGCGATTCGATGTAGATTGCGCTATAGTTGCCCAGCACCACGCCGGCGAGGCTGGTAACATAGGTTGCGCCAACGCCGCCGGTGATACCCGACAGGCTGATTGCACCGTTGGGGTTGTAAACGAGCACATTCTTGCTCGATGCCCCCTGCAGATATTTGAACAGCTGCGGCGTGTATTGCGGATCTTTGTGGAGCGCCGTCGCGTCCGATCCTTCGAGTGCCACAAACCCGGCGGCGGCAAATGCCGGCGTCGCCAGCGCGCCGACCGCAACGGTCAGCGTCAGTCCGGCTGCAAGTCGTTTCAACATTCCCATGGTGTCTCTCCTGTTAAGTTAAGCGACCTTTTTCCATGAGTTCAGCAAGAACCGTGCCACCAGATTAACATTATGTTAACTATGATTTAACAATAGTTTACAAAAACGCTGTGCCGAATTGCCGCAGCGAGTGTAAAATAATCCGACAGTTTTTGGCTTTTCAGTCAGCCGGCACGGGCGGCAGACATGCAAACGCCGCAGCCGTTGCCGGCCGCGGCGTTTGTCCGTTCAGGTCAGTTCAGATCAGGCGAGCGTCAGCTTCGTGCGGCGGCGCATCGCAACGCCGACCATCGCAAAGCCGCTGATCATCAGCGCCCATGCCGCTGGCTCGGGCACACCACCGACGCTGCCGAGCGTCCCGCCGAAGGCGAGGAACGACGACCCGTTATGCGTACCGTCGGTGAAGGTATAGGCCGGATCGGCGTGGATCAGGTCGACATAACCCAGCGCGCCGAAATAGCTGTTCGAATAGCCCTGGTGCGCCCAGCAGCCATCGACCGGAGGCTGCGTGAAGCCCTTGGCAATGCCGAGTGCGGTGATGACTTCGTTGTCGGTGCAGCCAGGGCCGCCGCCGATCCCGCCGTTCGTGGCGCCTGCACCCTGGATGGTGCCAAGCGGGGCAGCGCCGCCGGGAACGACGCCGTCATAGGCACCGCCGACGTAATTCTCGATCGACAGGTTGCCGCCGGCCGCGATGAACGCGCTGACCGCGGCACCGAAACCGTTGAGCACGGTGTTGTCGGCGGTGCAGCAGCCGCCCGGAGCTTCGATGTAAATCGCGCTGAAGTTCGCCAGCGTCACGCCGCTCAGGCTGGTGACGTTGGTGATGCCGACGCCGCCGGTGATCCCCGTCAGATCCTGAACACCCGACGGGTTGAACACGAGGACGTTGAGCGTCGACGAACCCTGCAGATATTTGAACAGCTGCGGCGTATATTGAACGTCGCGGTGCAGTGCGGTCGAGTCCGACCCTTCGAGCGCGACGAAACCGGCCGCGGCGAGCGCCGGCGTGGCGGCTGCAGAAAGCGTCAACGCCGCTGCAACTGCAAGACTTTTCAGGACTGTCATAACTTCCGTTCTCCCCTGTATGCCACCCATACGGGCAGTGCTTTGCAACAATCATGCCGCCGGGGAAACGACATCCAAGTCGTTGTTATTACGTGGTTACCGCCGCGTTAACGCCACGATTTGTAACGTTAGTGTAAGTTATTCCGACGGTTTCCGCGACACACTGTCGCGAAATCACAAATTGCCCGCGGCACGATCGCGCAGTTCAGCCGCCGCACTGCGCGCGGTGTGTCAGCTTTGCGTCAGCCAGCACGATTGCCAGCATCGCCGCCGCCACCGGCGCAGCGCGAATGCCGACGCACGGATCGTGGCGGCCCTTTGTGACGATCTCGGCTGCCGCACCGCTGCGGTCGATCGTCTCGACCGGCGTCAGGATCGACGAGGTCGGCTTGAGCGCCATGCGCACCACCACCGGCTGCCCGGTCGAAATGCCGCCGGCGGTGCCACCGCTATGGTTCGAAAGGAAGATCAGCTTGCCGTCGGGGCCGGGGCGCATCGCGTCGGCGTTCTGCTCGCCGCGCAAGCGGGCGGCGGCGAACCCGTCGCCGATTTCGACGCCCTTGACCGCATTGATGCTCATCATCGCCGACGCGAGTGCGCTGTCGAGCTTGGCATAGACCGGCGCGCCCCAGCCGGCGGGAACGCCGGTGGCGACGCCTTCGACGATCGCCCCGAGCGACGAGCCATCCTTGCGCGCCGCATCGAGCGCGACTTCCCATGCAGCAGCAGCGACGGCGTCGGGGCAGAAAAACGGATTGCGCCCGATTTCGTCGACATCGAAGCGCGCGCGGTCGATCGCGATGCCGCCGAGCTCGACGAGGTAGGCGCTGATGCTCACCTCGGGGATCACCAGCCGCGCGACACCGCCCGCCGCGACGCGCGCCGCGGTCTCGCGCGCCGACGACCGCCCACCGCCGCGCGGGTCGCGGTGGCCGTATTTGGCGTCATAGGCATAATCGGCATGGCCGGGCCGATAGCTTTGCGCGATGTCGCCGTAATCCTTCGACCGCTGATCGACATTGTCGATCATCAGGTGGATCGGCGTACCGGTGGTGCGCCCCTCATAGATGCCCGACAGGATGCGCACCTGATCGGGCTCCGCACGCTGCGTCGTAAAGCGCGACGTGCCGGGGCGGCGCTGGTCGAGGAACGGCTGAATATCGGCCTCGGACAGCGTCAGGCCGGGCGGGCACCCGTCGACCACCGCGCCGATCGCGGGGCCGTGCGATTCGCCCCAGGTGGTAAAGCGGAAGACGTGGCCGAAGCTGTTGTAGGTCATGCGCGTTCCTCTTCCCCTCTCCCATTTGGGGAGAGAGAGAGTCCCGCCGCGTGCTTCACGTGGTGGGAGGGTGAGGGCATCTCACCCAACCGAAATATCCGGCGCATCCTCCGCCTTCATGCCGATGACATTATACCCCGCATCGACATGGTGGACTTCGCCGGTCACGCCGCTGGCGAGGTCGCTGAGCAGATAGACGCCCGCCCCGCCGACATCCTCGATCGTCACGTTGCGGCGCAGCGGCGAATTATATTCGTTCCATTTCATGATGTAACGGAAATCGCCGATGCCCGACGCGGCGAGCGTCTTGATCGGCCCGGCGCTGATCGCATTGACGCGCACACCCTGCGGCCCAAGGTCCATCGCCAGATATTTGACGCTGGTCTCGAGCGCCGCCTTTGCCACGCCCATGACGTTGTAATGCGGGATTACCTTTTCCGCGCCGTAATAGCTCAGCGTCAGCAGGCTGCCCCCGTTGGGCATCATCGCTGCGGCGCGCTGCGCGATCGCGGTGAAGCTGAACACGCTGATGTTCATCGTCATGAGGAAATTGTCGAGGCTGGTGTCGGCATAGCGCCCGCGCAGCTCGTTCTTGTCCGAAAAGCCGATCGCGTGGACGACGAAATCGATCGTCTCCCACTGCGCCGCGACCGCCGCGAATGCCGCGTCGAGCGACCCCATGTCGGACACGTCGCATTCGACCAGAAACGTACTGCCGAGCGATGCCGCGAGCGGGCGCACGCGCTTTTCGAGCGCCTCGCCCATATAGCTGAAGGCAAGCTCCGCGCCCTGCGCATGCAGCGCCTGCGCGATCCCCCAGGCGAGGCTGCGGTCGTTCGCGACACCCATGACAAGCCCGCGCTTGCCCGCCATGATTGCTCCGCGCATCGGCTGCGACATTCAGTTTTCCACCATCGTTTCGTTACGGTGCTTCTGGCCGACTTTGGGAATAATCGCCAGTGCCGCGTTCAACTGCGCGCCGGCAATCAGCCCCAGCCCGATGATATAGAAGAACAACAGCGCGACGATGACGCCCGCAAGGCTGCCATAGGTCCGGTCATAGCTGCCGAAACTGCGCAGCACGAGCGGCAGCAGCATCGTCGTGCCGATCCAGACCACCGTCGTCAGCAGCGCGCCGGGCCAGATCGGACACCCCGGCCGACGGTACCGCGCCGGCGTCAGCGCATAGAAAATCGCGTACAGCGCGAGCATCAGCACCGCTGCCGGAACCATCCGCCCCAGCCCGAGCAGCCGCGCCGTCTCGCCCGCCAGCGGCAGGACATGCACCACGAACTGCTCGACGCCGGTCAGCAGGAACTGCACCGAAAACGCGATCAGCATCAGCACCACCGCGCCGACGATCAGCAACAGCGCGCCGACACGGTAGCGCCACACCGGCTGCGACCCCGGCGTGCCATAGCTTTTGCGGATCAGCTCGCGGATCGTCTCGATGAACCCCGACACCGTCCACAGCGTCACCAAAATGCCGAACGTCAGCAGCCCGCTCGACGACCGCGCCGCGATCACGGTGCGGATCGGCAGCTCGACCAGCCGCGCCACATCGGGCGGCACGGTGCGCAAGAACGCCGCCACCGCATGCAGCCCGTCGTCGGTCCGCCCGAGCGCCCCCGCAGCCGTCGCCACCACGATGAAGAACGGGAACAGCGTCAGCAGCGACAGATAGGCAAGATTGCCGGCGTTGGTGAACCCGTCCGCCCAGGTGCCCGCGACGGCGCGGCCGATGACGCGCACCGGACGCGCCGCGCCCAGTCGCACCACGCCCCGCAACACGACCGCCCGCACCCCCATCTGCCGCCCGTCCTCTGCCTAATCGACGCCGAGCGCACTCCGCGGATTGCGGCCGCTATCGCTTTCCCAACGCTCGGCAAAGGCGCGAAGCTCCGCATCGTCGGCGGGCAGATCGACGCGGAGCGTGGCGAGCTGATCGCCGCGGGTGCCGTCGGCGCGCGTAAATCCGCGCCCGCGCAGCCGCAGTGTCCGGCCCGAGGTCGCACCGGCGGGCACGCTCAGCGTCACCGGGCCATCGACCGTCGGCACGCGAACCTTTGCCCCCAGCACCGCCTCGCCCAGCCGCACCGGCAGGTCGAGGCGGATGTCGTCGCCGTCGCGTTCGAAAAACCGGTGCGGCGCGGTTTCGAGCGTGACCATCGCATCGCCTGCCCCGCCCGGACCGGGGTCGCCCTGCCCGCCGAGCCGCACCTGGCGACCGTTTTCGAACCCGGGCGGCAGCTTGAGATCGAGCGTCTTGCCGTTCTTGAGCGAAATCCGCTGCGGCTTGAGCGTCGCGGCCTCCTCGAACGGCACGCTGAGCCGATACGAAACATCGCCGCCGCGCGCTGGCGGCCGGGGCCGGGCGCCGCCGTTGCCGAAGCCGCCGCCACGCCCGAACAGTTCGGAAAACAGGTCGCTCGGGTCGCCGCCGAAGTCGAAATTGGTGGAATTGCCGCCGGGCCTGGCACCCCCGAAACCGCCGCCGCCGCCAAAGCCCGGCGGTGCCTTGGGCTGGCCGTCGGCGTCGATCTCGCCGCGGTCATAGCGCCCGCGCTCGGTCTCGTCGGACAGGATGGTGTACGCCGCCGATACTTCCTTGAAGCGTTCGAGCGCCTTGGGGTCGTCGGCATGCTGATCGGGATGATTGGCCTTCGCCAGCTTGCGATAGGCTTTTTTGATGTCGGCAGCGCTTGCCCCGCGCGCGACGCCGAGAACGGAATAAAGTTCTTTCATGGCGGAATGCGTCACCACAGCGATGGGAACGTGTAAAGGGGCGGCGGGAGTTTACCCGCCGCCCCCGGTTCAAACGCTGGTCGCGGTCAGGCGGCCTTGCTCACCTCGACGAGCGCGGCGGGCGGCGTGTCGCCGATGGCGATCGTGCGCGGCTTCATCGCATCGGGAACCTCGCGGACGAGGTCGATGTGCAGCAGGCCGTCCTTCAGGTCGGCGCCGCGCACCTGAACGAAGTCGGCAAGCTGGAAGCGCCGCTCGAACGCGCGCATCGCGATGCCGCGGTGCAGATACTGACCGGCAGCACCGGCCTCGTCGGCCTTGCGGCCCGCCACCGTCAGCACATTCTGATGCGCCGTGATGGTCAGCTCGTTCGAGCCGAAACCGGCAACAGCAAGCGTGATACGGTACTGGTCGTCGCCGCGGCGCTCGACGTCGAACACCGGATAGTTTTCCGACGCCTCGGCGCGCGCGCTGGCTTCGAGCGCATCGAACAACCGGTCGAAGCCAATCGTCGAACGGCGATAGGGGGTGAAATCAAAAGCACTTCGCATGACAAGTCCTCCAATGAGCAACATGTGGTCTGTGCCGGACCCGTTGTGGCATCCGACGCTGCTGAAATGGGGAGCGGCGCAACGGCGTCAAGAGGCGGCTGCCACCGATTTTAACAGCGTCGGGTTGCCGGCGGACAAAAGTTTTGCGACGCGCCCTGCAACCGAACTGCAACAAGGAGGCGTCATCGTCGGCGCATGTTCAAAACCGCAATCCTCGTCACGACCGCGCTGCTCCTCCCCGCTCCGGCGCTGGCATGGGGGCAGACCGGTCACCGCGTCATCGGTGCCATCGCGCAGCCGTATCTGACGCGTCACACCCGCCATGCCGTGCGGCGCATCCTCGGCAGCGAAAGCCTTGCCGAGGCATCGACCTGGCCCGATTTCATGCGCGCCAGCCCCGATCCATTCTGGCACACCGAGGCGTCGCCGTTCCATTATGTCACTGTCCCGCCCGGGCGGACCTATGCCGCGACCGGCGCGCCGCCCGAAGGCGACGCGGTGACTGCGCTGACACGCTTTTCGGCAACGCTGCGCGACCCACACGCCGCGCCTGCCGAGCGCCAGCTGGCGCTGCGCTTCATCATCCATATCGTCGGCGACCTGCATCAGCCGCTCCACGCCGGCAACGGCACCGACAAGGGCGGCAACGACGTTAAAGTCAGCTTTTACGGCAAGGACAGCAACCTGCACGCGGTATGGGATTCGGGGCTGATCGATCAGCAGCAGTTATCGTACACCGAAATGGCAAGCTGGTTGTCGGCGCGCATTTCGCGCTCGCAGGCGCGGTCGTGGACCACCGCCGATCCGCTGATCTGGATTGCCGAAAGTGCGGCGATTCGCGACCGCATCTATCCCGCCTCGCCGGTACTTTCGTATGATTATACGTTCACTAACAAGGCGATCGTCGATGAGCGGCTCGAGATGGGCGGCGTGCGCCTCGCGGCCTATCTCAACATGGTTTTGCGCTGAGCCGAACAGCGATGGTCAGCTTTCGGCGTGAAAGTCGCCGAACGCCTCGCGGCTGTTACCGCCAGTTTTGCGATCGGTGACGGTATAGACCGTGCCGTTGCGCATCAATTTGGTGATCTGCCGCGCCATCGGCGCTGCACGGCGCGCCGCTGCGCCGCGGATTTCGAGCCAGTCGGCGATGAAAGCGACGACCGCGATGCCCATCGCGACGACGATCAAAGTGCCCATCGGTGTTTGTGCTCCAATCTGTTAACACTTTGGCAAATTTTTCGCGGTTTGGAAAGAGTCTGTTAAGGTCGCACCGGTCCAAAGCGTCGCACTTCGCGCCGCGCCGCGATTGCGGTAGAGCTTGGTCGGATGACTATTCTCGCGACATTTGCGGTCGGCGCTGCCCTGATGACGGTGATCGTCGGCGCGCGTTACATCGGGATTTCGGGGTTTTTTGCGTGGCTGACGCGCCGCCTGCATCCATTGGTGTATGCGCCCGCCGATCCGGCGCAGCGCGCCCGGCTCAATCGTCAGATGCGGCGTGAAATCGGCTGGTCGCTGCTATCGGCGGCGATCTACGGCGTCCCGGCGGGCCTTGTCGCGGTGGCGTGGCAGCAGTGGGGCTGGACGCGCATCTATACCGGCAGCGGCCCCGGCTGGTGGTATTTTCCGGTCAGCATCCTGATCTATCTGTTCGTCCACGATAGTTATTTTTACTGGACGCACCGCGCGATGCATCGGCCGTGGCTGTTCGCGCGCGTGCATGCCGTCCACCACGCCAGCCGCCCGCCGACGGCCTGGGCGGCAATGGCGTTTCACCCGTGGGAAGCGGTGTCGGGCGCGCTGCTGATCCCCGCGCTGGTGTTCATCGTGCCGATCCATACCGAGGCGCTGCTGACGGTGCTCGCCGTCATGACATTCTTTGGGGTTACCAATCACATGGGGTGGGAGCTGTTTCCGAAGTCTTGGCTGGCTGGTACATTTGGTCGCACCATGATAACGGCATCGCACCATCATCTGCACCACCGTCAATACCGGTGCAATTATGGGTTGTATTTCCGCTTTTGGGACCGCGTTTGCGGAACCGATCGAGGGTGGGCCGGAGAGCTTGTGCATGACATACCGACTGTTGGGTATCCTGACCCTGCTGCCGCTGCTGGGCGCCGCACCGCCGCCTGACCCGGTGTCGCTCGATATTGAGGTCACCGGCCTGCGGTCGAGCAAGGGCTTCATCCAGGCTTGCGTCTGGCATGGTGCCGAGCATTTTCTCAACAAACGCTGCGAGGATTACGGCCGCGCCGTCATCGTTCCGGCCGCACCGAGCGTGTCGATGAAAATCGAGCTCCAGCCGGGCGAATATGCCGTCTCGCTGATCCACGATGCCAATGGCAACCACAAGCTCGACAAAAACCTGTTCGGCATGCCGACCGAAGGCTTCGGCTTTTCGCGCAACCCGGTAATCGCGTTCAGCCAGCCGACCTATGCCGCAACGCGGTTCGAGGCCGAAGCCGCCAGCGCGCAGCAGACGATCCGCGTCAAATACTTCCTGTAAGCCTGCGCGGGTGCCGCGGCTTGACTTGGGCGCACCCCCGCCGCAGTGTCCGCAGCAGTTCCTAGGGGAGCCCCGCGCTACCGGGGCTGAGACGGTGCAGGCGCGCACCAGACCCTTTCGAACCTGATCCGGGTCATGCCGGCGTAGGGAACGGAACCTCGCACATGCCGTATGTGCGCCTCCCTGTGCCATGGCCCCATTTGGGAAAGTGTGCGTCATGGCCGACATCAATTCGCCGATCGAAATGCCCGTCACCACCGGTGCGCTGCCCGGCAGCCGCAAGATCCATGTGCCCGGCGTGCTCCACCCCGAGCTGCGCGTCGCGATGCGCGAGATCAAGCTCGAGAACAGCGCGAACGAGCCGCCGGTGCGCGTCTATGACCCGAGCGGGCCGTACACCGATGCCGCCGCCGTCATCGACATCAGCGCCGGGCTGCCGCCGCTGCGCACCCCGTGGATCACCGCGCGCGGCGACGTCGAGGCCTATGCCGGACGCGAAGTCCGCCCCGAGGACAACGGCCTGTCGGGGCGGCGCGACCCCAATGGCGCGCAGCTGTATCCGCACGTCAACGCGCAGCCGCTGCGCGCGCGCGCCGGTGCCGGAGCCATCACGCAGCTCGCCTATGCCCGCCGCGGCATCATCACACCCGAGATGGAATATGTCGCAATCCGCGAGAACATCGGCCGCGCCGAGCTGGCCGGGCACGTCCGCGACGGCGAGGACTTCGGTGCCGACATTCCCGATTACGTCACCGCCGAATTCGTCCGTTCGGAGATCGCGCGCGGCCGCGCCGTGCTGCCGATGAACATCAACCACCCCGAAGCCGAGCCGATGGCGATCGGGCGCAATTTCCTCGTCAAGATCAACGCCAACATCGGCAATTCGGCGGTCGCCAGCTCGATCGCCGAGGAGGTCGAAAAGATGGTCTGGTCGACGCGCTGGGGGGCCGACACCGTCATGGACCTGTCGACCGGGCGCAACATCCACACCACGCGCGAATGGATCATCCGCAACTCGCCCGTCCCCATCGGCACCGTGCCGATCTATCAGGCGCTCGAAAAGGTTGGCGGCGTCGCCGAAGACCTGACGTGGGAAATCTACCGCGACACGCTGATCGAACAGGCCGAGCAGGGCGTCGACTATTTCACCATCCACGCCGGCGTGCGCCTCGCGTACATCCACCTGACCGCCAAGCGCGTCACCGGCATCGTCAGCCGCGGCGGTTCGATCCACGCCAAATGGTGCCTTGCGCACCACAAGGAGAATTTCACCTACACGCACTTCGACGAAATCTGCGAGATCATGCGCGCCTATGACATCACCTTCAGCCTCGGCGACGGGCTGCGCCCCGGCAGCATCGCCGATGCGAACGACGCCGCACAGTTCGCCGAGCTCGAAACGCTCGGCGAACTGACCAAGGTCGCGTGGGCGCGCGACTGCCAGGTGATGATCGAGGGGCCGGGCCACGTCCCGATGCACAAGATCAAGATCAACATGGAAAAGCAGCTTAGCGTTTGCGGCGAAGCGCCGTTCTACACGCTCGGGCCGCTCACCACCGATATCGCGCCGGGATACGACCATATCACCAGCGGCATCGGCGCGGCGATGATCGGCTGGTTCGGCTGCGCGATGCTGTGTTACGTCACCCCCAAGGAGCATTTGGGGCTGCCCGACCGTGACGACGTCAAGGTGGGCGTCATCACCTATAAAATCGCCGCGCACGCCGCCGACCTCGCCAAGGGCCACCCCGCCGCCAAGCTGCGCGACGACGCGCTCAGCCGTGCCCGCTTCGACTTCCGCTGGCGCGACCAGTTCAACCTGAGCCTCGATCCCGAAACCGCGCTCAAATACCATGACGAAACGCTGCCCGCCGAAGGTGCCAAAACCGCGCATTTCTGCAGCATGTGCGGCCCGAAGTTCTGCAGCATGAAGATCACGCGCGAGGTGCGCGACTATGCAGCAGGAATGAACACCCCCGAAATGGTCGAGGCCGAGGCCGGAATGGCAGCGAAGAGCGAGGAGTTTAGGGCGAAGGGCGGGGAGATTTATTTGCCGACGGTGTAGGCAAGCAAAAGAGCATATTCGTTCGTCGCATATCGGTTGACCGGCAACCTAGCGAGCGCGACATTACGAGGATTGTATGGAGGCCTTATGAGTGTGAACCTTAATGAGCTAATCGAGGCTGCGCGTGGTAAGCAAATGTCGGGTGCCGAGAAAGAGGCGCAGCGGCGAAGTTTTGCCTTCGGCAATGCGCATATCGAGAATTCACGTGTAACCCGCGAAATGGTCGAAGCCGCAGCTGAAAAAATTGGCAAGCTTCCTTAAGATGACGGAACAGCGGCACAGCCTAGCTGCCGAGCCGCTGTTACTCAGCGATCCGGATGACATTGCGCGAAAGGAGTCTGAAAACGCTGTAGCGCAGTTCGATCGCATGCTTGAACTAGTGGACGATGTCGCGCGCGGCGGTCGTCCGTTCAGATTACGTACGTCGATGATTCTAGATCTTCATCGAATTGCTCTTCAAGGATTGTCCGCATATGCGGGCAATTTTCGTCCGAGTGACGTTGAAATCGGTAAGAGTAAACACATTCCGCCGCCGGCGCATCTTGTGCCCGGACTCGTTGAGGAGATGTGTGAATATGTGATGGATAATGCCGAAAGATCGGATCCGTTGCATCTTTGTGCGTATGTCATGTGGCGTCTGAATTGGATCCATCCCTTTACTGATGGAAATGGCAGGACATCGCGCGCGCTCGCTTATTATGTACTGTGCGGTAAGCTGGGATACCTTTTGCCCGGCGGGGCGACGGTACCCGAGCAAATTGCGGCTGATCGCACACCATATTACTCTGCGCTTGAAGAAGCTGACCAGTGTTGGGTTGCCGGTCGGCTCGACTTGTCAGCGCTAGAGAGGCTTCTTGACCAGTGCTTGGCCACACAGCTTCTTTCTGCATATCACGACGCGAAGAGTCCCGCTTCTCATACTCCAAAAGACCGCAAACTGCATTGAAGCGGGGGGTCAGTCGAGCACTACGTCACGACCTCGCAGCATTGTAAACTAGCCTGGCTACAGGAATGAAATATATCGGATAAAGCTCGAGCTTCACGTCTTCTCGCCCCATGGACGTCGCCGCGGCGAGAGCGCCGGGCGATCTGCTGGGCTAAGCCCCCGGCGGCCAAGCCGGTTTCGCTGCGCCCCCCGCAACCCCCAATTATCCCTGTCCTACACAAACCATATCGGTTATTCCCGAATGACCATATCGGTTATAGGACGGTTATGAACCAGCATCCGCACCCCTTCGTCCCCGTTCCCGTGCGTCCGCGCCATGACGGCTGGATGCCCGAGCGGCAGATTGCGTTTATCGAGGCGCTTGCCGAGAGCGGCTGTGTCGGGGAGGCGTGCGGGCGGGTCGGCATGTCGACCGAAAGCGCCTATACGCTGCGCCGCCACCTGGGCGGGCGCGATTTCCGGCTGGCGTGGGATGCGGCGCTCGATTTTGCGATCCGCCGCCTGTCGGATGCGGCGTTCAGCCGGGCGCTGCACGGTGTCGTGGTGCCGCACTTCTATAAGGGCGAATTGATCGGCGAGCACCGGCGCTATGACGAGGCGCTGACGCGCTTCCTGCTCCGCTACCGTGACCCGCTGCGCTATAGCAAGGCGCGCGACCGCGACAATTGGGACGGCCATGACGAGTCGGTCGCGGTCGAACTCGCGGTGCGGATCGACGACGTCAAGACCAGCGCGACCGCGCGCGATGCGCTCGGCGAGGAGGCGTTCGCCGCTTATGCCGCCGCCGAGGCGGCCGAGGCCAAGGCGGCCACGGCGCGCGCGAATGCTGCGATCGCCGCCGAAGCGCGGCTGGCAAAGGCCGCCGCTGCCAAGGCGCAGGCTGAGATCGCGGCGGAGGCGCGGTCGGCCGCGGCCGCCGCTGCAAACGCCGCTGCAAAGGCGGCCGCCGCTACGGCCGATGCCGATGCGGCGACTGCTGCCAACCGCGCTGCCGCACAGGCGTGGGAGGCATCCGAGGCGGCCGCCAACGCCGAAGCCTTTGCCATCGCCGATGCGATCGTCGCGCAGGCGGTCGCCGAGGCACGCGCGAACGGCATCCTGCCCCCCGACGTGTCATCAACTTCATCAACTTTGCATGGCTCGGACGCGGCGGCGCGGCGTCAAGACCCGCCTGCCGAGGCCAACGCGGCCGGCGGGGTAAGCAGGTCCGAGTGCGGCGGGGTTAAACCGCCGCGCTCGGGTTAGGCGGCCTCTTCCTTGAGCAACAGCCGCACCGGCTCCTTGGTGCCGCCGACGACGTCCTTGTCGACGACGATCTCGGCGACGCCTTCGAGGCCGGGGAGTTCGAACATCGTGTCGAGCAGGATCGATTCCATGATCGAACGCAGCCCGCGCGCGCCGGTCTTGCGCTCGATCGCGCGCTTGGCGATCGCCGACAGCGCATCGGTGGTGAACGACAGCTTGACGCCCTCCATCTCGAACAGCCGGGCATATTGCTTCGACAGCGCGTTCTTCGGCTCGGTCAGGATCTTGATCAGCGCAGGCTCGTCGAGGTCTTCGAGCGTCGCGATCACCGGCAGGCGGCCGACGAATTCGGGGATCAACCCGAACTTGAGCAGATCCTCGGGCTCGCACAGCTTGAGCATCTGGCCGGTGCGGCGCTCGTCGGGGGCAGCGACATGCGCGCCGAAGCCGATCGACTTGCCCTGCAGCCGGTCGCCGATGATCCGCTCGAGGCCCGAAAACGCGCCGCCGCAGATGAACAGGATGTTGGTGGTATCGACCTGCAGGAATTCCTGCTGCGGATGCTTGCGCCCGCCCTGCGGCGGAACCGACGCGGTGGTGCCCTCCATGATCTTGAGGAGCGCCTGTTGAACGCCCTCGCCGCTGACATCGCGGGTGATCGACGGGTTGTCGGCCTTGCGGCTGATCTTGTCGATTTCGTCGATATAGACGATGCCGCGCTGCGCGCGTTCGACGTTATAGTCGCTCGCCTGCAGCAGCTTGAGGATGATGTTCTCGACATCCTCGCCGACATAGCCGGCTTCGGTCAGCGTGGTCGCATCGGCCATGGTGAACGGCACGTCGAGCAGGCGGGCGAGCGTCTGGGCGAGCAGCGTCTTGCCGCAGCCGGTTGGGCCGACGAGCAGGATGTTCGACTTGGCGAGCTCGACCTCGGCCCCCTTGCCACCATGGTTCAGCCGCTTGTAGTGGTTGTGGACCGCCACCGACAGCACGCGCTTGGCATGCTGCTGCCCGATGACATAGTCGTCGAGCTCCTTGCAGATGACGCGCGGGGTCGGCACGCCGTCCTTGGTTTTGACCAGCGCGGTCTTGGTTTCCTCGCGGATGATGTCGTTGCACAGCTCGACGCACTCGTCGCAGATGAACACCGTTGGCCCGGCGATGAGCTTACGCACCTCGTGCTGGCTTTTGCCGCAGAACGAGCAATACAGCGTGTTCTTCGAGTCCCCGCCAGTCAATTTGGTCATGGGGTTCCTTTCCCGCGATGCAGCGGTGACGATTAGTGTGACAGTCTAGCGGGCTTTGCGGGCGTGCCGCAAGGGGCTATGCAGCCTTCAGCCCTTCGCCCTCGACCGGGGTCGGGCGCTTGTGCTCGATCTGGTCGATCAGGCCGAACACCTTGGCCTCCTCGGCGGACAGGAACTTGTCGCGCTCCATCGCCCGCTCGATGACGTCGAGGGTCTGACCGGTATGCTTGACGTACAGCTCGTTCATCGCATGCCGGACGCGGAGAATTTCCTTCGCCTGAATTTCGATGTCGGTCGCCTGGCCCTGCGCCCCGCCCGATGGCTGATGGACCATGATCCGGGCATTGGCGAGGCTGACACGCATCCCGGGCTCGCCCGCGGCAAGCAGGAAGCTGCCCATCGACGCCGCCTGGCCGACGCAAACAGTGCCGACCCGCGGACGGATGTACTGCATCGTGTCATAGATCGCCATGCCGGCAGTGATCACCCCGCCCGGCGAGTTGATGTACATGAAGATGTCCTTCTTCGGATTTTCCGATTCGAGGAACAGCAACTGCGCAACAATGACCGACGCCATATGGTCTTCGACCTGGCCGGTAACGAAGACGATGCGCTCGCGCAGCAGGCGCGAATAGATGTCGAACGACCGCTCACCGCGGTTCGACGTTTCGATGACCATCGGGATCAGGCCGGCGACGGGCTCGGGCAGGTGCATGGGGAAGCGCTCCATTGGGTTCGTGACCCTACGTCGGACGTTTCGCCGGATGTTTCAAGCCCACCCGGTACCGGCGCTTTAGTGCCGCACTGCCGCAAGCACTTTGCCGTGACCGGCGACGAGGTCGAACAGCCGTTCCGGATCGGCAGTGCGCATCCGGAGTGCCTCCATTTCAGCGCCGCGGCCGACGGGGATTTCGCGTGTGCCGGCCGAAATGCCTGCAAGGATGATGTCGGCGGCCTCCTCGGCGCTGATGCCGCCTTCGATGTTTTCGTCGACCCTGCCATGTTCGCTGCCATCGCCGGACAATGCGCGGTGCGCAATCGGCGTGCGGACGAAGCCCGGCGTCACCACATGAACGCTAAGGCCGGCGTGCTCGACTTCGGCTCGGAGCGCGTCGCTATACCCCACGACGGCATGCTTTGCGGCGCAGTAGCCCGTACGCAGCGGCGACCCGAGCTTGCCCGCCACCGACGCGATCGACACGATGCGCCCCTGCCCGCGCGCCAGCATCGCTGGAAACACCAGCTGCGTCAGCCGCAGCGGTGCGAAGAAATCGACCTCCATGATGGTGCGGTAAACCTCAAACCCGGTATCAACGGCGAGGCTGCGTTGCGAGATGCCGGCGTTATTGACAAGGACGTCGATGCCGCCACGCCACGCCGCTGCAGCGGCCACGATCGCCGGAAGCGCCGCATAATCAGTTGCCTCGAACGGCAGCATCAGCGTCGGGCCGACGCACGCTTGGGCGATCTCGGCAAGCGCACCGGCCCGGCGGCCCGACAGGATGACCGCTGCACCCGCACGCGAAAACGCCGGGGCCAAGGCTGCGCCGATCCCCGACGAAGCCCCGGTGATCCAGACCGTCTGGCCGTCGAAGCTCATCCGATCATCCTCCAAAAACCGAGTTGCGGCGCATTCATCAGCGCCGGATGCGCCCACGTTGCCGCCGCAAGCAGCAGCGCACCACCGATCAGCGCAATTGCACCGGGATACAGCGTCGCCCAGCGTTGTCTTCCGCGCAATTGTGCGCCCAGTGGTATGAAACTCGTCGCGCGCTCGTGGGCATACCAGCCGTCGCCGAGCTGTCCGCGCTTCTTGCCGTCCTGCAGCCACGCCCCGACGAGCGCGAGCACGATGACGCCAACACACAGAATCTCGGTGCGCAGGTCACCGGCAAGGCCGCCGTGGACGACCGCCCAGATCGCAAACGCCCACATCATCGGATGGCGCGTGATCCGCTGCACCCCTCGCGGGCCCGCTGCGCCCGCCATGCCGCCTGCTCCCATCAACGACGGGTTCGGCGCGCTCACCGACCCGACGAACAATACCGACGCGATGAACATCAATCCCGCAGCGACGATCCACGCCCAGTCGGGCGCATCCCACACCTGCCATGTCGGCGCGCGCCGCCACTCGAACACTGCCCAGCCCAAGGTAGCAAAAGCAACCGACGAATAGAGGATGGCAAAACCGCCCTCGCCCGCCAGTCGTACCAGCGGTGCGCGCAACGGATGCGACAGCGCGAAATGGCTGCCGACGAAGGCGACGACCGCGATGGTCAGCAGCAGCATCGCGTCACTTCGGATATTGCAGCGGCAGCGTGTCGTGCTGCAGCCGCACATAGCGATCGCGCAACTCGGTCTGCCGCGTGGCCAACGGTTGCACCACCCCGTCGATGAGCACCGCGACCGGTGCCGATGCCAGTTCAAGCGGATCACCGTCCCACACCACGACATCGGCGCGCTTGCCGATACTGAGCGTGCCGGTGTCGGTCATGCCCCATATTTTTGCCGGAACCGAAGTGATCGACGCGAGCGCCTGCGTCCAGCTCAGCCCGACGCCACCGGGGAGGCGGCCCTGCGCGACAGTGTTGCCCGCGAATTGCGGCAGGTTGCGGGTTTGATTGCCGGTGCCATCGCCGTAGCTGCCGATCGCCACGGTGACGCCCGCGGCCACCATGCGCCCAATGTTCGACTTGGTCGCGGCGAGCGATTCGAACTCCTCGGGGCGATCCTCGAGACTGAGCGCGATGACGGGAACATGTGCCGCAGCGATTTCGCGCGCGACCAGCCAGCCTTCGTCGGCGCCGATCAGGATCAGCTTCAACGCCGGGTAATGCTGGCGCAGGCGTAACACCGACAGGATATCCGACGCGCGTTCGACATGCACGACGAGCGGCTCGCGCCCCTCGACCACAGGCACCAGCGCCTCCGCATCGAGCCGCGTCAACTGAGCCTCGCGCGGCTCGAACGACCGATAGCGCGCACGATTGGCAGCAAGGTCGCGCGCTTCGGCCAATCCCTCCTCGAATGCAGCATAGGCGGCCGGGCGCGAGCCGCCGGCAATCCGCGCTCCCTGCTCGCCAAGCTCGACAACCTGGAACGCATGCGCGCGGGTCAGCAGATCCGGCCCGTTCGCCAGCGTGATCAGCGCGCCGCGACCGCCGAAGATCGTCCGCGTCGCCTCGGGCGCAACGGCGGCACGGGTCACGCCCGATTGACGGGTCACCGCAATCGGGCTCGCAGCCGCGTTGAGCGCGGGTACGACATCGAGCCCGGCCGAGAACGGCGAGCGCCGCGCCGCCGCATCGTTCGACGGCGTGCCCTCGTCGACTTCGCTCAAGCCGACGCGCGACATTGCCGCGACGATGCCCGGCGTCACCCATTTGCCCGTTGCGTCGATCACCGTGGCACCCGCCGGAACCGCGACCGCACCCACCGCAACAATGCGTCCGTCACGGATCAATATCGTCGCGTCGGTGGGGGGCGTATCGGTGCCGGTTGCGACGCGGCCGCCGGTGATCGCGATCGTCGAGGCGAATACAGGCGCTGCGGTCAGCAACAGGAGCAGGGCAAGGCGCTTCACTTGACGTCTCCACGGCCCGGCTGGCCAAGCTCGAAATCGGTGGTTGCCCGGCGCGCCGGGTCGGCTGCATCGTACATCACCGCGCCGTCGATCCAGACCTTTTCGGCGCGGGCATACACCGAGAAGGGGTCGCCGTTCCAAAGCACGACGTCGCCCATCTTGCCAGCTTTCAGGCTGCCGGTGCGGTCGTCGATGTGCAGCCCCTTCGCCGGGTTGAGCGACAGCCATTGCCATGCGACTTCGGGGGCGATCACGATCCCGACGCGGCGGCCTGCCGCTAGCGCCTTCGCGGCTTCCTGGTTCAACCGCTGGATGCCGTCGGGATCGTCGCTGTGGACAATGGCGCACGCACCGGCATTGTGAACCAGCGGGATGTTCTCGCGGATGCCGTCATAGGATTCCATCTTGAACCCCCACCAGTCGGCCCACATCGCCGAGCAGATGCCCTCTTTCGCCAGCAGGTCGGCGATCTTGTAGCTTTCGACCGCGTGGTGGAAGGTCGAGACCTTATAGCCGAATTCATGGCTCATCGCGATGACGTTCGCCATCTCGTCGGCACGGTAGCAGTGGTTCTGCACGAGAATTTCGCCGTTGAGCACGCCCATCAGCGTGTCGTTGGCAAGCTCGCGGCGCGGGGCGTCGGTCGGCTTCGCCTTCCCGTCCTTCGCGCGCTGCGTATAGTCGTCCCACTTGCGCTTGTAATTTACCGCGTCGGACCACGCCTGGCGGTCGACCGCGATATTGCCCATCCGCGTCGCCGGCATCTGGTTCTTGCTGCCATAGACGCGCTTGGGATTTTCGCCGCACGCCATCTTCAGGCTGGGCAGCGCGCCGGGAAACTTCATGTCCTGCGCCGTGCGTCCGAGGACGTTCTTCAGCGTCACGCCGCGCCCGCCGAACAGGTTTGCCGAGCCGGGGAGGATGTGCAGCGTCGTGACGCCGCCCGCGATCGCGCGCGTGAAGCCCGGGTCCTGCGGCCAGATCGAATGTTCGGCCCAGACTTCGCTGCGGTTTGGTCCGGTCGCCTCGTTGCCGTCCGAATTCGCTTCGACCGCCGGCGACGGATAGACGCCGAGATGGCTGTGGATGTCGATAATGCCGGGCGTGAGCCATTTGCCCGCGGCATCGATCACGGTGGCCCCTGCCGGAATGGCGACGGTCTGCCCAACCTCGGCGACCTTGCCGTTTTCCAGCCGCACCGCGCCGCCGATGAACTTGTGCCCCTCGCCGTCGTACACCGTCGCGCCGCGGATCACCGTCGTGACACCGGGATAGGCGTGGTAGGTCGACGGAAACGGGTCGCGCGGGATGCTGACAACTTCGGCGGGCCGCGGCGGCGTGGCGGATGCCGCCTTGGGCGGCGGCGTCTTCGCGCACGCCGCGGCGAGCAGCGCCAATCCTAGAACCAGTTTACGCATCAATCGACCCCGTGCATCCAACGCTTGAGAAGTGGCGAAATCGCCAGCAGTATCAATCCGATCGCCGCCGAAATCACGCCGATGGTCTGAAACACCCCGGCATAGGTTTCAAGACTGACCTTGAGGTTGGTGACCTGCCCGCCGACGGTTTCTACGCTGGCAACCTGTGCGACGACGCCCGCAACATATTGCGCGCAGCTGATCGATAGGAACCAGACGCCCATCATCATGCCGACGATCCGTGCGATCGACAGCTTGGTGATCATGCTGAGGCCGACCGGCGAGATACAGAGCTCGGCCGCCGAGTGGATGAAGTAGAGCCCAGCCAGCCACCATAGGCCGACCTTGAAGTCGGGCCCGGCGAACTTCGTCCCCCACACCAGAAACAGGAACCCCGCGCCAACGCCGATCAGCGCCAGACCGAACTTGACCGGGATTCCGGGCTCGATGCCGCGCCGCCCGAGCGTGCGCCAGAGGATGCTGAACAGCGGGGCCAGCATGACGATGAACGCGGCGTTGAAGAATTGGGTCTGCCCGGCCGAAATATCGAACAGCCCGAACACGCTCAAATTGGTATTACGATCGGCAAACAGCGTCAGCGACGAACCGGCCTGCTCGAACAAGGTCCAGAAAACGACGTTGAAGATAATCAGCACCATCGCTGCCATCATCATCTGGAATTCGACGCGGCTGCCGACGCGGTACGCCCAGATCGGAATGCCGATCACCGACAGCAGAAAAGTGAAGAACAGCACTTTTCCGAGAATGGGCAGCCCGAGCAGATAGCCGCCGATGCCCTCGCCGGCGACCGGCGGCGGCGCATTCATCAGATTGGTGAACAGAAACCAGATGACCGGGATGGCCAGCAACGCGCCGGCATAGATCAGCAGCGAGCGGTCGCCACCGGCCTGCTCCGGCGGCTCGCCGATGCCGGCAAGCTTCGGCCCGGCGAACTGGATGAGGCACCACGAAACCGCCATGCCGATCGCCGCGAGGCCGAAGCCCGCCCACCAGCCGAGCCCGCCCCATGACCCCATGCCGACGGCGAGCAGCGGGCACAATATCTGCGAAAACAGCGAGCCGAGATTGATGCCCATGTAGAAAATCGTGAAGCCTGCATCGCGCCGCCGATCGCCGGTGGCATACAGCGAACCGACCATCGTCGAGATATTGGGCTTGAAGAAACCGTTGCCGACGGTCACCGCCGACAGCCCGATCAGCATCAGCATGGTGAACAGCGGGCTGCGGTCGGCCCCGGCGACCAGCGCACCCTTGGGCAGCGCCTGCGCGGTGCTGCCGTCGGCGGCGATCAGTTTAATGCTGCCGTCGTCCTGACCCTTGATGGCGAGGCGTCGATCGCCCTCGATGACATATTGCTGCTTGCTGTGGTCGGGCAGCTTTTCGACTTGCACGGCGTAGCGCTGACCATTGATTGTCGCAAACGGCGTCGCCGCGTCGCCGCCGAAACACAGGATGAGATAGCCCATCGACATCACGATCGCGCCGAACTTCACCGAGCGCTTCGAGCCAAGATAGCGATCTGCAAGCAGCCCGCCGATCAGCGGCGTCAGATAGACCAGTGCGGTGAAACCACCATACAGGCTGGTCTTGGTGCTGTCGTTGAACAGGAAATGGTCGCCGAGATAAAGCACGAGCAGCGCCCGCATGCCGTAATACCCAAAGCGCTCCATTGCTTCGGTCGTGAACAGCCGCGCCAGTTGGCGCGGGTGGCCGAACCACTGGGCTTGGTCGGTCGTGGGTGAAGTGGCCATGCTGCTCCCTGCCGGCGGCTCGTGGCGGCTGCCGTTGGGGCGTCACAGTAACGCGGCGCGCGGCGAAGGGAAGGCCTTTGCGCCCTCTCGCCTTTTCATCCGATGCCGCTAGAACACCAGCGATGCAGTTCAACGATCGCAGCACGCCCGCAACGCTTCTTGCGACCCGCCGGTCGGGCAAGGCGCGCGACATGGTGGCACCCGGGCCCGACGCGGCGCAGTTGGCCGCGATCCTCGGCATCGCGGCGCGCGTGCCCGATCATGGCAAGCTCAATCCGTGGCGCTTCGTCACGATTGCGCCCGAGCGCCGTGCGGCGTTCGCCGACCTGCTCGAAAGCGCCTATCGCGCCGCCAAGCCCGACCCCGGCCGCGTCGAGCTCGACGCGGTCCGCGGTTTCGCGTTCGAGGCACCGGCGCTCGTGGTGGTGTTCAGCGTGCCCGCCCCGCTCAGTCATATCCCGTTGTGGGAACAGGAACTTTCGGCGGGCGCGGCGTGCGCAATGCTGTGCGCGGCGGCATCAGCGCACGGCTTTGTCGCAAACTGGCTAACCGGCTGGGCGGGCTACGCGCCGTTGGTTGCCGACGGGCTTGGCCTGCCCGGCGCGAAGATTGCGGGCTTCATCTTCATCGGTACGCCGTCGCGCGCACTCGACGAACGGCCGCGCCCGGCGCTTGCCGACGTCGTCCGCGTATGGTGAAAGGTTGACACCCCGGCTGTTCTAGCGCGATACCACAGTCATGTGGCAAGGTGATCGTCCGATCTATCTTCAGATCCGCGACCTGATCGTCGCGCGCATCCTCGACCGTGCCACGAGTGACGCGGCCGAGCCGTTGTCGTCGGTACGCGCGCTGGCGACCGAACTCGACGTCAACCCGCTGACGGTCGCCAAGGCGTATCAGGAACTACAGGCCGCCGGGTTGATCGTGGCGCGCAAAGGTGTCGGACTATATGTCGAGCCCGGTGCCGCAAAGGCGCTGCGCGCGTCCGAGCGCGCCGCGTTCCTCAAGTCCGAATGGCCGCGCCTGCGCCGCCGCATCGGTCGACTGGGGCTGACCGCCGAAGACTTGTTCGCGCCCGAGGAGGCGTAGTGACGCTCAACCACGGTGCGCTGCTCGAGGCGCTGGCCCCGGCGGTGCGCGCGGCAGGGGCCCTGATCGAAACGATCCGCGAAGCCGGGCATGTCACCCGCCAAAAGGCCGATGCGTCGCCGGTAACCGAAGCCGACGAGGCGGCCGAACTGCTGTTGACCGCTGCCATCGGCGCGCTCGACGCGGCACCGATTATCGGCGAGGAGGCGCATGCCGGCGGCTACCGCCCCGATGCCTGCGCGCGGTTCTGGCTGATCGACCCGCTCGACGGGACCAAGGACTTTATCGCCGGGCGCGCCGCCTATTCGGTCAACGTCGCCTTGATCGAAGCCGGTCGCCCGGTGCTCGGGCTGGTGCTGAGCCCGCGCGATGGCACGCTGTGGGCAGGTGCGCAGGGGCACGGCGCCTACCGCGAGGCAGCCGGCGCGGCGCGGGCGCAGATTTTCACCCGGCTGCGCGCCACGCCACCGACCGTGGTCGTCAGCCACAGCCATCTCGACGAGGCGACCAAGGCGTATTTGAACGCGCTTGGGCTGGTGACGCTCGAACCTGCCGGGTCGAGCCTGAAATTCTGCCGGATCGCCGAGGGCAGCGCCGATCTATACCCGCGCTACGGGACAACCTGCGAATGGGACACCGCCGCCGGGCATGCCGTGCTGCTTGCGGCGGGCGGTGCGATGGCCGGGCTCGACGGGCAGCCGTTCGGTTACGGCAAGCCCGGCTATATCAATGGCGCGTTCCTTGCCGTCGGCGATGCAGCGAGCTTCGACGTGTTCCCTCCGCTTCAGGCAGCCAGCCCATCGTCCGGGATTGCATAGAATAGCTCGGCGCCGCGCGTCACCGGCCCCAGCAGCGCGGTTGCCTGCGGCAGGACCTGCTCGGCGAAGAAGCGCGCGGTGACGATCTTGGCGCGCAGGAACGCCGCGTCGCCGGTGCCCGCCGCAAGCTGTTCGGTCGCCGCGACCGCCTGGCGCACCAGCAGCCAGCCGCCGACGGTGATGCCGAACATGCGCAGATACGGTGTCGCGCCCGCCGCGGTATCGGGCAGCTTGTCGCCGCTATTGCCCGTCATCCACACCGTCGCATTTTCGAGCGCCGCGAGCGCGTCGTCGAGATACGGCGCAAGCTGCCCCAGATCGCCCTTCGGCGGCAGGTCGCGAATGTCCTGGCGGATGTCGGCGAACAACGCCCGCCAGTGCGCGCCACCGTCCTGGCCAAGTTTGCGACCGACCAGATCGAGCGCCTGGATGCCGTTCGTTCCCTCGTAGATCGGCGCGATGCGCGCGTCGCGCAGGTGCTGCGCCGCGCCGGTTTCCTCGACATAGCCCATGCCGCCGAACACCTGCACCGCAAGGCTCGACAGCTCGACGCCCATGTCGGTCGCATATGCCTTGGTCACCGGCGTCAGCAGGTCGGCGAGGCCGGCCGCTGCCGCATCATGTCCGGCATGCGCTCGGTCGACCGCCGCAGCGTTCAGATATGCCAGCGCGCGGATGGCCTCGGTGGTCGCCTTCATCGTCATCAGCATGCGGCGCACATCGGCATGCTCGATGATCCGCACCGCCTCGCGCCCGCCGCCGAAACGCGCCGACTGGACCCGGTCGCGGGCATAGGCGAGCGCCCCCTGATAGGCGCGCTCGGCGATCGCGACACCCTGCAGCCCGACATTGATCCGCGCATGGTTCATCATCGTGAACATCGCCCGCATGCCGGCGCCCTCGTCGCCGACGAGATAACCGACACAGTCGCCATGTTCGCCGAAGCGCATGGTGCAGGTCGGCGACGCATGGATGCCGAGCTTGTGCTCGACGCCGATGCACTTGACGTCGTTGCGGCGGCCGTCGGGCAGCACCTTGGGGCACAGGAATAACGAGATGCCCTTCGTCCCCGGCGGCGCATCGGGCAACCGTGCGAGCACGAGGTGAACGATGTTGTCGGCGACGTCATGTTCGCCCCAGGTGATATAGATTTTGGTGCCGTCGACCCGGTAGCTGCCGTCGGCATGCGGCTCGGCCCGGGTGCGGAGCGCGCCGACGTCGCTGCCGGCTTGCGGCTCCGTCAGGTTCATCGTGCCGGTCCATTCACCGCTGACCAGCTTGGTCAGATAGGTCGCCTGCAGTTCGGGCGAGGCGTGCGCCTGCAACGCCTCGATCGCGCCCTGGCTCAGCATCATGCACAGGCTGAACGCCATGTTGGCGCTGGTCAGCTGCTCCTGCACCGCACTTGCCAGCACGAACGGCAGCCCCTGCCCGCCGTGCGCCGGATGGCTGCCGAGCGAAGCCCATCCGCCGTCGATGTACAGCCGATAGGCGTCGGCAAAACCGGCGGGCAGCGTGACGACGCCGTCGGCCAGTACCGCGCCCGCCTGATCGCCGGACCAGTTCAGCGGCGCGAACACCCCCGATGCCAGCTTCCCGGCTTCGTTCAGGATTGCGTCGACCATATCGGGCGTCGCCGCCTCGAACCCTGGCAGACGTGCCAGCGCGGGCAGGTCGGCGATGGTGTCGAGCACGAAGCGCTGTTCGGCGATGGGCGGTGCATAGGTCATTGGCGGCGGCCTTTTGGCGAAGCGGGTCGCACGCGGTATAGCGTCCGCCGATGACCGGGCAAACCACCCAAACCGTCGCTGCCGACGCCGCCGGAATCGCACTGGCGGTGGCGGCACTCCGCAACGGCGACCCCGTCGCGCTGCCGACCGAGACCGTTTATGGCCTTGCAGCTGTTGCCGACGACGGCGGGGCGGTGGCGCGGGTCTATGCTGCAAAGGGCCGCCCGGCGTTCAATCCGCTGATCGTCCATGTCGCCGATGCCGCGATGGCGGCGACGCTGGTGGAGATTTCGCCCGTCGCCGCCGCGCTGATGGCGCGGTTCTGGCCGGGGCCGCTGACGCTGGTACTGCCGCTGCGAGGTGGCGCGCGCGTGGCCGGGATCGTTACGGCAGGATTGCCGACGCTTGCGGTACGCTGTCCGGCGCACGCCGTGATGCAGGCCGTGATCGCTGCGGTCGGGCCGCTCGCCGCGCCGTCGGCCAATGCGTCGGGGCGGATCAGTGCGACACGCGCCGACCATGTCGTTGCCTCGCTCGGCGGGCGCATCGGGTTGGTGCTCGACGGCGGGCCGTGCGCAGCTGGCATCGAAAGCACGATCGTCGCGCTCGACGGTGCATCGGTGGCGCTGCTGCGTCTGGGCGCAATCCCCGCCGAACTGCTCGGCATCACCGCGGCCGCACCCGCCGGGATCAACGCGCCAGGGCAGCTCGCCAGCCATTATGCGCCGCGCCAGCCGGTGCGGCTCGACGCGCAAACCGCGCAACGGCACGAATTCCATATCGGCTTTGGCAAGATCGCGGGCGACCTGACGCTGTCGGCCCATGGCGACTTGATCGAAGCGGCGGCACGGCTGTTCGACGTGCTCCACGCGGCCGAAGCAAGCGGTCGGGGCGCAATCGCCGTCGCGCCGATCCCCGACAACGGCATCGGCGCGGCGATCAACGACCGGTTGCGGCGCGCGGCGGCGGCGCGGCCGGACGACGCTGCGCAACGCCGCTAGCGGTATCCCAATTGCCGCCCGGCGAGGTCGAGCATGATTTCCTCCGAACCGCCGCCGATCGCATTGACGCGCACCTCGCGGTAAATGCGTTCGACCTTGCTGCCCTTGAGATAGCTGGCCCCACCGAGCACCTGCGCGGCTTCGCGTGCCACCGCTTCGAGCATCCGCGTGGCCTGCACCTTGAGCATCGCGAAGTCGGCGGGCTGGCCGCAGCCCTGCTTGACCTGCCACGCGCACAGGTCGACCCACGCCTGCGTTGCCGCGATCTGCCGTGCCATATCGGCAAGCTTGATCCGGATCGACTGATGTTGCGCTAGTCGTTTGCCGAACGTCTCGCGCGTCGTCGCCCACGCCACCGCCTCGTCGAGACAGACGCGCGCATAGGCGCAGCAGCCGTGCGCCATGCCCAGCCGCTCGCCGTTGAAATTGCGCATGATCCCGGCAAAGCCGCCATTCTCCGGCCCGATCAAATTTTCGGGCGGCACTTCGACATCGTCGAAATACAGCGCGGCGGTGTCCGAACAATGCCAGCCCATCTTTTCGAGCCGGGTCTGCGTGAACCCCGGCATGCCCTTTTCGAGCAGCATCAGCGAGATGCCGCCCATGCCGGGGCCACCAGTGCGAACCGCGACAGTATAGTAATCGGCACGCATGCCGCTGGTGATGAACATCTTGGAGCCGTTGACGACATATTTGTTGCCGACGCGCTCCGCCCGCGTCCGGAGCGCTGCAACATCGGAGCCGCCGCTCGGCTCGGTGATCGCCAGCGCGATGAGCTTTTCGCCGGCAAGCACGGCGGGCGCGATCCGGCGTTTCATCTCCTCCGACCCCAGCGCAAGGATCGGCGGCAGGCCGATGCCGTGCGTCATCAGCGACGCGGTCAGCCCGCCTGCACCCGGACGTGCGAGTTCCTCCGACTGCGTCAGCGAATGAAAGATGTCGAAGTCCCGGCTGTGCCCGCCGTATTCTTCGGGATAACCCAGCCCCAAAATCCCCGCCGCAGCGGCCTTGCGGTGCAGCGCGCGCGGCAGTTCGCCGTCGGCTTCCCACTGGTCGATATGCGGCGTGATTTCGGCAGCGACGAAGCGCCGAACCGTGTCGGCAACTGCCGCGTGCGACTCGTCGTAGAACGGCGAGCGCGCGCGCCAGTCGTCGAAGGCCGTCATGCCGCCCGCTTCAGCCGCGCGGCATAGCCCTTGCGGAACTTTGCCAGCTTCGGCCCGACGACGGCGGCGCAATAGCCGTTCGATCCGGCGTTATTAGCATAATAATTCTGGTGATAGGCCTCAGCCACATACCACGGCGCATCGGCTTCGATCGTGGTGACGATCGGCGCGTCCCAGTCGGCCTGATTGCGGACGATCGCCGCTTCGGCTGCGGCCTGCTGCTCGCGTGAATGCGGGAAAATCGCCGAGCGGTATTGCGTGCCGCTGTCGCCGCCCTGGCGGTTGAGCGTGGTCGGGTCATGCGTGTGGAAAAAGATATCGAGCAGGTCGGCATAGGTAACCTGGGCGGGATCGAAGGTGATGCGGACCGCCTCGGCATGACCGGTGCTGCCGGTGCACACAGCCGCATAGCTCGGGTTGACGACGTGACCGCCGATATAACCCGATACCACCGACTCGACGCCGATCAGCTCGTTGAAAACCGCCTCGGTGCACCAGAAGCAGCCGCCAGCAAGGGTCGCAGTTTCGGTTATCATGTTGTTTTCTTTCTACATCGTTCTTAACGATATTATAGTGTCCGATGTGGCAGGTTTAAAGTTACCGCAAGCGAAGCGGGGGCACTGCGGTTTTAACCGCCTGGGGGCAGGCAGTTGAGCAATTTTTCAGTGGTGAATGATTTTACCGCGATTCTGCGCGGCGCCGAAGGCTTGTCGGCTGTCGGCATGGCGCTGTCGGGGGCAAGCCGTCAGCTGGGTTTCGACCATTATGCGCTGGTCTGGCCCGATGCGACCGGCGCGCGCGATATTTTCTACCTGTCCGATTTTCCCGAAGCGCTGCGGTGCGACGGTGTGGTGCGATTACTTGCCGCACAGGGCGACGACGCGTTCGCATGGGCCGACGCGCCGTCGATCGCCGCCGACGTGCGCGGCTATACCGTGCCGCTCGGCGGCCGCGGATTTTGCTCGTTCGTGACGGTGCGCGACCAGCTGCCGTCCACAGCCGGGCTCGCGCAGGCGCGCAGCCTCGCAAGGTTGGCATTCGACACCGCGCAGCCGCTCGCGACGTTCGACGCCGCCCGCCTGCTGGCGGCACCCGACGGCATCAAACGCCCCCGGCTGACCCGGCGGCAGCGCGACTGCGTGCTGCTCGCGGCGCGCGGCAAGTCCGACTGGGTCGCCGCCCAGCTGCTCGGGTTGTCGGCTGAGACCGTCCACAAATATCTCGAACACGCCAAGCGTCGCTACGGCGTGTCGAGCCGCACCGAGCTGGTGGTGCGCGCGCTCCACAGTGGCGAACTACGCTATGCCGACGTGCTGTGACCGCTATTCGGCAGCCACTGCGACCGCCGGTTCGCGCCACGTCAGCACCGGTTTGCGCGCCGCTGCGGTCTCGTCGAGCCGCCGTCGCGGCGCGAGGTGCGGCGCGCTTTTGAACGCCGCCGGGTCGCCGCTGAGCATTGCCGCCGCCACCGACCGCATCGCGCCGATCAGCTGATCGAGCGAAGCCTTGCTTTCGGTTTCGGTCGGCTCGACCAGCATCGCGCCGTGAACGACGAGCGGAAAGTACATCGTCATCGGGTGGAAGCCCTCGTCGATCATCGCCTTGGCGAGATCGAGCGTCGTCAGCCCGGTACCGCTCAGGAAATCGTCGCTGAACAGCGCCTCGTGCATGCACGGGCCGGTGTGGGCGAACGGCGCAGTATAGACGTCCTGCAACCCGGCGAGGATGTAGTTGGCATTGAGCACCGCGTCCTCGGCGACCTGGCGCAACCCGTCGGCACCGTGGCTCATCATATAGCTGAGCGCGCGGACGAACATGCCCATCTGGCCGTGGAACGCGACCATGCGGCCGAAGCTGCGGTTGTGGTCGGTGCCGGCCAGCGCCTGCTCCTCCTCGACCAGATCATATTGCGTGCCGGTCTTTTTGACGAACGGCAGCGGCGCGAACGGTGCCAGCGCCGCGCTGAACACCACCGGTCCCGACCCCGGCCCGCCGCCGCCGTGCGGCGTCGAAAACGTCTTGTGCAGGTTGATGTGCATCGCGTCGATGCCAAGATCGCCCGGCCGAACGCGCCCGACGATCGCGTTGAAGTTCGCGCCGTCGCAATAAACGAACGCGTCCGCCGCGTGCACCGCCTCGCCGATCGCGATCATGTCGGGCTCGAACAGCCCACAGGTATTGGGGTTGGTAATCATTACCGCGGCGATGTCGGGCCCCAGCCGCGCTTGCAACGCCGCCAGATCGACCCGCCCGCGCGCGTCGGCGGGGATATTCTCGACCGCATAGCCGCAGAATGCCGCCGTCGCCGGATTGGTGCCGTGCGCGCTTTCGGGAACCAGCACCACCGCGCGCGCATTACCGCGCGCCTCGTGCGCGGCACGGATCGCCAGCATCCCGCACAGTTCGCCGTGCGCGCCAGCCTTGGGCGACATCGCGACCTCGGGCATGCCGGTCAGCTTCTTCAGCCAGTCCGCCAGCGTATCGATCAGCGCGAGCGCACCTTGCACGGTATCGACCGGCTGCAGCGGGTGGATATCCGAAAAGCCGGGGAGCCGCGCCATCTTCTCGTTCAGCCGCGGATTATGCTTCATCGTGCAGCTGCCGAGCGGGAAGATGCCCATGTCGATCGCGTAATTCTGGCGGCTGAGCCGGGTGAAATGCCGCACCACATCGGGCTCGGCGAGGCCGGGCAGGCCGATCTCGCGATGCCGTTCGAGGTGGCCCAACCGGCTCGCGACCGGGGGCACATCGGGCAGATCGACGCCGCAGCGGTCGATCGCGCCCTTTTCGAACAGCAGTGGCTCTTCGAGCATCAGCCCGCGGTTGCCGGTATGGGTCATCATGCGAGCACCTCGTCCAAAGCATCCTCGAACGTATCGAAATCCTGATCGGTGGCGGTTTCGGTAACCGCGACAACCAGCCCGTTTTCGAGCGCCTTCACCCCCGGATACAACCGCCCGAGCGACACCCCCGCAAGCACGCCCTTGTCGGCCAGCTGGCGCACGACCGGCCGCGCTTCGACCGGCAACCGCAGCGTAAACTCGTTGAAGAATGTCGGCGTCACCAGGCTGACGCCGGGCACCTGTGCCAGCCGCTCGGCCAACTGCACCGCGCGCGCATGATTGAGCGCCGCCAGCTTGCGCAGGCCATGTTCGCCCAGCAGGCTCATGTGCACCGTGAACGCCAGCGCACACAGGCCGGAGTTGGTGCAGATGTTCGACGTCGCCTTTTCGCGCCGGATGTGCTGTTCGCGCGTGCTCAGCGTCAGGACGAAACCGCGCCGCCCGTCGGCATCGACCGTCTCGCCGCACAGCCGCCCCGGCATCGCGCGGACGTGTTGCTCGCGGCAGGCAAACAGCCCGAGATACGGCCCGCCGAAGTTGAGCCCATTGCCGATCGATTGCCCTTCGCCGACGACGATGTCGGCCCCCATTTCGCCCGGCGACTTGACCAGCCCCAGCGACACGACCTCGGTCACGACGACGATTAACAGCGCGCCGGCCGCATGGCAGGCGGCGGCAAGCGGGGACAGGTCGGCGACATGCCCAAAGATATTCGGATTTTGCACGACCACGCAGCTGGTGTCGGTGTCGACCGCCGCCGCCAGCGTCGCCAGATCATCGTCGGGCGACAGGTCGGGGGTGCGCGTCACGATCTGGTCATCGGTGAACCGCGTCAGCGTCCGCAGCACGCCGACATAGTGCGGATGCACGCCGCTCGATACCAGCGCCTTGGCGCGCCGCGTCACGCGCCGCGCCATGAACACCGCCTCGGTCATCGCTGTTGACCCGTCGTACATCGACGCGTTGGCCACCGCCATCCCGGTCAGCCGCGCCACCTGCGTCTGGAACTCGAACAGATATTGCAGCGTCCCCTGCGCGATCTCGGGCTGGTACGGCGTGTAGCTGGTCAGGAACTCGCCGCGCTGAATGATGTGGTCGACGGTTGCGGGCACATGATGCTTGTACGCGCCGCAGCCGAGGAACGACGGCCCGGCGCTGGCGGTCATGTTGCGCGCCGCCATCGCGCTTAACTGGCGTTCGACGAGCATTTCGGGAAGGTGCAGCGGCAGCCCGGCGATGGGCCCGGTCAACCGAGCCGCGTCGGGCACATCGGCGAACAGCGCATCGATATTTGCTGCACCGATGCTGCGCAACATATCGCGGCGATCGGCATCGGTATGGGGAAGGTAGCGCATGTCCTACTCCGGCTTGTGCGCGGCAAAGCGCAATCGAACATAATCGGCGATCCAGTTGCCCGCATCGTCCGCCAGCACCGGGCGGAGCAGCGCGCGCGTGTCCTCGATCACCTGCCCGCGCTTGTCGGGCGGCACCCCGGCCGAATCGATGAAGCCACCGCGGAAGGTTTGCAGCCACGCGCTCATGCCGCTGGTGATCGGCGTCGGGCGAAAGATCAGCTCGCACGCATCGACCGTGAACCCGGCGGTTTCGAGCACGGCGCGGAACGCCGGCGCGGTCGGGTAATAATTCTCCTCCACCGGTGACACGCGGTAGCCCCGCGCCGCCAGCACGGCGCGCACCGCAACGCGGATCGCGGCGATATTCCCGAAGCCGCCGAATTCGCCGACATAGCGCCCGCCGGGTTTGAGCGCGCGGAACACGCCTGCCGCGACCGGCGCGGGGTTGCCCATCCAGTGCAGCGCGGCGTTAGTGAAGACCGCGTCGAATTCGCCGTCAAAGCTCAGCTGCCGCCCGTCCATCCGGCGCACATCAAGACCTTTTTCCTTTGCCGCAGCGATCATCGCCGCGTCGGCATCGACACCGAGCACCGTCGCGCCGCTTTCGACCAGCTTGGCGGTCAGCACGCCGTCGCCGCAGCCGAGATCGAGGATGCGCTCGCCCGGCTGCGGGCTGAGCAGCGTCAGTACCGGCGCGCCCAAAGCGGGCACGAACGCGGCGTGATTGGCATAGGCTTGCGGGTCCCACGTCATAGCGTGGCGACGAACGCCCGATACGCCGCCTCGTCCATCAGACCGTCGAGTTCGGCCGGGTCGCTCAGCGTCAGCTTGAAAAACCAGCCGCCGGTGTCGGCGGCGGTGTTGACCAGCGCCGGTTCGGCCTCGAGCGCGGCGTTCGCTGCGGTCACGGTACCCGACACTGGCGTATAGACATCCGACGCCGCCTTGACCGATTCGACCACGGCGGCTTCCTTGCCCTTGGCCAGCGCCTTGCCGGGCGACGGCAGTTCGACGAACACGACATCGCCGAGCTGGCCCTGCGCGTAATCGGTGACGCCGACCGTTGCGGCGGTCCCGTCAACATCGACCCATTCATGCTCGGTGGTGAAATAGCGCGTCATCGCGGGGCTCCTTCGCGGACATAGGATTTGGGGAAGAACGGCATCGGCACCACAGTCGCATCGAGCAACCGCCCGCGCACATCGATCTGCACGCGTGTGCCGTCGGCAGCGAGGGCGGCGGGCACATACGCCATCGCGATCGGACGGCCGAGCGCGGGGCCGAAGCCGCCGCTGGTGACCGCCCCGACAGCGACACCGTTTTCGACGATCGACGCGCCCTCGCGCACCGGCTGGCGACCATCGATACGCAGCCCGACGCGCCGCCGCGCCGACCCGTGGAGCAGGTCGCGGAGCACGATGCCGGCACCGGGAAACCCGCCCTCCAGCTTGCGGCGCTTTGAGATGGCAAAGCTCAGTCCCGCCTCGACGGGATTGATCACCGGGGTCAGGTCGTGACCATATAACGGCAGCCCAGCCTCGAGCCGCAGCGAATCGCGCGCGCCGAGCCCGACGGGCCTGACTTCGGCATCGGCGAGCAGAGCGCGCGCCACCGCCTCTACACCGTCTGCCGCGACCGAGATCTCGAAGCCGTCCTCGCCGGTATAGCCCGACCGGCTGATCCACGCCGCCTGGCCCACCAGCGTGAACGCGCCCGCGCGCATGAAGCGTAAATCGGCAATGCCGGGCGCGAGCGCGGCGAGCACGCGCGCTGCCGCCGGGCCCTGCAACGCCAGCAACGCCAGATCGTCGCGGTAGCGCACGTCGATGCCGGCGGCGCGCAGCAGGGCGATATCGGCATGTTTCACTGCGCCGTTGACGACCAGATACAAATCGCCAGCGCGGCGCGTTACCATCAGGTCGTCGAGGATCCCGCCATCGGGCGCGAGCAGCAGCGAATAGCGCAACACCCCTTCGCGCAAGCCAGTAATGTCGCCGGGCAGCAATGCCTCCAGCGCCAGATCGCTTCCGAGCGGCAGTTCGAGCTGCCCCATATGGCTGACATCGAACAGCCCGGCATGTTCGCGCGTCCACTGATGCTCGGCGATGATGCCGTCATACTGGATCGGCATCGCATAGCCCGCGAACGGTACCATGCGTGCGCCGAGCGCGCGGTGCAGCGCATCGAGCGGGAGCAGGAGTTCGGCGTCGGCAGGTTCGGGCGCAGCCATGCGAGGTCACCGTGACAGAGTCGCACCGGCGGAAAATCCACCGGCCACGCCCCCACTGTCACTTGCACCTGAGAGCTTTGACGAAGCCTTCGCTTCGCTTACCCCTTCGGTGGACGGCGCATTGCTGCACCGCCGCTTTCCAGATTGTCGCTGATGCACCCGCGCGGTCCGTGGGCCTGAGAGATTCCGGGGGCGGTTGCTCCTTCGGCGGTGGGCCCAGGGTTGCCCCGTCCCACACTCTCCCGCGCGTGTGCCGGGCCGAGGCCCGACGACCATCAAGGTATCCGGCAAGGCGCGCGCCAAGTCAACCGCGCTGCACTGCAGCGAAATAACTTGACAAATCGAGCCTTTTTGGTTATCTTCGAAAAATGTCTGCCTGCATTGTTCCGAGCTCGAAGCTTCATTCAGCGCAAAATCTGCCGCGGGGCAGGCATGCCCCGGCTACGTGTCATCAACTTCATCAACTTCCGAGCTGCGACTCGGGATTATTTGAGGACATTATAGCCCAGCGCCGCCTCGTCGAGCTGAAAACCGACGAGCACTTCGAAGGTGACGGCGCGCACAGCGGCCTTGACCTCGGGATCGGCCAGCGGGTCGGTTGCAGCGTCGAGGTCGCCCGCCTTGCGCTTGCGGCCGATCTTGTTCTGGATGTCGGCCTTGAGCGTCGCAGCCGACCGCGCAATGTCGGCATGCGCCGCTCCGGCCGCGGTGGCGCGCTGCTGCCCTGCGGCAAAGCTCAGCGTCACCGATCCGACCTGCTTCGACACCAGCGTGTTGCCGCCCTGCACGACGGTGGCAAAGAACGGCAGCGTGACAGTGCGCGGCCCGGCTGCCGACGTGCGCCGTGCCACCACGGTGAAGCTGACGTTGGTGCCGATGCTGCTCGCGCCTTCGGCGCAGACGCCGCGCAGATCGGTGATCGTCGCGACCATGTCGATCGCCTTGGCATCGCGGCTCGCCGGCGGGTCGAACAGCGTGACATCGCCGGTGAAATTGGGAATCCCGACCGCCGGGCACACCGACCGCTTGACCAGCAACGGGTTGCGCTCGCACCCGGCAAGCGCCGCAGTTGCAAGGAGGATAGCGGCAATCGAACGCAGCTTGAGCACAGATAGACCCTTTGGTGACTTTGCGACGCGCACCATAGGAACCGGGTTCCGTGCGCACAAGCAATCGCGTAAAGCCTGTGCGTATGAACATCGCTACGCCAATACACCCGCTGCCGCAGCTTCGCGTCCTGATCGCCGCGCCGCGCGGCTTTTGCGCCGGGGTCGACCGCGCCATCCACATCGTCGAACTGGCGATCGAGCGCTACGGCGCGCCGGTCTATGTCCGACACGAGATCGTCCACAACCGCTTCGTCGTCGACAGCCTGAAGGAAAAGGGCGCGGTCTTCGTCGAGGAACTCGACGAAGTTCCCGACGGCGTACCGGTGATCTTTTCGGCGCACGGCGTCCCCAAGACCGTTCCCGCCGAAGCCGAAGCGCGTGGCCTCAACTATCTCGACGCCACCTGCCCGCTGGTCTCGAAGGTCCACCGTCAGGCCGAACGGCTGGCGAGCGCCGGGCGGCACATCCTGTTCGTCGGCCACGCCGGCCACCCCGAAGTGATCGGCACCTTCGGCCAGGTCGGCCCGGGTGCCATCACGCTCGTCGAGACGCTCGAGGATGCGCGCTCGGTCGAGGTCGCCGAGCCCGACACCGTCGGCTTCCTGACGCAGACGACGCTGTCGGTCGACGATACCGCCGACATCGTCGCCGAGCTGCAGCGCCGCTTCCCGGCGATCCAGGGGCCGAAGGGCGAGGACATCTGCTATGCCACCTCGAACCGGCAGGCAGCGGTCAAGTCGATCGCCGATGCGTGCGACCTGATGCTGGTGATCGGCGCGACCAACTCGTCGAACTCGCAGCGGCTGCGCGAAGTCGCCGAACGCTCGGGCGCGCCGGCGTATCTGATCCCGCGCGCCGAATATCTCGACTGGCGCTGGTTCGACGGGGTCAAGACGCTTGGCATTACCGCCGGTGCCTCCGCCCCCGAGGTGCTTGTGCAGGAGCTGCTCGGCCTGCTCGGGTCGCGATTCGACCTTGCCGTCGAGGAAGTCACCAACGCGATCGAGGATGTCGTGTTCAAGCTGCCGCGCGCGCTGACGACTGCCTGATGGCGGTGTTCACGGCGGTGTCGGCGGAGGCGCTGGCGCTATTCCTGCGCGGCTATGATCTCGGCGTCGCAGTCAGCTTCAAGGGCATTGCCGAGGGTGTCCAGAATTCGAACTATCTGCTCGAAACGACGCGCGGCCGCTTTATCCTGACGCTGTACGAGGAGCGGGTCGAAACCGACTATCTGCCCTATTTCCTCGACCTGCTGACGCATCTTGCCGACCGCGCATTGCCGGTGCCGCGGCCGATCCGCGACCGCGCCGGGACCGCGCTGCAAACGCTGTGCGGTCGCCCCGCCTGCCTGATCGAGTTCCTGACCGGGGTTTCGCTGGACAGGCCGACTGCCGATGACAGCTTTGCCGCCGGAGCCGCACTCGGCCGGATGCACGGTGCGGTTGCCGACTTCACCGGTGTGCGCCCGAATGCGCTGGGCCGCGAGGGCTGGCACCGCATCGCTGCCGCCTGCGCCGGGCAGCTGGACGACATCGATCCGGGGCTTGATGCGCTGATCGCCGACGAGCTTCACCACCTCGACACGGCTTGGCCGCATCAGCTCGACCGCACGACGATCCACGCCGACCTGTTCCCCGACAATGTGCTGATGCTCGGCACGCGCGTGACCGGGCTGATCGACTTTTATTTCGCCTGTACCGACATCCGCGCCTACGACCTTGCGGTGATGCATTCGGCGTGGAGCTTTGCCCCCGATGGCAGCCGCTTTCACGCCGACCGCGCCGCGGCGCTGATCGCGGGCTACCGCTCGACGCACCCGCTGACCGATGCCGAGCTGGCCGCGATGTCGACGCTGTGCCGGGGGGCGGCGCTGCGCTTCATCCTGACGCGCGCCTATGACTGGATTAACACGCCGCCCGATGCGCTGGTGACGCGCAAGGATCCGTTGGCGTTTGCGCGGCGGCTCGACTGGTATCGCCGTGCGACAGCGGACGAGGTGCTCGGCGTATGACCACCAATGTCGTCATCGCCACCGACGGCGCCTGCAAGGGCAACCCCGGCATCGGCGGCTGGGGCGCGGTGCTGCGCTTTGGGGCGGTTGAACGCGAGCTGTCGGGTGCGGAGGCGCATACCACCAACAATCGCATGGAGCTGACTGCCGCGATCGAGGCGCTTAACACGCTCAAGCTGCCGTGCACCGTCACGCTGACCACCGACAGCAAATATGTCCTCGATGGCATCACCAAATGGGTGCATGGCTGGCAGCGCAAGGGCTGGCGCACGGCCGATGGGTCGCCGGTAAAGAACCTCGATCTGTGGCAGGCGCTGTGCGCCGCGATCGTGCCGCACAAGATCACCTGGAAGTGGGTAAAGGGCCATTCGGGCGATCCCGATAACGAGCGCGCCGATGCGCTGGCGAATGCCGCGATAGCCGCGCGGCGCGCCGCCTGAGAAGGCTTGTCGTTTTGTCGCAGGTATGAAAGATTTAACGCATCGACAGGCGGGGAGAGCGGAGAATGACGACGTTCGAAGTCTATACCGACAAGAAGGGCGAATTCCGGTGGCGGCTGAAGCATAGCAACGGCAACATCCTCGCCACCTCGTCCGAAGGCTATAAGGCCAAGGCGAGCGCGCTGAAGTGCATCGAAAATGTCCAGGCGTCGAAGGACAGCAAGATCGTCACGCTGTAAACCGCGTCGCCCGGTAGCGGTGCGCGTCGAGCTGCGGGGTCCGGCAGCCGAGTAGCGCTGAGGCAAGCGCTCCGGCGGCGGGTGCCGTCTGGATGCCGAAGCCGCCTTGGCCGACGCACCAGAACAGTCCCGGCACCACCGCGTCGAAGCCATAAACCGGCAGCCGGTCAGGCGCGAACGTGCGCAGGCCCGCCCAGCTGCGCTCGACCCGGACGACACGCGGCTGCGCTGCAGCCTCGAACCGCGCCACTGCGGTCGCAATGTCGATTTCCTCGGGCACGGTGTCGCGCGCCACATCGGCGATCTCGTCGTGCGGGGACACCCAATAGCGCCCGGCGTCGGGCTTGAAATAAAAGCTGCCGGCGGCGTCGAGGACGACCGGCAGCACCGGATCCGGCGCGGGATCGGTGGCAACGACTGCCATCGTCCGGCGCAGCGGCGTCAGGCCGATCGGCGCTGCGCCCGCCAGCGCCGCAACCGCGTCCCCCCATGCGCCGGCGGCGTTGACCACGATCGCTGCCTCGAACATTCCGGCAGTCGTGCCGATGCGCCAGCCGTCCGCCTGCCGGTCGAGCGACTCGACGCGCGCGCCGGTTGCGATGACTGCACCGGCGTGGCGCGCGCCGCGCAGGAACCCGGCGTGAAGCGCGGCCACATCGATGTCGAAGCAATCGGGCTCGTACAGCGCCCGACGCCGCCACGCCGCGCGCAATATCGGATAGCGCTCCGCCAGCGCCGCTGTATCGAGCCGTTCGAACGCGACCTCGGTCGCCGCAAAATCCGCCGCCAGCCGGTCGAGTGCGCGCGGGTCCACCGGCGAATCGAGGTGCAGTCCACCGCGCGGATGCAGCAGCGGCCCCTCTGCAAAGCCCGGCGGCGGCGCATCGAAGAAAGGCTTTGACGCGACCGTCAGCGGCAGCACGCCCGGCCCGCCATAGCTTGCCACCCAGAATGCCGCCGACCGCCCGGTGGTATGATAGCCCGGCGCGTCCTCGGCCTCGATGACCAGCACCCGCGCGCCCGCCGCCGCAAAATAGGCAAGGCTTGCCCCCGCCATGCCCGCGCCGATGATCGCCACGTCATAGGTCATCCGAGCAAAAATCCCGCGATTCGCCCGAGCACCGCCGTGCGGATAGCATCGACTTCGCGGAGCAGTTCGTGGCTGGCACCGGCAATGGTCGCGAGCGTCGCCCCGGGCATGCGCGCCACGTCGCGCGCCGTGGCGCGATTGTCGACCAGCCGCTCGTACTCCGGAACCAGCACCAGCATCGGCACGGCGATCCGCTCGAGGAAACCCGGCACGCCGATCACATCGAGCGACGCGAACGCCGCTGCCAGCCAGCCATAGCTGACCCCGCCGAGCGCCAGTTCGGGGTGTTGGTCGAGCCACCAGCCCTCGTCGGCAAAACGCGCGGCGTCGCTGGTCAAAATCGCGCCGCGCGCCGCACTCCGCTGAACCGCGCCATAGGGCCCCTGCATCGGCGCGTACCGCTTGCCCAGACCGAGCGCGACCGCGATGCGGGCGACGGTGCGCGTCACGACCGGGCCGAGTGGTGCGGCGCGCAGCCCGAGCATCGGTGCCAGCAGCACGGCGCGCGCGAACCGGCTGCGCGTACCGGCCAGATGGCGCAGCAGCAGATGACCACCCATCGAATGCGCCACCACGAACCACGGCGGCGGTAGTGTCGCCTGAAACCATGCGACCTGAGCGGCAAGGTCCGCCAGCCAGACGTCGAAGCTGTCGACATGCCCGGCGTCGCCGTCGCCAAGCCGCCCCGAACCGCCCTGCCCGCGCCAGTCGAAGCTGGCCAGTGCAAAGCCCTGCGCCCGCCAGTCCCAATAGCTTTCGGCGTATTTCTCGATAAAGTCGCCGCGACCGCTTAGGAAGAGCAGCGACCCCGACGCACCGCCCTGCCAGTACACGGTGCGCAGGCCGTCACGCGCCTCGAACGTGGCCCCCGGCGGCAGCGACCGGCAATGGTCGATCATTCGGCGGCGACAGCTTTGGGAACGGCGGCGGCGACCGACTCGCGCCCGCGCAAACGCCGCCCCGGAACCAGCAGCGTGATCAGCAGCGCACCGGCAAAGATCGCCGCGCTGACGCGGAACAGCCCGAGGATTGCGGCGGCAAAGCTGTCCTTCAGCCCCGCCTCGATGCGTCGCGCCGCAGCCGGATCGGCGGTGCCCGTCGCGGCTTGCTCGGCACCGATGCGCGCCGGGTTCATCGCCAGTGCCTGGGCATGGCTGAGGTCGAAGCCCGCCGACAACCGTGCGAGGTCGGGCGCGCGTACCGGCAATTCGCGGACAAGGCTGGCGGTCAGCAGCGCGCCGAAGATCGCCACACCGATCGTCGAGCCGATCTGGCGGAAGAATTGCGCCGAGCTGGTCGCAATCCCGACGCGCGCCACCGGCACCGCATTCTGGATCGCCAGCGTGAACATGCCTTGCCCCGGCCCGAGGCCAAGCCCGACGATCGCCATCCGCACCGCAAGGCCGGTCGGGCCGGTGTGCGCGGTGACGCCGAGCATCAACACCATCCCGAACATCAGGATCACGCCGCCGCCGATCAGGAACGGCTTGTAAATCTTGTACACCGACGCAAGCCGCCCGGTGACGATACTGCCGAACAGCAGCCCGCCCATCAGCGGCAGCAGCGCAAAGCCGCTTTCGGTCGCCACCGCACCGCGTACCGTCTGTAGGTACAACGGCAGGAACATCACGATCCCCATGAACGCCATGTTGATCAGAAACAGCGCGGCATTGCTCCGCGCGAACACCGCCTCGGCGAACAGGTCGAGCGGCACGATCGCGTCGGGCCGCCCGCGCTCGACCATCAGCAGCGCTATCAGGCCGCCCGCCGAGAGCGCGAGCAGCGCCAGCACCAGCGGCGAATCCCAATCATGCGCGTGCCCACCCCAGCTGAGCGCGAGCAGCAGCGGCACAAACGTCACCAGCAGCAGCAACGCGCCCGCCCAGTCGATCGTGCCGCCGCCGCTGTGCGCGCCGGTCGGCAGCCGCGTCATCAACACATACAACGCCACCGCGCCGAGCGGCAGGTTGACATAGAAGACGAACCGCCAGCCGCTGATGACATGGCCGAACAGGCTCATCGTCGCATGGTCGGTGAGCACGCCGCCCACCACCGGCCCGAGCACGGCGGCCAGCCCGAACACGCCGCCGAACAGCCCCGCATATTTGCCGCGCTCGGCCGGCGGGAACAGGTCGGCGACGGTGGCGAACGCGCCCGTCGCCAATGCGCCACCGCCGATTCCCTGCACCGCGCGGCAGACGATCAACTGGTTCATGCCGTCGCCGATCAGCGGCAGCGTGCCGAACTCGCCCGCCAACCCGCATAGCGCCGACGCGGCGAGAAAGACGACGACGCCGAACACCAGGATCGGCCGCCGCCCGTACAGGTCGCCCAGCTTGCCATAGATCGGCACCATCACCGTCGAGGTCAGCAGATACGCCGTGCCGACCCACGCAATGCGTTCGAGTCCGCGCAGTTCGGCGACGATGCGCGGCATCGCGGTCGACACGATCGTCTGATCGAGCGCCGACAGCAGCAGCACGATCATCACCGCCGCCAGCGCAAGGCGACGTTCGGCAGGGGTGTAATCGGCGCGAGCAGCGGTCATCTGCGCGCAATTAGCAGCGGGGGGCTTGCAGAACCACCCCGGACAAGGGCATCTCGGGCAACAAGGTCCGCGCCGATGAAGGGTAACCGATGCTGATCACGCCGCTGCTGTTCACCACGTCGATCACGCTCGCCGGGTTTCTGACCGGGGTGATGTTCGGGCGGATCACCTGGGGCCGCCTCGAAAAACCCGAGATCGAGGCCGCGATGCTGCCCGACCGCGAGGATACCGCGCTGCTGCACCGCGAGCTTGCCGCCGCCAAGGCGCAACTCCGCCCGCTCGCCGACGACGTCGACCGGCTCAAGCGCGAACTCGCCCGCGCCCGCAAGGGCGAGGCCGCAGCGCTCCCCGCACCCGACGCCAGCGCGCCCGATATCCGCCAGCTCAAGGGCGTCGGCGACAAATTCGCACAGGCACTCGCCGCGATCGGCCTTGGCAGCATCGCCGCACTTGCCGCGCTCGACGACGCAGGGCTTGCTGCCGCCGACATCGGACTCGGCGTCTTCAACGGCCGCCTCAAACGTGACCGGCTGGTCGAACAGGCGCAGTTGCTGCACAGCGGGCGCACGACCGAATATGAAGCCCGCTTCGGCAAACTTGGCGGCGTCCGCTAACCCCGCGCCCGCAGCGCCGCCTGCGCTGCCGCCAGTCGCGCGATCGGCACGCGGTACGGCGAGCAGCTGACGTAATCGAGGCCGAGCGTCTCGCAAAAGGCGATGCTCGCCGGGTCGCCGCCATGTTCGCCGCAGATACCGAGCTTGATGTCGGGGCGCGCCGCGCGGCCGCGGTCCGAGGCAATCGACAACAGCTCGCCGACGCCTTCGACATCGATCGACACGAACGGGTCGCGCGCATAGATGCCGCGGTCGACATAGGTCGTCAGGAACCGGCTGGCGTCGTCGCGGCTGATGCCGAGCGCGGTCTGCGTCAGGTCGTTGGTGCCGAAGCTGAAGAATTCCGCCGACGCCGCGATTTCGCCCGCGCGCAACGCGGCGCGCGGCAGCTCGATCATCGTGCCGACCAGATAGTCGAGCCGGTGGCCGGTTTCGGCGAACACCGCCGCTGCCTCGGCGTCGATCGCGGCCTTGATCAGCTCGAGCTCGCGCGGCGCGGCGACGAGCGGCACCATCACCTCAGGGACGACGCTGGCTCCGGTGCGCACGGCGACATCGACCGCCGCCTCGAAGATCGCGCGCACCTGCATCGCATAGATTTCGGGATAGGTGATCCCGAGCCGGCAGCCGCGATGGCCGAGCATCGGGTTGAACTCGTGCAGCTCGGATGCCCGGCGGCGCAGCGTATCGACCGACAGTCCGGTGGCGGCTGCAACATCCTCGAACTCGGCCTCGGCGTGCGGCAGGAACTCGTGGAGCGGTGGGTCGAGCAGCCGGATGGTGACCGGCAGCCCCGCCATGATCTCGAAGATCGCGACAAAGTCGGCGCGCTGTTCGGGGAGCAGCTTCGCCAGCGCGCGCCGCCGTCCGGCCTCGTCCTCGGCAAGGATCATCTGGCGCACCGAAGTGATCCGGCTGGCGTCGAAGAACATATGTTCGGTCCGGCACAGGCCGATGCCTTCGGCGCCGAAACCGCGCGCGGTGCGGCAGTCGAGCGGCGTTTCGGCGTTGGCACGCACCTTCATCCGGCGGTGGACGTCCGCCCATTCCATCAGCCGCCCGAAATCGCCGTGCAGTTCGGGTTCGACGGTCGCGACATGGCCGAGCATGACCTCGCCGGTCGATCCGTCGAGCGTCAGCACATCGCCTTCGCGGATCTCGCGCCCGCCGACGCGCAACGTCCGCGTCTTCATGTCGATCGCCAGCGCGCCCGCGCCCGATACGCACGGCCGCCCCATGCCGCGCGCGACGACGGCGGCGTGGCTGGTCATGCCGCCGCGCGCCGTCAGGATGCCGCGCGCCGCGTACATGCCCGAAATATCCTCCGGGCTGGTCTCGATCCGCACGAGGATGACGTCGTCGCCGAGTGCGGCGCGGCGCTCGGCGGTCTCCGAATCGAACACCGCGACGCCGCTCGCCGCCCCCGGTGACGCGGGCAGGCCCTTGGTCAGCACATCGCGCACCGCATCGGGATCGAGCGTCGGGTGCAGCAGCTGGTCGAGCGCCTGCGCATCGACGCGCAGCACGGCGGCGTCTGAGGTAATCAGCCCTTCGTCGACCATGTCGACCGCGATCTTGAGTGCCGCCTTTGCGGTGCGCTTGCCGCTGCGCGTCTGCAGCATCCACAATTTGCCCTGCTGGACGGTGAATTCGATGTCCTGCATATCGCGGTAGTGGCGTTCGAGCAGCTCGAACACGCTCGCCAGTTCGCCGAACACATCGGGCATTGCTTCCTGCATCGACAGCGCTTTGGCGCCTGCGGCTTCGCGCGCCGCGAGCGTCAGATACTGCGGCGTGCGGATCCCCGCGACGACATCCTCGCCCTGCGCATTGATCAGGAACTCGCCGTAATGCGCCGCCGCACCGGTCGAGGGATCGCGCGTGAACGCCACACCGGTCGCCGAAGTCGCGCCCATGTTGCCGAACACCATCGCCTGCACGGTAACCGCCGTGCCCCAGCTTTCGGGAATGTCGTTGAGGCGGCGATAGACGCGCGCGCGTTCCGACCGCCACGATCCGAACACCGCGCCCACCGCGCCCCACAGCTGCGCATGGACATCCTGCGGGAACGGCTGGCCGAGTTCGGCCTGAACCTTTGACTGATAGTCGGCGACCAGCCCCTTCAGGTCGTCGGCGGTCAGGTCGGTGTCGAGGCTGACGCCGCGGTCTTCTTTCAGGATTTCGAGCGCCTCCTCGAACAGATAATGATCGAGGCCGAGCACGACGTCGGCGTACATCTGGATGAACCGGCGGTAGCTGTCCCACGCAAAGCGCGCGTCGCCGCTCGCCGCCGCCAGCCCCGCAACGGTGACGTCGTTAAGCCCAAGGTTGAGCACGGTGTCCATCATGCCCGGCATCGAAACGCGCGCGCCCGAACGCACCGACACCAGCAGCGGCGCGTGCGGATCGCCGAAGCCGACTCCGCCGACGCTGGCTTCAATATGCGCGATGCCTCCCGCAACTTCGGCGCGCAGCGCGTCGGGGAAGGTCTCGCCATTATCGTAATAAACCGCGCACATCGCGGTCGAGATGGTGAACCCCGGCGGCACCGGCAGCCCGATCGACGACATTTCGGCAAGGTTCGCGCCCTTGCCGCCGAGCAGTTCCTTCATCGACGCATCGCCGTCGGCAACCCCGCCGCCGAAACGGTGGACGAACGCGGGCGCGGTGGACGACATCGGACAGGACCCTCTAACCAGTGTAACTTTACCGCTCGGCGCTGGAGAAACGCGTTTTCGTGTGCCCTAACCTTCGATCACGGAAAAGTCCGCAATCATGTGCACCGCCGCCCGGAACCGCGCGAGCAGCCCCAGCCGGTTGAGCCGCAGCGCCGCATCGGGCGCGTTGACGATAACCGTTTCAAAGAACGCATCCACCGCCGGGCGAAGGCGGCTGAGTGCCGTCATCGCGCCCGCAAAATCTTCGCGCCCGACCGCCGCCTGCGCGTCGGGCAGCACCGCTTCGAGCGTTGCCGCAAGCGCGACCTCTGCGAGTTCGACAAGCTGCGCGGCGTCGACGTCGCCCGCAAACGCCGCGCCCTTCGCCTCCTCGATCCGCAAAATGTTCGCTGCACGTTTATAACCAGCGAGGAGATTAACACCATCGGGGGTGTGTAGGAAAGTCTGGAGTGCATGCACGCGCGCGAGCAGGCGAACGAGGTCGTCCTCGCCGCCGAGCGCAAAGACGGCGTCGATCAGATCGTGACGGACCCCGGCTTCGCGCTGTTGGACTTTGAGGCGGTCGGCGAGGAAGCTCAAAACATTAAACACAGCTGCAGAGATTCCGCGCAATACTTCATTTCCGCCATAGAAAGTCGATTGGTACACATCCTCAGAATATGGCTGCGCCACGATACGAGTTGGATTTACTGCTAATAGGACACTAGACTCCGGTCGTATCGCCTTCGAGACACTTACAACGCCATCCATCTCTTGGAGTTTTAACTCTCGGCGTCGATCCAATTCGACTTGTGTTAAATTATTGAACTCGCGCGATTTTTGTAGAAGGTCGGACAGCCTGAAACGAAGGCTATTGCCAATTGTTAACGCGATGATCGATAAGCCAGCGCGACGTAGCGCATACGGATCACGTGAACCGGTCGGCATTTCGTCAATCCCGAAGAACCCAACTAGCGTATCCAGCTTATCCGCCAGCGCCACCGCCACGCTGACCGGTGCGGTCGGCACGTCGTCGCCCTGTCCGACCGGCTTGTAATGGTCGCGGATGGCGTCGGCGATGCGCGGGTCGAGGCCCTCGGCGAGTGCAAGGTAGCGCCCGGCAATGCCCTGCACTTCGGGAAATTCGCCGACGGTCGCGGTGGTCAGGTCGGCCTTGCACAGCTGCGCGGCTCGTTCGGCGAGCGCGGCGAGTTCGGCGAGTTCGGCGGTGTCGGTTCCGCCGCCAACCGCGCCGCTTTCGATCAGCCAGCGCGCCAGTTTGACAACGCGCTCGACCTTGTCCGCCAGCGTGCCGAGCTTTTCGTGAAACACGATATCCGCAAGTTTCGGCGTGAAGCTGTCGAGGCCGGGCTGGCGATCGGCATCCCAAAAGAATTTCGCATCCGCGAGCCGCGCGGCGAGCACCTTTTGATTGCCCGCGACGATCGCCGCGCCGCCGTCGGTCGAGACGATATTCGCCACGCAGACGAACGCCGGGGCAAGCGCGCCCGCGCTGTCGACGCAGGCGAAATATTTCTGGTTGGTGCGCATCGTCAGCTGGATGATCTCGCGCGGCACATCGAGGAACGCCGGGTCGAACGTCCCCAGCAACGGCACCGGCCATTCGGTCAGCCCCGCGTTTTCGGCGATCAGCCCGGCGTCTTCGACCAGCGTCAACCCGGCCGCCTGCGCGGCTGCGCGGGCCTCGTCACCGATGATGCGCGCGCGCTCGGCGGCATCGACGATGACATGGGCGTCGCGCAAGCTGCGGGCATAGCTTGCGGCGTCGGCAATCTCGACCGCGCCGCGGTGCAGGAAGCGGTGGCCCTGCGTGACCCGCCCGCTGCGGATGCCGCCGGCTTCGAACGGCACCACCGCGTCGCCGTACACTGCGACGATGCCAGTCAATGGTCGGACCCAGCGCAAGCTGTCCCGCCGCCGCGATGCCTCGCCCCAGCGCATCGACTTCGGCCAGTCGAAATCGCGGATGATCTGCGGGATCAGCTCGGCAAGCAGCTCGGTGGTCGGACGGCCGCCCTGTTCGACCACGGCATACAGAAAGGTCCCCTTGGGCGTCGCGCGCTCCTCGAGCTGTTCGCGGCGCAAGCCCGTCGAGCGCAGAAAACCCTCGATCGCTGCTGCGGGCGCATCGACCCGCGGGCCACGGCGTTCCTCGCTGACGACAGTGCCGACCGCGCCGAGGCCGCGGGCGATCACCACCAGCCGCCGCGGCGTGGCGAAGCCATCGATGCTGTCGACCGGCACGCGCCCCTTGATGCCGTCGCCGAACCGGACGCGCAGCTGCTCGGCCGCCGCCGCCTGCATGCGCGCCGGAATTTCTTCGGAAAGCAGTTCGAGGACGAAATCGGCCATTATGCCGTCCAGTCCGGCCATTTTTCGATCCATGCCGCGCTGTTCGCCGCGATATGCCCGGCGCACACCGCCTTGGTCAGGTCGCGGACGCGGCCGATATACGCCTGCCGCTCGGCGACCGAGATCACCCCGCGCGCATTGAGCAGGTTGAACAAATGGCTCGCCTTGATCGCCTGATCATATGCCGGCAACGGCAGCCCGGCTTCGACCAGCGCCTTGCACTCGGTGGCGGCATCGCGGAAATGGTCGAACAGCTTGGCGGTGTTCGCCTGTTCAAAGTTATACGCCGAAAACTGGCGTTCGTTGGCAAGGAAGACCTCGCCGTAGCTGACGCCCGCATCGTTGTACGCCAGGTCGTAAATGCTATCGACGCCCTGAATGTAAGTTGCCAGCCGTTCGAGGCCATAAGTGATTTCGCCCGACACCGGCGTGCAGTCGAAGCCGCCGACCTGCTGGAAATAGGTGAACTGCGTTACCTCCATGCCGTCGCACCAGACTTCCCAGCCCAGCCCCCACGCGCCGAGCGTCGGGCTTTCCCAATCGTCCTCGACGAAGCGGATGTCGTGTTTGGTGGTGTCGATGCCGATCGCCTCGAGGCTGCCCAGATAGGCGGCAATGATGTCGGGCGGCGACGGTTTGAGGATCACCTGGAACTGGTAATAATGCTGCAGCCGGTTGGGGTTGTCGCCGTAGCGCCCATCCGACGGGCGGCGGCTCGGCTGGACATAGGCCGCACGCCACGGCTCGGGGCCGAGCGCACGCAGAACCGTGCCGGGGTGGAACGTGCCCGCGCCGACTTCGACATCATAGGGTTGCAGGACGACACAGCCGCGATCGCTCCAATAGCGTTGCAGCGTCAGGATCAGGTTCTGGAAGCTGAGGCCGGCCATCAGCCGCCGCGTGCGGGCTTCTTCAGCGCCTTTTTGGCGGCCTTGCGCGCGGCGTATTTCGCGTCGCGCTCGGCCTTTTTCGCCGCTGCTTCTTCCTCGACCGACAGGATCACCCGCTGTGCCTCGGCTTCGGCATCGGCAAGCTTTTTCGCCTTGGCATCGAGCACGGCCTGCTTCTCGGCGTCGCGCCGCGCCTTGCTGGCCTCGATCGTGGCGAGGCGCTTGGCCTCCTGCACTGCGGCGCGCGCGGCGCGTTCGGCAAGCGCTGCGGCATCGGGCTCGGCCTTGGCCTTGAACTTTTCGAGAACGGCAGCCTTCGCCTTGGCGGCGACTTCGGCGCGGTCCTTATGATCGGGAAACTTGAAACCCATATGCGGTGTTCGAAACTCGTTTTGAGAAATCCACTGCGCGCGCTCTACCCTTACCGTCGCGCGCCCGCAACCGGGATGACGCGCACGGCAGACGCCGCTAGGGTAGCGCATCGTTACCACGGAGAATTTTATCCACCGCCTGCTTGTCGCCGCGACGCTGTTGCTCGCCGTTTCCGCCGCCAACGCCGCCGCCGAACCGGCGATGTGGGTCGTGCGCGGGGCCGGAGCCGAAATCACGCTGTTCGGCAGCGTGCATGAACTGCCCGCCGCGACCGTCTGGCTGTCACCGGCGATCGCGGCGCGGTTCGACGCCGCCGACACGCTGGTGCTCGAGACGATCGTGCCGACCGACCCGGCGGCGATCGGCGCGTTGCTGCGCGGCTTCGGCGGGGCGGACAAAGCCAAGCCGCTGCTCGTCCGCATTGGGCCCGAGCGCGCCAAGCAGCTGACCAAGGCGGCGACCGACTTCGGCCTGCCGGTTGCGGCGCTCGGCGGCAGCAAGACCTGGCTCGCCGCGCTGACGATCGCGGGCATCGCTGCCTCGCGCGACGGGCTGAGCACCGACAACGGCGTCGAGGCGACGCTGACACTGCGCGCCGCCGCTGCGCACAAGCCAGTGGTCGGGCTCGAGCGCCCCGGCGAACAGCTCGGCTATTTCGACGCGCTGCCCGAGGCGGACCAGCAGGCGCTGCTCGGCACCATCCTCGACGAACTGCCGAGCGAAGCCGCCGACACCAAGGCGCTGGTGGCAAGCTGGCTCGGCGGACGCCCCGAGGAGATCAATGCCGACAAGGAGCTTCACGCCTCCCCCGCGCTCGAACGCGCGCTGCTGATCAATCGCAACGCCCGCTGGGCCGACTGGATCGCGGGCGTGCTGCGCCACCCGGGCAAGGTGTTCGTCGCCGTCGGCGCCGCGCACCTGACCGGCGCGAACAGCGTGCAGGCGATGCTCGCCCAGCGCGGGCTGGTGGTCGAACGGCTGCAATAGCCGCTGGCGATATTGCCGCCCCGGGCGAACATGGCTACCAAAGTATTGCTAAACGGGTCGGGGGGCTCCGGATGAACGGGCGTTGGTTGGCGGTGGCTGCGGCAGTTGTGCTTGCCGGTTGCACCCGGAATTCGGTCACGCAGGATTTCGCCGTGGCGCAGCCGACGGCGTTTGCCGATTTGCTGACGCTCGACCCGCTGAGCACCAGCGAAACCGCGAAATACCGGATCGCCGCAACCGCGGTGAAGGTCGAATCGGTTGCCAACGACAAGATCGTCTGGCGGATCATGGCGGGCGACGACGAGCAGTTCCGCTATATCGCCGACCTGTCGACCAAGGCCGGACCGGTAACCGAGATCGCGCTGTCGCTCGACCGCAGCCAGGCGCCCGAATCGACCGTCAACCCGGCGCTGACGTCGGAGACCGAACGGCTCGACAAGGGCCGCCGCCTGTCGATCATGGCCGAAAAGATCGCCGCCACCGTCCAGCACCGCAGCTTCGAGACGGCGCGGGTCGACGTGCGGCTGCGGGATTTCGCCGTCGACGACAAGGCCGAGCAGGCGGTGATGGTCGCCAAGGTACCCGCGATGGCAGCATCGGCGCTCGGCCAATATGCCCAAATGCGCCGCGACATTGCCAAGGGTGACGCCGACGAAGCCGATCGCCGCGCCGCTGCTGCGACCGCCGCCAGCGCCTCGCCCGCACGCGCTGTGGCAGACGAACCCTCGCCGCTTCATGCCGACCTGCCGATGACCGCCGCCGAGGCCGCCGCCGAGCGCCAGCGCAATCGGTAACCGCCGCCGGTTGCCTTTTTCGCATTCGCCCCCTATGACGCGCCCTCCCCGTGCTCACGCATCCCTGGAGGCGCGCGGGGGTGTGTCTAAACGGAGAAATACACCATGAGCGAAGCAATGAAGCTTGTGGCCGAAGTGCGCGAGCGGGCTGGCAAGGGAGCCTCCCGCGCCGTCCGCCTCACCGGCCGCGTCCCCGCCGTGATCTACGGCAACAAAGAAGCTGCGGTCACGATCCACGTGCCGCTCAAGGAGCTGACCAAACAGCTCCATACCGGCCATTTCATGAATTCGGTCGTCGAGATCGAGCTGGATGGCGTCATTCAGCGCACGCTGCCGCGCGATGTGCAGTTCCACCCGGTCACCGACCGGCCGCTGCATGTCGATTTCCTGCGGCTCGCCGCCGGTGCGGCGATTGCGGTCAACGTGCCGGTGCACTTCAGCGATGAAGAAAAGTCGCCCGGCATGAAGCGCGGCGGCACGCTCAACATCGTCCGCCACGAGATCGAGCTCAACTGCCCGTCGGATGCGATCCCCGACCAGATCGAGATTTCGCTGGCCGGTCTCGATATCGGCGACTCGGTCCACATCTCGGCAATCAAGCTGCCCGAGGGCGTGACGCCGGTCATCACCGATCGCGACTTCACGATCGTCAGCCTCGTTGCCCCGTCGGCGCTGGTCAGCGCCGAAGCCGCCGAGGACGAAGCGACGGCCGCGACCGCAGCAGCCGCATCGACTGCTGCAAAAGCCTGAGCCATTTAGGGGCCGGCGGCGATGCAAGTCTTCGCCGGCCTCGGCAACCCCGGCGCGGCCTATGCGCTGCACCGCCACAATATCGGCTTCATGGCGGTCGATGCGATCGCTGCGCAGTACCGGTTCGGCCCGTGGCGGACGCGCTTTCAGGGACTGGCTGCCGAAGGGCGGATCGGCGACGCGAAGCTGCTGCTGCTCAAACCCGCGACGTTTATGAACGACAGCGGGCGATCGGTCGGCGAGGCGCTGCACTTCTACAAGCTCGAGCCGACGGCGCTGACGGTATTTTATGACGAGCTCGACCTTGCGCCGGGCAAAGTCCGCGTCAAGCATGGCGGCGGTGCGGCGGGACACAATGGCATCCGCTCGATCGACGCGCATGTCGGGCCGCAATACCGCCGCGTGCGATTGGGCATCGATCATCCCGGCCACAAGGACCGCGTGACCGGCCATGTGCTCGGCAATTTCGCCAAGGCCGATCTCGACTGGGTTGCCGATGTGATCGGCGCGGTCGCCGCCGAAGCGCCGTGGCTGGTAAGCGGTGACGACGCGCGGTTCATGAACGAAGTCGCGCGGCGGCTGGACGATTGAAGGAATAGAATATGGGCTTCCGCTGCGGTATCGTCGGGCTTCCCAACGTCGGCAAATCGACGCTGTTCAACGCGCTGACCGAAACCGCGAGCGCGGCGGCGGCGAATTATCCGTTCTGCACGATCGAGCCGAATGTCGGCAACGTGCCGGTGCCCGATGCGCGATTGAACGATATCGCGCGCATCGCCGGATCGGCGAAGATCATCGAGACGCAGCTCGGCTTTACCGATATCGCCGGGCTGGTGCGCGGCGCGTCGAAGGGCGAGGGGCTCGGCAACCAGTTCCTCGGCAACATTCGCGAAACCGATGCGATCGTCCATGTCCTGCGCTGTTTCGAGGATGACGACGTCACGCATGTCGAGGGCCGCGTCGACCCGATATCCGATGCCGAAACCGTCGAGACCGAACTGATGCTGTCCGACCTCGAAAGCCTTGAAAAGCGGGTCCCGGCGCTCTCCAAGAAGGGCATGCAGGGCGACAAGGAAGCCAAGATCGCCGCATCGGTGCTCGGCCAGGCGCTCGACCTGCTTCGCGACGGCAAGCCCGCGCGGCTGACCGTTCCCAAGGACGAGGAAGAAGCGCGCGTGTTCGCGCAGGCACAGCTGCTCACCGCCAAACCGGTGCTGTATGTCTGCAACGTCGAGGAGGCGTCGGCCGCCGAAGGCAATGCGTTTTCACGCGCGGTCGCCGTCAAGGCGGCCGCCGAGGGCGCGCGCTCGGTAGTGATTTCCGCGGCGATCGAGGCCGAAATTTCGCAGATGGACGCCGCCGACCGCCCCGATTTCCTTGCCGAACTCGGGCTGACCGAAACCGGGCTGACGCGCGTCGTCCGCGCCGGCTACGACCTGTTGCACCTGATCACCTTTTTCACCGCCGGCCCGAAGGAAACGCGCGCGTGGACGATCGAGCGCGGCTTCAAGGCTCCGCAGGCTGCCGGCGTCATCCACAGCGACTTCGAAAAGAAATTCATCCGCGCCGAAACGATCGGTTTCGATGACTATGTCCGGCTGAACGGCGAAACCGGGGCGCGCGACGCGGGGCGGCTGCGGATGGAAGGCAAGGAGTATATCGTGGCAGACGGCGACGTGCTCAACTTCCTGCACGGAGCCTAGTCGCCGTCGAACGCCACCAGCGCGCTGACTGCAACGCCCGCGTCGCGCAACCGCGCGGCACCTCCCAGTGCGGGAAGGTCGATCACAAACGCCGCCGCCGCGACCTGCGCCCCCACCATGCGCAGCAGCTGCACCGCCGCTAGCGCCGTGCCACCGGTCGCGATCAAGTCGTCGATGACCAGCACGCGCGCGCCGGGCGCGACCGCATCGGCGTGCATCTCGATCCGGTCCTGCCCATATTCGAGCGCGTAATTCACGCCGATCACCGCACCGGGCAGCTTGTTCTTTTTACGCAGCAGCACCAGCCCGCACCCGAGCCGGTCGGCAAGCGCCGCGCCGAACACGAAACCGCGCGCTTCGATCCCGGCGATCAGATCGACCGGCCCGGTGACCTGCGCAACCAGCTGCGTGATCGTCGCAGCGAACGCCGGGCCGTCGAGCAGCAGCGTGGTGATGTCGCGGAACTGAATCCCGGGCTTGGGATAATCGGCGATCGTCCGGATATGACGGCGCAGGTCGGTCATTGCAGCACCCTTCCCGCGACGCCGCGCAGCCGTTCGACGGTTGCCGCCGGCCATGCCGACCGCTCGGTGATGACGGCATGGTCGAGCGCGCGGTGGCAGCTGCACGGCGCATCGGTCCAATCCGCCGCAACCGCAGCGACCAGCGCGCGCGCGCGCTCGGCATTGGCACCGAGCACGGCGACGACCTGCGCGACATCGACCGCGTCACCAGCGTGCCAGCTATCGAAATCGGTGACCATCGCGACCGTCTGATAGCAAAGCTCGGCCTCCCGTGCGAGCGCGGCTTCGGGCATTGCGGTCATTCCGATGACGTCGAGCCCGGCAGCGCGGTACGCCCGCGATTCGGCGCGGGTCGAAAACTGCGGGCCTTCCATCGCGAGATACGTCCCGCCGACCGCACATGATACCGGGGTTGCAGCGACGATGCTGCGCAGCCGCGCACACATCGGATCGGCGAGGCTGACGTGCGCGACGATGCCATTGCCGAAAAAGCTGTTCGCGCGGCCCCGCGTACGATCGATGATTTGGTCGACCAGTACGAAGCTTCCCGGTGGCAGCGCCTCGGAGAACGAGCCGCACGCCGATAACGACAGCACCGCGCTGCATCCGGCAGCTTTGAGCGCGGCGATATTCGCGCGGGCGTTGAGCTCGGACGGCGCAAGGCGGTGGCCGCGACCATGACGCGGCAGGAATACCAGCTCGGTGCCGTCGAGCGACCCGTGGAGCAGTTGGTCCGACGGCGACCCCCACGGCGTCGTCACCGTCCGCCATTCGGCACCGAGCAACCCCGGCAGCCGGTACAGCCCGCTACCGCCGATGATGCCCAGCGCCACGCTGCTATTCGGCCGGAACGGTGCCTGCCTTCGGGTGCTTGATGTCGGCCCAGACGCGCTGATAGCTGAGATAGCCGAGCCCGGTCAGGATCAGCAGGAAGATCACCGCACCAAGCCCGGTACGCTTGCGGTCCTCGAGCTTGGGCTCCGCCGCCCAGGTCATGAACGCTGCGACGTCTTCGGCCATCTGCTCCTTGGTCGCCTTGGTGCCGTCGGCGTAGGTCACCTGATCGTCGGCGGCGAGCGGCGGCGGCATCGCGATGTTCAATGAGCGGAAGTACGGGTTGTAATAGAGCCCGTCGGGAACCGTCCAATCCTTCGGCGCATCCTTATAGCCGGTGACCAGCGAAACGATGTAGCGTGGGCCTTCTTCGCGCGCCTTGGCAAGCAACGAGAAGTCGGGCGGCAGCGCATTGTTGTTGGCAGCGCGCGCGGCCTGGTCGTTCGCATACGGCCCGGGGATCTTATCCGAAGGCAGCGCCTTGCGTGTCGACACTTCGCCGGTCTTGTCGTCGATCGACGGTACTTCGGCGTCCTTCGCCAGCGCCTTGATCTGCGCGGCGTTGAACCCGAGGTCGGCCAGGTTGCGATACGCGACGCGCTTCAACGAATGGCACGCCGAGCAGACTTCCTTGTACACCTGGAACCCGCGCTGCAACTGGCCGCGGTCATAGGTGCCGACAATCCCGTCGGTGTGGAAGCTGATCTCGCGCGGTGCGAGATGATATTTGGCGATGGGATCCGCCACGAGCGCATCTCGCGGCTGGATCGCACCGAACAAGAGCGCGACGCAAAAGACGATGCCGACGCCAAAGGCAAGCAAACGAACCATGACTTTACCCTTATTCGGCCGGCTGCGCGGCACTGAAGCCGGGCACGGACGATGCCGTCGGCGAGCGCTTTGCAGACTTGCCCAGCACGGCTTCGGTGATCGAGTTGGGCAGCGGCAGCGGCTTTTCGAGGCGGCTGGCGAGCGGCAGCAGGATCAGGAAGTGCGCGAAATAATAGGCCGAGGCGATCTGGCTGATCCGCAGCCACGGCTCGCCGGCGGGCTTGCCACCACAGATGCCGAGGATGACGATGTCGACCATGAACACCCAGAACAGCGTGCGCGCCATCGGACGATAGTTGTTCGACCGCACCGGCGACGTGTCGAGCCACGGCAGGAAGAACAGCAGCAGGATCGCCGAGAACATCGCGAGCACGCCCCACAGCTTGGCGGGGATGAACAGGAAGTCGACGGTGAACGCGCGCAGGATCGCGTAGAACGGCCAGAAATACCATTCAGGCACGATGTGCGCCGGCGTCGAAAGCGGGTTCGCCGGGATGTAGTTATCGACTTCGCCAAGCATGTTCGGAAGGAAGAACACCACCACCGAGAACAGCGTCAGATAAACGCCGAGCCCGAAAAAATCCTTCGACGTGTAATAAGGGTGGAATGGCACGGTATCCTGCGGGCCCTTGACGTCGATGCCCGTCGGGTTGTTCGACCCGGGGATGTGCAACGCCCAGATGTGCAGGATGATCACGCCGAACGTGATGAACGGCAGCAGATAGTGCAGCGAGAAGAAGCGGTTGAGCGTCGCGTTATCGGGCGAGAAACCACCGAGCAGCCAAGTGTGGATCGCATCGCCGACCAACGGGATCGCCGAGAACAAATTGGTGATGACGGTCGCGCCCCAGAAGCTCATCTGGCCCCAGACCAGCACATAGCCCATGAATGCGGTGGCCATCATCAGCAGGAAGATGACGAGGCCGAGCAGCCACAACACTTCGCGCGGCGGCTTGTACGAGCCGTAATACAGCCCGCGGCCGATGTGGATATAAACCACCGCGAAGAAGAAGCTTGCGCCCGTCGCGTGCATGTAGCGCAGCATCCAGCCGTAGTTGACGTCGCGCATGATGTGTTCAACCGAGTCGAACGCGATGCCGGTGTTGGCGGCATAATGCATGCCGAGGATGACGCCGGTCAGGATCTGCACGACCAGCGCAACGCCCGCGAGCACCCCGAAATTGTAGAAATAGTTGAGGTTGCGCGGCGTCGGATAACCCGCACCGAGCGAATCATAAACCAGCCGCGGAATCGGCAGGCGGCTGTCCATATATTTGCCGAGCGGCGTCGTCGGCTCGTAATGCTTCGCCCAGGGAAAGCTCATGGCGCTGCCTCAACCAATGGTGATTTGCGTGGGGGACTTGAAGGCATATTGCGGCACTTCAAGGTTCTTCGGAGCCGGCCCGGCGCGGACGCGCGCGGCAGTGTCGTACGCCGAGCCGTGGCACGGGCAAAAATAGCCGCCGAATGCGCCGCGGTTCTCGCCTTCGCCGGCGCCGAGCGGCACGCACCCGAGGTGCGTGCAAACGCCGAGCGTGATCAGCCAGTTGGCGTGGCCGGGCTTGGTGCGCTCGGCCAGCGTCTGCGGATCGCGCAGCGACTTGATGTCGACCTTGTTCGCCGCAGCCTGTTCGGCGGGCGTCAGGTTGCGCGCGAACACCGGCTTGCCGCGCCAGCTGACCTTGACCGCCTGCCCCGGCTGAATCGCCGACAGATCGAGATCGATCGACGCCAGCGCCAGCACGTCCGCCGACGGGGCCATCTGGTCGATCAACGGCCACACGACCGCCGCCGCCCCCGCAGCGGCGAACGCGCCGGTTGCGATATAGATGAAATCCCGGCGACGTTCCCCCGTCGGGGTGAGCTCCGATGCCGGTTCGATCTGTGTTGCCATGCTGCGGCCCTGTGTAAAATAGACGCCGGTGCGCCCTCAAACTGGCACGCGTGATAGCCGGGGGATGCCACGCGATGCAACGGGCATTTTGGCGCATCCGTTGCGCATCGAGCGCGACTGCGACCGTCGTTCCGGCTTTCGCACCGACGATGCGGTGCGTATGGGGGGCTGCCGACAACCGATGGGGACCGCCTTGACCAATTTCGATGACCAGCAGCTGCAGGCTCAGGCGTGGTTCCAGTCGTTGCGCGACCAGCTGTGCGGCGCCTTCGAGCAGCTTGAGGACGAGGCCGGCGGCGACGCGCCCGCCGGGCGGTTCGAGCGTACCGCGTGGGACCGCCCCGATCCCAGCGGCGCGCCCGGCGGCGGCGGCGTCATGTCGGTGATGAAGGGGCGGGTTTTCGAAAAGGTCGGTGTCAACACCTCAACCGTCCACGGCACGTTTTCGCCCGAGTTCGCCAAAACGATCCCCGGTGCCGACGCCGACCCGCGCTTTTTTGCGACCGGCATCAGCCTGGTGGCGCACATGGCAAACCCGCATGTTCCCGCCGTGCACATGAACACGCGGTTCCTGGTGACCACCAAGCGCTGGTTCGGCGGCGGCGCGGACCTGAACCCGGCGCTGCCGGTCGACGCCGACACCGCCGATTTCCACGCCGCGTTCCGCCGGACCTGCGACGCACACGGCGCGGACTATTGGGCGCGCTTCAGCAAATGGTGCGACGAGTATTTCTATGTTCCGCACCGCGGCCGCCACCGCGGTGTCGGCGGCATTTTCTATGACTATCTCGGCGACGACTGGGCCGCAGACTTCGCCTTCACGCAGGACGTCGGCAAGACGCTGCTTGCCACTTTTCCGATGCTGGTGCGGCGGCATCTGCACGACGCGTTCACGCCCGACGAACGGCTAGCGCAGTTGCGATACCGTGGACTCTATGCCGAATTCAATCTGGTCTATGACCGCGGCACGCTGTTCGGGCTTAAGACCGGCGGCAATGTCGACGCGATCCTGATGAGCCTGCCGCCCGAGGCGCGCTGGGATTAAGCGGGCTCCTTGAGGCGGCGATAGACCACGGCGACGGCAATGGCGTTGTAGATGCTGACAACGGCCGCCGTCGCCGAACTGATAACGAGGACGACGAGCCCGCCGATGGCCTTTGCCCCGCTGAGCGCCAGCACCGAGCCGATCGCCGCGCCCAATCCGCCAGCGACGATCGAAACGATGATAAACACGACAAACCAGATCAGCAGGAAGCCGAAGGTGCGCCAGCCCTGCCCCTCGGTGAGCGCCCAGCTGCGGAACACCGCACCGACCGCGCTACCGCCCTCGACCGCCACGACCGGCAGCACCAGCGCCAGCCGTCCGGCGATATACAGCCCGGGCACGACGAGCGCGAGCATCCCGCCGGTGACCACCGCGCCCGACAGCAACGCTGCAACCAGCACGACCGGCAGCAACATCACCGCGTGGCGCAGCGCCGAGCCGACCGTTGGCCGGGCGTTGTCCAGCGCGAGGCGTACGATCGCCAGCTGGCCGACCGCGCCGATCGCAGCCGGCAGCGCGACATCGATCAGCAGCACGAGTGTCGTCATGTCGGCCGCCGAGCGCGGCAGCGGCGGGCCGAAGCGCGCCGTCAGCAAATTGGGCAGGAAGGCGAACGCGGCGGCAATCGGCAGATAGAGCGCCATGCCGACACGCGCTTCGGCCAGCGTTTCGCGCGCTGCCGCATCCAGATCCAGCCGGGCCATGCGCGCTGTCGGTCAGGCGGCGCGCTTGACGCCCTTTTCGTCGACCAGCGCGGTCAGCTCGCCCGCCTCGTACATTTCCATCATGATGTCCGAGCCACCGATGAATTCGCCCTTCACATACAGCTGGGGCACCGTCGGCCAATCCGAATAGGCCTTGATCCCCGACCGCACCGCCGGGTCGGCAAGCACATCGACCGTTTCGTAATCGACGCCGAGCCGTTCGAGGATGGCGATCGCCGTCGACGAAAAGCCACACTGCGGAAACAGCGGTGTGCCCTTCATGAACAGCACCACGTCGTTCGATTTCACGAGGCTGTCGATATGGGCGTGCGTTGCGTCGGTCATGTCAGTTCTCCTGAGACGGCAGCGCGGTGGTCAGGCGGAGCGCATGCAGCTCGCCCCCCATCCGCCCGCCAAGCGCGCTATACACCAGCTGATGCTGTTTGATGCGCGGCAGCCCGGCAAACGCTGCCGAGACGACGCGCGCCGCGTAATGATCGCCGTCGCCAGCCAGATCGGTGATCTCGACCACGGCACCCGGCAGTGCGGCGACAATCGCCGCCTCGATATCGTCGGCGGCCATCGCCATCAGACGGCACCTAGCTGCTGGGCGGCGGTGGCAAGGCAATCGGCAACCGCTGCGTGCACAGCGTCGGCCGACACGCCGTGCGGCGCCAGGTCGGCGATCAGCTGCTTGACCACGGTGGCGTCGCCCGCCGCCGCGACATCGGTTTCGATCAACGCAGCCGTATAGGCTTCCGCAGCCGCACCCGTCAGCCCGAGCTTGGCCGCCGCCCAATGCCCAAGCAGCTTGTCGCGGCGCGCGTGCAGCCGGAACAGCTCGTCGGCGTCATGCGCAAACTTCGCCTCGAAGGCATTCTCGCGCGAATCGAATGTCGTCATGCCGCCAGCTTCCTGTGTTCCGCTTGGCCCTCAGATAGCCACCCCGACGCTGTCGTTCAACCGATGATACAGCGACAAGGTCTGGCTGCGGCAGCTTGGGTTGGCTAAGTCGCGGTCAAGCGGCCAAGCTGCCAGCGCCGCCGACGACAGGGGAGAATAACGTGACGCCGGTGTTCGACGCCGAATTTCGGGCGCAGTTGCTCAGCCTGTTCGAATGGCGGCGCGATGTGCGGCGGTTTCGCCGCGATGCGGTTCCCGACGGGACGCTGGCGCGGCTGGTCGGCGTGGCCGGGCTGGCACCGTCGGTCGGATTGAGCGAGCCATGGCGCTTCGTGTCGGTGCGCGATCCGGCGCGGCGCGCGGCCGTGCGCCAGTCGTTCGAGCTATGCAATCGTACCGCGCTCGACGACTACGACGGCGGCCGGGCGGCGCTGTATGCGCAGCTCAAGCTCGCCGGCCTCGACGATGCACCGGTGCAGTTTGCGCTGTTTGCCGACCATGCCTCGGCGCAGGGGCACGGCCTCGGGCGGCAAACGATGCCCGAGGCGCTCGATTATAGCGCGGTGACGGCGGTCCACACGCTCTGGCTCGCAGCGCGTGCCGAGGGGCTGGGCGTCGGTTGGGTGTCGATCCTCGATCCAGTGGAGGTGGCGCGCGCGCTCGACGTTCCCGCCGGCTGGCATTTCATCGGCTATTTCTGCCTCGGCTATCCGGCCGCCGACGACGACACGCCCGCGCTCGAACGCGCCGGATGGGAAAGCCGCCGGACGGTGGAGACGGTTTTATTCGACCGCTGACCGCGCCGGTATGCGCCAGTTCCACGCCACCGCCGTTGTAACTGCCCGCCGCCTTCGCTATGTGAGTTATTCCCGCCCCGGCCGCGTCGTAATGGCGTTTCCGGGGCTTTGACATTCCACGGCCCGCCAGCCCACAGCGCGCCATCTGAGGAGGACAGCCATGACGCGGCGTCGCCAGATTTATGAGGGCAAAGCCAAGATCCTGTACGAGGGTCCCGAGCCCGGAACGATCATCCAGTATTTCAAGGATGATGCCACTGCGTTCAACGCGCAGAAAAAGGGCACGATCAGCGGCAAGGGCGTGCTGAACAACCGCATCTCCGAACATCTGTTCACGATGCTGGCGACGATCGGCATCCCGACGCACTTCATCCGCCGCCTTAACATGCGCGAGCAGCTGGTCCGACAGGTCGAGATCGTGCCGATCGAGGTGGTCGTGCGCAACGTTGTCGCGGGCAGCCTCGCCAAGCGCTTCGGCATGGAGGAGGGCACCGCGCTGCCGCGCACGATCCTCGAATATTATTACAAGGACGACGCGCTCGGCGACCCGCTGATCACCGACGAGCATATCGCGGCGTTCGGCTGGGCGAGCCAGGACGAGATGCACGACATTGCCGACATGGCGGTGCGCATCAACGACTTCATGGCGGGGCTGTTCGCCGGCGTCGGCATCCGGCTGGTCGATTTCAAGCTCGAGTTCGGGCGGCTGTTCGACGGTGATTTCAGCCGCATCATCCTTGCCGACGAAATCAGCCCCGACGGCTGCCGCCTGTGGGACATGAAGACCAACGAAAAAATGGACAAGGACCGCTTCCGTTTCGACCTCGGCGGCGAAGTCGAAGCCTATCAGGAAGTCGCGCGGCGGCTGGGGCTGCTTACCGACGGCACGGTGTCGACGGTGCTCGACCTCGATGAGCATCGCAAGGCGCGCGGCAAGTAGCGGGCGACTTCCCGCGCTGAACGGCGCCTCGCCGCGCCGTAGTCGACAGCCCTAGTGCGCGCGCGCTGCCGCGCGTTGGCGGAGCGCGACGAGCAGCACGACCATCGCCCCGAACAACGCCGCCGACGCGCCGAAGCGGCTGAGCTCGAGCCCGCCCTTCGCCACCGGCTTGTCGAGGAAGTCGCCGACGACAGCGCCCAGCGGCCGGGTCAGCACGAACGCCGCCCAGAACAGCGCGGTGCGCGATACGCGGCTCCAGAAATACAGCGCCGCGACAACCGCCAGCAGCCCGCCGAAGATAACCGCCGCGCCGCCATAGCCAAGCCCCAGCCCGACATCGTCCGCCGTCCAGTCACCGAGCGCGGTGCCGAGCGTTTGCGAAAACATGATCGTCACCCAGTAAAACACCTCGGCGCGCGGCGTGCTGACACTCGCCACCGAGATCGTGCCGAGCGTCCGGTACCAGACGAACAGCGATCCCAGCAGCAGCGCCAGCAACAACGACGAGCCGCCCGCATAGCCGATGCCGAGGTCGCGATCGACATAGTCGGCGATCGTCGTGCCGACCGTCGTCGTGGCGATGATCGTCACCCAATACAGCCACGGGTGAAACCGCTCCGCGCGGATCTGCGCTGCGACCGCAACCGCAAAAACCACCGCAAAGATCGCCGTGCCGACCAGATAACCAAGCCCGAGCGACATCGAGACCGCATCGCCCGCTGTCTCGCCGAGCGTCGTTGCCAGAATCTTGAGGATCCAGAACAGCAGCGCCACCTCGGGCACCTTGCTTGCGGCGGTCGGCATCGTGTCGGCGCGCATCGAGTGATCCTTGTCGTAAGTGTCGGCGTAGAACGCACCAATGCGCTATCGGACGCACTGTGCTTGCCGGGCGACGCCGGCGCGGCTAGATAGCCGCCATGAAAGCTCGCGTCACCGTTAATCTGAAGTCTGGCGTCCTCGATCCGCAGGGTCGCGCGACGCACCATGCGCTGTCAGGCCTCGGATTCACCGGCGTCAACGATGTCCGCATCGGCAAGGTTATCGAACTCGATCTTGCCGATGGCACGACGCCCGCTGCGGTCGATGACATGTGCCGCCAGCTACTCGCCAACACCGTCATCGAAAGCTTCCGCGTCGAGATGCTGCCGTGAAGGCGGCGGTCGTCGTTTTCCCCGGCAGCAACTGCGACCGCGACCTCGCTGTCGCGCTCGAGGCGGTGACCGGCACCGCGCCGACGATGGTCTGGCACCGCGATTGCGACCTTCCCGACGGGCTCGACCTGATCGCGTTGCCCGGCGGGTTCAGCCACGGTGACTATCTGCGCTCGGGCGCAATGGCGGCGCGCGCGCCGATCATGCGCGCGGTTGCCGATGCAGCAGCGCGCGGTGTCGCGGTGCTCGGCGTCTGCAACGGCTTCCAGGTTTTGACCGAGGCGGGGCTGCTGCCTGGCGCCCTGATGCGCAACGCGGGGCTCGATTTCGTCTGCCGTGATGTCGAACTGACAGTATCCAATGCACAGACGATTTTTTCGGCGTGGTACGACGCCGGCGAGACGATCCGCATTCCCGTTGCACACCATGACGGCAATTATGTCGCCGACGCCGCAACGCTCGACCGGCTCGAGGGCGAAGGCCGCGTCGTGTTCCGCTATGCCGGGCCGGTCAATGGTTCGGCGCGCGACATCGCGGGCATCGTCAACGACACCGGCACCGTGCTCGGGCTGATGCCGCACCCCGAGCGGCTGATCGAAGCCGCGCAAGGCGGCACCGACGGGCGGCGGATGTTCGAAGGGCTGCTCGCCGCGCTGGGTTAACCCAGCAGCTTGGCGAGGAAATCCGGGTGGATCGCCCAGCCGAGGAAGCCTGCCAGCCCCATCACGACGCCGAATGCACCGAATACCCAGCTGACCGCGAGCACCGCAAACGTCTCGACCAGCGCTGCAACCGCTGCGGCCGACACCGCGATCGACATCAGCGCGTCCGCAGCATCGAACTGGTCATCATGGACGTTGAGCGCGTCATATTGATCGGCGAACGCCTGCGCCTTGGCTTTCAGTCCAGGGCTTTCCGACTTGTACTTGGCGATCGACGCCGCAAGCGTGACCTTGGCTGCCGCAACCATCACCTGATCCTTCGCCAGCGGGCCGAGCACCGCCAGCTGCGCCGCCGCCGATTCGTCGATGTGGAGCTTGGTCCGCGTTGCCTGATACTCGCCCCAGGTATCGAGCGAATCGGCCTTCGCCTGGGTCATCGCCTGAACGATGTTGCCGTCCTTGATGTTGCACAGCCCAAGGAACACCGACAGCAACACCACTGTAACCGCGACCATGTTGTTCAGCCGCTTGTTGCTGCCCTCCGCAGGCAGATCGGTGTCTATGCTCATACGCGGGCCTTGAACGGCGAGAAATCGGTCGCGGTATCGAACACATCGACGCCTTCGGCGCGCTTGAACGCCGCCACGATCCGATAGGTCACCGGTGTCAAAACCACCTCCCACAGCACTTTGAGAAGATAGTTGGTGATCAGTACCTCGACAACGCGGCTGGTTTCCCAAACGCCCAAAAACGCCAGCGGATAAAAGATCACACTGTCGACGCCCTGCCCCACTACCGTCGAGCCGATCGTGCGCGTCCACAGCCGGGCACCGCCGGTCCACACCTTCATCCGCGCCAGCACAAAGGCGTTAGCGAACTCGCCCGCCCAAAACGCCGCGATCGACGCCGCAAAAATTCTCGGGGTGTTGCCGAACACCTCGGCAAGCGGTCCCTGCCCGCCCCAGCCGGGTGCCGGCGGCATCGCCACCACAACCCACGCCATGCTCGCCGCGAAAATTGCCGCGGCGAACCCGACCCACACGACGCGGCGCGCTCGGGCGTAGCCGTACACCTCGGTCAACACGTCGCCGAGCACATAGCCGAGCGGAAAGAACAGGATCCCCGCGCCGAAAATCACCGGGCCGATGAACGGCAGCGTGAAGGTCGCCTGCTTGCCTGCGCCGATCAGGTTGGAGCAGATCAGGATCGCGACGAACGCCGCCATTGCATAGTCGTAATAACGCAGTTGCTTGCCGGTCAGCGCGTCGGCGCTCACCACCTGCAGTTCCGGCCGCCCCTCGTCCATGCAATCCCCCGAATCGCTTCGGAGCCTACGCTAGCGGCACCGCAGCCCGTCGTCCATTGTTCTGTTTATGTTCCGACCGTGCTATCCTCCCCCCATGCCCGAGTCGCTCCCTCTCCGTTGGCTCTACCTCGACCTCAACAGCTATTTTGCGAGCGTCGAGCAACAGTTGGCGCCCGAACTGCGAGGCCGCCCGGTCGCGGTTGCCCCGGTGATGACCGACAGCACCTGCGCGATCGCCGCAAGCTATGAGGCGAAAGCGTTCGGCATCAAGACCGGCACGCCGATCTGGGAGGCGCGCGCTAAATGCCGCGACCTGGTGGTCGTGCCTGCGCGCCACGGCGAATATGTGCGGTTCCACCACGCGATCATCACCGAGGTCGAGCGGCATGTGCCGGTGACCGCAGTGTGCTCGATCGACGAGGTGGCGTGCCGGTTGCTCGACAACGAAAACAGCGTCGGCGGCGTGACGGCGCTGTCGGCGCGGATCAAGGCCGGGATTGCGGCGAACGTCGGCGTTGCGCTGACCTGCTCGATCGGGGTCGCGCCGAACCGGCTGCTCGCCAAGATGGCGGCCGACATGCACAAGCCCGACGGGCTGACCGTGCTCGACCATGCCAGCCTGCACGACCGGCTGTGCACGCTCAAACCGGGCGACATTCCCGGCGTCGGGCGCAACATGGAGCGGCGGCTTGCCGCCGCCGGGGTCATCAGCATGGCGCGCATCCTTGCGCTCGATGCCCGCGAGGCGCGCAGCATCTGGGGCAGCGTGTGGGGGGAACGGCTGCACTGGCTGCTGCGCGGCGCCGACCTGCCCGAGCTGCCGACCGAACGCCGCAGCATCGGGCATAGCCAAGTGCTCGCCCCCGAACTGCGCGGCCCGGTCGCGGCGCGGCTCGTTGTGCGGCGGCTGCTGGTCAAGGCCGCGACGCGGCTCCGCCGGATGGACAGCCGCACGGCGATGCTGGTGCTGTCCGTCAAGGGTGAAGACCGCAGCAAGTGGTCGCGCGGCACGCGGATGGTCCCGGCGCAGGACAATTTCACGCTGCTCGCCGAGCTCGACCGACTTTGGGCGGCGATGCGCGGCGATTTCGATGCCGCGCAGTACCGGCAGGTGTCGGTGGCGCTGCTCGAACTGTCGCCGGCGGCCGAAACCCAGCTCGCCCTGTTCGGACGCGACGGCGCGATCGGTGCCGCGACCGAGGCGAAACGGCTGGCGCTCAGCCGTGCGATGGACAGCGTCAATCACCGCTGGGGGCGCGATGCGGTAACCATCGGGCACGACACGCGCGGTGCCGCGCGCGGGTCGGGGCCCAAGATCGCGTTTACGCGGATCCCCGAGCTCGCGGAGTTCTGGGAATAGTGCGGGATCGCGCGGCTGCGCGCTGCATCAATGCAGCTTGAGTTTCGGCCGGATGACCTGGTTGACGTGCCCGAGCATGATCAGCGACAGCCCTTTGAGCCAGCCGTGGATCGCGATCAGGTGCATGCGGTAGAGCGAGACATAGACAAAGCGTGCCAGCCGCCCCTCGATCGCCATGCGCCCGCCGACCAGATTGCCCATCAGGCTGCCCACCGTCGTGTAGCGCGCCAGGCTGACGAGCGAGCCGTGATCCTGATAAACGAACGGCTTGAGGGGCTTGCGCTCGAACGCTGCGCGAAGGTTATGATATACTGTTGCAGCCATCTGATGCGCTGCCTGCGCGCGTGGCGGGATGGCGCGTGTCGCGCCTTCGGGGATGAACGCCGCGCAGTCGCCGATCGCGAAAATGCGTGGATCGCGAGTTGTCTGCAGCGTCGGGAGGACAACGAGCTGGTTGTTGCGGTTGGTTTCCAGCCCGCCGATTTTGTGGAGGAAGTCGGCGCCCTTGACGCCTGCCGCCCACACTTTGAGGTCGGCGACGATCGTTTCGCCGTCTTTGGTGACGATGCCGTCGGCGGTCGCCGCGACGACCTGCGTGCTCGCGAGCACGCGCACGCCGAGCGCCTCGAGTTCGGCCCGGGCCGCGGCGGCGAGTTTTTCGGGAAGCGCCGGCAGGATGCGTGGCCCCGCCTCGATCAGCGTGATCCGCAGGCGGCTCGCATCGAACACCTCGAGCCCGTAATAGCCGAGCGCATCGGCCGCCATGTAAAGCTCGGCGGCAAGCTCGACCCCGGTCGCGCCGCCGCCGACGATGACCACATTGGCAAACGCGGCGGCATCGGGGTCGGCGGTCATCGCGCGCGAGACGCGCAGGCACTGGTTGAGCAGCCGCTGGCGGAAACGGTCGGCCTCGGCGCGGTTGTCGAGCGCGAGGCAGTGTTCGCGCACGCCGGGCGTACCGAAATCATTCGATACCGACCCGACCGCAAGCACAAGATAGTCGAAGCGGATGCGGTGGCGCTGCGTGACCTCGTGGCCGTATTCGTCGATGATCGGGGCAATGATCACCTCGCCCGCCTCGCGGTCGATACTTTCGAGCGAGCCGTCGAAAAATCGGTAGCCCCAGCGGAAAGCGTGCGCGCGGTAGCCGACCTCGTCGAGGTTGGCATCGAGCGAGCCTGCCGCGACTTCGTGGAGCAGCGGCTTCCAGATGTGAGTGCGGTTGCATTCGACAAGGATGATGTCGAACGCCTCGCGCCCGAGCGCCTTGCCGAGCCGCGCGACGAGTTCGAGCCCGCCCGCACCGCCGCCGACGACGACGATTTGCGTTTTACGGGCTTTGGTCATTACGGCGCGGCGCTCCGGTTGGCAGGCCGTCACCCTAGCGGCTGCCCCACAGATGCCAATAGCGCCCGAGTTCGACTGAATTACTTACACTTCAATTAACGTCGTGCGTCATTTCACCGCGCGTGATGCTGGCAAGCGCGATCAAACTTTGATAGTGGAAGACGTGGTCAAAGCACTGCGCTGCTGTTCGGGGGGCCGATGACGATCCATGCTGCGATTGACGTGCGTACAGCCGAACGCGGCCATCGCTTCTATGTCGGCATGGCGGTGGTTTTTGTCCTGATTGCTTTTGGCGGCTTTGTGCCGACCTATTGGGCAAAACTTGCAACGGGCACTTTCAACCATCCGGCGATCTATCATCTGCACGGTTTTGTGCTGTTCAGCTGGACGCTATTCTATTTCTTCCAGACGGCGCTCGTCGCGGCAGGCCGGACGCTCGATCACCGCAGTTGGGGGATGCTGGGCATCGCGCTGGCAACGGCAATCGGGTTCACCGTGACGATGACCGCGATCACGACGATGCATATCGACGACGCGCGCGGTTTCGGTGACGCGGCGCGCCATTTCGAGGCGATAGCGTTCGTCGGACTGGCAGTATTTGCGCTCATGTTCACGCTGGCGATCGTCAATGTCCGCCGCCCCGACTGGCACAAACGGCTGATGATCCTTGCGATGATGCCGTTGATGCAGGCGGCGATGGCGCGCGTCTTCCTGACGGTTCTGGCCCCGCCCGGCGGCGGGCCGAACGGCCCGGCACCGCCGATCTTCGTCACCATCCCGCCTGGGATTGCGGTCGATCTGTTGGTCGTTGCGGCGATGATCTATGATTGGCGAACACGCGGCAAAGTGCACCCGGTCTATGTTGCCGGCCTGCCGTTCATCATTATCACCCAGCTGCTCGTGGTTCCGATCGCCGCCTCGGACACGTGGATGCGCACCGCTGTCGGCCTCGAAAAGCTGATGGGTTAGCCGCCGTAGAAAAACCGCTCCTCGGCGATTTTGCCGTTCTTGATCGTATAAACCACGACCTCGTCCATCGCCATGCGCTGGCCGCTTTCCCTTTGGGTGACGTCCATTTTCCAACGGATCGCGATCTGGTCCCCGTTGACATACGGACCAAATGTCTCGGTCCCATGGACTTCGTGCGCGCCGTACCACCACGCGCTTTTGCCCATCACCGCGTCCCGGCCCTCGAGCCGCGCCATCGGGCCGTCTATTGCCTCGATGCTGACGACATCGTTGGCCCAGTATTTTTCGCCGATGTGGAAGTCACCGGCCTTGGTCATGGCCACCATGTCGGCAGCGATTTCGCGGATCGTCATGCGTCGTCTCCCCATCCGAGTCGATAATGGAACATAGCATGTACAGAGTGACAATGGAATGACAGCCGCATCCGCGTCGGCTAAGGCGCTTCAATGACCGAAATCACCCCCGCGATCGTTGCCGAGCACGGCCTCAGCCCCGAAGAATATGCCACTATCGTGACCGCGATGGGCCGCGCGCCCAACCGCACCGAACTCGGCATCTTCTCGGTGATGTGGTCGGAACATTGCTCGTATAAATCGAGCCGCTTGCACCTGAAAAAGCTGCCGACTACCGCGCCGTGGGTGATCTGCGGCCCCGGCGAGAATGCCGGCGTGATCGATATCGGCGACGGCGATGCGTGCATTTTCAAGATGGAAAGCCACAACCACCCGAGCTTCATCGAACCCTATCAGGGGGCCGCGACTGGCGTTGGCGGCATCCTGCGCGACGTGTTCACGATGGGCGCACGGCCGGTGGCGAACCTCAACGCGCTGCGCTTCGGCATGCCCGACAGCCCGAAGATGAAGCACCTGATTCGCGGCGTCGTCGCAGGAATCGGCGGCTACGGAAATTGCGTCGGCGTGCCGACCGTCGGCGGATCGACCGATTTCCACCCGGCGTATAACGGCAATATTCTCGTCAACGCGATGACCGTCGGCGTCGCGCGCACCGACAAAATCTTTTATTCGGCCGCCGCCGGTATCGGCAATTCGGTGGTGTATGTCGGTTCGAAAACCGGGCGCGACGGCATCCACGGTGCGACGATGGCGTCGGCCGAGTTCACCGAAGGCGACGAGGACAAGCGCCCGACGGTGCAGGTCGGCGACCCGTTCACCGAAAAGCTGCTGATCGAGGCGTGCCTCGAGCTGATGGCGTCGGACGCGATCGTCGCAATCCAGGACATGGGCGCGGCGGGGCTGACGTCGAGCTCGGTCGAAATGGCGTCGAAGGGCGGCGTCGGGCTGCAGCTCGATCTCGAGACTGTGCCGTGCCGCGAGACCGGCATGACGCCGTACGAAATGATGCTTTCCGAAAGCCAGGAACGCATGCTGATGGTGCTCAAGCCCGGCCGCGAGGACTTCGCCGAGGCGATCTTCCGCAAGTGGGAGCTCGATTTCGCGGTGATCGGCCATGTCACCGATACCGAGCGGCTGGTGCTGACGTTCCACGGTGAGACGGTCGCGGATATTCCGCTCGGGCCATTGGCCGACAAGGCCCCGCTGCTCGACCGGCCGTGGGTCGCCACGCCGAAGCGCGAAGCCCTGACCGATGTGCCCGAATCGACCGACATCGCCGCCGACCTGCTCAAGCTGATGGCGTGCCCCGACCTCGCCTCGAAGCGCTGGATCTGGGAGCAGTACGACCACATGGTCGGGGCCGACACGGTGCAGCGGCCGGGCGGCGACGCGGCAGTGGTGCGGGTGCATGGGACACGCAAGGCCCTTGCGATGACCACCGACTGCACGCCGCGCTATTGCTACGCCGACCCGTATGAAGGCGGCAAGCAGGCGGTGGCGGAGGCGTGGCGCAACCTGATCGCGGTGGGCGCAAAGCCGCTGGCGATCACCGACTGCATGAACTTCGGCGCGCCCACGCGTCCCGAAATCATGGGGCAGTTCGTCGGCTGCATCGACGGCATGGCCGACGCCTGCCGCGCGCTCGACTTCCCGGTCGTGAGCGGGAATGTGTCGCTGTACAACGAAACCGATGGGACGGGGATTTTGCCGACACCAGCGATCGGCGGGGTTGGGCTGATCGACGATTATACCAAGCAGATGACGATGGGGTTCAAGGCGGAGGGGGAGGCGATCTACCTCATCGGCACGAGCGAAGCCCATCTTGGCCAGTCGATCTTTCTTCGAGAATGCCTCGGTCGGGAAGACGGCCCACCACCACCAGTCGACTTGGGTCGTGAACAATTCTGCGGTTGGCTGGTGCACAAGCTTATCACTGCCGGTCTGGTTAGCGCTGTCCACGACGTCGCAGATGGGGGCCTAGCCGTCGCGTTGGCCGAGATGGCTCTAGCGGGAAATATCGGCGCTACGATTGCTGGCAACCACCGGATGATCCCGGAAGGCTGGTGGTTTGGTGAAGATCAGGCGCGCTATGTCGTTGTGACAGGCGATCCGGTAGCGCTTGAAAACTTCTGCAATCGACAGGAAATAACGGACGGCAGGTCCTCCGATATGCCTCTACGCATTGGAACCACAGGCAGCGATACGCTCAATGCGCCTGCTTGGCACGTCTCCCTCGCCGACCTGCGCGCTGCGCATGAAGGCACGCTGCCCGGGTTGCTCGGTCGGAACTAAGCGCCGTCCTGCCCGACTGATGGCCCTTTCAGATGCCGGGCACCGTCCCCACATCCCCGTCACGCCCCGACGGAGACCCGATCATGCCTGCCGCCCGCTTCGACACGCTTGCCGCTCAACTCCCCGGCCTGACCAACTCGCCCGCCGACATTCGCGCGCGGATCGAGGCGATGGAGCGGCTGCTCGAGGGCTTGTTCGTCATTCCCGGCATCAACAAACGCGTCGGGCTCGACGCGATCATCGGGCTCGTGCCCGGTATCGGCGACCTGATCACCGGGGCGATGGGGATGTGGATCGTCTGGGAGGCGCGCAACCTCGGCATGCCGCGGTGGCAGCTGGCGCGGATGAGCGCGAATGTCGGCATCGATACCCTGCTCGGCATGATCCCGCTCGTTGGCGACCTGTTCGACTTCGTGTTCAAGTCGAACAGTTATAACCTGCGGATCATCAGGAAGCATCTCGACCGTCACCATCCGTCGACGGCGGTCATCAAAGCGCGGCGTTAGCGCGGCCGGGCGCGGATCGGCACGCGGTCGGGCGCGCCGATGTCGCCGTCCTCGCACGCCGTCGGCTCGTACCGCGTCGTCAGGCAGATGCGCAGTTCGGTCAGCCATTGCTTGTTATCGGTGCCGATGAAGATCGCGCCGCGTGGCACGGCAGGGTTCGCCGCGACGACCGCATCGCGCAACGCCCCGGCGCTGTTCAGCGCCGCCGGGTCGGGCAGCGCGATCTTGTCCGCCACCGCGCGCGCCGAGCCAAAATAGGTTGCGGCATCGGCCCAGTGGCAGGTGCCGTGCTTGGCCCATTCATGCTGCAGCAGCGACACCGACGGCGTCATGCACCAGTTGGCGCGCACCGTCGCGGCGTCGAGCGGTGTCGGGCTTTTACAGAATTGCGGATAGCTTCGCCCCGCCCCATCGGGCCACAGGCCGTGGACCTTGAACCCGAAATGCTGCGCGCAGCCTTCGCCCGCATGCGACTGGCACTGTTCGGGCCACCAATAATAAGCGAGCACCAGCTTGGTGACCGGTACCACGCGCGCCTCCTCCTGCGCGCCCGCCGGTACCGGCGTCAGGTTCGGCGGAATCGCGCAGCTGTCGGCAGCATGCGCGGCGCTGCCCGCGCCCAGCAGCAACGCCGCGAACAGCTTAAACATAGTCCATTCCAATGTCGGCAGCGGGGGCGGATTGGGTGATCCGCCCGACCGAGATGAACGTCACGCCGGTTTCGGCGATCGCGCGGATGGTATCGAGCCGGACGCCGCCGCTCGCCTCGGTCGGGACACGCCCGCCGATCAGCGCCACCGCCTCGCGCAGGATGGGAACAGCCATATTATCGAGCAACAGCCGGTCGGCCCCGGCATGCAGCGCGGGTTCGATCTGGTCGATCCGGTCGACCTCCACGACGATCCCGGTCAGGCCAGCGCGCTTGGCTGCGGTCACCGCCGCGACGATACCGCCGGCGGCCGCGACGTGGTTGTCCTTGATCATCACCCCATCGTCGAGCCGCAGCCGGTGGTTGGTCGCACCGCCCAGCCGCGTCGCATATTTTTCGAGCGCGCGTAGCCCGGGCAGCGTCTTGCGCGTGTCGAGCAGCACTGCGCCGGCGCCTGCGATCGCATCGACATAGGCACGCGTCAGCGTCGCGATGCCGGTCAGATGCTGCATGGTGTTGAGCGCCGAACGTTCGGCGGCGAGCATGGCGCGCGCGTTGCCCGCGATCCGGAGCAACGGCGTGCCGGCAGGGACGGCATCCCCGTCGGCGACCAGCGGGTCCAGCTCGACCAGCGGGTCGAGCGCGCGGAAAAACGCGGCGGCGATCAGCACCCCAGCGGCGACGATCGCATCGCGGCTGGACAGCACCGCGGTCAGCCGCGCGTCGGCCGGGATGACTGCGGCGGAGGTGATGTCGCCGCCGGACCCAAGGTCTTCGGCGAGCGTGGCCGTGACGAAGGCGCCAAGGTCGAAGTTAGGGATCATTTGCCCGGATTAGCCTGCGTTGCCTTATTCGTCGATGCCGAGGGCTTTTGGCTCATAAATTTTTTGCTGGCGAGCCATGCGAGCATCGACCGACTGGCGATCGGGAGATAGGCAAGTTCGTGCCCGACCCCCGGGACTAGCTCCGCTGCTGCAGATCGACTGGCAGCCGCGAGTCTTGTGGCATGCATGACTGGGACGACGCGATCGTCGGTGCCGTGTAGGATCAATATCGGCATATCAACGGTTGCGAGCTTTGCGGCGTTGTCGAATTTGTCGAGTACCAACAATCCAAGTGCGGCAACGGAAAACTTTTCAGCAACGACATCGGCGAAATTTGTGAAGCCCGATATCAGAATCAGTGCCGCACCGCGCTGCTCGGACGCCATCTGCACCGCCGTGCCAGAGCCGAGCGAGTTGCCGATTAAGATAATACTGCCCCGTTCAATGCCATGCGCGTTGAGCCAACCGAGCGCCGCTCGGCCGTCGGCATAAACTCCTTCTTCGCTCGGTCGCCCCGGATTCGCAGCGTATCCACGATATTCAACGAGCAATATGCCATACCCTGCCCGCGCGAGCCCCGCGGTCGCTGTAGCGGCACCGGCTAGGTTGTCGCCATTACCATGAAAGAACACAACCGTTGGCGCATCAACAAGGGCTGGTTGGTAGAGGGCATGAAGTCGCAAGCCATCAGAGGTTTCGAAATCGACCGATGTAAATCCGACAATAGAAAGCGGTCCGCCATGGGGCGCAGGGAAGACGAATCGCCTCTGAAATATAAAGAGAATTGTGATCGTGACGACGGCCATGGCGACAACCGCAAGCGAACCGTACAGTAACCGCGTCAATCCCCCATCACCGGCGCGTCCGACACCCCCGCCGCCATTGCCAGCATCCGGTTCAAGGGCACCAGCGCCTTTACCCGGATATCCTCGGGCATCTCGATCACTGGGGTCAGGTCGCGCAGGCACAGGTAGAGTTTTTCCAGCGTGTTCAACGCCATATACGGGCAGTTGTTGCAGTTGCAGTTGCCGTCCGCCCCCGGCGCGCCGATGAACAGCTTGTGCGGCGCGCTTTTTTGCATCTGGTGGATGATGTGCGGCTCGGTGGCGACGATGATCGTCTGTTCAGGCGACGACATCGCGAACGCGAGGATTGCGCTGGTCGAGCCGACCATGTCGGCATGATCGAGGATGTGCGCCGGGCATTCGGGGTGCGCTGCCACCGGCGCGGCGGGGTATTGCGCCTTCAGCTTGAGCAACTCGGTTTCTGAAAACGCCTCGTGGACGATGCACGCGCCGTCCCAAAGCAGCATGTCGCGTCCGGTCTTGCGGTTGAGATAGCCGCCGAGATGCTTGTCGGGGGCGAACAGGATTTTCTGACCCTGCGGCAGCTGGTTAATGATCTTTTCGGCCGACGACGACGTCACGATGATGTCGCTGTGCGCCTTCACCGCCGCCGAGCAGTTGATATAGGTCAGACTGATGTGATCAGGGTGCGCGGCGCGGAAACGACCGAATTCATCGGGCGGGCAGCTGTCTTCGAGGCTGCACCCGGCGGCCATGTCGGGGAGTACGACGGTCTTTTGCGGCGACAGGATTTTGGCGACCTCGGCCATGAACCGCACGCCGCAAAACGCGATCACATCGGCTTGCGTGTCCGCCGCCTTGCGCGACAGGTCGAGGCTGTCGCCGACGAAATCGGCGAGGTCCTGCAGCACGGGATCCTGATAATAATGCGCAAGAATGACGGCGTTCCGCTCGCGGCGCAACCGCTCGATCTCGGCGCGCAGGTCGAGCCCGCGCAGGTCGTTTGCCAGTCGTGCGTCCATTGTTTCTACTCCGTCAGCCGCCACTGCTCGCCGTCGCGCTCCACCCGGACACGGTTCCGCAGGTCGATCAGATGCGCCAGCACCGACAGCCCGGCGGCGGGGTGCAACCGCTGATCGACGTGCGCATACATCGCCGCGACCATCGCCGCGATCGTCGACGGCCCGGCGGCAAGCGCGTTCAGGATTTGCGTTTCGCGCTGGCGGCGGTGCGTCATCAGCCCGCGCACGAAGCGCTGCGGGTCGGTCACCGGGGCACCGTGCGTCGGATAATAGACCGCATCGTCGCGGTCGAGCAGCAGCGCGAGGCTCGCCATGTACGACGCCATGTCCCCATCGGGGGGCGCAACCACGGTGGTCGACCAGCCCATGACATGATCGCCGGTGAACAGCGCACGCTCCTGCGCCAGCGCAAAGCACAGATGATTCGAGGTGTGCCCCGGCGTGTGCAGCGCGGTCAGCGTCCAGTCGATCCCGCCAACCGCCTCACCGTCGCGCAGCACCGCATCGGGCGCATAGGTCGTGTCGAAGCCGGCATCGGCGCGCGGCCCGGCATCATCGAGCACCAGCGGCGCGCACCCGACGATGCGTGCGCCGGTCGCAGCCTTCAGCGCGGGCGCGGCGGGCGAATGGTCTTTATGCGTGTGCGTGATGACGATGTGACTGACGGTTTCCCCCGCAACCGCATCGATCAGCGCGGCGATATGCCCCGTGTCGTCGGGGCCGGGATCGATCACCGCGACCGTGCCCGAGCCGATGATATAGGTCCCCGTGCCGGTGTAGGTGAACGGCGACGGGTTATATGCCAGCACGCGGCGCACCAGCCGCGTCAGCGTTTCCACTCGCCCATACGGCGCAGCAGCAATCAAGGCTTCGGGATCTGTCACGTGCACCATGTGGCAGCGGCGGGGCTTGATGTGAAGTGGCAAGCGCCTAGAGTCTGACTCAAACGTGCACGCTCTCGGGAGGGCAGATTGGCCGATCAATTCGACTTCGTGATCGTTGGCGCCGGTAGTGCGGGCTGCGTACTCGCCAACCGGCTGTCGGCGGACCCGCGCACGCGCGTGCTGCTGCTCGAGGCAGGGGGGCGCGACAATGCGATGCTGATCAATATGCCCGCAGGGATCAGCAACATCATCCCGCCCGACAAACCGAGTCCCTATGACTGGGGGTTCTGGACGGTGCCGCAGACGCATCTCAACAATCGCAAACTATATTGGCCGCGCGGTCGCGTGCTCGGCGGCTCGTCATCGATCAACGGGATGGTGTATATTCGCGGTCATTCGAGCGACTATGACCGCTGGGCGCAGACCGGCCTGACCGGCTGGGGCTGGTCCGATGTGCTGCCCTACTTCCGCCGCGCCGAGAACAGCGAGCGCGGTGCCGACGCCTTCCACGGCGCGGGCGGCCCGCTGCACACGTCCAACCGCCGCCATCCGCTGGCGCTTTCGGAGGTGTTCGTCACCGCCGCCGTAGAGGCCGGAATCCCGCATACCGACGACTTCAACGGGCCGCAATTCGAAGGCGCAGGCCATTATGACGCGACCATCAAGGACGGCAGCCGCTGGTCGGCAGCGCGCGCCTATCTGACCCCAGTGATGAACCGCCCGAACCTTGAAGTCCGCACCGGGGTTCAGGTCGAGCGGGTGTTGTTCAGCGGCGGCAGCGCGACAGGCGTGCGCTACACGCGTGGTGGACGGATCGAAACCGTGCTGGCGCGCGAGACGATCCTGAGCGGCGGCGCGATCAATTCGCCACAACTGTTGATGCTTTCGGGGGTGGGGCCAGCGGCGGCCACGCGCGCGCTAGGCATCGACGTCGTCCACGACAGCGCCGCAGTCGGGCAAAACCTGCAGGATCATCTCGACGTCATCGTGCAGTGGGCGTGCACGCAAAAGGTGACGCTCAACAGCAACAAAGCGTTTCACCGCAAGGTGCAGGCGCTGCTGCAATGGCAGTTCAGCAAGTCCGGATCGGGGGCCAGCATGGCGACGCCGTCGGGGGCGTTCGTGTCGACGCGGGAGGGCCTCGCTGCGCCCGACATCCAGCTGCACTTCATGCCGTACAAGGGGCAGCCGCACGGACGCGGCGAAATGTCCGCCGAACATGGCTATCAAATCCATGTCTGCCAGGTTCGCCCCGACAGCCGTGGCTCGATCGCGCTGGCATCGGCCGACCCGTTGGCAGCCCCGTTGATCGACCCCAATTATCTGTCGGCTCCCGAGGATGCGCGGACAATGCTGGCGGGTATTCGCATTGCGCGCGCGATCGGCGCGGCACCGGCGTTCGCGCCGTATCGCGGGGCCGAGGCGTGGCCCGGCGTCGAGGTGCAGGACGACGCCGCGATGCTGGCAAAAATGCGCGACTGGGGAGAGACGATCTATCACCCCGTCGGCACCTGCCGCATGGGCGCCGACGCAGGCTCGGTGGTCGACGGCGATCTGCGCGTGCGCGGCGTCGGCGGCTTGCGCGTGGTCGATGCGTCGGTGATGCCGTATCTGGTTTCGGGCAACACCAATGCGCCGACGATCATGATCGCCGAAAAAGCGAGCGATATCATCGCGGCGCAGGCGCGGCTGGGAGTTGCCGCATGACGATCGCGCCGTTCAGCCTGCCGATTGCCGAAGCCGAAGCCGCGTGGGTGCGCGACCGCGTCGCGAGCTTTCATTTTTTCGAGGAGCCGACCGACGCCGGTTGGGAATATGGCGCGAACCGGGCGTATATGGAACGGTTGCGCGCCTATTGGCTCGACAGCTTCGACTGGCCAGCGGCGGTCGCTGGCCTCAACCGGCATCGGCATCAGCGCGTCGAAGTCGAACCCGGTTACGCGCTTCACTGCATCCACGCACGGAGCCCGCGCGCCGATGCGCGGCCGCTGCTGATCGCGCATGGCTGGCCAGGATCGATCGTCGAGTTCGACGCAATCATCGAGCGGCTTGCCGATCCGGGCGATCCGGCCCTGCCAGCGTTCCATGTCGTCGCGCCGTCGCTCCCCGGCTATGCGTGGTCGGATAAGCCCGCCAGACCGATCGGCCCGCGTGGCGTGGCGCGGCTATACGACAGCCTGATGGGCGCGCTCGGCTATGACCGCTTTGTCTATCAGGGCGGCGACTGGGGCAGCGTCATCGGCGGCTGGATGGGGCTCGATTCAGCGCGCGTGCAAGCGGTTCATCTCAGTGGCTATGGTCTGCGTAGCCCCGACATGACGCCCAAGACTCCCGAAGATGTCGCATGGGTCCAATGGGCGATGCGTGTGCGCGACACCGAAACCGCTTATCTGCAGCTGCAAGGCACCAAGCCGCAAAGCCTTGGCTTTGCGATGATGGACTCGCCAATGGGCGTGGCCGCTTGGTTCGTCGAAAAGTTCAATGGCTGGAGCGACCTGTCGGGAACGAGCAACGCCGAGCCACCGTTCAGCATGGACACACTGCTGACCAACATCATGATCTACCTGACGACTCGCAGTTTCAACACCGCAAGCTGGATCTACAAAGGCATGTTCCAGGAGGGCGGCTTTTCGATGCCCGCCGGACGGCGCGTCGAGGTGCCGGTCGGCGTTGCGGCGTTCCCGTTCGATCTGTTGGCGTTTCCGCCGCGCGCGATGGTCGAGCGTGGGTATAATGTCACGCACTGGACAGCGATGCCGCGCGGCGGCCATTTTGCCAGCCTCGAGGAACCCGAGCTGTTCGTTGCCGATCTGCAGGCGTTCGCTGCGACGCTATGAATGCGGGCGAGGTCGAATGGCGGGTAGCGTCCGCGCCGGTCGATTATCCAGCGGCGCTTGCGGTTATGGACGAACGCGTCGCTGCCATCCGCGCTGGAACCGCGCCCGAACTGATCTGGCTGGTCGAACATCCGCCACTTTACACCGCCGGAAGCAGCGCCAACGCCACCGAGCTGCTCGATGATACGCGGTTCCCGGTGTTCGAAACCGGCCGCGGCGGACGCCATACTTATCACGGGCCAGGGCAGCGCGTTGTCTACATCATGCTCGATCTCGGTGCGCGCGGACGCGACCTTCGCCGCTTTGTAGCAGGGATCGAGCGCTGGATTATTGGCGCGCTGGCGCAATTTGGCGTCGCTGCCTTTGTCGCACCGGGGCGAATTGGCGTTTGGGTCGGTCACGACGCAGGCGAGGCCAAGATTGCTGCGATCGGCGTGCGCGTCCGGCATTGGATCACACTGCATGGCCTTTCGATCAATGTTGCCCCCGATCTGACGCATTTCAGCGGGATTGTGCCGTGCGGGCTTGCCGATTTTCCCGTTACGAGCCTTGCAGCGCTCGGCATTGCGTCGGGCGTCAGTGATGTCGATACGGCACTTTTTCAGGGCTTGGCGGGCTTTCTGAACGACCTTGCGAACCCGCTTGAGGGGCGCGATGTTTCTGGCTAATGTCCACCTCGGTTAGGGGATAAGGGCTGAACCGAAACCACGATATCTAGCTCAGACAATAATGAAGGAGTCGAAGATGGGTGACATTGCCATGAAGCTGAAGACTGTTGCGCTGGTTGCCGGTGTTGCGCTCGCCGTCGTTGCTTGCGGCGACAAGAAGGCTGCCGACACGAACACGGTGACCACGACGACGACCACCGACACGACGACTGCTCCGGCTGCCGCGCCGGCTGCTGCTCCGGCTGACACGACCACGACCGATGCCACCACGACCGCACCGGCCGCTGGTGCCGCCGATGCAGCCGCGACTGCGCCGGCCGCTGACTCGATGGCTGCCGACAGCAAGACCACGAGCACCACGACGACCGACACGACCAAGAAGTAAGCGGTCGGATCGACGTTGATCGGAAGGGCCGCCGCGTTGGCGGCCCTTCTTTTTTGGGCGTAAATGCGCCCTTGTTGGGGAGAGATGCTATGAGCCTCGATCAAATCACCGACCAGATGCGGACACGCGTCGGTGCCAGCGCCGGCTTGAAGAAGTCGGTGAAATTCGATTTCGGAGCCGACGGCGTCGTCCGGATCGACGACACCGTTTCGCCGGCCGTGGTCGATAACCAGGACACCCCGGTCGATTGCACCGTCAAGGTAGCGATGAGCGACTTCATCGACATGGCCAGTGGCAAGCAGAACCCGCAGATGGCGTTCATGATGGGCAAGCTCAAGATCGATGGCGACATGTCGGTTGCCATGCAGCTTGGCAGCATCCTAGGCTGAGCATGGGTGTCGCCCGGGCGACACCCAGCGCAGGTTATCGCTTACTCCATGGGCATTGGCGCGAGTATGTTTGCCAAGGTCGGGATCCGGTCATGAATCGACACCAGTTCTTTCTTGCGCTCCTCGGCTGTTCGCTGATGGGCGCGCCTTCGATTGTGCTCGCCGCGAAAGCCAAGCCGACGACCACGCGAAAGTCGAACCGCCGGCCCGCTCCGCCGCCCGTCGAAGCAGCGGAGCCGGCATCGGCGATCACGCTCGACGCCAACGGCCTGATGACCCCGGCCGAAGTCCAGCTGCGGCCGATGAAAGCGCCTGAAGCGATCGCAAATGCGGTTTGGAGCCTGCGTGCGGCACTTAATATTGCTGCGCTGCAGTGCCAATTCTCGCCATTTCTGGCTAGTGTGAACCTGTATAACGCGCTGCTGCGGCAGCATGGCGATGAGTTCGATCGCGCCCGCTTGACGATGATCAGCCATTTCGCCCGCTATGACGGGGCGCGCGCGCAGAACAGTTTCGATCAATATACGACACGCACTTATAACAGTTTTTCGACGCTCGATGCGCAGCTCGCTTTTTGCGACCGCGCGGCGCTCGTGGCGCGCGAGCTGCTGACTGTACCGAAAGGCGCTCTTGCGCCGATCGCCAAGGATCGCACCGCGACGATCCGCGCGGCGCTTGTACCGGTATCGCCGCTGGCGTTTCTTGGCGCGGTCGATATCACGCCACTGGATCTACCGCCGCTCTGACGATTACGTCGAGCGGGTTTGATTTCGTTGACCACCTGACCACAAATGAAAAGGGCCGCTCGTGAAAGCGGCCCTTTCCGTTTGTCCACGCGGACGAGTTACTGCGGCGTGCAGGGACCCGTTGCCGGTGCAGGCGTGCCACCGAAGGTGATTTCCACGCGCCGGTTCTGCGGCTCGCGGACGCCGTCGGCCGTATCGACCAGCGGACGGGTTTCACCAAAGGCTTCGGTCGTGATGACGTTATCGGCGACACCCTTGCCAACCATGTAACGCTTCACGGCATCGGCGCGACGCTGCGAAAGTGCCTGGTTATAGCTTTCGGTACCCGACTTGTCGGTGTGACCCGCAAGCACGACACTCGTCTGGCCGGTCGCGGCATATTGCGCGGCGGCACGATCGAGGATCGCCGCTGCTTCAGCCGTGATTACCGAACGATCCCAGTCGAAGAACACCAGGAACGGTCCCGGAGTGACCGCAGCAGGCGGGCACGGCGGCAGCGGAGCGGGCGGCGGCGGCGGGGGCGGAGGAGGCGGCGGCGGCGGCGGAGCCGCATCTTCACCGAAGCGATAGGTCAGGCTCGCGAGCAGGCTGTGGCTGCGATACCGATCATTCAGCTGCGCACCGTTGACCGTAAAGGTCCGGATGTTCTGCACGTTAAAGAAACGGTACTTCAGGCCGAGGTCGACATGCTGCGTGAGCGGCTTGGTGATACCGGCGACCAGCTGCCACGCAAAGCGCGTGTCGCTGTCGTCGGTGAACTGCGGACCAGCAGTAACCAGCGCATAGTGGCTCTGCTTGACGCGTGCGACGCCGACGCCGCCGCCGACGAAGCCGCCGATCGAACCGACTTCCGAGCTGCCGAAATCGATCAAACCGTTGGTCATGAACGACAGGACGCGCTCGTGGCCGTCGGAAACATAGCTGCCCAGCGGCGGCGTACCGAACGCATTGCCATACGGGATCGCCGGGATACCGCCAGCCAGCACCGTGATGTGGTTGAGCTTGTTTTCCTTGTAGCCGACTTCGAATTCAGCACGGAACGCGCCGAAGTCGTAGCCGATGACGCCATCGACATCCAAACCGGTGTCTGCCTTGACCCTGAAGGCATTGTTCGTCGTAATGCCCGCTGTCGAGGTGATCTTATAGTCCTGGTTTTCGGCCAGAATGGCACCGGCATCGATGCCGACATACCAGGCCTGAGCCGGCCTCGCCAATGTTGGGCTGGCCAATGCTGTGGTGGCCAACGCCAAAGCCACGGCTAAATTCCGCATGTTGTTCCCCTTTCTCGGTAGAGTGTCATAGGAAGTGCCCCAACGCTCTAACTCACCGAATATACCCATGCAAGCGTGGATTGGCTGCGAATGTAACCCAGAAAGCACAGTTGTCGGTTAACTAACCTATACCCGTTGCTCAGGTGGAGAGCAATCCAAGGCTGCGCAGCGCGCCCAGAATGGCCGCTACACCTGCACGCGCCTCGACATCGACGACGCTGCCACCGCGCGGGTCGGCGATTGCTGCAGCCGGGGTTCCGAGCACTGTTCGGCCGCCGATCGAAAGCGTTTTAACGGGCCAGTTACCAATCGCCCAGCCCCCTTGACTGAACAGTGCGAACACCCCCGCCGCCTTGACCCATGCGGTACAGCCGTCGCTCGGCACGATCTCGGTCCAACCTGCGCTGGTAAAAGCCATCAAATGCGTGCTGCGCGTCGCCCACGCCCCGGTCGCCCCGGCGGCAACGATCCAGCTTTGGCCCACGATCGGCGTCAGCGGCGGCGCCGCCAGGATGTCGTCCACGGCCAGATGCAGCAGCGTGTCGATCGCCGCGACAGCATCATTATGCGTTACGTCTTTCTGCGCCTGACCCGTCTGGATCAACGGCAGAGCGAAGCGGTCGGTGGCGTCTGCCATGGTTCTTTCCTTTGCGATTATAAGCCGTTGCCGAGTGCGATTTCGAGCGCGCTTGCCGCACCCTGCCCTGCAATCGCGCTTCGTTGAGCGACGAAAGCCTGTAGGCGGAGCGCACTTGCACCGCCGTCGGCGGCAAACGCGGCGGCAGGATAAAGCCACGCGGCCGCCCCAAGCTGGAGCTTGCGCACGCTGCGGCCATCGAGATGGACATCGAGGTCGTACGCTTCGGTTTCCTCGGCGAGCGGCGCGTCGGCGCCGTCAAGCCAGCCGAAGCCGGCGCGGCTGCGGCGCGTCCAGCCGAACAGCCAGTCGCCGTTCGTTGTTCGGGTCGCTGAAAAATGTACCGGCGCCGGGGGCAACAGCGCTCGGCCGACGATCACTGCGTCGGCCGGGGTGACCAGCGCGAGATCATCGCCCGGCCCGGCAGCCTTCCAGCGCAAGGTCGTGCCGATCGCTTCGGGCGGCGGATCGAACGCCGCCATCCGGTCGGTATCGAGCAACACGAAACGTGCGCCGGCAGCATGTGCCACGGCCACGGTCGCGCGGCGGCCACGGAGCCAGCCGCTCAATCGAAACCGGCCGCGCGCAATTGCCTCGGCAGCCGTGAACTGGACAATTTCGTCGCCGATGAGTGCCAGATTGGCACCTGCAAGCACGGCAGCAGAAGTGCGACTTTCAAGCCACATGCCAGTCTCGAGTAGGCCGATTTCGACACTATCCGACCGGTTCCAGCGATCTTCGGCGGACTTTGCCAGCGGTGCCAACAGCTGTCCCATGATCGTCGGCAAGCCAATCGTCGCAGCGACCGCATAGCTGTCGCCGGCATCGGCGCTGACAAGGACATCGGCACGCTGCCACCCGGCGCTGGCCCCTGCTGCCGCCAACCAGAGCCGCGGGGTCATCGGCAGCGCCGCCGCGAGCGGCGGCAGATCGAGGACATGCAGTGTCGTCGGACCGGCAGGCGGCGGCAGCGTCGCTGGCGGCCGCCCGCCGTCGGCACTGCGCATCCCGCCGGCGACTGCTGCAGGCACCGCTTCGACCGCCAGCTCGAAGACCATGCCGACGCAGGTCGATCGGCGGATGCGCCACGGCTGCCCGCCCTGTCCGGCGACGATGACATCGCCAACGCGCAGCTGAGCATAGCGCCAGGGCAAGGTGATGTCTGCGGTCGTCCGCCGCGCGATCGACCGCGCCAGTACCTGTTCGGCAAGGCGCTTGGCACTTCCGGGGTCGAGCGACGCGGCAAGATCAAGCTGCCGTGCATGCGTTGCCGGATTGCGCCGCACCGCGCGCTGCAATCCGAACTGATAATCGCGCGCCGGGTCCGAAAACCCGACCGTGATACAATCGCTGATCGTCGCCGCTGCGGCGCGGTGATCGGTGCGCTGCGCGTGGTGTTTGCCCGGCAAGGCGGCACCCAGATCCTTGTCATCCACCGGCGTCGATGTCGCCGGCGGGCCCGATGCCACCACGAGCGCGCTGCCGTCGTCGACAAAAGTCAGGTCGGCGATCTCGAGCAGCGGCTCGAACTGCGTGCGCACCGTGCCCGCGCGGCCAGCGACGAAACCCTGCACCGCCATGTCCATCACGGCGACGCTGACCGACGCGAGATCACCGCACAGGTCTGCAGCGATCGTGCGCATCGACACCGCCGTGCCGCCGTCGGCGATGACCTCGAATGTCAGGTTGGGGATCCGGTTGGCGAAATCGGCGAGCGGCAGGTCATCGAAGACGACATAGGCGAGCCCGCGATAAGCGGGCGTCTGGCCGATGCCCTCCGCCGCCACGATCAGCGGATCGGCCACCTGCGCTTCGCTGCCAAGGTGCGTGCGCACGATCGCGGGAAAGTGATAGACGCCGCCCCCGTCGCGCAGCAGCTTGCCATCGGCCCAGATGCGGCCGATCGCGGTAATCGGCCGTGCCGAAACCGCGACGGCGAACGACGCCGAATAACTGTAAGTGTTGGTTGCCGGTCCGCGCTTGCCGCCGCCCGAATGCTGAACCGACTCGCGGATCCCCGACGACCAGATCACATTGCCCGCGACGCGCATGCGCCCGTATAGCCGCGGCAACGCCTGCCCATAGGCCGAGCTTTGCACTGCAAGATCGGTCAATCGCGGGCCGTCGCGCGCTGCCCCGGAGCCGAAGATCGCCCGGTCGGCAACACCGCCGACAAGGCTGCCGACCAGCCCGCCGATCGGGCCGCCGAGCGCCCGACCGACGGTGCCGAGAATGAGCGTCGCCATGTCAGTTCGCCTCCGGCAGTCGCCACGCGGCGATTGTCACCCACGCTGGATCGGCCGGAGCCTCGACCACGCGCGCCAGCCCGGCGTGGGCATGAACCAACCCGGCATCGGTCACGACGGCGAGGTGACGGCGGCCGGTCGCAGGGGCAACCACGAGCAGGTCGCCCGGCTGCGCGACCGCGACTTCGGTGCAGCGGCGCGCGAGTTCGGCATCGAGCCGCGCTTCATTGTCGCCAGATAGCGCATAGGCGGGCAGGTCGAACGCGCCCGCGCCTGCGGCCTGTGCCGCAACCAGCGCGACGCCGACACAGTCGAGGCCGACGCCCGGCAGGCGCCCCTGTGCCCGGAACCGCGTGCCGACGCACGCGCGTGCAGCCGCGATGATCGCGGCGGATTTCGAATGCATGGGCAAGCCTCGCTGGTCAGACGCCGGGAAATTGGGTGAGTATGTCGGCACCGGGCACATGCGGTTCGCCGCGAAAGTTGAGCGCGTTGCCGAACCGCGCAGTACAGGTTGCAAACCGCTTGTCGCAGCCTTCGCGGAGCGTCAGCCGCGTGCCCGGCAGCAATGGCTGCGGCAGCGGCTCGAACAACACGAGCGTACCCGCGCCAGTCGCCGCAATGCGCGCATCGATGCCCGCGTTGCCGCCGCTTATTGCGCGCAGTCGCCCCTGCGCAAACCGGCCAAGCTCGCCCGCCACGCCCGTGACAGTCACGGTCACCGCGTCGGACATCGCCGTCACCTCCGCGCCAACCGTCAGCGGCGCAAGATCGACACGGCAGCGCGCATCGCCCAGTTCGGCGCGGCACTCGGGCGAACACAGCTCGATGCAGGTCGCCTCGAACGCCGCCGTCGGCCCACGCAGCGTCGCGGTGAAGCTGCCTCCGGTCGCGGTCAGCTGGCGGGTCACATCGCCCAGCGTACCGCGCGCCAATGGCTGCCGCCCGCCGCCGGGATCGGTCCAGTCGATCAGGAACAGCGCGACCTGCGCACCGTCGAACCGCCCGGCGGCAAGGTCGGCGGCGGTAATCGCATCGGCGGTCAACGCACCGGCGACTTCCATCGTATCGACATCGATGCCGTCGGTCACCGCCACCGCCGAAGGTGCCATGCCGGGCGATGCGGCAAAGCACAGCCCGTCGATCCACAGCGCGCGGTCGTGCGTGGTAAACCCCAGCACGACACCATCGCTGCGCGCGATCCGCCAGCATAGCGCCAGCTTGGTCAGGTCACCGGTCAGCATGTCAGGCCTCCCGCACTTCGATCAGCGGCACCGACGGGGCCTCCCCCATCCGCCAACCGGCGAGCGAGACGTCGATGCGGTCCTGCGCAAAGCGCACCGGCACGTCGAACTCGAACCCCGCAGTGACCGCTTGTCCGGCAGCGGGGGCAACGTCGAAATCGAGATAGCCGCCGTCCGCGACCGTCCAGCCGGTCAGGCGCGGTGTGCCGCCAACCGCGGCGACGACGGTGCCGACGACCGGCCTCGTGATCCGGCGCACCTGCGCGTCGGGGCCATCGCCGTAAGTTTTGGTCAGCGCAAACCGCGTCGTCACACCGTCGCCGGTGCCGAGGATCTGATCGGTCGGAGCAGCCGCCTGCGCGCCCGAAAACCGGTCGAACGTATCGCTGAACCGAAAGCCGTGCGCCTGGCCGCGCCGCGCCCGGAAGAACGCGATCAGCGTTGCCAGATCGGCTTCCGACCGAATGCCGACACCGGCATCGTAATTGGCACGCGCGTCCGCCCAGCTGCTGTTGCGCTGCTCGAAGCCCGACGCGCTGACGGCGATCTGCGTGGCGAACTGCGGGCCGCCGCTGCTGCCGTGGCCGAGCTCGAGCGGGAAGCGCACGTCATGGAAAGCCGGCACGGTCTCGTCTCCCTGAATGCTGAATGTCACAAAGCCGTCGCGCGCCACTTGCGGCCACGCCCAAAGGAACACCGCGCCGACCCCGCGTGCCTGCGCTGCATCGGCCGTAGCCGCGATCGCCTGCCACTGTGCCCGGTCGGCCGCATCGGCAACGAAACCTGCGAAATAATGCTGGTTCGCGAGCGGATAGCCGAGCCGCCCCGCCACGACCGCGCGCGCCGACGCCTGCCCGGCAAAGTCGCCGCGCGTGACGAAATCATAGTCCTCGAGCTGGAGCACATCGAACGCCGGCGACGCCCAGGCAGCGGGCAGATTGGCGCGCAGCAGCCCGGGCGCGGCGGCGCTGACGACCTGCGGCGCATAAAATAGCAGACAGGTCTGCACCATCGCCACCTCGGCGCGCACCGCGTCGCGCAATGCCAGCGTCGCGTCGCCCAGCCTCGCCCCGAGCCAGTCGAGAAAGGCGAGCATCGCGGCGTCCTGTGCGCCGTCGACGGAGCGCACCACCGGCGCCGCATGCCCGGTCTGCGCGGCAAAGGCTGCGACCGTCGCGGCATCGTAAAAGCACGGCCGCCGGTCGCTGCCGACCCACCACCACGGCTCGCCAATCTGGAAACGCGCCGCCAGCCCGGCGTCCGCCGTCAACCGGACGAACGCGCGCGCGGCGCGCTGCAGATACGCCATCGCGGCGATATTCGTTGGCGACAGCAGCGTCGATGGCGGCGACCAGCCGGTCAGCGCCGGGTTGCCATCGGCATCGCGCTGTTTCCACGCCTCGGGCGCGTGCATGTCGAGCAGTTCGAACGACAACGAGACGATCACGTCGAACCCGAGCGCTGCGGCACGCGCCGCAAAATCGCGGTGCCAGGCGATCGCCGCTGCATTGATCGGGCGCGAGGCGTCCGCCTCGAACCGCGCCGTGCCCGCGTTCCAGCCAAGCTGGAAATAGTGGCTCATGCCGACATAGTGATTGAGGACGCGCGCATAGCCCATCTGGACGATGCCGCGCAGCAGCCGTTCAGGCGTCTGATTATAACAGTCGTCATAGCCGGTCGCGATGCCGAGCCCATGCGGCGGGACCACCGTATCGCCGATCGCCAGCGTCGCCCCCGGCCCGTCGCACGCTATCGCCGACAGCGTAACGGACGCATCGACCGGGGTGGCAAGCGGCGCGTCGGCCCCGGTATAGGCGGCGGGAACCAGCGCGATGAACAGCCGGTCGATATCGCCCGCCCATACCGGATCGGCCTCGCTCGGCAATGCAAAGCCGCCGCTCAGCGCATCGAAATCGAGCGTTACCACCGCATCGGCGGGCGTCCCGACCGCATAATTCCACAACCGGACATACCAGCTGCGCGCGGTCCCGCCTGCGTCGCGCCCCTCGATCTTCAGCGTCGCGCCGTTCAGTGCATCGAGCGGCCGCAGCCCGGAGCTGCCCTGCCAGCGGAACCGCAGCGTCAGCCCGCGATAATCGCGCGACGTGGCATAGCCGAGCAGCGGATGATCGACGCGATCGTCCGATGCCCAGATCAGCCCGGCGAGGTCGTTCGCCTTCAAAAAGCTGAGATCGACCCGCAGCGACTGCGGCGCGGGCGTGGTGACTGCGGCCACCATCGGCCGCGGAAAATTGACCGTCCAGAAACGGGCATCGAACCGCTTGATCCAGTCGCGACGCTGCTGGTCGGCGGCAGTGGCGAGCCAATGTCCCATCAGCCGTCGGCCCGGTCGAGCGCTTGGCGTACTGCGCGCGCCACCTGTGCCCCGCTGCGCCCCATGAACGCCGCGTCGGACCCGCTCGGCGCGGCGACGTTGACGGTGATGTGCACCGCCCCGCGCGGACTGCCGCCCGCCGCCTGGATGCTGCCGGCGCTGGTCGGTACGAACAGTTCGGGCCCGCGCTCGCCGACCATATACGGCCGACCCCCGGTAACCGGGCCGCCGGTGGCACGACCGGGCGCACCGCCGAACAGCGCACTGGCAAGGCTCGACAGCAACCCGCCGCCGCCGCCGCCGTTGCCGCTGCCACCGCCGAACAGCGCGCCGAGGTCGGCCTTGACCGCGCTCGCGGCGATTTCGGCGAGCGCCGAGACTGCGACCTTGCGCAAGTCGTCGAACCCCAGCCGCCCCGTGGCGATCGCCTTGGCAAGGCTGGTTTCGATCCGCCGCCCGGCGGTGTCGATCCCGCCCGCCAGCGGCCCTTCCAAGTCGCTGCGCATCGTTCCGACGTCGCGGGTAAACCCGGCAGTGTCGGCGCGCACCTTGACCAGCAGCGTGTCGAGTTCATTCATCGGGGTTAGCCTCCATCAGCTGGCGAAGTGCGGCGGCACCGAGCGGCGGCGGCTCGGCATCGAGGCCGAGCGCGGCGTGCAGATCGGCCGGCGTCGCGCTCCAGAATGTGTCGGGCGTCCAGCCCAGCGCCGCCGCGAGCCGCGCCGCACGCAGCGCCGCATCGGCAAAGCGCATCGTCACTGCCCGCGCAGGATCTGGCCGAGCAGGACGCGCAGCACCGGGGTTGCTGCAGCCAGCCCGCCATCGACCAGCGCCTCCGAAAACGCCGCGCGGTCGAGCCCGGCCGGACGCGGATCGAGGCAATGCCAGAACAGCGCGGCAAGCTCGCTCAGGCGCAGATCGCCCGCCGCCGCGCGCTCGACGAGGCCGAACAGCGGGCCGAGCTCGCCCTCGGCAGCGATCAGCGCGGCAAAGCTCGGGCGCAGCCGCCAGACCTCGTCGCCAAGCCGCAATTCGGCTTCACCACGCACCGGGTTGGCGATCACAACACGCTGACCGGGCCGGACGATTCGAGCGCGAGCGTGTAACTGCGCTCGCCGTTGAAATCGCCGGCATAGTCGAGCTTGGTGATCAGGAAGCTGCCGTGCAGCCGCTCGCCGCTTTCGAAGCTGACTTCATACGCATCGAGCAGCCCGGCCATCGCGCTCGCCTTGAGCCGCGTCTCGGCGGCGGTGCCGCTGAACACGCCGGCACCGGCGAGCGATACCGAACGCACCCCTGCGCCCGACAACAGCTCGCGCCAGCCGCCCGACCCCTTGTTGGTGATGACGATCGTATCGGCGTTGATCGACAGCTGCGTGGTGCGCAGCCCGGCGATCGTCGTGTAGGTCGGCGGCGTGGCACCGTCGCCGACCTTGAGCAGGAAGGCGCTGCCTTTTTCAACGGCCATGATGGTCTCCTAGAGTTGTTGGGTGCGGATGCGGAATTCGGCGATGCCCTGCGTCCAGCCGTCGGCGGCTTTGGTCGTGAAGCTGCGCAGGAAGACCACGCCGGCGATGCGATGGCCGTCGGTGGTACCGCCCAGCGGGCGCACCGCCGCCTCGATTGCGGCGAGCAGCGTTTTTGCGCCCGCGCTGCCCGGCCCCTGGTCCCACAGCGTCAGCTGCACCCGGTGTTCATGGCCAACCGCAGACTTGCTGCTCCAGTCGGTGACGACATCGGGGCCAAGCGTCAGATAGGGTGGCACGGCGTCGGCGGGCACGCTGTCATGCACCGCGCACCCGGCCAGCGCGGGCGCGGCTTGCAGCACGGCAAACAGCGCGCGCTGCACCGCAAGGCTCGCGGAGCTCACGACCCGCCGCCGGTGGCAAGCGTCAGCGGGATCAGCCCGGTCAGCCGCGGATCGGCGGCGCGCGTACGGGTCCCGCGCGCCCGCGCCACCAGTCCCGGCGCGCTCAGCACGACGCCGTCGGGAACGATCTCGACGGCAACGCCCGGCAGCTCGGCTGCGGCGGTCGCAGCGACTGCGGCGGCGGCGCGTACCACGGCGGCATCGGCCGCAGCGGTGCCGCGCGCATTCAGGATTTCGACCAGTTCGGCCATCGTCATGTTCGGCTCTCCACCAGCAGCGTGATCCGGTCGGGCGTGCGCGGGTCGGGTTCGGCGCGGATCACCGACAGCAGATGTCCGCGCCAGCGAAAGCGGCTGGCCAGCCCGACATCGTCGCGCGCGCGCAGCGTCAGCCGGAACCGCGGGCGGCTGACCCGCCCCTCGCCCGCCACCGGGCTGACCGCGTCGCCGAAGCCGCGCTCGATCGGCACTACGGCCGCCCAGTCGAAACCGAGCGGCAGCCAGTTCGCGGTGACGCCGCCAAGGTCGTCGGCGGCCCCCGACCAGGTTTCGACCGCCACCGCCTCGCGCAGGCGGCCGGCAAATTCATCTGCCATGTTACAGGCTCCCTTTAGTGCAGCCGCATCCGGCGCCACGGCCGCCACAGCGCGGCGACGGCAGCGGGCGGGCCACCGGCATCGGCAGCGTCGCGGTGCGTGTAGAGATGCGACACCAGTCGCGTGATCCCCTGGCGCAGCGGCTCGGGAACGCCGTTCCAGTCGGCCGCCAGCCCGGCGCGGTAGCTGACCGTTACCCGCAGCGGCGGCCGCGCGGGCAGTTGCAGCCCCCAGCCGTCATAGGGCTGATCACCGTTCAGCGCGGCGGCGACCACGGTGCCAAGCGTGCCGGGGTTGACGACGCGCACCCAGCCGTTGCCGTCGAGGTCGATGTCGGTTTCGAACGCAGCCCCGCCCAGCGGGCCGGTATCGTCAGCGACGCCGGTGATCGCCACCACCGGCGCGGTGTGAAGCCGTTGCCAGCGCGCGCTGAGCAGCAGGCGTTCGGTGAAATCGCGGACGAGCAGCCGCTGGTTGGTGAACGCCTCGGCAAGCGCGGTCGCGGTTCGGATGAACCCGGCGAGCAGCGCATCCTCGTCGCTGCCGGTCAGGCGCAGGAACGCCTTGACCTCGTCGATCGCGACCGGGCTGGCGGCGGCCGGGATTGGTTCGACAACCATCACCGAGCCTCCACGCGAACCGTTATGGTCCGCTCATCGCTGCGCGTGTCCGACAGGGTAACCTGATTGGTCACCCGGTAGACATGGCCCGCAACGCCCCCGATCAGCGTTGCCGAGGTGCGCGCCGCGCCGCGTTTGGCCCCCGAAACACTGACGCCAGCGGGCTCGGCGGGGGTTACCTGCCAGCGGCTCGCGACGATATTTTCGGTCTCCAGATAGCCCGCCGCCCAGTCGATCGCATAATCGATCGCCGCCGCCGGATCCTTGAGGAAAATCCCCACGCCTGTGCCCTCCGCTCGAGATGAAAAACCCCCGCGCCGTCTGGCGCGGGGGCAGCAGCGCGGCGTGTCAGACCGGCGTGTTGACCTCGACGCTCCACGCCGCAAAGCTGACGGTGCCGCCAGCGGGCAGCGCCTGCGCCGGGCAGGTGGTGACGTACAACAGGCGCGACGTCGCCGGATCGAGCAGCGCGACATGGTCGGCGGTCCCAGCGGCGGCGACCGACAGCCCGGATTTGGCCGCGACGGTCACCTTGCGCCCCGACACATCGCCCGCCGCCAGCGTAAAATCGCCGGTGGTCAGGATCGACTCGCACAGCTTGCCCGCAACCGCTGCGGCATAGGTCGCCGGCTGGCCGCTGAGCGCCACCATGCTGGTCGCCGACTTGACGATGTTGAGCGCGCCATCGAGGACGTCGCTATTAGCATATTTACCCATCTGGATTTTCCTTCGGCCGGTGGTGAAATCAGGAAAGCGTGATCGAATGCACGCGGAAATCGTCGGGAACGATGATCGTGCGAACCGAGCCGCTACCGCTTGCCGCGGGCTGGAGCACGATGGTGAAGCCGTCGCGGAGCACATGCGTGGTCCCGCCCGGCGCGAGCAGCAGCGCGGTCGAACCGCTGGTGGTGGTAAGTCCGGCCGCCCCGGCGCGCGTGATGTGCCGCGCGCCCGCAGCGCCGATTGTCACGCCAAGTCCCAGCCCGGCGCTTGACGACCGGGTTGCCGAGCGTGCGGCGCTGACCGCCAGCACGCCGGTCCAGCCGAGCAGCGTGGTGGCAGCGCGGCTGACGCTGCGCGCACTGGCGGGGACCACGGCGAAGGCGGTTACCGTCGCTTCGAACGCGCCGGCGGTAAACGGTGCGACGCGCGCGATCCCGGCTACGTCGCGGTCGCTGTTGGCGTTGGCGACCCGCGCCAGCGCGGGCGACCCGGCGAGCGGCTTGTAATTACCCAGTCCGGTGGCCGCCGGAAAGCCGACGCCGAGCCGGAATGCGCTTTCGTCGTCGGTGAATTTCGGGTCGATCGCGGCGGCGTCGTAACGGCAGTTCAGCCCCTCATATTCATGCGCGAAACTGTCGATGCTGTTCGCCGCTGCCGCCTCGAACAGGTTGACGTTGTCGCGCTGCCCGACGCCGTACAGCCCCGCCCAGCACGCGATGTTGTACGGTCGGAAGCCGTGCTGCCGTGGATCCCCGGCTGCGACGCGCTGCGCCTTGACGGTCGGGTCGTCGAAGCGGTCGTGCTTGGTCGGGTGCCATGCAAAGATGTTGCCCGCGAACCGCACGCTGACGACGCTGTTCTGCGCCTGCGCGTCGGTTGCAGCGACGGTCGCGGCGGGCGAGCTGTCATTATACAACAGGTTGGTGCGCTCGCCGGCAAAGCTGTTCGCCTCGAGGATCAGTTCGGCCATGTCGGCCTGTTCCTGCTCGCCCAGGTTGAACATGCAGTCGGCCGACGAGCCGATGCGCTCCATGACGTTGCCGAACACGACCTGGCGGCGGTGCTGCGCCGCGGGATAGGCGGTGTAGGCGGCAGCGATGCCGCCCGAATTCCACAGCCGCCCCTTGCCGCCGCGCAGGTCGTTGAACGCCATGATGCTGTCGTAAACCGAAACCGCATCGGTAAAGCTGGCGAGCGCGCCTGCCTGCTTGGTGCCGATGATCGGATAGCCGGTCGCGGCGCTGAAGTCGCTGCCGTCCTCGACTTCGCCGATCAGCCGCCCGGTGACGAGCGCCGGGCTCTCGGCGTTGCGCGTCCACTCGCATTTGCGTACCAGCTTGGCACGCCCGCCGAAGCTGCTGTCGAACGCCTTGCCCGATTTCCACAGCCGCGAGCGGGTGAAGTGCAGCCCCAAATAGCCGGTCGGCGCGACCGTGCCGCCAACCGGTGTCGCACCGCTCAGGCTGAACCCGGTCGCACCGCGGAACTCAATGTTATCGAACGCGAAATATGGTGCCCATTGATAAAGATAATAGCCGAGCTCGACGGTCATATTCGCCATCGCGACGCGGCTGGTGCGCAAGTCGGGACCGCCGTTGTTCGCGGTGCGCAGCACGACAGTGGCGCGCGGGTTGCTGTCGGCGGGGTCGCCCTCGATACGCAGATAGGTCTCGAGCGATGTCGGTGCGTAAGTAACCGCTGTGGTCCCCATGCCGTTGGCATGAATTTGCGGCGCGAGCACGATCCGCTGGCCGTCGAGAATGCGCGCCTGCGCGGGCTGGCCGTTCGCCGCGCCGAACGACAGGTTGGCGAGGTACAGCGCCTGCACCGCAGTGGTTACGTCCTTGGCGCGGGCGCCGGGCACGACGCCGCGCGCGGCGGAAAGCGCGGTCGCGTCGCTGCTGCCCGCACCGACCATTGCCGCCGAGGCGATGGTAGTGCCGTTGGTGAAATCGACATAGACGCAGGCGAACGGATAGCGACCGCCGGTCGGGTCATAGGCGACCGCGAACGGGGCCTGCGCCGCGCCCTTGAAACCATCGGTGGACAGCGCCGTCATTGCGCGCGTGCCTGCCGGATCGGTCGTCCACGCCGCGCCGATGAACGGATAGACCGTGCGGTCGACGCGCAGCAGCCCCGGCGTCAGCGCCGCTGGTGTTGCGGTTGCCGGGTCGATGGTGACGCGATAGCAGCGCAGCGCATCGCCATATTGCGTCGATGTGCCAAGCGCCGTCGACCATGCGGTCGCAACATTGGTGCCGTCGGTCACGGTGAACTTGACCGCCGCGACCGGCTGATTGCCCTGCGGCGCGAAACCGAACGGCAGGCATTCGATCTCGAAACTGCCACGCTGCAACCGGTACGGCACATCGACCCAACGGCTGATCGGTGCCGGGAACACGGCGGTCGAGCCATTGGCCACTGCGATGGTCGCTGCGCCCTCGCCGCTGCGCCAGCCCGCGATCGCGGTCAGCGTCAGCGCGGTGTCGCTGGCATACACCCAGTTCGAGAGCGCGATCCGGACGACGAACGAACCGCCGCTGGCGACGCTTTCATCGACCACCTTCGCATCGAGCACGCCCGCATTCGACGGGTTTGAAGGCTTGCGCAGCGGCTTGGTCGCGGTCCAGCTCCGCGGCTTTGCGGCGTTGGCGACGGCGATCCCGCCGGTAACGTCGAACCCCGGCGCGCTGCCCGTCAGCGTCAACGCGGGGGTGCCGTCGGGGTTAAGCGCATAGCTTGCAAAGCTGCCGTTGCCGCCGCTGACCGTCAGCGCCAGAACCCAGCCGTTCGCCTCGATCGAGGCAGCGGTGATCGCCATCGCTCAGCATCCTTCATGGTCGGGAGAAATTCGGGTGCCGCACGGCCAGGGGGAAAGCCGTGCGGCACCGCTTCCGGCGGGCGCAGATGCCCGCCGGAATGCTCAAATTCAGCAGCGTCGAAAGGGGGTTACGACACCGAGAATTTGAGGAGCTTGATCGCTTCGGAATTGACTACCGCGCCGCCCAGCCGCCGCGTCGCATAGAATTGCACGAACGGCTTGTTGCTGAACGGATCGCGCAGCAGCGTGGTATTGGCGCGTTCGGCGATGAGATAGCCCGCCTGGAAATTCCCGAACGCGATCGACAGGCTGTCGGCGGCAAGGTCGGGCATCGCATCGGCCTCGTACACCGGATAGCCGAGCAGCGTCGCGGGCTGGTCGGCGGCCAGCGCCGGCTGCCACAGGAAGCCGCCATAGCTATCCTTCATCTTGCGGATGCGCGCCAGCACCGCCGAGTTCATCACCCACGACGCGCCCTGGCGGTACGGCGTCCGCAGCGAATGGACGAGATCGATCAGCCGGTCCTGCGGATTGGTCGCCGCAAACGCTCCGGCCGCGCCGCTCGGCAGATATTGCAAGGTGCTGAATGGGCGGCTGGTGTCGTCCGCTGCCGACGTCGCATACATCAGGAAGCCCTTAGGCCGCGCAATGCCCGATCCGGTAACGAACGCAACGCCCTCGGCCCGCGCGAATTCGATCGCGACTTCGGCGGCGAGCCAACCTTCGACATCGAACATCGCATCGTCGAGCATCGCCTGCGTGGCAGCGGGCTGCGCGAACAGCTCGCCCATCGGCGGCGCGATCGAGATGAAATTGGGCGTCGCAGTAACCGCGCGAGCGCCGTTTTCCGCCACCCAGCCGCTGGCGATCCCGCCCTGCACGATCAGCTTCGAATAGTTGGTCGTGCCGATGGTAACGACATTGGCGATCCGGCGCAGCGGCGAGATCTGGATCAGCGTCTGGTCGATCAGCTTGTCGATCTGCTGCGGGATCGCCACGCCGCCGTCGCTGCCGACGGTTTCGCTCAGCGACTTGGTTTCGAAGCCGGTGTCGAGGCCCTTGCGCAGATACCGGTCGGTGAATGCCGCGCGAACCGGATCGGTGTCGGCCTTGCTGCCGGCAAGCGCTGGGCGCGCCATGCCCGCCAGCCGCACCGACAGCTTGCCGACTTCGCTGCGCAGCGCGGCGACATCGGGGCCGAGATCGGTCGGCGTCGCGTCGAAAACGGCTTCGAGCGCGTCGGCCTTGGTTTCATAAGTCATGCTTGGGTCTCCTGGGGTGAAACACTGTCGATGGCGAGAACGCGCGCCAGCGGCTGCATCGGGAAGGTGACGATCGACACCTCGAGCAGGTCGAGATCGGTGAGTTCGCGCAGCCCGCGCGCCCGGTCGGGACGGCTGGCGCGGACGCGGTAGCCAAAGCTCAAGCCGTTGATCGCCTTGGCCTGGAGCAGCACCGCCGCGTCACGGCCGGCGTCGGTATCGGCGACGATGGCGGCAATCACGCGCAGCCCGCGCGCATCCTCGACCAGCTTTTCGACGAAGCCGATCGGCGTTCCGGTCGCATGCTGCCACAGCAGCGGGATGCCCGCTGCTGCACGAGCAAACGCCCCGCGCAACACGACGTCGCCGCTGCTGTCGGGCACGCCGAAAACGCTGGCATAACCAGCGAGGCGAATGAGTGTCATGGGGTCTCCTTTCAGATCAGGTCCGAACCATCCCGATCATGCCGAGCTTGACCGCGATGCCGATCAACAGCGCCGCAATCGCCGAGCGAACCGCCCAGGTGATGACTGCGTTGACCGCCGAATGCTTGGCATCGCGCCAACCCTGGATGAGCTGGCGCAGCTCGACGATATCGGGTCCGGCGCGGTCGTCGTGGAGGCCGATCCGTGCCAGCGCGCGTGTCGCACCGGCCTCGCTCGCCTCCTCGATCAGCGCGCGCAGTGTCACCAGATCGGCACCCTGCGCCTCGGCCTGCGCCAGCAGCTTCGCGAGCATCGGGACACTCGTCATGCCAACCCCCTCAGGCCCAGCAGGACCCGCTTTTCCTCGTCGGACAGGAAGGTCGCCGCTGCGACCTGGCCCCACAACCGTTCGCGGTCGGCGGACAGCGCGGGGATCGCGTCGCGGTCGATGTCGAGCACCAGCCCCGGCCACCAGTCGGCAAGATGCTCGGCGATCGCGCCCAGAATGCGCCGGGTCAGCGGCAGCAGCGTCAACCGCCACAACGCGACATTCGCCTCGCGGTAATTCGCATAGCTGTTGTCGCCCGCCAGCCCGAGCAGCATCGGGGGCACGCCGAACGCCAGCGCAATCTCGCGGCTGGCGGTGTCGCGCGCCCGCCCGAAGTCCATCTCGGCAGGCGTCATCGACAGTGGTTGCCAGCTTAGCCCGCCCTCGAGCAGCATCGGCCGCCCGGCGTTCATCGCGCCGGTAAACGCGCTTTCCATTTCGGTCTTGAGCCGGTCGAATTGCTCGGTCGACAGCGTCTCGCCGTTCGCCGAATCGTACACCAGCGCGCCGCTCGGCCGCGCCGCATTGTCGAGCAGCGCCTTGTTCCACCGGCTCGCGGCATTGTGCGTATCGACCGCAGCGCTCGCCGCGCCAAGGCAACCAAGGCCATAATGATCGTCGAGCGGATGGAAGCTGCGGATATGCAGCAACCCCGGCTTGTCACCGACGGTTTCGGACGGATAGCGGGTGACCACTTCACCGGCGCGGTACAGATAGCCCGTCGGCCAGCCGCTGCTGTCGACTTCGACCGTGACCCGTTCGGGGCGCAGCGTGTACAGCGCCACCGGCAACCCGCCGGCGCCCAGCCCGACCTCGATATAGGCATTGCCGTGGAGCAGGAGATTAGCCGCAATGGTTTCCATCAGCGCCGGGCCCGGCTGCCCGCCACTCAACAGCGCCAGCGCCGGATGCCCCGGCGGCGTGGCGATCACCGGTGCGCCCGAAGCGCTTTCAGCGATGATCCGCACCGCGCGCTGTGCGATCGGATTGCGGCAATAGGCGTCGCGGACCAGCGTTTCATAGGGGCGCGGCAGCTCGGCATTGTGCCACCCGGCGCGCAGCACGTCGGGCCAGCTGCGTGGGACCGGGTCCGGCGCGCGCGCCTTGCGCCCGAAAAACGGGATTTGCATCGCAGTCTCCCTCAAAGGTTACGGATCAGCGGGGCCGCTCCGGCGGGCCCCAGCATCAGTTCGTGCAGTCCCCAGACCAGCGCGTCGGCGCGGTCGGGCGATCGCCCCGGCCCGGTGTAATCACCGCCGATCAGCAGCCCGCACATTTCGTCTTCGAGCGCCGGGAATACACCGACGTGGTGCACGCGCCCGGTGCTGTACAGGCTGGCGACCGGCTCGGCGCGCGCCACCTTGCCCGCCGCGGCGCGGACCGCCGTGATCGGCAGCGTGCTCGACACCGTGCGCAGCACCGATGTCACCATCTCGCCGCCGTTGTTGACCTCCGCAACGACGCGGTCGGCGGCGTGGCGCTCGGCGGCTGCCACCACCGCGCGCGCCCACGCTTCGGGGCTCGCTCCCTGAAGGCTCGCATCGTCAAGCACATAGCCCGCGCCGTCATACCCCAATGCCACCACGACGATTCCGCAGGCATCGGCGCGCGCGCCCGACGTTGCCGGCGGATCGACTGCCACCACCGTTCGGCGCAGCGGCGGCAGAATGCGAACCCGGCACGCCTCGAGCATTGCGCGCGTCCACAGCGCGCCCTCGATATCGTCGATGATTTCGCCGCCCAGTTCCTGCCGCCCAAGCTGCGTGCCGCCATAATCGCGCGCCATCGACCGGAGGAACGTCGACGACAGGTTCGCGCTATTATCCTGTGTGGCTCCGCGCGTGACGATCACGCCGGGGGCCTCGGTCATCGCCTTGAGCCACGGCAGCGGGCGCGGGGTGGTCGTCAGCACCAGTTGCGGGTGTGCCCCCAGCCGCAGCGCCAGTCGCAGGCTGGCCAGCGTCGACGCCGCAGCGGGCCAGCGCGCCGCCTCGTCGCCCCAGGCGAAATGAAACTGCGGCCCACGCAACGCCTCGGGCTCGGCTGCCGAAAACAGCCATGCGGTCGAGCTGTTTTCCCAACGCAGTCGCCGCAGCGACGGCTCGAACGTCACGCCAGCGGCTTGCGGGGCGCGGGCCAGCACGCCCGATTCGCCTTCGACCATCACCGCGCGCGCATCGGCGACAGTCGCACCGAGCAGGGCGATGCGCGCGTCCGGTACAGCGCGAGCAGCGTTAAGCACCCATTCGGCACCAGCACGAGTTTTACCGAAGCCGCGCCCGGCGAGGATCAGCCAGATTTCCCAATCGCTTGCCGGGCCCCATTGCCCGGTCCGCGCCAGATACTCCCAGTGACTGTCGAGCGCCGCGACGGTGCGCGGTTCGAGCGAACCTGCCAGATGCGCCAACGCGCGCGGGCCAAGCGCGGCAATCCGCTCGCGCGGCGACCGCGGATCGTGAAACACCATGACACAACTTTCCTTGGGACGTTCCACCCGGGCTCAGTTGACGTCGGGGGCGTCATCCGGGTCGTCGTGGGGCGGGAAGCGTTCGAGCGCCGCGTCGATCTTGGCGAACAACTCGCCGCGGCTGGGCAGCGGCGACGGCGCAGTCGGCACCGGCGTGACGTTGATCGTGCGGTGGTTGCCGTAAACATCGGGCAGACGGTTGCGCAGCACGAACATCGCGAGGCTGTCCGAAAACTGCCGGTCGCGGGCGAGTTCCTCGCCACCGTAGCGAACGATTTTCTCGACGCCGTGGAGCGCCCGGTCGATCAGCGCCGCCTCGATCCGTGCGATCTTGCGCGCATCCGACAGTGCGCGCCGGGCTTCGGGGGACCGTTGCGGCCCACCCGCCGCATCGAAACCGGCAGCAAAATCGGGGAACGCCAGCCGCGCGCGATAGACCGTCGAACGGCTGATCCCAAGCTGCGCGGCGGCGGCGGTGGCGTTGCCGGTATCGGCGAGCACTTCGAGGAAGCGGGCGCGCGCCGCAGCGTCGGTCATCAGCGGTGCGGGTGTGCGGTGCATCGAACGCCTCCAGCAAAACGCCCACCGGCGGAAACCGGTGGGCGCAATTCGTCATCGTCCTGATTTACTAGCCTATAGCGTTACGCTAGTCAAGCGTTTTGTGCGTATTCGGTTATTTTAGCTGATAGTGATCGGCAAGCCGATCGAGTGCGAGGCCGAGCACGACCTTGCCCGCGCGCGCTGGCCAGCCGAGCGCGCGTTCGGCGGTTTCCATCCCTTCACCCGCGCAGACGACGCGCCACAGCACATCCGAAAGCCCGCTGCCGGTTGCGGCGACCGCGGCAGCAAAGCGCTGTTTTGCGGCGATCTGCGCGCTCGATGCGTCCATCGCGGCAGGCGCGCCACGCGCCGTGCTCGCGGTCGGCCCGGCATCCCAGCGCATCGTTACCGACGGACCGAGCTGCGCGCGCTCAAAGTCGGCGCGGAGCCGCTCGCCGGCCTCGAACTGCCGCGCCGAAACCATGCCGCGCCGGACCAGCCAGCCGAGCGGCGACTCCGCCAGATTGACGGTTACCACGGCGCGATCGAGGCGCAGCGACGGCGGCAGTTGGCGCGTCGCGAACACGCGGTTCGGACCAGGCTCGGGCACATCGTCGGTCATGATTGCGGTGTTCGCCCGCGCGCGTTTCGCTTTCGTCATCGCCGCTCTCCCTATCTGGTGCAAAAGCGGCTTGCCATAAGCGCACCTATGTAGGACAGTGGTAAACCAGACGGGTTCAGGGAGATGATTCGATGATCACGCGTATCCGCGAGGTCCGCAAGGCCAAGCATATGACGCTGCACCAGGTTGCAGCCGCGTGCCAGCCGCCGACCACCGCGCAGACGATCGGGCGGCTCGAAACCGGCATGCGCACCGTGTCGGTCGGCTGGCTCAACCGCATCGCAGCCGCGCTCGGCGTCGAGGCGGCCGAACTGGTGACGCTGCCCGACCGCATCGACGTGCCGGTGGCGGCGTTGCTGACTGCCGAAGGCGCGATCGCGCCGCGCCGCACCACCGCGCTGCTTCCGCCGGTTCCGGGCGGCAATGTCGTCGGCGTGACTGTCGAAGTCGCGCAGGGCGACTACCGCGCGGGCGATTCGCTGTGGCTCGAAAAGGTCGCGCCCGAGGCGTTCGGCACCGCGCTCAACCGCGACGTGCTGCTGCCGCGCGCCGTCGGGCGGTTCGCCTTTGGGCGGCTCGTCGGCGTCGATGCCAAGCGCTTGCAATTACAACCGCTGGTGTCGGGGGCGCGGCAGATCGTGATCGCCGACGCGCCGTGGCTCGCCGTGGTCCGCAAACTGGTGCGTGAGCTTTAGGCGCGCCTCATTTGGCGAATAATTGCCCGATGTCGGCGAACGCCTTGAATTCGATGGCGTTGCCGGCCGGGTCGTAGAGGAACATCGTCGCCTGCTCGCCCGGCTCGCCGACGAAACGCACATGCGGTTCGATCACGAAGCGCATGCCAAAGCTGCTCAACCGGTCGGCGAGCGCCTGCCAGTCGCGCATGTCGAGCACCAGCCCGAAATGCGGCACCGGCACCGCGTCGCCGTCGACGGCGCTGTGCGCGACCGCGCCGCGCGCATCGGTCCGGTGCACGACGAGCTGATGCCCGGCGAGGTCGAAATCGATCCAGCTATCGCTCGAGCGCCCTTCGGGGCAGGCGAGCACCTCGCCGTAGAAATAGCGCGCGCGGTCGAGGTCATCGACCGGGATCGCGAGGTGGAAGCGCGGCCGCACGGCTCAGACGCCCTGCGCCAGCGAACGGACATCGGCGTACAGCGCGCGCGTGCTTTCGGCGATACGCCGCGCCGGTTCGGGCAGTTTACCGCTGAGCGGCGGCTCGTCGATACCATTGTCGAGAATGTTCGAACGGCCGATGACGTTGCCCGCCGCCATTTCCTGCTGCGTCAGCACCCATGACACCACCGCGAGCAGCCGCGCGGTGACGCGCACCGATTCGGTGGCGATCGCAGCGCGCAGTTCGGGCGTCATCGCGGTTCGCGCCTCGACGCCGTCCCGGTCGAAATAGCCGCGCGCCGCTTCGGCCAGCCGCATCGTATCGCGGTAGATCGACGCCACCCGGTCGGCGGCAACCGCCGTCGTCATGCCGCCATCGATTTCTTGGCGCGCACCACTGCAAAGCGCCGCAGCTCGTCCGCCGGAGCATCCCAATCGGGCGCAAGCCGCGCCGCCTGATTGTAGTCGGCATAGGCATCGCGCACCGCGCCTGCCATCTCATCGGCGATACCGCGCGCATAATAAGCGATTGCGGCGTTGGCGGGATGCAGCGCGAGCCCTGCCGTTAGCGCGGCAATCGCCGCCTCGGCATGACCACCGAGCGCATTGAGCGCGATGCCCTTGTTGATGTGCGCCTCCGCCAGCCCGGGATCGACCGCAAGCGCCGCGTCATAATCGGCGATCGACGCGGCAAAGCTCCCCTCGCGCGCCTTCAGGATACCGCGGTTGACCAGCGTTGCGGCGCGGTCGTGCGGCGCAAGGTGGCGGCTGTCGAGCGCGCGGCTGCAGGCGGCGATACCGCGCGCCGAAGGGCCAGCCTGCTGCGCCGCATCGAAACACGCCGGGCCCGGCCGCTGCGCTGCCCCCCACGCGTGCGCGGGTGCGCCGATCAACACCGCCGCTGCACCGGCCGCCAGCAGCCGGATCATGATGTGCCTGTCATTGCTCGCTTTTAACATAGTCACCGCATGTTCCCAACCTAGGCGATGATATCGGGGACGATCATGTCATGCAGTGTGGCAATCTCGTCGCGCAATCGCAATTTGCGTTTTTTGAGCCGCGCCAGCTGGATCTGGTCGTGCCCGACAACGCCCTGCAGCGCCTCGATCGCGGCATCGAGATCGCGGTGCTGCTGCCGTACGGTTTCGAGCCGTGCGCGTACGTCGAACTCATCCACGCCTTCACCCCTGGTGCCCGAGTCGCCGCGCCGCTCATTCGGCAACCGACGCAACCCGCAGCCTATCGGAAAGCCGCTACCACCGATAGCAGTCGCAGCCGGTGGCCGCTCAATATGCTGGGCCTGTCGCGGCGTTATCAAAATGCCAAGACAATCGTGATTTGCTGTGATCTTGTTGTTGGCCGAAACCCTGTCTGCGAGGTTCTATGACCGCTGCACACCGCGTCTCCCTGTCAGAAAAGCACGCCCGGCTCGAGGCGACATTGGTCCGCGAAGCCAGCCACCCGCTTCCCGATACGCTGCGCATCATGGCGCTTAAAAAGGCCAAGCTGCGCCTGAAGGAAGCGCTGACGCTCGAATCCTAGCCGCGGCTCAATCGTCGCGCGTGACGCGTTCGATGCGCTCGTGGCGCTCCTGTGCCTCGAGCGTCATCGTCGCGATCGGCCGCGCTTCAAGCCGTTGCAGCGAAATCGGCTCGCCGGTGACTTCGCAATAGCCATAGTCGCCGGTTTCGATCCGCCGCAGCGCCGCATCGATCTTGGCGATCAGTTTGCGCTGCCGGTCGCGCGTGCGCAATTCGACTGACCAGTCGGTTTCGGTCGATGCGCGGTCGTTGACATCGGGTTCGCGCAACGATTCGGACTGCAGCGTCGCCAGCGTCTCGCGCGCTTCGCGCAGGATATCTTCTTTCCAGAACACCAGCTTGCGGTGGAAATAGGCCAGTTGCAACGGGCTCATGAACGGCTCGCCGCCATGCGGGACATAGCTTTCCGGCACCTCGACGTTGGCAACGGCGACGTCACTCTCGGCAAGCTCGACTGCCAACCCGTGATGGCCCTCGCCGACGTTTTCTACGCGTTCCGACATCGACCCTCGCTCCCGCCCGGCCTTGTAGATGTAAAACGTCTTGATCCAGCCCTGCGTCGATCGCCTGCGCCGGACCACCCCTTGGCGCGGCTTATAGGGAAGCGCTTTTGCCCAAACAAGAGCATCGTGACATCATCTCACCTCAAGCTTTTCAGGACGTCCGACCCCGGTGATTGCGACCGGATGCCGCGGCGTCAGCCGCGCGACGACTGCCGCCAGCGGCTCGACCAGCGTCGTCATCCAATAGGCATTGGCGTGGAGCAGATGGTCCGCATCAACCATCATCCCGACGTGCCCGGGGAAAAACACCAGATCACCGCGCTGCAGCGCTGCAACGGCGATATCGGCACCGAAACGTCGCAGCTGCTGGTCTGAATCGCGCGGGCAATCGATGCCGGTGGCGCGCAGCGCGGTCTGCACCAGCCCCGAACAATCGATCCCGGCGCGCGTCCGGCCGCCCCAGACATAGGGCGTGCCGATAAACGGCAACGCGACCGCCACCGCATCGACGGTGCGGTCATCGACGGGCAGGACGTGGCGGCAATGGACGAAGCCGCCGCCTTCGAGCGCCATGAAGTCAGCGACTGGTTCGGCACAAACCGGCGACCCGAGGTACAGCGTGTCGCGCACGGCGGTCTTGATATCGGGCGCAGCGAACACCGGCGCGGCGGGCGCGCCGATGCGGTGCATGGCGACCGGTCCCGGCGGTGCCAGCGCCGCGCGCGCCACCCACCCGACATAGCCGTCATGGACGCAGCTCCCCCACGCCCAGCCGCCGACATCGTCGATCACGTCGAACGCTTCGCCGTAAAGCAGCGCGCTGACCGCGGTCGAGGCGGCGTCGGGGGCAGCGTGGAGCACCGTCGATGGCGCAGTGCTGACCAGCCGGACCGGATCGGCATAGCGCGCCGCAATCACACCCGCCGCCAGCGCTGCGCTTGCCAAGTCGGGGCGATACGCGTTGATGCGGTGGTCGAGCGCGACCGACGGTCCGCTCAGATGCGTCTGCCTAATGGGCGACCTGACGCCGCTCGGCGGGCTCATCGGAGTCCGGTCGCGCAATGAGGTCCGAAAATTCGTCGAGGAACGCAGTCCCCAGCGCCGTCTTCTCGACGAAGATATTGCGCAGGTCGCTTTCGTCCTTCTGCCGCCGCAGATAGCCGAGCGTTCCCAGCGTGTTGAGCGCGCGCGTCACCACCGGTTTCGAAACGTGCAACCGCGCCGCAAGCCCGCGCACCGTATGCGGCCCGGGCAACAGATAGACGATCATCAACAACGCCATCTGCCGGTTGGTCAGATCGGGCCGCGCCGACTGCACATATCCGATAAGCGTATCCATCCACGCCCCCAGCGGACCTTCCGGCACGTCGTGCCCAGTCATCGCTCGCATAAATCGACCTCGCCACTACTGTATACATCGGCTCCCCGAACCGGTGTCCGGGGGCGTCAGGCATTAAACGGATGGGGCGGCGAATTCGTTGCATCATCGGCACGGTCTTTACCCTAGCGTGCGGTGAAACGGTTTTGCAGCGCCAGCCATACCGCCTGCAAACTGCCCGCAGCGCCGCCCTTCGGACGGCCGGGGCGCGCCGACGGCGACCAGCCGTACAGGTCGAAATGCGCCCACACCGTGCCCGGCGTGACGAACCGGCCGAGGAACAGCGCGGCTGTGATCGCTCCGGCAAAACCGCCCTCCCCGGCATTATTCAAATCGGCGATCGTCGACGATAGCATCTCGCGATACCCCGGCCACAGCGGCAGCCGCCACAGCGGATCGCCGGTCGCCTTGCCCGCCGCCAGCAGCGCATCCGCCAGCGCATCGTCATGCGTGAACAGCGCCGGCAGGTCGGGGCCGAGCGCAACGCGCGCCGCGCCGGTCAGCGTCGCAAAGTCGAGCAGCAACTCCGGTGCATCCTCAAGCGCGAGCGTCAGCGCATCGGCAAGAATCAGCCGTCCTTCGGCGTCGGTATTGCCGATCTCGACCGTCAGCCCGGCGCGTGTCGCCAGCACGTCGCCGGGGCGAAAGGCGTTGCCCGCGACGGCATTTTCGACCGCCGGGATGATCAGCCGCAGCCGAACCGGCAGCCGCGCCTCCATCACCAGCCGCGCCAGCGCCAGCGCGTGCGCCGCGCCGCCCATGTCCTTTTTCATCAGCGCCATGCCGGTCGACGCCTTCATGTTGAGGCCGCCGCTGTCGAAGATCACGCCTTTGCCGACCAGCGTCAGCCGCGGCGCGCCCGGATCGCCCCAACGCAGGTCGATCAGCCGCGGCGCCCGCGCGGCGGCGCGGCCGACGGCATGCACCGCGGGAAAGCCTTCGGTCAGCAGCGCCTCGCCGGTGACGACGCGCACCTCGGCTCCCCAAAGCTGCGCCTCGCGCGTCACGGCTGCAGCGAGTTCGGCGGGGCCAAGATCGTTCGCCGGCGTGTCGATCAGGTCGCGGACCAGCGCGGTCGCCGCCGCCATCCGCACCGCCGCCGGAATCGCCGCAGCGTCGATCGCCAGCAGCACGCGCGGTTCGCGCGGCGGCACGGTGCTGCGGTAGCGGTCGAAGAAATGCTGCGCCATCAGCCAGCCGTGCATCGCCGCGCCCGCCGGACGGTCGGCGAGCCGGTAGCGCCCGGGCGGCAGCCGTGTCGCCGCCGCTGCCAGATCCCAAAGCTCGTCGCCGTCACCGCCAACGCCGATCAGCGCGCCCCAGCCCGCGCCGTCGGGCACGATCACGACTTCGCCGGGTTGCGCGGCAAAGCCGTTCGCCGCAACCGCGCTGCGCACCGCCTCGCCCTGGGTTGCGAGCCAGTCTGCGAGGCCGGCGGCATTGAGCGTGCGCACTAGCTGCGCCGGGCCGCCTGCATCGGGCAGCAGCAACGCGGCAAAGTCGGTCACAGCGGCACCCCGAGCAAGTCGTAATCCTCCGCCGCCTCGATCTGGACCGCGACAATCTCGCCGACCTTGATGCCGCCAGCGTCGCGCAGATGGACCTGGCCGTCGATCTCGGGCGCGTCGGCGTAGCTGCGCCCCGACGCCCCGCCGTCGTCGTCGACGGCGTCGATCAGCACATCGAGCGTGCGTCCGACCTTGGCTTCGAGCCGCCGCGCCGAGATCAGCGCCTGCGCCGCCATGAAGCGATGCCAGCGCTCCTCCTTCAAGTCTTCGGGCACTGCACCCGGCAGGTCGTTTGCCGCGGCGCCCGCCACCGCCTCGTATTTGAAGCAGCCGACGCGGTCGAGCTGCGCATGGCCCAGCCAGTCGAGCAGATAGTCGAAATCGGCAGCGGTCTCGCCGGGGAAGCCGACGATGAACGTCGACCGCAGCGCGAGGTCGGGAACCATCGACCGCCACGCGGTGATCCGGTCGAGCACCTTCGCCTCGTTCGCAGGACGCCGCATTGCGCGCAGCACCGACGGCGACGCGTGCTGAAACGGAATGTCGAGATAGGGCAGCACGAGGCCGTCGCGCATCAGCGGGATCAGCGCATCGACGTGCGGATATGGATAGACATAATGCAGCCGCACCCACGCGCCGAGCTGCCCGAGCTCGCGCGCCAGGTCGGTAATGTGGGCGCGGCGCGCGCGGCCTGCCAGCATCGATTCGGCATGGCCGATGTCGACGCCATAGGCCGAGGTGTCCTGGCTGATCACCAGCAGCTCGCGCGTGCCGCCTTCGATAAGCTTCTCCGCCTCGCGGATAACGCCGTTCGCCGGACGGCTGACCAGATCGCCGCGCAGGCTGGGGATGATGCAGAATTTACAGCGGTGGTTGCAGCCCTCCGAAATCTTCAGATAGCTGTAGTGCGGCGGGGTCAACTTGACCGGCGCAAGGTCAAGATACGGCGACGGCGTCGCTGGCGCTGCGGCGTGCACGGCCGCGACAACCTGGCTGTATTGCTGCGGGCCGGTGATCGCCAGCACCTTGGGAAAGCGCGCCTGGATCATCTCGGCCTCGTGACCAAGGCAGCCGGTCACGATGACCCGGCCGTTTTCGGCCAACGCCTCGCCGATCGCGTGCAGGCTTTCGGCCTTGGCGGTATCGAGGAAGCCGCAGGTATTGACCAGCACGACATCGGCATCGGCATAGGTTCCCGACAGGCGGTAGCCGTCGGCGCGCAGCTGGCTGAGGATGCGTTCGCTATCGACCAGCGCCTTGGGGCAGCCTAGCGATACCATGCCGACTTTCGGACTTAAGGGGAGGGTAACGGTCATCGCTACTCTGTAGGGCCAACTGCGCCGCGTCGCCAGTGCTGCACTGCGGTGTGTATTAGGTAGCTATCGCGGGTTTGACGACGCGGCTGCGCCGAAGTAGCGATGGCGGCAGCCAGACATCAAAACGGGGTATGCTCATGTCGAAGCCATTGTTCGCCGCCGCCACGCTCGCCGCCTTGCTCGCGACCACTGCGCACGCCACTGAAGGGCGCCTGCCCGGCGGCGTCGTGCCGCTGGCCTATACGATCAGCGTCAATCCCGATGCCGCCAAGCTGACGTTTACCGGCAAGGAGATGATCCGGATCAAGGTCGCCGCGCCGACCCGGACGATCACGCTCAACGCCGCCGAACTGACGATCGCCAGCGTCCGCCTCGATGCAAAGACCGCCGGCACCGTCAGCCTCGACGCCGACGCGCAGACCGCGACCTTCACCTTTGCCGCGCCGGTCGCCGCCGGCGAACACGCGCTGTCGATCGTCTATGGCGGCAAGATCAGCCAGTCCGCGTCGGGCATGTTTGCCATCGACTACAACAACACCGACGGCAGCAAGGCACGGATGATCGTCACGCAGTTCGAGGCGTCGGACGCGCGCCGCTTTGCCCCGACATGGGACGAGCCCGGCTTCAAGACGCCGTTCACGCTGTCGACGACGGTGCCCAAGGGGCAGACCGCATTCTCGAACATGCCGGTCGCGAGCAAGGTCGGCGACGTCACTACCTTCGCCACCACGCCCAAGATGTCGGCGTATCTGATGTTCCTCGGCATCGGCGACGTCGAGCGCAAGACGCTGATGGCGGGCAAGTCCGAGATCGGCGTTATCACCCGGCGCGGCGTCGTCGATCAGGGCGATTATGCGCTCGCCAGCGCCAAGCGCATCCTTGCCGCGTACAACGACTATTTCGGCGTGCCATATCCGCTGCCCAAGCTCGACATGATCGCCGGTCCGGGCTCGAGCGCGTTCTTCGGCGCGATGGAAAACTGGGGCGCGATCTTTTATTTCGAGCAGGTGCTGCTCGTCGATCCCAAGCTGATCACCGAAAACCGGCGGCAGGACATCTTCAACGTCGTCGCGCACGAGATGGCGCACCAGTGGTTCGGCGACCTCGTGACGATGGCATGGTGGGACGACCTGTGGCTCAACGAAGGCTTTGCGTCGTGGACGGCGTCGAAGATTTCGAACGACCTCAACCCCGAATGGGGCGCGCTCAGCCAGTCGGTCGCCTTCCCGCGGCAGCAGGCGATGGCGCTCGATGCGCGCGCCGTCACGCACCCGATCGTCCAGCACGTCACGACGCCCGACCAGATCAACCAGGCGTTCGACAACATCACCTATCTGAAGGGCGAAGCGGTCATTCGCATGCTCGAGGGTGCGGTCGGGCCCGACACCTTCCGCGCCGGCGTCCGCCGCTATATGGCGAAGTACAAGTACAGCAACACAGTCACCGACCAGCTGTGGGAGGAGATCGGCGCTGCCGCGAAACAGCCGGTTGCGCCGTTGATGCACAGCTTCACGCTGCAGGGCGGCGTGCCGTTGATCCGTGTCGGCGAGCCCGTCTGCACCGGCGGCAACACGACGCTGACGCTGGCGCAGGGCCGTTTTGCGCTCGACGAGGCGTCGAAGGCGTCGCGCACGTGGATCGTTCCGGTCAATGTCGCGGGCACGGGCGCGATCAAGCGCGTCGATGTCAGCGGCCCCGCTCCGGTCGCCGCCACCGTGCCGGGCTGCGGCCCGGTCGTGGTCAACGCCGGGCAAAGCGGCTATTACCGCACGCTCTACACCCCGGCGCACTTCGCCGCGCTCGCCGGTAGCATCACCAAGTTGAGCGAAGTCGACCAGATCGGCCTGACCGCCGACGCCTATGGTCTTGCCAACAGCGGCGACGCAACGATCGAACGCTATCTTGCGCTGGTCGGCGGGCTCAACTCCGATGCCTCGCCGCTGCTATGGTCGATGGTTTCGGGGCAGTTCGCCGGAATCGACCGGATGCTGCAGGGCGCGCCCGAACAGACCGCGTTCCGGATCAAGGCGCGGTCGCTGCTGCGCCCGGTTTTCGACCGGGTCGGCTGGACCGGACGTGCCGACGAGATTTCGGCGATGAAGCAGCTGCGCGAGGATATCATCCCCGTGCTCGGCCTGTTCGGCGATCCTGCCGTTTCCGCCGATGCGGCGCGCTATGCCGAAGCGAGCTTCACCGATCCGGCATCGGTGCCCGGGCCGATCCGTCAGCCCGCGCTGCAGGTGTTCAGCTATAACGCGACACCTGCACAATGGGATGCGCTGCATGCTCGCGCCATGGCGGAAAAGTCGCCAGTGGCCAAGCAGCAGCTGTACCGCAACCTTGGCGCTGTCCATGACGAGGCGCTCGCCAATCGCGCGCTGGCGATCGCACTGACCGACGAGGTCGCCGTGCCGACCCGCGCGACGATCATCCAGGCGGTCGCGTCGCAGCATCCGGCAATGGCGTTCGACTGGGCAACCGCGCATCAGGATGCGGTCAACGGCATGCTCGAATCGAGCACCCGGTCGGGCTTTGTTGTCGGACTGGCAGCGGGATCGGGCGACGCCGCGGTCGCCGATCGCGTCATGGCTTTTGCCGTCAAGACGTTCCCCGAAACGTCGCGCAAGCCTGCCGAAACTGCTGCTGCAGTCATCCGCTACCGCGCCGCGCTGCGGCAGCGGCAGGCGGCAGCGATCGGCAAATGGTCGATGTAAACGGCGGCTCCCCTCCCTGCGTCAGGGAGGGGATACCTCGACGTTAGTGGGCGGCGGCGGCAGCGGCGATCGGCCGTGGCCGCGGGGCGAGCCAGATGAAGAAGCCCGCAACGATGAAGATGATGCCGGTCAGGAAAAACACCCGGTCGGTGGCGAGCATGACGCTTTGCATCTGCACCAGATTGTCGATCTGACGCAGCGCCTGCGTCGACGTCAGCCCCTGGCTGACGAGGTCATCGACCCGGTCCTGAACGCCGTTGAGCAGTCCGGCGAGGTTGTCGCGCGCGCTGGTCGTCGAGTCGTCCCAATAGGTCGTCGATAGCGACGCGGCGAACGCCGCCGCCGTCGTGCGCATAAAGTTCGACAACCCTGCGGCCGACGCCACTTCCTCGGGCAGGACCGCGCCGAGCGCAATGCGCGTCGTCGGCACAAAGAAGAACGGCACGCCAAAGCCCAGCGCCACCGCCGGCGCAAAGATATGCCAGAAATCGACATTGGTTGCGAAGCCGCTGCGCCAGAAGGTGATGGCAGCAAACCAGAAAATGCCGAACGACGTCAGCGCGCGCGGATCGACCTTGTTCGCCAGCTGCGCGACGATCGGCGACATGACGATCGCCAATACCCCGCCCGCTGACGCATATCCCGCCCAAGTCGCGGTGTACCCCATGCTGGTTTGTAGCCAGAGCGGGATCAGGATCAGGCTGGCGAAAAACGCTCCGAACGCCAGCGCCAGCGTCGTTGTCGCCACCGCAAAGCCGCGGTGACGGAAAATCCGCAGGTTGACGATCGGATCCTCGGCGGTCAGCTCCCAGATCAGGAACGCGACAAAGCCGATTGCCGCGATCATCGCGAGACCGACGATCAGCGGCGACCCGAACCAGTCAAGTTCCTTGCCCTTGTCGAGCATGATCTGCAGCGCACCGACCCAACCGATCAGCAGCGCCAGCCCGACGAAATCAATCGGCCGCTTGGTCACCGGCGTCTCGCGGCTGCGCATCACGCGCCATGCAAAATAAGCGCAGGTGCCGGCGACCGGTACGTTGATGAAAAAGATCCACGACCAGTGGTAATTATCCGAAATCGTGCCGCCGATGATCGGCCCGATCACCGGCGCGATGACCGTCGTCATCGCCCAAAGCCCCAGCGCCATCGACGCTTTTTGCGGCGGGAACACGCGCAGCAGTAACGACTGCGACAGCGGAATCATCGGACCGCCGCAGACGCCCTGCGCGACTCGGAATGCCACCAGCACGGCAAGGCTGGGCGCAAACCCGCAGGCGAACGAGAAAAACGCAAACCCCGCCATGGCGAGGCAAAACACCCGTACGGTGCCGAATCGTTGCGCCAGCCAGCCGGTCAGCGGGACGGTAATCGCCTCCGCCACCGAATAGCTGGTGATGACCCAGGTCCCCTGCGTCGGCGACACGGCGAGCGCGCCGGCGATCGACGGGACCGAGACATTGGCGATCGTGGTGTCGAGCACCACCATGAAGTTCGCCACCGCGAGCAACGCACCCGCCGCGACGAGCGCGCCGCCGCTCAGCGGTGCCGGGGCACGCGCGCCGGCCACGTCAGCGCGCGCCCGAAACGTCGATCGTCGCGCTCATCGACAGCCCGATGCGCAGCGGATGCTGCCGCAATTCATCGCGCTTGAGCGTAATGCGTACCGGAATCCGCTGTACGACTTTGATCCAGTTGCCACTGGCATTCTGCGCCGGGATCAGCGCGAACGCCGCGCCGGTGCCGCCCGAAAGCCCGGTGACGGTACCATGATAGACGACGTCGCTGCCGTACAAATCCGACGTCAGCGTCACCGGCTGCCCGACGCGAACCTTGGTCAGCTGGCCTTCCTTAAAGTTGGCGTCGACATAGGCGGTTTCGACCGGCACGATCGTCATCAGCGATGCGCCGAGTGCGACGCGCTGCCCGACCTGGACATTCTTTTTCGCGACGATCCCGTCGAGCGGCGCGCGCAGGACGGTCCGGTCAAGGTCGAGCTGTGCCTTTGCCACCGCCGACCGAGCGGCGCGGACTTCGGGGTTTTCCTGCGGGCGCGTGCCCGAAATCAGCGCGGTGTTGACCGCCTCCGACCCCTGTGCGGCAGTCACCTGCGCCGCCGCCTGCTGCCGCGCTGCCTTCGCCGAATCGAGCCCGGCAACGGCGGCGGCATATTTGTTCTGCGCATTGGTCAGCTCGTCCCCGGAGACCGCGCCCGATTTGGCAAGCACTTGGCGCCGCTGCAAATCGATCCGCGCGCGCGTCAGGTCGGATTGCGCGCTGGCGATCTGCGCATTGGCCGCCGCAATATCGGCCGAGCGCGATGACACCTGCGCCCCGAGCGCGCGGCCCTGCGCATAATAGCCCGCGACGCGGCGCTCGGCCGATGCCAGCTGCGCCTTCGCCTGATCGAGCGCGACCTGCGCATCGGCCGGATCGAGCTCGACGAGAATATCGCCGGCACGAACCGACTGGGTCTCCATGACGTGCACCCGCGTCACGGCGGCGGCGGTAAGCGGCGTCACCTGCGCGCTGTCGGCCCCGACATAAGCGTTGTCGGTCGCGACGTGCGTCCGCCCGACCAGCAGCCAATAGATGCCATAGGCAACCGCGGCACCAAGCAGGACCAGCCCGAGGATCAGGAATAGCCGCCGACGCTTGGCGGTCTTTTGCGCCTTGGTCGCATCGGCGGTCGCCTTGTCCTGAGGCGACGGCTGCGGCAGTTTGGGATCGGCTTCGGCCATCGGGGTCGTCCTAATTTGCAGCGAGAGTGGCGGCGGTATCGACGAAGCCGCCGCCGAGTGCCTTGACGAGCGCGACATCGAGCGCGAACGCCCGCGCCTGCAGGTCGGCGAGCGCACGGCGGCGCTGAAGCACTGTGTCCTCGACGATCAACACCGACTGATAGGTGGCGAGCCCGCCGGTATAGCGCAGCTGCGCGACCCGGTAGGCTTCCTCCTCGAATGCCAGCGCGGCGCGCGCCTCGGCCAGACGCGTCGTCAACGCGCGCGCGCTGGCGGCAGCATCGGCAACATCCTGCAGCGCACGCACCACGCTGCCGTCATATTGCGCGACCGCCAGCGCATAGTCCGCCTCGGCCCCACGCAAATTCGCCTTAAGCCGCCCGCCGTCGAAAATCGGCAGGCTGAATGCCGGCCCGACCTGCCCGATATCGGACCCCGCCTTGACCAGATTGCCCAACCCCAGCGACTGCAGACCGATAAAGGCAACGAGGTTGACGTTGGGGTAGAATTGCGCCCGCGCCACATGGATGCGCTGCCCGGCGGCATCGGCCCGCCGGCGCGCCGCCACGACTTCGGGCTTGCGCCCGATCAGCTCGGCCGCGAGCGACGTCGGCAGCCCGAACGCGGGCAGCGGCCCGGCCGCAGGCGGGGTAATCGTCAGGCCAAAATCGGGCCCGGCACCGGTCAATGCGGCAAGCGCGTCGCGCGTCAGTACGATCTGTTCGTCGATCGCGGCAACGTCGCCGCGTGCGGTGGGCACATTGGCTTCGGCTGCCTGCGATTCGGCGCGCGTATCGAGGCCACCGGCAACGCGCTGATTGACGAGCGTCAGCGTCGCCTGCCGCAATTGCACCGATGCGACGGCGACGTCACGCTCGGCATACAGCTGCGCGAGCGTTGCATAGGTCGACGCCACCGATGTCGACAGCATCAGAACCGCCGCCGCGCGGTCCGCGGCAACCGCCTGCGCATCCGACGTCGCGGCACGGACGCCGGCGCGGTTCTTGCCCCAGAAATCGACCTCATAGCTGAAATCGAGCGTTCCGCGCCCGAACTCCTGATACCCATGCGGGACGAATTGCGCCGGAAAACCGTTGTTATAGCTCTGCTTGGTGACCCCGCCCGAGGCGTTTGCCGTGACCGACGGCACCAGCGCGGCGCGCGATTGCTGCGTCAACGCCTGCGCGCGGTGCAATCGCGCGTCGGCAGCGGCAACATCGGGGCTGTCCTTGAGTGCCGCAGCAATTAGCGTGTCGAGCTGCGGGTCGCGATACGCATGCCACCATTCGCGCGCCGGCCAACTGCCCGGCTCCGGCGTCGCCAACCCCGCAGCAGCATAGCTCGATACTGGCTTGGGGTGGAGCTGCGCATCCCCCGACGGCGCGACGCAGGCTGTCAGCCCCACTGCAGCCAGCAGCACAATCGCTGTACCGATCGGATTTCTGCGCATTGTTCACCAAAACTATTGACCGTACCGTACGGTCAATGCCAATTACGCCGAACGCGATATTCTGGTCAACCGGGAAAAGCTTGGACGAGGATGACAATTTCAACCGGCGGAGAGCCGCAGCCGCGCCCCACCCGCGACCAGCGCCGCGATGCGATTCTGGCAATCGCACATGACGTGTTCCTCGAACATGGCTTCGAGCGCGCATCGATGTCGCAGGTCGCAGCGCAGCTCGGGGGCTCGAAAGGCACGCTCTACAGCTATTTCGACAGCAAGGAGGCGCTGTTCGAGGCGCTGGTCACCCACAGCTGCGCCAAGAACGGCCAGGCGATCTTCGACGCGCCGCCCGGCTTGCCGATGACGGAGCGGCTGACGCGGATCGCCCGCGCCCACATCAATCTCGTCACCTCCGACTGGGCGATTCGCATGATGCAGGTCGTCGCCGCCGAAGCGCGCCGCCGCCCTGAAATCGGACGCATTTTCTACGACGCCGGCCCCGGCGAGGGCGTCACCCGGCTGAGCCACCAGCTCGACGCGTATGTCGCGGCCGGAGAACTTGCCACCGACGACACCCGCGCGGCGGCCGAAACCTTCATGTCGCTGTGCCGCGGGCATTATCACCTGCAGCGGATGCTGGGTCAGCTCGGCACGCCGACGCCCGCGGTGATCGAGCGCGAAGCGGCGCGCGCGGTCGCACTGTTCCTCGCACTGTACCGGGCCTAGGCGCGCGGCGGCAGCACCTTGACCGGATCGACCGCAGCGCGCCCACGGCGCAGTTCGAAATGCAGTTGCGGCTCGTCGACTGCACCGGTCGCACCCGCCCGAGCGATGACATCGCCCTGGTGAACACGGTCGCCGCGTGCCACCAGGACCGCTTGATTATGACCATAGGCGCTGACCCAGCCGTCGGCGTGCTTGATCAGCACGAGGTTGCCGAACCCCGCTACCGCATCGCCGGCATAAGCGACGACGCCGTCGGCGGTGGCGTGCACGGCGCTGCCCGCGCTGGTCTTCAGGTTGACGCCGTCATTGAAGCGGCCACCGGGTTTCGCTCCGAAAGCCGACAGGATGCGCCCCTCGATCGGCCAGTCGAACTTCGGCGATGCTGTCGGTAAAGCGGGCAGCGGGCGCGCCACTGCGACCTTTGCATGCGGCGCGCGCGCGGCGGGCTCGGCTCCGGTGATCAGGTCATCGATGTTGATCTTGAACGCGGCGGCGCGCTCCTCGATCGACATCGCGGCGACCTGAACTTTCGACGGCAGCAGCAAACGGTCGCCGACTTCGAGCGTAAACGGCGGCGCAAGGCGGTTCGCGGCGACGACGCGCGTCCAGTCGGCGCCATAGGCTCGCGCGATCGCGATGCCGGTTTCGCCGGGGCGAACGGTGTGGAGCCTCCCGGCGGGCAGCTTGAGCAGCTGTCCGGGCCTGAGCACAGAGGTCGGCGCGATGCCGTTTGCAGCAGCGATAGCACCGGCAGGCACGTTGGTGCGCAGCGCCACCTGTGCCAACGTTTCGCCGGGCGCAGCGTTTGCAGTGCCGGCGGCGATGTCGACGGCGTTGGGGATGACCTTTCGCGCCACCCACGCTGGCTTTGGCGCAGCGGCCAACTGCACCGGCGCGGCGCGGATGGGAACGACGTCGGCCGCGCGCTCATGTGCGCAGCCGGCCACGAGCATTAGCAACAGCAATCGGGGGGCACGCAGCAAAACCATGCGCGTCCTTAACCCGGTCAGGTGACGAACAAAATCGCTATTGCCGCCGCCGCCCGACGACAAGCGCCGCCGGCAGGAAGAACAGCACCAGCGGCGCACCTGCCGCCAGCCCGAAGATGATCGCCGTCGCCAGCGGCCGCTGCAGCCCTGCACCGCGTGCCACGCCGAGCGCGAGCGGGCTCAGCGTCAGGATCGCGATTAACGCCGACATCAGGATCGGTCGCAGCCGCGCGCGTGCCGCCGCGAGCACCGATTCAGCCGAATCAGCCACAGCCGGATCAAGCTCGGCAAGGAAGAAGATAACCAGTTCGGTGATAATGCCGACCGCCATCGTCAGCCCCATCAGTGCCGAAATATCGAGCTCGGTGCCGGTCGCCCACAGCCCTGCCAGCACTGCGCCCGCCGCCAGCAGCACTGTCGCAATCGCCGCGACGGTGTAGCGCCAGCGCCCGAACAGGATCGTCAGCAGCAGCGCCACCAGCATCAGCGCGGCGACGAACACGGTCGCCAGATCGGTGAAGCTACGCTGTTGCTGCTCGTACAACCCGCCATATTCGACACGCACCGACGCGGGCAATCCGGCAGCGGCGACCGCGCGCTTGACGTCGACCATCGCCGATCCGAGATCGCGCCCGTCGAGCCGTGCGGTCACGGCGGCGAACGGTGCCAGATCCTCGCGCGTCAGCTGCTTTTGTCCAGCGACGATCGCAATACGCGCCACCTGCCGCAGCGCCACCGGGCGCCCATCGGCACTGCGCAGCAGCAACGCGCCCAAATCCTGAACCCGGTCGCGCAGTGCCAGCGGCGCGCGGACGCGCACGTTGATGAGCAGCTCGCGCGACCGGATCTGCGTGGCAACGGTGCCGCCGACCTGCGCCTCGATCTGGCGCGCGACGGCATCGGGGTCGAGCCCCGCCTGCGCCGCTGCGGCACGGTCGACGGTGATCGCGACGGCGTCGCCTGCAACACGTTGCCCGTCGCGGACCTCGACGACGCCGGACACCTTGCCGATTACTGCCGCCGTGGTGCGCGCCGCACGGCTCAGCTCGTCGGGGACGTCGCCGAACAGCTTGACCTCGATCGGCTGCGGCACTGCCGTCAAGTCGCCGATCAAATCCTCCATCAACTGCGCGGTCTCGATATCGAGGCCGGGCACCTGCGCGGTGATCCGCGTCCGGACTTCGCTCATCACGGCATCGATATCGCGGCGGCTGCCACCCTTGAGCCGGATAAAGAAATCGCCCTCGTCGGCCTCGCTCAGCCCACCGCCAAGCTGCAGCCCGGTGCGGCGGGAATAGCTGGCGACTTCGGGGGTCACGGTGATGATCGCCTCCGCCTGCCGCAGCAACCGGTCGGTATCGCTCAACGCGGCGCCGGGCTTCGCCTTATAGTCGAGGATGAAGCCGCCCTCGTCCATTTTGGGCATGAAGCCGCTGTCGACGCGCGCATAGCCCAGCCACCCCGCCCCAGCGAGCAGCACCACCAGCAGCGCCAACGTCAGCCCCGGCCGCGCCAACGCCGGCGCGACCGCGCGCGCATAGCCGCGCTCGATCCGCCCCGACAGGGCATCGGCGCGCGCCGCTGCGGTGGCATCCTTTGCGGTGAGCCAGTGCGCCGCAGCCAGCGGCAGCACACCACGCGCATAGATCAGCGAAAATGTCAGCGCCGCCGTCATCGTCAACGCCAGCGCCTTGAAAAAGCCGCCGGTGACGCCGCTGATGAACGCCAGCGGCAGGAACACGACCACCGTCGCCAGCGTCGACCCGAGCAACGGCCCGCCCATTTCATCGCCCGCCGCCAGCAGTGCGCGTGTCGTGGTCGCCACCCCCTCCTGCAGACGGCGGACCATGTGTTCGAGCATGACCACCGCATCATCGACGATCAGGCCGACAGCTGCCGCCAGCCCGCCGAGCGTCATCATGTTGAAACTCATGCCGAACACGCCGAGCAACAGGCAGGTCGCGGCGAGCACGGCTGGCAGCATCAGCCCGGTCAGCAGCATCAACCGCCAGCTGCGCAGGAACACGAACAGCACGATGCCGGCGAGCAGCGCGCCGAGCAGGATCGCGTCGCGCACCGCCTCGGCAGCGCCGCGCACCAGCTCGGACTGATCGTAGAAGGGGGTGATGCGAATGCCCGGCGGCAGTTTTGCCCCGGCGAGCCGCGCGTCGATCGCTGCGGTCAATCGCAGGCTATCGGCAAGCGGTGACTGCCGGATGTTGACCAGCACCGCATCGCCGCCGTTCGAGGTGACGCGCGTATAGCTCGGGGCGATCGACGGCTCGATCGTCGCGATCTGGCCGAGTGTTACCAGACCGGCAGCCGCGCTTGCGCCCGTCTTGATCGGCGTCGCGGCGATGTCGGCGATGCTCGCCACGCGGTCCTCGACCAGCGCGAGGTAGAGCCGGTGGCGATCTTCGAGCCGCCCGACCGCCTGAATGGTGTTGGCGGCGTTCAACGCCTGCGCCACATCGGCGAGCGTCAGCGACAGCGCGCGCAACCGTGCAGGGTCGACAATCACCGCGATCTCGCGCGGGCTGCCGCCTAGGATGTCGATACCCGCGACGCCGGGCACGCTCGACAACAACGGCCGCAACCGCAGTTCGGCGAGTTCGCGCAGCGCCCGCGGATCGCGCGTCTGCGACGTCAGCGCGAGGCCGTAGACCGGAAAGATCGTCGGATCCGACCGCCGCACTTCGAACCGCGTACCCGGCGGCAGCTCGGCCTGCAGCGTGGCGAGGCGGCCCTGAACGCCGAGCAGCGACGTCACCATGTCCTGCCCCCAATCGAAGCTGAGCGCGATCTCGGCGCTGCCGCGGCTGGTCGTCGAGCGGATATGCGTGACGCCGGGCACGGCGCGCAGCGCGATCTCCATCGGCCGGGTGATCGCTGCTGCCATGGCCCCCGCGTCGCGCTCGCCGGCGTCGATCGAGACTACGATGCGCGGATAGTCGATCACCGGAAATAGCCCGACCGGCAACCGCAGCGCCGCGACCACGCCGCCGAGTGTCAGCAGCACCACGGCCAGCAGGATCGCGCGGCGGTGGCGCTCGAGCAAGGCGCTCATCGGCGCGTCGCTGGCGATGCTGGTGCGCGCGCGAGACGGACCGCCATGCCATCCTCGAGCGCCGTGCCGCCGCTCGTCACGACCATGTCACCTGCAGCGATGCCGCGCACGATCGCGGTCTGACCGCCGTCGCTGGAGCCGACCGTTACGTCGCGGCGACGGGCGACACCGTCGCGGACCACGAACACAAAGGCCTGCCCGCCGTCATCGAGCAGCGCCGCATCGGCAACCCCGACGCCACTGCTGCGATTGGTAACGAGCGTCCCCGAAAGCGTCTCGCCGCTGGCAATATGCGCGGCGAGCGGCAGGTCGGCGAACACCGTTGCAAGCCGCGTCACGGGGTCCGCCGTTGGGTCGATATCGGTGACATGGGCGGCAAGCTCGGGGGACGTGCCGCCAGGCCGGATGGCAATCGGCGCACCCCGCGCGACGTGACGCGCCAACTCGGGATCGATGCCGAACCGCGCGCGGACACCGCCCGCAATGGCCAGCCTCGCGACCACCGCACCGGCTGCCAGTTGGTCACCCGGATTGGCAACCACGGCGGTCACCGTCGCCGCCACCGGGGCCCGCAGCACCAACGCAGCGTCGCGCACGCGCAAGCTGGAATCGGTCGTCGCGGCGGTCGTGGCAGCGGCGCGCGCCGTCTCCACCTCCGCATCGCTGACCAATCCATCGGCGCGCAGCCGCCGCGCGCGCGCCAAGGCAGCAGCGGTCGTGCCGACGTCCGCTGCTGCCCGCGTGCGTTCGAGGGCAGCCGCGGGTGTCGGCCGCAGCCGCGCCACCACCGCACCTGCAGCAACGCGCGCGCCAGGCCGCGCGACGATTTCGATGACCGTCGATTCGATCGGCGTGGTCAAAGTACGCTCGCCGCCGCTGCCGTCGTCCGCTGCGCCATAAACCGTCAGGCGCGTGGCAACGGCGCCCCCCGCGGCGGTATCGACGGTGACCAGCGCGGTCGGTTCCGGCGGCTTGGCATCGGGCGCGGGGGCTTTGCACCCGGCAAGCGCGGCAAGCAGCATCACGGCAACGAGGCGCGTCATCGGTTCCAGTCCTCTCGCGGCGTGCCGGTCAGCAATTCGAGCGTAACCATGGCTTCGGCAATTTGCTGTTCGGTGTCGATCAGCGCGAGCGCCTTGTCGCGCTGCGCCTGCTGCGCGGTCGCAGCGGTTGCGGGCGCAAGGTCGCCGCGTGCCGCCGCGCGGGTGCTTGCAACGGCGATCCGGTCGATCTCGGGCTGCGCGGCGCGCAGTGCTTCGGCCTGCGCGCGCCGGATGGCGATCCCGGCAACGGCGGCCGCAATGTCGGCGCGCGCCTGGAATAATCGCGCTTCGAATTCGGCGTGCAGCGCGCTGCGGGTCGCCTCGGCAATGCGAATGCCGCCACGGCCGCGGTTCCACAGCGGCAGCGTGAACCCCACCGATGGCCCGATCGTGCGGTTGCCCGTCGTATCCCGCAGCCCGTTGAGCGCGAGCGTCAGCGTCGGAAACTGGTCGAGCACCGCTTTGTGCACCGCGGCCTCCTGCACATCATAGCCCGCCCGCAGCGCGGCGAAATCGAAGCGGCGGTCCTGCGCCAGCGCGAACAGCCGAGCTGCATCGGGCGGCGGCGGCGGCACCGGCGTTGCGACGAGCAGAACCGAAGTCCCCGGCGGCAGGCCGAGCAGCCGCGCCAGTTCGAACTGTGCGGTGCTGAGCGCGGTCGCCCCGGCGCGCTCGCGGTCGCCGGCGTCGAGCGCCGCAAGCCGCCGCGTCTCGACCTCGCCCGCACCGATATCGCCGCGCGCCGCCGCGCGTTCGACCGACAGCAGCAGCGCGTTCGCCGCGGTTGCACTCGCATGGTTGAGGATTTGCGCGCGCTGCAACGCCTCGACGCGCACTGCCTGCAGCCGGGCGGCACCCGCAGTCTGCCATTCGGCCCACGCCAGATCGAGCCGGACCTGCCGCCCGGCGGCGCGCGCTCCGGCCAGGACGACGCGCCGCGTGCGCAGCGCGGCGATGTCGATGAGCAGCTGGCTGGCGAGCGCCGTCGTCGTATCGGGCCCGCTCAGGATTTTGTCGAAGCCCGCCGTCGCGGTCGGGTCGGGCAGCAACCGCGCTGCAAACAGCTGCGCGTCGGCAACACCGGCACGAACGCGCAGCGCGCGCAGTTCGGGGTTGCCGCCGACCGCCAAGCCACCGATCGCGTTCAGGTCGAGCGGTATCGCCGGCACCGCGACCGGCGCTGCTGCCGTGCCGAGCGGTACCGGCCGATAGGGCGCGCACGCCGACAGCGTCAGCACTGCCGCCGCCGCCAACGCCTGCCCTATCCTTAATCGCACGCACTGCTCCCCTGCTGCGCGATCCGGCGTCGGTGCGCGCCGCTGTTCTAGACAGCGATCCATGACAGATCAAAGCAAGTTGATTTGGCCCGCTTGGCACCCCGCAAGGCTTCGGCTAAGGCTCGTGCCCATGAAGATGTTCCGCGTACTCCGCCTGACCCTGCTGCCGCTGGCACTGACCGGGTTGCTGCTCACCGGCTGCGCCTCGACGAAGGGCCGCAAGGACCAGGCCTATGTCGCGCGCGACGTCGAGACGCTGTACAATGTCGCCCGCGACACGCTCGCCAAGCGCCAGTACAAACTCGCCGCAGCGCAGTTCGACGAGGTCGAGCGGCAGCACCCCTATTCGGTTTGGGCCCGCCGCGCGCAGCTGATGTCGGCATACAGCTATTATGTGGCGCAGCAGTATTCGGATGCGATCGCCTCGTCGCAGCGTTTCCTGTCGCTGCACCCAGGTAGCCGCGAAGCACCCTATGCCTATTATGTCGTCGCGGTCAGCTATTACGAGCAGATCAGCAGCGTCGACCGCGACCAGAAAATCACGCAGCAGGCGCTCGATGCGATGGGCGAGCTGATCCGCCGTTATCCCAATTCGGACTACGCCGCCGATGCACGGCTGAAGATCGACCTTGCACGCGATCACCTTGCGGGCAAGGAGATGGAGGTCGGGCGCTTCTATGAAAAGAACACGCTGTACCTCGCCGCGATCATCCGTTTCCGCACCGTCGTCGATCAGTACGACACCACCAGCCACACGCCCGAGGCGCTCGAGCGGCTGGTCGAATGCTATCTGCTGCTCGGCCTGCCCGAGGAAGCGAAGAAGTCCGCCGCCGTGCTCGGCTATAACTACCCGGGGTCGAAATGGTATCAGCGCTCGTTTGCCCTGATCCAGAAAAAGACCACGTGAGTGCGTAGCGGTCGGTGCTGACCGCGCTCGACATCCGCGATGTCGTGCTGATCGAGGCGTTGCGGCTCGAATTCGCGCCCGGCCTCGGCGTGCTGACGGGTGAAACCGGCGCGGGCAAATCGATCCTGCTCGATGCGCTGGGGCTGGCGCTCGGCGGCCGCGGCGATGCCGGGCTGGTGCGCAGCGGTGCCGGGCAGGCGAGCGTCACTGCGGCGTTTGCAGTGCCCGCCACCCACCCGGCGCGCGCGATGCTCGAGGCGCAGGGGCTCGACCACGACGACGAACTCATCTTGCGCCGCCGCGTCGCTGCCGATGGCGGCAGCCGCGCGTTCATCAACGACCAGCCAGTATCGGCGGCGCTGCTCCGCGATGTCGGCGCGACGCTGGTCGAGATCCATGGCCAGCAGGACGACCGCGGGCTGCTCAACGCGCGCGGCCACCGCGCCTTGCTCGATGCGTTCGGCGGCCTTGGGCCGCAGACCGCTGCCACCGCGGCCGCCTATGCGGCGTGGCGGGCGGCCGATACGGCGCTGTCGGCGGCGCGCGAGGCGCTTGATGCGGCGCTCGCTGATCGCGACTGGCTGACGCACGCCGTTGCCGAACTGACCGCGCTGGGCGCGCTGCCCGGCGAGGAAGCGACCCTCGCCGAGGCGCGCAGCGCGATGCAAAAGGGCGCGCGGCTGACCGAGGATCTCGATGCGGTGACCACGCTGCTCGGCGGCTCGGACGGCGGGTTGGCGGCGTTGCGGCAGGCGGCGCGGCGGCTCGACCGGCTGGCCCCCGAACTCGACCTGCTGGCCGATGCGCTCGCCAGCATGGACCGCGCGGTGATCGAGGCAAGCGAAGCCGAGGACAAGCTCGCCGCCGCCGCGCGCGCACTCAGCTTCGATCCGGCGCGGCTCGACGCCACCGAAACGCGGCTGTTCGAGCTACGCGGCGCGGCGCGCAAGCACCGCGTCGAAGTCGATGCGCTGCCGGCGCTTGCCACGACGCTCGCCGCGCGGGCGGATGCTCTCGACGCCGGCGAAAGCGGCTTGGCGGCGCTCGACAAGACGGCGGCCACGGCGCGCGCCGCGTTTGCTGCCGCCGCCAGCGCACTGACTGCGGCGCGCACCGCCGCCGCAACACGGCTCGATGCAGCCGTCGCCGCCGAGCTTGCACCGCTCAAGCTCGACGCCGCCCGCTTCCGCACCGCGATCGCGGCATTGCCCGAAGCTGCGTGGTCGGCAACGGGCGCCGACCGTGTCGAGTTCGAAGTCTCGACCAACCCCGGCGCGCCGTTTGCGCCGCTGCTCAAGATCGCTTCGGGCGGCGAGCTGTCGCGCTTCGTGCTGGCGCTGAAGGTTGCGCTGGCAGCCACCGGCAGCGCGGGGACGATCATCTTCGACGAGATCGACCGCGGCGTCGGCGGTGCCGTCGCGAGCGCGATCGGCGAGCGATTGCAACGACTTGCGGCCTCGACGCAGCTGCTTGTGGTCACGCACAGCCCGCAGGTCGCAGCGCGCGGGCGTCACCAGTGGCGCATCGCCAAATCGAGCGACGGCACCGTAACCCGCACCGGCGTCACCCGGCTTGACCCCGTCGAGCGCCGCGAGGAGATTGCGCGCATGCTGTCGGGGGCCGAAGTCACCGACGAGGCGCGTGCGCAGGCGGAAAAGCTGCTCGCCTGAGGCGCAATCCCCGCTGACACGTCTCAATAAATAGTGTGTCAGCTGTGTCACGCCGCCAGCGAGGTTTGACTGGCATCAGATTAAGTACCATATCGGATAGTGAAAGACAAGTCCCGATGCCGAGCGCCATTCGCACCGCTACCGCCGCCGATCTTTTGACCGTCCACGCGCTGATCGAGCGCAGCTATCGCGGGGATACCGCGCGCGGCGGCTGGACGCACGAGGCCGACCTGCTGCAGGGCGAGCGCACCCGGCCCGACGTGCTTGCCGCGATCATCGCCGATCCGCTGCAGCGGCTGCTGGTATTGGACGACGCAGTCGGCGCTCCGGCCGCCTGCGTGCTGCTCGCCGATGCCGGTGGCGGCGTCGCCTATCTCGGGATGCTCGCGGTCGATCCGGCGCGGCAGGTGGACGGGGTCGGGCGGCGGATGATCGCGGCCGCCGAAAGCACCGCGCGCGGCTTTGGCGCGACAATCATCGAGATGACGGTGATCGCAGTGCGCACCGAGCTGATCGCTTATTATCAGCGCCGCGGCTATGCGCTGACCGGCGAAACGCGCGCGTTCCCCGACTATGTCGCGCAGCCCGACCCGCCGCTGACGCTGGTGGTGATGGCAAAGCCGCTGGCGGCAGGTTGAACGCGCGCGCTTTTCGGGTCGGCAACCGGCTCCCCTTGGCGCGACGGCGCTGCTATCACCAGCCGATGACCGACGCCCCCGATCCCGCCGCCGAACTTGCGCAGCTTGCCGCGCAGATTGCCGAGCATGCCGCGCGCTATCACCGCGACGATGCACCGACGATTTCGGACGCGGCGTATGATGCGCTGGTCCGGCGCAATGCCGAACTCGAGGCGGCGTATCCCGCGCTGGTACGCCCTGATTCGCCGAGCCTTGCGGTCGGGTCGACGGCGGCGGCGCAGTTCGGCAAGATCGTCCATGCGCGCGCCATGCTCAGCCTCGACAACGCGTTCGACGATGCGAGCGTCATCGACTTCGTCGCGCGCGTGCGCCGCTTCCTCAGCCTGACGCCCGATGCCGCCGTCGCGCTGACCGCCGAGCCCAAGATCGACGGGCTGTCGGCCAGCCTGCGGTACGAGCATGGCCGCTTGGTGCACGGCGCGACGCGCGGCGACGGCACCACCGGCGAGGACGTCACCGCCAATTTGCGTACCGTCGCCGACATTCCGCAAACGCTGCCGGCGGGCGCGCCTGCCGTCGTCGAGGTGCGCGGCGAAGTGTACATGGCCAAGGCCGATTTCCTGGCGTTGAACGCCGCATCGGAGCGGCAGTTCGCCAACCCGCGCAACGCGGCGGCGGGGTCGCTGCGGCAGCTCGACGTGGCGATTACGCGCGCGCGCCCGCTGCGGTTTTTCGCACATGGCTGGGGCGAACTGAGCGCGGTTCCCGCCGACACGCAGGCGGGCGTGATGGCGGCGTTCAAGGCGTGGGGGTTCCCGGTCAGCGACCGGCTGACGCGCTGCGCCACCGTCGATGCGGCGCTGGCGGTCTATCGCGAAATCGAGGCCGCGCGCGCCGCGCTGCCGTTCGACATCGACGGCGTGGTGTACAAGGTCGACCGGCTCGACTGGCAGGCGCGGCTTGGCCAGGTGTCGCGCAGCCCGCGCTGGGCGCTGGCGCACAAATTTCCGGCCGAGCGCGCGACGACCGAGCTGCTGGCGATCGACATTCAGGTCGGGCGCACCGGCGTGCTGACCCCGGTGGCGCGGCTGGCCCCGGTCGGCGTCGGCGGCGTGATCGTCACCAACGCGACGCTGCACAACGCCGACGAGATCGCCCGCAAGGACGTCCGCGTCGGCGACACCGTCGAACTGCAGCGCGCCGGCGACGTCATCCCGCAAATCCTGCGCTGGACGACCGACCCCGACCGGCACGCCGCGCTGCCGCCGTTCGCGTTTCCCGACACCTGCCCGCAGTGCGGCAGCCTGGCGCTATCCGAAGCGGGCGAAGTTGCGCGGCGTTGCACCGGCGGGCTGATCTGCCCGGCGCAGCGCATCGAGCGGCTGCGGCATTTCGTGTCGCGCCACGCGCTCGACATCGACGGGCTGGGCGACGAGCGGATCGAGCTGTTCGTTCGCGAAGGCTGGCTCGATGCGCCCGCCGATGTGTTCCGGCTGCACACCCACCGCGACGCGCTGCTGGCGATGAAGGGGTTCAAGGATACCTCGATCGACAAGCTGCTCGGCGCGATCGAGGCGCGGCGCAGCGTGGCGTTCGACCGGCTGCTGTTCGGGCTCGGCATCCGTCATGTCGGCGAGACCACGGCGCGCGACCTTGCCCGCAGCTACCGCGACTGGTCGTCGTTCGCCGCGCGGATGGACGACTGCGTGGCGCTGTGGCGCGATACTGCGGCGGCGGTCGGCGAGGTGCCCGATAAGTTCCGGCGGCGCGTCGCCAACGACTTGGCCGCGCTGGTGTCGGTCGGCGGCATCGGGCCCGAGGTCGCCGAGGCGCTTACCGATTTCTGGGCGGAGGCGCATAATCAGGCACTGCTGACCGCGCTGCTGCGCGAGATTACCGTCGCGCCGCTGGTGTTCGAAACGCGCGCCTCGCCGGTGGCGGGCAAGACGGTGGTGTTCACCGGCAGCCTCGAAACGCTGAGCCGCGACGAGGCGCGCGCGCAGGCGGAGGCGCTGGGCGCCAAGGTCGCGGGGTCGGTATCGGCAAAGACCGATCTGGTGGTGGCCGGACCGGGTGCGGGATCGAAGCTCGCCAAGGCAGCGGCGCTGGGCATCGAGGTGATCGACGAAGCGGCGTGGGCGGCAATCGTGGCAAACAGCTGAAGCCACCGCCGCACCCCGCTATGCAGCCAGTGCATAGCTGCCCCAAGTTTTGCTGCACTGCACAACAGGCCAGCTGAGTCGTACTTCAAACCATATCCGGAACAATCCGGTCATGGAGATCAGCATGCCCCCCGTCACCAAAGCCGCCGCGCCCGAGACGACGCGCCGCGACACCCGTACACCGACGCGCCGCACCCCGCGGCTGACGCTCAACCGGGCAGCGGCCGATGCGCCGTTGTTCCACGCGTGGCGCGCGTAAGCACCAGCGTCGGCCATTCGCCGCGGTCCAGCGTCGCCACCAGCCGCAGCCCGCGCGCGGTGTACGCCGCCGCCACCCGCCGCGCCTGACGATCGAGTAACCCGGCGAGGATCAGCGTCCCGCCGGGGGCCAGCGCCGCCGCCACCGGCCGCGCCAGCGCGATCAGCGGCGCGGCAAGGATGTTCGCGGTAATCAGATCATAGCGCCCGCGCAGCCGCGGATGGTTCATCCCCACCGCAGTCACCGCCTCGATGCGCCCGCGCGTCCGCCCAAGCGGCACGCCGTTCTGGCGGATGTTGCGCGCCGCCACCGCCACCGCCACCGCATCGATATCGCTCGCGATCACCGTGGCGCGCCATGTCTTGGCGATCGCCAGCGCCAGGATGCCGCTGCCGGTGCCAAGGTCGAGCGCGTGCGCGAACCGCCGCCGCTTCGCCAGCCCGGCGAGCGCGTCGAGGCAACCGTGCGTGGTGAAATGCTGCCCGGTCCCGAACGCCAGCCCGGCCTCGATCCGGATTCCGACCTGCCCCGGCCGTCGTTCGGCGGCGTGCGCGGCGGTATGGACGAAAAACCGCCCCGACCGTACCGGCTCGAGCCCCGCCTGGCTCATTGTCACCCAGTCGTTTTCGCCCAACTGTTCGACCACAGCACTACCCGGCGCGGCGCTTGGGGCGAGCCGGTACAGCCGGTCGATCAGTTCGGGCGTCGGCGCATCGGCAAAATACGCATCGAGCCGCCACGCGTCGGGCTGCGCGGGGTCGGGTTCGTCGGTCAGCAGCGTCGGCGGCGCGTCGAGATCGGCGAACAGGTCGTCGTTGAACGGTGCGGCCTCCGCCTCGGCGCGGGTGCAGGCGAGCCGCACCTTCCAGCTATCGGACATAGCTGGCCCCGTTGACGTCGAGGCACGCGCCGGTCAGCGACGGCGGCGCTTCGAGCGCCAGCCAGCGCACGGTTTCGGCAACCTCCTCGGGCGTCGCGACGCGGCCGAGCGGGATGTCGGCGAGCAATTTGTCGCCGCCGCGGCTGTTCAGATAGTCCTCCGCCATGCCGGTCATCGTGAACCCCGGCGCGACGCTGAACGCGAGGATACCGCGCGCCGCATAGCCGCGCGCGATGCTTTTGGTCATGCCGACCATGCCCGCCTTGGCCGCCGCATAATGCCAGTGATCGGGCGAATCGCCGCGATACGCCGCGCGGCTGGCGACGTTGACGATGCGCCCGCCGCGCGCGTCGAAATGGCGGACCGCGTTGCGGCACAGGTCGGCGGCCGACTGCAGGTTGATCCGCCACGACCGTTCCCAGACATGGCCCCAGTCGGGGCTGTCGAGCGCGACGCCTTCGAATACGCCGGCGTTGTTGACGAGCACGTCGATGCGCCCATCCAGTCGTTCGAGCGCCGCCGCCCACAGCCGGTCGCCCGCGCCCGGTTCGGCAAGATCGACCGCGATCGTATCGGGCGCGGCGCGCGTGGCATGGCCGATGACGCGAGCGCCGCTGGCGGTCAGTGCTGCAACGCAGGCCGCACCGATTCCACGGCTCGAGCCGGTGACAAGGATATTGATCATCCGCGATGCGCTAGCCGAACCGCGACGGCCGCGCAAAGGCTGCGGCTCAGCCGCCGATGCCGAACTTGGCGCTAAGGAATGCTGTCAGCAGCGCGCTGCCGCTTTTGGCGGCAATATCGAGCACCCATTTGCCCGACTTCTTTAGCCACGCGACCGCGCCGTCGTCGTCGCCGGCGGCGGCTTTCTTGGCGGCGGCGGCGACCATAGCGGCCTCGGCGTCGGCGTCCTCATGCCCGCTGGCGCGCACCTGTTTGGCCAGCCAGTCGAGCGATTCAGGCAGCGTCGCATCGGCTTTCAGGATACTGCTGCCGGTCACCGTCGCGCTCGCACCGCGACCGATTGCGGTGCCCTGGCTGTTGTTCACATCGATATTCTCGAATTTGTCACCCATCACCGTCTCCATCAAAGGGCCTTCGACCTGGATATTGGACGCATCACACAGTGCGAGGAATGTCAGGATCTTGGCGACCAGATTGGGCCGCATGCTGCTGTTTTGCAGGTCGACGCGCAGCGCCGCGATCCGGCCCGGATGCATGCGCTCAAACGCCGAATAGCAATAGTCGACGATTTGCGACGGCGCGACGCCATCGACCCGCTGCCGCGAGCGGTTGATCTGCCGCGTATATTCGTTGAGCAGGTTCTGAACGCGGTCGCTGTCGACCGAATCGAGCTTTTCCCCGAACAGCAGCGACAGCCCTTCGACATTCTGCAGCAGCCGCAGCAGATAGGTCCGCACGTGCCGCGCCTCCGACCGAAAGCGCTCGCCGCGGCGCAGCGCATCGGGCCCGCGCGGGCTGATCAGCAGATATTCGATCGGCTTGCCGCTGCTGCTGTCGAGGCTGAGCGCAACATCGAGCCCTACCCCGGCGGGCGTTCCGGTGTCGGCGTGCGGGGCCTGCGCGTCATCTTCGATGATGACGACCGGGCGGCTTGGGCGGACGAACGCCAGCGCCGGTTCGGAACCGTGCCGCACCGTCGCCAGCGCCCAAAGCCGCCCCAACGCCGGAGCCGCCTTGCGCAACGGACCGTCGAAGCCGGTGCGGCGGATGACGATCCGCGTCTCCAGCAGCGCCGCCGCTGCCGCGCGCGCGGTGGCGGGCGTGTGGCCGGTGGTGTCGATGTTGAACAGAAACTCGAACCGTCCGTTGAGCAGCCCGTCGAAAAAGCACGCCTTGCGGATCAACCGGATGCGCTCGACGCCGGCGGCAGGCAGATCGCGCGGCAACCGCAGCGCCGCGCCGGGCAACCGCAGCGCCAGCATGTTCTCGCCGACCCAGCCTTCGAACCCGGTCAGCCGCCGCGCCTCGATCCGGCCGATGCCGCGCATATGATCGAGATTGCCCTGCGGCGACGGCCAACCCGGCCGCGCAAGGCGTTCGAACGCCGGCACCATCACGCGGCGCAGATCGCAGAACGGCAGGACTGCCGTTACGAGCATTGCAACGGAGGCTTCGGCACGACGCTCCCCGAAGGAAGAACTGACCCCGGCCCCGGCGATGCGCCCAGCACCTTGAACAGATGCATCAATAGCGCCTTTGCCAACATGTAACCGGTCCTAAGCCGGTGCGTCAGCATGCCACAAACCGGCACTTCGGACAATATCGCGCATGCGCCGTGGCGGCTTCCCATTCGCCGCCATCGGCGTAAGCTGACACCGAATTCGCCTGGGGAGGCTGCAGATGACACCGGACTGGGTCGACACGCGCGCACGCGTCAAGCGCTTCGTCGAGGACCGCGTCTATCCGGCCGAAGCCGTGCTCGACACCGGCGCGCCCGACGCAGCGCGCGCCAAGCTTGCCGAGCTGATGGCAGCAGCCAAGGCCGAGGGGCTGTGGGCGCTGGGGCATCCGGTCGAAATCGGCGGCCAGGGCATGCCGTTCATGGATTATGTCCATGTCAACGAAGTCATCGGGCGCAGCCAGCATGCGATGGTCGCGCTCGGCACGCATTCGTTGCAGGATTCGATCATGCTCAACCTGTACGCTGCACCGAAATGGCGCGATGCCTATCTGGCGCCGCTGGTGGCGGGCGAAATCTTCCCGAGCTTTGCAATGACCGAGCCCGACATCGCCTCATCCGACCCGACGCAGCTGCAAACCACCGCGACCTTGGACGGCGACGACTGGGTGATCCGCGGTCGCAAATGGTTCACCACCGGGGCGGCGGCCGCGGCCTATACCACCGTGATGTGCCGGACCGAGCCCGCCGGGACGCCCGATCATTCGGCGTTCTCGATGATCGTCGTGCCGACCGATACGCCGGGCTATCGCATTATCCGCGACACGCCGGTGCTGGGGCTCAGCCACGGGCTCAGCGGGCATTACGAGGTCGCCTATGACGATGTGCGCGTGCCCGCCGACCATCTGCTCGGCCCGCGCGGCCACGGTTTTCTGATCGCGCAGAAGCGGCTGGGGCCGGGGCGCATCTTCCACTGCATGCGCTGGCTCGGGCAGGCGCAGCGCGCGTTCGACCTGATGTGCCGGCGGCTGCACGAGCGCACCGCGTTCGGCGGCAGCCTTGCCGACAAACAGTTGATGCAGCAGCATGTCTTCGACAGCGCCGCCGAAATTCAGGCGGCGCGACTGCTGACGCTCGATGCGGCGCGCAAGCTCGACGCCGGATCGGATGCGCGCGTCGAAATCGGGCTGATCAAGGTGGTCGGCGCAAAGATGCTGCACAATGTCATCGACCGCGCGATCCAGGTCCACGGCGCGAAGGGGCTGACCCCCGATACGCCGCTGCACATCATGTACCGCCATGCCCGCGAGGCGCGCATCTATGACGGGCCCGACGAGGTGCATATCATTTCAGTGGGGAAACGGTTGCTCAAGGCTTATGCCGGCAACGGCCCGGGAATCGACTTTGGCGCAATGGAAGCAGCAGCATGAGTACCGACTGGACGCTTCTGACCGCGCGGCTGCGCATCCGCCCGGTGGAGGCGCATGACGTTGCCGCGCTGCATGCGGTGCGCAGCCATTCGCCGTATCAGCCACAGCGTGGCATTGCCGAGACCGAGCGGCTGGTCGCCGACATGGTCGCCGCCGGGCCGGGCACGCAGCCGGGGTGGCATTTGTTCATGCTGGTCCATCTCAGCGACGAGGCGGTGGTCGGCGACATGGGTGTGCGCTTCGATCACCCCGGCAAGCAGCAGGCCGAAATCGGCTTCAGCCTGCACCCCGACTGGCGCGGCAAGGGGCTGGCGTATGAAGGCGTCGGGCGGATGGTCAACTATCTGTTCGAAAGCACTGGCGCGCACCGGCTGACCGCGATGACCGATCGCCGCAACACCGCCGCGCGGCTGCTGCTCGAGGCGTTGCGGTTCCGCCTCGAAGGCCGCTTCCTGCAAAGCGCGTTCGAAGGCGGCGCATGGATCGACGAACGTAGCTATGCCCGGCTGTCGGGGGAATAGTTGATCGACACCGCCGCGCTGGCGGCGCTGCTGTCGCGCACGCGCGGCGAGCCGGTCGCGGTCGACAGCGTCACCGCGCTGTCGGGCGGCGCGTCATCGGCGACCTATGCGGTTGCCGCGCGCGTCGGCGGCAGCGACTGGCCGCTGATCTTTCAAGGCGCGGCGGCGGCGCTCGAACCGGGGCAGCTGTCGAAAGCGACGCAGGCGGAACTGCAACGCATCGCGGCACGCCACGGCCTGCCGGTCGCCGCTGTGGTGGCGGTGACCGCACCCGGCGACGGGCTGGGCGACGGCTTTGTCATGGCGCGCATTGCGGGCGAGGCGCTGGCTCCGCGCTGGCTCAAGGGCGCAGCGTTTGCCGGAGCGCGCGCGGCGTTGACGACGCACTGCGCGACCGCGCTGGCCCGGCTCCACGCCGTCCCGCTCGGGGAGTTTGCCCGGCTGCCGCTCGCCGGTGGCACGCCGCGCGAGCAATGCGCGCGGCTGAATGCAGCGTACCGGAGCTACTGCGTCGATCTGCCGGCGTTCGATCTGGCGTTCGGCTGGGTAGCCGAGCGACTGGGCGATCACGCCCCGACCGCGCTCGTGCACGGCGATTTCCGCAGCGGCAACCTGATCATCGACGAACACGGCCTCGCCGCGGTGCTCGACTGGGAGCTGGCGCATCTCGGTGACCCTGCCGAGGATTTGGGCTGGCTGTGCGTCAATGCGTGGCGGTTCGGGCAGTGGCAGCTTCCCGTCGGCGGGTTCGGCGAGCGCGATGCGTTGTACGACGCCTATGCCGCCGCCGGGGGTGCGCCGGTCGACCGCGGCATGGCGCAGGTCTGGGAAGTCTATGGCACGCTGCGCTGGGGCATGGCCTGCCTGCAACTGGTGCACGACCATCTGTCGGGCCGCGTCCGCTCGGTCGAACGCGCCGCAATCGGCCGCCGGATCACCGAGGTCGAGGCCGATTTGCTCTACCTGCTCACCCACGGGAGCATCTGATGGCCGTGCCCAGCGCCAGCGTGCTGATCGAGGCGGTCGCCGCTTTTCTCAGCGAGATCGAGACCGAGCTGACCGGCCGCGCCGCGTTCCATGCCAAGGTCGCGGGCAATGTGCTCGCCGTCGTAGTGCGCGAACTCGACCAGCAGCCCGAGCGCGCCGAAGCCGCTGCGTTCGCCCGCCTGCTCGGCCCCGGTGCGACCGCGGCGGACGTCTGCGAGCGGCTCCGCGACGGCAGGCTGACGGTGGCGACGCCCGGCCTGCTCGATGCGCTGCTCGCTGCAACCACCGCGCGGCTGGCGGTCGATAACCCGCGCTATTCGACGCTCCGCCGGCTGCGCGACACGACGCCCTGACAATTACGCTTGTAGCGCCGCAAGCCGTTCTATACCAACGGCTTACAGCATGCCGGGGGGGGCCAAATGTGACTGTTGATTACCCTGTTGCTGGCGGCCGCTGTGCCCGCCGCAGCCACCGAGACGACGGCGCCCAAGCCCAAGGCCGAAGCCGAGGAAGACGGCCCGAAGCTGCCCGCCGATCGCTATTTCAACCGCACCGGATCGACTTGGGCCGACTATAAGACCGACTGGCAGGATTGCCGGATCATCGCCCGCGGATCGCAGGTGCCGGGACAGTCGACCTATATTTATGTGCCGGCGAGCTATTCGCCGATCGCCGCCGGGGTCGGTGCGGGGCTTGGCGCGGCGATCGCGGTCGCCATCATCGAGGGGCAGATGCGTCGTGCCAACCGCGCCACCTGCCTGCTGATCCGCGGCTGGCGCGAAATGAAGCTCAGCCCTGCCGAGGTCGCGATGCTCGCCAAGCTGCCGGTGGCCGAACGCGACTCCCGGCTGGCCGAGGCGACCGGCAGCGCACAGCCGGCATTGGGCAGCGTCGTGCACGCATGGCACAACGACTATGCCGAATTGCAGATCGACGGAGCCGCACGATGAAGCGCCTGACTGCGCTGATCGCGCTCGTGCTTGCAGCCGCGCCGGCCGCCGGGCAATTGTCGGTCGAGAAGCGCGCTGACCTCGCGCTGCCGGTGACGCTTGGCCCCGATCAGGCGGCGGTGGTGTTCGCGTTCCGCCGCGACGCTGCCCAACTGGGTCAGGCGTCGATGGTGTCGTGGCTGCGCTACGACCTCGACAAGCGCACGCTCGAGACGCAGCCCAAGGATGCCAAAAAGCAGGGGCTGACCACCACCTACGCATTCGAGGTTCGCGACAAGGGGCGCAAGCTCGCGGTCGATTATGCCGTCATGGTGGTGTCGGCGGGCAGCTATGTCCTTGGCGGCGCGACTGCCGATCCCAATACCGGGATCAGCGACATCTTCTGCTTCGGCGCGCCGGTGTTCACCGTCAAACCCGGCGAGGTCGCCTATGTCGGCGATTTCGTGCCGCACGGCATTACCAAGCAGGCGCTCGGCGAGACGCATAATGTGCTCGGTTATCGGAGCGACCTCGGCGCAGCGCGGGCGGCGCTTGCCGCGCGTCCCGAACTTGCGACCAAGCTGGCGGCGGCGACGCTGATGAACGGCGCAGTCTATCCGTGCTACGGCGGGCGCTTCTATGCCTATGCCATTCCCGGTGTCGAACCGCTGCCGCCGATGCTGCCGCCCCCGGCGTCACCAGCCCCGCCCGCCGCAATGCGATGAACGGTTGCGCCGCAGCGCGCAGCGGAGGATAGAAGCTGCGTTCGTCATCCTTGGAGTAGCCTCATGGCCGCGACCGTGCGTCCTCGTGTCCGCCCGCTTTCGCCGCACCTGTCGATCTGGAAATGGCGCGTGCACATGTTCGTGTCGATCCTGAACCGCGCGTGCGGTGTCGCGTTGGCGAGCGCCGGCGTGCTGCTGTTCCTGTGGTGGCTGGTGGCGGCAGCGACCGGCGCGGTGGCGTATGCGACCTTCCACGCGGTTGCGACCGGCTGGTTCGGCATGCTGGTCGGCTTTGGGCTGACGTGGGTGTTTTATCAGCACATGATGAACGGCATCCGCCATCTGGTGATGGATACCGGTACCGGCTTCGGCCTCGACACCAACCGGCGTTTCGCCACTGCGACGCTGGTGATTTCGGTGCTGCTGACGCTCGGCACCTGGGCGGTCATCCTGTCGACCAAGGGAGCCTGAGATGGGCAGCGGAACCGAAATCGGCCGCGTCCGCGGCCTTGGCGCGGCGAAATCGGGCGTCCAGCATTGGTGGCAGCAGCGCGTCACCGCGATCGGCAACCTGATCCTGGTGCTGTGGTTCATCGGCTCGCTGCTGCGGCTGCCGTCGCTCGATTATGTCGCGGTGGTGCTGTGGCTGCGGCAACCGGTCGCTGCGGTGCCGATGCTGCTGCTCATCGTCAGCGTCTTCTGGCATTTTCGGTTAGGGCTGCAGGTAATCATCGAAGATTATGTGCATGCCGAGGGCACCAAGCTGCTCGCGCTGCTGGTACTCAATTTTTACGCGCTAGCGGGTGCAGCTGCCGCTGTGTTCGCGGTGTTCAAGATCGCGTTGGGAGCCTGACGGATGGCCGAAGCCTATAAGATCATCGACCACACTTATGACGCGGTCGTCGTCGGCGCGGGGGGCTCGGGCTTGCGCGCCGCAATGGGCATCGCCGAAACCGGGCTCAAGGTCGCGTGCATCACCAAAGTGTTTCCGACGCGCAGCCATACGGTTGCGGCGCAGGGCGGCATCGCGGCATCGCTCGGCAACATGGGTCCAGACCATTGGCAGTGGCACATGTACGACACCGTCAAGGGCTCCGACTGGCTCGGCGACCAGGATGCAATCGAATATCTGTGCCGCGAGGCCCCGGCGGCGGTTTACGAGCTCGAGCACTTCGGCGTGCCGTTCAGCCGCACCGAGGAAGGCAAGATCTATCAGCGCGCGTTCGGCGGCATGACGCAGGACATGGGCAACGGGCCGCCCGCGCAGCGCACCTGCGCCGCCGCCGACCGCACCGGCCACGCCATGCTCCACGCGCTGTATCAACAGAGCCTGAAGCACGACACCGACTTCTATATCGAATATTTCGCCATCGACCTCATCATGGTGAACGGCGAATGCAAGGGCGTCATCGCGCTCAACATGGAAGACGGCAGCATCCACCGCTTCCGCAGCCATTCGGTCGTGCTCGCCACCGGCGGCTATGGCCGCTGCTATTTCTCGGCGACCAGCGCGCACACCTCGACCGGCGACGGCGGCGGCATGGCGATCCGCGCCGGCGTGCCGATGCAGGACATGGAATTCGTCCAGTTCCACCCGACCGGCATCTACGGCGCGGGCGTGCTGATCACCGAAGGCGCACGCGGCGAAGGCGGCTACCTGACCAACAAGGACGGCGAGCGCTTCATGGAGCGTTATGCCCCGTCGGCGAAAGACCTTGCCTCGCGCGACGTCGTCAGCCGCTCGATGGCGATGGAAATCCGCGAAGGCCGCGGCGTCGGCGCGGAGGGCGACCACATCAACCTCCACCTCAACCACATCGACCCCGCCGTGCTTCACGAACGCCTGCCGGGCATTTCGGAAACCGCCAAGATCTTTGCGGGCGTCGATGTCACGCGCGAACCGATCCCGGTGACGCCGACGGTCCACTATAATATGGGCGGCATCCCGACGAACTATCACGGCGAAGTCGTCACCCTGCGCGACGGCAACCCCGACGCGGTCGTGCCCGGGCTGTTCGCCGTCGGCGAGGCGGCGTGCGTTTCGGTGCACGGCGCGAACCGGCTCGGCTCGAACAGCCTGATCGACCTCGTCGTGTTCGGGCGCGCCACGGCGCACCGCATCGGCAAGACGATCGCGCCGATGACCGCGCACGCGCCGCTGCCCAAGGACAGCGCCGATTTCGCGCTCGGGCGGCTGGACGGCTACCGCCATTCGAAAGGCGGCTCGCCGACGGCCGCAGTACGGCTGGCGATGCAAAAGACGATGCAGGCGAACGCCGGGGTGTTCCGCACCAGCGAAGTCCTCGACGAGGGCGTCCGCAAGATCGACGCCGTCTATCAGCGCATGGCCGACATCGGCATCGCCGACCGTAGCATGATCTTCAACACCGACCTGATCGAAACGCTCGAGCTCGACAACATGATCGGCCAGGCCGTGCTGACGATGCACATGGCGCAATCGCGCCACGAAAGCCGCGGCGCGCACATGCACGAAGACTTCCCCAAGCGCGACGACGACGCATGGATGAAGCACAGCCTCGGCTGGTTCCGCGACGGCGGCGTCAAGCTCGAAACGCGCCCGGTGCACTCGTACACGCTGACCGAGGAAGTGGCGTATATCAAGCCGAAGGCGCGGGTGTATTAAATGGCTGAATTTGCTCTCCCCCTGAACTCGAAAATCAAGCCGACCGGCAAGCGCTTCGCCGCACCCGCCGGGGCGAAGCGGACGCGCGCGTTCAAAATCTATCGCTGGAACCCCGACGACGGGGCGAATCCGCGGTACGACACCTATGAGCTCGATCTCGACGCGACCGGGCCGATGGTTCTCGACGCGCTGATCAAGATCAAGGGCGAGGTCGATCCGACGCTGACGTTCCGCCGGTCGTGCCGCGAGGGGATCTGCGGGTCGTGCTCGATGAACATCGACGGCACCAATGCGCTCGCCTGCACCACCGCGATCGAGGATGTAAAGGGCGAAATCCGCATCACGCCGCTGCCGCACATGGATGTGGTCAAGGATTTGGTCCCCGATTTCAAGCACTTCTATGCGCAATATGCGTCGATCAAGCCGTGGCTGCAGACCGTCACCCCCGCGCCCGCCGATTCGGAGCGGATTCAGTCGGTCGAGGACCGGTCGAAGATCGACGGGCTGTACGAGTGCATCCTGTGCGCCTGCTGCTCGACGGCGTGCCCGAGCTATTGGTGGAACAGCGACAAGTTCCTTGGCCCCGCGATCCTGTTGCAGGCGTACCGCTGGCTGGTCGACAGCCGCGACGAGATGACCGGCGAACGGCTCGACGCGCTCGAAGACCCGTTCCGGCTGTACCGCTGCCACACGATCATGAACTGTTCGAACGTCTGCCCAAAGGGGCTCAATCCGGCGCTGGCGATCGCCGGGATCAAGAAGATGATGGTGGAGCGCGCCGTCTGACGGCTGGGCATAGCGCAGCGAACGCACTTGCGTTCGTCAGCTAGACACAGACTCGTCAGGCGGCCGGCCGGCGGGCGCAAAGCCGCCCGACCGACGGCGCGGCTTTGCCGCGACGCCCCCGCCCCGCCCGCTCGCGGCCTACCGCATCAACCCCGCCGCCTTCAGCGCGGCATTGATCACCCCCCCGACATCAAATCCAGCGGGCGCGGCGCGAACCGGCTCGGTAGCCCGCGGCCGCAGCGGCGTGACTTTCGCTGCCGCATCGACAATCCCCCAGAATGCGCATGCGGCCCCCGACGAGTCGACGCCGACATCGAGCATGAACGGCGCGGCATGCGCGCCCTCGCGCCCGGCTGCGATCGGCGTGCCGTGCCCCATGCCGTCAATGCGGTGGAGTTCGACCTGGACGACGCCGCTGGCGCTGCGCCAGCGGCGGACCGAGTCGCGCGCCGATCCCGAAACGACCGCTTTCGACGGCTCGAGGCCGTGAACATCGCACCATTGCGCCGCGACCGCGTCGCCGTTGGCCGGACTGACGGTCGCATCGGCAGTGCCGTGCCAGATGGCAACGCGCGGCCAAGGCCCGGTGAAGGTCGACGCGGCGCGCACCCGGTCGCCGAGCGCATGGCCGTCGCGTTCCGATGGCGTCCGCATGGCACCGAGTGCTGCCCCGACCGAATCGGCGCTGCCGAACGGCAAGCCGGCACAGATCGCGCCGCCGGCAAACACATCGGGATAGGTGGCGAGCAGCGTCGTCGCCATCGCCCCGCCCGCGGACAGCCCGGTCACGAACACCCGCGCCGGATCGAGATCATGGTCGCGCACCATGTCGGCGACTGCCGCGGCAATCGACGCGACCTCGCCCGATCCGCGCGCGGTGTCGCCGGGCTCGAACCAGTTGAAGCAGCCGTTGGCGTTGTTCGACCTGACCTGCTCGGGATACAGCAACGCAAAACCATGCTTGTCGGCCAGCGTCGACCAGCCCGAGGCGTCGTCGTAACCGCCCGCCGTCTGCGTGCAGCCGTGGAGTACGACCACCAGCGGCGCGCGCGGGGGCAATGCTTCGGGCACAAAGGCCAGCATCGGCAATTTACCGGGGTTCGACCCTGCCTCCGGGCGCGCTGAAAGCCGCGAATTGGCCGCGCTCGCCGGTAAAACGCCGTCGGTCATCGACGCAAAGGACTTGAACCGGGGCATCGCCGCTCTCCATTATGCTGCATTGCAGCATAGATGACGCGTCACGAGAGCGATAGTTGCGTTCGTCGCAATTTTTATGCGGCGAGCGCGGCCCCGTCGTGGAGACGATGCGTCACGGCATATTGGCTGTCGCGCAGCGGCAGCACAGTGGCGCACATCGCGCATTCGGCGAGCAAACGCCCGACAAACCAGTTGCTGTGACCGCAGCCGGGGCAGCAGTTATCACGGCCGGGCCGATAGTGCAGAACAAATGCGCGCATCACGGTAGGCTGGAGTTCGCCATGGGTGCTCATAAATCCGCTCCCAAACTGCCGGAGCACAATAGCCCGGAACGGCAGATACGAAGGATAGACCGTTAGGGTTCCGCGACGAAGCGTTTTTTGACCCGCTTTGGCCGCGAATCTTCACTCGGCTGACGATAGTTGCTGGTTCGCCACGCGACGTTTTGCTACTGCACCGCACAACGACCGCGAGCGACAGGACCACGGCCCATGCCAACCGTCACCACGCGCCCCCCGACCAAGCTGCCGTTCGAATGCGTCGCGTTGTTACTGCAAGGCGGCGGTGCGCTCGGGTCGTATCAGGCGGGCGTGTACCAGGGGCTGCACGAGGCGGGCATCGAGCCGACGTGGATTGCGGGCATCTCGATCGGCGCGATCAACAGCGCGATCATCGCCGGCAACGCGCCGAACGACCGGCTCGACCGATTGCAGGCATTCTGGAACATGGTCAGCGACGCGGGCGATCGCGGCTGGACCGATATGTGGGCTGGGCTGTGGCAGGGCGACCAGGCCCGCGGCTATGCCAATCAGTTCGCCGCCACGCGCGCGATGTTGAGCGGCGTGCCGGGGTTTTACGACCCGCGCTTCCCGCCGCCGAACCTGCTGCCGAGCGGTGCCGCGGGCGCGACGAGCTGGTACGATACCACCAAACTGCGCGGCACGCTCGAACGGCTGGTCGATTTTGACCGGATCAACGCCAAGGCGGTGCGGTTCAGCGTCGGCGCGGTCAACGTCCGCACCGGCAACTTCGCTTATTTCGACACCGAGAAAGACCAAATCTGCGCCGCGCACGTCATGGCGAGCGGCGCGCTGCCGCCGGCGTTCGATGCGGTCGAAGTCGACGGCGAATTTTATTGGGACGGCGGGCTGGTGTCGAACACGCCGCTCGACTGGGTCATCAATTCGCATCCGTTGCTCGATACGCTGGCGTTCCAGGTCGATCTGTGGAGCGCCAGCGGCAAGCTGCCGCGCGATCTGGCCGCCGTCGCGGTGCGCATGAAAGAAGTCCAGTTCAGCAGCCGGACGCGCGCCTCGACCGATGCGTTCCGCAAGGCGCAGGCGCTGCGCGGCGCGTTCAACGCGCTGCTCAAGCATCTGCCGCCCGAATTGCTCGACCGGCCCGAGGTCAAGCTGCTGACCGAGGCCGCCGACCCGGGCTTCTATTCGATCGCGCAGCTGGTTTATCACTCGCCGACCTATGAGGGCGAATCGAAGGACTATGAATTCAGCCGCGCGACCATGCTAGACCATTGGGCAGCGGGGCTCGCCGACATTCGCCGCACGCTCGAACACCCGCAGGTGCTCGAGCGCCCGAAGTTCAGCCACGCGGTCGACGTGTACGACTTTTCGGCGCGCGAACATCCGCCGACGCATTGACCACGACTGACGGAGCCCCGCCATGAAGATCGACGATGTCCGCGCCAACGCCTTTGCGATGCCGCTTACTAGCCCGGCATTTCCGCGCGGGCCGTACCGATTTTACAACCGCGAATATCTGATCATCACCTATCGCACCGACCCCGAAAAGCTGCGCGCGCTAGTTCCCGAGCCGCTGCAGATCGCCGAACCGGTGGTCAAATATGAATTCGTCCGCATGCCCGATTCGACCGGGTTTGGCGACTATACCGAAAGCGGTCAGGTGATCCCGGTGACGTTCGAGGGGCGGCGCGGCGGCTATACGCACTGCATGTATCTGAACGACCATCCGCCGATCGCCGGCGGGCGCGAGCTGTGGGGGTTTCCAAAGGAGCTTGCGAGCCCGTCGCTGCGCGCCGAAACCGATACGCTGGTCGGCACGCTCGACTATGGCCCGGTGCGGATCGCCACCGCGACGATGGGGTACAAGCATCACATCGCCGACCACGCCGCGGTGCTGGCGTCGATGCAGGCCCCCAACTTCCTGCTCAAGATCATCCCGCATGTCGACGGCACCGCGCGCATCTGCGAGCTGGTCGAATATGAGCTGACCGACATCGACCTGAAGGGCGCGTGGACCGGCCCGGCCGCGCTGTCGCTGTTTCCGCATGCGCTCGCACCGATCGCCGAACTGCCGGTGCTTGAGGTGCTGAGCGCATCGCATATCGTCGCCGACCTGACCCTCGGGCTCGGCAAGGTGGTTTTCGATTACCTCGCAAAGGATTAAGTCCATGAACCTGCAAGACAAGGTCGCCGTCATCACCGGAGCCGCCAGCGGCATCGGCAAGGACATCGCCAAGGTGTTCCTCGAAAACGGCGCGAAAGTAGTCATCGCCGACTTGAACATGGAAGCCGCGCAGGCGACCGCGACCGAATTCGATCCGTCGGGCGCGCGCACGATGGCAGTCGCGATGGACGTCACCGACGAAGCGCAGGTCGATGCCGGGATCGCTGCGGTCGCGGCCAAATTCGGCGGCGTCGACGTGCTGGTGTCGAACGCAGGCATCCAGATCGTCGCGCCACTCGACGAGTTCAAATTCGCCGACTGGAAGAAACTGCTGGCGATCCACCTCGACGGCGCATTCCTGACCACGCGCGCCTGCCTCAAGCTGATGTATGCCGGCGGCAAGGGCGGCAGCATCATCTATATGGGATCGGTGCATTCGAAGGAGGCCTCGGCGCTCAAGGGCCCGTATGTCACCGCCAAGCACGGCCTGATCGGGCTGGCGAAGGTGGTCGCCAAGGAAGGCGCGAAGCACGGCGTCCGCGCCAATGTCATCTGCCCGGGCTTTGTCCGCACGCCGCTCGTCGAAAAGCAGATTCCCGAACAGGCAAAGGCGCTCGGCATTTCGGAGGCCGATGTCATCAAGACCGTCATGCTCAAGGAAACCGTCGACGGCGAGTTCACCACTGTCGACGACGTGGCGCAGACGGCGGTGTTCCTCGCGGGGTTCCCGTCGAACGCGCTGACCGGTCAATCGATCGTCGTCAGCCACGGCTGGTTCATGCAATAGGCGGCGGGAACGGCTGATCACCACGCGCGAAGTAACGCCGGTGCGCGGCACCGATGTTACTTGGCGTCGAGCTCGGCTTCGGTCGCGGTGATCGGCAGCATGCCCTTCATGCCCGCCGCGACCGCCTCGGCGCGCGCCATCACGCGGAGCACATTACCGCCCGCAAGCTTGGCGACATCGGCGTCGCTCCAGCCGCGCCGCATCAGTTCGGCAAGCAGCGCGGGATAGGTCGACACATCCTGCAGCCCGACCGGGGCATCGGGAATCCCGTCGAGATCGCCGCCGAGCCCGACATGGTCGTGCCCGGCAACCTTCGCGACATAATCGATATGGTCGGCGACCTGGACCAGCGTGGTTTCCGGGCGCGGATGCGCCTTGTCCCATGCCGCGAGTGCCGCGGCGGCGCGGTCGGGCTGGCCGATATACAGCCCGCCGAACGGCGGCGTGGCAAAGCTGGCGCGCGCGCCGGCACGCGCGGCCTCCCACGCATAGCGGTCATAACTCACATAGCTCGGCGCAAACGTCACCATCACCACGCCGCCGTTCGCCGCCGTCAGTTTCAGGACATCGTCGGGGACATTGCGCGGATGATCGTCGAGCGCGCGTGCCGACGAGTGCGAGAAGATCACCGGGGCCTTGGTAACCGCGAGCGCGGCGCGCATCGTCGTCGGGCTGACATGGCTGAGATCGACGAGCATGCCGAGCCGGTTCATCTCGGCGACCACCGCCTTGCCGAACGGCGTCAGGCCGTTGTGCTTGGGGTCGTCGGTCGCCGAATCGGCCCAGTCGGTGGTCAGCGCATGCGTCAGCGTCATGTAGCGCGCGCCGAGCGCGAAATACTGGCGCAGCACCGGCAGCGAGCCGCCCATCTGTCCGCCGCCCTCGACCCCGATCAGCGAGGCGATCTTGCCGCTGCCGTGAATGCGCCGCACGTCGGCGGCCGTGGTCGCGAGCTCGAACGTCGCCGGATATTTCGCCGCGATACCATGCACGATGTCGATCTGTTCGAGCGTCGCCTTGACCGCATCGGGACCTTTCAGCGCCGGCGACACGAACACCGACCAGAATTGCCCGCCCATTTGACCGGCGCGCAGCCGGGGAATGTCGGTCATCAGCGGATGCTTGAGCTTGCTGGTGTCGCCGGCAAGGTCGACTGCCCACCATTTCTCGCCGTGGCTTTCGCGCAGCGATTCCGCCCAGTCATTGTGCCCGTCGATCAGCGGAGTCGCCTTGAGCACTGCGGCAACGCGCGCATCATAGGGACCGGCGTGCGCGGCGGTTGCAAGCAGTGCTGCGGCGAGGACGAGCAGGCGCATGGTGGTTCCCCTTGAAACGAACGATCGATCAGCTCCGATAATACGCTTCGACCTCGCCCGACTGTTTGATCGTGATCGGGTTGCCGTGGCGGTCGCGCGACCCCGCGACGCTGACGCGGACCCAGCCTTCGGAGATGCAATATTCATCGACATTGTTGCGTTCGACCCCCTTGAACCGGATGCCGATGCCGCGATTTAGCGCCGCTTCGTCGTAAAACGCGCTGGCGGGGTTGTTGGCGAGGTGATCGGGCGGCGTGTCGGTGATGGTCGCGTCGGTCATAAATGCTCCTGTCGAGCCTTCATAGAATGGCTGGGGGAAGTAAGGAAAGGGCGTGCAGTTTCCAAATATCGTCACCCCGGCGCAGGCGAGGCATGACGAAATTGCTCAACCGAACGCGTGCCTGTCGGCATTGCGCGCCAACCGCGCGGTAATTTCGAAAAACTGCGCCACCGTCTCGTCGATGATCGTCTTGACCGGCTTGACGCTGTCGATCAGCCCGGCCGTCTGCCCGGCAAGGCCGACCGCGGCCTCCATGTCGCCGCCGAAATACAGGTCGAGGATGCGGCTGAACGTGTCGGCGGGCATCCGCCCTTCGGCATAGATCGCGCGCGTCCGTTCGGTCTTGAGCGCGCGGATGCACGGGCTGGCAAGCTTGTTAAGCACTAGCGTGCCGGTCGAATCGGCGTCGACGATCGCCTGTTTGTAGTTGGCGTGGACCGGGCTTTCGGCGGCGCTGACGAAGCGCGTGCCCATCTGCACCGCTTCGGCCCCCAGCGCGAACGCCGCCGCCATGCCGCGCCCGTCGCAGATCCCGCCGGCCGCGACGAGCGGCACATCGACCGCCGCGCGGATCGCCTGCAGCAGCACGAAGGTCGAGACTTCCTCGGGGTTCTTGAAGCCGCCGCCCTCACCGCCTTCGACGACCAGCCCGTCGACGCCGGCATCGACGGCTTTTTGCGCCGCCGCCAGTGTCGGCACGGCGTGATAGACGACGATGCCGGCGTCCTGCAGCGGGCGCACGAACTTCGCCGGGCTGCCCGCCGAGGTGGTGACGAATTTGACCCCGCTGCTGCAGACGAAATCGAGCATCGCTGCATCCTTCAGGAACAGGATCGGCAGATTGACCCCGAACGGCGCGGTGGTGAGGTCGCGCATCTTGCCGATCTCCGCCTTGCAATTCTCGGTCTCGCCCGACGACGTCTCGATGATGCCGAGCCCCCCGGCGTTGCACACCGCCGATGCCAGCGCCGACCGCGCAATCCAGCCCATCGGTGCCTGGACGATCGGGTAGCGCGCACCGGTATGCGCAAGGAAACGGTTCATGGGCGCGGTCGCTTTCTGCTCCCGCTCCGGCGCTGGCCGGAACGGGCTGGGGTGAGCGTCTGTCTTCTTCGCTCGACCGGCAGGAAGCAAGACCCCACACCAGGCCAGCGGTATGGCCTTGAACATAACAAGCATGCGTATTACATCGGTCGCATGCAAAAAGACTCGCTCGCGTTCCTGCTCAACGACACCAATCGCCTGCTGCGGCGGCGCTTTGATGCGCAGGCGCGGTCGCTCGGTGTCAGCCGCGCGCAGTGGCAGGTGCTGTTCGCACTGTCGCGGCAGGAGGGCATCAATCAGACCGGGCTTGCCGACTATCTTGAGGTCGAGACGATCACGCTGTGCCGGATGGTCGACCGGCTTGCCGATGCCGGGCTGGTCGAACGTCGCGCCGATCCCGCCGACCGCCGGGCATGGCGGCTGTTCCTGACCGATACCGCACGCCCGCTGCTCGACCAGTTGCGCAGTGTCGGCGAAGCGGTGGTCGCCGACTCGCTTGCCGGCGTCCCCGACGCCACGCGCGCGGTGATGACCGAGGCGCTGCTGACGATGCGCGCCAACCTGTCGGGTCGCACCGATTTGCTGAGGACCGCCTGATGCACGACATGGTCGATCGCCCGGCACCAACCGTCGCGACGCGCTGGCAGCGGTCGCGCCGCCCGCTGCTGATGATTGCACTGCCGCTGCTGCTCGCGCTGGTCGGCGGCTATCTGTGGTGGAGCGGCGGGCGGTCGGTGTCGACCGACAACGCCTATGTCGAACAGGATAAGGTATCGATCAGTTCCGACGTGACCGGGCGCGTGCTCGCAGTCAACGTCACCGAAAGCCAGCATGTACCCGCCGGGCAACTGTTGTACCGGATCGATCCCGAGCCGTTCCGCATTGCATTGGCGCAGGCCGATGCGGCGCTGGCATCGGCACGGCTGCAGGTATCCCAAATGCGCCAGGGCTATGCCGGCAAGGGCGCCGATGTCAGCGGCAAGCGCGAGGCGGTGGGCTATGCAACGCTCGACCTGCAGCGTCAGGCCGATTTGCTCAAGGCCGGGTTCACGACGCGTGCCCGCTGGGAACAGGCGCAGCATGCGCTATCGCAGGCGCGGTCCGACCTTGCGAGCGCGCAGGCCGACGAGGCACAGGCGCGCGCCGGACTGTCGAACGAGGCGTCGGGCCCGGTCGATCGGCACCCGCTCGTGCTCGCCGCCGCCGCGATGCGCGCCAAGGCCGCACTCGACCTGCGGCGTACCGACGTCCGCGCGCCGGTCGCCGGGCTGGCCAGCCAGACGATGAAGGTCCAGCCCGGGCAGATCGTTGCGCTCGGCATCCCGACGATGAGCCTGCTGATCTCGGACCGTGGCTGGGTCGAGGCGAACTTCAAGGAAACCGACCTCGAGCATATGCACGTCGGGCAGCGGGCGACGATCAAGCTCGATGCCTATCCGGGGGTGCCGATCGCGGCGCATGTCGAAAGCATCGGCGCGGGCACCGGCAGTGAGTTTTCGGTGCTGCCGGCACAGAACGCGACCGGCAATTGGGTCAAGGTCACGCAGCGCGTGCCGGTCCGCATCGCGATCGACGGCAAGCCCGGCGTGCCGCTGATCGCCGGGCTGTCGGCGCATGTGACGGTGGCGTTGCAGTAAGTGGCGTCGGTCGCGGTCTCAACGCCTACGCCGCGCGCCGCCGCTTCGCCGCTGGCGGTGACCTGCATCGTCATGCTCGCGACGTTCATCACCGTGCTCGATTCGACCATCGCCAATGTCGCGCTGCCCAATATGCAGGCGAGCCTCGGGGCGGCGTCGGACACCGTCACCTGGGTGCTGACGGCGTATATCGTCGCCGCCGCGATCGCGACACCGCTGACCGGCTGGCTGGGCGGCAAGGTCGGGCGCAAGCGGCTGTTCGTGCTCGCGATCGGCGGCTTTGTCGGCGCATCGATGCTGTGCGGGCTGGCGCAATCGCTCGAGCAGATGGTGTTTTTCCGGTTGCTACAGGGGGCAGCGGGTGCGTTCATCGTGCCGCTCGGCCAGGCGTTCCTGCTCGATGCCTATCCGCGCGAAAAGCACGGGCAGGCGATGGCGCTTTGGGGCATGGGCGTGATGGTCGGCCCGGTGATGGGCCCGGTGCTCGGCGGCTGGCTGACCGACAGTTTCGACTGGCGCTGGGTGTTCTATGTCAATCTGCCGTTCGGGCTGCTGGCACTGGTCGGCGCGCTGCTGCTGCTGCCCGAAACCGCCAAGCAAACGCGCCGGATGGACCTGTTCGGGTTCGCCGCACTCGGCATCGGCATCGGCGCGGTGCAGCTGATGCTCGACCGCGGGCAACAGCTCGACTGGTTTTCGTCATGGGAGGTGCGCGGCGAAGCGGCGGTCGCGATCACCGGGCTGTGGGTATTCGGCGTCCATATCCTGACCGGCACCGATACCATCCTCGATGCGCGGATGCTGCGCGACCGCAACCTCGTCACCAGCTTCGTGTTCATCTTCCTCGTCGGCCTGCTGATGGTCGCGACCACCGCGCTGATGCCGCCGATGCTTGAAACGCTGTTCGGTTATCCGATCATCACGACCGGCTTCGTGCTCGCGCCGCGCGGCTTTGGCACGATGGTCGGCATGTTCCTTGTCGGGCGGCTGATCGGGCGCGTCGATGCGCGGCTGCTGATGGGCACCGGGCTGTCGCTGACGGCGGCGGCGCTGTGGATGATGAGCGGCTTTGCGCCGGGCATGGACATGCAGCCGGTGATCGTCACCGGGCTGTTGCAGGGGTTCGGCATCGGGCTGATCTTCGTGCCGCTGAGCACGCTGGCATTCGCGACGATCGCCCCGTCGATGCGGACCGAGGCGGCAAGCTTCTTCAGCCTGCTGCGCAACCTCGGCGGGTCGGTCGGGGTATCGCTCGCGGTCGGCATCCTCGCGCGGCAGACGCAGATCGCGCACGCCGACCTTGGCGGCGGCGTCACGCCGTTCAGCGTGCCCGGGGCCGATCCCAATATCGCGCGCGCGCTGGGCACCACGGGCGATACGATCCTCGCGCTGCTCAACGGTGCCGTCAACGGCCAAGCGGCGATGATCGCCTATCTCGATGTGTTTCGAATGATGATGTGGATGGCGATCGGCGTGTTACCGCTGATGCTGGTGCTGCGCTCACCGCCGCCGGCCAAAGTTGCCGACGCCCCGCATGTGGCGATGGACTAAAGCCGGTCGCCCCAGTCGTTCCACCGTTTCCACGCGCCGCCGACGCGCGTCCAGCCCCACCATAACAGCCACCCGACGAACAGCAGCATCACCGCTGCCACGCCCAGCGCCAGCGCCGGGTGCGCCAACGCGACATACAGCCCGCCGCTGGTCACCCCGTCCTCGACGGTCGATGCGATGACGTTCGACACCGGCTCGGGACTGGCATTGAGCACGGCGCGGCCGCCGGCTTTGGCCCCGTGCGACGCAAGTGCCGCGCTGCCACCGAGCAGCAGCGTCACCACCGCAAGGCTGGTCGAGCCGGGATCGACCACCGCAAGCGCCAGCAACGCGCCGCCGACCGGGCGGATGAAGGTGTGAACGGCATCCCAGATGCTGTCGACCCACGCGATCTTGTCGGCGAAGAACTCGGCGACAAAGCCCAGCCCGGCCGCGCCGATCACCCACCAACTCGCCAGCGCCGCGAGCCCGCTCAGATGCACCGGCGGTGTCAGGATGCCGAAGTGCATCGCCAGCCCCGTCGCCAGCACACAGGCGTAAAGCCGCCAGCCCGCGAGCAGGCTCAGGCTGCTCGCCACGCCGATGATTTCGACCGGACCCATCGCGGCTTCCCCAATTTCCAACGCAGGCTACAGTGCATCGATGACCGAGAGCAAATCCGAAGCTGCCATTGCCGCCGCCACCGTCGTGCTGATGCGCGACACCGGCGGCGTCCCCGAACTGCTGCTGGTCGAACGCGCGGCCGCGACAGCGTTTGCCGGGGGCGCGATGGTGTTCCCCGGCGGCCGTGTCGATCCCGGCGACCATGCCGTCGCCGCCGACGCGGCGCTGGCGATCGGCACGGCGGGGCTCGACCCGACCGACGCCGCCGCGCGCGTTGCCGCCGCGCGCGAAAGTTTCGAGGAGGCCGATGTCGTGCTCAGCGACGGCCCGCCGCTGGCCGCGAACGACCGCGCGGCGTGGCGCGCGCAGCTCAATGCCGATACGCTGTCCTATGGCGACTTCCTGCGCGCCGCCGGGCATCGGATCGATACCGCGCGGCTGACGCCGTTTACCCGCTGGGTGCCCCCCGCCGCCGCCAAGCTGGCGCGGCATTTTGATACATTATTCTATATCGCCGAACTGCCGCCGGGCGAAACGGTTACGCCCGATGGCCGCGAGGCGGTCGCCGCGCATTGGTTGACCGCCGGCGACGCGGTGGCGCGCGCCAAACGCAGCGAAATCTCGCTGCTGTTCCCGACGCGGCGCAACCTTGAACGGCTGGCGCAATATCCGTCGCTGGCAAGCTTGCTGGCGCGCTTGGCCGAGCTGCCGATCACGCTGATCCAGCCCGAAATCGTCATGCGCGACGGCGCGCCGTGGCTGACGATCCCGACGGACTGCGACTATCCGATTACCGAAGAACTCATCGGCGCGGTGCGGCGCGAGTGAAACGGCGCGCGCTCCCCGTAATTGCCATAGCGTTGTACCGGGAGAGTATCATGATCCGCCGCTATCTGCTTGCCACCGCCGCGATTATCCTGACCGGTGCGGTCGCGGCTTTTGCGATGGTCGCATTTGCCGGGGCTGCGGTGGCGTTCGCCGCACCGCCGTCACCCGACGCCGCAGTCACGCCGGCAGTGATGCCCGATCCGGTCGCGATGCGGATGAAACTCAAGGACATGGACACCGATCACGACGGCCGCTGGAGCAAGGCCGAGTGGCTGGCGGGCGGGCGCAAGGAAAAGGGCTTCGACCGCATGGATACCAACCATGACGGCTTTCTGACGCCCGACGAGCTCAAGGCCGGCATGGCCGCGATGCGCGAACACCGCGCCGGCGACATGCCGCTACCGCCGGGCGACGCGCCGCTGCCCGGGACGCCGCAATAGTCCGCTGAACGGCGACTACGACCCCTTGTACCCCGTCGACGGGGCCGGGTCGCTCCCGCGCCCCGGCTGCGTGTTCGACGCCGGGTCGCTTGCGGGGAAACTTTCATCGAGCTCGATGTCGAGCTTCGCATCGGCGTGCGACGGGTCGGTTTTCAACACCGGCTTGTCGTGCGCGTCATGCGCCTCGCGCGTGGCGGGCTGCGGCGGCGTGGTTTCGGCGGCGAGCGGGCGGGCATCGGTCATCATCGGTCTCCTTGTCCGATCAGACGCGCCGCGCGCTGCGGCGGTTCCGCCGGTTGTCGCACCGGGCGCGAAGCCCTAGCTTAGGGCATCGGGCGCGCGCACCCTTGCGCGATGCGAACAAATCTGGAACAAACCTCCGCTATGCTGACCCATATTCAGGTGCGCGGCGCGCGCGAGCATAATCTCAAGAACGTCGATATCGACCTGCCGCGCGACCAACTCGTTGTCATTACTGGTCTTAGCGGCTCGGGCAAGTCGAGCCTTGCGTTCGACACCATCTATGCCGAAGGGCAGCGGCGCTATGTCGAATCGCTGTCGGCCTATGCGCGCCAGTTCCTCGAGCTGATGCAAAAGCCCGATGTCGACCATATCGAAGGGCTTAGCCCCGCGATCAGCATCGAGCAGAAGACCACCAGCAAGAACCCGCGTTCGACCGTCGGCACGGTCACCGAGATTTACGACTATATGCGGCTGCTGTGGGCGCGCGTCGGCGTGCCGTACAGCCCGGCGACCGGGCTGCCGATCACCGCGCAGACCGTCAGCCAGATGGTCGACCGCGTGCTGGCGCTGCCCGAGGGCACGCGGCTGCTGCTGCTCGCGCCGATCGTCCGCGGTCGCAAGGGCGAATACCGCAAGGAACTCGGCCAGCTGCAAAAGGACGGCTATAGCCGCGTCAAGATCGACGGCACGCTGTACGAGATCGACGAGGCCCCGGCGCTCGACAAGAAATACAAGCACGACATCGACGTGGTGGTCGACCGCATCGTCGTTCGCGACGATGTCGGCGCGCGGCTCGCGGAAAGTTTCGAGCAGGCGCTCAAGCTCGCCGACGGCCTTGCCGTTGTCGAGTTCGCCGACGGCGGCACCGACCCGATCACCTTCTCCGAAAAGTTCGCCTGCCCGGTCAGCGGCTTCACCATCGCCGAAATCGAGCCGCGACTGTTCAGCTTCAACGCGCCGCAGGGCGCTTGCCCGTCGTGCGACGGCTTGGGCGAAAAACTGTACTTCGATCCCGAGCTGATCGTCCCCAATGCCGCGCTGTCGATCGCGCAGGGCGCGGTGATGCCGTGGGCAAAGTCGCAGCCGCCGTCACCCTATTATATGCAAGTGCTCGCCAGTGTCGCGCGCGCCTATGATTTCACGCTCAAAACCCCGTGGAAGGATCTGACCGCCGAACAGCAGGCCGCCGTGCTGACCGGCACCGGCAGCCGCGCGATCGCGCTGCGCTTCGAGGACGGGCGCAAGGCGTACGAGGTCACCAAGCCGTTCGAAGGCGTCGTCGCCAACCTCGACAAGCGCTTCCGCGCCACCGAGAGCGCGTGGATGCGCGAGGAGCTGTCGCGCTACCAGTCGAGCGCGCCGTGCGAGGTCTGCCACGGTGCCCGCCTCAAACCCGAAGCGCTCAGCGTCAAGATCGCCGGCGAAAGCATCGCCGACGCCGTCCGCCGCCCGGTCTCCCAGGCGTACCAATGGGCGGTCAAGCTCGCCGACAAGCTGACACCGAAGGAACGCCAGATCGGCGAGCGCGTGCTCAAGGAGATCGTCGAGCGGCTCGGCTTCCTCAACAATGTCGGGCTCGAATATCTCAACCTCGACCGCAAATCGGCAACGCTGAGCGGCGGCGAGAGCCAGCGCATCCGCCTCGCCAGTCAGATCGGTAGCGGCCTGTCGGGCGTGCTGTACGTCCTTGACGAGCCGAGCATCGGGCTGCACCAGCGCGACAACGACCGGCTGCTCGTTACGCTCAAGCGCCTGCGCGACCTCGGCAACACCGTGCTGGTGGTCGAGCATGACGAGGACGCGATCCGCGCCGCCGATTATGTCGTCGACATGGGGCCGGGCGCCGGCATCCACGGCGGCGCGGTGGTGGCGCAGGGCTCGGTCGCCGACATCATCGCCACGCCGGGCAGCGTCACCGGCGATTACCTGTCGGGCCGCCGCGCCGTGCCCGTGCCGCCCAAGCGCCGCAAGGGCAACGGCAAAAAGCTGACCGTCAAGAACGCGCGCGCCAACAACCTGCGCAATGTCAGCGCGTCGATCCCGCTCGGCACCTTTACCTGCATCACCGGCGTCAGCGGCAGCGGCAAGTCGACCTTCACCATCGACACGCTGTTCGCCAGCGCGGCACGCACGCTCAACGGCGCGCGCATGCTGGCGGGCGCGCACGACGAGGTCACCGGGCTGCAATATCTCGACAAGGTCATCGACATCGACCAGTCGCCGATCGGCCGCACCCCGCGCTCCAATCCGGCGACCTACACCGGGGCCTTCACCAACATCCGCGACTGGTTCGCCGGCCTGCCCGAAAGCCTCGCCCGCGGCTACAAGCCCGGGCGGTTCAGCTTCAACGTCAAGGGCGGGCGGTGCGAGGCGTGCACCGGCGACGGGCTGATCAAGATCGAGATGCACTTCCTCCCCGACGTCTACGTCGAATGCGACGTCTGCCACGGCAAGCGCTACAACCGCGAGACGCTCGAGGTGAAGTTCAAGGGCAAGTCGATCGCCGATGTCCTCGACATGACGGTCGAGGACGGGGTCGAGTTCTTCAAGGCAGTCCCGCCGATCCGCGACAAGCTCGCGATGCTGCAGGAGGTCGGCCTCGGCTACGTCCAGGTCGGGCAGCAGGCGACGACGCTCAGCGGCGGCGAGGCGCAGCGCGTCAAGCTCGCCAAGGAACTCGCCCGCCGCGCCACCGGCCAGACGCTCTACATCCTCGACGAACCGACCACCGGCCTCCACTTCGAGGACGTCCGCAAGCTCCTCGAAGTCCTCCACGCCCTCGTCGAGCAGGGCAACACCGTCGTCGTCATCGAACACAATCTGGAGGTCATCAAGACCGCCGACTGGGTCATCGACCTCGGGCCCGACGGCGGCGACAAGGGGGGGGAGATCGTCGCGACGGGGACGCCGGAGACGGTGGCGAAGTGCGAGCGGAGCTGGACGGGGGGGTATTTGCGGGGGTTGTTAGAGCATACATAGTGTATCAGAGACGTCTAGCGCACGGCGTCGATTTTGAGGGGGATACACATGGCGGATTTAAAGGCCCCTAATGAAGACGTTGAATTCGCCGAGGACGATGATCTCGGAGATTATAGCGAGCTGAATCAGAATTCGTTTTCCCAAGCCGTACTTTGGGGGACGGATTGGACGGTTGACACCCTTCTTAACCAAATTGAACGTAAAAATATCGATATTAGCCCCCAGTTTCAACGTAGAGACGCGTGGACACGCCAAGCGAAAAGTCGATTTATTGAGTCTGTGATTTTAGGACTTCCAATCCCGCAAATTGTTCTTGCTGAGAGAAAGCAGCAGCGTGGTACGTATTTGATCCTAGACGGTAAGCAACGTTTGGTTAGCCTGGCGCAGTACGCTGGGATTATGAAGGACTCCAAAAATAATTCATTTTCGTTATCTGGTCTAGAAATCTTAGATGACCTCAAAGGGGTTGGTCTAAAACGTCTTCGGGCAAGCCCAGGACTTGAGTCCTACGCAACATCCTTTGGCTCACACACAATTAGGGCGATTGTTATTCGCAATTGGCCAAGTATTGGTTTTTTGCACTTAGTTTTTCAGCGTCTGAATACTGGGAGTTTGAAATTTATCGCCGCAGGAACTAAGGCAAGCCGTAACACCGGGGCCGTTTCTTGATTATGTCGATCAGTATGCGTCTCGATCGGGATATATTCATAAATTGCTAGGCATTAAAGATGCTGATGCGCGTATGCGCGATACAGAATTGCTTGTTAGATTCATTGCTTTTCAAACAAGACTGAATCGTTATACTGGTAGAATGAAAGAATTCATCGACGATTCCTGTATCTATTTTAATAGAACATGGTCTGAGAATGAAGGACAAGTAGCGGCGCTTTGCATAGCTTTCGACAAGGCTGCGGAGTGCCTTTTTGAGGTTTTTGGCGAGCGTGAGGTTGCGCGTCGCGCTTATTCTCAGTTGTTTAATAGATCGATCTTTGACGCCCTCGCCTTTTACGCTGCCAAAGACGACGTTACGGTCGCGATGCTTGAACGAGCGGAGCATATACGAGGCGCTTATAAGCGCGTGGTCGAGACCCAAGAATTTCAAGAAGCAGTAGGATCTGACACCGCGGGAATTCCTCACACTTTTGATCGCCTGAGAATATGGGGTGAGGCGCTTATAGAAGAGGGCGTAAATAACCTAAAAGTTCCAACATTGATTGAGGGTGAGAATAAGTCTGTACGGATCGAGTATTAGGTCATGCCATCTGTCCGTTTTCGGCAGTTGTGTTCACAAGATGCCTTATTACGTAAGAGACTATTTCCGATACAAAAGGATTGGGCTTTAGTCAGCCCTACCGCCAGCGAAAGTTTAAACACCTTAGCTTACCGTTTGTTTGTACATGCGGAGCTAGAGGGTTATCTTGAAGATAGAGCACTCGATTTACTAACGACATGTGACGAGGCTTATCGACTTCGGCAGAAGGTGTCTGTCTCATCGCTCGGTATCCTTGGGTTCTCCGAAAGAAATCACGCATCGCCGCCAGGAAAGGTGTCCGCTTGGAATGACACCTATCTGCTGGAAGCATCGTGGAAAAAATGTGTTTCCGCACTTTATGCTCAGATTAAAGAGATCAATAACGGCATTAAAGAGAAAAACGTTTTGTTGATGTTTGTTCCATTAGGAATTTCTCCGTCCGTAATTGATCCCTTACTGCTTGCAGAACTGTCGGATCTGGGCAAAATGCGAGGAGATGTAGCGCATAGGTCTATAAAACATAGCTTAGGCGCTGATCTAAACCCAAAGTTCGATTTTGACCGCGTAGATAATTTACTTTTGCTTTTAGAGGAATTCGACAAATATCTATCAAAAATCCGGGCGGCTGCTCGCTAGTGTAACGTGGGTCGCGTCGCGGCACAGCCGCGCCGTCGGACGCGGCTGCTGGCCGCGCCGGCCGGGCGGGGCTAAAGGCACGGTTTAGCAAACGCTAAACCGGTGCCCGCCCCGCCATGTGCAACGAAGCTGCCCGTCGTACCGCCCTCGGCCTGATGCGCGAGGATTTCAGCCAGCTGAAGATTCCGCTGCGCTTTCCGGAGGGGCTGCCCAATCTGGGCGAGGCGCCGAGTATCCGAATCACCGACACCACCGTCATCGTCCGCGCCGCGGACGACGCGGTCGAGATGGTGCAGCGGCGGTGGAGCTGGCTCGGGCCCGCGTCCGCGCGGGGGCCGGGCAAGCCGGTCTATAACTTCCGCAGCGAGGGGCGGCGCTTCGAGGGGGCGGACTTCGGGCGCGGCGGCGGCGGGCGCTGCCTGATCCCGCTCGACGGCTTTTACGAATTCACCGACGCCGCGCCGGGGGCGAAGCGCAAGGACAAGTGGCTGTTCACGCTCGCCGACACCGCTGCGCCTGCGTGGACCGGCGCGCCGGGCGCGCGCGCCGCCCCCGGGCTGTTCGCCGTCGCCGGGCTGTGGCGCGGCGGCGCGGATTTCGGCAAGGGCATGACCGGCGAGGCGTGGACGATGCTGACCTGCGCGCCCGGCCCCGACATCGCGCCCTATCATTCGCGCCAGATCGTCCTGATGCCGCGCGACCGTTGGGCGGACTGGCTGGGCGGTAGGGTGCCTGCCGCCGACCTGATCGCGCCGACGCCGGCGGGGACGCTGACCGTGGCGCAGGTCGTCAGCTAACCGTTTTGGCGATAAACATTGACTTTTCGGGAGCGTGATACTAGGGTTGGCGGCCTTGCACAGGAGACCAGCATGCCCGGCCCCTACCCCAAATCGACCGACGCCAACATGCGCACGATGACCGCTGCGGATTTCGCCGCGCGCGACGCGCCGCTGCCCGCGCCGCATCCGCACGCCGACGGGATGCCGCACCCGTGGGTGCCCGGTCGGCGCGCGCCCGGCGATGACGGCTTTGCGGTGTTCGGGGCGCGCTCGCGCGGCGGTTAATGCGCGCGCGGGGGGTGCTGCGCCCCCCGACGTGTCATCAACTTCATCAACTTTGCATAGCTCGGGGGCGAACCTGATGATAGACGATCAGCCCGATGCCGACGATGCTCGGCACCGTCCACAGCAGCGGGTTGAACACATGCGCGGGCATCAGGCGCAGCAGCCCGACCGCAAGGAACGCGGTATACGCCGAAATCCCCGCGCCGATGAACGCGCGCAGATGCTGTTGCAGATACGCGCCGCGCGGCGGTGACCGCTGCAGCATGAAGCGCAGATAGATCAGCGCAGTGATCGACCCGACCACCGCAACGCCGATCATCAGCGGCTGCCCGATCCGGAACCCGGTCCAGCCGCACTTCGCCGCCGACGCCAGCACCGCGACCTGCAGCGCGATGCTGCTCGCCCGGCGGTGGCGGTCATGCGCGCGCGCATTGCGGACGCTGAGCAACCCGTGGCGCGCCATCGCGATCGTCAGGATGCCGAGGAACAGCATCATCCAGCCGAATAGCCCGCGGTACAGCGCAAGGTCGGCGGCGCTGCTGGTCGCGGTGGGGTGCGTGCCGACCGGATCGGCGAGTGTGCACAGGCTCATGCCGATCGCGAGGCTGCCCGCGACGATCAATGCTGTGGCGAACACGCGGCCCCAGCGGCGGTGCTGCGCGCTGCCCTTGCGGAGGACGACCGGCGCCCAGAAGCTGAGCAGCGCGACCAGCCCGGCGACGACATGGCCGGTAAGCAGAATGCGGAACAGCAGCATCGGGATGCGCGACGGCCCCTCCCGCCGGGTGCGGAAGGGGCAGCGCCGGGGCTAGCCGGCGACTTGCGTCGCGGCGGCGGCGGTCTTGACGGGCGGCGGCGGCGGCACTGCGGTGGCAGTCGCCGGCACCGCCGGGTGCGGCCCGCGCAGGCCGGGGTAGTCGTTGAGCATCGGCACGCCGTACAGCGGCTTGTAGACGCCCTGGTGGCAGGTCGAGCAGTTGGTCTTGTACGCATCGCCCATCGGTCCGATGCGGTTCGCCGGCATGATGTACCGGACGCTGTTGATATAGGTGTTGTTGATGTCACGCACCATGCGGATGCCGTACCACGCCACCGCGCGCTGCGGGCGGCTGCCCGACCAGTTCTGGAAGTTGTTGGCGTTGTGGCAATAGCTGCAGTTGACGCCGAGCGAGTTCGACATGTGCATCATCAGGCCATAGGTGCCCTCGGCGCTGGCGATCGGCACGCGGTGCGTGCCGTCGCGGTCGGCGCTGACGCCCTGCAGGCGGATTTCGTTCGCCTTGAGCAGGTACGGCGTGAACGGATCATAGGGCAGCGAGGCGAGCGCAACGCTGTTCTGGCCCGGCGTGTTCTGGCCGTGCTTCGCGCCCGTGATCGAGCGCACCGGTGCAAAGCGGTTGGGCGTCTCGCTCCAGACATATTTCGGCACCGCATTGCCGCGGTGGCAGGTGTAGCAGGTGACGCCGACATTCTGGACGTGGCTTGTCCAGTTGGTGTTGATGTTGCGCGTCATCTGCAACATCCGGCGCGCGACGACCTTGGTATACACCGCGTCGGACGCCATGTTTTCAGGGTTGTGGCAGTAGTTGCAGCCCTGCTCGGGCGGCGCGATCCACGCGGTAATCGCCGCCATGGTATAGTTGAACTCGTCGGTGCTCAGGTCGCCGAGCACCTTGACGTTTTGATACTCGGTCGCCGCGCGCGGTCCGCCTTCGTCTTTCGGCAAATCATACGGCGGCGCGGGCACGACGTTGTTGGCGCGCAGCTTCGCCTCGAGGCTGGTGCGGATGACCTGTTGCGCCCCGGTGCCGCGATACCCCGTCTGTTCGGTGGTATGTACCGGCACCTCGCAGCCGCTCAGCAGCAGCACGGCACCGGTGGCGGCGGTTATCAAAGCAAGCCTGTTCATTTCACTACCCCCGGAAGCGTTGCCGGATCAATCACGCCGGTGCTGGGGTAGGACGGAGCATAGCCATGATCCTGCGCCCACAGATACCAGTTATCGACCACTGTGCCGGTCAGAAGGATGCCGATGCCACCGGTCAGCGTCGTCAGCACCGCGAACCACCACGCCCAGCGATGGATCGATTCCATCGTGGCGTTGAAGCCCATTGTCCAGCGCCAGAACAGCGCAGCGCGTTCTGACGCAGTGCCGCGGTTGGTAATCTGCTCAATCTCGCGCTCGCCGCCGTAGCGCCCGACGGCAAGGATCGTCGCGCCGTGCATCGCGAACAGCAGCGTCGATCCGTACAGGAAGACGATCGAAAGGCAGTGGAACGGGTTGTAGAACAAATTACCGTAGCGGATCGAAAATGCTGCGGTCCAGTCGAGGTGCGGGAAGATGCCGAACGGCACCGCCTCCGACCAGCTGCCCATCATCATCGGCCGGATGAAGCCTAGGACCAGCATCAACCACAGCGCGCTGGCAAACGCCCAGGCGGTATGCGTGCCGAGGCCAAGCGCCTTGGCGCGAACATAGATGCGAACATTCCACAGGATCAGCGACGTCGTCATGCAGAACCCCGCCATGATCCACCAGCCGCCTTCGGCGAGCGGCGGGATCAGCGTAAAGCCCCACTTCGGCGACGGCGGCTCGAGCGCCAGCCACGGCAGTTGCCGGGCGAACTGGATCGGGTTCCAGTTGACCGATGCCCACATGTTGAGGCCGATAATCTCGAACGCTATAAAGCCGAGCACGAGCGACGCGAGACCGAGGCGGCCGAGATAAAACGGGCCGATCTGCGCCTCGCCGATCTTGCCCATCAGCCAGCTGAAGAACGGCTTGCCGTCACGCGACCAGCTGCCGGGCGCCATCGGCACGCCCATGTCGGGGGCAGCGCGGACCTGAACCTGGGTGAAGATATTCTGATAGCCCATCGTCTATCCCCCTATTGACGCCAGATCGGCAGGTCGAGCCACCAGCTCCACCATTCCGGCCAGCCACGCGACCAGAACGGCCCGCTGATGATGATGCAGATCGCACTCCAGAACCCGGCCGACAGCGCGAGGAACAGCCCGACGCGGTGGATCCCCAGCGTCCCGACCGAATAACCGATCAGGTCGCGGAAGAACGTGTCCTCATGCTCGGGCGTCTTGACGACCTTGCCGCGGCCCGGATTGGTCGCCGACAGCACCAGCGACCCATGCAGCGCAAGCGCCAGCGTCGTGGTGAAGAAGAACGTCACCGCCAGCATGTGCGCGGGGTTGTAATGGAAATGCAGATATTGATAGCCGGTGTTCGACACCCAATCGAGATGGCTGAAGATGCCGTACGGGAAGCCGAAGCCCCAGGCACCGAGCAACATCGGGCGGATCACCACAAGGCTGACATAGGCGAAGATCGCCACCGCAAAAGCAAACGGCACATGGTAGCCGATACCGAGTTTACGGCAGATTTCGACTTCGCGCAGCGCCCACGATGCGAACGAACCGACTGCGCAAATCGTCACGATCTGCCAGATGCCGCCTTCGCGCAGCGGCGCAAAACCGAGACCATATTTGAGGTCGGGCGGCGCGATCGAGATCAGCCACGGGTTCCATGTCGGACCGATCGCTGCGCCGTAAAAGATCAGCGCGGTCCCAAGGATCGCGAAGAACGCCGTCGTGACGCCGAAGAAACCGACGTAGAATGGTCCGACCCAAAAGTCGAACATGTCCCCGCCGATCAGCGTGCCGCCGCGCACGCGGTATTTCCGTTCAAAACTCAACAGCGCCATTTGCCTGTCCTTCGGCTGTCCGTGCCGCAATTGCGCGACCGGCTGCCCCCTGGTGGGGGTTGAAGCGGCGGACGGGAACCAGTGGACCTGATTACCCGCCCGCCCGCGCTTACTCGTAGGTCGTCGTTACTGTGCCGCCGGCGCCATCGGTGCAGGCGTTGCCGCTGCCGGGTTGGCCTGCGCAGTTACCGTCGGCGCTGCGGCCTTGGGGCCATCGAGCCAATTGTAGCGGTCCGAACTGAGCAAGATGAAGTGAATCAAAATTGCCAGCACAAAGAGGAAAATCGCCAGCGCCGGCATCAGACGTTGCGGGTCGTACCTCTGCCATACTTTATGCATGCTAAGCCCTTTCTAGCTGTTCTGCGCCGGAGCGTCGGCGGATGACGGCGTTACCATCGAGATCTTGGTACGCTCATAGCCAGGCGTGCCGGGGAACCACGGACGCCATTCCCAAACGAGGTAGTGCGCGAGCAATGCGACGGCCACGAAAAACGCCATGCTGATTATGAAGCCTTTGTGGAACTCGCGTGCTTCCTGATCGGTCAGGTAGGTTCGCACGCCGATCCTGCTGTCCTCTTCTGTCATGTTATCGCCTCCTTGATGCCCGCCCGATGATTGAGACGCCGAGACGCCCTGGCGGAGTTCCACGCAGCGACAACCGCCGCGAAGACTGGTGAGGCAGGCCCGCGGGCCTGCGCAAAGACTGTAGCCACACTCATGCGGCCTGCGCCTCGAGCCGTGCGGCATAGGCCACTCGGGTCGCGGTAACGGTGGTTTCGCCCGCGCTGCGCGCGCTGCGCTCGGCAGCATCGCGCAACCGCTTGGCGGCGGAAATTCGCACGAGCACCGGCTGCGCTTCGATCAGCGCATCAAGATCGGCCTTGGCGTCGCTGTCCCAAGCAAGCTCGCGGTGGATGCGCGCCGGCGTCGCGTCAGCGGCGTCCATTTGGGTGCTGAGCGGCAGGATGCTGAACAGCGCGTCGAACAGCGCGTTGCAGACTTCCTGAACCAGATATGTTGCGCCCGAATAGCCCATGAACGGCGTGCCGGGGTGGCGGCGGATGACGGCCCCGGGGAAGCTGGCGGGCACATAGATCGCGCGCGCGCCGAGCTCGGCCATGTACATGCGTTCGTTGTAGCTGCCGAACAGCACCAGCGGCGGCTTGGTGCGGATCGCCTCGCGGACCGCAGCATTGTCGGGCTTGACGCCTGCGGTGCGGCTGAAGCTGAACGTGCACGGCAACCCGAGGTCGTTTTCGAGGAAGCTGCGAAGCCCGCGCGCATAGGTTTCGGTCGCGACGACCGCGAACGACGCAGTACCGAAAAAGTCCTGCGTCACCGAGCGCCACAGGTCCCACAGCGGCTTGATCGTCGTGTGCTTTTCCCGGTCGATGAACGGCTCGGCATCGAGCCCGGTCAGTTCGGCGAGCTTGCGCAGGAACAGCGTCGTCGACTCAAGCCCGATCGGGGCCTGCAGATAGGGGCGCTCGAGTGTCTCGCACAGCCCACGGCCGAATTCGCGGTACATGCAGACGTTGACTTCGGCCTCGGCCAACCGCTTGACGTCGGCGAGGTGCGACCCGAGCGGGAACACCATGCCGACTTCGGCACCGATGCCTTCGATTAGGCGGCGGATCTCGGCGAGGTCGGATGCAAGATTGAAACAGCCGTACATCGGCCCGATGATGTTGACCTTGGGCTTGGCGCCGTCCTTGCGCGGGCGCAGTGCGGGGACTTTCTTCACCCCATATTGCGTCCACAGCCACGTCAGCGCGCGGTCGCCCGCCTGCCATTGGTCCTCGTCGATGGTGCGCGGCAGGAAGCGCGCGATGTTGGTGCCCTCAGGCGTCACGCCGCCGCCGATCATTTCGGCGATCGACCCGGTGACAACCACGGCGGGCAAGTCGGGATCGAGCGTCTTCCACGCGCGCTTCATCGCGCCCTCGGTGCCGTCGCGGCCGAGTTCCTGTTCGCCGAGGCCGGTGACGACGATCGGCAATTCGTGCGGCGGCAGCGCGTCGGTATAGTGCAGCACCGACGTCACTGGCAGGTTCTCGCAGCCGACCGGGCCGTCGATGATGACCTGCAAGCCCTTGATCGCGGTGAACGCATAGACCGCGCCCCAATAGCCGCCGGCCCGGTCATGATCGAGCACCAGCGTCATACGCCGATTGCCTCCTCAGCCTTGGCAGCAGCGATCCGCTTGGCGGCGAGCTTGGCCTTGAACTCGGGGCGGGCGACGGGGGTTTTCTCCCAGACTCCGGCGGTATCCCCGCTGCCGACGCCTTCGAAAAAGGCGCTCATCTTGTCGAAGCGCGCCTGGTTGGCGAGTGCTGCATTGATGACGGTGGCGAGGCTGCCCGCGCCTGCCGGGCCCATCAACGGACGCGCTGAGATCAGATTGGTGAAATACAGCGCCGGGATCGAGCGTTCCTTGGCATGCTGGACAACCGGCGTGGTGCCGATTGCGAGGTCGGGCTTGAACGCATCGACTGCGGCAAGATCATCGGCCAGGCTGGCGCGATATTGCACCGGCACGCCGTGCGCTTCGAGCCATTCGCGGTCGGGTTCGGACCAGCGGGTGCGCGGTGCAGCGGTGCCGACATACTGGACGTCCGCGCCGCTTTCGACGAGCAGCCGCGCGACGAGCAGCTCGGAGCCTTCATAACCGGAGACGGTGATACGGCCCTTGATCGGCTTGGCGGCAAGTGCAGCGGTAATCGCGGGGAGCGCGGCGTTCTTCGCGGCATCGATTTTCACCTGCGCGATGCCGCATGCGGCACCGATGGCGTCGAGCCATGCGGCAGTGCCGTCGCGGCCGACCGGGGCCGAACCGACGACCGAGCGCCCGGCGGCTTCGAACTCGCGGACGCTGGCGGTATAGAAGGGGTGGATCGCCGCAACGACGGCACAGTCGAGCGCGGCATAAAGCTCACGCCATTCGCGGGTCGGCACCACTGGCCCGGCGGCAAGCCCCATCGGCGCGAGCAGCATGCCGATGCCCACCGGGTCGGCCGGAAACATCTCGCCGAGCAGCGTCACGGTGGGCAAGTCGGAGCGCGACTTCGGTGCCGCGACCGGACCGGCCTCGGCCTCCTTGCGCGCATAGGCCAGCATCGCGCCTGCGAGCACGTCCTTTGCCTCGGCATGCGTCGGCACGCCGAAGCCCGGCACGTCGATACCGATGATGCGGACGCCATTGATTTCGGCGGGCAGCAGCTGCAGCGGCACGCCGCTCGCGGTCGGTACGCACAGGTTGGTGACAACGATGGTGTCGTACAGCGCCGGGTCGGCGAGTTCGAACACCGCGTCGCGAATGTCCTCAAACAGCTTGCCGGTGACCAGCGTTTCCGAATTGAACGGCACATAGCCCACCGACCGGCGCGCGCCGTAGAAGTGCGAAGTGAACGTCAGGCCGTAAACGCAGCACGCGCTGCCCGACAACACGGTCGCGGTGCGGCGCATCCGCAAGCCCACGCGCAACGACCCGAACGCCGGGCACATGCTCTGCGGCTGGTCGTGCGGACCCTTCGGATAGTCGGCGGCATAGCGCGCGAGGATTTCCGACTTGCCGGCTTTGTTCGCGGCGTCGAGCATCGTCGCGCCGCTCGCGCAGCCGCCGTCTTCGATTGGAGGGGTCACCTCAGACAGCATCGTAGACCACTTCGAGGCTGGCCTTGGGCACGAACGCGACGCCGCGCATGTCGGCCTGGCTGGCGGGGCGCAGCGTCACGTTGGCGCCGGTTTCCTCGGGGCTGAACAGCCCGAGCAGGCCGTCGCCGGTCAGCGGTGTCGGGCGAACCGGAGGCGCTTCGGCGACGTTGATCGCCAGTTCCTCGAATAGCGGCGCCCACTGCCCGCCGGGCATGCCGATGATCTGATAGTTGGCAGATTTCTTGCGGATATCCTCGTTCGCCGGGATCGAGATCAGCACCGGGATGCCGACCGCTTCGGCGAACGCCTGCGCTTCGCCCGAGCCGTCGTCTTTGTTGATCAGGATGCCGGCGACGCCGACATTGCCGCCCATCTTGCGGAAATATTCGACCGCCTTGCAGACGTTGTTCGCGACATAGAGCGACTGCAGGTCATTCGAGCCGACGACGATGACCTTCTGGCACATGTCGCGCGCGATCGGCAGGCCGAAGCCGCCGCAGACCACGTCGCCGAGGAAGTCGAGGAGCACATAGTCGAAGCCCCAGTCGTGGAAGCCGAGCTTTTCGAGCAGTTCGAAGCCGTGGATGATGCCGCGCCCGCCGCAGCCGCGACCGACTTCGGGACCGCCGAGTTCCATCGCGAACACGCCGTCGCGCTGGAAGCAGACGTCCTCGATCCGGACTTCTTCGCCCGCCAGCTTCTTTTTGGCGCTGGTCTCGATGATCGTCGGGCAGCTTTTGCCGCCGAACAGCAGCGAGGTGGTGTCGGACTTCGGGTCACAGCCGATCAGCAGCACGCGCTTGCCCTGCTGCGCGAGCATGTACGACAGGTTCGACAGCGCGAACGACTTGCCGCTGCCACCCTTGCCGTAGATCGCGATGATCTGCGTTTCCTTGGTGACTTCGCCGGTGTGGACGGCATCGGGCTCGATGCTCGCCTCGTCGCGGAGGTCTTGGGCTTGCAGATCCAAACTCATGCGCAGCCGCTCCAATCGAGAATCATCTTCAGACAAGCAGCCTCGCCGAACGCCACCGGATAGGCGGCTGCGGCGTGTTCGGCCGCCGACTGGTGGGTAATGAGGCCGCCAAGCGTCAGCGCGCCCGAGTCGATCAGCGCAGTCGTTGCGACGAGATCGGCGGGTTGCCACTGCGCGGCGATCCGGAACTTCGCCTCGCGCATGAACGCCGGCGGAAAAGTGAAGCTGAGCGCGTTTTCGTAAAATCCGGCGAGGACGATCTCGCCGCCAAACGCCAATCGACCAATCAATGTGTCGAGCAGCCCGGCATCGCCGCTGACATCCTGAATAACGCGGTAGTCGCGGCGCTCGTCGGCATCGGGATGGATGACCGCATAGCCCTCGGCTCCGGAGCTGCGGGTCGCGTTGGTTTCCCAAACCGTCGGAGCAGCCCCGCCGAGCGCCAGCGTGATCCGCGCGAGCAAGCGCCCGAGCACACCGTGGCCGACGATCAGGTCGGGCAGCGGCCCGCCGATCAGCGCGTGATAAGCGGTCGCGGCGAGCGCAATCAGGACGGCTTCCTGCCCGAGCGATTCGGCAACCGGAACGGTACGCGCTGCCGGGACGATCACCCGCCGCGCCGCACCGCCGAACAATCCGCGCGCGTCGGTATAGCAGTTCGCGCCGGGCACGAAGACGCGCTGGCCAAGCTGCGCGCGGGCATCGGCACCGGCATCGACGACGTGACCGACCGATTCGTAACCGGGCACCAGCGGATAGCCCATGCCCGGAAATGCCGGCATCCGGCCGCTGTACAATAGCCGCTCGGTCCCGGTGCTGATGCCGCTGAAATCGATTTCGACAACCACGTCGGCCGCCTCGACGGCGCGCAGGTTCAGGCGGCGGAGCGCGAGCTGCTCGGGTGCCTCCAAAACGACTGCGGTGGTGTCCATCAACTTACCCCGAAACAGCCGGTTGATTCCGGCCTTTCGAGCTGTCAGCCCAGCTTGACGCTCGATAGTGTCAGTCTAGGTTGACGCTTTCCGATGTCAATGGCGATTTACAGTCAGACTGTCGCGGCAAGCACCTGAACGATCAACGGCGTGCGCGTCGGGACGCGGCGGACACCGGCAAAACCCGCCGCACGCAGCATCGCGGTCAGTTCGTCGGCGGTGCGCGGACGGCCCGTTCCCATCGCCAGCAGATAGAATCCGAAATACGCCGCGCCGATCGGTTCCGCCCCCGGCGTCCCCGCCATTGGCTCGGCGATCAGGCACACCCCGCCGGGCGGCAAGGCGCCGCGAACCTTGCGCAGCAGCGCCATGACGACGTCGTCATCATGGTCGTGCGCCACCCTGACCAGCGTGATCAGGTCGGCGCCCGTCGGCAGCGGGTCGGTGATGAAGCTGCCGCTATGCACGGCGGCGCGCGCGCCGAGCCGGGCGGCGGCGCGCTCGGCGACCGCGGGCAAATCGAACAACGCGAGGCCAAGCCCCGGCACGCGCGCTGCGACGGTTTCGACGAACACCCCCTCGCCACCCGCGATGTCGAGCAGGCGGTGGTGGCGCGCGAATGGATAGGCATCGATGATCTGCCCCGCGAGCATCGGCTGCGACGCGGCCATCAGCGCCGAATATTCGGCTACCCGTGCCGAATCGGCGGCGGCGTACGGCCAGTAACCGGCAAGCGCGCCCCCGCCTCGCGGGGCCCGCAGCAAGGCGACCGGATCGGCGAGATCACCATAGAGATGACGGTGATGCACGATCATCTCGGCGACGCCCGGATTGCCGCGCAACGCCGCCCCGGCGGCCCCCAGCGCAAACCGCTCGCCGCCGAGCGCCTCGACCAGCCCGAGCGACGCGGCCGCCTTGAGCAACACCTGCGTGCGGTCGATCGGCAAGCCGATCTGCCCGGCGATGGCGTCGGCAGGCAACGGCCCATCGGCGAGCTTGTCGAGCAGCTTCACTTCGACGCACGCAAAGGCCACCTGCGAATAGACGAACCCCGCGACGATATCGAACAGCCCGCGCGCGCGGGCCCGCGCAATCGACCGGGTCAGCGGGAAATCGGCGGCGAAGCGTTGGAAGCGCGCGCTTCCCAGGCATCGATTGCGAACAGTGATCCAGCGTTCGCGCCACGGCTGCATTCGGTTCGCCCCCTATCGGTCCGCCCAATTGCCGCCGATCCCCGGCGAAGTCGAGGGGGCAGGCGCGCCACTGCGACGCTCGACTTCGGCGGGCGGTGGCGGCATGTCGGGACCTGTAACAACAGGGGTTTGGGTTTGGCGGCAACGCGCGTCATCGTGATTGGGGCCGGAGTCGGTGGCCTGTCGGCAGCGATCGGCTTGGCAGCGCAGGGCTATGCAGTGACCGTGGTCGAGCGCGCCGCAACCCCGGGCGGCAAGATGCGCCAATTGACGGTCGGCGGCGTGGCGATCGACGCCGGGCCGACGGTGTTCACGATGCGCTGGGTGTTCGAGGCGCTGTTCGACGCGAGCGGCGCGGCGTTTGCCGATTATGTCACGCTGCAGCCCGTGGCCACGCTCGCCCGCCATGCATGGGGGCCGGATCAGCGCCTCGACCTGTTTGCCGACGTCGCGCAATCGACCGCCGCAATCGGCGATTTTGCCGGAGCTGCCGAGGCGCACCGTTTCGAGCGTTTTTGTGCCGAGGCGGCACGCACCTATCGCACGCTCGAAGGCAATTTCATGACGCGGCAGCGCACGACGCCGTGGGGCCTTGCCGCACGGATCGGCGCGTCGCGCCCACAGGATCTGCTCAGCATCAAACCGTTCGAGACGCTATGGCAGGCGCTCGGCGGCTATTTCCACGATCCGCGACTGCGCCAGCTGTTCGGGCGGTATGCGACCTATAGCGGTGCCTCGCCGTTTGCCGCGCCGGCCACGCTGATGCTGATCGCGCATGTCGAAAACAGCGGCGTCTGGGCGGTGGACGGCGGGATGTACGCGCTCGCACTGGGTCTCGAACGCCGCGCGCGCGAGCTTGGCGTCGCGTTCGAATATAACGCCGAATGTGCCGAGATCGGTGTCGCGAGCCACGGCATCGACGCCGTCGTGCTGCGCTCGGGCGAACGTCTTGCGGCCGATGCGATTGTCGTCAACGCCGACCCGGCGGCGCTGGCCGCGCTGTGCTTTGGCAAGCCCGCAGCGCCTGCGGTGCGCGCGACCCCGCCGCACGCCCGCTCGCTGTCAGCACTGACCTGGACCGGGCATGCGCCGACGCAAGGCTTTCCGCTGGCGCATCATAACGTGTTCTTTTCCAACGACTACCGCGCGGAGTTCGAGGCGCTGGCGGCGGGGCGATTACCGGCCGATCCAAGCGTCTATATCTGCGCGCCCGATCGCAGTATCATGCCGGACTTGCGCAGCGCGGAACGACTGCACATGATCGTCAATGCGCCGGCCACCGGCGACGCGCTTTCTGGGGAGGAGCTCGACGCATGCGAGACCGCGATGTTCAACCGGCTGGCGGCGTGCGGGTTGACGGTTTCGCAGCGGACGGGCGTGCGGACAACGCCGGCGGATTTCGACCGATTGTTCCCGGCGACGGGCGGCGCGCTGTACGGGCGGGCGAGCCACGGCTGGATGGCGTCGTTTCTGCGGCCGGGGGCGCGCACGCGGATTCCGGGACTGTATCTCGCCGGCGGCGCGACGCATCCGGGCGCGGGGGTGCCGATGGCGGCGCTGTCGGGGCGGCTGGCGGCGAGCGCGTTGATGGCGGACCGCGCTTCGACGGCGCCGTAGCCGCGCAAGGCTACCGGTGGTGGTATGTCGACGCGCTGAGCGATGACGGGCAATTCGGCCTGACGCTGATCGCGTTCATCGGCAGCGTGTTCTCCCCCTATTATGCGTGGAGCGGGCGCGGCGACCCGGCGAACCACGTGGCGCTCAACGTCGCGCTTTACGGCCCGCGCGGCAACCGCTGGGCGATGACCGAGCGCGGGCGGGACGCGCTTCACCGCGATGCGACGACGCTGGCGATCGGCCCGAGCGCCATGCACTGGGACGGCGATTGCCTCGTGATCGACATCGACGAAGTCACCGCACCATTGCCGTCCCGGCTGCGCGGGCAGGTGCGTCTGTATCCGCAGGCGCTTGCCGACCGGTCGTTCGCGCTCGATCCGCGGGCGCGGCATGCGTGGCAACCGATCAGCCCGCGCGCGCGCGTCGAGGTCGCGCTCGAGCAGCCGGGCGTCCGCTGGTCGGGCAACGGCTATCTCGACACCAATCACGGCACCGAGGCGCTCGAGCATGGCTTCGTCAACTGGAATTGGTCGCGGGCGCATCTGACGCGCGATACCGTCGTGCTGTACGACGGCGCGCGCCGCGACGGTTCGGATTTCGCCCTGGCGCTGCGCATCGCGCCCGACGGTACGGTGCGCGATATCGAGGCACCGCCGCCGGCATCGCTGCCGATCAGCCGCTGGCGCATGGCGCGTGCCACCCGCGCCGATGCGGGCGCGGTGACGACGGTGGTGAAGACCTGGGAAGACTCGCCGTTTTACGCCCGCAGCGCGATCGCCACGCAGCTGTTCGGCGAACCGTGCACCGCGGTGCACGAAAGCCTGTCGCTCGACCGGTTCGCGTCGCCGGTCGTGCGCCTGATGCTGCCGTTCAGGATGCCGCGGCGGGGGTAACGGGGCTGCCGGCACCGCGCGCGACGTCGGCGATGATGCGCGCCGCCGCCGCCGGCTGCTCCTCGTGCGCAAGATGACCGAGCCCCGGCTGCTCGATCAGCGTTGCGCCTGCCACGCGCCGCGCGACGGTGATCGATACCTCGGGCGGCACGGTGCCGTCGCGGTCGCCGTAAACCAGCGTCAGCGGTGACCGTAGCCGGGGCAGATCACGCTCAAGCGCTTCAAGATCCCAGTTCGCCATCATCCCCATCATGCCCGCGACATGCCCTGCGGTGCCGAACAGCCGCGCGTACAACGCACTGCCGCGCGCATCGAGCGTCGATCCGGTGCGTTCGAGAAACCTGTCGACCAGCCCGCCGCCGCGAATCCCCGCCGCCACCAGCGACGGCACGAACGGGTTGGCGAACAACAGCTTGGCCAGCCCCGGAAACAGCTTGGCGGCAACGCCCGGAAACGGCAGCAACGCGCCGTTGAGCGCGATCAGCGGCACGGCCTTGGTGCCTGCCAGCGCCATCCGGACCATGACGCCCGCACCCGCCGAGTGCCCGACGACAACCGCAGGCGCGACCTTCAGTTCGGCGAGCAAGGCGGCAATCGACGTCGCCATCCCCGGCAGCGTCAACCCGGCCGATGGCGGCGTGCTGCTGAAGCCATGCCCCGGCAGATCGGGTGCAACGACGGTGAAATCCTGCGCCAGCAGCGGCGCGAGATCGCGCCAGCTATGCGTTGCCGCGCCGGCACCGTGAAGCAGCAGGACCACCGGCCCGTCGCCCATCACCTGCACATGAAACCGCACGCCGCCCGCCTGAACAAAGCACGACGCGGCGCGGTTCGGCCAGTCGGCACCGTCGGTGTCCCAGTTCGGCGCGTAACTCATGCCAGCGCACGGACCACGTCGCGCATGCCGACGGCATCGAGCAGCGGCAGCGGAGCATAGCGCGCGCCCATCGCGGCGGCGATGGCGGCACCTTCGGGGCGCGGGCGCGGCGCGGTATCGATAAAGGCGGCGGCGATTGCATCGGCGCGAAACCGCCGCGCCGCAGCCAGCGCGTCGCTTTCGGCCGCGCCGCGCGTCGCGCTGCCGTCGCGCGCAATATTGGCACGCCCGTCGGTCAACAGCACGACGAACGGCGTCCGCCCTTTCGCCTTTGCCGCCAGCGCCAGCAGCAGTGCCGTCTCGATCCCCAGCGCCAGCGGCGTGCCACCGCCACCCGCAAGATCGGTCAGGCACCGTTTGGCGCGCGTCAGGCTGCGCGTCGGCGGCAGCAGCACCTCGGCGTTGGTCCCGCGAAACGCGATCAACGCGACCTGCGTGCGCTTGACATAAGCCTCGGCAAGCAGAAGCTCGACCGCGCCCTTGGTTTCGGCGAGCCGCGCCAGCGCCGCCGAGCCGCTGGCATCGACCGCGAAGATCGTCGTCGTCTCCTCGCGCTCGGCAAAGCGCTGGATCCGGAAATCGTCGCGCCGTACTTCGACACGCGCGCCCACCGCACGCCCGCGTAACCGCTGCCACGGCGCCGCGGTACGCAGCGTTTCGACAAGGTTCAGTCGGGCGCCGCCGCCGGGATCGCCCGCGCGGCTGCCCAGCGGTCGCCCGCGCCGTAGCGATGTCCGCATCGCCCCCGCGCCGCCGCCGCTCGCGCTGTTGCGCCCGGTCTTGGTTCCCGCCGCCAGCGCCGCCAGAATATCGGCCGGGATCGCCGCGCGCGTCGCCTCGAGCACAATATCGGTGAGCGCAGTCAGGTCGATCGGATCGGGGGGGGCATCGGCGGGCGCGTCGGGCTGGCTTTCGGACTCGTTTTCGGGCGGCTCGGGCGGCGGTTCGGGCGGCGGCGCATCGCCTGACTCCGGCGGCGCCGGAACCCGTGTGGCGCGCGGTCCAAGAACGAGGCGGCAGGCGAGCACGACGTCGTCCTCGATCACCGCATCGCGCCCGCCGAGCGCCGCCGCCGCCCGCGCCGCCGCCAGCGCCAGCAGCGATCCGCGCAGCGAGTCGACGCCGAACGCCACTGCCGTGGTGCACAGCATCGCGAGCAGTTCGGGCGCACACGCCACGCCCGCCAGCCGCGCGCGCGCCGCCCCGGTCGCGGCGGCGTCGGCATCGGGGGCCGTACAGGCGCGCACGCTCAGCCCGTCGAGCGTGCACGCAAACGCCAACCGTTCGGCGAGCGCGTTCGGCGGCCGCTCGTCGTCATTGACCCCTTCATCGAGCGCGACGATGCCGATTCGTGCCGGCGTGCGCAGCGCCACCCCGTCGCGTTCGACGGCGATCTCGCCCGCATCGAGCGCCATTGACAGCCGCGCCGCCGTGCCGTCGCTCAGCCGTTCGGCCATCGGCACGGTCACCACGCCGCCATCGGCCTCCGCCAGCACACCGATGCGCGCCACCGGACGATCGGCTCCGAGCGTCGCCGCCAGATCGAGCCCGCCGAGCAGCCGCGTGTCGTCGATGCGCGCCGGCAACCGCCGCTGCGGGGTGTCGGCCGGGAGCAATGCGGTCAGATAGGCGCACCAGCGGTCGCGCACCGGGCCGGGCGCACTGCGCACCACAATCCCGCGCAACCCCGCCGGATCGACCGCAAACAGCTGTGCGGCAGCCAGCGCATCCCCCCAAGGGCCGGTCGCTGGCGCGTCGGCGCTCATGCTGCGAACAGTTCCTCCACCGCGCGTTCGATCCGTGCAGTCGAGCCCGAATCGTCGAGCGGGTTGCGGCGCAGGCGGTGGCGCAGCGCCATCGGTGCCACCTGAGCGATCTGCACATCGGCGACTGCCATCTCGCCGTCGAGCGCGGCGAGCGCGCGTGCAGTGCGCATCATCGTCAGTTCGCCGCGCAACCCATCCGCGCCGATCGCCATGCACAGCCGCGACGATGCCTCGAGCGCGGCGTCATCGACGATCACATTGGGAAGCCGCCGCCGCGCTGCCTCGATCGTGGCGACGACCGCCGCATCCTCCGCCGCCCACTTCGCGATGAATGCGGCCGGGTCGCGCTCATAGGCATCGCGGCGTTTGACCACTTCGATGCGGTCGCCAAGCCGGTCGGGGGTGCGCACTTCGACCGATAGCCCGAAGCGGTCGAGCAACTGCGGGCGCAGTTCGCCCTCCTCCGGATTGCCGCTGCCGACCAGCACGAACCGCGCCGCATGGCGAACGCTAAGCCCTTCGCGCTCGACGACATTTTCGCCCGACGCGGCCACGTCGAGCAGCAGGTCGACGATATTGTCTTCGAGCAGATTGACCTCGTCGATGTACAGGAAACCGCGGTGGGCGCGGGCGAGCAGCCCCGGTTCGAAACGCTTTTCACCCTTGGTCAGCGCGCGTTCGAGATCAAGCGCGCCGACGACGCGGTCCTCGGTCGCGCCGAGCGGCAGATCGACGAACGGCACCGGCGCTGCGACGCTTTTACGGCGGCCACCCTTGGCGATGCAGTCGGGGCACGCCGGCGGGCGGGCGGGATCGCAATTGAACCGGCACCCCGCCACGACTTTCATCGGCGGCAACAACGCTGCGAGCGCGCGCACGGCGGTCGATTTGCCGGTGCCACGGTCGCCGAACACCATGACCCCGCCGATCGACGGGTCGACCGCGGCGATCAGCAGGGCGAGCTTCATTTCAGACTGGCCGACGATGGCCGAAAACGGAAAATAGGTGCGCATCAATGGCCGCGTGTCACACCACCACGCGCTTGTACAGATACCAGGTCGCATGCCCCAGGATCGGCATCACGACCGCCAGACCGACAAAGAACGGAATCGCGCCGAGCACGAGCGACCCTGCGACGATCAGCCCCCAGATCGCCATGGTGCGGGGGTTGGTGGTGACGGCCTTGATCGACGTCTGCAGCGCCGTGCCGATACCGACACCGCGGTCGAGCGCGAGCGGAAACGACACCACCGAAATCATCAGCGTCACCACCGCAAATCCGAAGCCCACCGTGTTGCCGATCAGGATCAGCTTCCACCCCGCCGCCGTGGTGAGCACCGTCGTCAGGAAATCGCCGATGCCGTTGCCGACAGGTCCACCGAAAATCGCATCGCTGATGCTGAGTGCCGCAATCAACCAGCCGGTAAAGATCGCCAGCAACAACACGCCAAGCACGACGATCGTGCCGAGCCCGTTCGATTTCAGCACATCGAACACATGCGTCCAGCGCGTATCGAGGCCGGCCTGCCGCCGCCGGCTGAGTTCGTACAGCCCGACCGCGGCGAGCGGCCCAACCAGCGCAAACCCCGAAATCAGCGGGAAGATCAGCGGCAGGATGCCGTCGCCCTGCGCCGCGCGCGCCGCCACCAGCCCGACGATCGGATAAATCAGGGCGAGCAGTACGAGATACGTCGGCATCAGCTGAAAATCGGCAACGCCGGCGCGCAGCGCGTCTTTCAAATCGGCGGTCGTGATTTTGCGCACCGGCAGCGCACGGCCGAGTTCGGCCTCGATCGGACTGGGTACGGCATCGCTCATCGCTGCGTCTCCATTATCGTCTTGGGCGAAGCTAGCATCTTGTCGTGCGAATGCCATAGCCGTTAGAGCGAGCAGGAAGGAGACCAGCCATGACCACCGACGCATTCGACTATCCCGCCCCCGGCGCGACCTGCCGCGGCCGCATCGCGCTGCCGACCGGCACCGACAAGCGCCCCGGCGTGGCGATCTTTGCCGACATCGGCGGAGTCGGCGAACACACGATGCGCTGGGCAGAGCGGATTGCCGCCGATTGCGGCTTTGTCGCGCTTGCCGCCGACGTCTACGGCGAAGGTGCCGTACCCAAGGATTTCCCCGAGGGGATGACATGGCTCGGTGCGTACCGTGCCGATCCGCCAAAGACGGTGACCCGCGCCGGCGCAGCACTCGACGCGCTGGCGGCGCATCCGCGCTGCGACGGGCGGCTTGCGGCGATCGGGTTTTGCTTCGGCGGGTCGGTGTCGCTCGAACTGGCGCGCGCAACGGTGCCGGGGCTGCACGCCATCGTTAGTTTCCACGGCGATCTGACCACGCCGATGCCCGCCACGCCTGGCGCAGTGCAGGCCAAGCTGCTGGTGTGCCACGGTGCCGAAGATCCGCTGGTCCCGCACAAGGTGCTCGGCGAGTTCCTCGACGAGATGGCGGCCGCTGGTGCCGACTGCCAGACGATCGCGTACACCGGCGCGGTGCACAGCTTCACCAACCTTTCGGCCGACGGCCGGATGATGGCCGGGATCAAATACAACGAACCCGCCGACCGTCGCAGCTACCGCGCCATGCTTGCCCATTTCGCCGAGGTGTTCGGCTGAGCTTTCGCCGGTCGTGCGGCGAGGGCGCGTTATAATCCCTCGCCGCCGACCCAGTGCGCCTGCGCCAGCCGCCGCGCCACCGTCCAGACCTGCGTGCGGATGTCGGGCACCGCGACGATTTCCCAGAACGCGCCGCGCGTCATCGGGCCCAGCCCGAACAGCCGGGGATGCGCCTGCCCGTCCGCTCCGATCAGCCGCGACTGGCTGTCGACATCGAGACCCAGCCGTGCCGGATCGGCGCGCGCATGGCCATCGGCAATCAACCCGCGCAGCAGCGGCTCGGTCGAGCGCGCGAGATCACCCTGCGGCCCGGTGCAATTGACGATCCGCCGGAACCGCTGCGTCACCAGCGCGTCGCCGCCACGCGGCCGAAAGCCGACGTTCACGCCGTTCGCATCGGCGGTAAACACCGACGGCTTGCCGCCCATGATCGCGAGCTGCCCGCGCGCAACCATCGCGGCGATTTTATCGGCGACAGCGGGTGCCAGCCGGTGCCGGTGCACGTCCCACCACGGCCGCAGATGGCGCAGGAAACGCGCGCGCTCGGCCTCGCTCGCCGAAAGCCACAGCCCCTGCGTGAACGGCCGCAACTCGTCGACGGCGGCACGCCAGCCGATTGCGCCGCTACGGCTGCGGATTTCGCGGAGCAGTGCCGATGCCACCGTCGCCGGTTTCTCGTTGCGCCCGCCCGGCGGCGTCGGCGGCGCGTGGCGATGCGGCAGCAGGCCACGTCGCGACATGGCGACGATCTTGCCGCCAAACCCCGCCGCATCGAGCGATAGCGCCACATCGACCATCGTCAGGCCGGTGCCGATCAGCAGCACGGTATCGTCGGCGGTCAACCCCGCGACAGTGTCCGGCGACCACGGGTCGGGGGCGTAGATGTCACCGCTCAATGCCTCGGGATCGAGTCCCGGCGGACTGTGCGGCGGCAGGTTGCCGACCGCAACGACCAGCGCATCGACCGTCAGCGGCGCAGCGCTGGCAAATCGCAGCGTGACCGCGTCGGCACCGACATCGGCACCGACAACATCGTCATGCACCAGTGCCAGCCGGTCGCCGGCGCGCGCGCTCGACCGTTCGAGCAGTTCGCCCAGATATTCGCCATATTGCTTGCGCTGCACGAAGCTGCCGCCGTCGCCGAGACCGCGCGCGCTGCACCATTCGGCGAAATGCGCCGGGCGATCACTCAGCGCGCTCATATTCCCGGCGCGGACGTTGAGCAGGTGCGATGGATGCGGCGCGCTATAGGCGGTGCCGCGCCCGAACACCGCCCGCCGCTCGATCAGCGTCGCCTGCGGCCCGGCATGGCGCAAAATATTGATCGCCAGCAGCGAGCCCGAAAAGCCTGCACCGACGATGGCGACCGATTTATAGATCAAAGCGCGAGCGGCCCGTGCGTCATCCGCGGCAGCACGTGCCGCGCGAACAGGTCGGCCTCGGCGGCGTGCGGATACCCCGACAGGATAAACGCCTCGATCCCCATCGCCTGATACGCCTTGAGCTTGGCCAGCACCTGATCGGGGTCACCGACGATCGCGGCACCACACCCCGAGCGCGCCCGGCCGATGCCGGTCCACAGATTGTCCTCGACATACCCCTCGTTGCCCGCTGCATCGCGCAGTTCGGCCTGGCGGCGCACGCCTTCGCTTGCCGCATCGAGCGATTTGGCGCGGATCGCGTCGCCGGTCGCGGCGTCGAGATGCGACAGCAGCCGGTCGGCAGCGCGGCGGGCCTCGGCTTCGGTCTCGCGCACGACGACATGGACGCGGTAGCCGAACTTCAGCGTGCGCCCGTGCGCCGCGGCGCGAGCGCGCATGTCGTCGAGGATCGCCTGCACCGCCGGCATCGTATCGGGCCACATCAGATAGACATCGCACCCCTGTGCCGCCGCCTCGCGCGCATCGGCTCTGAGCCCGCCGAAATACAGCGGCGGGCATTTGCCGCTCAGCGTGGTGACGCCGGGCGGCGGCAGCATGATCCGGTAATGCTCGCCCTGATGGTCGAGCGGCTGGCCGCCGAGCAGGCGTTTGAGGATCTGCATCACCTCGAGCGTCCGCGCATAGCGCGGGGCACTGGCGAGCGTCTCGCCCGGCATGTCCGACGAGATAATGTTGACCGTCAGCCTGCCCTGCAACAGCCGGTCGAGCGTTGCGATCTGCCGCGCCAGCTGCGGTGGCCACGTCTCGCCGACGCGCACCGCCAGCAGCAGCCGGATGCGCCGCGTCAGCACCGCGATCGCGCTGGCAAATACCGTCGTGTCGATGCCGAGCGCATAGCCGCTGGGCAGCAGCACATTGTCGAAGCCGCCGGTTTCGGCGGTCAGCACGATGTCGCGGCAATGCTCCCAACTCGACCGAAGCTGCGCATCGGGGACGCCGAGAAATTCATAGTCGTCGTCGCACAGCGCCGAAAACCAGCTGACTTCGCAGCCGCTCATGGCAGGTTCTCGCCGAGCGACGCGACCAGGATGGCGTACCATTCGGCGCGCGTGAAGCGCACCTTGAACGCGTCGGCGCTCGCCGCGATGCGGTCGGGATGCTGCGTGCCGACGATCGGGATCGGCTGCGCCGGGTGCGCCATGATCCACGCATAGGCGACCGCCGTCCGGTCGACACCGAAGGCTGCAGCATGCGCGTCGAGGGCAGCGATGACGCGCGCGGTCTGTGCGGTGGCGGCGGTCGCCCGGCCGGGGCGCGGATCGCCCGACCCCAGCCGCCCCTGCCCCAGCGGCGACCACGCCATCACGCCGTAGCCGCGCTTCATCGCGCGGTCGAAGGTGCCGTCGAACAGCGGTGCGGTCGCCAGCACCGAAAATTCGGGCTGCGTGCAGGCGAGCGGCGTGTCGAGGTGCGCGGCAAGTGCGCCGGTTTGCGCCGGCGTATGGTTCGACACGCCGACCGCGCCGATCTTGCCCGCCGCGACCAGCCCGTCGAGCGCGCGCGCCACATCGCCGGGATGCGCGAGCAGGTCGGGCCGGTGGACCTGCCACAGGTCGAGGCGTTCGACGCCGAGGCGCTGGAGCGATGCTTCGACCGCCGCGACGATATAATTGGGCGACGAGTCGTACGGCACGCCCATGCGGATGCCGCCCTTCGACGCCAGCACGATCCGGTCACGCAAACCCGGCGCGGCAGCGAACACCCGGCCCAGCAACACCTCCGATGCGCCGAACGGCTCGTCATTGTCGGGGCCATAGATGTCGGCGGTATCGAAGAAGGTTATGCCCGCTGCGAGCGCCGCCTCGACCTTGGCGTGCGCGGCCTTCACATCGTCACCGGCAAAGCGCCACATCCCCCATGCCATAGGGGAAACGGACAGGCCGGACTTGCCGAGCGGGCGCAGTTCGGGCGAAAGGCTGATAATATCGGACATACACGACTGTTTGGCACAAGGACGCGACGAATGGGAGACACGATCCGCTGGGGTATCGTCGGCACCGGCATGATGGGCATCGAGCACATCAACAACCTCCGGTTGACGCCCGGCAGCCGCATCACCGCGCTTGCCGACCCGACGCCGTCGTCGATCGAGACTGCCGCGCATGCCGTTGGCGCTCCCGTGGCGCGGTTCGAGACGGCGGCGCAGCTTGCCGCCAGCGGGCTGTGCGATGCCGTGCTGGTGGCATCGCCCAATTTCACACACCGCGCCGTGCTTGGCCCGCTGCTCGACGCGCGGCTGCACATCCTGTGTGAAAAGCCGCTGTGCACCACGCTTGCCGATGCGCGCGCGGTAGCCGAAGCGGCGAAAGGCTATGACCGCGTCTTTTGGACCGGCATGGAATATCGCTACATGCCGCCCGCCGCCGAATTCATCGCCGAGGTTCACGGCGGCGCGGTCGGCACCTTGCGCATGCTATCGATCCGCGAACACCGCTTCCCATTCCTCGTCAAGGTCGGTGACTGGAACCGGTTTGCCGAAAACACCGGCGGCACGATGGTCGAAAAATGCTGTCACTTCTTCGATCTGATGCGCGTCATCGTCCGCGCCGAGCCGGTGCGCGTCTATTGTTCGGGCGCAATGGACGTCAACCACCGCGATGAACGCTATGACGGGCGCACGCCCGACATCATCGACAACAGCTATACGACGGTCGATTTCGACAATGGTGTCCGCGCGCTGCTCGACCTCAGCATGTTCGCCGAAGGTGCGGAAAACCAGGAGGAGATCACCGCCGTCGGGGACGCCGCGCGCCTCGAGGTGCTGATCCCGGCGGGCGAGATCATCTGCAGCCCGCGCACCGGCTTTCAGCGGCCCAAGGCGGTGACGCGGCGGCATGTGGCAGTCGATCCCGCTGCGCTTGCTGCCGGGCACCACCACGGCGCGACCTTTTACCAGCACGCCGCGTTCGCGCGGGCGGTCCGCGGCGAAGGTCCGGTCGAAGTCACCGCCGACGACGGCCTGCGCGCCGTCGCAATGGGGCTCGCGGCCGAGATCAGCGCGCGCGAACACCGTGTCGTCGAGATGGCCGAACTGGGGCTTTGATGCCGCGCGCGGACCGTGGCCACAATGTCACACCACAAAACCCTACTGAGTAACTAGGCTATCATATCCGTAATAATTGCTTTCGTGACAGTCCGGCTTCGTTAAAACACCCTCAATTCACGCGGCGCGGCACGACTGCGCTTCGGACCTTGAGGGGGAACGACCAATGACTCGCGCAACGATTCTTGCCGGCACGGCACTTCTGGCATTTGCCGCAGCGGCGCAGGCGCAGACGGCACCCGCACCGGTTGCGGCCGCCGAAACCGACTCGACCGAAATCATCGTTACCGCGCAAAAGCGTAGCGAGCGGCTGCAGGACGTGCCGCTCGCGGTCTCGGTCATCAGCGGCGATGCGCTGGCAGCGCAGGGCAAAGTCAGCCTCGAGGGCGCGCAATATCTGGTGCCGTCGCTCAACTTCCTGAAGTCGGGGACCACGCTCAACCAGTCGCTGTTCCTGCGCGGCGTCGGCACCGCCACCTTCTCGATCGCGGGCGAACCTTCGGTGTCGACCGTGCTCGACGGCGTCGTATTCAGCCGTGCCGGTGAAGCGTTCAGCGACCTTGTCGATATCGAACGGATCGAAGTGTTGCGCGGCCCACAGGGGACGTTGTTCGGCAAGAACTCGAGCGCCGGCGTCATCAACATCGTCTCGAAGCGCCCCGGCGACGTCCTCGGCGGCTATGTCGAAGGCGGCTATCTGTTCGGCAACGGTGCGGAATACCGGGTTCGCGGCGCAGTCGACATCCCGTTCTCGGCGTCGGTGCGCAGCCGTGTCACCGCGTTCTACGACAAATATGACGGCAATATTTTCAACATCGCCCCGAACGTCAACCGCCGCGTCAACGGCTTCGAGCATTACGGCGCGCGCGCGCTGGTCGAGGGCGACGCGAGCGAGCGCGTCAAGCTGACCTTCATCGCCGACTATCACAAGAACAACGACGACTGCTGCGCCGAGATCATCGGCGGCCCCCCGCTGACCGCGACCGGCGCGGTCAACACCGCCAACCTCGCACTGATCCAGACGGTCCTGCCGACGCTGCAGGGCAACCGCACCCGGCAGGTCAACCAGAACCTCGTCACGCACACCAACGAGACCGGCTATGGCTTCTCGTTGCAGGCCGATGTCGAGCTGGGCACGCAGACGGTCACCTCGATCACCGCGTATCGCAACTATGCCAACACCGAAATCCGCGACGGCGACTTCCTGCCGTCGGCCTATATCGGCGCCGGGTTGAACCAGTTGCACGATTTCGGCCCGCAGACCGGCGACACGTTCAGCCAGGAATTGCGGCTGACCTCGCCGTCGAAGCAGTTTCTAACCTATGTGCTCGGCGCCTATTATTCGCGCGCCGCGTCCGAGCGGATTTTTACGCGCAACGATCAAAGCTGCGCGGCAGCCGCTGGCGCAGTGTTGCCGGTTGGCGTGCTGACGCCGTGCAGCAGCCCGCTCGCCGCCGCTTCGACCTTCCCGACCGGCACCGCAGATTTCGGTTCGGTGTTCAAGAACGTCGCGCTGTTCGGTCAGGGGACGCTCAACGTCGCGACCCGGTTCCGGCTGATCGGCGGGCTGCGCTTCACGCTCGATCAGGTCGATGTGTTCCACAGCCGCACCACGCTGCTGGCGGGGCCGGGCATCAACCCCAGCTTCGATTCGGGCGTGTATAACAACGGCCTGACCGGGGTGAACGGTGCGGGCGTTACCGTGTTCATCCCGGGTCCGCTCAGCGGCCAGCCGTTCCGTGGCCGCGCGACCAGTCAGAACCTGTCGGGCAAAGCCGGGGCGCAGTTCGACATTTCGCACGATTCGGTGGCCTATGCGACCTATTCGCGGGGCTATAAGGGCCCGGCGTTCAACGTCTTCTACAACCTCGGTTCCAACGGCACCAACATCATCGCGCCGGAAACGTCGGATGCGTATGAAATCGGCCTGAAAAACACGTTGTTCGACGGCAAGTTGACCGTCAACCTCGCGGCGTATCTGGCCAAGTACAAGAACTTCCAGGCGAATAATCCCGATGTCGCCGGCGGAGTCGTCGTGACGCGCTTTACCAATGCCGGCAATGTCTCGACCCGCGGCGGCGAGCTCGACCTGTTGTACCGGCCGCTGTCGGACCTCAGCATCTCGGGCGGGCTGGCCTATACCGACGCCCATGTCGACCAGTTCCGCGCCGCGCCGATCCTGCCGGGACAGCCGGTTCCCGCCGCGATCCCGAGCGGCACCCCGCTCGGTTTCGCCCCGAAGTGGAAGGGCAATATCGGCGTCGATTACCGCATCCGCACCGGCGGCGCGTTCGACTTCAGCGTCGGCGCGCAGGGGTCGTACCAGTCGAGCGAGCTGTCGCTGTTCTCGCCCGACCCCGTCTTGCGCGCGGCCGGGACCATCGGCGCTTACGGCCTCGTCAACCTGACCGCGTCGGTCATGGACAAGGCCGACCGCTACAAGCTGACCTTCCAGGTGCGCAACCTGCTCGACCAGAGTTTTGCCGCCGCGATCACCAACGGCGGACCGGGCGGTGCCTACCGCTATCAGATTCCGCGTGATGCCGACCGGTACTACGGCATTACCGGCCGCGTGAACTTCTGAGCCTTTGGCGCTACCCCGGCGTTGCCGGGGTGGCGCTCAATCCTCCGCCAGCCGGACGACGGGCAGCAGGACATGCACCCATAATGTCGCGAGCAGGTAACCGCTGCCGCACAGGATGAACATCGGCCAATAGCCGTGGCCGTGCCCCATCGACCAGCCGGCGAATTCGATCATCAGCGCGCCCGAGATGTTGCCGCCGACAGCGCCGGCAGCGATCACCGTGCCGACCCGCGCCGTCGGCACGATATCGGCGGTCAGACCGAAGATGTTGGTCGAAAACCCCTGATGCGCGAAAAGCGCGATGCCGATGACGAGCGCCGCGACCCATGGGCTGGCGGCGAGCAGCGCCAGCGGCATGATCAGGATGACGGTGGCATAGAACAGCATCGAGGTTTTGCGCGCCGCGTTGATCGTCCAGCCGCGCGCCACCAGCCGCGGAAACAGCAGCCCCGACGACAACGCGCCAAGCGCGGCAAGCGTGTAGATCAGCGCCACCGGCCCGCCGAGGTCGGCCTGCGCCATGCCGAACACGCGGTGAAAAAAGTCGGGGATCCAGAACAGCAGGAAAAACCACGCCTGATCGCTCAGCAACTTGGCACCGATGATCGCCCATGTCCGCCGGTCGCGCAGCAGCACGCCCCACGGCACGCGCGGTGCGGCGGCGACGGCGGCATGCCCGGCGCGCTCGACCGGCACCAGCCCACGCGTGCCCAGCACCCATGCCACCACCCAGACCAGCCCGAGCGCGCCGGTCACCACGAACGCCGCGCGCCAGCCGAATGCCAGCGCCAGCGGCGGAATCAGCAGTGGCGTCAGGATCGCGCCGATGTTGGGCGCAGTGTTGCCGAGCCCGAGCGCGAACGAGCGTTCCTTGAGCGGCAGATAGACCGCCGCCGACTTGACCGCCGCCGGTGTGCCGACCGATTCAGCGGCGGCCAGCGCCGCGCGCGCCACCACGAATTGCTGGACGGTGCTGGCAAAGGCGTGCGCCATCCCCGCAAGGCTCCAGACCACGACGCCCAGCCCGAGCGCAACGCGGACGCCGACGCGGTCGACGAACCAGCCGATGAACAGCAAAGCGCCTGCGGCCGTCATCTGAAACACGAAGCCAAGATGCGCGAACTGCTGATCGGTCCAGTGGAACTGCGCCTCGAGCGTCGGCTTCAAGAGCGCGAGCACCTGACGGTCGACATAATTGAGCGCAATGGCGACGAACAGCAGCGCGATCAGCCCGCGCCGCTGCCCCGCAGACGAGGTAATCAGGCGTCGCCCACGACGTCGGGCTTGGCATCCCCGGCAAGCGCCTTGTAGCCGATGCCGCCGACCAGAGCGCCGACCAGCGGAGCCAGCCAGAATAGCCACAGTTGCTGCAATGCGATGCCGCCCTCGAGCAGCGCCGGCCCTGTCGAGCGCGCCGGATTGACCGACGTGTTGGTGACGGGGATGCTGATGAGGTGAATCAGCGTCAGCGCGAGGCCGATCGCGATCGGCGCGAAACCCTTTGGCGCGCGCCCATCGGTCGATCCCAAAATAACGAACAGGAAGCCGGCGGTCAAAATGGCTTCGATCAGCAGCCCGGCCTGCAGCGAATATTCACCCGGCGAGTGGATGCCGTAACCGTTCGATGCGAGGCCGCCGGCGTACCCGGCCTTACCGCTGGCGATCGCGTATAGTGCGGCAGCAGCGATCGTCGCGCCGATGACCTGCGCGACGATATAGGGGACGATGTCGCGCGCCGGAAAGCGCCCGCCCGCCCATAGCCCGACGGTCACCGCCGGGTTGAGATGGCAGCCCGAGATATGCCCGATCGAATACGCCATCGTCAGCACCGTCAGCCCGAACGCGAGGCTGACCCCGGCAAGGCCGATGCCGACCTGTGGAAACGCCGCCGCAAGCACCGCGCTGCCGCAGCCGCCGAACACCAGCCAGAACGTCCCGATCAATTCGGCAAGCCCGCGTCGCATGATAGGCATGGCAGCTCCTCCCCAGGATAACTTGGCCGGAGTGTGCCGGACGATTGTTACGGAAGCAATGCCGCACCCGCCGCGCCGCCCGGCCCGCGGTGCGCCCAGCGGCCGCGACCGTGCAGCGCGAACCGGTAATAGCCGAGCGACACCGCGACGATCGCCGCCGTCGCCAACAGCCCCGGCCGCCCGACTGCGGGGTCGCCGAGGCTGGTCCAGACGATGCCGGCGAGCACGATCAGCGCAGCGATCGGGATCAGCGGATACAGCGGCATGCGGTACGCGGCATGTGCGGTCGCGCCCGAGCGCCGCCCGCTGATGACGGCCACGCACAGCAGTGTGTAGATGACGACGATGCCACCCGAAATCGTCGTCAGCAGGATATTTTCGGGAACCACGCACCACAGCGTCCCCGCCGCACCCATCACCACCGTCGCGGCCCACGGCGACGCGAACCGCGGATGCAGCCGCAGCAGCGCGCGGTTCGCGGCAACCGGCCAGCAGCCGTCGCGCGCCGTGCTGAATAGGATGCGCCCGGCCAGCAGCGCCACGACGATCATCGAATTGAAGATGGCGAGCGCGATGCCGAGGCTCATCACCGTGGCGAGCGTCGGACCGCCCGCCTGCGCGATGAACGCCGGCAGCGGCTTCGCCGCCGTCATCAGCGCGTGCAGATCGGGCGCGCCGATCAGCACCGCCGCCACCGGCAGCACCTGAAGCACCGCAGCGAGCCCCAGCGCGAGAAAGATCACCCGCGCGCTGGCGGTCGGCGCATTGTGCAGTTCCTCGCCAAAGCCCGCGACGCTGCCATAGCCGTTGAACGCATAGACCGCACCCGCCGCCGCCGTGCCGATTACCGCGATGCTGGCGGGCATCAACCCGCCCGGGGTTGCCATCACCGGGGTCAGCGCCGACGCCAGTGTCCGCGCCGGATGGAGCAGGCCGAGCGCGGTCAGCACGGCAAGGCTCGCGACTTCGGTTGCCAGAAACAACCCCGTCAGCACGGCATTGACGCGCAGGTTGAGCGTCGCCAGCCCGGTGACCATCAGCACCAGCGCCGCTGCCGTCGCCACCGGCGGCAGTCCCGGCAGCACCGCGCGCAGATAGGTGGCGGTGCCCAACCCCGACAGCGCCAGCGCGATTGTCAGCCCGAACAGGCACAGCCCGAGCACGGCAAAGCCCCACAATGGCCCCGCCGCGCGCCCGACCATGGTATATTCTGCGCCGGTTTCGGGGAACGCCGACACCAGCTCGGCATAGACGCACGCCATGATGACACCGAGCCCGACCGCCGCACCGAAGCACAGCAGCACCGACGTACCCGCCTGATGGATGACGTCTGAGCCGACGATGAACACCCCGATCGTCGGCGATAAGGCCGACAGGGTGACCATCAGCGCGCCGATGCTCCCCATCGATCGCTTCAGCTCTACCCCGTTCGCCGCCGCCGCTCGTGACATGCGTTACCCCCGCAATTCAACCCACGCCTGCGAACATGCCGGTTCGCACCGGCGGCGGCAATGGCACGCAGGCATGGCATCATGCCACTGGCTGGGTTATTGCCGATACCGACGGCACAGGGGGGAACAGCATATGGCGGGCCGGACGATAACGCTGCTGCTGCTGACCGCGGCGCTGCTTGCGGGGTGCGCGACGCGGCCGCACGATGCCGACGGCGACCTGCGGCTGGCGCTTGCCGCAAAGGTCCGCACCACCGACGCCAAGGGCGTGCCACTGGCCAAGCTTCAGGCACCGGTCGTCCATGCCATCGGCAACCGCCACAGCGTCCTTGTGCTGTCGGGCGGCGGATCGGACGGCGCATTCGGCGCGGGCGTGCTCAACGGCTGGAGCGAGCTTGGCACGCGCCCGCAGTTCGATGTCGTGACCGGGGTTTCAACCGGCGCGCTGATGGCGACGCTGGCGTTCCTTGGCCCAAGCTATGACGCGCAGCTGCGGACATTCTATACGCAGAGCACCAACGACGACATTTATAAGTCGCGCGGCATCTTCGGCCTGCTCAAGGGGTCGCTGTACAACCGCGGCCCGCTCGAGCTGGCGATCGCCAATGCGATTACCGACGAAGTGCTCGACCAGGTCGCCGCCGAACATGCGCGCGGGCGGCGCCTGTATGTGGCGACCACCAATCTCGATCGCGGCGTCCAGGTCGCATGGGACATGGGCAAGATCGCGAGCAGCAAATCGCCCGGCCGCCTCGCGCTGTATCGCAGCATCCTTGCCGCGTCGGCGGCGATCCCGGCGGTGTTCGAGCCGGTCTATATCAAATCGGTCGATGAAACCCCGGCGCTGCATGTCGATGGCGGCGTCAAGTCGGCCGTGCTGTTCCAGTCGTTCATGATCGATGACAAGTCGCACGACCAGCACGTCTGGACGATCGTCAACAGCCGCATCGGCTATGCGCGCACCGACGGGCTGTCGGGTGCCAACGCCAACAAGCTGGTGGCGCGGTCGATCTCCGAGATGTTGCGCGCTGTGATGGAGAATACGGTATTCCGCACCTATGTCCGCGCCAAGTCGGGCGGTGCGGAGTTCCACCTTGCGTTCATCCCCGACGAGGTCGAGGAAACCGACCCGATCGAGTTCAAGCCGCCCGAAATGACCCGGTTGTACGAGGCGGGCCGCGCGTGGGTGAAGGCGAACCGCTGGGCCTCCGAACCGCCCCGGCTCGAGAAGTTCGAGCGCGTCAAATAACGCCGCCTCAGCCGATGCGGTAAATCTTGACCTGGTAACTGCTGCCGAATGCACCGAGCTGGTCGCTGAACTTGCCCGCCGCATCGAGCGCATGCGTCGCGCCAAGCTGCGTATGGCCGGGGCGGTAGTGATCGTTGCTGTCGTACACGACCGTCGCGGTCTTGCCCGCCAGCCCGTCGAGCGCGAAGCCGAACGTCGCGCCGGTTGCCGAGCGAGCGTCGGACTGCGCCAGCACATAGGTCGCGTCCGGCCCGGCCTTCACCAGCACGCGCCCCGGCACCGCACTGTCGCTGGTTGTGAGCACGACATCGCCGTTGTGGCAGCTTTCGGCGGTGAACCACTGGCCTGACGTCACCTGCTTGATTGCCGAATTGATCCGCCGCAGCGAACACATGCCGAGCGTGCGCGCATTGAGCACGTGCGCAAAGCGCAGCACGTTGCCGTTGACGTGCGTCAGGTTCGCCTGCACCGCGAGCGCCCCCGGAGTCCCCTGCCCGCCAAGGCAATAGCTGTTGTCGGTGCTGTCATGGCAGAAATACTGGATGCCGTGTGCGCCCGCGATGATCGTCATCCAGACGCTGGCGTTGACCTCCTCGGGCGTCGCGCGCATTTCATTGCCCTGAACGACGCACAGGTTGACCGACACCACGCAGTTGTTGTTGTGCGCGCCGCCGCCGCCGCCGATCGTCACGGTGACCTTTTCGCCGGTCGCGGTGGCGGGCTTGTCGAGCACCGCATGCGCGGCATCGGTGACGGCGGCGATCTTTGCACCCTTGGGGATGCCCGGCCCGGTGACCGTCAGCCCGATCCAGCTGCGGGTGAACCGCGTCCAGTCGTAATTGCTGGTCAGCGTCGTCGATCCGGCGGCGACGCTTGCCGCCATGAAGCTGACCGATCCCGACGAACCGAAATTATCGGTGCCGCTTTCGACGAACGGCCACATCGGCTTGCCCGGCGGGATATTGTCGAACAGCGCCTGCACCGTAAGCCCCTGCAGGAACAGCGCGTCGTTCGGCACCGAGACAAAGTCCGACCCGCCGGTCTTCAGGATCGCCGCATACCATGGCAGCGTCATCGCATAGAGGTCGAACGACACGATGCCGAGCGCGCTTGCCGCCGCAACCTGATCGGCATGACAGGCCTCGGTTCCCGGAAACTGCGGGATCAACGGCCAGAATACGAAATTGTCGAGCACCGGGCGCGTCGGGTCTTTCGCGGTCATCCCGGCGACGGCGGTCGGCACCATGTTGATCCGCATTTGCGGCGGCATGCTGGTGCTGTCGCACAGCGGCTCGTCGCCGATATTATAGCCGATGAAGCTGCTGTCGGCATGCTGCCTGGCGATCAGCGCGAGGATCGACGCGACGCTGTCGGGGGCCGGTGCCACTGCGTCGTACGGCGTCGTCACCGCGCCGATCAAATAGATGCCGTGCGCCTTGACCGCGGCAAGTTCGCCGTCGTCGCTGCCGAAGCGTTCGGGCCACGGCGTGCCGCCGCCGTTCGACCCCGCGGTGCCGAGGATGATGTTCATATTTTCGCCCTTCACCGCTTCCGAAACGGTCGCATAGCGCCCGCCTAGCCGTGCGATGGGGTTTTGGTACCAGACTGCAATCGGGAAGAAATCGGCGCTTTTGGGCGGCCCGTTCGCCCACGGGTACGACGGCGGCGGCGGCGGCGTCACCGGCGCCTCGGGCCCGGCATAGCACGACCGCGGCAGCATCAGCATCAGTGCCAGCATGATCTTGTGCAACATGATGCAGCGTATATCAGCCGATGATGACGGCCGAATAGCCCCCATTCCGAGTGGACGCCACCGGCGCGACGCGGCACAACACCCCCAAACAATCGTCTGGGGAGACTTCGACATGGCAGACCTGACCGGCAAGACCGCGTTCATCACCGGCGCAGGCAGCGGCATCGGCCGCGCCGCCGCGCTGATGTTCGCCAAGGCGGGTGCGCATGTGCTGGCGTTCGACCTGACCGACGCGGTGCATGCCACCGCGCAGGCCGCGCACGGCAATGTCGTGGCGATCACTGGCGACGTCGGCGACAAGGCGTCGGTCGATGCCGCGGTTGCACGCGCCGTCGCGGATTTCGGCGGCCTCGACATCGCGTTCGCCAATGCCGGCATCGGCGGCGGCATGAAGACGCTGCTCGACCTCGAGGTCGATGAATGGAATGCCGTGCTCCGGGTCAACCTCGTTGGCGCGTTCCTGACGCTGCAGGCGGCGGCGCGCATCATGGTGCCCGCCGGCCACGGCTCGATCATCTGCACCGCGAGCGTTGCGGGGATCCGTTCGGGCGCGGGCGGCATGCCGTACAGCGCGAGCAAGGCCGGCGTCATCAACATGGTGCAAACCGCCGCGAACCAGCTTGCCGGAACCGGCGTGCGGGTCAACGCGGTCTGCCCCGGCCTGACCGAAACCGGCATGACCCAGGCATGGTTCGACGGCGCGCGGGCACGCGGTACCGAGCATAAACTGGGGCAACTGAACCCGCTCAAGCGCGCCGCCGGGCCCGAGGAGATCGCTGCCGTCGCGATGTTCCTCGCATCCGACGCTGCAAGCTATGTCAACGGCCAGGCGATCGCCGTCGATGGCGGCCTGAGTAGCAGCCACCCGACGGTGCCGGGCAAGATGGCCTAGCCGACCCGGCGGATCGTCTCGTCGAGCACCGCCACCGGCACCCCGAGTTTTGCGATGGCCATGTGGTTTTGCGCCACCTGCCCGTCTGCCGACAGGATGAGCCACTGGTCGGCAACCAGCCCGCGCTTCATGGGAAAATGCAGGTGCAGGCGGTTGCCGCGGACGTCGCCGCTGACCGGCCCGGCGGCGTCACTCAACGTGCCAGCATAGCGCCCGGGCGCGACCTCGTGGATGCGCCACTCGCGCTGCTCGGGCTTGGCGCTTGCCCCCGTCACAGTCTGGTCGAGCACCAGCGTACCGTCGGGTTCGACATGGCCGTGGCCCTCGACCACCGTCGTCTTCGCCGCCGCGAACAGGATTTTAAGCCGCCCGTCGCCATGCGTCGCGCCGTTGAAGAACGCCGCCGCATCGAAACGCGGCGCGGTGGCGGTGGCCTGTGGCGGCGCATGCGCGCAGGCGGCGAGGGGCAGGAGAAGGAGAATATATCGCATCGCGTGCCAACGTACCGCGCGGGCGTTGGTTCAGAGGTCGGCTGCAGACGAGCGTTGAGTAGGCAAAGCGCGCGCTTCCAAGTCGAACAATACTACCCCCTATGACCGTTATTGTCCCGCAATGGCAGTGACTTCGCCGAAATATGGACGGAGCGGCCTAAGTTATGGTTAGTAATTGACTAAGACGCTGTTTTTCCCTAGTAATTCGGCTAGAACGCATCGTGATCGACTGATCGTCAACGGGGGCAATCGACATGGCATTCCGACATCTGCTTGCAGCATCGATCACAATGATGGCAGCGTTGCCCGCGCAAGCAACCGTGACGGTCTATACCGACAAAACGAGCTTCCTCACCGCAGCTGTCAATCCAGCGTCGGATACATTCGACGATCTATTGCGGTTCGCCGGCTACGGCAAAACGCTGACGCGCAGCGCGGGCGGCTATACTTACACGGCGACGGCGGATTTCTTTCTCTTCGGTGCAAGTCTTGGGTCGCCAATCGATAAGTGGCTCCAGGGCGCGAGCAGCATCATCACGCTCAATGGTTTCTCGCCCGGAATCAGTTCTTTCGCGGGCAATTTTTTCAACGATGACGGCTCTGATACGTTTCTGCCGGGCGGCGACATCAGGATCGTGGTGACCGACTCGACCGGCAGCTTCACACAGTTAATCACCAACGCGACCGTCGACGGCTTCTTCGGCTTCGTCTCAGACGGCATCATCAGCCAGATCACCGTCAAGTCGATCGCAGGCAGCACCGGGATATTGGGCGAACCGGCGATCAACAACCTTACCCTCGGTGCCATCCGGGCGGTCGATTCGGTGCCGGAGCCTGCAGCATGGGCAATGCTGCTGACCGGGTTCGGAATGCTGGGCTGTGCCGGGCGAGCGCGTCGCGGCAGCGAGCAAACCGTCCGCGCCTGAGCCGCGTTCGCGGCGCGACAGGTAGCTCGCCGCTTTAAACCCCCAACGCCTCGCGAGCCGCTGCCATCGTCGCATAATGCGTCATGTCGAGGTGCAGCGGCGTTACCGACACAAAGCCTTCGTGCATCGCCTTGAGGTCGGTTTCGTGCCCTGGTGCGTCGACTTCGCGGCCATAGCCGAACCAATAGTAGGGGAAGCCGCGTGGATCGGTGCGGGCGTCGATGGCGATGTGGCCATAGTCGCGCAGCCCCTGTTCGGTAACCCGGACGCCCTTGACCTGCGCGGCGGCGATCGGCGGGAAGTTGATGTTCATCAGCACGCCCGGCGCCCAGTCGATGCCGATCAGCCGCCGGATGATGTCGGCCCCGGTCGCAGTGGCGGCGTCGAAGCTTTCCTTGCCGGCGCTATAGTCCGCCATCTGCTGGCTGAGCGCGATCGAGCGGATGCCGGCAAGGCACCCCTCCATCGCCGCCGACACGGTGCCCGAATAGGTGACGTCCTCGGCCAAGTTGCCGCCACGATTGACGCCCGACAGCAGCAGGTCAGGGCGGTAGTCCTGCATGACCTGCCCGATCGCCATCATCACGCTGTCGGTCGGCGTGCCGCGCACCGCAAACCGCTTGTCGCTGTATTTGCGCAGGCGGATGGGGGCGGTCAGCGTCAGCGAATGGCCGGCGCCCGACTGCTCCTCGGCGGGCGCAACGACCCAGACATCGTCGGACAATTGCGCCGCGATCGCCTCGAGTGCCTTCAGGCCGGGGGCCTCGATGCCGTCGTCGTTGGTGAGCAGGATGCGCATGACTATCCGTTCGGTTCGAGGCGGGTAATGCCGCCCATATACTGGTGGAGCACGTCGGGCACGATCACGCTGCCGTCCGCCTGCTGATAATTCTCGAGGACCGCGACCAGCGCGCGGCCGACCGCGAGCGCCGAGCCGTTGAGCGTGTGGACGAACCCGCGCGTGCCCTTCTCGCCCTTGGCACGAAAGCGCGTATCCATCCGCCGGGCCTGGAAATCGCCGCAGTCCGAACAGCTCGAAATCTCGCGGTACGCGCCCTGCCCCGGCAGCCAGACGTCGAGGTCATAGGTCTTGCGCGCCGAGAACCCCATGTCGCCGGCGCACAGCAGCATCCGCCGGTACGGCAGCCCGAGCCGGTCAAGGATCGTCTCGGCACACGCGGTCATGCGTTCATGCTCGGCCTCGGCGTGGTCGGGCGCGGTGATCGAGACCAGCTCGACCTTGTCGAATTGATGCTGGCGGATCAGCCCGCGCGTGTCGCGCCCCGCCGACCCGGCTTCGGAGCGGAAGCACGGCGTCAGCGCGGTGAACCGCAGCGGGAGGTTAGCGACGTCGAGGATCTGGCCGCGCACAAGGTTGGTCAGCGACACTTCGGCAGTCGGGATGAGGTAGCGGCCGTCGGTGGTCTTGAACAGGTCGTCTTCGAACTTGGGCAATTGCCCGGTGCCGAACAGCGCCTCGGGCCGCACCAGCAGCGGCGGCGCGACCTCGGTATAGCCGAACTCGGCCGAATGCACGTCGATCATATACTGGCCGAGCGCGCGGTGCAGCCGCGCGAGCGGGCCCTTCAGAACGGCAAACCGCGCCCCGGCAATAGCGGCCGCCGCCTCGGGATCATAACCGAGACGAAGCGCGAGCGTATCGTGTTCGAGCGGGGTAAAGTCGAAGGTGCGGGGTGTGCCGCGCGTGTGGACGATGACGTTGGCGGTTTCGTCCGGCCCGTCGGGGACATCGGCGGCGGGGATGTTGGGGAGCGTGACGAGTTCGATCTCGATCCGTTCGAGCCCCGCACGTTCCACTAGTTCGAGAGTCGCTGCGCTCTCCTTCAATTGGAGAACGCGGGCCATCAGGTCCAACGCATCGTCCTCGCGATTGGCGGCTTTCGCTGCACCGACATCGCGCGATAGCTTGTTACGCTCTGCGAGCAGTTGCTGAAGTTCGGTTTGCGTTTTGCGGGTCGTCGCGTCGGCGGCAACGACCGTCGCCGCGTTTGTAGCCATCCCTCTCCGTGCCAGCCCAGTAGCGAACGCCTCTGGATCGGCGCGGATGGCTTTGATGTCGTGCATGGCGGGGACGCTATGCCGGGGCGTGGCGGTGCGGGTCAAGCCGGGTGGGCAAACAGCCGGTACGCCGACCGGCTTCGGGTCGCCCCGCTAAGCCCCTACCCTCGGCCTCGCCCTGCCGCTACAAATGCACGCATGATCCTTGCATGTCCTGCGTGCGGCGCGCGCTATCGGTTGGCCGACGATGCCATTCCTGCGACGGGCAAGACCGTCCGCTGTGCGCGCTGCCACCACAACTGGTTCGAGGCACGCGCCCCGCAGCTGGGCGAAACCGCCCCGCCCGCACCGCTGCCCGAGCCGCCGCCCGAACCTGCGGTCGAACCCCCGGCGCGCGTCCATTGGGCATGGACCGCGCTGACCGTCATCGTCGGGCTGGCGCTATTGGCGGGCGCGTTCCTGATCCAGAACCCGGCGCTGCCGCCGCTCGATGTGACGCGGATTCCGCTGGTCGGCGACTGGCTCGATGCGCAGTTGACCCCGGTGGTGCCGCCGCCGGTGGCGCTGACGCTGAGCGCAACCGCCGAGTTCCGGCGGCTGAGCGGCGGTGCCCGGATGGTGGCGCTGACCGGCACCGTCACCAACCCGACGGCGCAGCCGCAGCCGGTGCCGCCGATCACCGCGCTTGTCATCGATGGCGCGCGCCACATGGTCTATCGCTGGTATATCGCCGCGCCGGTGGCGATGCTGCCGCCGGGCCGCAGCGCCACCTTCGACAGTTCGGCGTCGGGCTTTCCGCCGAGCGGGACGGCGGTGACGATGCGCTTCACCGCCGCGCCATGACGCGGTGACTTGGCCTTCGAAACGGCTATGGTGCGGACGACTCGGAACGAAACCGGCATTGGGGAGAGCGACGTGATTTTCGACTATAGCGACAAGACCAAGGCGCACATCGACAAGCTGCGCGGGTTCATGGACGAACACATCTTTCCCAACGAAGCGCGTTACGAGCAGGAAGTCGGCGAGGGCGAGCGCTGGAAAGTGCTGCCGGTGATCGAGGAACTCAAGCCCAAGGCACGCGCTGCCGGGCTGTGGAACCTGTTCCTCAACATCTGCGATCACGACACCGGCGAGTGGAAGGGCCCGGGGCTCACCAACCTCGAATATGCTCCATTGGCCGAGGAAATGGGCCGCGCCGGCTGGTCGAGCGAAGTATTCAACTGCTCGGCGCCCGACACCGGCAACATGGAAGTGCTGCGCACCTATGGCACCGAAGCGCAAAAGGCGCAGTGGCTGCGGCCGTTGATGGCGGGCGAAATCCGCTCGGCATTCCTGATGACCGAGCCTGCGGTTGCCTCGTCGGACGCCACCAATATCGAAACCAGCATCCGCCGCGACGGGGACGATTATGTCATCAACGGCCGCAAATGGTGGTCGAGCGGCGTCGGCGATCCGCGCTGCAAGATCGCGATCGTGATGGGCAAGACCGACACCACGCTGGCGCGCCACGAACAGCAGAGCCAGGTGCTGGTGCCGCTCGACAGCCCCGGCATCGTCAAGGTCCGCGCGCTCAAGGTGTTCGGCTATGACGACGCGCCGCACGGCCACTACGAGGTCATCCTCGACAACGTCCGCGTGCCGGCATCGAACGTCGTGCTGCGCGAGGGCGCGGGCTTCGAAATTGCACAGGGCCGCCTCGGGCCGGGCCGCATCCACCACTGCATGCGCTCGATCGGTGCCGCCGAGCGCGCACTCGAAAAGATGTGCAAGCGGCTCAAGTCGCGCGTCGCGTTCGGCAAGCCGATTTCGGAACAGGGCGTCTGGCACGAACGCATCGCCGACGCGCGCATCGCGATCGAACAGGCGCGGCTGCTGACGCTGAAGGCGGCGTATATGATGGACACCGTCGGCAACAAGGCGGCCAAGCGCGAGATCGCGATGATCAAGGTGGTCGCGCCGAATATGAGCTGCATGATCCACGACATGGCGATCCAGGCGCATGGCGGCGGCGGCGTCTGCCAGGATTACGGGCTGGCTTCGGGCTATGCCGGACAGCGCACGCTGCGGCTGGCGGACGGCCCCGACGAGGTCCACCGCGTCGCGATCGCGAAGGACGAACTGCGCCGGTACAACTAAGCGGCATGCCATTCCAGCCCTCCCGCGCCGGCGCGCGGTAGGGCTGGGTTTGGTACACAGGATTGACATTTTGTACCAATCCGGATATATAGGCTCCGAACCAATCTGCCTGGAGACGATCAGCAAATGACCCTTGTACACGCCCGCCCCAACCGCTCGACCGGCGCGCCCACCGCGCGGATTTTGCCGTCGCGGGGGGTGTTGCGGGGGGTACGTGTCGTCAACTTCATCAACTTTGCATAGCTCGAACGGAATGGTGCAACCGCTATGATCGACCCGCGCACCCCGGTTCTGGTCGGCGTCGCGCAGTTTACCGACCGCGAATCGCCGCCCGAGACCGCACTGTCGCCGTTGCAGATGCTCGCGCTGGTCGCGCGCGCGGCGCTGGCAGATAGCGGCGGCGCGGGCATTGCGCTCGATGCGGTCGCGGTGGTGCGCATGTTCGCCGACTCGTCGCTGGCATTTGCCTCGCCGTTCGGCAGCTATGCCAACCTGCCGAAGTCGCTGGCCAATGCGGTCGGCCAACACCCGCGCACGCTGCTGTATGGCCCGGTCGGCGGCAACACCCCGCAGATGCTCGTCAACATTTTTGCCGAGCGGATCTGGAACGGCGAGGCGGACTGCGTGCTGCTCGCCGGCGTCGAGGCGTTGCGGACGCAGGCGCGCGCGGTCAAGGCCGGGGTTCGGCTCGACTGGTCGGACGATCCCGGCGGCGTGCCCGACACGCTGGGGCCCGAAACGCCGCTCGTCAGCCGCCACGAGATGGCGCACGGCATCGCGATGCCGGTCAACGTCTATCCGCTGTTCGAAAATGCGCTGGGGGCGCATTATGGCCGGACACCGCTGGCGCAGCGTGCCGCAATCGGCGCGCTGATGGCCCCGTTCACGCAGGTTGCCGCCGCCAATCCGTACGCCGCACTGCCGGTCGCGCGGACGGCGCACGCGCTGATCACGCCGACCGACGACAACCGGTATATCGGCTATCCCTATACCAAGTATCTGAACTCGAACATGTTCGTCGATCAGGCCGCTGCCGTGCTGCTGATGTCGACTGCCGCTGCCGATGCGGCGGGCGTACCGGCGGCGCAGCGCGTCTATCTCCACGGCTGCGCCGATACGCACGAGCATATCCTCGTCAGTGCGCGCGTCGATTATCACCATTCGCCCGCAATCCGCGTCGGTGCAGCGCACGCGCTGGCGCAGGCTGGGGTGACGGCGGCGGCGCTCGACCATCTCGAGCTGTACAGCTGTTTCCCGAGTGCGGTTGAAATCGCCGCCGATGCGATCGGGCTGGCGCACGACGACCCGCGCGGACTGACGCTGACCGGTGGGCTGCCGTATTTCGGCGGACCGGGGAATAACTACTCGATGCACGGCATTGCCGAAATGGTCGCACGCTGCCGCTCGCAGCCGGGCACGACCGGGATGGTATTCGCCAACGGCGGCTATCTGACCAAGCACAGCTTCGGCGTCTATTCGACCACACCGACACCATCTGGCTGGCAGCGGTGCGATCCGGCGAGCTATCAATCGGAGATCGACGCGATCGCGGCACCGCCATTGACGACGACGCCGTCGGGACCGGCGCGGATCGAGACGTTTACCGTGGTGCATGACCGCGGCCGCCCGGCGTTTGCGATCATCGTCGCCCGGCTCGACACCGGTGCGCGCGCGCTGGCGCAGATGCACGACGGGCTCGACGCGCTGATCGATGAAGTCGTCGTCGGACGGCGGGTGGTGCTGACAACCGGCGACCCGGTCAATCGCGCCGCTTTCGCCGATTGAGGCGGTTGCACGGGCGGACGCCCTCTGCTATCCGCGCCGCTCTACCGGCCGGGGCATTACTCCGGACAGACATTGGTCGTGCGGCCATGGCGGAACTGGTAGACGCGCAACGTTGAGGTCGTTGTGGCCGAAAGGCCGTGGAAGTTCGAGTCTTCTTGGCCGCACCAGCCAGTCTAACTAGTTGATATAGAACGACAAGAATCTGCTCAGGCGGCAAACCAAGGCCGGGTCATCTGGATCGATGCCGCTTGGTCATCATTTCGGGATCTTACAAATGACCGTTGCATCGATTCTGCGGACAAAGGGTAACACCATCATTTCCGTCCTCGCGGCGACGCCGCTGATGGAGCTTGTCGTGACGATCGCCACGCGGCGCATCGGTGCAGTTCTCGTGCTCGACGCTGCCGGCGATCTTGCTGGCATCGTCAGCGAGCGGGACGTGGTGAAAGCGCTCGCGGCGAAGGGAGCCGAGCTTCACAAGCTCAATGCCGGTGACGTAATGACCGCCAATGTCACCACAGTCACCCCTGCGACCACCATCAACGAGGCGATGGAGCTGATGGACCGGGGCTACTTCCGCCACCTGCCAGTCCTCGACCAAGGGATGTTGATCGGGATCGTGAGCGTGCGCGATGTCGTCCACGCACGAATGGATCGCCACGTCGAAGAGAACGAGTCGCTCGTGTCATACATCAACACTCGGGTCTGATGTAGCGAGGTTGGGGCGTGGCAGGCTAACCGATCTGCGACCGGACGGTCGTAGAAGACATGCATGCGTACCGGCGGAAGCAGCGCAGGCTTGGCAGAACAGGCAGTGGCAAAAGAAACGGACGAACGGGGCTTCTTCGTTTCGAACGGGAATGCACCACAGGCGCAGCTGCCGCGAAAACGACGCGCATCCGACCGGTTATGATCGCGCTCGCCATTCGGCGCCGCACCGCTCGCGCTGGCCAAGAGGCGGTGTTACCACGCCTCCGCCGACGGCCTGATTTCAGTTTCGAAGGTCCACGCGTCGCTGGTCTGCTGGTGCAGCGCCCAATAAGTCTCTGCGACCGACGACGGCTGCAGCAACACGCGGTCGCTGCTGACGCCCGCCGCTTTCATCCGCTCGCGCACCCATTCGGTGTCGACCCCGGCGTCGATCACGAGATGCGCAACATGGATGCCCTTCGGCCCGAGTTCGCGCGCCGCTGCCTGCGCAACGGCGCGGATGCCGAACTTGGCGCTGGCGAACGCGGCATAGCCCGAGCCGCCACGCAGGCCGGCGGTGGCGCCGGTGAAGAACAGCGAACCGCGGCCGCGCGGCAGCATGACGCGCGCCCCCTCGCGGCCGGTCAGGAAGCCGGCGAAGCATGCCAGTTCCCAGACCTTGCGGAACACCCGGGCCGTGGTTTCGAGCAGTGGGAAGTTGACGTTGGCACCAATGTTGAAGATCACCGCCTCGACCGGCGCGGCAGCCTCCGCCTCGTCGATAAAGGCGATGACCTGCTCCTCCTCGCGAGCATCGAGCGCGCGGGCCTCGGCCCGGCCACCGGCCGCCTCGATTTCGGCTTTGAGCGGCAGCAGCTTGTCGGCGTTGCGGCGGCCCACGAAGACCAGATAGCCTTCGGCGGCGAAGCGCTTGGCAATCGCCCCGCCGATATAGTCGCCCGCGCCGACAACGACGACGCTGGCATGGCGCGGTGGTTTAGTCTCGGTCATTGCGGCGTCCTCCAACAATTTCAGGCGGCGTGCGACGCTGCAGCCGACACGCCGAGCAGCCCGGCGAGGCGACGTCGGATGATCGCATCCGCTTCGGCCATGATGCGGTCGATCAACTCGCGCACCGTCGGCACGTCGTCGATCAACCCGGCCACCATCCCGCACGACCACGCGCCGGCATCCATTTCGCCGCCGTACATGATGCGCGGATAGACGCCCGCGACCTCGGGCCCGATGTCGGCGAAGGTGATCGCGTCGCCGAGCGCGCGTTCCTTGGCGATCAAGCGCTCGACACCGGCATTGGTCAGCACGCGCTCGGTATTGCGCAGCGGCCGCATGACGAGGCGGGTGTCGAGTTCGCTCGCAGCAACGATCGCGTCCTTGACGTTCTGATGCACCGGGGCCTCCTTCGTCGCAACGAAGCGGGTGCCCATATTCATCCCATCGGCGCCGAGTGCGAGGGCCGCGACCAGCGAGCGGCCGTCGGCCATACCGCCCGAAGCGACGAACGGGATCTTCAACGTATCGGCGGCACGTGGCAGCAGAATCATATTGGGGACATCGTCCTCGCCCGGATGGCCACCGCATTCGAAGCCGTCGACGCTGACCGCGTCGCAACCGATCGATTCCGCCTTCAGCGCGTGGCGCACCGAGGTGCATTTATGGATGACCTTGATCCCCGCCTCGTGCAGGCCGGGCAGCCACTTTACCGGGTTGTTGCCAGCGGTTTCGACGATCTTGATTCCAGCCTCGACGATGACGCGAATATAGCCGGGATAGTCGGGCTGGTGGACGCTCGGCAGGAAAGTCAGGTTGACGCCGAACGGCTTGTCGGTTAGCCCGCGCGTCCGGACGATCTCGGCCTTCAGGTGGTCGGGGGACGGCTGGGTCAGCGCGGTAATCAGGCCCAGCCCGCCGGCGTTGGCGACCGCCCCGACAAGTTCGGCCAGCCCGACGCAGTGCATCCCGCCCTGAATGATCGGATGCTCGATCTCGAACAGTTCGGTGATCCTGGTCCGCATCGTTCGCTCCCCATCCGCCGCCGCGCCGGCGATCGCTGTCAGTTCCGTTTCTGCACCCGGCAGTGCAGCGGGGCAAGCCCGTTTCGGGGAATCCGCCGTTCAGGAGCCATGATGCGCCTTTAGGCTGACGCCGGGCAGCCGCGCGATTTGAAACATGTTTTCGGGCAGCACCTGCACATAGTCGTTGAGGCCGCCGCAACGCAGGATCGGCAGCGCCTTCGCGGTCTGGTAGACGCCATCCTCGATCAAAGTCTTGTCGATATGCACCGCGACGACCTCGCCGAGCACCATCCAGCCATCGATCGCCTGTCCGTGCCGGTCTTTGTACTGAATGATGTCGATGACCACGCATTCCATCGCGGCACGGCTTTCGCCGACGCGCGGCGGCTTGACGATCCGGCTCGGCATCGGGGTCAGCCCGCCGAGTGCGAACTCGTCAACTTCAGGGCCGACCGGTGCCGAGGTTGCGTTCATCTGATCGCCCAATTCACGGGTGACGAGGTTCCAGACGAATTCACCGGTTTCGGAGGCGTTGCGGACGCTGTCCTTCCACGCGATTCCCGAAAAGCCGATAATCGGCGGATCATAGTTAAAAGCGTTGAAGAAACTATACGGCGCGAGGTTGACGCGGCCGTCGCGGTCGATCGACGAGATCCAGCCAATCGGGCGCGGTGCGATGATCGCATTGAGCGGATTGTGGCGCAGCCCGTGGCCGGATGCGGGCTCATAGCTGTGAAAGTCGATCGCGCGCATCGGTCGGTCTCCGAAAGATCGGGTCAGGCGAAAATCGCCACGGTCTGACGCATCGCTACGACAGGTTCGCGGCGGTCGTTCCAGATCGTCATCTCCTGCGCCGAATAGCCTGCCGCTACGGTCTGCGCCACGGCGCGGAGCAACCACCACCCGCTCGCGCTGGCGGGGGCATCGGTGAGCAGGTCGATGGTCCAGGTCATCGTGCTGATCGGGCGCATTTCGGCGGGAAACAGGACCATCGCGGCCGGTGGCAGCGCGTCGGCAAGCGCGATCAAGCCGGTCAGCGACGCGGCGGGGTCGCGGTGGCGCATCCACACCAACATGTGCGGCTCGGCGCCCGGCGTCCGCGGGCGTGCGCCCGCGGCAAGCCGCCCGTCGAAATGACGCGCAAAGCCGGGTCGGTCGGGCGAATTGAAGAACGGCGGGCACGCTTCGGGATCACCGGCGTCGGGGGCCGGCATCGCCCAATGGTCGAGCGCCGACGCCCGGTTCGCGCCGAAACATAACAGGCCGCGCACCGCCAGTCCCGCGTCGCCGAACAAGTCGACCCCGACGAAGGTGGTCGACTTGCCCTGGCGCAGGACGGTCGGAACAACGTGGAGCGCGCCCATCGCCGGTCCGATGAAGGCGAACTGCGCCGACCGCAGCGGCGGCAGGCCGGGCAGCTGCCGCTGCGCCGCTTCGAAGCATAATGCCGCCGACAATCCGCCATACGCCGTGCGCCCCTGCAGCCAGTCGCCTGGCACCTCGACCGCAAAGCCATCCGCGCCCGGCATCATCGCCGCGAGCAGCGCGCTGAATGGCGTATCCTGCATGTCATCTCCCTGTTGCCCGCGATCATACACGTGCCGCCGATTCCGTCGAGTGAGTTCTAAATCAGCTCTTGTCATGCGCTCACCCGCGCCTATCATCGCCGGACAAAATGGGGAGGACACGCGATGCTCGACGTCGCAGAGCGCCCGGTCGTGACGGCCGCTGGCGGTCATTCAGGGTATGCGCCGCGCGAGGTGCTGGTTCGGCACGGCACCGACGGCAGTCTGGTGCTGCAGTGCTGCCAGCCGCTGACCGGTGTCGAGACCAACATCGTCAACTATCTGGAGCGCTGGGCGTCCGCCGCGCCGGACCGGGTGTTTCTCGCCCAGCGCAGCACCGACCGGTCGTGGGAGACGGCCACCTACGCCGAGGCGTGGCGGCGCGTGCAGGGGATCGCCGAGGGTCTGATCGATGCCGGGCACGACGCCGCGCGGGCGGTGATGATCCTGTCGCCCGCCTCGATCGAGCATGGCCTGTTGATGCTGGCAGCCATGCTGATCGGTGCGCCGGTCGTGCCGGTGTCGCCGGCGTACAGCCTGTTACCCGAGGCGCGGCCTCGGCTGCACGAAATCGCCGCGCTGATCCGGCCCGCATTCGTTTTCGTTCAGGCCAACGCGCCCTATGCTGCGGTCCGCGACACGCCCGGGCTTGGGGGCGCGAAATGGCTGACCCCGGCCGCACTGGCCGATTGGTACGGACTTGAGGCGACCGGTGCGGTCGCCGCGCGGCGCGCCGCGATCGCCGGTGATACGATCGCGAAGATCCTGTTCACCTCGGGCTCCACCGGCGCGCCAAAGGGTGTCATCAATACCCAGTCTATGTTGTGCCACGCCATCGTCAGCACGAGCGCGCTAATCCCCGATCCGGCCGCCGGCACGGTGTTCGTCGACTGGATGCCGTGGCATCACACGATGGGCGGCAATTCGGTAGTGCACGGCACGCTGCGCAGCGGCGGCACGCTCTACATCGACGACGGCAAACCGTCGCCGGGTCAGTTCGAGCGGACGATCGAAAACCTCCGCGACGGCCGCCCGACGGTGATGCAAAGCGTCCCCGCCGCGTATAGCCTGCTGATCGCGGCGCTCGAGCGCGACGACGATTTGCGCATTGCCTTTTTCAGTCGGATGGAACGCCTAATCTATGCCGGTGCCAGCCTGCCGTCCGATCTGTGGGACCGGATGCAGGCGCTGGCGGTGCGGACCCGCGGGCGGCAGATCGACTTCGGGTCGGCGCTCGGGACGACCGAAACCGGCCCCGGCATCACCGTTACGCACTGGGCGTCGGAGGGCAACGGCGAGGTCGGCCTGCCGGTGGCCGGCGTCGAGATCAAGTTGCTACCCGTCGAGGACCGGTACGAGCTTCGGGTGCGCGGCCCCAATGTAACGCCGGGCTATTTCGGCCGCCCCGACCTGACCGCGTCGGCGTTCGACGAAGATGGCTTCTATCGTACCGGCGACCTCGTTCAGTTGGTCGACGCTGCCCGCCCCGCGCTGGGGCTGAAATTCGCCGGGCGGCTGAGCGAGAATTTCAAGCTCGCCAGCGGATCATGGGTCGCGACGGGGGAGCTGCGCCTCGCGGTGCTCGAGGCATGCCGCCCGTTGATCGGCGACGTCGTGCTCGCCGGGGCCGACCGGGACGATGTCCGCGCGATGCTGTGGCCCGCGCCCGGCATCGATCTCGCTGCGTCCGGCGGGCTCGCGACACTCACCGAGCAGGTCGCCGCCCGTCTTGCCGCGTTCAACGCCCGCCGCCACGGCGCGACGCAGCGCATCGCAGCGTTCCGGATCCTGACCGACCCGCCGTCGATCGGTGCAGGCGAGACCACCGACAAGGGGTATGTCAACCAGCGCGGCGTGCTCGCCCGGCGCGCGTCCCTCGTCGATGACCTTTATGCGGCCGCGCCGAGCCGCGACGTTATCCTCGTCCCGCCATGTGGAGCCCGCTAGATGACCACGACCATCGACTTCTATTTCGATTTTGGCAGCCCCAATGCCTATCTTTGCCATCGGGCGTTGCCGGCGATCGAAGCGCGGATCGGCAAGGTGTTCGTGGCCAAGCCGGCACTGCTCGGCGGCGTCTTCAAGGCGACCAATAATCGCTCGCCAGTCGAGGCTTTCGCCGCCATCCCGGCCAAACTCGCCTATGATCAGCTTGAAATGCGACGCTTCATTGCGCGGCACGGCATCACCCGATTCAACTTCAATCCGTTTTTTCCGATCAACACGTTGACGATGATGCGCGGCGCGCACGCCGCGATGAAGCTCGGGGTGTTCGATCCCTATTTCGAAGCGGTGGTCACGGCGATGTGGGAACGGCAGCTCGACATGGGCCAGATGGAGGTCTTTGCCGGTGTTCTCGACGCGGCGGGACTGCCGACTGCCGACCTCAGCCGCGAGATCCAGTCCCCCGACGTCAAGCAGGCGCTGATGGCGCAGACGCAGGAGCTGATCGACCGTGGCGGCTTCGGCATCCCGACCTTTTTCGTCGGCGACGCGATGTTCTTCGGCAAGGACCGGCTGCGCGACGTTGAGGAGGAATTCATTGTGCAGCGAGCTCAGCGCGGCTGAACCTGGAGACAGCGATGCAGTGGAACGAACTGGCAGAGCAGCATTGCTCTTTCGCGCGCACGCTGTCGGTGATTGGCGACCGCTGGACGCTGCTGATCCTGCGCGACTGTTTTATGAAAGTCCGGCGCTTTGACGATTTTCACGATCGGCTGGGCATCGGGCGACCGATCCTGACCGACCGGCTCAAAAAACTGGTCGCGAGCTTCGTGCTGACCAAGGTCGCCTACCAACAGAATCCGACCCGCTATGAGTATCGGCTGACGCAAAAGGGCCTCGATCTCTACCCGCTGATCATGGCGGTCGTGCACTGGGGCGATGTCCATATGAGCGACCGCAGGGGGCGGCCTGTGCTCCATCACCACCTGGTCTGCGGGCGTGACTTCGATCCGGTCTTGACGTGTTCGGAGTGCAGCGAGGCGGTTTCGCCGCGCACGGTCACCATCCGGCCGGGCCCCGGCGCGCGCGACGCCGTGCACCTGCCGCCGGACGCGCCGGCCCCCGCGCGCAAGCGGGTCGCGCGGCTCGGCTAGAGGTCGAACAGTAGCAACATCGAAGTCGCGGGCGAGCATCGCGATCGGGTAGCCACCCACCAGCGAAGCAGCGAACCACCGGGGTTCCAGTGCCCGGCCCGACGCCGCGCAACCGGCTATCGCGGCGAACCGCGGGGCCATCGAGCGCACGACGTTGAGCGGTGCCCGCCTCGCCTCGTCTTCGGGGCCGATGACGCTGAACGCCGCGCCGCGCGCTGTCGCGGCGTGCAGTTGAAAGACATGCCCGTCGATCGCGCCAAGCTGCTCGCAATAGCTGCCTCTTGGGGCGTCTCCGCCGATAGGCTTACCACATTGTTTCGATACTTGAGCTTCATGGCTTGCGGATTTCCTCCACGCTCGGCGTCGTCGACTATGCAGCCCGTGCGGTTACCAGCAAGGGACTTGCTCACAGACCGCGACCGCGCGACGTGTCGTTAGCATATCCACCCCATCAAGTTTCGCACCAGCCTGTTGGAGTCATTGTATCGTCTGCGGTCGAGGTAAAATGTTTTTGTGCCAGCGTGACCACTGGACGCTGCACTGCAACATCGCTAGATGGTCAGTGTCGGTCGGGCGGGCGACACGGAGGCAGGTTTGATGCGCTCGACGCTATGGTCCTTAATGATTGTCTCGCTGGCGCTGTCGGCGTGCACCAAAAAGGACGACGGCGCCGGAGCCGGTGGACCGGGTGGACCTGGCGGCGCGCCACCGGTCACCGTCGCGGCCCCGCTCGTCAAACCGATCGTCGACTGGGATGAATATACCGGGCGCTTCGAGGCGATCGACAGCGTCGATGTCCGCCCGCGCGTCTCGGGCTATATCCAAAGCATCAATTTCCGCGATGGCCAGTTCGCCCGCAAGGGGCTGCTGCTGTTTGTCATCGACCCCCGCCCCTTCCAGGCGGTGCTGGCGCAGGCCGCCGCCGACGAGGCGCGCGCCAAGGCTGCAGCAGACGTCGCGCAGACGGTGTTCGCGCGCACCAAAACGCTGCTCGACGCCAAGGCGGTGAGCCAGGAAGAATATGAAAACGCCCGCTCGACGGTGCAGCAGGCGCGCGCCGCAGTCGCCGCTGCGGCCGCCACCACGCAGGCCAAGCGGCTCGACGTCGAGTTCACGCGCGTCACCGCCCCCGCCTCGGGACGGTTGTCGGACCGCAAGCTGAGCGTCGGCAACTACGTCACCAGCGGCCAGACGGTGATGACGACGATCGTCTCGCTCGACCCGATCCATTTCGTTTTCACCGGCTCGGAGGCGCTCTACCTCAAATACCAGCGCGCCAATCAGGCCGGAACGCGGCCATCGTCGCGCGTGTCGCCGAACCCGGTCGAGATCAAGCTTGGCGATGAGGCGGACTTCAACTGGCGCGGACGCATGGATTTCGTCGACAACGCACTCGATCAGGGATCGGGCACGATCCGCGGCCGCGCCGTGGTCCGCAACCCCGGCGGCATCCTGACCCCGGGCATGTTCGGCCGGATGCGGCTGCTCGGCTCGGGATCGTACAATGGCATGCTGATCCCCGAAGGCGCCGTGGTCACCGATCAGACACGCAAGGTGGCAATGGTTGTCGGCGCAGACAATGTCGCCACCGCGCATGTTGTCGAATTGGGCCCGCTCGTCGATGGCTTGCGGGTCGTCCGCTCGGGATTGGCCCCCGGTGACCGGGTAATCATCGGCGGGGTCCAGCGCGCCCGTCCGGGGACCAAGGTCACGCCGCAGGCCGGCAAGATCGTGCCACCGGCACCGGGTACCGGGCCGCAACCGCCGGCAATTACCGCGCCGCCTGCCAGCGCGGCGACCGCCGCCAGCAGCGCGCGCTAGCCCGATGCGCTTTTCGCATTTCTTCATCGACCGGCCGATCTTTGCCGGGGTGATTTCGGTCCTGATCGTGCTGATCGGTATCTTCGCGTATCCGACGCTGCCGGTCGCGCAATATCCCGAGATTGCGCCGCCGACGATCGCGGTCAGCGCGAGCTATCCCGGCGCGTCGGCCGAAGTGCTTGCCGATACCGTCGCGGCCCCGCTCGAGCAGGAGATCAACGGCGTCGAGAACATGCTGTACATCACCTCGTCGTCGACGGGGAATGGGCAGACGACGATCAACGTCGTGTTCAAGCTCGGAACCAATCTCGATACCGCGCAGGTGCTCGTTCAGAACCGCGTCGCTTCGGCGCTGCCTCGGCTGCCGCAGTCGGTCCAACAGTTGGGCGTGACGACGCGGAAGAACTCACCCGACCTGCTGATGGCGGTGTTCCTGACCTCGCCCGATGGCAGCCATGACGTTCAATACCTATCAAACTATGCAACGCTGCAGGTGCGCGACAAGCTGCTGCGCTTGCAGGGGATTGGCGGCATCAACATCTTCGGCGCCCGCGACTATGCGATGCGCATCTGGATCGACCCCGACAAGGCGGCGTCGCGCAACCTCGATGCATCCGAAATCGTCAACGCGCTGCGGGCCCAGAATGTGCAGGTTGCCGGCGGCAGCGTCGGCGCCCCGCCGTTTGCGCGCGGCGGATCGGGCTTCGAGCTCAGTGTGCAGACGCAGGGGCGGCTGACAACGCCCCAGCAGTTCGGCGATATCGTCATCAAGGCCGACGCCAACGGTGCGCTCACGCGGGTCAGCGACATTGCCCGGATCGAAATCGGCGCGCAGGACTATGGCACCAATGCATATGTCAACGGCACCGCGGGCGTTGGCCTTGGCATTACGCAGTTGCCGGGATCGAACGCGCTGGCCACTGCCAAGGCGATCATTGCGACCATGGAGGAGGCGAAGAAAAGCTTTCCGCCCGGCGTCGCGTACAGCATCCCGTACAACCCGACGACCTATGTTCAGCAGTCGATCGACAGTGTCCAGCAGACGCTGATCGAGGCGGTCGCGCTGGTGGTGCTCGTCGTGCTGATCTTTCTGCAGACATGGCGTGCCGCGATCATTCCGGTGCTGGCGATCCCGGTCTCGCTGATCGGCACGTTCGCGATCATGGCGGCGTTCGGCTATTCGCTGAACAATCTGTCGCTGTTCGGGCTCGTGCTCGCCATCGGCATCGTCGTCGACGATGCGATCGTCGTGGTCGAGAATGTCGAGCGCGAGCTGCGCAACGGCCTTAGTCCGCACGACGCCGCCTATGCCACGATGGATGAAGTCGGCGGTGCGCTGGTTGCAATCGCGCTGACGCTGTGTGCGGTGTTCGTGCCAACGGCGTTCATCAGCGGCATCTCGGGCCAGTTCTATAAACAGTTCGCGCTGACGATTTCGGCGGCGACGTTGATTTCGTGCCTCGTTTCGCTGACGCTGTCGCCGGCGTTGGCGGCGCTGCTGTTCAAGCCGCACATGGGCGAAGCGCGCGAGCCCCACGGTCTGTTCGCGCCGTTGCAGCGGGCTGCCAACGGCTTCAACCGGGGCTTCGAATGGCTGTCTGACCGGTACGGCAAACTGACGGCGCGCACCGTGCGGACGATCGGTTTCGTGCTGATCGCCTATGTCGTCTTGCTCGGAATTGCCGGCTGGCGGTTCAGTGTGACCCCGGGCGGCTTCATCCCGGCACAGGACCAGGGCTATCTGATCGGCGTGGTGCAGATGCCGCCGGGCTCGACACTCGAACGCACCGACGCGGTGATGCAAGCCGCCGTCAAAAGCGCGCTAAAGATCAAGGGCGTCAACCACATCGTCAACATCGCCGGGCTCGACGGTGCCAGTTTCTCGAACGCTCCGAACGCCGGAACGATGTTCTTGGCACTCGACGACTTTGCCGTCCGCAAGGAACACCACCAAACCGGCGAGTCGATCCTTAACGATCTGCGCAAGAGCCTCGGCGCGATCGACACCGCAAATGTGCTGGTGATTGCGCCGCCGCCGGTGCGCGGCATCGGCACCGGTGGCGGTTTCAAGATGATGGTTCAGGATCGCGGCAACAAAGGTGCAAAGGCGCTCGAAGCAGCGACGATCGAAATGATGATGGCGGCGAACCAGACCAAGGGTCTGACGTCGGTGTTCACCTTGTTCAATACCGGTACGCCGCGCATCTATGCCGATATCAACCGTGAAAAAGCGCAGCAGCTCGGCGTTCAGCCCGCCGAGCTGTTTGCGACGCTGCAAACCTATCTCGGCTCAAGCTACGTCAACGACTTCAACCTGTTCGGACGGACCTATCGCGTCACCGCGCAGGCCGATGCGCCGTTCCGCCATGCGCCGGCCGACATCGTCAATCTGAAAACCCGGTCGACCAGCGGCGCGATGGTCCCGCTGGGATCGGTTGCTACGCTCAAGGATGACGCCGGACCCTACCGTGTCGTGCGGCATAACCTGTATCCGGCAGCCGAGTTGCAGGGGGACCGCGTTCCCGGGTTTTCGTCCGGACAGGCGTTGGCGGCAATGGAGGGCCTCGCAGCCAAAAAGCTGCCCGAGGGCTTTAGCTATGAATGGACCGAGCTCGCCTATCAGGAAAAGACGCAGGGCAACACCGCAGCCATCGTGTTCGCGCTTGCCGTGGTGTTCGTCTTCCTGCTGCTGGCGGCGCAATATGAATCGTTGCTGTTGCCGCTCGCGGTCATCCTGATCGTGCCGATGTGCCTGCTCGCGGCGATCCTTGGCGTCAACCTGCGCGGCTTCGACAATAACATCCTGACGCAGATCGGGCTGGTGGTGCTCGTTGGGCTGGCAGCAAAGAACGCCATCCTGATCGTCGAGTTCGCCAAGCAAGCCGAGGAGCGCGGCGAAACGCGCTGGCAGGCTGCCGAATCCGCCGCACGCACGCGGTTGCGGCCGATCCTGATGACCAGCTTCGCGTTCATCCTCGGCGTGCTGCCGTTGGTGATCGCCAGCGGTCCCGGCGCCGAAATGCGACAGGCGCTGGGCACTGCAGTGTTCTTCGGGATGATCGGCGTGACCGTGTTCGGCCTGTTGTTCACCCCGGTATTCTATGTGATCGCGAGCTGGGCGGCGGGTCGTTTCGCGCGGCGTAAGCCCGCAGCCGCAGCGCCGCCCGAACCGGCACCGCAGGGGGCATCGTGAAGTCGTTTCCGCCGATCGTCGTCGCGCTTCTGGTGAGTGGCTGCGTTCTCGGCCCGAACTACAGCCGCCCGCAAACGCCCGCCGCAGCTGCCGGATCGTTTGTCGCGACCACGGGCGCAGCACAATTCAGCGCGGCACCGCCACCGTCGCGCTGGTGGCATTTGTATGAAGACGCAGCGCTCGATGGCTATGTCGAACAGGCGTTGGCTGCCAACACCGACCTGCGCGTTGCCAGCGCCAACCTCGAGCGGGCGCGCGCCGTGCTGTCGGAAACGCGGGGCGCGCGGCTGCCATCGACGGTCATCACCGGCGGCGGCAGCTATGTCCGCAGCTCCAACGCGGGAGGTGGCGGCCTGGCGGCGCGAACGAGTGCGTACGAGGGGCAATATTACACCGCCGGGCTCGATGTCAGCTACGAACTCGACCTGTTCGGGCGCGTCCGCCGCAGCATTCAGGCGGCGCGCGCCGACGCTGCAGCGACCGAGGCGACGCGCGACACCGTACGGGTGACTGTGGCTGCCGAAACGACCCGGGCTTATGCCGATGCCTGCGCCACTGCCGCACAGCTTGCCGTGGCGCAGCAGTCGCTCAAGGTCCAGAACGAAACCTTCGCGTTGACCGAACGGCTATACACCGCCGGTCGCGACACGCCGCTCGACGTCGACCGGGCGCGCGCACTGGTCGAAGCGACGCGCGCCACGCTGCCGACCTTTGCCGCCGACCGGCGGGCCGCGCTGTACCGGCTCGCGGTGCTGACCGGCCAGGCCCCCGAGGTGCCGCTGGTGGCAGCCGAAGCGTGTGCGCGGCCGCCGCGGCTGACTGCGCCATTGCCGGTGGGCGACGGGACGGCGCTGCTGCAGCGACGCCCCGATATCCGGCAGGCGGACCGCACGCTGGCAGCAGCGACCGCACGGATCGGCGTTGCGATCGCGGCGCTGTATCCGCAGGTGACGCTTGGCGGCGCGGTCAGCAATGCCGCGCTCAGCGTCGGCGGACTGGGCAGCAGTGCCGGGCTGTCGTTCAACATCGGTCCGGCGATCACCTGGACATTCCCCAATGTGACCGTGGCGCGCGCCCGGATCCTGCAGGCACGCGCGAGCAATGCGGCAGCGCTGGCAAGCTTCGACGGTACGGTGCTGGGTGCGCTGCGCGATACCGAAACCGCGCTTTCGGCGCTGGCGGCCGAGACCGAACGCTATCAATCGCTAAAGGCATCGCGCGACTTCAACGCCGAAGCGGTGCGGATCGTCAGCCTGCGCTACGGTGCCGGGCGCGAGAACTTCCTTGCCGTGCTCGATGCGCAGCGGACGCTCGCCAATGCCGAAGCCGCGCTCGCCGCATCGGAAGCAGCATTGTCGACCGATCGGATCAACGTCTTCAAGCATCTTGGCGGCGGTTGGGATGCGGCACCGCTGCACTAGCGATCAAGCCGCCTGCGGCACCTCGTCGATTTCAGCGAGCGCCGTCAGGAACTGGTCGAGGCAGCGTTCCCAGCTGAAAAAGCGCGCATAGTCGGCGCAGTCCTCGCGGTCGGCGGTCAACGCCGTGCGGATCGCGGTGTCGAGGCTGTCATCGACCGCGCCGACCCGCCGTGTCCAGCTTGCGATGACGCCACACCCAGTCTCGCCGACCACGTCGAGCGGCCCGGCGATGCGGAAGCCCGCCACCGGCACGCCGCACGCCAGCGCCTCGATCATCACCAGCCCGAACGTGTCGGTCAGGCTGGGGAACACAAAGACGTCGGCACCGGCATAAGCTGCGGCGAGCTCCGGCCCACGCAGTGCACCAAGGAACAGCGCATCGGGATAGCGCTGCCGCAACGTGGCGAGTTCGGGACCGTCGCCGACAACGACGCGCGTGCCGGGAACCGTCGTGTCGAGGAACGCGGCGATGTTCTTTTCCACCGCGACGCGCCCGACATAAAGCTGGATCGGGCGGGCGATGCCGGCGTACGCGACGGCCGGTGCGATGTCGCGATTGAACTCAGCCAGATCGACGCCGCGCGACCATAGCCGCGTCGAGCGCAGATCATGGTCGTGGAGCTCGGCTGCAAGCCGCGGCGTCGCTGCCAGCACATGCCGCGCCGGCGCATGAAAGCGCGTCAACATCCGCCACAGCCAGTCGGGCGACAACCCGGTGCGCGCAGCGACATAGTCGGGAAAGCGGGTGTGGAACGACGTGGTGAACGGGATGCCCCGCGCCATGCACCAGCGCCGCGCCAGCCAACCGAGCGGACCTTCGGTGGCGATATGCACCGCCTCGGGCCGGAACGCCTCGATCATCGATGCGACGCGCGACCGCGTGGTCAGCGCCAACCGGATTTCGGGATAGGTCGGGCACGGCACCGACAGGAACTTGTCGGGGGTGATCGTCTGCACCGCATGACCGCGATCGAGCAGCATTGCTACAGTGGTCGTCAGCGTCCGGACGACGCCGTTGATCTGCGGCGACCACGCATCACTAACGACAGTGATCCTCACGCCAGTGCGGCCTCGAACGCCGGTTCGGGGACGACGGCACCGCGCAGCGACGCGACGTGTTTGGCCCAGTCGATGATCTCGATGCGGCCGTCGCGATGCTCGACGAGCGCGGTACAGCTTTCGACCCAGTCGCCGTCGTTATAGTAAGTGACGCCGCCGAACTGCCGGATCTCGGCGCAGTGGATATGCCCGCAGACCACCCCATCGACGCCGCGTTCGGCAGCGGCGTGGGCGACGGCCTCCTCGAACTGCGAGATGAACGCGACGGCATTCTTGACCTTTTTCTTGAGGTGCGCCGACAGCGACCAATATGGCAGGCCGAAGCGCCGCCGCACGAAATTGAAGCCGATGTTGAGCTTGAGCAGCGCCGAATAGGCATAGTCACCAAGGAACGCGAGCCAGCGGGCATAGAGCACAACGCCGTCGAACTCGTCGCCGTGGAGCACCAGCAGGCGGCGATCGTCCGCGGTCACATGCACCGCCTGCGCCAGCACCTCGACGCCGCCAAAGCTCAAACCGGTGTAATCGCGCAACATTTCGTCGTGATTGCCGGGAATATAGACCACGCGCGTGCCCTTGTTCGCCAGCTTCAGGACGCGGCGGACGACGTCATTGTGCAGCGGCGGCCAATACCAGCCGCGCTTCAAACGCCAGCCGTCGATGATATCGCCGACCAGATAGAGCGTGCCGGGTTGAATGGCCTTGAGGAAGTCGAGCAGCAATTCGGCGTTGCAGCCCGAAGTGCCGAGGTGCGTATCCGATATCCAGACGGTACGGAACTTCAGCTTGCGCTTGGGATGGGTATCGTCCTCATCGTCGCGCCAAGGATTCGCAGGGGCGTTGCTACCAGTAACCGTGTCGACGATCGACCGGGCCGAAAAGGGTATGCTTGCCATCGGGCTGCGTCTTCCGCCTGCCTGTACTGACGCACTACTACATATTGTATGTGACGATCACGTGGCAATCTAGCCGAAACGCGATTTGCTTAGGCAAGCAGCGCCACTAATAGCATCGCCAGACCGGCCGCGCTGACCAGCCAGACCAGCGACCGGACGACGGGAACACCAAAGGCATAGAGCGGCAGATAGATCAGACGCGCCCAGAAATAGAGTTCGCACCCAAGCACCGTCTTTGCCGAATGGATGTTCGCCGCATGCGCAATCAGCACTGCACCGATGAAAAGCGGCAGCGTTTCGAACAGGTTATTCTGCGCACGTTGCAACCGCTCGGCGACCGGGCTCAACGGCGGCATGGCGTCGTCACGCGGTCCCATATTCCATTTGGTGCCGTATTGCCGCGTCCGGACCACATCGAAGGCGATGATGTAGACCACCGCCAGAACGAGTGTCCACGTCAGCAGCGTCAGTTCGGTTGTCATGCCCCGGTCTCCGATATGGCGCGCTCGATCGCGGCCCAAACTGCATTGAACGCACGCGCCGCAACACCGCCCGAAGCACGCGCACCGATCGGGGCCTGCTCGACACCGAGCTTCTCGATCGCGCTGGCATAGGGGATCGTCAACCGGTCGGGTGCCGCATCGATAATCGCCTTGTGCAGCGACTTGCGGCGGTCGACCATCGTGAATACCGGCAGCACGCTCAGCCCCTTGCGCGGCTCGCGCGCGAGGTGCGCCGTCAATTGATCGAACGCGCGCATCGACAGCGGCGACGGCAGCATCGGCACCACCAGCACGTCGACCGCGCGGAACACCTGATCGGCAAGCTCGGTCAGCCCGGGCGGGCAATCGAGGATGACGCGGTCATAGTCGCGGTCGAAGTCCTTGAGCATCTTGCGCAGCCGCTTGGCTTTGTCGTCATCGGTCAGCTGGCGCTCGAGCTGCCGCAGCGACCGGTCTGCCGCGAGCACGTCGAGCCGGTCATACTGGCTTGGCTGCACCAGGCTGCGCAGTTCGGCGCTCCCGGCGAACACCTTGCGCGCCGATGCCCCCGGCCGCGCATCGAGGCGCAATGCATAGGTCGCAGCGCCCTGCACATCGAGGTCCCACAGCAGCGTGCGCCGCGCGCTTTGCGCTGCCGCAGCAAAAGCGAGATTGACCGCCAACGTCGTTTTACCGACACCGCCTTTGACGCTGAAGACCGCGATGCTTTTCATGCGGAGCGCACTAAAGCGCGCGCGCCGCCGCCAGCGCCTCGGCAAGCTGCGCGCGAATCGCCGGCAGCGACATCAGCGACACCGGACGCGAGGCGCGCTTGTCGTTGACCGGTGCCCGCTGCGGCGACGGTGCGGCGGGCGCTTCGGGGCCCGTGCCGCGCGCCAGCAACTGCTGCACGCCGCGGATCGTATAGCCTTCGCTGTACAACAGCCGGTTGATCGTCTGCAGCAACGCGACATCGGCCGGCCGGTAATAGCGCCGGTTACCGCCGCGCTTCAGCGGGCTGATCTGCGTAAAGCGGCTTTCCCAGAAGCGCAGCACATGCTGCGGGACGCCGACTTCGGCGGCGACTTCGCTGATCGTGCGAAACGCCGTGCTCGACTTTTCCGACGGCCCGAGCATCAGGCCGGCTCGCCGTCGTTGATGCGCTCACGCAGCAGCTGGCTCGGGCGGAAGGTCAGCACCTTGCGCGGTTCGATCGGCACTTCCTCGCCGGTCTTGGGGTTGCGGCCGACGCGCAGGCCCTTCTGGCGCAGCACGAAACTGCCGAACGAAGAAATTTTGACATTGTCGCCGGCGACCAGCGTATCGCTGATATGCGACAGCACATTTTCGACAAGGCTCGCCGACTCGGCGCGCGACAGGCCGATCTCGTTATGGACGGCCTCGCACAGGTCGGCGCGCGTGACGCTGTTGCCCGCAGAAGTTTTCAAAGTCTTAACAGCTTGTTGCTGAACTGTTTTTGACCGCTTGGCTGTCGTAGGCATGATTTCCGATCCCCTCCCTGGCCGTGATGCTACCACCGAATAACGGCAGCGCCCCAGGTGAAGCCACCGCCCATTGCCTCCAATAGCAACAAATCGTTAGCTTTAATACGCCCATCACGCACAGCGGTGTCGAGCGCGAGCGGAACCGACGCCGCCGACGTGTTGGCGTGGTCGTCGACGGTGACCACCACACGTTCGATCGGCAGCCCGAGTTTACGCGCCGTGCCCTCCAGAATCCGCAGATTGGCCTGATGCGGGATCACCCAGTCGATCGCGCCGACATCGAGCCCGGCAGCGGCAACGGTTTCGACCATGACGCTGGCAAGGTTGGTGACCGCGTGGCGAAACACCTCGCGCCCCTTCATCCGCAGCTTACCGACAGTGCCCGTGGTGCCCGGCCCGCCGTCGACGTACAGCAGGTCGTTATAACGGCCATCCGAATGCAGCCGGTGCGCAAGGATGCCACGGTCGCGGTTGTCGCCCTGCCCCACCTCGGCGCGGAGCACGACGGCACCGGCACCGTCGCCGAACAGCACGCAGGTGCCGCGGTCCTCCCAGTCGAGCAGGCGGCTGAACGTCTCCGCGCCGATCACCAGCGCGGTTTCCGCGGCGCCGCTGACGAGCATCGCATCGGCGACGCTCAACGCATAGAGAAACCCCGAGCAGACTGCGCCGACGTCGAATGCAGCGCCGCGCGTCATGCCGAGCTTGTGCTGGACGACGGTCGCGCACGCCGGAAACGTCTGGTCGGGCGTGGCGGTGGCGACGATGACCAGATCGATGTCGGCCGCCGTCAGGCCCGCCATGTCGAGCGCGCGGCGCGCTGCGGCGACGGCGAGATCCGACGTCGCTTCGTCGGCGGCGGCGATGTGGCGCTGACGGATGCCGGTGCGCTCGACGATCCACGCATCGGTGGTATCGACGCGTTCGGCAAGCTCGCGGTTGGTGACGAGGCGGCTCGGCAGATAGCTGCCGGTGCCGACGACGACGGCGCGCCTCACGCCGCCGCCGGATCGGCGGGGAGCACGGCGGGGCGGTGCGCGCGAAAATTGGCGAGATCGTCGCTGATCCGCCGGGTGATATTGTCGGCGATCAGGTCGTGCGCGACGCCGATGGCGTTGGCGAAGCCGCGGACATTGGCGCTGCCGTGGCTTTTGACGATAACGCCGTTGAGCCCGAGGAAGACCGCGCCATTGTGGTTATTCGGATCGAGGTGGCGACCGAGCGCCCGCAGCGCGCCGCGCGACAACAGATAACCGAGCCGCGTCAGCCACGACGAGCGGAACGCTTCGGCCAATAACCCGGTCACCAGCCGCCCGGTGCCTTCGGCGGTCTTGAGCGCGATGTTGCCTGAAAAACCATCGGTGACGATGACATCGACATCGCCGCGCCCGATCTTGTCGCCTTCGACAAAGCCCTCGAACGCCATCGGCAGGTCGACAGCGCGCAACAGCGCTGCGGCCTCTTTCAGCTCGTCGGTGCCCTTCAATTCCTCTTCGCCGATGTTGAGCAGGGCGACGCGCGGCCGCGCCAGCCCGAGCACGGCACGCGCAAACGCCGCCCCCATCACGGCGAACTGGACAAGGTTTTCGGCGTCGCATTCGGTGTTGGCACCAAGGTCGAGCACCACCGAATCGGACTTGAGCGTCGGCAGCAGCGCCGCGAGCGCCGGGCGGTCGATGCCGTCCATCGTGCGCAGCATCAGCTTCGACATCGCCATCAGCGCGCCGGTGTTGCCCGCCGATACCGCGGCGAGTGCCTCGCCGTCCTTGACCGCCATCACCGCCAGCCCCATCGACGTCGCGCGCCCGCGGCGGATCGCCTGGCTCGGCTTGTCGGTGCCGAGCACGACCTCGGCGGTATGCACGATCACCGAATTGGCGGTCACCCGCGGCGCGCGCACCAGTTCGGCGGCGATCAACGCCTGGTCGCCGTACAGGCGGAACTGCAGTTTGGGATAGCGTTGCTGCGCGACTTCGGCGGCAGCGATGACGACCGCCGGGCCGATGTCGCCACCCATCACATCCAGCGCGATGACCGGACGGTCCGTCATCGGCGGTTAGTCATGATAAACCTTTGGCTGTCGCGATCGAAATCGTCTGTCAGGCGCCGACTTCGACGACCTCGCGGCCATTGTAGTGGCCGCAGGCGTTGCACAGATTGTGCGGCAGCTTAAGCTCGCCGCAGTTCGGGCATTCCTGGAACGGCGTGGCGACCAGCGCGTGATGGCTGCGGCGCATGTTGCGGCGCGAGGGCGAGGTTTTGCGTTTCGGAACAGCCATGCGGCACCTGTCTTCTATCGGGTCAAACCGGAATAATCTCGGGCCGACGCGATGACCGCGGCCGCCAAGACCGTCCGGAGGGTCGGTTGAGGCGGGGACAATAGTGATTTCGGCTGCGGTTGCAAGCCAAAGTCGCGCACGCCGTAATGCCATGCGGCCCATGACTGCGGCGCGGCAGGCACAGGCGCTAAGCGATGATCTCGTCCGGTGGCCGCCCGGCTCGTTGAGGGAGCAGGACGGTCACCGGATCGAGCAGGCGCGTGACGGGCAACAGGGGTCACCGGGTTTTCGGAAGGACGCGGTCTCTTAGGCCGCTAGCGCTTCTACGCAGATTTGGTACGCCGATTTGCGCCTATCACGGCGCCATCCTTTGCGGATCGTAGAATGCCCTCCTGGAGCACATTTGGAGGTCTTGGCCCTGTTGCTGGTCGTCACGTCCGGGTGCATGCAAATGCGACGATCATGCGCCCCGGACAGGCATTGGCACGACAGCCTCACCTGCCGCGCCGCCTGAGTCCCGCTTAGCGCCATATGGGTTATTTTGTCAAGCCGTTTCTATGCAAACGGCCGCCCCTTTCGGGACGGCCGCGCGTCGGACATCGGCGAACCGCGTCCTAGTCGTTCTTGGTGATGGCGTCCTTAACGCCGCCGACGGCGTTCTGCACGCGGCCTTCGACCTTTTCGGCCTTGCCTTCGGCTTCGAGCTTGCTGTCGCCGAGCACCTTGCCGGTGGCTTCCTTGATGCTGCCGCCCATCTTCTTGAGCGCGCCGTCGATACGATCTTCGTTCATTGCCGGTCTCCTTCGGGTTGATGATGCGGTTTCGAACCAACCACCTGCGCTTTGGTTGCATGGCCGGTCCGAATGTCGCATATCAACGGCTTTTGAGGGGGACTCGAATGCATCTCGCTGTCACGCTGACCACCGCCGGCCTGCTCGGGCTGTTGTACTTCATCCTCAGCATCCGCGTCGTTCAGGTGCGCGGCAAGCTTAAGGTCAACCTTGGCGACGGCGGCGACGACATGCTGCTGTCCCGCATCCGCGCGCACGCCAACTTTGCCGAATACGTCCCGATGCTGCTCATCCTGATGGCGCTGATCGAGCTTTCGGTCGAGCCGAGCCTGTGGCTATGGGTGCTGGGGGCAACGATCGTTGTCGCCCGCGTGGCGCATGCCGTCGGCATGGCGCGCGGCGGCGGTAATCCGTTCCGCGTCATCGGCACGCTGGGAACCTGGGTTCCGCTGGTCGTTGCGAGCGTCTGGGCGATCGCGGTCGGCCACGGCAGCTAGGCGCGCGCGAGCACCCGGTCGGCAACATAGGCGTTCGACCGCCGCTCGGCCCCGAAGGTCGACATTGCGCCGTGGCCCGGAATGAACGCCGTCGCGTCGCCCAGCGGCCAAAGCCGGGTGACGATCGCGTCGATCAGATCAGCATGGTTGCCGCGCGGAAAATCGGTGCGCCCGATCGACCCCTGAAACAGCACGTCGCCGACGATCGCGAGGTTCGACGGCGCGTGATGAAAGATCACATGCCCCGGGGTGTGACCGGGGCAGTGGTACACATCGAGCACCAGCGTGCCGACCGTCACCGTATCGCCCTGCGCCAGCCAGCGATCGGGGGTGAATGCGGTGGCGCCGGTGATGCCATATTGCTCGCCCACCGTAGGCGCCATGTCGATCCAGAATTTATCGTCGGGGTGCGGCCCCTCGATCGGCACGCCCAGCTCGGCGGCAAGGCTGCCGGTCATCCCGCAATGGTCGATATGCCCGTGCGTGACGAGCAGCTTTTCGATCGTGACGCCGTGCTGCGCCGCCACTGCCTTCAACCGGTCGAGATCGCCGCCGGGGTCGACGAACGCGCCGCGCATGGTCGCGGTGCACCACAGCAGCGTGCAATTCTGCTGGAGCGGCGTGACGGGGACGATAACGGCCTGGAGCGGTGCTTTGGTCATGGCGACAGAAATGGCGTGCCAGGCCAGCGAGCGCAACCCGGCGATTTGCCCGGCATATAACGCGCGCGCCGATCCGTGCGGCGGCAACGCATCACCGGCAACGCTCAGGGCTTGTCGATCGTCACCTTGAGGAAGGTGGCGGGGATTTCGGTCCGCCCGCCATCGGCGCGATTATGGTGTTCGAACAGCGTGATCAGTTCGGCTTCGAGTTCGACTGCCTTGCCGTCCTTCGCCGCCGCCTCGAACGCGTTCATCGTCGGCCCGTAATAGTGTTTGAAGGTCTGAAACAGCTCGGCGGGAGGACCCGAAAACCGGAAAATGCAGGTGTCGCGTTCACACGCGATCCGATCGGCAGGCACGCCCGCCGCGCCGAACCGCGCATGGACATGTTCCTCCAGCCCCCACAACACCGGGCTGATAAAGCCTTCGGGCGGCGGCGGCGTATAGGCGGCGCTCGTCTTCAAAACCTGCGCGATCAACGTCGGATCGCCGGGGATCCAGTTCCCCATCACAATCCGCCCACCGCTGCGGGTTACCCGAACCATCTCGCGCGCGACATCGAGCGGGCGAGGCGCAAACATCGCGCCGAAAATACTGACGACTAGATCGAAGCTTTCGTCGGCGAGATCGTGCAGCGCCGAGGCATCGCCTTGCTGAAACCGCAGATTGGTAAGACCAGCCTGTGCAGCGCGCGCCGTGCCGGCGGCAACCAGATTTTCGGCGATGTCGACTCCCAGCACATTGGCATCGAGCGCGGCTGCCGGAAGCGCCGTCGTGCCGTCCCCGCAGCCGAGATCGAGCACATCCATGCCGGGTTCGACTCCGAGACCGGCAACGAATGTTTGGCCGCTTTCGCGGATCGACTGGGCGATTTTGGTAAAGTCGCCCTTTTCCCAAAGCGCTTTGTTCAAATTCATCGAGCCCGCCTACCGATGTTTGATCCAACGCGAATACTCGGCTCGGATTAACGAATTAGCAAGTTCCATTTTGGGCTTTGGTGGTGAGTGCTACCGCATCCCAACTAAAGACCAGTTAAGCAGTGCGTGCAGGTCTCTGAAATTACTTGCGACATACTCATCAGTGTCCGGCCGCGACCTATGGGGAGGCTGCCGGTTTTCATGGTACCGAACCTTCGCATCACCGCAGCCGCCGTGGGCGGATGCGTTGTCGCGCACCCGCCGAAGGTTCGCGCGCGCGCTGGCGTTGTGGCAAGAGCGCGGCATCATGGCGTTCGACCCAACCTGTCCGTTCGTGCTGCTCGACGACGCCCGTCCCGGCGGGATTGCGCGATTGTTCACCGGGATCGCCGGCGTGGTCGAGACGGCGGGGTTCGACGACGTGCGCCCGGCGCTCGCCCGGTTGCGGCACGCCGGTACGGTCGCGGGGTTCATCGGTTTCGAGGCGGGCTTTGCGCTCGAACCGCGGCTGCGTCCGCTGGCGCGCGACCCGCGCGACGGCTTGCCGCTGCTGTGGTTCGGGCAATTCGCCGACGTGACGACGCTCGACGAGGGTGCGCTTGCCGGGCTGCTCGGCGACCGGCATGCGGCGATCGGCGCGGTCGATCCGGCGCTCGATGCCACCGACTATGCGGCGGCGGTCGGCGCGGTGCAGGCCCTGATCGCGGCGGGCGACATCTATCAGGCGAACCTGACGTTTACCGCGCAGGTGGCGACCTTCGGCCATCCGCTGGCGCTGTACCGGGCGCTGCGGGCGGGCCAGGCAGCGCCCTATGGCGCGCTGATCCATACCGGCAGCGCATGGGTGCTGAGTTTTTCGCCCGAGCTGTTTTTCGAACTGCGCGGGCGGGCGCTGACCACGCGGCCGATGAAGGGAACCGCAGCGCGCGGGCCGACGCGTGCCGACGATGACGCCGCCGCAGCCGCGCTCGCCGCCGATCCGAAGAACCGCGCCGAAAACCTGATGATCGTCGACCTGCTGCGCAACGACCTGTCTCGCGTCGCCGAGCCCGGGTCGGTCGCGGTCCCGGCGCTGTTCGATGTCGAACGCTATCCAACGCTGCTCCAGATGACCTCGACGGTGACCGCCGCCGCGCGCCCGCACATCGACGCCGTCGACGTGATCGAGGCGATCTTTCCGTGCGGGTCGATCACCGGCGCGCCCAAGCTGCGCGCGATGGAGGTCATCGCCGCCGTCGAGCCGCAGCCGCGCGGGCTGTACACCGGCAGCATCGGCAGCATCGATGCGAACGGCGACGCCGCGTTCAACGTCGCGATCCGCACGCTGGTCGTCACCGCGCCGGGCAGCGCTCGGCTGGGGCTCGGCGCGGGCATTGTCGCCGACAGCGACCCGGCCGCCGAATGGCACGAGTGCCTTGCCAAAAGCGCGTTCCTGCAGCGGCGGCGGACACCCGACCTGATCGAGACGATGCGGCTCGACGACGGGCGCATCGCGTTGCTCGACCATCACCTCGACCGGCTACGCGCCAGTGCGGCACGGCTCGGCCACCGGCTCGATGCGGCCGCCGTCCGCGCGGCGCTGACCAGCGAGTGCGGCACCGCACGGCTGCGCCTGCTGCTGTCCCCGACCGGCACGTTCGCGCTCCACCGCAGCCCGCTGCCGGTGCCGCCCGACGGACCGGTGACCATCGCAGCCGTGCCATTGACGGTCGAGGCGAGCGACTGGCGGCTGCGCCACAAGACCACCGACCGCGGCTTCTACGACGATGCACGGCGCACCAGCGGCGCGTTCGAAATGGTGTTCGTGCTGCCCGACGGGCACGTCACCGAGGGCAGTTTCACCAGCATCTTCGTGCCGCGTGGCGGCGTGCTGCTGACCCCGCCCGCCGCTGCCGGGCTGTTGTCAGGCGTGCTGCGCGCGGCGCTGCTGGCGAGCGGCGACGCGGTCGAAGCGCCGATTGCCGTTGCCGACCTTGGCAGCGGTTTCTTCATCGGCAATGCACTGCGCGGGTTGCTCCCCGCCCGTTTGCGCGGCTAGAACGCCGCCGTACCGAAGGACCACGCCCATGCCCCTGCTCTCTGCCGCGATTCAGCGTATCCAGCCCTCGCCGACCATTGCGGTCACCAACCGTGCGGCCGAGCTGAAGGCGCAGGGGCGCGACATTATCGGGCTGGGCGCGGGCGAGCCCGACTTCGACACGCCCGATTTCGTCAAGGACGCCGCGATCGCCGCGATCCGCGCGGGCAAGACCAAATACACCATCGTCGACGGCATCCCCGAGCTGAAGGATGCGATCGCCGCCAAGTTCAAGCGCGACAATGGGCTGACCTATGCGCGCGACCAGATCAGCGTCAACGTCGGCGGCAAGCACACGATCTTCAACGCGATGATGGCGACGCTCGATCCCGGCGACGAGGTGGTGATCCCGGCGCCGTATTGGGTCAGCTATCCCGACATCGTGCTGTTGACCGGCGCGACGCCGGTGATCGTGCCGTGCGGGATCGACGCGGGGTTCAAGCTGACGCCCGCGCAGCTCGAGGCGGCAATCACGCCGGCGACCAAGTGGCTGATCTTCAATTCGCCGTCGAACCCGACCGGGGCGGCGTACAGCCGCGCCGAGCTGGCCGCGCTCGCCGAAGTGCTGGTCCGCCACCCGCATGTGCATATCCTGTCCGACGACATGTACGAGCATATCGTCTATGACGGCTTCGAGTTCACTACGCTCGCGCAGGTCGAACCGGCGCTGTACGAGCGCACGCTGACAGTCAACGGCGCATCGAAGGCCTATGCGATGACCGGCTGGCGGATCGGTTTCGCGGGCGGCCCTGCGCCGATCATCAAGGCGATGGCCAAAATCCAGTCGCAATCGACGTCGAACCCCGACTCGATCGCGCAATGGGCGGTCACCGCCGCGCTGAACGGCCCGCAGGATTTTCTGATCGAGCGTAACGCAGCGTTCGCCAAGCGCCGCGACCTTGTGGTGTCGATGCTCAACCAGACGCCGGGGCTGCGCTGCCCACGGCCGCAAGGCGCTTTCTATGTCTATCCTGATTGCAGTGGGCTAATCGGCAAGCGCACGCCGGCGGGCGGCACGCTGACCGACGACGAAGCAGTCGCCGCGTACTTCCTCGACACCGAGGGCGTTGCCGTTGTCCACGGTGCGGCGTTCGGCGGGTCGCCGGCGTTTCGCATCAGCTATGCAACCGCCGATACCGTGCTCGAGGAAGCCTGCACGCGCATTCAGCGTGCGGTCGGCAAACTGACCTAGAATTTCGCGCTGATCGTGCCGAACCACTGGCGCGGTGCGAGCGGGAATTCGTTGAACGTGCCCGACGCCGCGCCGATGCTCAGCGTCGACGCCGCGGTGGTGTTGGTCAGGTTGGTGACATTCAGGCTGACGGTTGCACTGCGGACCACGCTGTTCGCCGGCACCGGCACATTGACCGCAAGGCGCGCCGCCAGCGTGAAGAACCCCGGCACCGACAGGTCGTTGGTATAGGTCGCAAAGCGCTTGCCGGTATAGTCGCCGACCAGTTGAACATCGACGATGCCGTAATTTGCCGAGGCGACGAACTTGTTGAGCCAATCGGGCGAGCCCGGCACTTTCTTGCCCGCCGTGCCGATCACGACCGGCGGCACGCCGACGCTGTAGTTATCCTGATAGCGCGAGTTGTTGTACGACACCGCGTCGTACAACGAGAAGTGCGAGCCGAAGTGCAGCGTTCCGGCAAGATCGATGCCGTCGGTCTTGACGCTGCCGACGTTGGCGATAACGGCGGCACCGCTGATGATCGAGGTAATCACCACCGTCGGGCTGATCGACAGCAAACGGTTGCTGAAATCGACATGGTAATAGCTGAGCTGGCCTTCGAAGCCGGTGATCGGCCCAAAGCTGAACGACCGTTGCGAGCGGATGCCGGCTTCATAGGTCCAGCTGGTTTCGGGCTGGACGGTCGCCTTGAAGGCGTCGAACACCTGCTGGCTGCCGAGCGCGAACGGCGACAGGCCGCTGGCTGCGGTGGTCTGGAACTGGCGGACGTTCTTTTGCGCGTTGGCAAAAATCTGCTCGTGCCCGGTCGCATCCCACAGCACGCCAAGCTGCGGCAGGAACGCCTTGTCGGTATTGATGCGCCCGACCGGCAGCGCGCTCGAGTTCGAGAACGACCCTGGGATCGGCTGCACCGGCACCGTCTGGCTGGCCTTTTGAAACGTGCTTTTGAACCCGGCGAGCACGGTCAGCGTCGGCAGCACATGCCAGCTGTCCTGGATATGCGTCTGGATTTCATCGACGCGCACTTCGCTGCCATATTGCGTGATCAGCGGTGCCTCGTAATCGTGCGGGCGCGTATAGGGCGATGTCGGCTTGGTAACGTCGAGCGCGTACCAGCGCCGGAACGCCGACGAGCTTTGATGCTCGTACCAGCCGCCGAGCTCGATCTGATGATCGCCGAGGTCGACACGCAATGCCGAAACGACGCCTTCGCGGTCGATCCGATACTCGGTGGTGCGCGACGCAAACCCCGACCCGCCGAAGATTGTCGTCAACCGCGCGAGGTTCGCCGGGCTGGTCGCCGAGCCGGTGCCGGGGAAGTAGAACGAGAACAGCCCCGGCAGACCGGCGACGTTGATCGGCCCGGCAACCACGCCGACGCCGTCGTCGTGATGATAATAGGGCTGCACCGACAACGTGATCTTGTCGCTCAGCTTGGCATCATATTTTGCATAGGCGAGATAGTCGGTGCGCTGCGCATCGCTGTAATAGTTGCGATAGTTCGGCCCCGCCGCCGCATAGGCGCCGCTCGACAGATACGTCAGCGCACCGGCAAAATCGGGGTAGAGAAACGGTCGCGCATAGGGCGCGGTTGCCCGGTTTGCGGGGGTGATGACGGTCGCGTCCTCATTGGGTTCGGTCTTGTCCGAATACGCGAGATAGACGGTCAGCTTACCCGCTGCGCCGTCATGGACGAACTTGGCGTTCGCCTGATAGCCACCCTGCTTGCCGTTGAAATCCCATGCGCGCGCATCCTGCCGGACGCCCGACAGATACAGCGAGTTGCCGTTGCCGAAGGTGCCGCTGTCGACGCGTACATAGGTGCGGAGCGCCGAGTAGCTCCCGAAGGTCTGCGCGATCATCGCACCGCGCTGCGCCGACGGATCGCTCGAAAACGTATCGATGGTGCCGCCGAGGTTGCTCGTCGAGGCGGTGCCGAGGTCGCCCGCACCGCTGGCCAATGTCACGCGCCCGACATTTTCGGAGATGATCGCGCGTTGCGGCGACAGGCCGTTGTAGTTGCCATATTGCTGGTCGCCGAGCGGCACGCCGTCGAGCGTGTAGCCGAGCTGCTGCTGGTTGAAGCCGTGGATGAACAGCGAGATATTCTGCTCGTTGTTGCCCCACGGATCGGCCGTCAGATAGGTCACGCCAGGCAGCGTCTGGATGGCCTTGAGCGGGCTGACGCCGGCTAGGATCTTCTGGATTTCAGGACCGGTGACCTGCGTCACCGAGCGCGTCGTGCGGCCGGTGACGATAATCGTGTCGGCACTGTCGTCGGCGGCAGCGCTATCGGCCGGCACCGCAGCGACGGCATCGGCAACAGCATCGGCCGCGCGTGCAGGAGCGGCGGCCAGCAGCGCCAGCGTTGCGACCGAAGCCAGCCATGTGGCCGACTGTTGCCTGGAAACCGTCATCGCATTCACCCCGTCCGCCGCACCAAAATCGTTGCGCAGCCGGACAGCTAGGGTGGCTTTGCGGCGGCGGTGTTACAGTCAGGCGAAGCTTTGGCGACGGCGGCGGCGATCCGAGGAGGCGTTGCAGTGCAGCAACAGCCTAAAGCGCGACACTTGCCGAATGGATCGCCAGCCCGACCAGCCCGCCGATCACCGTGCCGTTGATGCGGATATATTGCAGGTCGCGCCCGACGGCATCCTCGAGCTTGGCGGTGACCGTCGCGGCGTCCCAGCCTCCGATCGTGTCGCTGACCAGCGTGACGATCGCGTCGCCGTAATCGTTGACCAGCCCCACCACGGCACGGCGCACGTGCAGGTTGATCGCGGCACGCAGCTGCGGATCGCCCTCCAGCGTGCGGCCAAGGCTGGCGGCGGCGGCGGCGAACTGGCTCGCGCCGCGGCTCGCGGGATCGGTAACGATGCGCAGCAGCGCGGTGCGCGCCTGCGTCCACAACCCGTCGAGCCATGCGCCGAGCTGCGGATTGGCGATCAGGTCGGCCTTGAACCCTTCGACCTTGGCCTGCGTCTCGGGGAAGTGCCGCAGGTCGAAGGCAAAGTCGCGCAGCCGATCGGTGATGCCGCGCCGCAACGGATGATCGGGATCGGCGGCAACGTCGTGGAGCAGCGTGCGCAGCGCCGCGATGATCGAATCGGCGACGCGGTCATCGACCGACGCCAGCCGCAGCAGCCACGCGGTGCGGTCGTGGACCATATCGCGGATCATGCTTTCCTGCGCATCGAGCGCGCGCGCCGCCCATTGCACCGCCGCGTCGATCACCGGCTCGTGGCGGTTGCCGTCGATCGCGGCATCGACCGCGCTCGCGACCAGCGGCGCCAGCTGCATCGACTTCAGCCGCGTGGTCGCGGCATCCTTGAGGATTCCGGCGATCGCGTCATGGTCGAGCGCCTCGACGAGCCGCGCCACCAACTGCCCCAACCCGCGCCGCCGCCTGCCGCTGCGGCTGGCGTCCGCCGGCCGGGTCAACCACCGTGCGGCAGCGGCGGCGACGTCAAACCCCTCGAGCCGCCGGGCAACGACCTGGGGGGTAAGGAAATTATCCTTGAGGAAGCTCGCAAGGCTCGCGCCGATGCGGTCCTTGTTGTTGGGAATGATCGCGGTGTGCGGGATCGGCAGCCCGAGCGGGTGGCGAAACAGCGCCGTCACCGCGAACCAATCTGCCAGCCCGCCAACCATCGACGCCTCGGCGAACGCCCGGACATAGCCCAGCCACGGAAAGGCGGGCTGAAAATGCGTCGCGGCAAGGAACACCCCCGCCATCACCACGAGCAGCAGCGTCGCGATCAGCCGCATCCGGTGGAACGGCGTATCCGCAAGCTCGAACGGTTTGAGGGCGACGCGCAGCCGGCGGGTCCTATTCCGCCGGCACGGGCGACGGCACCGGGGCCTTGCCCTCGCCGCCATTGGTGAACGCCCGCCCGAAGCGCGGGGCCAGCCAGCGTTCGAGATCGTCGGCGAGCGTAAACCCGGCCGGTACGATGATCAGCGTGAGGATCGTCGACAGCGTCAGCCCGCCGATGACCGCCACCGCCATCGGCCCGCGGAACGACGAGTCGCCGCCCAAACCGAGCGCGATCGGGGCCATGCCGGCCACCATTGCGATCGTGGTCATCACGATCGGTTGCGCGCGCTTGTGCCCGGCATCGAGGATCGCAGTGACGCGATCGACGCCCATCCGCATCTCCTCGATCGCGAAGTCGACGAGCAGGATCGAGTTTTTGGCGACGATTCCGAACAGCATCAACATGCCGATCAGCACCGGCATCGTGATCGCCATGCCGCACGCCATCAGCGCGAGCACCGCACCGAGCGGTGCCAGCAACAGCGACCCCATGTTGACGAACGGCGGCAGCGCGCGGCGGTAGAGGAGCACCAGCACAGCGAACACCATCAGGACGCCCGACACGATCGCGAGCACGAAATTTGAGGCGAGCTCTTCCTGGAACTCGGCGTCGCCGGTCTTCACCTCCTGCACACCAGCGGGCAGATTCTTGAACGCCGGGAGCGCATAGACCGCCTTGAAGCCGTCGCCGCTGACCACACCGGGCTTGAGATCGGCCCCGATGACCATGCGGCGCGTCTGGTTATAGCGGCGGATCTTGGTCGGGCCTTCGCCGAAGTGGATGTCGGCGACGACCTTGAGCGGCACCGCGCCCCCGGTTGCGGTCGGCACCGGCAGGTTTTCGATCGTCGACAGATCGCGGCGCGCGCTGTCGACCAGCGAGACGCGGATCGGGATCTGCCGGTCGGATAGCGAGAATTTCGCAAGGTTCTGCGGAATATCGCCCAGCGTCGCGATCCGGATCGTCTGGCTGAGGCTGGCGACCGAAACCCCAAGCGATGCCGCGACGTCGAGGCGCGGCGCAATGACGATCTCGGGTCGGTTCAGGTCGCCGTCGATGCGTGCGTCGCGGAGCGCGCTCAACCCCTGCATCTGCTGCTCGAGCTTGTGCGCCGCGGCGTTAAGCGCGACGGGGTCGTCACCGGCCAGCATGATCGTCACATCGCGGCCATTGCCGAAGCCCTGGCTTTGATAGCTGATCCGTGCATCGGCGATCCGCGGGAACAGCGCGGCGGTGCGCCGTTCGAACTCGACAGTCGACGCCTTGCGGACCGGATGATCCTTCAGGTTGATGTTGATCGTGGCGATGCGGATATCGTCGTTGTCGCCGACAGCGGTGAACATCTGATCGACTTCGGGCTGCTGCACCAACAGCGCCTCGACCTGTTTTGCAACGCGCGCCGTATCCTCGAGCCGGACACCGGGCGGCAGCTCGATCTTGACCGTGCTGGTCCCCGAATCGAATGGCGGCTGGAACGCGCTCGGCATCTGCATGAACAGGAACACCGTCAGCACGAACGACAGCGCGCCCGCGCCGATCGTCTTCCAGCGGTTGCGCAACGTCCATTGCAGGAACGCGAGGTAGCGTTGCATCAACCGGCCCTCGCCGTGCGCCTGCTGGCCGTGCGGTTTGAGGAAATAGGCGGCGGCAAGCGGCGTGATCAACCGCGCGACCATCAGCGAGACGAGCACCGCCGATGCGACGGTCAGACCGAACTGCTTGAAGAACTGCCCCGAAATGCCGCCCATGAAACTGACCGGCAGGAATACCGCGACGATCGCCATGGTAGTGGCAACCACCGCCAGCCCGATCTCGTCCGCCGCCTCGAGCGCCGCCTGATAGGGCGATTTACCCATCCGCATATGCCGGACGATATTCTCGATTTCGACGATGGCATCATCGACGAGGATGCCCGCGACGAGGCCGAGCGCCAGCAGCGAAATCGTATTCAGCGTAAACCCCATCAGGTCCATCAGCCAGAAGGCCGGGATGGCCGACAACGGGATCGCCAGCGCCGAAATCACCGTCGCGCGCCAGTCGCGGAGGAAAAGAAACACCACAATCACCGCAAGGACTGCGCCCTCGACCATCGCCTCGATCGACGAATTATACTGCATCTTGGTGTATTTGACCGACGTCTGGAACAGCTTGAACTTGACCTTGGGATTTTCCTTGCTGATCTGCGCCAGCGCTGCCTCGACCTTGGCATAGACGGTGACCTCGGATGCGCCCTTCGCCTTGCTGACGTAAAACGATGTCACCTGACGACCGTTAAGCGTCGCCTGCGAACGCTGTTCGGCGTTGCTGTCGCGAATGTCGGCGACGTCACCCAGCCGGATCGAGCGCCCGCCGCTCAGCATGATCTGCGTCGCCGCGAGCGTTTCCGCCGTCTTTGCGCCGCCAAGCACGCGCACCGCCTGTTCCGACCCTGCGACTTCGGCACGCCCGCCCGGCGCATCGATGTTGAGCTGGCGCAGCTCGTTGTTGATCTGCGCGGCCGTAATACCGAACGCCTGCAGCCGCGCCGGGTCGAGCAGGATGCGGATTTCGCGCGTCACGCCGCCCCAGCGCCCGACCCCCGAAATGCCGTTGATCGCGAGCAGCCGCTTGGTGACGGTGTTGTCGACAAACCAGCTCAGTTGCTCGAGCGTCATATCGGTCGTCGAAACGGTATATTGCGCGATCGGTCCGCCCTCGGTGTCCTGACGCTGGACGACCGGCTCCTGAATGCCGTCGGGCAGTTCCGAACGGATCTTGCTGACCGCGTCGCGCACGTCGCTGACGGCGCGGTCGACCGGCGTGCCGACCTGGAATTCGATCTGCACGAACGATGAACCTTCGGTGGTCCAGCTCGACTCGCGCTTGACGCTCCCGATCGACGCCACTGCGCCTTCGACGCGCTGGGTGATCTGCTTTTCCATCTCGGTCGGCGACGCCCCCGGCTGCGAGACGTTGACGCTGACCACCGGAAAACTGATGTCGGGCATGTTGTTGACCTGCAGGCCCATGAACGACGCGATGCCGAGGAACGTCAGCACCGCAAACAGCACGAGCGGCGGAATCGGGTTCTTGATCGCCCAGCTGGAAATATTGCGCATGTTACCCTGCCACCTGCGGCTTGACCTTTTCGCCGACGCGCAAGAACGCCGCCGCCGTGGCAACGACCCGCTCGTCGCCGCGCAATCCCTTGGTAATGCTCAGTCCGGCCCCGGTCACCTGTCCCACCGTCACTGCGCGCCGGGCCACCGCATTGTCGGCACCGACAACATAGACGAAGCTGCCCGCATCGTCGACGAGGACCGCCGACTGCGGCAGCACCGGCTGCGTCGCGGTTCCGGCGGCGATTTCGGCATTAGCAAACGCGCCGACCCGCAGCCCCGGGGCATAGGCGAGCGCCAGCCGCGCGATGCCCTGGCGGCTGGTGTTGTCGATCACCGGATCGAGCAGCCAGACGCGCGCCGGATAATCGGTGAGCGAGCCCACCGGCCGCACCGAGGCGCTCTGCCCGGCCTGCAACCGCGCAATGTCCTGCTCGGCGACAGACGCGCGCATTTCGAGCACGCCGCCCTCGGCAATCCGGAACAGGCTCGACGATCCGGGGCCGACGACCTGCCCGGCTTCGACGTTGCGCGTCAGGATCAGGCCATCGGCGGGGGCGCGCACGTCGAGCCGCGCCATCCGCGCCTGCATCTCGCCAAGCTGCGCCTGAGCCAGCGCGACCTTCGCCTGATTGCCGTCGCGGGTCGCCGTCTTGCGGTCGATATCGGCCTTTGAGATGAAACCCTTGTCGATCAGCCGCACGGCGCGGTCGAGTTCGGCCTGCGCCAGCGCCGCGTCGGCGCGCGCCGAGCGGATTCCCGCAGCCATCGATGCGACCTGCTGCGTCTGCACCGCATGGTCGAGCCGCGCGAGGACCTGGCCGCGCTTCACGCGCTGCCCGACATCGACGAGGACCTGCGTGACCATGCCGCCCTCACCCTGAATACCGACGGGCAAATCGCGGCGCGCCGCAATGCTGCCGGTGACGCGCACGACATCGGCCACCGCGCGCTGCCCCGGCACGACGACGGTAACCGAGGGAGCAATTTCGACCGCTGAAGCCGCCGCCGCGGCGGCCGCCTTGCGCGTGGCGCGGCCGTTCCACATCCAGCCACCGATCGCGGCTGCCACAACGACAACGAGCGCCGCCGCGATCCACCAGCGTCGCCGCCGCGGGGCCGTCACCGCAAAGTCCGGCACAGTCAGGTTCGAGTGAATATTCATGGCTGATCCATCTGCGCTCATCGCCGCTGTATTACAGGAGCAATGCACCCGTCGCAAGCGCATACATAACGTGAAATGGCGCAAAAGCGAAGCCGTCCGCCGACTGGTGCGGCATGATCGACGCGTGTAGGGTGTCAACTCAGGCGTCGTTGCCGGTATCGAGGGGAGTGCGATCATGCTCGGATGGATTTGGGCCGCAATCATCGGCCTCGTAGCCGGTGCGCTCGCCAAGCTGATCATGCCGGGCCGCGACCCCGGCGGCTTCTGGGTTACGATGGCGATCGGCATCGTCGGCGCGCTGCTGGCGACATTCATCGGCCGTCAACTCGGCTGGTATCATGGTCAGCAAAGCGCCGGGTTCATCGGCTCGCTGATCGGCGCGCTGATTCTGCTTGGCGGCTGGCGGCTGATCAACCGGGCACGCTGATCCGGCGTTGCTACCGGGCCTTTGGGAGAACGTCATGAAGTCTAGCCATTACGCTGCGGCGCTTGCCGCCGCGCTTGTCGCGCTGCCTGCTGCCGCCGATACCGTCATGGTTCCGACGCTGACGGTCAGCGCGGAGGGCAAGGTCGCGCGCGCGCCCGACATCGCCGATATTTCGGGCGGCGTGGTCACGATCGCCCCCACCGCCGCGGCCGCGATGGCCGACAACGCCCGCCGGATGACCGCCGTCGTTGCCGCCGTGCGCAAAGCCGGCATCGCCGAACGCGACATCCAGACGGCGGGGCTGAGCCTGCAGCCGCAATACCGGTACGACAACAACCAGCCCCCCGCGCTGACCGGCTATCAGGCGACCAACACCGTCAACCTGCGGATCCGCAAGCTTGCCGACACCGGGCGGCTGCTCGATGCGCTCGTCGCCGTCGGCGCGAACCAGCTGAACGGCCCCAATTTCCGCGTCGACGCCGCCGACGCGGCATTGGACGAGGCACGCACCGCCGCTGTCGCCACCGCGCGAGCGCGCGCCGAACTCTATGCCAAGGCTGCCGGGGTCCACATCAAGCGCATCGTGTCGATCAGCGAAAGCGGCGGCAACCCCGAGCCGCGCCCGATCATGGCCCGCGCCATGGCGATGAAAGCCGCCGACGCCGAGACGCCGGTATCGCCGGGCGAGGTATCGCTGACGGTCAGTGTGACGATGGTGTTCGAAATCGGCTAGGCATCAAACCACCGTCGCGCCGCCGTCGATCACGAAGCTCTGCCCGGTCGTGAAGCCGCCGGCCTTGGTGGCGAGCAGCACCGCCATCCCGGCGATTTCGTCGGGAATGCCGATCCGGCGCAACGGTGCGCCGCTGGTCGAGGCGGCGAGGATGGCGGGGTCGTCCCACAACGCCTTGGCGAAATCGGTCTTGATCAGGCCAGGGCAGATTGCGTTGACGCGCACATTCGACGGGCCGAATTCGGCGGCGAGGTTGCGTGCCAGCTGCATATCGGCAGCCTTGGAGATGCAATAGGCCCCGATGATGGTCGAGCCTTTGAGCCCGCCGATCGACGAGATGATCGTGATACTGCCGTCCTTGCGCGCCAGCATCGCGGGCGCGACCATCGCGATCAGCCAGTGGTTCGACACGATGTTGTTCTGCAGGATCTTGCCGAACTGTTCGTCGGTGATGCCCGCCTGCGGACCATAATAGGGGTTCGACGCGGCGTTGCAGACCAGCGTGTCGATCTGGCCAAATCGTGCGACGGTCGCATCGACAAGCGCCTGCAACTGCTCCTTGAGCGCAATGTTCGCCGGGATCGCAATCGCCGCGGTGCGCCCGACGGCGGCGTTGATTTCGGCGACCGCCGCCTCGCACGCGTCGAGCTTGCGGCTGCTGACAACGACATTGGCCCCGTGTTCGGCCATCCGGTGCGCGATCGCCTTGCCGATGCCGCGCGACGACCCGGTGATCAGCGCGGTTTTGCCGGTCATGTCGAACAGTTCAGGTATCGGCATCGTCGCTCTCCCAAGGTTTTCCAGACAGTGGCAGGCGCTTGAGCGAAAGCCAATCCTTCCGTATCGGGCGGAAGGATTGCCGAGGCTCGCGGGCCGCGCCATGATGCTTCGATGACACCAGCCATTCGCTCGACCGTGCTCGCCTGCCTGTTTTTTGCGGGCTTCGGCTGTTTGATCCCGTTTCTGCCGCTATGGCTTGAAAAGGTGCATGGCTTCAGTGGTACACAGATCGGCCTCGTGCTCGCGATCGGCGGGTTTTCGCGCGTTATCGCCGGGCCGCTGACCGCGGCGTGGGCGGATGGGCGCAATGACCGGCGCGCGCCGATGTTCCTGTTCGCCGGATTGCTGACCGCGGGGTTCCTCGCGCTGCGCTTCCTGAGCGGATTCTATGCCGTCTTTGCGGTCATCCTGTTCCTCGACATTTGTTTCTGGGGGCTGTTGCCGGTGGTCGAGACCGCGCTGCTGCGGCTGACCAAGAACAGTGGGCCCAGCTATGGCACCGCGCGCGGGCTGGCGTCGGCGGCGTTCGTGGTCGGCACCTTTGCGGTCGGACGGATGATCGACGCGTTCGGGCCGTGGTCGATCTGGGGCTTCATGCTGGGCGTATCCGCATTGCTGCTGGCGTGCGCATGGTGGATGCGACCCGAGCCCGTGGGCGGCGTCGCACCCGAGGCGGCGTTCGCCGACCGGCTGGCGGCGGGCGTCGGCATGCTGCGCGACCCGACGTTCACGCTGTTTATCTTTGCGGCCGGGCTGATCCAGGCGACGCACAGTTTTTTCTATGTGTCGGGTGTCCTGATCTGGACCAATGTCCAGCATCTGTCGGGAACCACCGTTGGGCTGTTGTGGAATGTCGGCGTCATCGCCGAAGTCGGATTTCTGATCTTCGGGGCAAAATGGTCGGCGAAGTTCCGCCCCGAGACACTGATCGTTGCAGGCGGCGTCGGTGCGATCATTCGCTGGACCGCGCTCAGCGCGCTGCCGCCGGTCGCGCTGCTGGTACCGCTGCAATTGCTCCATGCCGCGACGTTCGCGGCAACCTTCCTTGGCGGAATGCGGTTGATCCAGCGGCTGCACGGCGACGACCGCACCCCGACCGCGCAGATGATCTATATGGCGCTGGCGAGCGCGCCGACGCAGGCGGCAGCAACGCTGATTTCGGGGCCGCTGTACGATAATTACGGCGCGAAGGGGTATCTGGCGATGACCGCGATCGCTGCCGTCGGCCTCGCGCTCGCCGTTGTCCTGCGCGCCCGCGCCGCGCGCATCGCCCCGCAGGGCGAACTCGCGCTGAGCTAAACCAGCGTCCCCTGCCCGGCGGCCTGTCCATAGGGCGGCAGCGGGATCCCCGCCTGTGCCAGCCGCAGCGCATTCGACCAGCGTTCGTCGAGCTCGCGGTAATAATCGTCGTCGACGCCGATCCGGTGGACGAGTTCGGGCACGCTCGTGCCACTGCGGATCGTCACGAGATCGATCGGCAACCCGACCGCAAGGTTCGACCGCATTGTCGAGTTGAACGAGATCAGCGACGTCTTCACCGCCTCGTACATCGGCGTCTCGAAGTTGAGCGCACGGTCGAGGATCGGCTTGCCGTATTTATGCTCACCGATCTGCAGGAACGGCGTGTCGGACTGGCATTCGATGAAATTACCGCTGCCATAGATCAGGAACAGCCGCGGCTTGCGTCCCGCGATGCAGCCGCCGAACAGCAGCGACGCGCCGGTCGCGACCTTGGTTTCGCTCGCCGCCGCCACCGTGGTATCGATCGCTTCCTTCGACGCCGCCAGCGCCTGCCCGACCAGCGTTGCGGCGCGGAACATCGTCTGTGCGGTATCGAGCGTTTCGACGCCGTCTTCGGCCAGCAGCAATGCATCCATCAGGCGCGTCATCGCGCCCTGGGTCACCGACAGCGACCCCGCAGAAGCGATCACCATGACGCGCCCGGGCACGGTGTTGATGACGCGCAGCTTGCGATAGCTCGACACATTGTCGACGCCGGCGTTGGTGCGCGTGTCCGCCATCATCACCAGCCCGTCGTTGACCAGCACGCCCACGCAATAGGTCATCGCATCCTCCGTTGTCGCTCCACGCTGGCTCCATTCGGAATTCACGCCTGAAATTGGCTTTGCGCCTGTGCGCGGCCCACGTCGACTGCGCTGACCGCCACGGTCAACGCCTCCGTGCCGCCGCCGCGCCGCGCACCGCGCACGGGCGCCGCGTCGAGATAATCGAGCCCGACTGCAACGCGGACGTGCGCCGCCGTCACTGAAATGCCGTTGGTTGGATCAAAGCCGACCCAGCCGAGATCGGGAACCAGCGCCTCCACCCACGCATGCCCCGCCGGCTGCAGCCGCGCATCGTCGACCCGGACGAAATGCCCCGAGACATACCGCGCCGGAATGCCGAGCACCCGCGCCGCGACGCAGAAAATATGGGCATAATCCTGGCAAACGCCGCGCGCCTGCGCGAACGCTGCTGCCGCATCGGTTCCGGTACCCGTGGCATCGGCATCGAACGCCATCAGCGTATTGATCTGCCCGTTAAGCGCATGCAGCCGATCGAGCGTACCAACGCCGCCGATGGCGTGCGCGAACTCGACCAGCGCCGGACCCGGCGTCGTCAGGTCGGTGGCGCGCAGGAACATCATCGGCGGCAGCGGCTCGGCAAAGCCCCGCACCAGCCCAGCGGCATCGGCGGTATCGACTTCGCCAGTCACGGTCAGTGCAAGGCGATGGAGCGGCCCATCGGCGGTGAACAAATGCGTAAAGTTGCCGAACGCATCGGCACCCACGCGCAGCGAGCCATCGGCGTCGACATCGACACGCCAGCGCTTGATATGCTGATCCTCGCCACCGCGCGGGCACAGTCGCAACAGCTGGACGACACTGTGCGCGGGCTGGGCGTAGTCATAAACAGTCGTATAATCGATGCGGATGCGCATGCGTCAGAACAGATATTGTTCGGCGATCGCGGCGCCGAGCTTGTTGTTGTCGGCGATGAAGCCGCGCAGAAACTCGTGCAGCCCCGACTTGAAGATGCCGTCGATATTCGCCTGGTCGAGCCGCGCATGCCCCGCCGCCGCCAACCGGTGCGCCGGGCCCCGACGCCCGCCGCGTTCGGCAAGCATGTCGAGATGGCGCAGGATCTCCTCGTAACAGCTCGCCAGACTGCGCGGCATCTGACGGTTCAGGATCAGCAGATCGGCGACCAGCCACGGCTTGACCGAATCGCGATACACCCAGCGATACGCCGTCAGCGCCGACACCGTGCGCAGGATCGTCGTCCATTGGAAATAATCGAGGCTGCCGCCGACCGTCTCGCCGCCGGGCAGCAGGAGATGATATTTTACATCAAGCAGCCGCGCGCTGTTGTCGGCGCGTTCGACCGCGCTGCCGAGCTGGATGAACCAATGCGCATCGCCGCGGAGCATGGTGCGATGTGCCGCGCCTTCGAACGCCAGCATCGCACCCTTGACGGTTTCGAGCAGCCGCACGAGTTGCTCGCGCTGTTCGAGCCGCGTGCCGAACTTCTGCACCTCGAGCCACGCGCCGTTGATCGCCTCCCACGCTTCGAGCGTCAGCGCAGTCCGCACCGCGCGCGCATTGGCACGCGCACATTCGAGGCAACGCCGGATCGAGCCATCGTTCAACGGATCCACCGTCAAAAACTCGCTGACCCCGAATTCGTCGATCGGCAGCCCGCGCTTTTTGTGCGCGCTGGTCATCCACGCCGCTGCAAGCGCACTTTCCCACGCATTCGACGCGCCGCCATAGGATGACGGCAACGACGCGAGCCGCAGCGTCGCCTCGATCAATCGCGACAGGAAATCGGCCCGCTCGATATAACGGCCGACCCAGTACAGGTTGCCGGCGGTACGGCTCAGCATGGCCTACTCATCGAGCACCCATGTGTCCTTCGTCCCGCCGCCCTGGCTGCTGTTGACCACCAGCGAGCCGGGATCGAGCGCAACGCGCGTCAACCCGCCGGGCACGATGCGCGACCCCTTGGCTCCGGTCAGCACGAACGGGCGCAGATCGACATGGCGCGGGCTGATGCCGGTGTCGCACAGCGTCGGGCAGGTCGACAGCGCCAGCGTCGGTTGCGCGATAAACTTCTCGGGCGCGGCGCGCAGCTTGGCCGCAAAGGCCGCGATCGTCGCGGCAGGCGCGTGCGGGCCGACCAGCATGCCGTAACCGCCCGAGCCATCGACTTCCTTGACCACCAGTTCGGCGAGGTGATCGAGCACATACGACAGCGCCTCGGGCTCGCGGCAACGCCACGTCGGCACATTGTTAAGGATCGGCTCGGTCCCGGTATAAAACCGCACGATCTCGGGCATGTAGCTATAGATCGCCTTGTCGTCGGCGACGCCGGTGCCGACCGCATTCGCCAGATTGACGTTGCCGGCATCATAGGCGCTCATCAACCCGGGCACGCCAAGCATCGATTCGGGTCGGAAGACCAGCGGGTCGAGGAAAGCGTCATCGAGGCGGCGATAGATGACATCGACCTGCTGCGGCCCCTCGGTCGTGCGCATATAGACTTTGAGATCGCGCACGAACAGATCGGAGCCTTCGACCAGCTCGATGCCGAGTTTGTCCGCCAGAAAACTATGCTCATAAAACGCACTATTGTGCTGGCCGGGCGTCAGCAGCACGCTCACCGGATCGTGGCTGACGCTCGACGGGGCCACCGAATGCAGCATCTCGAGCAACAGGTCGGGATAGGTTTCGACCGGCTTGATCCGCAACTGCGCAAACAGTTCGGGCATCAGCTTGAGCATCACCTCGCGGTTTTCGAGCATATACGACACGCCCGACGGCGTCCGCGCATTGTCCTCGAGCACGTAGAACTCGTCGGCATCGGTGCGCACAAGATCGATGCCCGCGATGTGGACCCAAATGTCGTGAACCGGGCGCTTGCCGACCATCGCGAGCGCATAGGCCGGGTTGCGCAGCACCAGATCGGCGGGAACCACGCCGGCGCGCAAGATTTCCTGCGCGCCGTAGATATCGGCGAGGAACATGTTGAGCGCGGTGACGCGTTGCACCAGCCCGGCCTCAAGCCCGCGCCATTCCTGGGCATCAAGGATGCGCGGCACGATATCGAACGGGATCAGCCGCTCGGCCGCGTCGGGATCGCCGTACACGGCAAACGTGATGCCGATGCGGCGAAAGAACAGTTCGGCCTGCCGCCGCCGTGTCTGCATCAGGTCGTGCGGCGAATTGTCGAGCCAGTCCGCGATCGGCTTATAGGCCGCGCGAACACGGTCGGCCGAAGCCCCCTCGTGCCCAAACATCTCGTCGAATGCAGCAATTGCCGACACGCCGCTCCCTTCGCCCTCGCCGACCGCATAGTGTGCAGTGCAGCGAGAACACGCAAGGGGCGGCGTGCCGATTAGCGAAACCAGCTATTGCGGCTGGGTGCGATGCTCCGCGTCGTTGCCGCTACGCTGCGGACGATCGACGCGCGCCGGACGCTCGACGGGCGGTGCCGGGCGCGGCTGCGGCGGCGGCGCGACCTGAACCTGCGGCCGGGCAACAACTGGGGGCGGCGGGGCCATCGGCGGCGGCGCAGCACGCGGACGCTCGCCACCGCCGGGTGCGCCGCGGTTGAACATCGCGCCGCCACCACCGTTCGGCGCATCTCCCCGACCACGCTCGCCGCGAGCGCCCGGCACTGGCGCATTGCCACCGGTGGCCGGCTGGAATGCCTCGGCGCGGCGACGGTCCCAATAAGGCCGCGTCGCGTCCGGGGCCGGCGGACGGTTCAGCGCGGCATCGTCGCGCGGCGCCTGACGCCCGCCCTGCGATTGCCACGGCGAACCCGTCGCGACCACGGGCGGGGTGACGCCACGGTCATTACCGGGCCGATCATTGCCACCACGACGATTACCGTCAGGCCGCTGGCCATAGCCCTGAACCGGATAGCCCGGGCGGCCAAGTGCCGGTTGGCCGTAGCGGACACCGCCCGCGTCGGGCGCACGCGCGCGGTCGTCGCCCGGGCGTCCGCGCGGGTCGTTGAAACCGCGAGCGTCGCGACCGCGATCACGATCGCGCTCGTGGCCACGGTCGAAGCTGCGGTTGACGATATGGCCGCCCTCGCGCTCGTAATGCGTGACGTCGCGGGTCCGGCCCCACCATTCGCGGTTGCGGCTGTAAGGCAGGATAACCGTCGTTACCGACCGGCCATAAAGATAGCCGCGCGGTACATAGACCCAGCTCGGTTCATACCATTGGTCATAGCCGTAACTCGCAAACCCGCCGAAGCCGAAGCCGATGCTGATCTGCGGCGGCAGCGGTGCCCAGCCGGCGTATTCGTCGCCGTCGCGCCACGCGACCCAGCCCGGACCCCAGACGGTGTCGGGCACCCAGACCCAGCCGAAACGCTGGTCAAAGCCCCAGCGGCCATAGTGATAGGTCGCCCAGCCCCACGGTTCATCGCTTCGCCAGACGCGGCCGAATTCGGCAGTGTCCTCCCAACGACCGATCGTGAACGGTCGCCAGTTGCGATCGACCGACGGCTGCCACGCCCGGCCCCACCGCGTTTCGACCCAGCGGCCATAGCGCGACAGCGGCTCGTAAAAAGCCTCGACCGAGCCGATCTGCTGGCCGTCCTCATATTGCTGCTGCGCATAGCCGTCCTGCGGATATTGCGGCGGATACGGCGCATATTGCGCACTTGCAGCCACCGAACTGGCCAATAAAGCCGCCGCAAACAGGCGTTGAACGATCATCGAGCGACCTCCCTGCCGGTGAGCCGCACCGGAACGCGCGCTCGATTTACCCGAGTCGCACTTTCGGCAGCATTAACGCCTTATTCGGCGGCGAGTTTCGCCTCCGGCAGGGCAGGCGTGGGGGGACGGCGACGGGCGCGGCGGCGTTCCGCAAGGCTTTCGATCCCCAGATAGACCACTGGCGTGATGAACAGCGTCAGCACCTGACTGACCATCAGTCCGCCAAGCACCGCGATGCCGAGCGGCTGCCGCAGTTCCGCGCCCGCGCCGATCCCCAGCGCCAGCGGCAGCGCGCCGGCGATTGCCGCAAACGTCGTCATCATGATCGGGCGGAAGCGCTGCAGACAGGCCTCGCGAATGGCGCGCGCCGGGGGCCAGTCATGCTCGCGCTGCGCACTGAGCGCGAAGTCGATCATCATGATGGCGTTCTTCTTCACGATCCCGATCAGCATGACGACGCCGATGATTCCGATGACATCGAGCGGCTTGTGGAACAGCGCGAGCGCGGCCACCGCGCCGATGCCCGCTGCCGGCAATCCCGACAGAATGGTGATCGGATGCACAAAGCTTTCGTAGAGCACACCGAGGACGATATAAATCACCAGCACGGCGGCAAGGAACAGCCAGCCCATACCCGCTGTCGATGCCTCGAACGCCTGCGCGTTGCCCTGGAACGATCCCGTCACCGAAGACGGTACCGCAAGATCGCTCAGCGCCGCTTCGATCAACGTCTTCGCCTGGCTCAGCGGGACGCCGGGCGCGAGGTTGAAGCCGATCGTCACCGCCGGAAGCTGGCTTTGATGGCTGACCGACAACGGCGCACCTTCGACGATGACATGCGTCACCGCCGACAACGGCACCGTCGCGTTGTTCGCACCGCGGACATAGAGCGCGTTGATGCTGTCGGGCGTCAGTTGCTGGTCGGCAGCAATCTCGAGGATCACCTGATAACTGTCGACGTCGGTATAGATCGTCGAGATCTGGCGCGTGCCGAAGCTGGAATACAGCGTATCGCGGATCGCCTGCACCGGTACGCCGAGCCGCGACGCCGCATCGCGGTCGATGACGACGCGCGCCTGCTTCGCGCCGCGTTGGTAGTCGGTTGTCACATCCTCGAACCCCGGCGTCGAGCGCAGCCGCGTTTCAAAGTTCGGCGCAAAGCTGTACAGCGCCGCCTGATCGACCGAAGCCAGCGTGTACTGGTACAGGTTCGACGACGGCCGCCCGCCGAGCGTTAGATTCTGCGGGATCGTCGGCGACGCTTGCACCCCCGGAATCCCACCGAGCTTTTTGCGTAGCCGCGCCATCACCGCTTCCGCGCCGTCGCGTTCGGCGCGCGGTTTCAAAGGCGCGAACATCCGGCCCGAGGTCGCTCCCGCGCCGGCAAACGAGTTGACGCGCAGCACTGCCGGATCGGCGAGCACGATCTTTGCAACGGCATCCTGTTTGGCGAGCAGCGTCGGGAATGCCGCATCGGGCGCGACCTCGACGCCGAAGAATATCTGACCCGTGTCTTCGGTCGGAAAAAAGCCCTTGGGAATCGCGCCGAACGCCCAGACCGTCAGCGCGATCGACACGAAGGTGAACAGGACGATGACCCGGCTGCGTGCCAGCGTCCAGTCGAGCGCGCGGGCATAGCCGTTCTGCAACCGTGTGAAGTTGCGCGTCGACCAGCGTGCGACGCGGCTGGGCTGGTGATGGCCCTCCTTAAGGACGCGCGCCGCGATCATCGGTGCCAGCGTCAGCGCAATCACTGCCGAAACGCCGATGGCGATCGTCATGGTAACCGCAAACTCGCGGAAAAGCCGCCCGACGATGCCGCCCATGAACAGCAACGGGATGAACACTGCAACAAGACTGACCGAGATCGACACGACGGTGAACGAAATCTCGTTGGTGCCGGTCACCGCCGCAATGCGCGGGCGCTCGCCGCGCTCGATATGGCTGACGATATTTTCGAGCACCACGATCGCATCATCGACGACGAAGCCCGTCGCCAGCGTCAGCGCAAGCAGGCTGAGGTTGTCGAGGCTGAACCCCGCCAGGAACATGCCCGCGAACGTCCCGACGGCGGCGACCGGCAGGATAACCGCGGGAATCAGCGTCGCGCGACCATCGCCGAGCACGAGGTAGATCACCAGAATGACCAGCAGCGCGGTGCCGACCAGCGTCAGCTGCGCGTCGCTCACCGAATGGCGGATCGACTGCGAGCGGTCGACCACAACGTCGATCGTGGTGTTCGCCGCCAGCGTTTCGCGGATCTTGGGAAGCAGCGCATTCAGGCGGTCGACAAGCTCGACGACGTTCGAGCCGGGCTGCCGCTGAATGCCCATCGTCAGCGACGGGACGCCGTTCAGCTTGCTGCTGCCGCGCAAATTCTCGAACGAATCGAGCGAGGTGGCAACATCGGCAACGCGCACCGGCAGGCCGTCTTTATAAGCGATGATAACCTGCGCAAAGTCGCCGGCGTGTTTCATCGTGCCGGTTGCATCGAGCGTGTACGACCGCGGCCCGTTTGCGATCACACCGACCGCGGTGTTGCTGTTCGCCGCGGCGACCGCCGTGCGCAGATCCTCCGGCGTCAACCCGCGGCTGCTCAGCGCCTGCGGATCGAACTGAATCCGCACCGCGAACTTGCGCGAGCCGTAAACATTGACCTGGCTGACGCCCGGCAGCGTTGCGATGCGCGGAATGATCGTCGTGTCGGCCAGCGTCTGCAGCGCGCTCAGCGGCACTGTCGGATCACGAAGCGACAGGATGACCACTGCCTGATCGGCCGGATTAACTTTCTGAAATGACGGCGGCGACGGCATCTCGGTCGGCAAGCGGCGCGCGACCGCCGACAACGCGCTTTGCACGTCGAGCGCCGCACCGTCGATGTTACGGTCGAGCGCGAATTGGACGTTGATCTGCGTGCTGCCGGTCGAACTCGTCGAAGTAATCTGGTCGATGCCGGCGACTGTCGACAGCTGACGTTCGATCGGGGTCGCAACCGCGCTGGCCATCGTCGACGGGTTGGCCCCGGGCAGGCTCGCGCTGATCTGGATCGTCGGGAAATCGACCTGCGGCAATGCCGATACGGGCAGCTGACGATAGCCGAACACGCCCGCCATGATAATCGCGAAGGTCAGCAGAATCGTCGCGACGGGGCGCTCGACGGCGGCACGAACCCAGTTCATGCGGCGCGCCCGCCAACCGCGGCCCCACGAATGCGAACCTTGTCGCCCGGCTTGAGCTTGGCGAGCGAATCGATCACCACATGCGTGCCCGGCGCGAGCCCGCTGGCAAGGTAAACCCGGCCGTCGGCCCGCCCGGCGATCGAGACTTTGGTAAGCGCGACGGCAGCGTCAGCTCCCACCGTCCAGACATATGTGTAATCCTGCGCATTCTGAACCGCCGCCTCGGGCACGGCGAGATAGCGATGGCCCTGCCCCAGCGGCACATCGAGGTCGACCAGCGCGCCCGGCCAAAGCTCGCTGCTGCCGTTGGAGAATTGCGCCTTTGCCGCAAGGCTGCCGGAGGCGGCATCGACATTGTTGTCGAGAAACACCAGCTTGCCGGTCGCAAGCGGGGCGGCGCTATCGTGGACGCGCGCCGTGACCGCGACGGCACCGCCACTCATGGCAACCCGTAACGGCTGGATTTGCGCGGGCGGCACGGCAAAGCGCACGAGGATCGGCGACAACTGGTTGACGGTCACCAGTGGCGTCGTGTCGCTCGCGCGGACTGTTGCCCCAAGCTTATAGCCGATCTCGCCGGTACGTCCCGACACCGGCGCCGTGATCGTCAGATACGACATCGCCGTTTCGGCGGCGTTGAGCGTCGCGCGTGCACCGCCGATGCCTGCAGCCGATGTCGCCGCTGCCGCCTGTTTGAGCTCGATCGTCGCTTTCGACACAAAGCCGTTCGCAACCAGCGCCTGCGAGCGTTTCAGATCGGCAACTGCTTGGGCATTGGTGGCGGCGGCGCTGGCCAGCGCGGCGCGGCTTTGCGCGATTTGAGCGCGCACGGCTCGGTCGTCGAGCCGGAACAACGGCTGCCCGGCGCGCACCATATCGCCTTCATGGAACAGGACAGCGGTAATCTCGCCGTCGACGCGAGTTCGCACGGCGACCGATTGCAACGGCTGAACCGTACCCAGCACCGTCAACTGCGGGACAAAATCGGTTGCCTGCGCCGCTTCGACGCCGACCGCCAGGCGCGGCTTGGGCGGCGGTGGCGCTTTCGAACTGCAGCCGCCAAGCATGCCGGTAGCAGCAGCCGCGATAAAAAAGATGCGTGTGATCATGGTCCGCCAGGCTGGGAGGGCAGGTTACGACGCCGCGACTACAAGATTATCGCGGCCACCGCTCGTTAAAACTTTGAATTGCGCCACGCCAGCCGCGACATGCTGCCGCAAGCCTGTGTCCTGTTAGATCAACAGGGTGCCGCCACCGCGTTCGGTCACCAGTCGGCCGATCGCATCGAACAGGTCTTGCATGGCAACGGGCTTGAGCAACAGCTCGTCGGCGCCAGCCGCAAGGCATTCCTCGCGCAGATTGGGCGTCGTATCGGCGGTCACGACGATGACTGGCAGATTGGCCTTCGCATCGGTGCGCGCCCGGATGTGGCCGATGGCAGTCAGGCCGTCCATGCCGGGCATCCGAAGATCCATCAGGATAATGTCGAAGGTCATTTCGTCGATCATCTGCAACCCGGACAATGCCTCGGGAGCCTCGGTCATATCGACCCCGCCGACGCGGAGCATGTCCCGTACGACACGGCGGTTCATGGCATCGTCTTCGACGAACAAGACCTGCACTATCGATCCCCCTGCCGGTTAGCTAACCCAACTCGGCACGTCTGTCGCCTGCTCGTTGCAACCATCACGGAACTGTAACCACATTACTCTTGACCAATACGGCGGGTTCCAACGCGGCGAAACATTCTGCCAGCCGCGATGCCAGTTCGGAACCCGTCACCGGCTTGCTAATCACCTGATAGCCCGCCGCCCGCAAGGGGGCGAGTTCTTCCTCGATCGCATTGGGCCACAAAACCACTAGCCGGGCAGGCAAGTGCCGCGTTGCTGCAGCAAGTTCCCAGAGATCACTGTGCTCCGCCGGTTCGGCATGCAGCGCAGTCGCGTCGACCAGCACAATGTCGACCGCCTGCCCGTGCGCCCGTTCGACCACGGCGGCAAAATCTGCACCCACGGCGAAGCTCGCGACACAAGGCGTCAGCACGGCGTGCAGCACGCCTTGCACAATCGGATTCGCCCCGACCAGCAGCAGCCTTGCCCCGGCCAACCCGTCGGCAGCGTGGTCGCCACGATCCGCCGCCGACAGGACGCGCGAAACGCGCTGGCACGGCAAGCTGAGGGTGAATGTCGATCCGATATCGACCTCGCTCGCCACGCCGATATCGCCGCCCATTGCGCGCGCCAGCGTCTGCGAGATCGCCAGCCCAAGCCCGGTGCCGCTGAACCGACGCGTCGTTCCGGCATCGAGCTGACGGAATTTTTCGAAAATCAACTCGAATGCCGCAGGCGGTATGCCCATGCCGCTATCGGTCACTGCAATCTTCAAATGTTCGCCGTCGCCACCATGCTGCGTGCTGACATGCACCTTTACGCTGCCCGTTGCGGTGAATTTGATCGCATTCGACAACAGATTGGACAGGATCTGCTGCAAACGCCGACCGTCCACGAGCACACGTTCAGGACAATCAGGCCGATCGAGCGTCAGCACCAGCCCCTGCTCGGCAGCTCGCCCCTGCCAAAAAGCTACGACCTCATCGAACAGCCGTGGCAAGTCGGTTTCGATCGCGTGGATTTCGAGCTTGCCAGCGTCGAGCTTGGCGAAATCGAGGATATCGTCGATCAGCGCGCGCATCGCCTCGCCGGCACCCTGCACGAGCGTAATGCGCTCGCGCACCATGCCGGTCACCGATCGGTCGGCAAGCAGAATTTGCGTCATGCCTAGGACGCCATTGAGCGGCGTGCGAATCTCGTGGCTGGTCGTTGCGAGGAATTGCGACTTGGCCAACAGCGCTTCGGTCAGTTCGGCATTGACTACCGTCAACCGGTTGTTTGCCGCCCGCACCCGGTCACGGCTGCGCCGCAACGACCGCAGATTGATCATCAGCGCCACGAGTCCGATGCTGACGACGAGCAGCAGCGAACCGAGGATCAACAGATTCTGACGGGCCTGTAACCGGTTCAAAGCGATATCGCGCTGCAACTGACCCGCCTTGAGCATCGCGATCCGGCCGTTCTGATTGGCGAAATCGAACTGCGCAGCCATCAGCGACGCATTGGTCGACGCCGCCAACGCCCGCCCTTCATCGTCGAGGCGCTTGAAGATTTCGAGGTGTCGCAACGCCGCCGGACCATCACCCTCGAGCTTGTAGGCCTGGTATGCCGTCCATTGAACGCGGCGGTATAGCTGCGTTGCCGCGTCTGGACCGGCGTCAGCGAGCGCGGCTTCGGCAAGGTGCGTGGCGGCGCGCGGTTGCTTGCGCGCCAACGCCAGTTCGGCAGCGGTGCCGATCACCAGCGGACGATACCCCGCCGATTCGGGCTGCCCGGAAAGTTTCATGGCGCGCGCCAGCGACTTTTCGGCGGCGGCGAGCTCGCCGGTGCCGATCTGCGCCAGCGCGAGGTTATTCAAACTTTTCAGCTGTTGGCGCGGCAGCGCCAGCGTCGTCGCCAGCGCCAGCGCGCGCTTGAACGCCAGCTCGGCATCGGCATATCGATCGAGTTCGTAGAGCGCATTGGCCTGATTGTTGGCGTTCGAGAGCGCCAGTTTCGGATCGTTGGGGAAGGTCTCCTCGGCGAGGCGATAATAATAGAGTGCGCGGTCGCTATTGCTGGCAGCTTTATAGATTGAGCCAATATCCTGCAGCGCGATCGCCTCACTACGCGGTTCCCTTACCGTCGCGAAAATACGGTACGCAGAAAGATAATCTTGCAACGCTTGCGGCGCGTTGCCCGTGGTGCTCGCGATACCCGCGCGTGACAGCAGCAAGTCACCCTGCAGTTTGATCGGGGGTTGCAAATCGCCGACGGCGAGGAGAGCGGCGCTGACGATAGGCGCTGCTGCGTCGGCGTTATTGAGGCGGATCATCGCCTCCGCCCGCACCCATTCTGCCGTCGCTACCGCAATTCGCTGCGCTTCCGAAGCCGGCTGGCGGCGCGCCACTTGCTCCACTGCACCGGCAAGCTTTAGCGCAACGGCCGGGTCGACCAGCATCGCGGCCTTGGCTTCGTCAATCGTGGGCGCTGCCGGTATGGCTGGCACTGCGAAAGCCGCGACCGGCAGCAGCAATGCCAAACCAACGATCCCCAGCAAGCGCCCCGGCCCCCGCATCGCCGACTTATCCCGTCGCTGCAGTAACAGGCTCGCGCATCGTCCGGCGCCAAAAGGCCAAGGGCGGATTGAGCGTCGGTACCGCGCTCGCCAGGGTCGGAACATAGTCGCGCAGGAATGTCTCGAGCGCGTCGATCGTCAGTGCGGGGCTGATCAGGAAGCCTTGCGCGAAATCGCAGCCCATGACGCGCAGCAGCGCCAGCGCTGCGGGACTTTCGACGCCCTCGGCGACGACCTGCAAATCGAGTGCATGGGCCAAATCGATCGTCGACCGGACGATCAGCGGGTCGCGGTTGCTCGTCGTCATGCCGCTGATGAACATTTTGTCGATCTTGAGCTCCTGCGCAGGCAGCTCCTTCAGATAAGCGAGCGACGACATGCCCGACCCATAGTCATCAATCGAAATCGCAATGCCGTGATCGGTCAGCCGCTTGAGGTTGGCGAGCGCAAGACCGGAGTTCTCGATAAACACGGTTTCGGTGATTTCAAATCCAATCCCGCCGTGGCCCGCATCCGTCATCGCGCAGACTTCGCGGACAAAATCGGCATTGGTCAGCAAGCCGGCAGATACATTGATATGAACCGAAATAACTTTGCCCGCCGCAGCAAGGCGCTTCTGATCGACGAGGGCGCGGCGCAACACCCAGATCGTCAGCTCACGGATCCGGCCATGGCGTTCAGCCAGGGGGATCAGCACATCGCGCGCGATTGTGCCGAATTCCGGATGCTTCCAGCGCACCAGCGCTTCGACGCCGTCGATGGCATCTGTCCGGAGCCGCAACTTGGGCTGATAGGCCAGATAGACATCTTCGCCTGCCAATGCCCCGGTCAAATCCTGCAACAGCGCCTGCTGCTGCGATTCAGCCAGCCGCCGTGCCAGCGTTGCCGCATCGTGCAGCGGAAGCGCGAGCCGCAGCAGCGCCCACGCGCCGCCGCACAGCACGATCGTGCCGAGATAGAGAAAGAAATAGGCGTTCATCGAATGCATGTCTTGATCTGTATATCAAAGGTAACGACTGCGGAACTGTCCCGTGCACATTGCAGCATGAAAATTAATCGCGGGTTCAGCCGGTCACGATGGCCCCTGCGGACCGTGGTCGCTCTGGCCGCCAATCGGCAGGCACAGCCGTTCCAATCCGAAAGCAAAGAAAAATAAGCCGTTCAAATCGGCAGTTTTTTCGTAATCCGCTATTGTGGGGTTCTTTTGAATATGCTAACCGGCCTATGTAGCGTTTGGTTGCACTGAAAGGACACAAAATGAGCTGAATCGTAGCCCTGATTTACTCGCCCCCGAGCGGCGAAGACATGCGTCCCTGGTAATCCCTGACTTCAACCGACGGAGAGCATCATGACCTGGATCGTAGCCCTGATTTACTCGCCCCCCAGCGGCGAAGACATGCGTCCCTGGTAATCCCTGACTTCAACCGACGGAGA
>JBBRRA010000002.1:0-294992 GCA_038225475.1 Sphingomonadales bacterium
CCGCGATAGATTTGGTCGTTCGGCCCGATATAGCGCGCGCGGTAGTTGCCGCGACGATAATGATCGTCGGGATACCAGTTGCCGCCTGCATACTGACCACCGCGCTGGGAATTATAGCCTTGGTTGCCATAGCCTTGGTTGCCATAGCCCCGGTTATCATTACCGCGACGATCGCCGTCGCGGTGGTCGTGATCACGCTGATCGGCGTCACGATGGTCGCCGTCGCGGCGGTCGCCGTCGCGATGGTCGCCATCACGATGGTCGCCGTCGTGGTTGTCTTGATACTGCGCCTGATGATAGCCGTTGGCCGGAGCCCAGGCCGGCGGATCGGCAAGCACGGGGCCCGCCAGCAAAGTCGCCGCAGCGGCGGCAAGCAAATAAGTTCGCATCGGTCGTTCCTTCGTCTAGATCACGTGGTGCTCGATTAAGCGCGGCACGATGAACGCACTGTTGCCGCCGTGATCCGCTAGAAACAGCAGAACGAACGGATCGTTCCGCGTGCACAAGGGACTGGGCAATGGATATCGATGACTTGCCGCAACGCCGCCCCGGCCACAGCGTGGACTTGCTCGCCAAAGACGATCTCGATCGACTTTCGGTGACCGAACTCGAAGCGCGGATCGTGACGCTCGAGGCCGAACTTGTTCGCACCCGCGCCAAACTCGATGGTGCGACCAAGTTCCGCAGCGCCGCCGACGGACTATTCCGCCGCTAGGGGGTTGCCGCTGGCTGACGTTAACGTAAAGTGGCTGGAACGACGCTTTGGGGAGCGCAGATGAATTTCGACTTTGCCGATGACGCCAAGGAACTGCGCGACTCGGCGCGGCGCTTTTTTGACGAACGCGCCGGGCCTGCGGTGGCGCGGCGCGCGATGAACGGCGATGCGCCGTTCGACGCCGAACTCTGGCGTGCCGTCGTCGATCTGGGCTGGACCGCCGCGCGCGTGCCCGAGGCGCATGGCGGCGTCGGGCTGTCGTCGGAGGCGGCATGCGTACTGGCGGAAGAGGCAGGGCGCAGCCTTGCACCGGTGCCGCTGATTTCCACGCTGGCCGCGACCGAGGCGTTGCTGCTCGCCGGTACCGAAGCACAGCAGGCGCGCTGGCTGCCCGGCATCGCCGATGGGTCGGTGATCGCCGTGACCGGCTGGGCCGAAGGCGATGCCGCTGCGCCGCTCAACCCGCGCACGGCAGTTACCGACGGCAAGCTGACCGGCGTCAAGGTCCCGATCGCCGACCTGCTCGGTGCTCATCTCGCGATCGTCACGGCGCGCGGCCCCGACGGCGCGCAGTTGTATCTTGTCGACTTGGGCGCACCCGGCGTCCGCGTCGCGCCGGTGGCCACGCTCGACCTCGTGCGCCGCCACGGCAGCCTGACGCTCGATGCCGTGCCCGTCGAGGCGCTCGGTACGCCCGACCAGGCGCAGGACTGGCTCGACCGTGCCGCGGTGCTGGGCGCGTTCGAGGCGATCGGTACTGCCAATGCGGCGATGGAAATGACCGTCGCCTATGCCAAGGACCGGGTCGCGTTCGGCCAGAAGATCGGCCGGTATCAGGGCGTCAAACACAAGTGCGCCGACATGTATATCAAGCTCGAACTTGCCCGCGCGCACGCGTTGCACGGCGCATGGGCGATGGGTGCCGACGCAGCCGAACTGCGCCAAGCCGCAAGTGCGGCGCGCGTCGCGGCGCTCGATGCGTTGAGCTTCACCGCCGAGGAAGCCGTGCAGCTGCACGGCGGCATCGGTTTCACCTGGGAAAGCGACTGCCAATTCTATTACCGCCGCAACCGTGCGCTAGTCGCCGCGCTCGGGTCGCGCAGCTTTTGGGCCGACCGGCTGGTCCGCAGCCTTGAACAGCGTAACCGGGCGGCGGCATAGCCGCAGCTGCCAAAAAGGGAATTTGAAGATGGACTTCAACGACACCGCCCCCGAGGCTGCCTATCGCGCGCAGGTCCGCAGCTGGCTCGATTCGAATGCTGCCGAATACCGGACGCCGCCGGCGCAGCCATGGCCGCTCGATGAGTTCGTCACGCGGTCGAAGGCATGGCAGGCGAAGAAGCATGCCGCAGGCTATGTCGGCATCACTTGGCCCAAATCGATGGGCGGCCAAGGCCTCAGCCCGATGCACCAGATTATCTATAATCAGGAGGAGAGCCGCGGCCATGCGCCGACAGGGCTGTACTCGATCGGGCTCGGCATGTGCATCCCGACCGTTTTCACGCATGGCTCCCCGGAAGTCATCGACCGCTATGTCGCCAAGGCGCTCGTCGGCGAGGAAGTCTGGTGCCAGCTATTCTCCGAGCCCGCCGCCGGGTCGGATCTGGCCGGCATCCGCACGCGCGCGGTCAGGGACGGTGACGATTGGGTCATCGACGGTCAAAAAGTCTGGACGTCGTTCGCGCACAAGTCCGATTTCGGCATCGTGGTTTGCCGCACCGACCCCACTGCGCCCAAGCACAAGGGGCTGTCGATGTTCATCGTCGACATGCACGCGCCCGGCATGGAAGTGCGCCAGATCAAGCAGATGTCGGGCAACAGCGAATTCAACGAGGTGTTCTTCACCGGTGTCCGCGTTCCCGATGCGCATCGGCTCGGCGCGCCCGGCGACGGTTGGAAGGTTGCGCTGACCACGCTGATGCACGAGCGGCTCGCCGTCGGCGGGAAGCCGCGCCACGCACCGGGCTATGCGACGCTGCTCGATCTGGCGCGCCGCACTGATACCGACCGCGGTCCCGCGATCGAACAGAGCGACGTGCGCGGTCGGATCGCCGCGACATATATTGCCGACGAGGGCATCAAGCTGACGCAGATGCGCGCGTTGTCGGCGCTGTCGCAGGGCCATATGCCCGGACCGGAGCAGTCGATCAGCAAGGTCGTGATTGCCAAGACGATGCAGGAAATGTCGGCATTTGCGCTCGATATGGCCGAAGCCAGCGGTTTCCTGACCGGCAAAGCCGATGCCGAAGTCGAGAAGCTGCAAGACAGCTACCTGTGGTCGGCGGGATTGCGGATTGCCGGGGGCACCGACGAAATCCTGCGGAACATCATCGCCGAGCGCGTGCTCGGACTGCCTGGCGACCTGCGGCCCGACAAGGATACGCCCTTCAATGAGATCAAGGCGTTATAAATCTTAGTTAATATCGATAAATCATATTGTACGCTAAGTTAAAATGTCTTAGGAGCTCGTCCACAGGTTTTGTGGGGCAGTCCAGATGCATTTTTCCGAGGCAGTGTTTATTGCGGCGCTGATTTCGGCGAGCCCGTCGCTCGCCGTAAATTTGATCACCAACGGCAGTTTCGAAAACGGGTTCACCGGGTTCACGCACGTCAATTCGGCGGGGCTAAGCAATCCGGCGATCGTTATCACTTACGGCAGCACCGCCAGCTATGCTGGTGGCGGTGCCTATGGCGAAGCGATTACGCCCGATTCGGCTGCGAGCGCCGATCCCGACGCGGTCGGCACGCACGCCGCGTATTTCGTCGATGACTCGGCCAACGGCGAAGCACTGCAGCAACTGACGCTGCTACAGCCCGGCAATTATGAAATCGGGTTCAGCGCCTATCTTCCGCAAAACGGCTTCAACAACGCCAAGGACGCCACCTTCTCAGGATCGATCATCGGCGTCACGCTGGCCAATTTCCGATTGTCGACCGGCACGGCAAAAACGTGGTTGAACTATAACGGCGTCGCGCAGGTGGTTACCGCAGGCTACTATCGGACGTCGTTCGATTTTACCTCGAACGGCGCGTACGCCAAGGACGTCGTGATCGACCAGGTCTATGTCGTTCCGACCGAGCGGACTGCGTCCGTCGTGCTCGGGCCGCCAACCGTCGCCGTGCCGGAACCTGCAACCTGGGCGCTGTTGCTTGCTGGCTTCGCCATGGTCGGCGTCGCTGCTCGGCGGCGTCGGATCACGGTCGCCGCCTGACGCGCGTCACTCCTCCTCGAATACCGTCAATTTGCTTCGCAGGCGGCCCAGCGCTGCTTTCTTGATCTGGCAAACGCGTGCTGCACCGACGTCGAGGACAAGGCCGATCTCCTCGAGGTTGAGTTCCTCGACATAGTAAAGCTGCAGGACCATCGCCTCGCGCTCGGGCAGCCCTGCCATCGCACCGGCGATCGCGCGTTTGAGGTCCGAGCGTGCCAGCGTGTCGAACGCGTTTGGCGTGTCGTCGGCGAACCAGTCGCTGTGGTCCGAATAGACGTCATCGATCGACTCGTAGCGGATCGCATGTGTCGCTGCGGCCGCGGTCCGATATGCCGCGACCGTCAACTCAAGCTGCCCGGCCATTTCGGCATCGGTCGGCGGGCGCCCCAACAGCCCCTCGAGCACGCTTTTCGCCTCGCCGAATTCGCGGCGGCGTTTGATTGCGCTGCGCACGAGCGTAGCGCTTTTGCGAAGCTGGTCGATCATCGAGCCCCGAACGCGCACCGTCGCATAGGTCGCGAAAGCCGCCGAGCCGCGATCCTCGAACGCGCGCGATGCCTCGATCAGCGCAATCATGCCGATCTGTACCGGATCCTCGACATCGATCGCGGTCGAGACTCGCGCATGCACGTGCCACGCGATCTTGCGGACTAGCCCGAGGTGACTTTGCACTAGCGCTTCGGGATCGGTCGTGGCCCGGCGAACCGGTGCGTACATCGCTCCACTGGCAAGGCGCGCGTCCATTATTGGGCTCCTGTTTCAGGGGATGTACCACCGACCACTGCGGTCATTTCGACCGTCTTGGTGTCGGGGATTTCGGTGAACGCGATCACCGCGCAATCGGGTAGGGCCCCGCGCAGCAGGCGCCACAGCGGACGTCGCAGCTGCGGCGTGGTGATCACTGCAAATCGCGAGGCGGCGGCAATCAGCGGTGCCGCGGCGTCCTGCACCGCCTCGACCACCCGGCTGCCGAGCGCAGGGTCGAATGGATAGGGACCGCCGCCCGAATTGCGGACCGCCTGGCCGAGCAAATCTTCAAGCTCGGTTGCAAAGCCGATCGCAAGGAGCGGATCGCGGATGCCGCACAATGTCTGGACGATCGCCCCGCCAAGCCCACCACGCACCAGCTCGGTCAACTCGGCTGGATCCTGCGTTCGCGCTGCCACCGCTGCGAGACTGGTTATCGTCCGGCGCAAATCGCGGATCGGCACGCGCTCTTCGAGCAGTCGCTGGAGCACAGTAGTAACCGTGGCTAGGCTGAGCAGCTTGGGAACCATCCCCGCGACCAGCTGCGGGTGCGCCGCGGCAAGCGTGTCGAGCAGCGCCTGCACCTCGTCCTGCCCCAGAAGCAGGTGTGCCTGCTGACCGAGGACATGGTTGAGATGTGTACCGATCACCGTCGCCGGATCGACGACGGTATAGCCGGCTGCGATCGCGAGATCGCGTTCCTCGGGGGCTATCCAGCGCGCCGCCAGCCCGAAGCTGGGGTCGCGCACCGCGCGTCCGGGAACCGCGACGTCGATCGGCCCCGCCTCGAGCGCGAGCAGGTCGTCGGGAAACACTTCGTCCTCACCCAGCACGACGCCGTCGATCAGAATGCGGTAGGTAAACGGCGGCAACGCGATGTCGTCGCGGACACGCACCATCGGCACGACGAAACCAAGCTCCTTCGACAATTGCCGGCGAATCCCGGTGATCCGCGCCATCAGCGGGCCGGGGGAGCCGCCCCGCGCCTCGACCAGCCCGATCAGGCCGTACCCAAGCTCGAGCCCGGCGCTCGTGGTGTCGGCGACATCGCGCCATTCGATCGCCGCGTCGACTGCGGGAAGCGATATGGCGACTGGTACGGGCGCGACCGGCGTGCGCAACTTCCACGCAAGCCCTCCCGCGATCGCAGCCGCGCCGAGCAGCACGAGATGCGGCATTCCCGGCAGCAACCCGAGCAGTCCGAGCACCCCCGCCACCGGCGTCCACGCTCGCGGCGACGCGAACTGGCTTGCCACCTGCCCCGCCAGATCGAGCGTCGAGGACACCCGCGTCACGATCATCGCCGCCGCGATCGACAGCAGCAGCGCCGGGATTTGCGCCACCAGCCCATCGCCGATCGCGAGCAGCAGATAGATCGACGCCGCATCGGTCAGGCTGAGGCCGTGGCGGAAGATGCCTAGGATCAGCCCGCCCGCAATGTTGATGCCCAATACAAGCAGACCCGCGACCGCGTCGCCCTTCACAAACTTCGACGCACCGTCCATCGAGCCGTAAAAATCGGCCTCGGTGGCGACGTCGGCGCGGCGCGTGCGAGCCTCATCGGCGGTGAGCAGCCCGGCGTTGAGGTCGGCATCGATCGCCATCTGCTTGCCGGGCATCGCATCCAGCGTAAACCGAGCGGAAACCTCCGACACGCGCCCCGCGCCCTTGGTGACCACGACCAGGTTGATGATCAGCAGGATCGCAAACACGAACAGCCCGACGACATAGTCGCCGCCGATCAGGAATTTACCGAATGCCTCGATGACATGCCCCGCCGCAGCCGTTCCCTGATGGCCGTTTACCAGCACAACGCGCGTCGAGGCGACGTTCAGCGCCAGTCGGAGCAACGTCGCAAACAACAGCACACTGGGGAACGACGAGAAATCGAGCGGGCGCTGCGTATTGATCGCCACCATCAACACCGCGAGCGAAATCATGATATTGGCGACGAAGAACACGTCGAGCAGTATCGGTGGCACTGGCACCACGAGCAACATTACCAGCGTCAGGATCGCCAGGGGCAGCAACGCCGCCCCCGGCTTGAACCGCGCGAGGCTCAACGCCGCCATCAAATGCTGATTTCGGCAAGCTGGAGATAGGCGAGCCGTGCCGACTGCGGCGCGGGCGGCAGCGCGGCAACGCGGACCGGCAAATTATTGCCGCTGATCGGCAAGGCCGTGCCGCCGAGCTTTACTGCGAAACGGTCGTAGATCGCTGCGAGCGATCGCGGCCTGTCGTCATTCGCGGAAAACACGGCGCGATTGGCATGTGCGGCGGCGGGGGCCAGTGCTGCGCCGCTTGCCGAAGGATCGACGGCGTGCGCGCGCAGAAAACGCAGCGCGCCCGACGCACCAAGGAAGTGCGCCAGATAAAGGTCGGTCGCGGTTGCCGGGCGTCCAAGCCCCGCCTCGAGGTGCGTTCGGTTGTCGGCCGCCAGTGCGCCCGCCATTTGCGCCGCCACTTGCGGATTGCGGCGCAAATCGAGCACTGCCGCCTTGGTTGCCGCGTCGGCACCGTGCCGGAGCGCGGCTGCGGCTTCGCCTAGCCCATAGTCGGCGCCGTGCTTGCGCACGGTGTCAAGCCACGTCGAGGCGGTGAACTGATACAATCCTCGTGCGCTACTCGTGGCGGCGCGCGCATCGGGATTAAGCCCGCTCTCGAGCTTCGCCTGCGCATAAAGATAGCCGAAATCGACTCCACTTTGCGCCGCAGCAAGCTGTATCGCCCCTGTGACGGCCGACGTATCTCGAACGATTGCAGATGCTTGCATTGCCACCCCTTCGCAAGGGGCTCAGCAATTACCGTGCCAGTTGCGTAGGTGCGCGACCGCTGCGGTTATAACACAGGACCGGCGGCGCCCCCTGCGCGGTGGTAAGCGCACTCAACCGCGCCTCGACATTTGCCATCAGCATGTTGACGCGCGCCGACGCCAGCGCATTCAGGCCCCGCGCGGCTTCGAGTGCTGCGCGCGGCGGTTGTGGCGCTGTGCGCGCGATATCGAGAGCGGCGAGCTTGGCGGCAGTCGCAGCCGCGATGACATCGGGCACGCCACCATCGAGCGCCGCCAGCTCGGCGCGCATCGCGGCCAGCAGCGCGTCGAACTCAGTCACTGCTGCCACGATCGAGCGTCAGCATCTTGTCGGCGATCGCCTGCGGATCGGGGGTATAGTTGCCCGCTGCGATCGCGCTGCGCAGTGCCGCAATGCGCGCAGCATCGATTGGTGGCGAGGTCGCCAACGCCTTGATTTCTGCCGCCAGCGCCGACAGGTCCGCGCCGGGCTTAACGGGAGGCACGGTTGCAACGGGTGGAACCGCTGCGGTCGTTGCTGACGGTCGCAGCGCCGCCGCGGGCGCAACGCTGCCGGTGCAAATTGGCTCGATCATCGGGCATACTCCAACAGCGTCGCCGTTTCGGATCTGGTTAGCCGGCGTGTCCTGTTGCTTTTAACGGCGTTCTTCGACCGAACTATAGCCCGGCATTATTATACTGCCATCCACCTGGACCATGCCGGTCAATCGCGCGTTGCCGGCGAGCCGGACACGAACGCGCGCGCCTGCAGCCGCATCGTTTTCAGCGACGCCTTCGGTGCTGACCTGGTACCCGGTTCCGCCGGCGCTGACGACGACCGAATCCCCGTGACGAACCAGCGGCACCCAGGTGCTGCCGGCGCGGACCCCCACGAAGATGCGCCAAGCCGGCGCGGGGCAATCGACGCTGACCACAGTGCGCGCGGTTCCGGCCCAGGCAACGGCCGGCGCGGGACAGGCAGCAAGCTGTAACCGCGGGTCAAGCTGCGGTGTCGTTCCGGTGAAAGCCGCGATCTGGGCGGCAAGCGCGGCAATATCGTGAAGAGGCGGCATTGTGAAAACTCCTTTCATCGCCCTCCAGCAAGGACCGCGCCAATTGCGTGGCGCGTGGCATTCGGCTCGGCGAGCCGAAAAGCGGCGCTCGGTTGCCGCCTACCGGCAGGAAATTGCCGCTTTGCGCGCTGTGTCTGGTCGGGGCCATGTACCGAAACGACTTGGCACGCGGCTTGCAGATCCGACGGCATGGACCTTATCGACCGCCAGTTCGGCATTCACGCCACCGCCCTGCAACTGCGCGCTCAGCGGCTGACGCTGCTGGCGTCGAACATCGCCAACGCCGCGACGCCTGGATACAAAGCACGCGACCTCGACTTTCGCGCCGCGCTCGACGGCGCCGCCGATGCGGTCAAATATCGGGTGCCGGTGCAGAATTCGCTCGATGGCAACACCGTCGAGCTTTCGACCGAACAAACGCAATTTGCCGAAAATGTGGTCCAGTACCGCACGACGCTGGCGTTTCTCAACGGCCGGATCAGCACGCTGATGGCCGCAATCAAGGGCGGCGAATGACGGCGCTGTCGGTTTTCGACATCGCTGGCCGCGCCATGTCGGCGCAGCTCGTCCGCCTGAATACGACCGCGTCGAACCTCGCCAACGCCGGCAGCGTTTCGGGGTCGGCGAACAGCGCATACCGCGCGATCAAGCCGGTGTTCGCAACGCATTATGACAGTGCGCAACGCGCAACCGTCGATGTCGAGAGCATCGCCACGACGACCACTGCGCCCGAGCGCCGCCACGATCCGGCGCACCCGCTCGCCGATGCAAACGGCGACGTCTGGGTCGCCGCCGTCGATGCCAACCAGGAACTGGTCGAGATGATGGAAACGCAGCGGCAGTACGCCAACAACGTCGAAGTGCTGTCGACTGCCAAGGCGCTGATGCTCGACACGTTGCGGCTGGGCAAATGAGGAGATGACGATGACCGCAATTCCCGGCGTCCGCGCCACGCCACCCGCAACTGTGCAAGACCGGACATCGCTCAAATCGAGCGACTTTCTCGCACTGATGACGGCGCAGCTGAAAAACCAGGATCCGACCAAGCCGGTCGATAACGCCGAATACATCAGCCAGCTGGCGCAGATGTCGACGGTGCAGGGCATCGGCGACACCAATGCCGCACTCAGCGCGATTGCGAAGAAACTCGATGCGTTGATCGCAAAATAACGCCCCGCTCCCTCGAAAGGGATCGGCGCAGAAAGGGACTACCCATGTCGTTCTTCACCGCGCTTACCGGGCTCAACGCCGCGCAGACCGAGCTGTCGACGATTTCGAACAACATCGCCAACGCCGCGACCAACGGTTTCAAAAAGTCGCGCGTGGCGTTCGGTGACATCATCACCGCGTCGCCGCTGCAGGATCCGTCGCGGATCGTCGGCTCGGGCACGTCGGTGCGCAGCATTGCGCAGCAGTTCAGCCAGGGCGCGATCGCAACATCGGACAGCGCGCTCGATCTCGCGATCAGCGGCCAGGGCTTTTTTGCGGTCAAAAGCCCCGGCGGCGACGGCCAGGTGGCGTTCACTCGCAGCGGCGCGTTCAGCGTCACCGCCGATCGCTATGTCGTCGATGGCGACGGGCGGCGCGTCCAGGTCTATCCGACGACGCCCGATGGCAGCGTCCTGACCAATGCGCTGGGATCGACGCAAAATCTCAAGCTGCCGCTGACATCGGGCGCTCCTTTGGCCTCGAGCGCGATCAAGCTTGCCGTGAACCTGTCGTCGACCGCGCCGGTGACGACCGCGGCGTTCAAAGCCAGCGACAGCACGACATACAGCAGCGCCACGTCGATCACGCTGTACGACTCGCTGGGCAACCCGATGGCAGCGACGATCTACTACGCCAAGACGGCGCTGCCGACGGTTGCCGATCCGCTCAATCACTGGAAAGCGCATGTGGTTATCGGCGCGACCGAACTGAAGGTCGGCGGAACCGCCGGTTTCGATCTAAGCTTCGACAGCACGGGCACCTTGACCAGCCCGACCACGCCGACGGCATTCGACAGCTTTACCCCCGCCACGGGCGGCAATGCGATGAGCCTGACGCTCGATCACGGAACCGCGACCACGCAGCAGGCAGGTCCATTTGCGGTCATTTCGGCAACGCAGGACGGATATACGACGGGGCGGCTGGCGAGCGTCGCGGTCGACGGCGACGGTACGGTGCGCACCAGTTTCACCAACGGCATCGTCCAGATCCTCGGCAAGATTGCGGTCGCACAGTTCAGCAATCCGCAAGGCCTGAAACAGATCGGCAACGCGACCTATGTGTCGACCCCGCAGGCGGGTGCGCCGGTTACCGGCGAGGCCGGAACCAACGGGCTCGGCGGCATCCTGTCGGGCAGCATCGAAAAGTCGAACGTCGACCTGACCGAGGAACTGGTCGCGCTGATCGTTGCGCAGCGCAATTTCCAGGCGAATGCCAAGACGATCGACACCACCTCGACGCTGTTGTCGACCATCATCAACATCCGCTGATGACCGCGCGCTGACATGGACCGGCTGATCTATACGGCGTTGACCGGGATGCGCGCGCGCACTGCGGCGCAGGCTGTCACCGCAAACAACCTCGCCAATGTGAGCACTACGGGGTTCCGCCGCGAGCTGTCGTCGCTTGCCAGTCAGTATTTGAACGGCGGCAACGCGACTGCGCGGGTACAGGCAAGCGACACGATGACGACATCGCTGCTCGACGGCGGCGCGATCGAACCCACCGGGCAGCCGCTCGATGTGGCAGTGCAGGGTGCCGGCTGGATCGCGGTCCAGGCCGCCGACGGCAGCGAGGCCTATACCCGGCGCGGCGACCTGCGCGTCTCGGCAGCCGGCTTGCTCGAAACCGGCGACGGCCACCCCGTGCTCGGCAACGGCGGCGCGATCGCGGTCCCGGCGGCACTCAGCGTCGCGATTGCCAGCGACGGCAGTATCAGCATCGTCACCGAGGGGTCGCCGACGCCGGTTGTGCTCGACCGGATCAAGCTTGTCGATCCGCTGCCGTCAACGCTGCGGAGAGGGGATGATACGCTGTTCCGGACGCCGACGCCTGCAGACACCGCTTCCAGCGTGCAACTGACCCCGGGTGCGCTCGAACGCGCCAATGTCAGCAGCGCCGCCGAACTGGTCGACATGCTGGAGGCCGCGCGCAGCTTCGAAACCAACGTCAAGCTGCTGACGGCGACACGCGACATCGACGAGGCAGGCGCAAAGCTGATGCGCTACGACAGCTAGGAGAAACGCATGACTTCGGCACTGCAGATCGCGCGGTCGGGCCTTGATGCGCTCGACCAGAAAATGAAAACGATCTCGAACAACCTTGCCAACGTCAACACGACGGGGTTCAAGCGCGACCGCGCCAACTTCGAGACGCTGATGTACCAGACGACGCGCAACCCCGGCGCGCCGAGTGCGGCAGATGCGCAATACGCGACCGGGCTGGGCACCGGCACCGGCGTGCGCGTCGCCGGCACCGAGCGCATCCATACGCAAGGCTCGCTCCAGCAGACCGACAACGCGCTCGATCTGGCAATCGAGGGCTCGGGGTTCTTTCAGCTGACGCTCGCCGATGGCCGCACAGCCTATTCGCGCGATGGCGGGTTCAAGCTAAATAGCGATGGGCAGTTGGTGACCGGTAGCGGCAACAAGCTGGTTCCCGCAATCACCATCCCGGACGGCGCGCAGGCGATCACGATAGCGGCCGACGGCACGGTGTCGGCGACGCTGCAGGGGCAGACAGATCCGGCGCAACTTGGCCAGATTCAGATCGCGCGGTTCATCAACCCCGCGGGGCTGCAGCCGATCGGTGAGAATATGTATGCCGAAACCGTCGCCAGCGGCACCGCGCAGGCTGGCGTGCCGGGAACCAACGGCGCTGGCGCGGTTCGGCAGGGCAGCCTCGAAACCTCGAACGTCAGCACGGTGCAGGAACTGGTCGACATGATCGAGACGCAGCGCGCCTATGAGGTCAACGCCAAGGTGATCAATTCGGCCGACGAAATGGCGAAATATGTCACGCAGAATATGTAATCCGCGACCGATCGCGGCGCTGGCGGCGCTGGCGTTGGTGACCGCCTGCGCCGATTCGGCGTTTGGCCCCGTGTCGCGTGTCGATGCGAGCTATGCTCCGCCGCCGCCGTTTGCGCCGGTGCCGACAGCGAGCCTGTATCGCCCTGACCGTTTCGCCGCGCTGGCGAGCGACAACCGTGCGCACCGGGTCGGCGACCTGCTGACCGTGCGGCTGACCGAGCGCATGACCGCGCACAAGTCGGCCACGGCGAATTCGACACGCGACAGCAAGACTGCGCTGACGCTGCCGACCGCTCCCCCCTTTGGCTATATTCCCAAAGGCCTGCTCAGCGGCGGCGCGGCGCAGGCGTTCAAGGGCAGCGGAACCGCAGCGCAGGACAATCTGCTCAACGGCGAAGTCAGCGTGACCGTCGCGCGCGTCCTGCCGAACGGCGTGCTGGTGGTCAGCGGGGAAAAACGCGTCACGCTCAACCGCGGTGAGGAGCAGGTGCAGTTGACCGGTCTCGTCCGCCCCGAAGATATCGGTGCCGACAACAGCGTCGCCTCCACCCGGATCGCCGATGCGCGGATACGGTATTCCGGCAGCGGCGAACTCGCCGACGCCAGTCGGCAAGGCTGGCTGGCGCGCTTCTTCGCCAAGGCGACCCCATTGTGAGCCCCTACGGATCACGCACCAAGCTGATCGCCAAGCCGCGGCGGTTCGGGGCGCGCTGGCTGTGGCGGCGCATCCTGCCGCTGCTGATGCTGATTTTCAGCGGCGAGGCGCAGGCGGACCGGATCAAGGATATTGCGCGCTTTGCCGGCATCCGCGCCAACGCGCTGACCGGCTATGGTCTGGTCGTTGGGCTTTCGGGGACCGGCGACGACAACCTTGACTACACCGTGCAGAGCATGAAAAGCACCGCCGCGCGGCTCGGCGTGACGCTGCCGCCGGGAATCGCGCCGGGACTGAAAAATGCCGCCGCGGTGATTGTCACGGCTGAACTACCGGCGTTTGCCAAGGCCGGTCAACGGCTCGACATCACGGTGGCGGCGCTTGGCAAGGCGAAGTCTTTGCGCGGCGGCACGCTGCTGTTGTCGCCGCTCGTCGGGGCCGACGGCGAGGTGTACGCGCTGGCGCAGGGCAATCTCGCGGTCGGCGGCTTCGGCGCCGAGGGCAAGGACGGATCGAAGCTGGTGGTCAACACGCCGTCGTCGGGGCGCGTCCCGGGCGGGGCGACCGTCGAGCGCGAAGTCCCGAGCCCGTTTGCCGGCGGCAGCGCCATCGACCTCAATCTGAACGACAGTGATCTCAGCACCGCGACGGCAGTCGCAACGGCAATCAACGGAGCGATCGGCGATGGCACCGCGACCGCGCTTGACGCCATGTCGGTGCGGATCATGGCCCCCGCCGATGTAGCGCGCCGAATCGCGCTCGCCGGGCGGATCGAAAATCTCGAGGTCAACGCCAGCGCGCCGCCCGCCAAGGTGATCATCAACGCCCGCACCGGCACGGTCATCATCACCGCGAACGTCCGCGTGCTGCCGACCGCGATCGCCCACGGCAATTTGACGGTGCGCGTAACCGAGACGACCGGCGTCAGCCAACCCGGACCGCTGTCAAACGGTCAGACAGTGATCGTCCCGCAAAGCAGCGTCAGCATCGACGCTCCGCCCGCGCATGTCGCGCTGTTTGCGCCCGGGATCGCGCTCGCCGATCTGGTCAAGGCGATCAACGCGCTGGGGGCTGCACCTGGGGATCTGGTCGCGATCCTCGAGGCGCTGAAGCAAGCGGGTGCGCTGCGTGCGGAACTGGTCGTCATATGAGCATCGCCCCGCCAGCAGTTCGCGCGTTTGCGAGCCCGCGCCCGCAGACGACTGCCGACAAAAAGCTCGCCAAGGTCGCGCAGCAATTCGAGGCGCTGTTCGTCGGCCAGATGCTCAAATCAGCCCGCGCCGCCGCACTCGCCGACGATCCACTGCTCGGTTCGGGCGGCGCGACGTTCCGCGATTTTCAGGATGAGCAACGCGCCCAGGCGCTCGCTGCCGCCGCACCGCTCGGAGTTGCCAAATTGTTGAGGGCCAAGCCATGACCGATTTACTCAGTATCGGCGCATCGGGCGTGCTCGCCTATCGCAATGCGCTGGCGGTCGTCGGCGACAATGTCGCGAACGCCAATACGCCCGGATATGTCCGTCGCACGCTCGTGTTGAAGAACGCTCCCGCCGGCGGCGTCGGCGATCCGCTGTTCCGCGATATCGGCACCGGCACCGGCGCGCAGGCCGGTACGGTGGCGCGCGCCTATGATGCGCTGCGCACACAGGCGGCGCGCAATGCCGATAGCGATGTCGGACGATTGACGACGCGCGCAGAATGGCTGACGCGGGTGCAGAGCACGCTGGGCGTTGGCGGCGCCAGCCTCGTGACGCGCGTCAGCGGCTTTTTCGATGCTGCACGCGCACTTGCCGCGTCCCCGACTTCGCCTGCCGCGCGAACACTGTTCCTCGATAGCGCCGACGGCCTCGCCGCACAGTTTCAGGCGACTGCGGCAGGCCTCAAAAGTGTCGCCACCGATCTGCACAGCACCGCGACGACGATGACCGCGCAGGTCAACGGCCTCACGGCAACGCTTGCCGAGGTTAATCTTCAGTTAAAACGGACCGGCGCGTCGGGCGAGGCCGCAAACGCGCTGCTCGATACCCGCGACCGCACGCTCGGTGCCTTGAGTGCGCTGGTACGGATCACACCGACCGAAAGCATCGACGGCAGCGTCGCGGTGCGGTTGGGCGAAGGCGATGGCGGGCCGCTGCTGGTCACCGGCACGACGGCAATCCGGGTCGGCGTGCAGTCAGGCGCGACCGGGCTCGATCTCGTCATCGATCCCACCGGTGCGGCGCAGGTGACGCGGCTACCCGCCAGCGGCAGCCTTGCCGGGCTGATCGAGGCAGGCCGACAGGTTGCTGCAACCACGCTTTCGGTCGATGCCCTTGCGACGCGGCTTGCCGACGCGGTCAACGCGCAGCATAGCCTTGGCGTCGATGGCAACGGAGCCGACGGCACACCGCTGTTCACGACGCGCGGGCTCGAGGCGGTCAGCGCCGCGGGCAATGCCGGGAGTGCCACGCTGGGCGTCACCGTTGTCGACGCCGCGCCGGTATCGGCGTTGGGATATGTCATGCGCTTCGATGGCAGCGCATGGTCGCTCGCGCGTAGCGACGGGTCGGGCAGCGTCAGCGGTGCTGGGGCGTTGTCGCTCGACGGTGTGACCGCAACCCCGTCGAGCGGCGCACGGGCGGGGGACACGTTTACGCTGAACGCGGTAAATGGTGCCGGGGGCATCGGCCTGCGACGGCTGCTACCGGCGCAGGTGGCTGCTGCCGACCGCTGGTTGAGCGATGCGGGCGCGGCCAACGCCGGCACTGTGAAACTGTCGACCGCGACCGATCCGGCAGCCGCGGGCCTGCCGCCATTGGCCGCGTACCGGATCGACATTACCGGGCCAGCGACTGCCAATATCGTCGATCCCGCGACCGAAACGGTGTTGAGCACCGCCGCGATCGACGGCGGCAGTATCGCTGGCGCGGGGTTCCACTTCAGCCTGAGCGGCACCGGCGTGGCAGGCGACAGCTTTCGGATCACGCGCACCGGGGCGGGCAGCGGCGACAACGGCAACATCGCCGCGTTCGCGGCGGTACGGGGGCAAGCCGGCCCCGGCGGTACGATCGAAGTCAGCCTCGATGGTATCGTCGCCGGCATCGCAAGCACGCTGAGCGATACCAATGCCCTCGCGCACGGCGCGACCGCAGTCCAGGCTGATGCCGCCCGTGCTGCGGACGCGGTCAGCGGGGTCGATCTCGATCAGCAAGCGGCCGAGCTGCAGGCGTTGCAAGCCGCGTACAAGGCGTCGAGCCAGGTTATCCAGACGGCGCGCGATATGTTTAACACGCTTTTGACGGCGGTGCACTGATGCAGGTCAATACCCGCGCCACCCACGCCGCTACGGTCACGCAAATGACGGTGCTGCAGACCGACATCGCGCGGCTGCAGACCGAAATCAGTACGAACAGGCGGATCGCGCTGCCGTCGGACGATCCGGTCGGTTCGGCGCGCGCCACGCAATTGACGCGCTTGCTCGCGCTGCACGCGGTCGACAAGGCCAATATCGACCGCGCCACGACGCGGCTGACCGCCGCCGACACCGCGCTCGATGGGGTCGGTACGGTGCTGCAACGCGCCAAAGAACTCGCCCTCAACGGTGCGACGGGAACGTTGAACGCCAGCGACCGCGCGACGATTGCCGGCGAGGTCCAGCAGCTGGGCGAACAACTTCTCGGATTGGCGAACGCGCGCGACAGCGACGGCGCTTCGCTGTTCGCTGGTGCGCGCACGGGCAGCGCCGCCTATGCGGTCGATGCTGTGGGCGCGATAGCCTGGCAGGGGGCAGGCAGTGCCGCGCGCATCGTGCTCGATAGCGGCAGCGTCGCCACCGGGCTCGACGGACCCGCCGTCTTTGCGGGGATCGACGGTGGCATCGCGCCGCCGCCGGTATCGGCACCGATTGTTACCGATGTGTTTGCTGTGCTGAAAGGTCTGCAGACCGCACTCGCCGAGCCCGACCCCGCGGTCCGGCGCGCGGCGATGGCGAATGCGCTTACCGGTATCGACAGCGGGATCGGCCGGGCGGCGGACAGCCGGGCGGCAATCGGTGCGAAACTTGCGCGACTGGGCAGCGAGACGACACGCCTCGATACCGTCGATCTTGCGCTGCACGATGACCTGTCGACAACGCAAGACACCGACATGACGACGGCAATCGCGCAGTTGCAGCGGCTGACCACGGTGCTGCAGGCGACGCAGCTCAGTTTCGTCAAGATCAGCAGCCTAAGCCTGTGGACCGAGCTGCGTTAACCAAGCCTGCCCCGCAACCGCTGCCGCGCGCCGCCGTAAACCCTCCCGACGAACATTTCACTGTGAAGGGAGCAGCCGGACATGATTTCGGTCATCGGGCTGGTCGTATTGTTCGTCATGGTCTTCGGTGGCTTTGCGTTAACCGGCGGCAACATCATGGTGGTCATCGAAGCTCTCCCCCACGAGATGCTGATCATCGGTGGTGCGGCCGCCGGCGCCACGCTGATCTCCACCGACATCAAGGGCATCAAGGCGATCGGCGGCGGCTTCGGCAAGATTGTCAAAGGGCCACGCTACAAGCGCGCGGACTATAGCGCGGCCATCTTCCTGACGGCCAGGCTTATGAAAATGCTCAAGAATGACGGCGCCGTTGCCGTCGAACCGCATATCGAGGAGCCGGCGACCTCGTCGATCTTTGCCGAATATCCGCAGTTCCTGAAGGACCCGGTATTCCTGCACCTTTTGACCGATAGCCTGCGGCTGCTGGTCGTTTCGACCGGCAACATCAGCCCGCAGGCAGTCGAGGACATCATCGACACCGCGATCGATACGCACCATGTCGCGGCGTTCCGCCCGGTCGAATCGCTGACGACGCTGTCGGACGCGTTGCCGGCACTCGGCATCGTCGCGGCGGTGCTCGGCGTGGTCAAGACGATGGGCTCGATCGACAAGCCGCCGTCGGTGCTGGGCGGCATGATCGGCAGCGCGCTGGTCGGCACCTTCCTCGGCGTGCTGCTCAGCTATGGCATCGTCGGGCCATGCTCGGCGCGGTTGAAGGCGGTGCTCGATGCCGATGCCGAAATCTATCAGGTAGTGCGCCGCGTGATCGTCGCGTCGCTGCGCGGCCAGCCGCAGCCGATGGTCATCGAAAGCGCGCGGACCGCGATCGGCCCGGCGAACCAGCCGAGCTTCACCGAAATCTTCGACGGCCTGCGCGGCCGATGAAGCCCGAAAGCCAGGCGCAATTCGAGCCGCAGATTGTCTATCGCAAGCGCAAGGTCGCGCATGCCGCGCACCATGGCGGCGCGTGGAAGATCGCGTATGCCGACTTCGTCACGGCGATGATGGCGTTCTTCCTGCTGCTGTGGATCATCGGTGCCACGACCGAAACGCAGCGCAAGGGCATCGCCGATTACTTTACGCCCACGGTCATCCAGATGAAGAACTCAGGCGGGTCGAACGGCGTCATGGGCGGGCGCAGCCTGACCGAAAAGGAGGGCGTCGCGCCGCATGCCACGGTGCACGGCAAGCGTCCGTCACCCATGGAAGGCGGAGGCGGTGCACCCGCCGAAATCGTGTCGGCCCCCGAAAAAGGCAGCGGTCCGGGCAATCGCCGCCGCGCCGACGAGGAGCGCTTCACCAGGGTCGAGAAAATCGTCAGCGCGCGATTGGCGGGCGATCCGACGCTGAAAGGGCTGAAGGGGCAGATTCGCTTTGTCCGCACCCGCGACGGCCTGCGCATCGACATCGTCGAGCGCGCCGATTTCAGTATGTTCGCGCTGGGCACCAGCGTGCTCACCCCCGAAGCGATCGCGCTGATCCGCACCGTGGCGCGTGCGGTCACCGATACGCCGAACCGGCTGACGGTACGCGGGCACACCGATGCGCTGGCCTATGACGACGGCGTGTCGAGCAACTGGACGCTGTCGAGCGCGCGCGCCGATGCAACGCGGCGGGCGCTCGAAACCGGAGGCATCGTCTCGGCGCGCTTCCGCCGTATCGAAGGGGTCGCCGCGACCGATCCGTTCAACCCGAAGGATCCGCTCGACCCGCGTAACCGGCGGATCAGCGTCACGCTGCTATACCGCGACGGTGGCAGCGCCTGAGCTGGCCAGCAGCCGCCGCGCGGCGGCGACGTGGAGCACCTCGACCATCCGACCCTTGTACGTCGTCACGCCGCGCCCGTCGGCCAGCGCCGCCTCATAGGCTGCGATCAGCCCGCGCGCATCGGTGATTTCAGTCGCTGTCGGCGCAAAGATTCGGTTGGCGGTATCGATCTGGCCGGGATGGATGATCGTCTTGCCGTCGAAGCCGAGCGCGCGGCCCTGCGTCGCCTCGGCCTCGAACCCGGCTGCATCGTCGATGTCGCCGAACACGCCGTCGAACACCAACACATTGCCGGCGCGCGCTGCAAGCACGATGCGGCTCAGGCTGTACAACAGCGGCGTCCGGTCCGCGCCGGGATAGGCGCGCAAGTCTTTGGTTAGATCGGCGGTACCGGCAACCAGCGCGGTAATCCCGGGAACCGCAGCAATCAGATCGGCCGCAAACACGCCGCGCGGTGTCTCGATCATCGCCCACACCGGGATGCCGGCGGCCCGGCGCACCGCCTCCGCAACCTCGGCAAGGCTATCGACTTTGGGCACCACGATGCCCGCAACGCCGGCCGCGCGCGCTGCCAGAAAGTCCTCGTCGGACCATGGTGTGCCGATGCCGTTGACCCGCACCAGCACCTCGCGCGCGCCCCAGCCGCCAGCCCCGACGGCGGCGACCGCCGCCAGCCGTGCCGAAGCTTTGGCATCGGGGGCGACCGCGTCTTCGAGATCGAGGATGACGCAATCGCAAGCGAGCGTGCGCGCTTTTTCGATCGCGCGCGCATTGGCGGCTGGCAAGTAGAGCACCGAACGGCGCGGACGCAGATCTTCCATGGGACCCCTCGTAATTTGACGGCTTCCCTGCCATTTATCGGGGGAGGAAGCCAAGTGGCTTTGCAAGGGGGTGACACGATGGGTGCAGGTATTTTCGCGCTGGTGCTGATCGGCGTGGCGCTGGTGGCCTTTTCGCAAGCCGTCGTCGTCGTCAACCAGGGCTTTGAGTACACACTCGAGCGGTTCGGCCGGTTTACCAGCACGCTGAAGCCCGGCTTCACCCTCATCATGCCGTTCATCGACCGCGTCGGACGCAAGATCAACATGATGGAGCAGGTGCTCGACATTCCCGGGCAGGAGATCATCACCAAGGATAACGCGATCGTCGCGGTCGATGGCGTGGTGTTCTATCAGGTGCTCGACGCCGCAAAAGCCGCATATGAAGTCAGCGATCTGTATTCGGCGATCGTTAACCTGACGACGACCAACCTGCGCACTGTGATGGGCAGCATGGACCTCGACGAGACGCTGTCGAAGCGCGACGCGATCAACGCCAAGCTGCTGACCGTCGTCGACATGGCGACCGAGCCATGGGGCATCAAGATCACCCGCGTCGAGTTGAAAGACATCCGCCCGCCCGCCGACATCGTCAACGCGATGGGTCGCCAGATGAAGGCGGAACGTGAGAAGCGCGCCAACATCCTGGAGGCCGAAGGCAGCCGCGCCAGCGAGATCCTGCGCGCCGAAGGTGCCAAGCAGGGGCAGATCCTGCAGGCCGAAGGGCGGCGCGAGGCGGCGTTTCGCGACGCCGAGGCTCGCGAGCGTTCGGCGCAGGCCGAGGCGGCGGCAACCGAAATGGTCAGCAAGGCGATCGCTGGCGGCAATCCGCAGGCGCTCAATTACTTCGTAGCGCTCAAATATGTCGAGGCGATGCAGGCGTTTGCCACCTCGCCCAATGCCAAGACGATCTTCATGCCGATCGAGGCATCGGCGCTGGTCGGGTCGCTTGGCGGCATCGGCGAGCTGGTCAAGGCGGTGCGACCGTTGGGTGACGGAGCGCCGCCCGCGCCGCCGGCCCCGTCGGCACGCCCGAACCCGTTCGCATGACCGGCTGGCTGGTCTCGCCGTGGACATGGCTGATCGCCGCCGCCGCGCTGGCGGGGCTGGAGATCGTGTCGCCGGGTGCGTTCATGATCTGGCTGGCGGGGGCGGCCGTCGTGACCGCCGCCGTCGCCTGGGCCTTTGCCCCGCCGCTCGTGGCACAGTCGGCAATCTTCGTCGGGTTCGCGATGATCGCGGTGCTGATTGCGCGGCGCTGGTTCGGGCAACGGCGCCTGCCGGCCGATACCGAGCTCAACCAGCGGACAACCCGCATGGTCGGCACGCTGGTCACCGTGCTCGAGCCGCTTACTGCGGGGCGCGGCCGGGTTCAGGTCGGCGACAGCCCGTGGTCGGCAAGCGGCCCGGACCTGCCCGCCGGAGCGACGGCACGGATCGTGCGGGTCGATGGTACCACGGTGGTCGTCGAACCGGTCTAGGGCTCGGCGCGCACGACCTGCTCGTTGCCGGTGCCGTCGCGCGCGGTGGCGGTTGCCGGGGCGGCACCCTGTTCGACCCAATCCTCGAGCAATGCGATCCAGTCGACCCGCGTCGGTGCGGGACCACCGGCGCAATGCAGCATGCCCGGCACCATGAACAGCCGGTAGAAGTCGGCGCTTGACCCCATCTTCGCGTGCACGTTGGCGTAATATTGCTGGCTATAGCCGGGCGGGATCGCCGGGTCGTTCCAGCCGTGATAATGGATCAGCTTGCCGCCGCGCGCCTTGAACGCCGACAGATCGGCGCTGTCGGCGTCCAGAGTAAGCCGGAGCTTGCGGTTGCCCTCGACGACATCGGCCTCGGTCAGCGCGGCAAGGCTGAACGCCGGGTCCGCCTTGACCAGATAAGCAAAGTGGTTCCACGCAAAGCCCTTGCCCGTCAGGCGGCTGGAGTCGCCGGGTATGGTCGCGACACCCCAATCGCGCCAGCTCCGGCCCTCCGCCTCGGCGCCGGGGCGCAGGCCGGGCAGCATCTTGCCGCTAATCGGGTCGCGCGTGCCGTGATAGATCAATTGCACCGTTTTCAACTGCGCCCGTGTCAGGCACGTGTCGGTTTCGGCAGCCGTGCAGGCAATCGTTGCGGGGTCGAAGTGGCAGCTGCGCTGGTCGGCGATATAGCCCTTGCCGTCGCCGCAGGCCTTGAGCGCCGCCGCCTCCAGCGCGGGCAGCTTTGCCACCGGCAGCACACGCGCCGGATCGGCGGTCTGCGCAGTCAGCAGGGCCTGGCTGCCAAGCTTATGCGTCCACTGCCACGCGGGCGCGCCGGCGACGATGCCGTCGAAGTCCGCCGGAAAGCGCTGTGCGGTCATCAGCGCCTCGCGCCCGCCGTCGGAACACCCGAAGAAATAGTTTTTCTTCGGCGTGACGCCATAGGCCGTCAGGATCGCTTTGGCGGCATCGGTGGTCGACTTCACCCCGCGCCACCCGAAATCGACGACTTTCTCCGGGTGGCCCAACGCCCAGCTGGCATCCTGATTGTCGACTGTGGCATGGCCATCGTCGGTGCCCGCCACGGCATAGCCCTTCGCCAGACCGAGCAGCATCGTGCCGTAAGGGATCTGCCCGGCAAACCCGCCGTTGCCGACCTGCAGGAAGCGGCCGTTCCAGCCCGTACCCTCGGGGATCATCACCTCGAAACGGATATCCGAATCGGGCGTGGGATGCGCCGACCCCGAAACGCGGCACAGCGCATAGGGCAGTTTCACCGGCCCCGTCGCGAACGACAGCTGCGTGCCCGGCGCGATCGTCGCGGCGGCCGTGATGGTCACGTTCGGAACTGTCAGCCCCACCAGCCCTTCGCAACCGGCCGCAGCGGCGGGCGCGGCAACAGTCAGCAAGGGCAGCAGAAAAAGCGCACGCATCATGGTCTCCCCAAATCCTCGCGACTTTGGCGCAAGCGCGCGGCGCTTTCCAGCCCCCGGGCGAAAGTGCCGGGCAATAAGGCCAGAGGATCTGTAAGCCGGGTTCTGTCCGGGGCTTTCGCCCTTGGACGGTCATTCCTCTACGACGGATGTTGCCATCCGCCTCCAGCAACCAACCCGGGCGACTGGGCCGGTTCCTGCCCTGTCCCAGCTTGCGCTGGCACGCGCCGCCCCTATGCGGTCTTGCTCCCGGTGGGGTTTACCATGCCGCCGCTGTTACCAGCCGCGCGGTGCGCTCTTACCGCACCCTTTCACCCTTACCCCGGTTTGCGCCGGGGCGGTCTGCTCTCTGTGGCACTTTCCCTGGGGTCGCCCCCGCCGGACGTTATCCGGCACCGTTGTTCCGTGGAGCCCGGACTTTCCTCCCCCATGCGCGCATGGCGGCGACCGTCCGATCCTCTGGCCTGCGCCGAGCCTTAGTCGCAGGCCCGCGACTTGCCAAGCGCCGCCGCCGCAGCCTAAGGGGCGGCACGGGAGAAATGACGATGCGGCGCGTGGTAATCGTAGCGATGGTCTTGGCGCTGGCCGGGTGCCAGTCGATCCGTTCTGGGCTGGGGCAATATAAGCGTGCCGCCGACAAGGGCGTCGAACTGCGCGTCGGCGGCGCAGCACCCGACGACGTCACGCCGGGCGAGCCGGTCAAGCACAGCAAGAACCGCGGCGCGACGCAAGGACTGCCCGGCGGACTGGGCGGTGACACCACGCACGCGCCGTATATCGACCCAACCCCGCGCTAACGCACCAGTTCGAACACGATACCCCGGCATTCGGCATCGATCATGCCCGACCAGTCGCGCGGGCGGAACCGCCGCTGGAATGCGACTACCGCCGCCTTGGCATCGTCGATATCATAGCCATAGCGGTGCAGCGCCGCGAGAAACCCGGCATCGTTCCAGCCCGGATCGAACCGCACCACCGGCGTCACCTCGGCCAGCCCGGCGCGCGCCAGCCGCGGCCAATCGAACAATTCGCCCGGATCATCCTTGCGCGCCGGCGCAATGTCGCTGTGGCCGACGACCATTGCCGGCACGACCGTATGGCGCCGCGCGATGCCGCGTACCAGCGCCTCGACAGCGTCCATTTGCGGGCCGGGGAACGGCACATAACCGAATTCATGCCCCGGATTGACGATCTCGATGCCGACGCTGGCGCTGTTGATGTCGGTCGTCCCGCGCCAATAGCTGCGCCCGGCGTGCCACGCGCGGTCGGCCTCATCGACCAGCTGCACCACCTGCCCGTCTTCGGCAACGACATAGTGCGCGGAAACCTTTGTCGCAGCGTCGGTCAGGCGGTCGAGCGCCTCGGCAGCGGTCGGCATGCCGGTATAGTGCAGTACGATCATGCTGACCGGCAGCAGGCGCTGATCGAAATTCGGGCTGGCGCGCGCGATCATGCCAATACCTCGGGCTCGCGCGCCGCAGCGGTGCGCAACGTGATGATGGCGATCCCCACCAGCGTCAGCAAGCCGCCAATCACCATCGGCACCCCGACAGGCGTTTTGAACACCATCACGCCGACGATCACCGACAGCAGCGGCGTCGGCAGTGTCAGCGGTGCGACCACCGAAACCGGATAGCGCTGGAACAGATAGGCCATGCCGCCATGCCCGATGATCGACGACCCGATCGCCGAATAGGCGAGCCACGCCCAAACCTGCGGCGGCACTGACCCCAGATGGGCGAGTGCGCCGGGTTCGAAGACCGCGCTGCCCGTTGCCAGCACCGGCACGCTGACCAGCGCCAGCCACCCCTGCAGGTTGAGGACATGCGCGCCTTGCAGCTTGCGGAACAGCAGGTTGCCCGCCGCCCAGCACAGCGACGCCGCCACCGTCAGCGCCAGCCCCAGCCGCTCGTCGAAAATCCGCGGGTCGAACGCCATCACCGCCACCCCCGCAAACGACAGCACGATGCCGCTGACTCTTATCCAACGAATCCGTTCATGGTAGAACACGATCGCAAGGATCAGGCTAAACGGCACGCCGAGCTGCCCGGCGATCGCCAGCGCCGAAACATTGGTCGCCACTGAATAAGACAGCCCACCCAGCCCCATGAACAGCGCCCCCGCGACAAGCCCGGTCACCAGCACCAGCGGCATCCGGCCCGGCAGCCAGCGCAGCCACGGCAGGCAACAGAGCAGCACGATCGCGTAGCGCAACACATTCGCCGTCAAGGGGTGCACCGCATCGACTGCGACTTTCACCGCGACGATGTTGACCGCCCACAGAATGTCGATCAGCGCAATCAGCGCAAGGTGGCGCAGTTTCACCGCGCCACAGTCGCATAGGCCGCGTTGATCGCCGCCATCCGCGCCTCGGCAACGCGGATGAATTCGGGCGGCGTACCGGCGGCGATATGCCGGTCGGGGTGGTAGGTCTTGACCAGCGTCAGATAGGCCGCACGGACCGTCGCCGCGTCCGCCCCCGGCGTGACGCCGAGCACGGTGAACGGATCGTCGGGCGACGGCGCGATGTGGCGGGCGCGAATGCGCGCATAATGCGCGGCGTCGAAGCCGAGCCGGGTTGCGACGGTTTCGAGATAGGCGAGCTCCGCCGGGTGCACGCCGTCGGTTGTGGCGATCATCAGCAGCGCCTCGAGCAGGTCTTCGAGCACCGGGCTGCCGGGCCCGAGCAGCGCGGCTGCCTGCGCGGCATAGGCTTCGAACCCCGCCGTCGAGCGCTTGGCAAGATTATAGAACCGCGTCGCATTGGCGCGCTCGTGATCGGGCACGGCGAACAATCGCTCGAAGGTCGCGAATTCGCTGGCGCTTGCCACGCCGTCCGCGCGCGCCATCTTCGCGGCGAGCGCGATCGCTGCGACCGTGAAGGCGACCTGCGCACGCTCGGGCGACGCGAGCCGCATGACCGCAAGATCGGCCGCACCGCCCGCCGCTGCTCCGGCGAGCGCGCCGAGCGGCCCGCCGAGCAACAGCCCGGCGGCGGTGCCGAGCAGCGTGCCCCAGACTCCCATGCCGCTTGTCTCTCCGATTGACGCCGCTGCGTCATAGGCGATTAGATACGGCAGCGTCAGCCGCTTTATGGAGTGCCGAGCAATGCCAAGCGTCATCATCGTCGGGGCCAGCCGAGGGATCGGCCGCGAATTCGTCCGTCAGTATCGCGAAGCTGGCTGGCAGGTCACCGCAACCGCGCGCACCGAAGCACAACTTGCCGATCTGAAAGCGGCAGGCGCAGCGGCGTTCATCGCCGACGTCACCGATGCCGCATCGCTCGCGGCGGTCGCGGCTGCTGCTCCCGGCCCACATGATCTGCTGATCCTCAATGCCGGGGCGAGCGTGATGGAGGGCAAGCTCGGCGATGTCGATGCCGCGCACTGGCGGCAGCTGATGGACACCAACGCACTGGGTCCGCTGCTCGCGGTGCAGGCGCTCGGCGCAACAGTCGCCGATGGCGGCAAGATCGTTGCGCTGTCATCGACGCTGGGGTCGATCGGTGCCAACACCGGCGGCGGGCTGTGGAGCTACCGCATGTCGAAGGCGGCGCTCAACGCCGGCATGAAGAACCTGTCGATCGAGCTCAAGCGTCGCAACATCGCCGTGGCGGCGCTCCATCCCGGCTGGGTCAAGACCGACATGGGCGGCGCGCAGGCCGAAGTCGAAATCCCCGATGCCGTTGCGGGACTGCTCGGCGTAATCGCTGCGCTCGACATGGCGCATACCGGCAGCTTCACCGATTATCGGGGCAACGCGCTGCCCTGGTAGAGCGTCAAGGCGAGCGCTGTCGTCGTCGCCTCGACCCGGATATTCTGTCCCTGATCGACAGCGGCATCGTGCAGCATCGCGGCGAGCGATGTCCGCGGTGTCGCAGGCGGCCCGCCCTCGAGCGTCGCGCCGACCCACGCGTCGAACATTAGGCGCGCGGCCGTCACGCCGACCCCGGTCGTATCGACGGTCAGCACCGCATCACCGGGGGCGGCCTCGAGCGCGGTCAACGCCAGCCCGAGCAGCAGCGCCGCCCGGTCACCCGCAACGCCCTCGACAGTGCCCCATGCCAGCGTCACGCCCTCGCGCGTTGCCACCCATTCGGCAAGACATGCCTGCCAATCGCCAGCCGCATCATTGTTGTGGATGAACCGATACAAGCGCAGCGTCGCCACCAGCGTGCGGCTGCTATCGGCAAGCAGCGCCAGCAATTCGGCGTCGGTGCCGTCGGCCATCATCTCGACGACGCTCGCGATCGCCCCGGCCGGGCCCGACAGATCGTGGCACAACCGCCGCGCGATCAGTTTTGCAAGTTCGCTCATGCTGCCATCAACCCTGCTCCGATCGCGCCGATTCCAAAGACTGCCAAGGCCGCCGCCGTGATGTGATTGAGCCGCGCCAGATGCCGATCGGCGACGCGCCCGCGGAACGCGCGTGCAACGCTGCTGATGATCACCCACCACAGCATCGAGCCGCTGAATACGCCTGCGACCAGCAACGCCGAATGCCAGCGGTGTTCGGGCGTATCATGGCCGATCCCCGAAAATCCCGCCGCGCCGAAACTGCCGACGAAAAAGAACAGCGTCGCCGGATTGGTCATCGTCATGCCGAACGTCACCGCTGCCATGCGCAACGCGGGTAAACGCTCGCCGCCCCCGGCCATGTGCGGCGACGCGCGCCAGATCAAAACCGCGAACATCAGCATGATCGCGCCGCCGACCAGCCGGATGGCCTCGACATGTTCATGCAGCGCGGTCGACACCACCGCGATTCCGAACCCCGCAATCGCCGCGAACAGTGCGTCGCCCATCGCCCCGCCGAACCCCAATACCAGCGCCGCCGCGACATTCTGGCACAGCGCTCGCTGGATGACGAGCAGGTTGATCGGGCCGACAGGCGCTGCAGCCGCCAACCCGATCAGGACGCCGGCGGGATAGAGCATCGACGTCAGCGCCGGAATCACCAGGCTCACGCGCTTTCCTCGGGCCGCAGTCCAAGCGCCGTCAACCGGCCGTCGCTGAGCTGTGTCAGTTCAAATTCGAGCCGCTGCCCCTCATCGAGCGCGGTCAAACCGGCACGTTGCACCGCCGAAATGTGCACGAACACGTCTGCAGGCCCGATATCTGGCCGGATGAACCCAAAGCCCTTGCGCCGGTCGAACCACTTGACTGCACCGGTTGCCATTATGTTGCCTGCATCGCCACCGGCACGAACCGGTCGTGCAGGCCGCCCTGCCCCGCGGTCCAGGCGTGGACGCCGTCCACCGTCACGATCAGCCACAGCTTGCCGTCTTCGACGGCGCGCGCGGCATCGGTCGCCGACGGTTCGCCGACGCCATTGGGGTGCGAATGATACCAGCCGAGCACAGTTTCACCTACGGCGCGCGCCTCACGGTGGATGCGCAACAACGCCGCCGGATCGATTTCAAACGTCCGATGCGGACGTTCCGCCACGTTGCGCGTCGGCACCGTCCGGGTCACCCGCGCCGGCGCGCCGAGCAGCAACCCGCACGCTTCACGCGGGTGTTCAGCGCGCGCATGGGACTGCATCGCCTCGATCAGCGTGCTTGCAATTTCAAACTTCATCCCGACATCGGCTAGGCGATGGGGGATCAAAAGTCGACAGTGAGCGTGGCGGTCACGCCCGAGATGGCGGGCTGGCGGCTCGACCGTGCGCTTGCGGTGTTGATCCCGACGCTGTCGCGCGAACGGCTGAAAGCGCTCATCAATTCGGGACAGGTGGCCGGGCCGTCGGGCCTGGTGCGCGATCCAGCGAAGAAGGCCGGCGTCGGCGACACGCTGACGGTCACCATTCCGGCACCGACGGCGCCCGACGCAATGGCGCAGGATATCGCGCTGACGATCGTCTTCGAAGACGATCACCTGCTGATCGTCGACAAGCCCGCCGGGCTGGTCGTACATCCCGCCGCTGGCAATCTCGACGGCACGTTGGTCAACGCGCTGCTGCATCATTGTGCCGGGCGGCTGTCGGGCATCGGCGGCGTCGCGCGGCCCGGCATCGTGCACCGCATCGACAAGGACACGTCGGGCTTGCTCGTCGTCGCCAAGACCGACCCGGCGCACGAGGCGCTGTCGCGGCAGTTCGCCGCACACACAGTCGAGCGCCGATATACGGCCGTGGTCGGCGGGACGCCCGCGCCTGCAGCAGGGACGATCGTCGGCGCCCTCGCGCGGTCGTCAGCAAACCGGCAGAAGATGGCGATCGTCGCCGACGGACGCGGCAAGCATGCGGTCACCCACTTTCACACGGTTGAACCCCTTGTCGGCGCAGCCGTCGTCGAATGCCGCCTTGAAACCGGTCGCACGCACCAGATCCGCGTCCATATGGCGTCGATCGGGCACGCCTTGCTCGGCGACCCGGCTTATGGGCGGACCCGAGGTAACCTTGCCGGCGTTCTCAACGAACTAAGCTTTGCCCGGCAGGCGCTGCACGCGGCGACGCTGGGGTTCATCCATCCGGTAACTAAAGAAAAGCTTTCATTCCGCAGTCAGCTTCCAGCCGATATAGTGGAGTTAATCGGTCGTCTTTCGATCGAAGTTCGAGGAGAGTAAACATGGCCGCAGTTCCCAAGACCAAGGCACCCCAAACCCGGGCGATCGTCAAGCGCGGCAATACCTTGCCCGCCCGGACCAGCATCCCGACGATGGGCGGCGAGGCGGGGCTCAACCGCTATCTGTCCGAAATCCGCAAGTTCCCGCTGCTTGCGCCCGAGCAGGAATATATGCTCGCCAAGCGCTGGGCCGAACACCAGGATCCCGAAGCCGCTGCCAAGCTGGTGACGAGCCACCTGCGTCTCGTCGCCAAGATCGCGATGGGCTACCGCGGCTATGGGCTCCCGGTCGCCGAGCTGATCTCCGAGGGTAACATCGGGCTGATGCAGGGCGTCAAAAAGTTCGATGCCGAGCGCGGTTTCCGCCTTGCCACCTATGCGATGTGGTGGATCCGCGCCTCGATCCAGGAATTCATCCTGCGGTCGTGGAGCCTCGTCAAGATCGGCACGACGGCGAACCAGAAAAAACTGTTTTTCAACCTTCGCCGGATGAAGGGCAAGATCAACGCGATGGAGGACGGCGACATGAAGCCCGCCGATGTCGCGTCGATTGCCACCACGCTCGGCGTTACGCAGGACGAGGTCATCTCGATGAACCGCCGCATGGCGATGGGCGGCGACACGTCGCTCAACGCCCCGCTGCGCGAGGAGGGCGAAGGCGAGTGGCAAGACTGGCTGACCGATACCGGGCCGATCCAGGACGAGATCGTCGCCGATGCGCAGGAGAAAGATCAGCGTCACACGCTACTGCTTGATGCGATGCAGGGACTGAACGAGCGTGAGAAGCATATCCTGACGCAACGCCGCCTGATCGACGATCCCGAAACGCTTGAGGAACTGTCGCAGCACTACGGCATCAGCCGCGAGCGGGTGCGCCAGATCGAGGTACGCGCGTTCGAAAAGCTGCAGACTGCGATGCGCGCACTGGCGGGCGAGCGCCGGTTGCTGCCAGCGTGACGTTAACGCCCTCTCCCGCAGTAACGGGAGAGGGCGTGTCGATCTTACTTTTCTTCTTCGAATGTCACCGCGACATCGGCATTGGCCGAGAGGCGAACCTTGTCGCCCTCGACCCCGGCAACCAACCCGGTCGAGATATAGTGATGATGCCCGGCGTGCGCGCCGCTGGCGGCCTTGGTCAATTTGATCCGGTGGCCGTCGACGGCATCGACGGTACCGACATGCACGCCATCGGCACCGATAACGTCCATATGTTCGCGAATCTGGCTGAGGTCGGTCATGGCTGCATCTCCGCTTGGCCGGCGACAATCGCCAGCACCGCCACCATACGCGCCAGCGACAGCTTTTGCTCCGTGATGCTTGACCAATGCCGCGCTGTTGGCGTTATGCGGTAACGGGCGCGGGGGGTAGTCAGATGGCCAATACCAGGGTGCGGACGCGGCAGCGAAGCGAGCCGGGAGTCGTGCAACGGATTTTTGCCGGGCTGTTCAAACTGCTGTTCGCGCTGCTGGTGTTCGCCGGCGTCTGGGTACTGGCGTACCGCTTCGTCAATCCGCCGATCACCGTGCCGATGATCGTCGATGCGGTCCACGGTCAACATGTCGAACGCACTTGGGTGCCGTTGGGCGAAATCGCGCGCGCCATGCCCCGCGCCGCGATCGGTGCCGAGGATGCCAATTTCTGCAGCCACCGCGGCTTCGACGTCGCCGCGATCGAAGCGGCCTATGCCAAGAACGAGACGAGCGCCAAGCTGCATGGCGGCTCGACGATATCGCAGCAAACCGCGAAAAACGCCTTTCTATGGCCCGAGCGGTCTTGGCTGCGCAAAGGGCTTGAAAGCGGCTTTACCGTGCTGATCGAGGTGCTGTGGGGCAAGCCGCGGATCATGGAAGTCTATCTCAACATCGCCGAATTCGCGCCGGGCGTGTACGGCGTCGAGGCAGCCGCGCAGCATTATTTCAGCGTTTCCGCCGCCAAGCTGACGCCGTTGCAGGCCTCCCGCCTTGCCGCCGTGCTGCCGCAACCGATCAAGCGCGATGCCGCCGCACCCGGGCGCTACGTCAAGAAATACGCCGGCCGCATTCAAAAGCGCATCGGCGTCGTGCAGCGCGACGGGATCGACAGCTGCCTGTATTGACGTCGCTCGGGCGCAGCTAGGTGGGCGTTACATCGGCAATTTGAACCCGGGCGGCAGCGGCAGCGCCGCGGTCATCTTGGCTTTCTCGGCATCGCCTGCCGCCTGTGCTTTTTTACCCGCGTCGTTGAACGCCGCGACGATCAGGTCTTCGAGCATCGCCTTGTCGGACGCGACGATCAACGACGGATCGATGTCGAGGCCGGTCATCCGTCCGCTCGCCATCGCGCGGACCTTGACCATGCCACCGCCCGCTGCCCCCTCGACCTCGATTGTGTCGAGCGCGCGCTGCGACTTTTCCATCTCGGCCTGCAGGCTTTGCGCCATTTTCATAATGTCATCGAGGCTGGGCGGCATCGGCAATCCTTTCGGGCGTCGCTGTCGACGCAGGTTCAATTTCGATAAGTTCGGCACCGGGGAACGCGGCCATCAGCTGCGACACCACCGGATCGGCCAGCACGGCGGCGCGCGCAGCTTCGGCCAGTGCGGCATCGGCCTCGCGCAGGGTGCGCTGCCCGCCGTCGCGCGCCAGCGTTACCGTCCAGCGCGTCGCGGTCCATTCGCCAAGCCGTGCCATCAAATCGGGCGCAAAGGTTTTCGGCAGATTGCCGGCCACCGTTAGCAGCGGCGGCGCGAGGCTTACCAGTCGCACCTCGTCATGCAGCAGTTGCGCCAGCCACGGTTCGCGGTTTGCCATGCATAGTTCGACGAGCGCCGGCAGGTCGGCTGGCAGCGCCGCCGGCTCGGGGGCACGTGCCGCCGGCGCTGGAACGCGCGCCGCCTGGATCGGTGTGGCGGTTTCCAGCCGTACCGACTGCGGTGCCGCAGCCGGGGTATCGTCGCCGCGCTCGGTCAGGCGGCGGACAAGCTCGGCCGGGTCGGGCAGCTCGCTCGCGTGGATAATGCGGAGCAGCGCCATCTCGCCCGCCTGGAACGGCACCGGCGCCGCCTGAACCTCCGCCAGCCCTTTGAGCAGCAGTTGCCACAGCCGGTGCAGCGCCGGGAATGACAGCCGCGCGCCCCAATCCTTGACCAGCGCGCGTTCCTCGGCGCTCATCGCCGGGTCATCGGCTCCGGCGACCTTCGCACGCGTAATGGTGTGGACGAGTTCGAGCAGTTCCTGCACCACCTGCGCCGGGTCGGTACCAAGGTCATAACCGTCCTTGAACGCCGACAATGCCGATGCGGCCTCGCCCGCCAGCAACAGTGCGAACAGCGTCCGCACCGTGCCGCGATCCGATAGCCCGAGCATTTCGCGCACGGCAACTGCCGTGACTCCGCCAGCGCCGTGCGCAATCGCCTGGTCGAGGATCGACAACCCGTCGCGGACCGAACCTTCGGCGGCACGCGCGATCAATGCGAGCGCCTCGGGCTCGGCGGAGCAGCTTTCGGCCTCGACGATCTTGCCGAAATGCTCGGCAAGCATCTCGGCGGGGATCCGCCGCAGGTCAAACCGCTGGCAGCGCGACAGCACCGTCACCGGCAATTTGCCGACTTCGGTGGTCGCAAAGATGAATTTCACATGCGGTGGCGGTTCCTCGAGCGTCTTCAGCAGCGCGTTGAACGCGTTTTTCGACAGCATGTGGACTTCGTCGATGATGTAGATTTTGTACCGAGCCGACGCGCTGGCATAGCGCACCGCCTCGATGATCTCGCGCACGTCGTCGACGCCGGTATTCGACGCGGCGTCCATTTCGATGACGTCCATGTGGCGCCCCGCCGCGATCGCCACACACGGTTCGCAGACGCCGCACGGCGCGATCGTCGGCCCGCCCTGCCCGTCCGGACCGACGCAGTTGAGCGCCTTGGCGATGATCCGCGCGGTTGAGGTCTTGCCGACGCCGCGCACGCCGGTCAGCAGCCAAGCCTGCGCCAGTTGCCCGCGCCGGATCGCGTTGCCGAGCGTGCGGACCATCGCGTCCTGCCCCAGCAGCGTGTCGAAGCTGGCAGGCCGGTATTTGCGCGCCAGCACACGGTATTCGGGTGCAGCGGCGGGGGCGGCGAAAAGTTCGTCCATATCAGACACGGTGGCCGTTTCGCGGAGCGATCGCAAGGATTGGTGGGAGCCGGGAACGACCCAGAGCGGATTCGTTACGGCTGCTTCCTTCCGGACCTGACCGGGTTGGCGAGAGCTCTGCCCGCCCGACTCCCATGCCGGATATGGGCGAATGATCCCGCGAGCGCAAGCGGCGGGCCGCTGGCGGCCCAAACGACGCAACCCCGGCACGAGACCGGGGTTGCGGGACGTTCATAGACTTACGCGTTACGCGGTGACAACGCCCGGACGGCGGCGGCGGGCGGCATAGCCGACCATGCCGAAACCGGTGACGAGCAGCGCCCATGATGCGGGCTCGGGTACGGCCGCAACCGAGATGTTGTCGAGCAGCGCGATCGGCGGCGCACCAGCAGGCGTGCCGTTCGACAGGAAGCTCAGCACCGCGCTGGTGCCGGTCGGGACGAAATAGAACGACACGCTGCGCCAAGGCTGAAAACCGGCGCTCGGGTTGTTGATGATCGCGGTGCTTTGCGTCACACCGCCAAAAGTGACGGCAAGCTGCTCGGTGGTGGCACCGGTGCGGTTGCGAAGCTGCGACGCGGCCCAATCGAAGGTGACGTTATAGCCCTGGCCAGCGACCAGCCCGGTGATCGTCTGCGACAGCGGGCCGTGAATGCCGGTATCGCCGTCGAGCGCGACGAAGTTGCCACCGGTGCCGAGCGTGTCGGTGGTCACGCCGGTGCGGAAATAGGTCAGCGGGTCGCTATACTGGTTGGCTGCCGACGTTGTGGTTTGCGTGCCGCCGATGAACAGCAGGTTGAAGCCGCTGGCGGTCCAGCCGGTCACGCCCTGGCCGAAGCTGCCGCCGATTTGCGAGCTGGCGGTGTAGGTGGTGGTTTCAAAACCGCCATTGGTGACGAGGTTGACCGCGGCGGCCGCCGGAACGGCGGCTGCAATAAGCGAGGTGGCTGCAATTGCTGCGAATTTTGAAACGAACAAGGTCAATACTCCTGACACGACGCGGAACTGCGTTAATGCTTTGGTAAGCAATCCTTATGCCAAGTTAATGAAATGTATATGGAAATTATTAGGTGATTGAAATTGGCCGATAATCTTCAGGACAATCCGGTTCCGTAATGATAATATCGTTCCGTCTAGCGACTTTTTAACGACCTGAAAGTGTCGGAAATATTTACACTTTGTTAGTCTATCGACCCAACGCCGAGGCGCGCGCGGCAGCGAAGCTTGACCTTTGGGTGTGCAGCAGCTAACCGGCCTGCTTCGCAATTGGCCCCGCACCCCTGGTGAAGCGGTGGCCGCGCCCGACAGACTTGGTCGTGCGGTGCGAGCCCGGGGAAACGCCGTCGGCACTGGGCCGGCAGCATCGTGGCAAATTGGACGATATATGACGAAGCGTACAAGCGCGAAATACAAGCTCGACCGCCGCATGGGCGAAAACATCTGGGGCCGCCCGAAGTCGCCGGTCAACAAGCGTGAATACGGCCCCGGCCAGCACGGCCAGCGCCGCAAGGGCAAGGTCTCGGACTTCGGCATCCAGCTGCGCGCCAAGCAGAAGCTCAAGGGCTATTACGGCGATGTCACCGAGCGCCAGTTCCGGGCAACCTATGCCGAGGCCGTCCGCCTGAAGGGCGACACCTCGCAGAACCTGATCGGTCTGCTCGAGCGCCGTCTCGATATGGTCGTGTACCGCGCCAAGTTCGCACCGACGATCTTTGCCGCGCGCCAGATCGTCAACCACGGCCATATCCTCGTCAACGGCCGCCGCTGCAATATCGCGTCGGCACGCGTCAAGCCGGGCGACGTCGTCGAGCTGGGTGCCAAGGCCAAGGACATGGCGCTCGTGCTCGAAGCGATGGGCCTGACCGAGCGCGAGACGCCCGAATATGTCGCCGTCGACGGCCACAAGGCAACCTACGTCCGCGTCCCGACGCTCGACGAAGTGCCCTATGCGGTCCGCATGGAGCCGAACCTCGTCGTCGAGTTCTACTCGCGCTAATCGGTCGAGACGACGCGCAGCCGCAGCTGCGCGTCGACGACCGCCGGGATCGTCGCGAGCACGCTCGCCGCGATCAGTTCGAACAGTAGCCAAAGCCAAAGCCGTCCGCTGCCCGGATCGGCCGCGCCCGGCCCGCCGATCAACAGCGCCGCCGGACCCACGGCAAGCGCCGCGACTACGAGCAGCGCGAGCAAACGCCCCCGGTTACCGCGGGTCAGTCGTCCTGCATCGCGCAACGCGAGAAACGGCGGTCGCCGTTCGGCAATCGCTAGCGGTAGCGCCGGCAGCACGATGACCGCGCCGCCGATTGCAGCACCAAGCGCCAGCAGCCCCGCAAGACTGCCTCCACCCGCAACCAGCCGGACGATCGCTGCCGCCACGCCCGCCGCCCCGAGCAGCAGCGCGACGCTGAACCCCGGCGGCGATGCGACGATACCACGGCGAAAATAATCGCTCGGCCCCAGTGGCTTGCCCGTCAGCCGCGCGGTCGTGCCGAAACTTACCAGCGTGGCGAACAGTGCCGCGCCCAGTCCAGCGATTACCGCGAGCACCGTACCGACGCTATGCCCCGGCGTCAGTACCGAAGCCAGCAAAGCGGGCAGCGTGACCAGTACAGCACCAAGCATCAGGATCGGCGTCGAATCGGCGATCACGACCACGCCGATCTGGCGAAGTGCCAGCGCCACGTCGAAGCGCGTGCTCATCTGGCCTTTGCGTCGCGCGCCGTCAGCACCGCGGCCCGGAGCGCATCGATGCCGACCGCTCCCGATAGGATCTTGTTGCCGATGATAAAGCTCGGCGTGCCCGTCAGGCCGAGCGCGCGGCCAAGCTCGAGGTTGGCCTTGATTTCGGTCCGTAACGCCGGGTTCGCCATGTCGGCTGCGGTGCGTTTCTCGTCGAGCTTCGCCGCGCGCACCGCCGCAATTGTGCGCTCGCGGCTAAGTTTGCCGTCGGTTTCGAACATACGGTCGTAAAATGCCGGATAGCGGTGCTGCTGCGCGGCCGACAGGCTGGCGAGTGCCGCCTCGTCCGATTCCGGCGACAGCACCGGGAAGTCGCGAAACACTACCTTGACCTTGGGGTCGCCCGCCAGCAGCGCCTTCACATCGGCATGCGCCGCGCGGCAATAGGGGCAAGCATAGTCGAAGAATTCGACGACGACCACGTCACCGTCCTTATTGCCCGCATACGCCCCGGCGAACGGCGTTTCGATCGCGGTGCGATTGCTAGCCAGCAGCTTGGTCACTTCGCGCGACTGCATGCCGTTGATCGCTTCGGGAATGATCTCGGGGTGCGCGAGCAGATAGTCGCGGACGATGCGCTCGGTTGCGGCGCGGTCGGTGGCCTTCTGGCGCGGGGCCTGCGTCGCCAGCGTCAGCGCGGTGACCAGCAATGCCCCGGCGGCGAACCCCGCCAGCCCCGGTCGTTGCCGCAGCCACTGGCGCACCGGCGTCAGAACCACTTTTTATGCTTCTTTTTGTCGAGCTCGTTCTTCGACACCCCGGCGATGTCGTCGGCGCGAAGCCAGTCGGGCGTGCCCTGCGGCAGCCCGAGCAGCGCGAGCCGCGCGTTCGCCGCGGCACTTTTGGCGTTGCCCTCGAGGTTATAGCGTTCGGCGGCGGCCAAAGCGGCGCGCGGCTCATCGCCCTCGCGGTCATAGATGACGCCGAGTTGATACCATGCAAACGGATTGTCGCGGTCCCGCGCGATTGCCGACCGCAGCAGCGGTTTGGCCTCGGCGAAGTCCTTGGGGTCTTCGGTCGAGATCAACGCATGGCCGAGCAGCGTCGAGATCAGCGGCTCGTTCGGCGCGCGCGCCACCGCCTTGCGCAGCACCGGCAACGCCTCCTTCGCATGCCCCGATTCGAGCAGGATCTGACCCTTCAATTCAAGGTAGAATGGGTCGGCGGGGTGCAGCGCGATCAGCCGATCGACTTCGGCGTTGGCGGCATCGGGATACGCCGACTTGTGATAGGCATAGGCGCGGGCATAGCGCGCGCCTTCGGAAACATCGCTTTCGGGATAGAGCACGAGGGTCCGCGGCGGCTCCTCGACAAAGCCGGTCAGCTTACCCTTGATGCGCAGAAATTCGGCCTGCAGCGCCGGGTCCGACGGTGCATTATACGCCGGCGAGGTGCGGTATTCGGCATCGAGCGCCGAAATCCGTTCGCCGCTCAGCGGGTGGGTGCGGTTGTAGCTGTTATCCTGCTTGACCGCGTTGCGATATTCCTCGCCGAGCAATTTCTGGAAGAACACGATCGAGCCCTTGCCCGAAATTCCCGCAGTGCGCAGAAACCCCGCGCCTGCCTGGTCGGCGCGGCTCTCCTGATCGCGGCTGAACGACAGGAAATCGCTTTGCGCCTTGGCCGTTCCCAGACCGAGCGCGGCAATTCCGGCATCGCCCGCACCGGCGGCAATCAGCAGCCCGGCGGCAACCAGCGACAACAGCGAGATTCGCGTCGCCGGCCCGGCCCCTTCGCCGAACCGGACGTTATGGCCGCCGGCGATATGGCCGAGCTCGTGCGCGATGACACCCTGCAGCTGATTGACATTGTCGGCCGCGACGATGAGCCCCGAATGAATATAGATATTCTGGCCGCCCGAGACGAAGGCGTTGATGCTGGGGTCGCCGATCAGCACGATCTGTACCGACTTCGGATCGAGCCCGGCAGCGACTTCGAGCGGCTTGGCGACCTGGCGGAAAAACGCTTCGGTCTCGGCATCGCGCAGGATCGATTGCGCCGCCAGCGGCTCGACGGCGAGCAGGCTGGCGACCAGCGCAAGGATGCCGAAGCGGAGGAAGCGAAGCATCATCGTCCCCTGTAGTCCCGTCGCTGAACTTGGCGTGAAGCGGTTACCGGTCGGCGCTCAGCCGCTTGTCGAGATACGCATCGACGATGCCCATCAGCTCGGGCATTTCATGCTCGAAGAAGTGGTTGGCCTTCGGCACCGTCGCATGGTCGATCGTGATGTGGCGCTGCGTCTTGAGCTTGTCGACCAGCTTTTGCACGCTGACACCGGTCACGACTTCGTCCGCGCCGCCGTCGACGATCAGCCCCGACGACGGGCACGGCGCAAGAAAAGTGAAATCGTACAGGTTGGCGGGCGGCGCGATCGACAGGAAGCCGCGCACTTCGGGACGCCGCATCAGCAGCTGCATGCCGATCCACGCGCCGAAACTGAAACCGCCGACCCACGTCGTGGAGGCTTCGGGATTGAACTGCTGCATCCAGTCGAGCGCCGAGGCGGCGTCCGACAGCTCGCCGATACCGTTGTCGAACACGCCCTGGCTGCGCCCGACTCCGCGAAAGTTGAAGCGCAGCGTCGCAAAGCCGCGCCGCACGAACGTATTGTACATCGCCATCACGATCGGATGGTTCATCGTGCCCTGCGTCGGGTGCGGTTGCAGCAGGATCGCCACCGGTGCGCGCGGGCGATTGGCTGGTTGATAGCGGCCTTCGAGACGCCCCTCGGGACCAGGAAAAATAACTTCGGGCATCGTACCTACGGGCGTTAAAGGGGGGCTGCGTGGCGCAGCGGATCGTCCCTATATAGGGTTGCACTGCAAAGCTCCAATCTAAACCGAGTCGTCGATGCCCGAAGCCGCCTATCTCGACTATGCCGCGACCGCGCCGATCGACCCGGCGGCGGTCGCCGCAATGGCGGCTGCGGCAGCCGCATGGGCCAATCCGTCGTCGGTCCACCGCGCCGGGCGGAGCGCGCAGACAGCGCTCGAAACTGCGCGCGACACCATTGCAGACGCGCTCGGATGTCAGCCCGGGGCGGTGATTTTCACCGGCGGCGGCACCGAGGCGATCGGGCTCGCGCTGGCTTCGGCGGGCGCGGCATCGCTGTTCGTATCGGCGGTCGAACATGACGCGGTCCGCGCACAGGCGCGCGGCGCAACGATCATTCCGGTCGATGGCTGCGGCCGGATCGACCTCGGCGCACTGGCGGCGCTGCTTGCCGCCGCCGCCGGCCCCGCGCTGGTCGCGGTGATGCAGGCGAACAATGAAACCGGCGCCATTCAACCGCTCGCCGAAGTCGCGGCGCTGATCGACGCGGCTGGCGGACGGTTGCTCGTCGATGCGGTGCAGGGCGCCGGGAAGCTGCGCCTGCCACCGGGCGATTTCGTCGCGGTTTCGGCGCACAAATTGGGCGGCCCGCCGGGCGTCGGCGCGCTGATCGTGCGCTGCCTCGACGGCTTTGCCGCACCGCGTGCGGGCGGCGGGCAGGAACGCGGCTACCGCGCGGGAACCGAAAATCTGCCGGGCATTGCGGGCTTCGCTGCCGCGCTCGAGGCACGCGCGGCGGACTCGGGCTGGCTGGCGCGCGCAACCGGCCTGCGCGACCGCCTCGAAGCCCGGCTCGACGGGGCCGAAATCATCGCGGCGGATGCCGATCGGCTCGGCACGATCAGCAGCATTCGCATGCCCGGCGTTGCCGCCTCGACGCAGGTGATGGCGCTCGATCTTGCGGGCTTTGCGGTCAGCGCGGGCGCGGCCTGCTCGTCGGGCAAGGTCGGGCCGAGCCATGTGCTCGCTGCCATGGGCCTTGGCACGCGCGCCGCGAGCGAAGCGATCCGCGTCAGTGTCGGATGGCGCTCGACGGCGGCCGAAGTCGACGGTTTTGCCGCGGCGTGGAATGCACTTGCGACGCGGCAACGGACGAAGGCCGCATGACGATGCCGATCTATCTCGATTATGCGGCAACGACGCCGTCCGATCCGGCGGTTATCGCGGCGATGGCGCCGTGGTGGAGCGAGCAGTTCGGCAACCCGCACTCGCCGCACCGCTGGGGCTTCCGCGCCGCAGCGGCGATCGCGGTGGCGCGCGGGCAAGTTGCGCAGCTGCTCGACGTGGCGCCGGACACCGTCACCTTCACCAGCGGTGCGACCGAATCGGTCAACTGGGCGCTCAAAGGCGCGCTGACGGGCCCGCGACGCCGCATCGTCACGCTGGCCACCGAACATAGCTGCGTGCTCGAAACCGCGCGCTGGCTCGCGACGCAGGGGGGCGCGGTAACAATCGTCGGGGTCGGCCCCGACGGACTGATCGACATGGCCGCGCTCGATGCTGCGCTGGGTGACGATGTCGCGCTGGTTTCGGCGATGCTGGTCAACAACGAAACCGGCGTTATCCAGCCGATCGCCGAGATCGCGGCGCGCGCGCACGCGCACGGCGCGCTGATGCATTGCGACGCCGCGCAGGGGTTCGGCAAGCTGCCGACACCGGCCGCCGCGCTCGGCGTCGATCTGTTGAGCCTGACCGCGCATAAAATCTATGGTCCCAAGGGTGTCGGCGCGCTGTACATCCGCCCCGGACTGACGCTGACGCCGCTGTTCCACGGTGGCGGGCAGGAAGCCGGTGGACGGTCGGGGACGCTCGCCCCCGCGCTGTGCGTCGGGCTGGGCACCGCCGCGGTGATCGCTGCCGAACGGATGGCGCACGACGCCGCCCATGCAGAAATGCTGCGCGCCCGGCTGCTGTCGGGACTTAGGGGACAGTATATCATCAACGGATCGACCGGCTCCGGATGGCCGGGAACGCTGAATTTGCGCTTCGACGGTGTCGACGGCGCGCGGCTGCTGCAGGCGGCGCGCGGGATTGCCGTATCGTCCGGGTCGGCGTGCGCGAGCGGCAGCGGCCGCCCGAGCCATGTTCTCGCAGCGATGGGGCTGACCGCGGCGGAGGCCCGGTCGAGCCTGCGCATCGGCTGGGGGCGCTTCACTACGACCGCCGACATCGACACCGCAGCGGCGCTGCTCAACGACGGCGCGGCGCGGCTCCGCGCGCTGGCAGCATGACGCGTGTCCGTTTCATTTCCGCCGACGGCCAGCGACAGATCGAAGTCGATGCGCCCGCCGGTACGCGCCTGCTCGACCTCGCGCAGGCGCATGACCAGCCGTTGGAAGGCGCGTGCGAAGGCGCGATGGCCTGTTCGACCTGCCACGTCCTGATCGGCGCGGCCGATTTCGCGCGGCTGCCCGAACCGACCGCGGAGGAGGAGGACATGCTCGACTTTGCCTATGGCGTTTCGCGCACGTCGCGGCTTGCCTGTCAGGTCTGGCTGACCGACACGCTCGACACGCTCGAGGTGCGGATGCCGCCCGGCAGCCTCAACATGGCGGGGCGCTAGGGTGCCATGTCCCGCCGCTTTCCTTGACGCCGCCGCAGCGAGCCGCTAGGTCGCGCGATTACCGAATTCACCGGAGTGTTCCCATGGCGCGCGTCACCGTCGAAGATTGCGTCGACAAGATCCCCAATCGCTTCGAACTGGTGCTGCTCGCCGGGACGCGCGCGCGGCAGCTGGCAAGCGGTGCCGAGATGCTGGTCGACCGCGACCGCGACAAGAACCCCGTCGTCGCACTGCGCGAAATCGCTGAAGTCCGGTTGAAGCCTGCCGATCTGCAGGAAGCGCTGGTCGCATCGATGCAGCGCGTCGTCGCGTCCGAAGATGACACGCCCGATGCCGTTGGGTCGATCGCGGCATCGGCCGAGGCGCTTCGCCTGACCGCTGCACAGCCGCCGCGCAACCAGAATCTGGGTCCCGACTACGAGTAAGACCCCGCGGCGCAATCGCCTTTCCGAATAGCCGGTTGCGCTGCAGCAGCCCACCCCCCACTATCGGGGGATGCTGCGCCAGTATGAACTTGTCGAACGTGTAAAAGCCTATGATCCGGGCGCGGATGAGGATCTGCTCAACCGCGCCTATGTGTTTTCGATGAAGGCACACGGGTCGCAACTGCGCGCTTCGGGCGATCCGTATTTCAGCCACCCGATCGAAGTGGCGGGCATCCTGACCGAGCTCAAGCTCGACGACGAGACGATCGCCACCGGTATCCTGCACGATACCATCGAAGATACCGTCGCCACCCCCGAACAGATCGAAAAGCTGTTCGGCCCCTCGGTCGCGCGGCTGGTCGACGGCGTCACCAAGCTGTCGCGCATCGAGGCGCAGACCGATACCGAACGCGCCGCCGAAAACCTGCGGAAGTTTCTCGTCGCGATGTCGAGCGACATCCGGGTGCTGCTCGTCAAGCTCGCGGACCGGCTGCACAATATGCGGACGCTGCACTTCATTCCGAACCCCGAGAAGCGCCGCCGCATCGCCCGCGAGACGATGGACATTTATGCGCCGCTCGCCGAGCGGATCGGCATGTACGAATTCATGGACGAGCTGCAGGCGCTGGCGTTCAAGGAACTCGAGCCCGAGGGCTTTGCGTCGATCACCAAGCGGCTCGAGGCGTTGCGCGCCGGTGGCGGCGATATGGTCGCGCGAATTACCAGCGGCATCAAACTGCTGCTCGGGCAGAACGGCATCGAAGCCGAGGTGACAGGACGCGAGAAACGTCCGTTCTCGATCTGGCGCAAGATGCAGGATCATCATATCGCGTTCGAGGCGCTGCCCGACGTCATGGCTTTCCGCGTCGTCGTCCCCGACCCGGCGGCGGCGTATCGCGCGCTCGGCGTGCTGCATTCGCGCTGGCCGATGGTGCCGGGGCGGTTCAAGGACTTCATCTCGACGCCCAAGCGCAACGGCTATCGCTCGCTGCACACCACGGTGATGCACAGCGAGCGGCTGCGCATCGAGGTGCAGATCCGCGACCGCGAAATGCACCGCGAGGCCGAGCTTGGGCTGGCGGCGCACTGGGCATATAAACAGGGGCCCGACGGTGCCGCGGCGCGCGAAAGCTATCCGTGGCTGCGCGACCTGCTCGAAATCCTCGAACATGCGGCAACGCCCGAGGAGATGCTCGAACATACGCGCCTCGCGATGTTCCAGGATCAGGTGTTCTGCTTCACGCCGAAGGGCGAGCTGATCCAGTTGCCTGCGGGGGCCTGCCCGGTCGATTTCGCCTATGCCGTCCACACCAGCCTTGGCGATACCTGCGTCGGGGCCAAGATCAACGGCCGCGTCGTGCCATTGCGCACCGGGCTGACCAACGGCGACCAGGTCGAAATCCTGCGATCGAAGACCCAGGCTCCCGATCCGGCGTGGGAAAACTTCGTCGTTTCGGTCAAGGCGCGATCGGCGGTTCGCCGCTATGTCCGGCAAAAGCAGCGCGGCGAGCTGCTCGACATGGGCAAAAAGCTGTACGACGAGGTCGTCGCGCGGCTCAAGCTGCCGCTGTCCGAAGATGCAGTGACGGCGGCGCTCGGGCGGCTGAAACTGACCGACCGCAACGCGCTTTATGTTGCGCTCGCGCGCCAGACGATCGGCGACACCGCGCTGCTCGAAGCGGTGCTGCCGGGATCGACCGCCGGGGTCAAAAGCCGATCGCGCAAGGTCAAGCATGGCCAGCAGGCCGCAATCTCGATCAAGGGGTTAACGCCCGGGGTCGCGTTTCAGCTTGCCGAATGCTGCTATCCGGTGCCGGGCGACCGTATCGTCGGCGTCCGTCGCCCCGGTACCGGCATCGAGGTCCACAGCATCGACTGCGCGACGCTCGAAGCCGAAAGCGGCGAATGGCTCGACCTTGCATGGGGCGAGGAGGCCGAATCGGCAATCGCGCGGCTGGTCGCGGTGGTCCACAACCAGCCCGGCAGCCTTGCCGCGCTGACGGCGATCCTTGCGCATCACAATGCCAATATCGTTAACCTTGCGCTCAAGCAGCGCGACCGCGAATTCCACACCTTCGTCGTCGATGTCGAAGTCGATGACCTTGCGCATCTGACCGGGATCGTCGCCGCGCTGCGCGCGACGCAGGCGGTGGTCAGTGTCGAGCGGGTGAAGGCTTAAGGGGACTCAGACCGCGGGGTAACGCAGCCGCCCGAGGAAGCGCGCCGGGTCGGGGAGATTTTCGGTGGCGCGCAGCAGCCGCGCCTTGACGCCTTCGAACCGCATGATGCCCGCGATCCGACGGTCGAGGAATTCCCAGGTCGCGCAGTGGCCGTCGCTCGTATCGCCCAGCCAATAGAGCAGCGTCGCGCTGTACACCGACCCGAGGATCAGCCGCTTGCTGTAATGGTTGAAATCGGTCGCGGTATCGCCGGCGGCCGCCCACATCGCATCGGCGGTGCGCCACAGCGTCTTCGCACTCAGCGCCAGATTGCCCGGCAGCGCCAGCACCGCCAGCGCGCGCTGCACCGCCTCGCGCTCGGCAGCGGCCTGTTCGAGCCGAGTCCGCACACACAGGGTGACGCGCGCGCGGACCTTCATCGAATCGATGCCCGCCGCCTGCACCGCTGCCGTCATGCGCGCGTCGGCAAGCGCGGTGTAGGCCGCGACCATCTCGCCCGCGTCGCCGGGAAAAGCGAGCCGCGCCACGTCGGTGTCGATCGCGGCGTCGCGCGCGCCGGCGGCGACGGTCGCGGCGGTCCAGCCGTCGAACGCGACATGCGGCAGCATCGCAGCAATCAGCCGCGGGCGGATTTCATCGAGGGTTTCGTCGGTCATGCGGTGTCTATAGCGCGCGCCGCCGGTTCCGGGGAGGGGCCATGACGACGCGTATGGCACGCGGTGAACGCCGCTTTACGCTGCGCCGGGGGTCTGCTATGCGACGCCTTCGCTCCGGACGGTGATGCCGCCCGGTGATCCGCTATTTGTGACAAGCGCGCAGCCGACGCCAGGCCACGCGACGTGAATGGAGAGAACGGCCGCATGCAAATCATCGTTCGCGACAACAATGTCGACCAGGCGCTGCGCGCGCTCAAGAAGAAGCTGCAGCGCGAAGGCGTCTACCGCGAGATGAAGCTGCGGCGTCATTACGAAAAGCCGTCCGAAAAGCGGGCGCGCGAAAAGGCGGCTGCGGTGCGCCGCGCACGCAAGCTCGAGCGCAAGCGCGCCGAGCGTGACGGCGTCCGGTAAGCACCATCATGGCAACCACGGCGCCTGGCACGACGGGCGCGCTGAAGTGGGTCGTGCTCGGCGGGCTGATCCTGACGCTTGTTGCCATCCTGGTGTGGGCGGGAACGCAGCGCCAGGTTTCGGCATCGCAACCCGCCGATCTTGCCTATCTTCGTCATCATAAGGACATGCCCGGCGTGAAGACCACTGCGAGCGGCCTGCAATATGAAGTGCTGACCGAGGGCACCGGGCCGAGCCCGGCCGCCACCGATACCGTTGCCGTCCACTACGAGGGCAAGCTGCTCGACGGCACGATTTTCGATTCGAGCTACAAGCGCGGTCAGCCGGCCGAGTTTCCGCTTAACCGCGTGATTCCCGGCTGGACCGAAGGCGTCCAGCTGATGAAGACCGGATCGAAGTATCGCTTCACGATCCCGCCCGAGCTTGGCTATGGCGCGCAGGGTGCCGGCGGCGTCATCCCGCCGAACGCGGTGCTGGTGTTCGATATCGAACTGCTCGGCGTCCAGGGGAAATAAGCTTTAGGCGGCTTCCTCGTTGCGCCGGGTTAGCGCGACCTTGATCAAGGCGACGATCGGATCGGCCATCGTTACGCCGATGATGCCGAACAGCACGCCGAACAGCAGCTGCGCCGCGAGCACGACTGCCGGTGCCAGATCGACGGCGCGCTTTTCGATCAGCGGATTGACGATATTGTCGGCAAGCTGGACGGTCAGATAAACGCCGATCGCCCAAAAGCCGGTGGTCGTCCCCGCCGAAAAGCCCACCGCGATGATCAATGCGCCCGAAGCCAGCGCGCCGAGGTTGGGGACGAAAGCGAACACGCCCGCCACCAGTCCCAATAGCGCCGCGAGTGGCACGCCGGTCACCGCCAGCCCGATGGCGATCAGCGTCCCCTCGAACAGCATCAGCGCCAGGCGCCCCGCCACCCAGCGCCGCAGCATCGCCGCCATCGCCTCGAGCGTCTTTTTGATTTCGGCGCGTTTCGCCTCGGGCGTCAGCCATTCGATGCCGCGCTCGTACACGCGCGGGTCGGCAGCGACGAAGATCCCGAAGGTGATGATCAACAACAGCCCACCGACCGCACCCGCGGCCGACCCGAGCACCGAGGTGATCTTGCCGATCGAGCCGCCGAGTTGCGACTTGAGCGTGGCCAGCGGGTCGTCGCCGGTGTGAACCCCGAACTCGCCGGCGATGTCCGCCAGCCGGTGTGTCTGCGCCGCCAGCGTCGCCTTCAACTGCGCGAACTGGCTCGCCAGCTGAACCCCGGCAAAGGCGAAGAACCCGATCAGCGCGGCAACGAACAGCAGCACGATGACCGCCAGCCGGAAGCCCTGCCGCGCCGGCCAGACCTTGCCGAGCACGCGCGACCCGGCGTCGAGCGCGGCGGCAAAGACGATCCCCGCCATGATCAGCAGCAACGCGGCTGCCAGTTGCCACGCCAGCCACAGCGCCGCACTGAGCCCGAGCCAGATCAGCGCATCGCTGAGCGCCCCGCGCGCCCGCGCCCCCTGAAGCTCGATCGGGCTCGGCGGCAGCGGGTCGCGCTCGCTCATTTTGCCGGGGATGCCGGATGCAGCGTGTTGAAGGCACGCCCCGATCGGAACGCGCCGAACCATGTCAACGGATTGAGCGTGGTCGAACCGTCGAGCGAAAACGTCAGGAACTCGGCGCGACCGACGATGTTTTCCACCGGCAGCATGCCGACGCCACCGATGATCGCGGGGAAACGGCTGTCCTCACTGTTGTCGCGGTTGTCGCCCATCAGGAAGATATGGCCCTCGGGAACGATCGCCGGACCGAAGTTGTCCTGCGTGGTTTCGCCAAGGTCGAGCGTATCATAGGCGCGTCCGCCCGGCAGCGTCTCGCGGAAGCGCGGATAGCGGCAGACGATGACGCCGTCAGCCCGCGTCACGCGAAACTGCAGCGTCTGCGGCGCGATGCAATCGGTGTTCGCCGAAACGAGGATGTCCTGCGGCGCCTCGGCCACCTTGGGAACCGCCGTGCCGTTGAGGAACAGCTGGCCGTCGCGCATCTCGACGGTATCGCCCGGCAGGCCGATGACGCGCTTGATCAGGTCGTCGTGGCTGCGCGGGGCCTTGATGACGGCGATATCGCCGCGTTCGGGCAGGCTGCCGAACAGCCGCCCGTCCATTTTCGGCAGCACACGCAGCGACGGCGACAGATAGCTGAAGCCATAGGGGAATTTCGAGACGATCAGCCGGTCACCGGTCAGCAGCGTCGGCAGCATCGATTCGCTCGGAATGAAGAACGGCTTGGCAACGAAGCTGTGCACCGCCAGCACGGCGAGCACGAGCACCGCGAGCTGGCGCAGTTCGCTACCCCAATCGACGGGTTTCTTGGCGGCCTTGGTCATCGTCATCTCGGTCATTGCGGCCTCGCGGTGATCAGCACGACCGCCTGCGCCCAGGGATGGTCGTCGGTGATCGTCAGATGAATTTCCGCGCTATGCCCCGGCGGCGTCAAACTTGCCAGCATTTCCGCTGCCCCCCCGGTCAGCACCAGCGTCGGCTTGCCGCTGGGCAGGTTGACGACCCCCATGTCCCGAAAGAACACCCCACGCCGGATACCGGTGCCGAGCGCCTTGGCGCAGGCTTCCTTGGCGGCGAACCGCTTGGCATAGCTGGCGGCGCGCGTCAGGTGGCGACGGTCGGATTTCGCCTGTTCGACGGGAGTGAAGATGCGGTCGATGAAGCGCGCCCCGAACCGGTCGATCGACGCCGCAATCCGGTCGATATTACAGAGGTCGTTGCCGAGGCCGATGACGGTCAAGCGCGCGCGGCATCCATCGCGGCGCGCATCTGCACGATCGCTGCGCTGAGCCCGATGAACACCGCCTCGCCGATCAGGAAATGCCCGATGTTGAGTTCGGCAACCTCGGGGATTGCAGCGATATCCGCGACATTGTCGAACCGCAGGCCGTGCCCGGCATGCACTTCGAGGCCGAGGCTGGCGGCGTGGGTCGCGGCGGCAGCGAGCCGCGCCAGTTCGACATCACGCGCCGCGCCGTCGAGCAGCGAATAGCGCCCGGTATGAAGCTCGACGACCTGCGCGCCGATGATCGCACACGCTTCGAGCTGCTCGGCATCGGGCTCGACGAACAGGCTGACCCGGCAGCCGCGCGCGCGCAGCCGCTCGACCATCGGACGGAGCAGCGGCTGGGCCCGAAGCACGTCGAGGCCGCCCTCGGTGGTCTGCTCGGCGCGGCGTTCGGGGACGATGCACGCCGCCGCCGGGCCATGCGCCAGCGCGATCCCGAGCATCTCCTCGGTGGCCGCCATCTCGAGGTTGAGCGGCAGGTCGATCTCCACCATCAGCCGCGCGAGATCGGCGTCGGTGATATGCCGCCGGTCTTCGCGCAGGTGCGCCGTGATGCCGTCGGCGCCTGCCGCAGCGGCGATCTGCGCCGCCTGCACCGGATCGGGATGTGCGCCGCCGCGCGCGTTGCGGATCGTCGCGACATGGTCGATGTTGACGCCGAGTCTTAGCTTACCGGACATAGCGCCGCCTGTAGAAGGTCATAGGTCAGTCCCTTGCCCTGCCAAGGCTCTCCGAACTCGGTCGCGCTGGTGGCGGTGAAGGCGACGATCGCAATGCCGCGGTCGGGCGCGATCAGGTTGCGCACCTGCACGTTGCCGACTTCGCCGCGGCGTTCGACGATGCGCTGCGGGGTGGCGCAGCCTTTCAGCGCCACCTGATACACCCATTGGCCGAGCGCGGCGTATCCCAGCTTCGGGTCGCCCTTCCACATTTCGGCGGTGGATGCGGCGTTCAGCAACTTGCCGTCGATCAGCGCGCGGTCGAACGCCAGCATGTCGTCGGCGGTGCCGGCAAGATTGGCCGCGCTGCCGTAGCGGCCGGGGTCGACGTTCGCATCGGTGCCGCCCTTGGCATCAACGGCGACGATGTCGTCGCGGTCGCCGGGCTTGAGCACGCGCAGCGACTTCAACCCGAGCGGCGTCGCAATGCGCTCCTGCACCAATGTCGCAAAAGGCTCCCCGGTCACCGCCTCGAGCAGGCTGCCGAGCACGACATAGTCGCAGTTGTTATAGATGAACCCCTCGCCCGGCTTGCGGCCCGAGGGCTTCAGGCATTGCGGGTCAAGGCCGTTCGGCGCGCGCGTCTTCGAGCGCAGATAGGCGAGCGGCGTCCCGTCGGGCCCGGCGGGGCCGCTGTTCGGATCGTACAGACCCGAGGTGTGGTTGAGCAGGCGGCGGACGGTGACCGCGTCGCCACCGGGCAACGCGACCCCGGGCAGATAGGTGGTAGCGGGCGTGTCGAGGCTGATGTGCCCGCGCTCGACCTCCTGCATGACGAGGACCGCGACGACCTGCTTGGTGACCGACGCCCAGCGCCAAATGCTCTGGTAAGAATAGCCCTTAGTGCCCGGTTGACCGAAACTGTCTTCGAAGCTGTTCCCTGTGATCGATGTTCTGCCGATGGTGCCAACAAACTGATAGCGGGCTTCAACTTGAAGCAATCTCGACCGGGCTGCGCTCGACTCCAGTATTGCCGCAGCTGGGCTACCCGCCGGAGCGTTAACTGAATGTTCGGCTATCCATTTTGCAACGGCCGCATTTTGCCCGGATAGATTTTGCGCGGAGGCCGCCCCGGCTAGACCCATAGCAAACAGGACGGCTAGCCTTCTCACGCCCGGCTCCCCGGCTTGACCGCCGGCAGCGCGGCCAGTTCGGGCGGCAGCGCGTCGGGCGCATAGCTCGGCACGGCCAGCCGCAGCAGCGCGGTCAGCGGCACGCCGACGTCGGCGGTGCCGTCGGAGCGGTCGACAAGGCACGCCGCGTGCACCACGTCGCCGCCGGCCGCAATGATCGCCGCAATCGCTTCGCGCGAACTGAGGCCCGTGGTCACCACGTCCTCCATCATCAGCACGCGCGTGCCGGGTGTCAGCGTAAAGCCGCGGCGCAGCTCGAACACCCCCTGCGGCCGCTCGACGAACATCGACGCGACGCCGAGTTGCCGCGCGAGTTCATAGCCGCAGATCAGCCCGCCCATCGCCGGGGCGATCACCGCGTCGACACGGCTCCACATATCGGGCGGCAGCTTGTCGAGCAGCGCGCCACACAGCCGTGCGGCGCGCGCGGGGTCCATCAGCACGCGCGCGCACTGCAGGTAGCGCGCCGAGCGCAACCCCGACGACAGGATGAAATGGCCTTCGAGCAGCGCACCCGCCGCACGAAATTCGTCAAGGATGTCAGCGTCGGTCATCAGGCTCGCCTAGCACCACCAGCGGTCTGGCAAAAGTGTTACTGCTTTGCTATGCGGGTGGCACATCACCACGGGGGGGCTGACGATGCGTGTTACGGCTTTGATTCAGGGTTCGTTGATTGGCGTGCTGTTGCTCCCGACAGTGGCCGCAGCACAGATTAAATCGACGCATTCCGAATCCGCTGAATCGACGCGCGCCCGCAAAACTGCCGAATTGCCTAACTGTCCGCGCCCGATCGGCACGATTGCGGTGTCGGAGCCCGAGACGAAATGGTGGGGCGACCTTGGCCTTGGCTCGCCCGAGGCGCTGATCCGCGTCTATATTCAGAAATCGCATTGCTTCAAGCTGGTCAACCGGTCGCAGCGCGGCATGGCGGCGATGCAGCAGGAGCGTGGGCTGGCAGCGGGCGGCGAGATGCGGCGCGGCGGTACGATCGGCAAGGGCCAGATGGTCGAGGCCGACTTCACCGTCATCCCCGATATCGTCACCGGCAACGGCAACAAGGGTGGGCTCAACGTCGGCGGCATCCTTGGCGCGTTCGTCCCGGGCATCGGCGGCGCGCTGCTCGGCGGCATCAGTGTTAAAAAGCGTTCGGCCAACGTCGTGCTCAACGTCGTCAACAACAAGTCGTCGGAGGAATTCGTCGCCGAGGGGCAATCGAAAAAGACCGACCTCGGCTGGGGCGGCGGGGCCGGCATCTTTGGCGGCGGCGTGCTCGGCGCGGGCGGTGCCAGCGGCTATGACAACACCGAAATGGGCCAGGTCATCGCGCTCGCCTATCTCGATGCGTACACCAAGCTGGTCAACGACCTTGGCGGGCTGACCGAAGCGGTCGCCGGCAAGCAGGCCGAACGCGCCGTCACGCTGACGCGGCCCAGCCGGATGTTCGCGTCGTCGTCGATCAAGTCGAAGGTGCTCAAGCCGCTCGACGCGGGGGCGATCCTGTACCCGACCGGCCAGAAGGTCGCGGGCATGTGGGAAGTCGAAGACGAACTCGGCACCAAGGGCTGGGTGAGCGAAGCCTCGCTGGCGGTCGCAAAGTAGCGAAACGGTGCCGGGACCGACATCGGCAGCAACCCCGTGGTAATGCGCCACGGCGCATTACCGACCATGTGATAATCGTTCGCAATTGCTGTAACGGCACGCTATATCCTTCGCGTATGACCTCCTCGATTCACGCCATGCGCCCCGGTGACGTTGCCACGATCGTTACGATCGACCGGGACGGTTGCGATCCCGTCACGGCGCGGCAACTGCACGAAATGGGCTTCGACGAAGGCGTCGATATCGAGCTGCTGCACCGCGCGCCGTTCGGCGGCGACCCGATGGCGTTGCGGGTCGGCAACATGGTGGTTGGGCTGCGCAAGGCGCTCGCGGCGATGATCGTCGTCGAACCGGCGCGCACTGCTGCCGAATGAACGCGCCGCTGCTTGCACCGGTGGTGGCGCTGGTCGGCAATCCCAATGCCGGCAAGACCAGCCTGTTCAACGCCTTGACCGGGTCGCGGCAGAAGGTCGGCAATTATCCGGGCGTGACCGTCGAGCGCAAGGCCGGGCGGCTGGCGCTGCCCGACGGGCGCGCGGTCGAACTGATCGACCTGCCCGGCACCTATAGCCTGAGCCCGCGGTCACCCGACGAGGCGGTGACGCGCGACGTCGTGATGGGCACCGCCGCCAGCGAGCGTCGCCCCGATGCGATCGTCGCGGTGGTCGACGCGACCAACCTGCGCAACCATCTGCGCTTCGTGCTCGAGCTGCGGCGGCTCGGGCTGCCGATGTTGGTGGCGCTCAACATGGCCGACCTCGCCGAGCGCGACGGCACCGAGATCGATGTCGCGCAATTGGCGACGATCCTCGGCATGCCCGTCGTTCCGACCGTCGCGGTGCGCAAGCGCGGGCTCGATACGCTCGCTGCAGCGCTCGCGCCGTTGCTGCTCGGCCGGACACCGCCGCCTGCCGAAGGCATCGCCGATATCACGCAATTGCAGCGCGAGGCGCGCGCCATAGCCAACGCCGTCATCGTCCAGCGCGGCATGACCAAGCGCTGGACGCAGCGGCTCGACGGGATCGCGCTCCACCCCGTTATCGGCCCGCTGCTGCTCGCCACGCTGATCTTCATTATGTTCCAGGGCGTCTTCAAGCTCGCCGAAGCGCCGATGGCGTGGCTGGCGGAAGGCGTGACATGGCTGCAGGCGGCCGCAACAAGCGCGCTTCCCGCAGGCGCGCCGCGGTCGCTGCTGGTCGACGGCGTGCTCGGCGGCGTCGGGGCGGTGGTGGTGTTCCTGCCGCAGATTCTGATCCTGTTTTTCTTCATCCTCGTGCTCGAACAATCGGGCTATATGACGCGGGCGGCGTTCCTGATGGACCGGCTGATGGCGCGCGTCGGGTTGAACGGCCGCGCGTTCATTCCGCTGATCTCGAGCTTTGCCTGCGCGATTCCGGGCATCATGGCGACACGGACGATCGCCGAACCGCGCGACCGGCTGACGACGATTCTGATTGCGCCGCTGATGACCTGTTCGGCGCGGCTGCCGGTGTATGCGATCGTGATTGCCGCGTTCATTCCGAACCGCAGCGTGGCGGGCGTGCTCGGGCTGCAGGGGCTGGTGCTGTTCGGGCTGTATGTGGTGGGTGTGCTCGGCGCGCTGCTGGCGGCATTCGCGCTGCGCCACACGGTGACCAAGGGCCCGACGCCGACATTCCTGATGGAGATGCCGAAATATCAGTGGCCCGAGCCGCGTGACATCGGCATCGGGCTGTATCAGCGCGCCAAGGCGTTCCTTGGCCGCGCGGGCAGCATCATCCTGATCTCGACCGTCGCGCTGTGGGCGCTCGCCACCTGGCCCAAGCCGCCGGCGGGGTTTGCCGGAACCAGCCTTGAATATTCGGTTGCCGGACGGATCGGCACTGCGCTCGAGCCGGTGTTCCGCCCGATCGGCTTCAACCGTGAGATCGCGCTCGCGCTCGTGCCCGGCATGGCGGCGCGCGAAGTGGCGGTCAGCGCGCTGGCGACGGTCTATTCGCTGCAGGGCACCGACAAGGAGCATACGCAGCCGCTCGTCGAACGCCTGCGGACGTCGTGGAGCCTGCCCACTGCGCTGGCGTTCCTCGCGTGGTATGTGTTTGCGCCGCAGTGCATCTCGACGCTGGCGGTGACGCGGCGCGAAACCGGCGGCTGGGCGTGGCCGGCGTTCATGTTCGCCTATCTGTTCGCGATGGCCTATGTCGCGGCGGGCGCAACTTATTGGGCAGCAAAGCTGCTTTAGTCCGAAAGCTGCTTCAATCCGCCAGCCCGACGACCACGATCAGCGCCGCGAACAGGCCAAGGATCACCACCGACGACAGGCCAAGCACCGCCGTCCGCCACAGCGCGCCGCCGACCCCGAGCCGGTACGCGCCCTTCAGCTGAAAGAACATGTGCACCGGCGGGATGAACAGCAGCAGGCCGCCGATCGGCGCGCCAAGGTGCATCAGCACCACGCCCGAAATCGCCAGCAGCGACATGAACGATAGCGAATAGAGCGCAAACACCAGATGATCGAAGCTGCGCACGTCGCGCCGCCAGAAAAACATCAGCCACAGCACCGGAAACGACAAGGGGATCAGCAGGAAACTGAGTTTGTACGCCTTTTGCTGAATGCGATAGAGCGCGAAATCGGGATTGAGCAACGCCTCGCGCACCCGTGCCGCAATCGCGGGCGTCGGCGCGCTGATCGTGAACTTATTGTCGCGCACCGATTGGGCAAGGCTGTCCTGCCAGCGCTGGCGCACCGCCGCCTTGCCGGTTGCGGGATCGGGCAGCGCGCGAACCCGGACCAGCACCTGCTCGGCGGCGGCGAGCGCCGTCTGCTTGGCGGCGAGCGTCTGCCGGAGCGCGACGAGGTCGGCGGGCGTGCTATCCGCGTCGCGCTCGGCATCGGCGATGTCGCGCTTCGTATCGATAATCTCGCCGTTGATGTCGCCAATGCCCGACTGCGCCTCGGCGATCTGTTCAGAGCGACCGCTGTTTGCCGCGTCGAGCGCCTTGTCGATGTCGGGGCCGCCGATCCAGCCGAAAGTGAAAAACATCAGGAAGACGGTGAACAGGAACAACGCCATCGGGGCGATGTACCGCGCGCGCTTGCCATAGACATAGTCGCGGGTCAGCGTTCCGGGACGAAAGAATAGCGCGGGCAACGTGCGCCATGCCTTGCCGTCGAAGTGCGTCAGGCCGTGCAGCAGTTCCTCGGCGAGATGCGCGACCGAGCGGTCGACCCGCGCATGCTGCCCGCACATCCCGCAGAAGTGGCCATCGACCTGGCGGCCGCAGTTGGCGCAGTTTTCCTGTGGCGTGGGGCCGTGCGCCGAGGGTGGGCCATCGACCGCATGCGCGATCAGGCTGCCGGTGACAAGCTCGCCCAATGCGCCGATTTCGCCCGCCATGCTGCGTCCCCTTTGGGTGTAACGCTGCCGCAAGACGCCTGCACATTCAAGCGCGGGGTGCTAGAGTGCCCCTGACGAATCGGAGGAAATTAATGGCAGGCGTGAACAAGGTGATTCTGGTCGGCAATCTCGGCAAGGATCCCGAGATGCAGAGTTTTTCGAACGGCGGCTCGGTGGTCAAGTTCAGCCTTGCGACTTCCGAGACATGGAAAGACAAGCAGTCGGGCGAGCGCAAGGAAAAGACCGAGTGGCATAATGTCGTGATCTTCAACGAAAATCTCGCCAAGATCGCCAAGGATTACCTCAAAAAGGGCAGCAAGGTGTACCTTGAGGGCGCGCTGCAGACGCGCAAGTGGCAGGACCAGTCGGGCAACGACAAATACACCACCGAAGTCGTGTTGCAGCGGTTTCGCGGCGAGCTGACGCTGCTCGACGGGCGCGGCGACGGCGCCAGCAGCGGCGGCGGCGGCAATGACTATGGCGACCGCGACTATGGCGGCGGCAACGGCGGCGGCGCGAAAAAGCCCGCATTCGGCGGCGGCAAAAGCTTCAGCGACGATCTCGACGACGACGTCCCGTTCTAAAGCGGACCCAAGCGGCAGCGCAGGCGTTGATCCTCCTGTGCCGCCGCGCCGATTGGGGCTGCGTCGGTGCTGAGGAGTTTACCGCAATGCTGCTTCCCCAAGGTGCCACGATTGCCGTTGCCGACGGCGAGACGGTCAGGCTGTTTCATAACGGTGGCGACGGCATCACCCCACAACTGCACGCGCTGCCGCATCCCGATATTGTCGGCGCGGCCAGCGACGCGGGCGCGCGGCATCACGGCGGTGCTGCCAACCCGTCCTACCGCCAGCTGCGCGAGGACGGGTTTGCCGCAGCGACCGCAGCGTTCCTCAACAGCCAGGTTCTCGACGGCAAGGTGCAGGCGCTGGTCATCATCGCGGCCCCCAAGACGCTCGGCGAGCTGCGCCAGCATTACCACAAGGCGCTGACCGCCAAACTACTGGGCGAGATCGGCAAGGAACTGACCGGGCATTCGACCGACGATATCCTGAAGGCGATTGCGGCTGCCTGACGCCGCCGGCCGAGCGGAAACCGGGCGCTACCGCCGCAGGATATTGAACGGATTGGCCGCCGCCTTGTCGGCAGCGGCGCGTGCGGCGGCCTCCTCCTCCGAAATCAGGAAGCGCGCTGCAGCGGCGCGCAGTTCGGCGGGCGCGCGCGGATAGGGATCGAGCGCAAGGCCGAGTGACTGCGCGACCGCCTCGCCAAGGTCGATCATGTCGCCATCGAGCGGCAGCGTGTCGAGATCGGGCGGGCTGAGTTCGACCTCGTCGTCATCGCTCACCGTCCCGAACAGCAGCGCGATCGCCTCGGCGAGCGTAAACGGTACCGGCTCGGCGGAAACCGCGCACGGCTGCGTTCCGGAAGCTGCAATGCTGCCCGTGACCGCGATCCCCCCTGCGCCTTCGACCACCTCGAGCGTGGCTTCGAGCCGGTCGAGGTCGATCAACCCGAAACGCTCCGCAAGTGCCACCCGTTCGCCGAGCGTTGCAACGATCGCCTCCCGCCGCGGCAGCGTGCCGATGTCCTGCACACGGATCTGCCGCGACAATTCGGGCGTCACGCGAGCGCCCCGGCAATCAGTCGCGGCAGCGGCACCGCTTCGAGCTGAGCCCAAAGCGCATCGACCCGCGCCGCCGTCCAGTCGAGCGCCGCCGCATCGACGGCTTCGGAGCGATAGACGTTGCGCACCAGCGCGTCGGCCATCGTCGCCGGGTCGGAACCGCCCGCCAGCGCCTCGCGATACGCGCCAAGCCGCCCACCGAGCGCGCTCACCATCCGGCCGACATGCTTGCCCACCGCCTGATCGCCGACGCCGAGTTCGCGCAGGCTGCCGTCCATGTCGGCGATAAAGCGCTCGGTCAGGTCGGCCGAAAACTGCGCCTGCGCGCTCCCCGACGGCTCGAGCCGCAGCAGCACCAGTGCCAGCACCAGCGCCACCACGTCGAACCGGCCATCGACCGAGTCCGGCACTGCACCCGCGACATACCAATCCGGACGGCGCGCTTCGGCGACCACCGCGCGGTACAGCGCGTCGCCAGGCGGGGTCATGCGGCGGGAGGGGAGCAGACGGTCGAGCAGTGCCATCGGTTTGCCTTGTCGGAAACGTATGAAACCCATATTGAGGCGTTTGGCGCGTGTCCGCAACCGCGAGCGGTGCCGCAGTCCGCAGGAGTTCGGTAATGCGTAAGGTCAATCTGGTGCTGATGACGGCGGTCGCCGCGGCGACGTTGCTCGGCGGCTGTTCGCGGATCAAGCTCAACCAGGGCTATATCGTCGACGAGCAGCTGGTATCGTCGGTGCAGCCCGGCATCGACAACCGCGCCTCGGTTCAGAAACTGCTGGGCCGCCCGACCTTTGCGTCCGAGTTCGACAGCAACCAATGGTATTATGTCTCGCGCAATGCGACGCAGCTGGCATTCCTGCAGCCGCGCGCCAAGACGCAGAATATCCTGATCGTCAGCTTCGATGCCAAGGGCAATGTCGCCAAGGTCGAACGCCGCGGGCTCGAAAAGGTCGCCAGCCTGACGCCCGTGCGCGACAAGACCCCGACGCTCGGCCGTCACGAATCGTTGTTGAACGACCTGTTCGGCAACATCGGCCAGTTTGGATCGTCCGCCGGCGGCGTCGGCAGCCCGACCGCCGGCACCGGGCGCGACGGTCCGCGTTGACCCAGCGCCGCTAACAACGACGCTCCGGCCGCGACACGATCGGCGGCCGCACTGACAGCGCCTTGCAACGGTGCAAGACGCTGTCGTGCAAACCTCGAACGGTTCGGCCTATCGCGCCGCGGCGAGCGCCGCCAGCAGCAGCAGCGCAACGATGTTGGTGATCTTGATCATCGGGTTGACCGCCGGACCGGCAGTGTCCTTGTACGGATCGCCGACGGTGTCGCCGGTGACGGCAGCCTTGTGCGCCTCCGACCCCTTGCCGCCGTGGTGGCCGTCCTCGATGTACTTCTTGGCATTGTCCCACGCACCGCCGCCGCTGGTCATCGAGATCGCGACGAACAGCCCCGAAACGATGACGCCGAGCAACAGCGCACCCAATGCGGCAAAGCCCTGCGCCTGACCCGCGATCGCGGTGATCAGGAAATACACCACCACCGGCGCCAGCACCGGCAGCAGCGACGGCACGATCATCTCCTTGATCGCAGCCTTGGTCACCAGATCGACTGTGCGCGCATAGTCGGGCTTAGACGTGCCGTCCATGATGCCCTTGTTCTCGGCGAACTGCGCGCGCACGTCCTTGACGACGTCACCCGCTGCGCGCCCGACGGCGGTCATGCCCATCGCGCCGAACAGATACGGCAGCAAGGCACCAAGCAGCAGACCGACGACGATATACGGGTTCGACAACCGGAAATCGACGTCGAGGTCCTTGAAATAGATGCCAAGGTCGGTGGTGTACGCGCCGAACAGCACCAGCGCGGCGAGGCCCGCCGAGCCGATCGCATAGCCCTTGGTCACCGCCTTGGTGGTGTTGCCGACCGCATCGAGCGCGTCGGTGCGCTTGCGCACTTCGGCGTCGAGATGCGCCATCTCGGCAATCCCGCCGGCGTTGTCGGTGACCGGACCATAAGCATCGAGCGCGACGACCATGCCGGCCAGCGCCAGCATCGCAGTCGCGGCGAAAGCAATGCCGATCAGGCCCGCCAGCTGGTAGCTGACGATGATGCCCGCGCAGATCACCAGCGTCGGCAGCGCGGTCGACTCAAGGCTGATCGCCAGCCCCTGAATGACGTTGGTGCCGTGCCCGGTGGTCGATGCCTGCGCGATCGAACGGACCGGGCGGAAGTTGGTGCCCGTGTAATATTCGGTGATCCACACCAGCAGCCCGGTGACGGCAAGCCCGGTGAACATGCAGTAATAGAGCATGCGGCCGGTGATCGCGCCGAGCGCCGTCGCCGGATCGCCGATCGCGGTTTCCATGCTGCCGAGCACGTACGAGGTGATGAACCACATCGCCACCGCCGACAGCACGACCGAGATCCAGAAGCCCTTGTACAGCGCGCCCATGATGTTGTTCTTCGATCCGAGCCGGACAAAATATGTCCCGATGATCGAGGTCAGGATGCAGACGCCGCCGAGCACCAGCGGCAGCGTCATCAGCCGCTCGAGCGTCGCGGTCGCGATATTGCCGAGCAGCAGCGCGGTCAGCACCATCGTCGCACCGAGCGTCACGACATAGGTTTCGAACAGGTCGGCCGCCATGCCGGCGCAGTCGCCGACATTGTCGCCGACGTTGTCGGCGATGACGGCGGGGTTGCGAGGGTCATCTTCAGGGATTCCAGCCTCGACCTTGCCGACGAGATCGGCACCGACGTCGGCAGCCTTGGTGAAGATGCCGCCGCCCAGTCGCGCGAAGATCGAGATCAGCGACGCGCCGAACGACAGCGCAACGAGCGCATCGATAATCTGGCGCTTTTGCGCGGCGTCCTCGAGGCTGAATCCGGCAATGCGCGTCAGGTAATAATACAGCCCGGCGATCGCCAGCAGCGCAAGCCCAGCCACCAGCATGCCGGTGATCGCGCCCGACCGGAACGCCATCGTCAGGCCGCCCTGCAGCGAGGTGCGCGCGGCTTCGGCGGTGCGGACGTTGGCGCGGACCGAGATGTTCATGCCGATGAACCCGGTCAGCCCCGACAGCACCGCGCCAATCACGAAGGCAACAGCGGGCAACAGCCCAAGGAACACCGCCACGAGCACGGCGACGATCGCGCCGACGATCCCGATCGCGGTATATTGGCGCTTCAGATAGGCCCCGGCGCCCTCCTGGATGGCGGCGGCAATTTCCTGCATCCGCGCATTGCCCGGGGAGGCGCGCAGCACCTGGCCCGAAGTGATGACGCCGTAAGCGACGGCGGCCAATCCACACAGGATCGCCAGAATCACGATGTCCATTTTCGAACCTACCCCTGAAACTTCGCACGCCGACGGATGCGGCGGTTGGACCAATTGCCGCGGCTTGTGGCAAATGCGGAGCACACACGCAAGCGGCACGACGGGCGGCGCGCGATTGCCGCCACGCTGCCGGTCAAAATCCGCGGTCGCGTGGCGACGGGATACCGTCACCGACGACAGCCGAAGTCAGTGTTCCCAGCCCAGCTGCCCGGGCTCGCACGGCGCGCCGTCGCTGCCCATCACCGTCAGGCCGGTACCAGCGGCGATGTGGCCGATGCGCGTCGTCCCCGGCGGCGCGGCGGTGTCCGGCGGCAGCGTGAACAGCAGTTCGTAATCGTCCCCGGCACGCGCCCGTTCGAGCCGCGCCGCATCGTCGGGCGTGCGAGCCGCCGCCTGGCGCGACAGCGGCAGCGCGGCGAGGTCGATGGTGAGCGCGACGCCGCTCGCCAGCATCAGCCGCTCGGCATCGATCAGCAGCCCATCGGAAATATCCATCGCGGCAGTGGCGACGCCTGCCAACGCCTGCCCCAATGCCAGCCGCGGCTCGGGCAGGCGGTAGCGATGCAGCAGGAACGGATCGGGGGCCGCCTGCCCCAGCGCGATCTGCAGCCCCAGCCCGGAATCGCCGATGCTGCCGCTGACGTGCAGCGTGTCGCCCGGCCGCGCGCCGCTGCGCGACAGCGCCCGCCCCGGCTCGACCTGCCCGATCGCGGTCAGCCCGAGCACTGCCTGCGCCAGCCCCGCGACGGTGTCGCCGCCCCAAAGCGCGACGTTCCAACGCTTGAGCCCCTGCCGCAACCCGGCAGTGAACGCTGCCAGCCACGCGCCATCCTCGGCCGGGCTCAATCCCAGCCCGAGCAGGACGCCCATCGGCCGCGCGCCCATTGCGGCAAGGTCAGACAGGTTCACCGCCAGCAATTTCAACGCGATATCGCCCGGCGGGTCAGTTGGGAGATAATGTATCCCGGCGGCCAGCACGTCATGCGTCAGCACCAGATCGCGCCCGAGCGGCGGCGTCAGCACGGCTGCGTCGTCGTGCAGTCCGCGCGCGGCGGCACTGGTGGCCAGCGGGGCGAGCAGCTGGGCGATGAGCTGCCGTTCTTTCATCAGCCGCGGACTTGGCGCGCCACGGCGTCGAGCAAACCGTTGGCGAACCCGGCCTCCTTGGCATCATAAAAGGCGTTGGCGACGTCGATATATTCATCGATCACCGCTGCGGTCGGCACGTCGGCGCGCGCCAGCAGTTCATAGACCCCGGCGCGCAGCACCTGTCGCAACGGCCGGTCGAGCCGGTCGAGCGACCATCCCGATGCGAGGTTCGCCACGATCAGCGCGTCGATCTCCTCGGCGCGCGCGACGACGCCGGTGACGAGATCGTCGAAGAACACGGTATCGGCGGCACGGTATTCGACATCGCCGATCGTCGCGCCGAGCCGGTGGGTATGAAATTCGGTGAGCAGCTTGGGGATGGTGTCGCCCTGCATTTCGAGCTGGTACAGCGCCTGCACAGCGGCCAGCCGCGCCGCTGAACGCGCGTTGCCGCTGCGGGCTTTCTTCTTCGGGATTGTTGTCATGGCGTGCGCTTTAGCGCCGCCGCCGCGTTCAGGCAAACCGCGCCTTCATTGCGAGCATCGCGAGCGCTGCTTTTGCCGCCTCGCCGCCCTTGTCCTTTTCGGTCCGCCGCGCGCGCGCCCACGCCTGTGCTTCGTTTTCAACGGTCAGGATGCCGTTGCCGATCGCCAGTCCGTCGAGCGTCAGCGCCATCAGCCCGCGCGCGCTTTCGCTGGCGACGATCTCGAAATGATAGGTCTCGCCGCGGATGACGCAGCCGAGCGCGACGAAGCCGTCATATTGTTCGGCGGCAAGGCTGACGGTCGCCGGGATTTCGAGCGCGCCGGGAACGGTCACGGTGTCGAACGTCGCACCTGCGGCGGTCAACGCCGACGTCGCGCCGTCGAGCAGCGCATCGGCCAGCGCCTCGTAGAAACGTGCCTCGACGATCAGCAGGTGCGGCATCGATATGCTCCTCAATTTTCCGGTGCCGGAATGGGCCGTTCGCCGACGACGTTCAAGCCATAGCCGTCGAGCCCGACGATGGTGCGGTGCGCATTGGTCAACAGCACCATGTCGCGGACGCCGAGATCGACGAGGATCTGCGCGCCGATGCCATAGTCGCGCAATTCCTCGGGATCGCTGCCTGCACCCTTGGCACGCATCTGCGTCGAGATGGCGGTCGGCGACGCATCGCGGATGATGACGACGACGCCGCTGCCTTCGGTGCCGATCAACTGCATCGCGCGTTGCAGCTGCCCCGAACGGTCGTTCGCCTCGTCGAACAAGTCGGTGAACATCGACAGCGTGTGCATCCGCACCAGCGTCGGCGTCGACGGGTCGATATGGCCCTTTTGCAGGACCATATGCTCGGCATATTCGGCCTTGTTGATGTAGGTCTTGGCCGTCCAGCTGCCGCCGTGGCGCGTTTCCAGCCGGGTTTCGGCGATGCACGCCACAAGGTTGTCGTTGCGCCGCCGGTACGCGATCAGGTCGCGGATCGTGCCGATCTTCAGCCCGTGTTCGGCGGCAAAGACTTTGAGGTCGGGTAGCCGTGCCATCGTGCCGTCGTCGTTCATGATCTCGCAGATCACGCCGCTGGGGTTGAGCCCCGCCAGCCGCGCGACATCGACCGCCGCCTCGGTATGCCCGGCGCGCACCAGCACGCCGCCGTCGCGCGCCACCAGCGGAAAGACGTGCCCCGGCGTCACGATATGCTCGCGGTCCTTCGCGGCGTCGATAGCGACTGCAATCGTCCGCGCCCGGTCGGCGGCGGAAATTCCAGTGGTGACGCCCTCATGCGCCTCGATCGAGACGGTGAACGCGGTCTGGTGGCGGGTGCCGTTGTGCTGCGCCATCAGCGGCAGGCCGAGCTGTTTGACGCGCTCCGATGCCAACGTCAGGCAGATCAGCCCGCGGCCATAGCGCGCCATGAAGTTGATCGCCGCCGGCGTCGCCATCTGTGCCGGAATGACGAGGTCGCCCTCGTTTTCGCGGTCTTCGTCATCGACCAGAATGAACATCCGGCCGTTACGCGCCTCGTCGATGATCGCTTCGACCGTGACCATCACTTCTTCGGGGTCGCGGCTGCCCAGATACGCCTCGAGCTTGCGCAGCGTGTCCGAAGTGGGGTTCCAGTCGGCATCGTCGAGGCTGCGCAACGAGTTGGCATGCAACCCGGCGGCCCGCGCCAACCCGGAGCGTGTCGCTTCACCCTCGGCAACCAAGGCCCTTACCCGCTCAATGACGCTCATCTTCACCCGCCTCACACCAAGATGTGAATAATAAAGCTCGCGTCACATCAGAATGTCAAGCGGCGAGCGCCTCGCGCATGCGGCCGAGGTATCGCGCGAGCACGTCGATCTCGATATTGACCGGCGTTCCCGCCGCGGTGGCGTTGCCCATCGTCGTCCAGATCGTGGTATGCGGGATAATATTGACGGTAAAATGCGCGCCGTCGGGGTGATCGACGACGGTGTTGATCGTCAGCGACACGCCGTCGATCGTCAGCGACCCCTTGGCGGCGATGAACGGTGCCTGCGCGCGCGGTGCAACGAACTCGATTCCGGTCGAGCCGCCGTCGCTCCAGCTGCGCACGACATGCGCGACGGCATCGACATGGCCGGTGACGATATGCCCGCCAAGCTCGTCGCCGATCCGCAGCGCCCGCTCGAGGTTGAGCCTTGCCCCGACGACGAAATGCCCCGCCGCCGACCGCGCCAGCGTTTCGCCCGAAACATCGACCGCAAAGCTTCCCGGTTGCTTGGCGACCACCGTCAGGCAAACGCCCGAACAGGCGATCGACGCGCCGAGCGCAATCCCTGCGGTGTCGTAACTGGTCGCGATATGAACGCGCAGATCGCCAAGCTGCTCGGTGGCAGTGACGGTGCCGATGTCGGTGATGATGCCAGTGAACATGCGCCAGTACTTACCGCGTCCGGACATAGTGCTCAAGCCGGTCGACACCCATCGCGCGGCTTTCGACGAGCGACCAGCGGCCATGCGCCGCGCCCAGATCGTGCAGACCGATGTCGGCGATGCCGCGCTGCCCGCCAAGCACGACCGGAGCACGGTAGATCAGCAGCCGGTCGACGCGGTCGGCGGCGAGCAGCGATGCGGCAACCCCCGCGCCGCCCTCGACCAGCACGCTGAGCACCGCGGACATCGCATCGACCTCGGCGAAATCGCGGAGCAGCAGCGCGCCCGCCAGCCGCCGCCCCGGCGCGATCGCCGCCAGCGTGCGGCTGAGTACCGCGACCTGCGGGGTCCGGGCCTCGAGGCCGTCGAGGCGCACGTCGAGCGCCGGGTCGTCGGCGTCGAGCGTGCCGCGCCCGACCATGATCAAATCGGTCCGCGCGCGTTCGAGGTGCGCGTGCGCGCGTGCTTGCGGACCCGTAATCCAGCGGCTGGTGCCGTCGGCCATCGCGATACACCCATCGAGCGACAGCGCGAGCTTGAGCGTTACGAATGGGCGACCGCGCAGCGTCCGGCTGAAGAACCCGGCGTTGAGCGCCGCCGCCTCGGCGCCGTAGACGCCGTCGGTGACAGCGATTCCGGCAGCGCGCAGCCGGGCGAAACCGGCGCCGCCGGTACGCGGATCGGGGTCGACCACTGCCCCGACGACGCGCGCGATCCCGGCGTCGATCAGGCTGTCGCTGCAGGCAGGACCGCGCAGCGACACATGCGCACAGGGTTCGAGCGTCACATAAGCGGTGCCACCGCGCGCGGTATCGCCCGCCTGCGCCAGCGCCATCGCCTCGGCATGCGGACGCCCGCCGGGCTGCGTCCAGCCGCGCCCGACGACGCGGCCATCGGTGACGATGATGCAGCCGACGCTGGGGTTGGGTGCAGTGCGCCCGATGCCGCGTTCGGCAAGCGCGAGCGCTGCGCCAAGCCAGCGCGCGTCGTCGATCAAGGCTTGAGTTCGGGCGGCAGCGCCTTGACATAAGCGTCATATTGCGCACGCGCCGCCTTTTGCTTCGCGGGCGGCAGCGTCGCGATATAAGCCAGCGATTCCTGCGTCTTGGCGCGCATGTCGGCAGCTTCGGCGGCGCGGTCGGCGGCGACGTCGGCGGCGCTGCGGCTGGCGTCCCAGCTTTTGAACATCACCACTTTGACGACGCGCCCCGAATACCCCCAGCGCGATTCGACGAGGAATCCGACGGCGATCGTCACCGTCACCAGCAGCGACAGTCCGGCGATGATCCAGCGCGACCGCGGCAGCGCTGCGAGTTGTTGCGCAAGCGGTGCATCGCGCGAGGGACCGAGGAAGGACATGCGAACTCCGTAATCAGCGTCCGCGCAACATAAGCGACGCGCGCGTTAAGACAACCGCGCCAGCGCGCGCTCGCGCCCGATCAGCGGTAGCAGCGCGGCCATTTCGGGGCCGTGATCGCGCCCGGTCAACGCCCGGCGCAGCGGCTGAAACAGCGCACGCCCCTTGCGCCCCGAACTTGCCTTGAGTGCCGTCGTCCACGCCGACCAGATCGCGTCGTTCCACGGCAACGCGGTCAGCGTCGCGCGGGCAGCCGCCAGATAATCGGCATCGTCGGCGTCATTGACGGCCGCCACCGGCCCCTCGATCACCGCCCACCAGTCGGCTGCCTCGGCAACATTATGCAGGTTGGCGCGCACGGCGTCCCATGCCGCAGGCGGCATGCCCGCTGGCAGCCGCGCTGCCACCGCGTCGAACGGCATGGCATGGATGATCCGCGCGTTGACCAGTTCGAGGTCGTGCTGGTCGAAACGCGCCGTCGCCCGGCCGAACGCGGTCAGCGTAAAGTCGGGTAACAACGCGTCGAGGCTGGCGACCGGCTCGACCGCGTGGCTGCTGCCCAGCCGCGCCAGCAGCGCCGCGACCGCCACCGGCTCGATCCCGGCGGCGCGCCATTCGGCGACGCCTTCGCTGCCCAGCCGCTTCGACAGCGCCGCATCGGCCCCGGCAAGCAACGCCAGATGCGCAAACGCCGGCGGCGCTGCGCCAAGCGCTTCGAACATCTGCAGCTGGACGCCCGAGTTGGTGACATGGTCCTCGCCGCGCACCACGGTCGTGACCGCCATGTCGATGTCATCGACCACCGACGGCAACATATACAACCAGCTTCCGTCGGCGCGGCGGACGACGGGGTCGGACAGCGACGCCGGATCGACATGGCAGTCGCCGCGCACCCGGTCGTGCCACGCGATCGGCGCATCGGTGTCGAGCCGGAAGCGCCAGTGCGGCGCGGTTCCGGTGGCGGCAAACGCGGCATGATCGGCATCGGTCAGCGCCAGTGCCGCCCGGTCGTACACCGGCGGCAGGCCGCGCGACGCCTGCACCTTGCGCTTCAGATCGAGCTCGGTCGCGGTTTCATAGGCGCGGTAGGCACGCCCCATCGCCGCCAGCCTGGCCAGCGCCGCATCGTACAGCGCAAACCGCGCCGACTGTCGCACCTCGCCGTCGGGCGTCAGGCCAAGCCAGTCGAGATCGGCGCGGATGCTATCGACAAAGCGCTCTTCCGACCGCGTCGCGTCGGTATCGTCGATCCGCAGCAGGAACTTGCCGCCGCCGCTGCGCGCCACCAACCAGTTGACCAGCGCGGTGCGGATGTTGCCGGCGTGCAGATTGCCCGTCGGACTGGGGGCGAAACGGGTAATCAACCGCCGGTCCGGAACGCATTGGTGATCGGGTAGCGCCGGTCGCGGCCGAAGTTGCGGCGGCCGATCTTGACGCCCGGCGGTGCCTGGCGGCGCTTGTATTCGGCGACGTACAGCAACCGCTCGATCCGCGCGACGATGGCGGGATCGAAGCCGCGCGCAATCAGCTCGGCCGCCGACAGTTCGTCCTCGACCAGCCCCTGCAGCAGCGGATCGAGCAGGTCGTACGGCGGCAGGCTGTCGTCGTCGCGCTGGCCGTCGCGAAGCTCGGCGGTCGGCGGTTTGTCGATCACCCGCTGCGGCATCACCGGGCCCGACGGCCCCAGTCCCAGCCGGGGCAGATGCGCATTGCGCCACTCGCACAGCCGGAACACGGTGGTTTTATAGACGTCCTTCAGCACCGAATAACCGCCCGCCATGTCGCCATAGATGGTCGCATAGCCGACCGACATCTCGGACTTGTTGCCCGTCGTCAGCAGCATCGGGCCGAATTTGTTCGACAGCGCCATCAGTGTCAGGCCGCGAATGCGCGACTGGATATTCTCCTCCGCAATGTCGCGCGCGCGGCCTTCGAACAGCGGCGCGAGCATGCCGTCGAACGCGTGCATCGCGGGCATGATCGGCACCGTATCGAGGCGGCAGCCGAGCAGCCGCGCGCATTCGCCGGCATCCTCGAGGCTGTCCGCCGAGGTAAACGGCGACGGCAGCATCACGCACCAGACGCGCGCCGCGCCCAACGCATCGACCGCGACCGCCGCCGACAGCGCGCTGTCGATCCCGCCCGACAGCCCAAGCACGACGCCGGGAAAGCGGTTGCGGTTAACATAATCGCGCAGCCCGACGACCATCGCGTGATAGGTATCGGCCGGATCGACGTCGAGCGGTGCCAGCGTGCCCGGCGCACAGGTCCAGTGATGGCCAAGCCCGTGCCGCGTCCAGTGCGTGCTGACCACCGCTTCGTCCCAATCGGGCAGCTGCCAGGCCAGCGTACGGTCGGCGTTGAGCACGAAACTCGCGCCGTCGAACACCAGCTCGTCCTGACCGCCGACCCGGTTAAGATAGACCAGCGGCAACCGCGCCTCGGTGACGCGGCTGACCGACAGGCTGAGCCGCCGGTCGTCCTTACAGACTTCATACGGGCTGCCGTTGGGGACGATCAGCAGTTCGGCACCGGTTTCGGTCAGGCATTCGGTGACGTCGGGCGTCCAGATATCCTCGCAGATCGGCACGCCGATACGCACGCCGCGAAACGCCAGCGGGCCCGGCAGCGGGCCGGGCGTGAACACGCGCTTTTCGTCGAACGTGCCATAGTTCGGCAGGTCGTGCTTGCGCGTCACCGCCACCAGCTTGCCGTGATCGATCAGCGCGGCGGCGTTGAACAGCTGCCCGTCCTGCACCCATGGCAGCCCGACCAGCAGCCCTGGACCGCCGTCGCCGGTCGCCGCGATCAGCCGCTGCAGCTCGGCAGCGCAGGCCGCGACGGCGGCGGGTTTCAACACCAGATCCTCGGGCGGATAGCCGATCAGCGACAGCTCGGGCGTCACCAGCAGATCGGCGTCTGCAACGCTGGCGCGCGCGGCAAGGATCGCCGCCGCATTGCCGGAAATATCACCGACCGAGGCGTTCGACTGGTGCAAGGCAATCGTCAGGCTGTGCGTCATGCCACGCGGTTTAGGCGCGCGCGCGCGGCGGGGCAATGTTGACCGCCTGCGGCATTCGGGTCGGCACAACCCCCCCCAGACAATCGGTCCGCTTTGAACCCGGTCGCGGCGTCGCGGCTTTCAAAGCGTCGCGCCCGCCGCTACCGTGGTGTCGATGATAACCTCCCCGATCCTTTGGGCCGTGCTCGGCTATCTGCTCGGGTCGATCCCGTTCGGGCTGCTGCTGACGCGCGCTGTCGGCACCGATATCCGCAGCGTCGGATCGGGCAATATCGGCGCGACCAATGTGCTGCGATCGGGGCGCAAGGATCTCGCGGCGGCGACGTTGCTGCTCGACGGCGGCAAGGGCGCAGCAACGGTCCTGCTCGCGCGCCATTTTGCCGGCGAGGACGTCGCAATGGTCGCCGGGGTCGCTGCGTTCGCGGGGCATCTGTTCCCCGTCTGGCTCAATTTTCGCGGCGGCAAGGGTGTGGCGACGCTGCTCGGGGTCAGCCTTGCCGCGCTGTGGCCGGCTGGCATTGCCGCGCTGGTCACCTGGTTGGCGGGCGCGCTGCTGACGCGCTTTTCGTCGGTGGGCGGCATGCTTGCAGCGGTAGCGGCTCCGGTCGCGGCGCTGCTGCTGCACCGGCCCGACTGGGCGTGGCCGATGGCGGTGATGGCGGCCGTGCTGATCGCGCGGCATTCGGAAAACATCGCCCGGCTGCGCGCCGGCACCGAAAGCCGGATCGGGGCCAAGTGAGCGATGTTGCGCGGCTGCGGTTGATCCGCAGCGAAAATATCGGCCCGGTTACCTATCGCCAGTTGCTGCGCCGTTTCGGCAGCGCACAGGCCGCACTCGAGGCGCTGCCCGATCTGGCACAGCGCGGCGGCGGCAAGGCTCCGCGCATCGCGACCGCCGCCGATGCCGCCCGCGAGCTCGAAGCCGTCCACCGCCACGGCGGGCGCATGATCTTCATCGGCGAGACGCCTTACCCCGCGCTGCTCGAAGCCAGCGAGGCGGCACCGCCGGTGCTCGGCGTGCGCGGCGATCTCGGTTTACTCGACCGCGCGATGGTGGCGATGGTCGGCGCGCGCAACGCCAGCGCCGCCGCCTGCCGCTTTGCGCGCGGACTGGCGAGCGACCTGGCCGACGCCGACCTCGTCGTGGTGTCGGGGCTTGCGCGCGGGATCGACGCGGCAGCGCATTGGGGCGCGCTCGACGGCGGCACGATCGGCGTGGTCGCAGGCGGCTTCGATGTCGCCTACCCGCCCGAAAACGCCGACCTGCAGGCAAAAATCGCCGCGCAAGGGCTGGTGATCGCCGAAATGCCCGTCGGCACGCAGCCACAGGCGCGCCATTTCCCGCGCCGCAACCGCATCATCGCCGGATTGTGCGCGGGCACCGTGGTCATCGAAGCCGCACCGAAGTCGGGTTCGCTGATTACCGCACGCCTCGCCGCAGAAGCCGGACGCGAAGTCATGGCGGTCCCCGGCTCGCCGCTCGACCCGCGCGCGCAGGGCTGCAACGCGCTGATCCGCGAGGGCGCGACACTGGTGCAATCGGCGGCCGACGTGCTCGAATCGCTTGGTACCGTAACCGGGCAGATGGCCGCGCCCGCGGCGCGCTACGACCCCGGTCCGGTCGCGCTCGAAGCCAGCGACGGCGAACGGCGCGCCGTCGAGGAACTGCTGTCGCCGACGCCCGTTGCGGTCGACGAACTCGTCCGCCAAAGCGGGCTGCCCGCCGCGACCGTCGCGGGTGTGCTGCTCGACCTCGAGCTCGGCGGGCGATTGGTACGGCATGCCGGCGGGCGCGTCGCAGTCGGCTGACGCCGATGTTGCAATTTTGTAACACTCGATAAGAGTTGATCGGGCCCTGCACCTTTTCGCGGGGAACCTGAGTTTGCCTCTCCGTACACCCGTCACTGTTGTGTTGTGTGCCCAGCCCGGGCTGTCAGGGAGAGTTTTATGGTTGCGTATCGGCGTCGTTGCGTTCTTTTGGTTTCAACCTCGATCGCCGGACTGGCGTTGGCCGCGCCGGCATTTGCGCAGGACACCCGCGTGCCGCCGTCGCAAAGTGCGGGTGCAGCCGCGCCGGTCGAAGGCGCCCCCACCGCCAGCGATGCCACGGCGGCAAATGCCAGCGAAGGCGAGATTATCGTCACCGGCTCGCGCATTGTCCGCAGCGACCTTGCCGCCAGCAGCCCGGTCACCACACTGACCGGCGCCGACCTGAAGCTGACCAATTCGGTCACCGTCGAAAGCCTGCTGACGCAGAACCCGCAGTTCGTGCCCGCCACGACCAACACGACGAACAATGGCAACGCCGGCGTCGCGACGGTCGATCTTCGCGGCCTGACGCCCAAGCGCACCCTCGTGCTCGTCGACGGTCGCCGCCAGGTGGCGTATGATTCTAACGGTGTCGTCGACCTGAACACTATTCCGACCGCGCTGATCAAACGGATCGATACGCTGACCGGCGGCGCGTCGACGGTCTATGGGTCCGACGCGGTGGCCGGCGTGGTCAACTTCATCCTCGACGACGAGTTCAAGGGGCTGCGCCTCGACGCGAGCACCTCGATCACCGGGCGCGGCGACGGCCCCGAGTATAACGCCAGCATCACCGGCGGCATCAAGCTGGGCGACCGCGGCAACTTCGTGGCGTCGGCAGGCTATACCCGCCGTGACGGTATCTTTCAGGATGCGCGCGGTTATTCGGCGCAGAACCTCGATTCAGGCAACGCGACGACGCCGCCGTTCGCGTCGGGATCGTCGAATGCCACGCCGACCGCCTTCGATACGGCAGGCGGGCGCACGCAGGTCGGCCCGAACGGCACGCTGCTGCCCTTCTATTCGCCGTATAATTTCAATCCCGCGAACTATCTGCAGGTGCCGCTCGAACGCTACAACGTCACCGCGCTGATCAAGTACAAGCTGACCGATACCATCGAATTCTTCGGTCGCGGCACCTATATCAAATCAAAGGTGCAGGCGATCCTTGCCCCCACCGCGACCGCCGGCTTTGCGTTCAACGTGTCGCAGGACAATCCCTTCCTGACCCCGGCCGAGCGCGCGGTGTTCTTCAACGCCGACAACAATCCCGACGGCGCGAACGCGGTCCAGCTGGGGATCCGCCGCCGCGTCACCGAGCTTGGTGGGCGCATCCAGAACTTCGACAACGACGCCTATCAATTCGTCGGCGGCCTGCGCGGCGAGATCGGCTCGGGGCTGAAGTGGGAAGTGTTCGGGCAATATGCCGACACCACGCGCAACCTGCAGCTGAACAACGATCTGTCGTACAACCGCACGTTCCAGGCCATCGACGCCGTGGCCGGTCCGAACGGCACCGTGGTCTGCCGCGATCCGTCGGGCGGGTGCGCGCCGCTCAACGTGTTCGGGCTCAATTCGCTGTCGGCGGCATCGCTGGCGTTCGTCCGCGCCAATGGGGCCGAGCGCGACCGGTCGAACGAGCTTGTCACCGGCGGCAACCTGAGCGGCGACCTCGGCTTTCTCAAAAGTCCGTTCGCCGACTTGCCCGCGGCGTTCACCGTTGGCGTCGAATATCGGCGCGAGTTTGCCAAGACCGACGTCGATTCGGCGTTCGGATCGGGCGACCTGATCTATTACGGCCAGGGCCAGGCGGTCGCGCCGTTCGCGTATGACGTCAAGGAAATCTACACCGAAGTGAAGGTGCCGCTGGTCGCCGACCGGCCGTTCTTCCACGCGCTCAACATCGAAGGCGGCTACCGCTATTCGGATTATTCGACCGTTGGCGGCGTGCACACGTTCAAGGGCGGCGGTGATTATTCACCGGTCGATGGCATCCGGTTCCGCGGCGAGTTCAACCGCGCCGTTCGCGCGCCGAACATCAACGAGCTGGTGTCGCCGCTGGTGTCGGGCACCGACAACCTCAACTCCGATCCCTGTGCCGGGACCAACCCGGTGGGCAACGCGCAGCTTTCGGCGCTGTGCCTCGCCACCGGCGTGCCGGCATCGCGACTGGGCCAGGTCAACGGGCCGATCGCGGGGCAGGTCAACGTCTTCGTCGGCGGCAACCGCAACCTCAAGGCCGAGAAAAGCAACACCTATACGCTCGGCGTCGTCATCAATCCGCCGCAGCTTCGCGCGCTCAGCGTGACGGTCGACTATTTCAACATCAACATTCAAAACGCCATCGGCACGTTCGGCGGCTCGCCGCAGAATATCGTCAATGGCTGCTATAACGTCGCGCAGACCGCATCGAGCCCGTTCTGCCAAGCGCTGCTGCGCAACCCGCTGACCGGCGAATTCAGCGGCGGTGTCAACTACGGCGTCGTCGAGGCGAACGCCAACAACACCGCGCTCAAGACCAGCGGTATCGATGTCGGCGTCAGCTACCGCACCGATCTGTTCACCAAGCTCAAGGTGTCGCTGGCGTTCAACGGCACCTTCACCGACAAATACGACCGTCAGTCCGACACCGATTCGACCGCGCAGAAGTGCGCGGGCAAGTTCGGCCTGCTGTGCAACTTGAACCCGATCCCGCGCTGGAAGCATGTCGCCGGGTTGAACCTTGGGTACGATCAGTTCTCGCTGCTGACCCGGTGGCGCTATGTCGGCGCGATCAGCGAGGATGCCGGAACCGACATCTTCGTCCGTCGCATCTCGCCGCAAAGCTATTTCGACCTGACCGCAAGCGTCGCCGTCAATCAGCGTTTCGACTTCAACATCGGCGTTCAGAACGTTACCGACCGCAACCCGCCGGTCGTCGGCGGTACTGCGGGCGGCACGGCGTATAATTCGGGCAACACCTTCCCGAACGTCTATGACTCGCTCGGCCGGACGTTGTTTGCCGGGGTTTCGGCAAAGTTCTGATCCTCCGGGGGTCCTGAATTCGGGCTCGTTCCCAGCCGGGAACGAGCCCTGATTTCGTGCGGCATCGAAGACGGCTTCCCCCTCCCCCTTGTCAGCCCCCATATATAGCGCGTAACGCCCGCCGCGCCGGGTCGGGCTTCTGGGAGTGCTGCATGGACGTCGTGATCGTCGAATCGCCTGCCAAAGCCAAAACCATCAACAAGTATCTCGGCTCGAACTATGTCGTGCTGGCCAGCTATGGCCATGTTCGCGACCTGCCGGCCAAGGACGGTTCGGTCGATACCGAACACGACTTTGCGATGCACTGGGAACTGTACGGCGACAAAGCCAAGCAGCTGAAGGCGATCGCCGACGAGGTCAAGAAGGCCGACCGCGTCATCTTGGCCACCGACCCCGACCGCGAGGGCGAGGCGATCAGCTGGCACCTGCTCGAATGGCTCAAGGGCAAGAAGGCGGTGCCCAAGGGCGGCGTCACGCGGGTGGCGTTCAACGAGATCACCAAGACCGCGATCCTTGCCGCGATGGCGAAGCCGCGCGACATCGACGCCGATCTGGTCGATGCCTATAAGGCACGGCGCGCGCTTGATTATCTGGTTGGGTTCAACCTGTCGCCAGTGCTGTGGCGCAAGCTGCCGGGGGCCAAAAGCGCGGGCCGCGTGCAATCGGTGGCGCTGCGCATCGTCGTCGACCGCGAGCGCGAGATCGAGCAGTTCATCAACCGCGAATATTGGACGGTCGAGGCAGCGATGCAGTCGGCGGGCGGCGACAAGTTCACCGCGCGGCTAAGCCAGCTCGGTGGCAAGAAGCTGACGCAGTTCGACCTCGCCACCGAAGCGCAGGCGCTCGCGGCGAAGGCGGCGGTCGAAGGCGGCGCGTTTAGCGTCGGCGCGGTCGAGACCAAGCCGGTCACCCGCAACCCCTATCCGCCGTTCACCACCTCGACACTGCAGCAGGAGGCGGCGCGCAAGCTCGGCTTTACCGCCAGCCACACGATGCGAGTCGCGCAGTCGCTGTATGAGGAGGGCGCGATCAGCTATATGCGGACCGACGGCGTCCAGATGGCGGGCGAGGCGATCGCCCAGGCGCGCGATGTGATCTCCAGCAAATACGGGGCCGGGCCGAACACGCTGCCCGACAAGCCGCGCGTCTATACGTCGAAGGCGAAGAACGCGCAGGAAGCGCACGAGGCGATCCGCCCGACCGATCTCAGCCGCGAAAGCGCCGCCAGCGGCGATCATGCCAAGCTGTACGACCTGATCTGGAAGCGCACGATCGCGAGCCAGATGGCGTCGGCCAAGCTCGAGCGCACCGCGGTCGACCTGATCGACGCGAACGGCAAGGCGACGCTGCGCGCGACGGGACAGGTCGTGCTCCACCCCGGTTTCCTTGCGGTCTATACCGAGACCAACGAGGACGCGCCCGACGACGAGGAGGACGGCCGCCGCCTGCCCAAGCTGACGCAGGGCGAGGCCGCGCAGGTCAAGTCCGCCAAGGCCGACCAGCATTTCACCGAGCCACCGCCGCGCTTTTCCGAAGCCAGCCTCGTCAAGCGGCTCGAGGAGCTCGGCATCGGGCGGCCCTCGACCTATGCGTCGATCCTGCAGACGCTGCGCGACCGCGCCTATGTGCGCGTCGAGAAAAACCGCTTTCACGCCGAGGAAAAGGGTCGGCTGGTCACCGCGTTCCTCGAACGCTTTTTCGAAAAATACGTCAGCTATGATTTCACCGCCGAGCTCGAAACGCAGCTCGACGGGGTGTCGGCGGGCGACCTGCCCTATCTCAAGGTGCTGACCGATTTCTGGGCGGACTTCGAGCCCAAGACCAAGGAAATCCTCGACCTGCGGCCCTCCGACGTGACCGTTGCGCTCGATGAATTCCTGTCGCCGTTCCTGTTTCCGCCCAAGGCCGATGGCAGCAACCCGCGTGTCTGCCCGACCTGCGGCACCGGGCGGCTGGCGCTCAAGACCGGCAAGTTCGGCGCGTTCGTGTCGTGCTCGAACTACCCGGAATGCCGCTACACGCGCCAGTTCGGCGAGAACGGCGATGCCGCGCCCGCCGGTGGCCCGCAGCTGCTCGGCCTCGATCCGGTCACCGGCGAGCAAGTCAGCCTGCGCGCCGGGCGCTTCGGGGCGTATGTCCAGCGCGGCGAAGACGGCGTTAAGGGCGATCCCAAGCCGCCACGCTCGTCGATCCCCGCCGACATGCCGGTTACCGGCCCCGAACATTTCGGAACCGCGCTGCTGCTGCTGTCGCAACCGCGTACGATCGGGATGCATCCCGAAACCGGCGAGCCGATCATCGCCGCTCTGGGGCAATATGGCCCGTATCTCAAGCACGCCGGCAAATATGCCCGGCTGGCGAACAGTGCCGAGGTGTTCGAAACCGGCATGAACGCCGCGGTGGCCAAGCTCGCCGACGCCGCGGCAAACCCGGGCCGGGCGCGCAATGCCGTCGCGCCGCTGCGCGAAATCGGCGCGCACCCGGTCAGCGGTGCCGCGATGAAGCTGATGGAGGGCAAGTACGGCGCGTACATCACCGACGGCACGACCAACGCCACCGTGCCCAAGGGCAGCGACGGCATGGTGCTGACGCCGGGCGAGGCGGCCGCGTTGATCGATGCGCGCGCCGCTGCCGTTCCCGCCAAGGGCGCGCGCAAACCGGTCAAGAAAACCGCCGTCCGCAGCAAGGCCCGCGCTGCGCCCGCCCGCAAGGCCACGCGCTGAAGTTTCACCCTCGAAAGTGTCGGTTAACTTTACACTTTATGAGGGTAAGTTTTAGCCATGCTTTACAAATCATTGATTCAAAGCGCATTGGGAAGTTGGCACCGAAGTTGCACAGCTCGCCTCGAAAGCAACTATCGCACTCGAGGAGCATCGCAATGTTCAAGATCCTAGCAGTTGCCACAGCACTCACATTCACTGCATCGGCCGCGAGCGCCCTGGTCACCGTCACCATCGAGGCACCGACGGTGGTCAACACCACCGTCGCGCTGACGAACAGCACGGTCATCAACTTCAACGCCGTCCCGGTCGGTGCCAACGCCAGCATCACCAGCGCGCCGTTGGCCGCCGGTGCCACGGTCAGCTACGACAGCTTCACCGCTTCGGCTGCCGACATCTACGGCGGTGCCGCCAACACGACCTATTCGACTGTCGGCACAGCGACCACGATCACGCTCGGCAACACCAACGGCGCGCATTATTTCGGCCTTTGGGCGTCGGCGCTCGACACCGGCAACGTCATCTCGATCTACAAGGGTTCGACGCTGCTTTACACGCAGGACCTGTACACCGCGGGCAACGTCACCGCGACGTCGAGCGCGTATAACGGCAACCCGACGGCGGGCACCAACTTCGGCGGCGACGCCTTTGAAAAGTTCGTGTTCTTCAACTTCACCGTCGATGGCACCGGCTATGACAAGATCGTCCTGTCGAACGCCCCCGGCGGCGGCGCTTTCGAGAATGACAACAACACCTTCGGCAACATCGATTCGACGACGGTTCCCGAGCCCGCCAGCTGGGCGCTGATGGTCACCGGCTTTGCGATGGTCGGCTTCTCGATGCGCAAGCGCAGCCGCTACGCGACCGCCTGATCGGTCCGCACGCAAGATTGGGGCTGCCCGTGCGAACGGGCAGCCCTTTTCTTTTGAGCCCGCGCGCGCCACTGTTCGCCGATGCCCCGTAAACCCCCCGCTCCGCCGCCCGGCCTGCCGACGCGCGCGCAAATCCTGAAATTCATTGCCGAGACGCCGACCCCGGTCGGCAAACGCGAGATTGCGCGCGCCTTCGGGCTGCATGCGCAGGACAAGATCGCGCTGAAGAGCCTGCTGCGCGACATGGCGGATGCGGGCGAACTCGATATCGGCCCGGGGCGCAGCGTCCACAAAGGCGGCGGGCTGCCGACCGTCACCGTGCTGCGCGTCATCGAAGTCGGCGAGAATACGGTCGGCACCCCCGACGAATGGGCCGGTGCCGGTGCAGCCCCACGCGTCCGCATCATCGAGGGCAAGCGCCGCGGCGCGCTCGGGCTCAACGACCGCGTCCTCGCGCGGATCGAGGAAGCCGGATCGGGGCACCGCGCGTTCCCGATGAAGGTGCTGGCGCGCAAGACCGAATTCGTCCTCGGCATCCTGCGCAAGGAGGCGCTCGGCTATCGGCTGGTGCCGGTCGACAAGCGCGCACGCGTCGACCTTGCGGTGCTCGACATCGGCGAGGCCAAAGTCGGCGACCTGGTGCTCGCCGAGCCGTCGGGCCGCCCGCCGCGCCAGCATGCACGCGTCGTCGAGGTGCTCGGCGACCCGTTTGCGCCGCGCGCCTTTTCGCTGATCGCGATCCACGCCAAGGGCATCCCGCACGCGTTCAGCGCCGAAGCGGTGGCCGAGGCCGCGCGCGCCGCCGAACGCCCGCTCGGCGACCGCGACGATCTGCGCGCGCTGCCGTTCCTGACGATCGACCCCGCCGATGCGCGCGACCATGACGATGCGGTCTGGGCGGCCGCCGATGACGATGCCGCCAACCCCGGTGGCTGGCAGGCGATCGTCGCGATTGCCGATGTGGCATTTTACGTTCGCAGCGGCAGCGCGCTCGATGCCAATGCGCGCGAGCGGGGCAATTCGGTCTATTTCCCCGACCGGGTGGTCCCGATGCTGCCCGAAATCCTGTCGGCGGACGCCTGCTCGTTGCTCGAAGGTGTCGACCGCGCCGTGCTCGCCTGCCACCTGACGATCGCCGCCGACGGCAAGGTCACCGCGCAGCGGTTTACCCGCGCGGTGATCCGCTGCGTCGCCAACATCGCCTATGAGGAAGCGCAGGCGACGATCGATGCGCAGGCGGGAACGCACTTCGCCACGCTGCAACCGCTGTGGGGCGCCTGGGGATCGCTGTCGAAGGCGCGCGATGCCCGCGCCCCGCTCGATCTCGATTTACCCGAACGCCGCGTCGTGCTCGACGAGGCCGGGCGGATCGTCGCGATTGCGCTGCGCGAGCGCCTCGATGCGCACCGCGTCATCGAAGATTATATGATCGCCGCCAATGTCGCTGCGGCGCGCGCGCTCGAAGCGAAGAAATCGGTGTGCATGTACCGCGACCACGAGGCCCCGGGGCGCGAAAAGCTGGTCGCGCTCAAGGATTACCTCGAGACGTTCAACATGCCGTTCGCGCTGGGCCAGGTCATCCAGCCGCGGACGTTCAACAAGATCCTGCATGCGGTGAAGGGCGAACCGCATGCCGCGCAGGTCAGCGAGCAAGTCCTGCGCACGCAGACGCAGGCCTATTATTCGCCCGAGAATAAAGGCCATTTCGGGCTGGCGCTGGCGAGCTATGGCCATTTCACCTCGCCGATCCGGCGCTATGCCGACCTCGTCGTCCACCGCGCGCTGGTCCGCGCGTGGAAGCTTGGCGATGACGGGCTGAGCGACGAGGCGACCGCATCGATGGCCAAGACCGGCGAGCACATCTCGATGACCGAGCGCCGCGCGATGGAGGCCGAACGCGACACCGTCGACCGTTATGTCGCCGCCTATCTTGCGGTGCGGGTCGGCGAGACGCTGCCGACGCGCATCACCGACGTGGCGCGCTTCGGCTTTTTCGCCACCGTCGAGGGCATCGGCGGCGACGGCTTGGTGCCAGTATCGACGCTCGGCGACGAGCGCTTCGTCTATGACGAAGGCGCGCGCTGCCTCGAAGGCATCGAATCGGGGACGCGCTTCGTCCCCGGCCAGCGGCTCGATTTGCGGCTCGCCGAGGCCAATCCGATCACCGGTGCGCTGCGTTTCGAACTGCCGCTGGGCGAGGGCCAGCGCGCGCCGCGGCGCGACCGCGTACGGACCGGCAAGCGGACCGGGCTACCGCGCGGGGTGCGGCGCTAGGCTGGTGCCGCCCGAACGGGACGCGTTGCTTGACTACGGGAGCCTATATGGTTATATTGACCTATGGACAACGCCAGCCAGCCCAAGCCGACCGAGGATTCTGCCACCGAAATTCAATTTCTCCTCGGGCCGCGAGTAAAGTTAGAGGGTTTAGCGTCCGCCCGGTCGAAGCAGCAGTTGACTTTTCATCGCGTCGGCGCCACTAACCGGCGCCTGTCGCGAAGGGTCCCGCCCGCCGCGCGTTCGCGATATTTCAGGACTTCGTCATGGCCAAGCCGACTACCATCAAGATCCGCCTCGTCAGCAGCGCCGACACCGGCTTCTTTTACGTGACGAAGAAGAACCCGCGCACGCAGACCGAGAAGCTGACGTTCCGCAAGTACGACCCGGTCGTCCGCAAGCACGTCGACTTCAAGGAAGCCAAGATCAAGTAAGCGGCTACGCCGCGTCGGCAATGCTGTTGCGGCCGGCACGTTTCGCCGAATAGAGCGCCGCATCCGCCCGCGCGAGCAAGGCAGCGCCGTCGTGGTCGCTCGCCATCTGTGCCGCGACCCCGATGCTGACCGTCAACCCGACCGTGCAGGGTTCGCTCAGCCGCATATCGGCAACCGCAACCCGCAGCCGCTCGGCAACATCGCGCGCCGTCTGCAGGTCGGTATCGGGCATGATCACCGCCAGCTCGTCGCCGCCGTAGCGCGCCACCGTATCGACCGCGCGGACATTGGCCACCAGCTGCGCCGCAACCGCCGCCAGCGCCCGGTCGCCCACCGCATGGCCATGCACATCGTTGATCGGCTTGAACGAATCGATATCGAGCATGAGCAGCGCCAACGGCTCGTGCGTGGCACGCGACCGCGCCATGGCCTCCTCGAGGCGGCTGTCGAGATAGTGGCGGTTGAAGGCCCCGGTGACGGCATCGACGGTCGCCAGCCGCCGGATGTGCTGCTGCTCGTCGGCGATCCGGTCGGCGCTATGCTTGCGCCGCAGCAGCGCTCCGATCCGCGCCGCCAGCTCGCTTGGCAGCAGCGGCAGCGTCGCGCAGTCGGCCGCCCCGAGCGCCAGCACGGTGACCAGCGCAATGCTATCGCCGGGCGGCACCAGCGCCAGCACCGGGATGCGCTGCAGGGACGGATCGGCTGCGACCTGCGCCAGCAGCCGCATTGCCCCGCGCCGCGCCGTGGCGTCATCCGCCTCACTGTCGACCAGCATGACGACCGTCGTCGGTTGCATCGCCTGCAGCATCGTCAGCGCCAGTTCGACCGGACCGGTCAGAACCGAGCCGAGGGCGCACAGCTGCACTGCGAGGTCGCCCAGAGCGCCTGCATCACCCGTCAAAAGGATGCGTGCTGTCATCGTCTCCCGTTACCGCGACCGCGGCGCCCGTTTACCCTTCATTAGCTATAAGGAAAGAATCCGTTTTGGAAAGACCTCAATGCAACTCGTTGCTGCGGCACTGGCGGGCTGGTCGCCGTGGCGCGCAGCGGGTACAGCATCCGCTCACCTTCCAGCGGCGAGAATGACCGTCCAATGCGCATATCGTCTAGCAATGATCACCGCTCGCGCGCTGTGCCCGATCCGGAAACATTGGCGCTGCAGGCGCTCGCCTTTATCGCGGCAGACGCCGAACTCGGACCACGCTTGCTCGATCTGACCGGACTCGACAGCGCGACGCTGCGCGCGCGTGCCGGCGACCGCGACGTGCTGAGTGCGACGCTTGGCTTCCTCGCCGCGCACGAACCGAGCCTGCTCGCCTGCGCCCGCGCGCTCGACGTCAGCCCCGACGTGCTGATCGATGCCGAGCGGCGGCTCAGCCTGTGAGCGCGCGTCCGCTGGTGATTTCGGATTGCGACGAGGTGCTGTTGCACTTTGTGACGCCGTTCGAGGCGTATTTGCAATCGGTCCACGACCTGACGCTCAGGCTCGACAGCTTCGCGCTGGCCGGCAATATCCGCAATGCGAAGGGCGAGGCGATCGAGATGACGGCGTTCCCATCGCTGCTCGACGGGTTCTTCGATACGCATATGCCGACGCAAACGCCGGCACCGCATGCCGTCGAGTCGCTCGCGACGCTGGCGGAAAGCTGCGACATCGTGATCCTCACCAATCTGGGCGATCGATACAACGCGCCGCGTACCGCCGAATTGCAGCGGTTGGGAATGCCGTATCGCGTCGTCACAAATCAAGGGCCAAAGGGCGCACCCGTCGCGGCGTTAGTGGCGGAATACCGTCCGAGTACAACGGTTTTCATCGACGACCTGCCGCCGCATCACAGCTCGGTCAAGCGCGCGTCGCCCGAGGTTCGCCGCCTGCACATGGTCGCCGATGCGCAGTTGCAACCATTGATTCCGCCCGCAATCGACGCCGATGCGCGTATTGATGGTTGGCCTGCGGCGTTGCTCCGCATTCAATCCTGGTTCGGAAGGTAGGACATGATGAATATCGAAGCGAAGCTGGAGGAGCTCGGCATCGTGTTGCCTCATGCCGCCGCCCCCGTTGCCAACTATGTCCCCGGCGTCGTTGCTGGCGGCTTGCTGTATATCTCGGGGCAGATCCCGTTCGATACCGAGGGCGTGCCGATTCGTGGCCGAGTCGGTGAAACGCTGACAACCAAGGAAGGCGCCGCCGCCGCCGCTCGCTGCGCTGTGGGGCTGATCGCGCAGATCAAGGCTGCACTCGGCTCGCTCGACCGCGTTCAGCGCATCGTCAAGATCGGCGTGTTCGTGGCCTCGACGCCCGATTATACCGATCATCCCAAGGTCGCGAACGGCGCGTCGGATTTACTTGTCGCAGTATTCGGGGAGGCTGGCCGCCATGCACGCAGCGCGGTGGGTGTGGCAGCGCTGCCGCTCGGCGTTGCAGTCGAAGTCGATGCCGTCATCGCTGTGCATGACGGCTGATATCACCGCGCGAATCCTGCGCCACGCGAACGACATTTCCGCCGCCGACTGGAACGCCTGCGCAGGCCCCGGCAATCCATTCCTGCAGCATGAATTTTTCACCGCGCTCGAGGATTCGGGCAGTGCGGCAGCGGCGACCGGATGGCAACCAGTCCATCTCGCGATCGACGGCGACGACGGTCGTCTCGCGGCGCTGATGCCCGCCTATCTGAAATCGCACAGCCAGGGCGAGTATGTCTTCGACCATAATTGGGCCGATGCGTGGAGCCGCGCAGGCGGTCGCTATTATCCCAAACTGCAGTCGAGCGTGCCATTCACGCCGGCCACCGGTAATCGTTTGCTCCTCCGCGATCCGTCGCTTGGCCCGGCGCTGCTCGCGGCGGCCGAGGCACTCACCGTCCAGAACAAACTGTCATCAGCGCATGCCACGTTCATCATGCCCGAACAGGTTCCCGTGTTTGAAGCGGCAGGCTGGCTGCTGCGCATTGATCAGCAGTTTCACTGGTACAACGACGGCTATGCGAGCTTCGACGATTTCCTCGCCGCGCTGTCGTCCCGGAAGCGCAAGGCGATCCGCAAGGAACGCGAGGCGGCAATGAGCGGCGGCGTCGAGATCGACATGCTGACCGGTGCGGCGATCACCGAGGCGCATTGGGACGCGTTCTGGCATTTTTATCAGGATACCGGGGCGCGCAAATGGGGGCAGCCGTATCTGACGCGCCAATTCTTCTCGCTGTTCGGTGAGCGGATGGCGGATCGCGTGCTGCTCGGCGTCGCCCGGCGAGGCGGGCGGATTATTGCCGGCGCGCTCAACCTGATCGGCGACGATTGCCTGTACGGGCGCTATTGGGGGTGCAGCGAAGAGGTGCCATTCCTGCATTTCGAGCTTTGCTATCACCGCGCGATCGACTGGGCGATCGCCAACGGTCGTGCCCGGGTCGAGGCCGGGGCACAAGGCGCGCACAAACTGGCGCGCGGCTATCGCCCGACACCGACATATTCAGCGCATTATATTCCGAACGCCGGTTTTCGGGAGGCGGTGGCGGGGTTCCTCGAGCGCGAGCGCGAGGCGGTCGCCGAGCATATCGAGATGCTCGACGAGGAAGGTCCGTTCAGGAAGTCCGGCTGACGGGGTTAGTCGGCGAAGGCAGCAGCGGATCGAGCAATTGCGCGCCGAGCGTCGTCGGATGTACGCCGCGCACGCCATATTCGGCGGGCCATTCGCGCGGCATGTAGAGCGTCCCGAAGATACGGTCGATCGCCGGGATCATCGCGGCAAAGTTGCGGTCGATATGGTCGGACCGCGTGTGGTGCCAGTGGTGGAACGCCGGGCTTGCCACCAGCCATTCGAGTGGGCCAAGCCGCCAGCGCAGGTTCGAATGGATGAAAAAGCCCCAGAATGTGCTGATCACGGTTACCAACTGCGCGAGCACCGTACCATCCATGCTGCTCGGTTCAGCCAGCCCGAGGACGTACAGCGGGATCAACGCGCAAACACGCCCGAACACCATATCGACCGGATGACCGCGCGTGTTGACGAGGAAGTCCATGTGCTCGGCGCTGTGGTGGAGCGCGTGAAAGCGCCATAGCAGCGGGATTGCGTGGCTTGCCCGGTGCGACCAGTAAAAGGCGATGTCGCCGACGACGAGCCCGATCACCAGCCGAGCCGCGAACGGAAGTGCTCCGATCGATGCGTAATAACTGTCGGGCACCAGTGCATGCACTGCCAGCGCGAGCGCGCCGAGCGGGATAATTGCAATCACGAGCGCCGGCAGACTGCTCATCATATAATAAACCAGGTCGATCGCCATTTGCGGACGCCAGATCCGCGCCTGTTTGAGCGCAAAAAAGCGTTCGAGTGGCACAAAGATCAGCGCCAGCAGCGCGAGCCATGCTGCGAGATGCAAGAACTGCGTGAGGAGCGACCCGATCATGGGACTTGAATACCGCGAAGCGAGGCACTGCTCAAGGCAATGCCCCGCTTCGCGGCAGTGTGCCTCAGGCCGCGACGAATGCTGGCCGGCGGCGGCGTACCGCAACGCCAACCATGACGAAGCCGCCGATCATCAATGCCCATGTCGCAGGCTCGGGGACGGCGGCAGTCAGCGACACGCCGTCCAGAAACGAGATCGGCGGCGCACCGGCCGGAGTTCCGGACGCAAGGAAGCTGAGCAGCTGCGACGTTGCGTGAGCGGTGAACGTCATCGTCTGCGCCTGCCACGGGCCGGTCGCGCCCTGCGCCAGCGTAAACAGGCTCGACAGCTGCGTATCGGTGCCGAACGACACCGACCAGCGTTCCGTCGTCGGGCCGGTAAAGCCGGCTTGCTGGCCCGCACCCTGATAAAAAGTCAGCGTGTATTGGCTGCCAACGGTCAGGCCGTTGATGGTCTGCGTGATCGCCGAGCGATACGCTGGATCGCCGTCTGCCTCAACGAAGTTGCCGCCGTCGGGACTGATCGCGGGAAAGCCCTTGTATACCGACAGGTAGCTGCCGTCGTCGGCTGTGCCCGGCGCATCGATGTACGTCAGTGCGGCACCGCCGCCCCAGCCCGTCACATGGCCCGAAAAATTGGCCTTTTGGCCGGCCGCGATCGTCGCAGTCGAGAAGCTGCCGTTAGTGACAAGTTCGGTTACTGCCTGGGCAGCGGTGGCCGAGCTGAGCGCTGCGGCGGCAAAAATAATGGTCTTGATCATGCGATGCATTCCTTCAAATTGATTAATTGATGTGAATTGTTTGGGCAAAGCTCAGCCGCGGCTCGAGTCGCGAACGATTCCGGCCGTGTAGTCGCGATGCTTCAGGCAGTAACCGCGGCGGGGCGACGGCGACGAGCCGCGAAGCCAACCATCCCGAACCCCGTGACAAGCAGCGCCCAGGTCGCGGGCTCGGGAACGGCATCCTGTGTGAGCGACACGCCGTCGAGCAGCGCAAACGGCGGCACGCCGCTGGGGGTGCCGATTGCGAGGAACGACAACACCGCCGAGCTCGACGTCGGCGTAAAGATGAAGCTCTGCTTCACCCAACCGCTGAAACCGTGATCGACGTTGCTGACGATCGCAGTCTTCTGCGTCTCGCCACCAAGGCTCACTTGCCATTGTTCCGTGGTCGCTCCGGTGAAACCGGACTGCTGCGCTGCTGCCCAATAGAAAGAGACTGTCGCTGCCTGTCCGACGATCAGGCCAGTAACCGTCTGATTGATGGCGAGCGTATTAAAGGCTCCATCGGCACCGATGAAGTTTCCGCCGGTCGGACTTGCGGCGGGCAGGCCGTTCGCTGCGCCGTCGCCTGGCCCCCACAGCTTGAGGTTCCCATATTCACCCGTAGCACCCGTGGTGTCCGCCGTGCCCGACTTAAAAAGGAAATTATAGCCGCTGGTCGTCCAGCCGGCGACCTGCTGTGTCGGATAGCGCGTGCCGAACTCGGCCGAGCTATTGAGTGTGGTCGTTTCGAAGTCACCGTTGACGATCAGCTCGACCGCCTGCGCGGCGGTACCGGAGAGCAGCGCCGCGGCGCCGATAATGAACGACTTGAAAACCATGATATCTTTGCCCCTTGGCTCGATGGAAAGTTGCTCGGGGCGGATTTGTAAAACATTTGGGCTGGGCGTTTTCTGTCCCTTGCGGCCCGTGTGTTCGCATCTCCGCTTGGCCATCCCTTGCACCAATCATGCCAACGGGTAATTATCCGTTAACTATTTGGATGCGTCGTTATTTCAGTCACTTAAATAGTTAATAATATTATTTCGTCTCAAGATAAGACTATTAACTATTTGGAAAGTGTCGGATTTCCTTACAACGGTGATCACCACAGCTGCCGCTCCCCGTTGAGCTGATCGCTAACCAGCGTTGTTTGCCGTCCATATGGCGTGCGGACGATGGTGCCAGCGCGCACCGTGCAGTTGTGCGTCAGCAGGCGAGCCGCTACGAGCGTCCGCGCGCCATTTTGGTGATCATACTGCCGAGGACCAGTTCCCATAGCGACGCTTTGGCCATCGACACTACGCCTCTCAACGCTGCTAAACCGATTGGGCACGCGCGGGCGCAACCTTGGCTGGAACCTCGGCGGGCAATTCCTGCCGATGGTCGCAGGGCTGGTATTCGTGCCGCTGCTGATCCACGCGCTTGGCACCGCGCGCTTCGGCTTTCTCAGCCTTGTCTGGGTATTGATCGGCTATTTCAGTCTGTTCGACCTTGGCCTGTCGCGCGCGCTGACGCAGCGTGTTGCTACTCTGGGCGTGCGCGACGACGGCAAACGGCTTCGGACTGCAGTGGCGACCGGTATGGCGCTGATTTGTGCGCTGGCGCTGGCCAGCATACCGCTGCTGCTGGCTGCAAAGCCATTTTTGCTCGGTGATTTGATTCACACGAGTGCCGATCTTGCCGTCGAGGCGAGTGCGGCATTTCCCTGGCTGGTGTTCGGCGTCCCCGTCGTGATCGTCGCCGCAGGCGTGCGCGGCATTTTGGAGGGGCAACACCGCTTTGCCGCAGTCAACCTGGTGCGAACGCCTGCCGGCATCTTGATGTTCGCGGCACCCTGGGCAGCGACACAGATTGCGCCTTCGCTCGAAGCGATTACCGCGGCAGTATTTGCCGTGCGGCTGGTCCAGCTACTCGGCTTCACGGCGCTTGCGTGGCCGCTGCTTCGCGAAGCGGTATCGCGCGCCGCTTTCGACCGCTCCGAGGTTCGGCTGCTATTCGGTTTCGGCTTGTGGATGACAGTCAGCAACATCGTTGGGCCGGTATTGGTGTATCTTGATCGGTTTGCGATCTCACATTTCGGCAGCTTGTCCGACGTGGCATTTTACAGCACGCCATTCGATCTGATTGCGCGGCTGCTGTTTGTTTCGACCGCCGTATCGGGCGTGATGTTCCCTGTCCTAAGTGCGGCAATCGCGAAGGACCCCGCCGACGTCCCACGACTGGTCCGGCAGAATTACCTGCTGTTGTTCGGACTGATCGCGCCGGTTGTGCTGGTCGTTATCGTGGTCGCCAAGCCGGCGCTGACATTATGGGTGGGTGCCGCATTTGCCGAGCGGAGCGCCCCGGTGCTGCAAATCCTTGCCGTGGGCATCCTTCTCAATTCACTGACGACGGTGCCGTTCTCGGTGCTTCAGGCAATGCGCCGCGCCGATCTGACAGCGAAAATCCATCTGGCCGAACTGCCGGCCTATCTCGTGCTGCTGGCGGTGCTGGTGCAGCGCTTCGGTATTATCGGCGCGGCGGTGGCGTGGCTGCTGCGCGTGATGGTCGATCTTGCGTTGATTACGTGGACTGCGCGGCGGCTTCAGGCGCGCCAACGCAGCGGCGGCTGAACGCTACCGGCCTCGGCCCGGAGCAGATACTGACTAGCAAGATAATGTCGAAAGACGCCAAGCGTCAGGCGGTCGAACGTCCGTGTGCGCCCACGACTGGGACCAATCGCAATGCCGTCGGTGACGATCATACCCGCAGAGTGCAGCATGCCGACCGCGGTCTCGGCCGTGAAGAATTGTAGATGGGTGCGGTCGAGGATGCCCGCGTCGGCATAGTCGAAGCGCCGCCGGAGCAGCAGCGGCAGCACGACACTATAATGTGCGATGTTCGGAAGCGAGACGATCAGCGTGCCACCGGGCTGCAGCAACGGGAGGTAATTCGCCAGCACCGCGCCCGGGTTCGGAAAATGTTCGAGCACGTCGAGGAACAACATCAGATCGACCGGCGCCGCCCCCGCCGGTGGCCGGCTGGCGTCGCCGATATGCACCTGCGAGGCATTGACGCGTAGGTCAGCCTCAACGGCTGGATTAAGCTCAATCCCGATTGTCGTCGCGTCAGGCTGGCGGCTCCGTAGCCAAGCAAGCGTGTTCCCACTTCCGCAACCGACCTCGAGCACCCGGTCGTAGTGCACGGGCAAAAGACTTTCGATATCGCGCCGCGCAAAGCTGTAATAGGTCGGGTCGTCGGTGTAGACGGCGCGCAGCGGCGACGGAGCAGCCTCGCCAAGTTGCGCATCGATCCACTGATCCGCTTCGCTCATACGCCCCGTCTCCATACTCCGGGGCCGTAAACGCCGCGGCGGTTGCGCTGTCAACGCTCTACCGCGGCATTCCCTTAAATCTACTTAAGTCGGAAACCGTCGGTCAGCGCGGTCAACGCCTCGGTATGTTGCACGGGCCCTCAGCGCGCGACGGCAAGATTGTCGATCAAGCGCGTGCTACCGATCCACGCCGCAGCAAGCAGCCGGGCTGGACGATCGAACGCGGCGAGCGACGTGAGGTCGTCGGCATCGGTCAATTCGACATAGTCGATCGTGGCAAACCCCGCCGATTTGAGCGTCGCACCGGCGGCTTTAAGAACGTCGGCAACTGGCGTGCCGCCTAAAATGTCTTTGCGCGCGGCATTGAGCACCTGTGGCAGTGCCAGCGCGCGGTGACGTTGGTCGGGGGTCAAATAGATATTGCGCGACGAAAGCGCGAGGCCGTCGGCATCGCGCACGATCGCCCCGCCACCGATTTCGACGGGCAGGTCGAGGTCGCGCACAAGGCGGCGAATGATGGTCAGTTGCTGCCAGTCTTTCTCGCCGAACAGCGCGACGTCCGGCGCGGCCTGCAGCAGCAATTTGGTGACTACAGTCGCGACCCCGTCGAAATGCCCCGGCCGCGCCGCGCCGCACAACCGGTCGGCAAGGCCGCCTACGCGGATGCTCGTCGCAAATCCGGCCGGATACATTTCAGGGACTGTGGGGGCAAATAACAGATCGCAGCCGGCAGCCGCCAGCGCTGCCGCATCGGCAGCTTCGGTGCGCGGATAACGGTCGAGGTCTTCGTTCGGGCCAAATTGCGCCGGATTGACGAATAGCGACGCGATAACACGATCGGCCTTGTCGCGAGCTGCGGCGAGCAAGGACAAATGTCCGGCGTGGAGCGCCCCCATGGTTGGCACCAACGCGACACGGGCACCGGCCTTGCGCCAATCCGCGACGTGGGCGCGAAGCGCAGCGACGGTGCGAACGATTGGTAACGGGTCGGTAGTGTTTAACTCGGACATGGGTATCCCCAAGATTGACTTGGCTTCGAAGCTGACTGAAACAGCGCGCGGGGCCAAAGCGGGGCGGATAGGCAATGCGCGCGCAACAAGCACATCTGATCGTGCTCGGCAACGAGAAGGGCGGCTCGGGCAAGTCGACCACGGCCGTTCACATCGCCGTAGCGCTCGCCCAGGGCGGCGCTGCGGTCGGCGTGATCGATCTCGATGCGCGGCAGCGAACGGTCGCGCGCTATCTGGAAAATCGCGCGGCCTTCGCGGCAAAGCGTGGCCTCGACCTTGTGCAGCCCGACGTTGCGGTGATCGCCGACGGCGATGGCGACGTCGCCGCCTTGGCCGAACAGTGCGCGGCGTGGGCCAACAAGGACTATCTGGTGATCGATACGCCGGGGCGCGATTCGCCGCTGGGGCGCGCAGCGTTGACCAGCGCCGATACACTGGTCACCCCGATGAACGACAGTTTCGTCGACTTCGACCTCATCGGCCAAGTCGATCCCGAAACGTTCAAGGTTTTACGCCCGAGTTTCTATGCCGAACTGATCTGGCAATCGCGCCAGAAGCGTGCGCGCACCGATGGCGGCACCGTCGACTGGGTAGTGCTGCGTAACCGCCTTTCGACGCTCGAGGCGCGCAACATGAAACGCGTTGCTGGTGCGCTCGACGAGCTGGCGAAGCGCGTCGGTTTCCGCGTGATTCCCGGCCTGTCCGAACGTGTCATCTTTCGCGAGCTGTTTCCGCGCGGGCTGACGCTGCTCGACACGTCTGCACTTGAAGATTTTTCGGTCAGCCATATCGCCGCGCGTCTCGAATTGCGCGCGCTGGTGGCGGGCCTCAAGCTGCCCTCACCGGTGGCGGCGGTCGCATGAGCATCCTCATCGTGTTTTTTGGGTTGGGCCTGCTGTCCGAGCTCTATCGCGAATATCGCCGGGGGACGTTGGTCTCGAAGCTGACGGCACTGCGTCCGCATGTCGGCCGCGTCATGATGATCGCAGCCGGCATCGTGTTGCTAGCGGTCGGGGCATCGCGCGAAAACCTGATCGCGATGCTCGCGGGTGTGGTGGTCATCGCATATTTCGCAGCAACCTGGGCGATGGCCACACGGGCAGACTTACGAGATCCCACCGAGGCGCGCGCCATCCTCGGCCTGACCTCGGCTGCAACTGCCGCCGACGTGCAGGCGGCGTGGCGGCGGCTGATTGCGCAGGTCCATCCCGATCATGGCGGGAGCGCGGAGCTGGCATCGCGCGTTACCGCCGCACGCGACCTGTTGCTTGCCCGAATGGAGCCCCGATGACGCATCATTTTCACCCGACCCTGCTGCGCGAATATGATGCGCGGGGCATCATCGGCGAAACGCTCACCGAGGCGGACGCCACTGCAATAGGCCGCAGTTTCGGGACCCGCATCCGCCGCGCCGGCGGCAAGACTGTCGCGGTCGGCTATGACGGTCGCCATTCATCGCCAGCGCTTGCTGCCGCATTGATCGCGGGGCTGAACGCCAGTGGCTGCGACGCGCTCAACATCGGGCTCGGGCCGACACCGATGCTGTATTATTCGGTGCACGAGCTCAACGCCGACGGCGGCATGATGATTACCGGCTCGCACAATCCGCCCGACTATAACGGCTTCAAGATGATGCTGGGGCACGGACCGTTTTTCGGCTCTGACATCGCCAATCTCGGCGTGCTTGCTGCGGCCGGCGACTGGGAGACGGGGACCGGCACGGTCACCGAAATCGATATCGAAGACCGCTATGTCGATCGGTTGCTGCGCAATTTCGACGGCGCGCCAATGACCGTTGCGTGGGACACCGGCAACGGTGCCGCCGGCCCCGTGATCGACAAGCTCGTCAAACGCCTGCCGGGCAAACATTATACGCTGTTCACCGAAGTCGACGGCGACTTCCCCAACCATCATCCCGACCCGACCGAGGAACATAATCTCGAGGATCTCAAGCGTGCCGTCGCCGCGCATGGGTGCGATCTGGGTCTTGCGTTCGACGGGGACGGCGACCGGCTTGGCGCGATCGACGGGCGCGGCCGCGTCATCTGGGGCGACCAGCTACTTGGCATTCTTGCCGAGCCAGTGCTCAAGGCGCTACCCGGCGCGACGATCATCGCCGACGTCAAATCCAGCGGCGCGCTGTTTGCACGAATTGCAGAACTGGGCGGTATACCGCTGATGTGGAAAACCGGACATTCGCTCGTCAAGGCGAAGATGATCGAAACAGGCGCGCCTCTCGCTGGCGAGATGAGCGGACACCTGTTCTTCAAACATGAGTGGTACGGTTTCGACGATGGCATTTACGCCGGCGTCCGTCTGCTTCGTGCAGTCACTGCGTCGGGCCACAGCCTCGCACAAATCAAGGATGCAATGCCTGCGCTGGTCAACACGCCGGAGATGCGGTTCCCCTGCCCCGAAGAACGCAAATTCGTCGTTGTCGACGAAGTGCTCGCGCGGCTTGCCGCAAGCGGTGCCGATGTCGATGGCACCGATGGCGCACGGGTCACGACCCGCGACGGCTGGTGGCTCCTCCGCGCCTCGAATACGCAGGATGTCCTCGTCGCGCGTGCCGAGTCGACGACGCAGGACGGACTCGACCGGTTGATGGCACAGATCGACGGCACGCTTAACGAATCGGGGATCGAGCGCGCGCAGCATATCTCCTAGCGCACTCGGCTCGGCGCATTTTGTGCAGTGCAGCATGGAATGACTTGAATTAGTCATCAACTGCAACTATTGTGCACTGCAGCATGACGCGGAGACAGTGATGGCAAACGACATCAAAAAGCCCAAGGTAGTGAAACCGGCAAGTGTGGCAGCACCTGCCGCGCCGGTGCCTATCGCAGTTGCGCCCAAGCCAATCGTAACGCCCTCTGTTGCAGCGAAGCCCGCTTTGACTGTGACGCCTGCTAAGCCGGTTGCCCAAGCGCCAATGATCAAACCGGTCATCGCGCCGGTGGCGAAAGCGATTGCTCCGATAGCAGCGCCGCCGGTCGCCGCCGCATCGACCGTCGCCGCAGCTGCTTCGACGCCGCCCGTAGCAGCGGTTTCGGTGCCGGTAACCGCAGCGCAACCCGTTATGCCGCCGCCCGCGCCAACGCCGAACGTTTCGTCACCCCCACCCCCTGTTTTCAAACCGAAGGAACCCACAATGGCCGATACTTTCACCACCGCCGCTGACGCCATGAAGACCGGCGCCGAGCAGATGAAGACGACGATGACCACGCAGGCTGAGAACGCCATGGCGCAGGGCAAGGCAACGATGGAGCAGCTCGCCACCAAGTCGCGCGACGCTGTCGAGCATAGCATGAAGCAGGTCGACGAACTCGTCGGCGTGGCCCGCGGCAACGTCGAGGCGATGCTCGCTTCGTCGCGCGTTGCCACCTCGGGACTGGAGGCGATCGCGCACCAGGTCGCCGACTTCTCGCGCAAGAGCTTCGAAGAGACGACGGCTGCTGCGCGCGCCATGACCACGGTCAAGACGCCGAACGAGCTGATGCAGCTCCAGAACGACTTTGCCAAGACGCAGTTCGACCACGCGATCAGCGAAATGTCGAAGCTGTCGGAAACGATGGTCAAGCTGCTCGGCGAAGTTTTCGAGCCGATCCAGAAGAGCGCCACCGCCACGACCGACAAGGTTAAGGCAATGGCCGCGTCGATGAGCAACACGATCAAGCACTAAGTCTTTTCCGACTTATTGATCGGCAAAGCGGGCGGGGGTGCGAACCTCCGCCCGTTTCACGTTGGCGCACCCCTTGTCGAGCGTGGGCGCGCCACCGTATATTGCGTCCATATTTCAGCATTGGCACGGCGGAACCCATGAGCTTTACGGCGCAATTATTGACGATGGCCGGCCCGGATGACGATGGCCGCGGCGGTGACGACGGCCGCACCGGCGTCGGCGTCGCCACCAAAACCAAGCCCAAGACCAAACAGCCGGCGCTATACAAAGTGCTGATGCTCAACGACGACTATACGCCGATGGAGTTCGTGGTACTGACGTTGCAGCGGTTTTTCCGGATGACCATCGAAGACGCGACGCGCGTCATGTTGAGCGTTCATCAGCGCGGCGTCGGGGTCTGCGGGATCTTCACCTATGAAGTCGCCGAGACCAAGGTCAATCAGGTGATGGACTTTGCGCGCGAGCACCAGCACCCGCTGCAGTGCACGCTCGAAAAGGACTGATCTGCGACATCGGGTCCGCGCTTAAACCGGGGCGGCGGTGTAGAGAAGGGCATGATCCTTCCCAGCTTTTCAACCGACTTGAACATTGCCGTGATCGGCGCGGGAGGCGGGATCGGTGCCGCACTGATCGAGGCGCTGGCGGCGAGCACGCATGTCGCGGCGGTCGCCGCATTCAGCCGCGATGGCGGCGCACCGGCGCACCCGAAGGTCACGCCCGGCCGCCTCGACCTGCTCGACCCGGCATCGATCACCGCGGCAGGCGCTACGGTCGGCAATCTCGACCTTGTCATCGTTGCGACCGGCATGCTGCGCGATCCCGAGCGTGACATCCGCCAGCTCGACGCAGCGCGGCTGGCGCTCAACTTTGCCGTCAACGCCACCGGCCCGGCGTTGGTCGCGCAGGCATTTCTGCCGCGGCTGCGCACCGACCGGCGGACGGCGTTCGCGGCGCTGTCGGCGCGGGTCGGCTCGATCGGCGATAACCGGCTGGGGGGCTGGTATGCCTACCGCGCGTCGAAGGCAGCGCTCAACCAGTTGATCCGCACGCTCGCCATCGAACATGCGCGCAAAAACCGGCTCGGCGTCTGTGTGGCGCTGCATCCGGGCACAGTCGATACACCGCTGTCGAAGCCATTTCAGGGCCGGGTGCCCGCCGACCAGCTGTTTACGTCAGCGGTATCGGCCGCGCATTTGCTGCGCGTCATCGACACGCTGACGCCTGCCGACAGCGGCGGAGTATTCGCCTGGGACGGCGCGCGCATCGCCTATTGAGCCGCGCCATATTCATGCCATGCGAGCGGTGTTTACCGACGCATTAACCGTGATCAGGCGCAGGGTATTGCCTTGAAGATTGTTGATCTTGCCGAATTCTATGCGCCCGGCGGTGGCGGGGTGCGGACCTATGTCGATCAGAAGATCCGGGTCGCGCAGGCACTGGGTCACGAGATGGTCGTCATCGCGCCCGGCCCCGAAGACCGGGTCGAGCAGCGCGGCAGCGGGCGCATCATCTGGCTGAAGTCGCCGTTCATGCCGTTCGACAAGCGCTATCATATCTTCTGGGATGCAGCGCCGGTGCATGCCGTGCTCGATGCCGAACAGCCCGACCTGATCGAGGCATCGTCCCCGTGGCGCGCCGGCTGGATCGCGGCGCGCTGGCCGGGTGCAGCAAAGCGCGTGCTGTTCCTGCATGTCGAGCCGGTCGCGGCGTATCCGTACCGCTGGCTCGGCTGGGGCTTCAGCCACGCCCGGATCGACCGGCTGTTCGAATGGTTCTGGAGCTACCTCCGCAAGCTGCACCGGCATTTCGACGCCACGGTCGTTGGCGGCACCTGGATCGCCGAACGGCTGACCGATCATGGCCTGACGCCGCCGGTGGTCGTGCCGATGGGCGTCGAGACCAGCGTGTTCCGCCCCGACCTGCGCGATGCCACGCTGCGCCGCGACCTGCTGGCGCGCTGCGGGCTGGGCGAAGATGCCACGCTGCTGCTCGGCGTCGGGCGGCATCATCCCGAAAAGCGCTGGCCGATGCTGATCGACGCCGTCGAACGGGCCAATGCGATGTCGGCGAAAAAGGTCGGCTTCGTGCTGGCCGGTGACGGGGTGGCGCGAGCTGCGGTCGATCGGGCAGCGGCCGGCAAGCCCAATGTCTGCGTGCTCGGGCAGGTCGGCGAGCGCGCCGAACTGGCGCGGTTGCTGGCGTCTGCCGACGCCCTGCTGCACGGATCGACCTCCGAAACCTTCGGCATGGTCGTCGGCGAAGCGCTTAGCGCCGGGCTGCCGTTGATTGTGCCGGCATTCGGCGGCTGCACTGGGCTGGCCCGCCCGGCCTATGCCGAAAGCTATGCGCCCGCGACCGCCGACGCCGCAGCCGCCGCGATCGTGCGGATGATCGGCCGCGACTTAGCCGCGATGCGCACCGCCGCCGCGCACGCCGGGGCCACGCTCGTCGGCCCGTCGGACGCGCATTTCACCAAGCTGATGGCGCTGTACGGCGACATCGTCGGCGGTACCGAGGCGGCGGCGCTGCCCCGCGCGGCCTAGGCTAAACCCCCTAACTTTACTGGCGCGCCCCGGTAAAACTCAAATTCGGCGACCAAAACCGTTTCGTATTTGACGCTGGATCGGTACATTGAATGGCGATATACCACCAGATAGGTTATCGGTCAAGCCGCGCTCAGTCCTTCGTGGCGGCAAACGCCGCCAGCGCCCGGGCGCGCGCCGCCGCGTGATCGACGATCGGCGGCGGATAGCCGCGCACGCCGCCGTGCAGCCACGGCGCATGGATCGCCGCATCGGATGCCTTGGCCAGCTCGGGAACCCAGCGGCGGATATAGCGCCCGGCGGCGTCGAACTTTTCGCTCTGCGTTACCGGGGCCATGATCCGGTAGAACGGCTGCGAATCGACGCCCGACCCCATGCTCCACTGCCAGCCGAGTGTATTGCTGCCCAGATCGGCATCGACCAGCGTATCCCAAAACCAGCGCGCGCCGTGCCGCCAGTCGATCAACTGGTGTTTGATCAGGAACGACGCTGCGATCATCCGCACGCGGTTGTGCATCCACCCGGTCGCCCACAGCTGACGCATCCCGGCATCGACGATCGGATAGCCGGTGCGCCCGTGCTGCCACGCGTGCAGCGCCTCGGCGCCGTCGAGGCTGGTGACATCGGTGAACGCCAGCCGCTCGAACGCCGCCCGTTGCGGATGATCGGGCGAGTCCGGGAAACTGTCGAGCAGCGTCGCGGCAAAATCGCGCCAGCCGAGTTCGCGCAGGAACGGCTCGGCACGCGCGCCTGCCGCCGCGCTGACCGCGGCCCACACCGCAGCGGGCGAAATCTCGCCGAAATGCAGATGCGGCGACAGCCGCGAGGTCAGCGCCGCGCCGGGGATGTTGCGGCCATAGTCATAGTCGTGCGCCACCGCCGCAAACGCCTGCAGCGCCGCGTCCGCCCCGGCGCTGCCAGGGGTCCAGATGTCGAACCCGCCCGACCAATCGGGGCGCACCGGCAGCAGCTGCCAATCTGTCAGCCGGTCGCCGTCCTGTGCGGGCGCGGCGGCGATCGCCTGCGGCGCGGGCAGCGGCGGGGCGGGCGGCAGCAGCGTTTGCAGCGCGCGCCAATACGGCGTGAAAATCCGGTAGCGTGCGCCTGCCCCGGTCGTCACCGCGCCGGGCGGCAGCAGGTAATTCCCGTCGTACAGCTGCAGATCGAGCCGCGCCGCCACCGCTGCCTGTTGCGCGACTGCGAACGGTTCATAATGGTGGAGCGCATGCACCGTCGACGCGCCGACTGCGGCGGCGATTTCGGCGAGGATGGCCACGGTGTCGCCGCGGCGCAGGACCAGCGGTATCCGGTGCTTCGCCAGATCGGCGGCGAGCGCGGTCAGGCTATGGTGCAGCCACCATCGCTGCGCCGCACCGATCCGCCAGTCGCCGCCCGCGGCATCATCGAGCACATACACCGCCGCGACCGGGCCGCGCGCCGCCGCCGCCGCCACCGCCGCCTGATCGGCAAGGCGCAAATCCTGGCGGAACCAGATCAGCTGCGGTTCGGCCATGCGCGCGGGCTCCTGTTGCGATACCATGATGCGCGTATTAACCCGAGTTGCGACGACGCGTCGCCTGCCCGTTAGCGAAAGCTCCAAAATGCCGCGCCTTGCCTATGTCGATGGTCGGATCGTGCCGCTCAACACCGCTGCAGTCTCGGTCGAGGATCGCGGTTTCCAGTTTGCCGACGGCGTTTATGAAGTGTGCGCGGTGCTCAACGCGCAACTGCTCGACTGGCCGCAGCATCTGGCGCGGCTGGCGCGCAATCTGAGCGCGCTGGCGATCGCCGAACCGATGACCGGCGCGGCGCTGACGCTGGTGGCGCGGCGGTTGCTCGCCGCCAACCGCGCGCGCGAGGCGCTGCTGTATATCCAGGTGACCCGCGGCGTCGCCAAGCGCGACCATGCCTTTCCCACCGGCATTCGGCCGACGCTGGTGATGACCGTGCGGCCGTTCGATTTCGCGCAGCGCGTTGCGCAGCAAGCCGCCGGGGTCAGCGTCGTCACCGTCGCCGACCAACGCTGGGGCCGCTGCGATATCAAGACCACCGGGCTGCTGGCCAATGTGCTCGCCAAGCAGGCAGCGCGCGACCGACACGCGTTCGAGGCGGTGCTAATCGGTGCCGACGGCGTGGTCGCCGAGGGCAGCTCGACCAATATCTGGGCAGTCGAGGACGGCACGCTGGTCACGCCGCCGCTCTCGCCGCGCATCCTGCCCGGGGTGATGCGCGATACCGTGCTGCGGCTGGCGCGCGCCGACGGCATTGCGGTGGTCGAGCGCGCGCTGACACTGGTGCAGGCGCACGCCTCAACCGAACTGCTGCTGACCTCGACCACCGCGCCGGTGCTGCCGGTGACGATGCTCGACGGAACGCCGATCGGCAGCGGCAGGCCGGGCGCGGTCGCGGCGCGGCTCGGCACGCTGCTGTGGCAGGAGATCGACCGCCAGACCGGCTATCGGCCCGGCTGACGCGCTTACTTCGGCGGCGGCATCAGCCCGATCGCGGCACCGATTCGGCGCTGCTGCATCTGGGCGTTGCGGTTTTCGACGCGTTCACGCAGCTGCCGCGCATCGGCGACGAACGCGCGGCGGTCGGCAAGCGACAGCTGCTGAAACGCCGTTAGCATTGCGGTCTGGCGCTTGTCGCGCTGCGCGTTGACCGCATGCTGCTCGTCTTCCATCGCGTGCCGCAGCGCCGCCGGGTCGAGCCGTTCGGCATCGAGCACCGCGAGCATGCGGTCGCGCGCGGCCTTCACCTCGGCGGCGCTCGCTTTCATGTCGATCCCGCGCATTGCGGCAAGCATGGTGGCGCGCCCGGGCTCGCTCATCGCAGCGAACATCTCGGCGCGTGGCCCCTCGGGGCGTGCACCGTGCATGCCGCCACCGTCGGCCGCCTGCGCGAACGCCGGGGCCGCCCCCGTCAACAGCAGCGCCAGCGCGGCACTACGAACCCATGTCGTCATATCGAGTTATCCTCGTCGAGCGTCGGGGTGAACACCATCGCGAACGCCTGATCGTCTGAAATCTGGTGATGCGCCGCCACGACATGCGGCGGGGACGCGGCGGGATTGACCAGTACCACGCCGAGCGCGATCGCGGCGGCAACGCCGGTTCCGGCCCACCACCGCCACGGCGTGCCGCGCCGATGCTGCGCCACCGGCATCGCCAGCACGCGAGTCGCAGCGGCGGCAGCATCGCTGTCGACGCCGACCGATCCCGCCGCCCATGCCGACAGCATGCCGTCGAGGCGAGCCGCGGCGGCATGCTGCGCGGCGAGCGTCGGATGCTGCGCAATCAGCTGCAGCATCTCGGCGCGCTCGTCGTCAGGCCAGCGCGCCGCATCGCCGCCATAGGAAGCGATGATGTCGGCAGCACGATTGGCATCCATCGTCGTCATATCTCCGTCCGGTCACTGCTTAACAGCATACTTAATTCTGTACGTGCGCGAGCCAATAATCCCTCGACCGCCTTGGGCGTGGTGTCGAGTGCCTGCGCGACTTCGGCCATGCTCGCGCCCTCGCCGTGAAACAGCATGATGGCGGCGCGCTGGCGCGGATTGAGCCGCGCCATTGCGGCATCGATCCGGCGGCTGCGCGCCGCAGCGACCGCCGCCTCGAACGGCGTCGGGTCTGCTGACGCGACTTCGGCGGCGGTTTCGAGCGGCTGGACGACGCGGAAACTGCGCCGCCGGTCGAGGCACAGGTTGATCAGGATGCGCCGGAACCAGCCCTCGACCGAACCGCGCCCGGGCTCGAAGCGGTGCGCCTCGGTCCATAATTTGGTCAGCGCGCCCTGCACCGCATCCTCGGCATCGGTCCGCGAGCCGAGCACCTTGGTCGCGACGCGGAGCGCATTGCCATATAACTGCCCGACCAGCACGACGAACGCCTGCCGGTCACCGGCAGCCACCCGCGCAATCAGCGCGGCCGGGTCGTGCGGATGGTCGGCCACGGCGCTCAGCATTGCACGACGAGTACGCGCGGCCGCCGCACGATCACTCGCGCGGGCTGACTTCCCAGCTTTGGCCCTTGCGCAGCAGCGCGTTGAGGTCGGTCGACTTGCCCATCGATACCGTGGCGTTCTGCAACGTCACCGCCGCTTCGAATGACGGCGCGGGGTTGTGGTAGATCACGCCGAGCGCCATCGGGAACGGCCCGAACGGCATGTCCACCAACAGCTGCGCCTGCAGCTTGCTGGACACGTCATGGATCAGCACGCCCGAACTGTCGCCGTCGAGGATGTCGACAACGCGCAGCGCCATCGCGGCGGCGTCGAACGCGATCCCGCGCGCGCCGCCGTCGAACAGCATCGGTGCGCCGTCCACCAGGTGCAACTGGTTCGCGGGCGCGCTTTTCTTCGCGGTGAAGTCGGCGAACACGTCGTCGTTATAGACGATGCAGTTCTGGAAGATTTCGACAAAGCTCGCGCCCTTGTGCGCGTGCGCGCTTTTCAGGATTTCGGGCATCGCCTTTTGCGCGGTGTCGATCGTCCGCGCGACGAACCGCGCGCCCGCCCCCAGCGCAAATGCGCACGGGCTGACCGGGCGCTCGACCGAGCCGAACGGCGTCGTCGGCGATTTGGTGCCGACACGCGACGTTGGCGAATATTGCCCCTTGGTCAGGCCGTAGATCTCGTTGTTGAACAGCAGCACCTGGACGTCGAGGTTGCGCCGCAACAGGTGCAGCATGTGGTTGCCGCCGATGCTGAGGCCGTCGCCGTCGCCGGTGATGATCCACACGTCGAGCTCGGGATTCGCCAGCTTGACCCCGGTCGCCACCGCCGGCGCGCGGCCGTGGATGGTGTGGAAGCCGTAGGTCTCCATATAATAGGGAAACCGTGACGAGCAGCCGATGCCGCTGACGAACACGGTGTTTTCGCGCGTCGCGCCGATCTCGGGCATCGTGCGCTGCACCGCCTTCAGGATCGCATAGTCGCCGCAGCCGGGGCACCAGCGCACTTCCTGATCGGTCGCCCAGTCCTCGGGACGGGTAATGGGGGTGACGGCGTTCACTTCAGCATCTCCTCGATCGCCGCTTCGATCTCGGCGATCTTGAACGGGTGGCCGGTGACCTTGTTGAGCGGCTTGGCGTCGATCAGAAACTGATCGCGCAGCACGGTCTTGAGCTGGCCGGTGTTCATTTCGGGGACCAGCACCTTGTCGAAGCCCTTGAGCAATTCGCCAAGGTTCTTCGGCAGCGGCCAGATGTGGCGGATATGGACGTGGCTGACGTCATGTCCCTTGGCGCGCGCGCGCTGAACACCCTTGCGGATCGGACCATAGGTCGATCCCCAGCCGACCACCACCAGCTTGCCGCCGGCGGCACCCTGTTCGACCGCCTGTTCGGGGATGAAGTTCGCAATCCCCTCGATCTTGTCGTGGCGCGCATCGGTCATGCGCTGATGGTTGTCGCCCTCGTAATTGATGTGGCCGGTGCCATAGCCTTTTTCGATGCCGCCGATGCGGTGCATCAGCCCCGGCGTGCCGGGCTTGATCCACGGGCGCTTGAGCGTCGCGGGATCGCGCACATAAGGCGCGACCTTGCCGGTCGCCGGCAACGCGGTGTGAAATACCGCCGGGAACGGCGCATAGTCGTCCATGTCGGGCACCAGCCACGGCTCGGCGGCGTTGGCAATATAGCCGTCGGTGAGCAGCAGCACCGGCGTCATGAACTGCGTCGCCAGCCGGCACGCCTCGATCGCCACGTCGAAGCAGTCGCTCGGTGAGCGTGCCGACAGCACGACCATCGGCGCATCGCCATTGCGGCCATAGACCGCCTGATACAGGTCGCTTTGTTCGGTCTTGGTCGGCAGCCCGGTCGACGGCCCGCCGCGCTGCGAGTTGACGATGACCAGCGGCAGTTCGGTGATGATCGCCAGCCCCATCGCCTCGCCCTTGAGCGCAATGCCCGGGCCGCTCGAAGAGGTGATGCCGAGCTGCCCGGCATAGCTTGCGCCGATCGCCGAGCAGATTGCGGCGATCTCGTCCTCCGCCTGAAAGGTGGTGACGCCGAATTCCTTGAGCTTTGCCAGCGCATGCAGGATCGGCGACGCGGGCGTGATCGGATACGAGCCGAAGAACATCGGCAGCCCGGCGAGCTTTGCGCCTGCAACCAGCCCCAAAGCCAGCGACTCACCGCCGGTCACGGTGCGGTAAAAGCCCGGCGCGCTGACGGCGGGATCGACCTTGAACTGCTTCAACGGCCCGCCGATTTCGGCGGTCTCGCCGTACGCATGCCCGGCGTTCAATGCGGCGATATTGGCATCGGCGAGCACCGGGTTCTTGGCGAATTTGCTGCGCAGCCACGCGGTCAGCGGCGCGCGGTCGCGGTCGAACATCCAGAGCGCCAGCCCCAGCGTCCACATGTTCTTGCAGCGCAGCGCCTCTTTATTGCCCAGCCCGAACGGCTTGACCGCCTCGAGCGTCAGCTTGGAAATATCGAACGCCAGCACCTGCCAGCGCCCCAAGCTGCCGTCGTCGATCGGGCTGACGTCATAGCCCGCCTTGGCGAGGTTGCGCGCCGTGAACTCGCCGGTGTCGGCGATCACCAGCCCGCCGTGGCGCAGGTCGCGGACGTTGGTCTTGAGCGCCGCCGGGTTCATCGCGACCAGCACGTCGGGCGCATCGCCGGCGGTATCGATGTCGATCGAGCCGAAGTTGATCTGGAACGCCGAGACACCGAAGGTCGTGCCCTGCGGCGCGCGGATTTCGGCAGGAAAATCGGGGAAGGTCGAAAAATCTTCGCCCGCCAGCGCGGTCGACAGCGTGAACTGACCCCCGGTCAGCTGCATCCCGTCGCCGCTGTCGCCGGCAAAGCGGACGACAACCGCTTCCGCCTGGGTCTGTTCCTTATGGGGGCCGTCGTTATCGTTCGAAACCGTCTTGAACGCCGTCGCCATTCATACTTCCACATGCAACCAATGGCGCGCGTAGTACGCCTGCACGGCGGGCCGGGCAAAGAAGATTTTGTCATAGCGCCGCAAAGGTCGCGCCCATTGCTGCAATGCTGCGCGCGTGACGCATCGCCACGGCAGCCACATCGGCACCGTAACCGCCGCCGAGCGTGGTCGCGAGCGCAATGCCGCGCGCGGCGCAGGCGCGCACCACGAATGCCTCGCGCGCCGCCAGCCCGGCATCGCTGAGCGACAGCCGCCCAAGCCGGTCATCGGCATGCGGATCGACGCCCGCCTGGTACAGCACCAGCGCGGGCCGGTAGCGATCGAGCAGCGGCGGCAGTTCGGCAGCAAGCGTCGCCAGATACGCCGCGTCGCCCACCCCGTCGGGCAATTCGACATCGTGCGTCGAGCGTTGCTTGCGCACCGGAAAGTTCTTTGCGGCATGCATCGAAAAGCTGATCGCATCGTCGCGCCCGGCGAAGATCGCCGCGGTGCCGTCGCCCTGATGCACGTCGAGATCGACGATCATCAGCCGCGCGACATGCCCCTCCGCCAGCAGGCGTTGCGCGGCGACGGCAAGGTCGTTGAACACGCAATAGCCCGCGCCGCCGTCGGGCAGCGCATGATGGCTGCCGCCCGCGCTGTTGACCGCAAAGCCGCCAGCGAGCGCGAGCCGCGCGGCAAGATAGGTGCCGCCGATCACATAACGCGACCGCAACAGCATCGCCGGCGTCACCGGAAATCCGATCCGGCGCTGCGCCTCGGCGCTCAGCGTGCCGTCGAACACCGCCGCGACATAGTCCGCGTCGTGCACCGCAGCGATCGCGGCGCGCGGCATCGGCGCAGGCGTGTGCCGCGTATACACCACGCCCAGCTCGGCGAGCGCGGGCAGCAGCAGGCCGTATTTGTCCATCGGAAAGCTGTGCCCCGGCGGCAGCGGCGCGACATAGGACGGGTGATGGACGAACGCGAACAATGGGCGGGCTACGGCGCCGCCGTTGGCGCGGTCGCCGGCGCAGCAGCAGGCGCGGCAGCAGGTGGCGGCAAATGGTCGAGCATCGCTTTCGCGCGTTCGGCGTCGCTGCCGCCGTGCGGGCTGTGCGCCACCGGTTCGAGCAGCAGCCGCGCTTCGGCAAACCGCTCCGACGATGCCAGCATCGCGGCGGTATTCACCGTGATCGCATTGACCTGCGGCGCGAGTTGATGCGCGAGCAGCATGACATTGAGCGTATTTTCGGTCGGCTTGCTGCCATCGGAAAGCGTTTCGGCATAGCGATAGAGCGATTGGAACTGGTCGGGATCGAGCTTGTGCGCGCGGCTGAAAAACCGGCGCGCCTGCGTGCGGTGCTGCGCCGTCCCCGTCGCGTCGTGCTCGGCAGCGGCGAGCTCGCTCATGCCGCGGAGATACAGCAGCTGCGCATCGGCCTTGCCGTCGCCGGCCAGCAGCGTATCGAGCATCGCCTGTCCGGCCGGTCGGTCGCCGATCTCGACTTCGGCCTGCGCCGCGACGCGCGCGGCAAACGGATCGCCGGGAAATTTGGCGACATCGCGGCGCACTGCGGCAAGCAGCGGCTGCCGGAAACGCTGGCCGACGCCAATCGTCAGCCGTGCCTCCTCGAGCAGCAGCTTGTCGGCAGCCGCCGGCAGCGCGCTGATCGTGATCGCCACCGGAGCCGCCTGACTTTTGCGAGTCATCCGCGTGTAGGTCATCTGGCGCTCGTAATAAGTGTGCAGGTCGGCCGCCATGTGCGCATAGCTGACCTTGAACGCCGCCTTGAACGCGGTGTCGGGCGGCGTGCCCTTGAGCACCGCGTCCAAATACGCTTTGAGCGCCGCGCTGCGCGCCGGATCACGATAGACATAGTGCACCAGCAGCCAGCTTTGCGCATAGAACATCGCATTGCGTTCGCCACTGAACGCGCTGGGCTCGCCGTTGAGGATTTCGCCGATCGTCAGCCAGTTGCCGTTTGCCAGCCACCGCCCGCGATTGAGGTTGAGCCCGCCGACCTCGATCGTGTCGGGCTTGAACTTGGCGGTCATCAGATATTCGGCGAACCCCTCGATGTACCACCCCGGATAATTCGACGGAAAATACTGCAGCATGAAATGATGCGCATATTCATGCAGCAGCACTTCGCGTCCATCGATGCCTTCGGCGATCGCGCCGCGGACCACCAACGCCTCGATGCCGCCGGCGGTCGCGTGGTACACCCCGACCGCGGCAGGCGGCAGGTCGGTAAAGCGCCGCAGGTCGTCGACGTTGCTGACCAGAAAAACCGTCAGCCGATTTGGCGACGCTTGCCGTTCGACCTTGAACAGTCCGCGCAGCAGCGCGTCATAATCCTCGACGACCTTCGCATAGTCGCGCAGCGATGTTTCGGACCCCTCACTGTACAGGATAAAATTGGGGGTATCGGCGCGCAGCCACCGCGCCTGCACCGGCACCGCCAGCAGCAGCGCTGCCAGTGTCACCGCGCGCCACAGATGTCGCATTCCACGCTCCCCGGCCTGCTGCCCCCGGCGGCCAGTGGCGATCGTAGGAGCGCGCCCGCGCCGGGGCAATCGGTCGTTGATCACGTTAATTATTGGTTAGTGTGACAAAATGTCGTATGCTCGCCGGGTGTTTCAGTTGCGCGGCGAAAATGTCTTGCCATGCGCGCCGGGGTCGGTGTCGCCTTCAAGGAGCATCACGAATGTCGATCAAGATTTTGCGCGCCGTTTGCGCCGCCGCATTGCTGACCGCAGTTGGATCGCCGGCGCTGGCGCAGAGCGATTCGCATTATACGCCGGGGCCGCTGTGGTACGTCACCGCCGTTCACATCGAGGACGGGCAGTTCGAAAACTACATGGATTTCCTCGCCGACAAGTTCAAGAAAGAGCATGAGTTCGGCATCAAGGAGGGCGTCGAGCTTAGCTATCATGTGCTGTCGGTCAATCAACGGCGTGCCGGTGAGCCCGATTTGTACCTGGTCTTTACCACCAAGGACTATCTGACCACGGCGCAGCAACTGGCGTTCGAGGCCAAGCTCAATGCGATGCTTAAGGAAGACCGCCGCACCGGCGAGGCTTCGGGTGCCAAGCGCGCGCCGATGCGCAAAATCCTTGGCAATATGGAACTGCAGGAACTGACGCTGAAGTAACCGCGCCGACAGGCCGGCCGGCGCCTGCGTGCTGGCCGGTTGCGCGCCCGGCCCGTCGCTCTATGATCGCGCGAAATCCTGGGGAGCGACCACCATGCCTTATATCCGCCCTGACGTTCAGACCGTGCTCACGATGCTGGCGAGCGTGCCGGGTCCGCAGATGCACGAAGTCGAGCCTGCGGTGGCGCGCGGCATGATGCTCCAGATGGGGCAGGTCGCCGAACTGCCGCGCGGGCCGATCGCGCATGTCACCGACATCAGCATCCCGTCGCCGCACGGCCATGCGATTGCCGCGCGCGTGTACAGCGATGCCGCGCACGCTGTCGCCGGCCCGGTGCTGCTGTTCTTCCACGGCGGCGGCTGGGTGATCGGCGATCTCGACACGCATGATCCGCTTTGCGCCGAAATCGCGCGCGGGCTCGGCATGACGGTGGTGTCGGTCGACTATCGCCTCGCCCCCGAACACCGCTTTCCCGCCGCGACCGAGGATTGCCTTGCCGCGACCGAATGGGCCGCGACCTCGCCCGCGGAGATCGGCCATGCCGTCACTGGCATCGTTGTTGCCGGTGACAGCGCGGGCGGCAATCTTGCCGCGGTGGTCGCGCAGCAATTGCACGGCAAGCTCGCCGCGCCGATCGTCGCGCAATGGCTGATCTATCCCGGCGTCGACATGGCGGCGCACGGCGGCTCGATGGCCGAATTCAGCGAGGGCTATCTGCTGACCCGCGACGGCATGGCGTGGTTCACCACGCACTACATGGGCGACAGCCCCGATTTCCTGCACCCCTATGCGTCGCCGCTGCATGCCGAATCGCTTGCCGGATTGCCGCCGGCGGTGGTGTTCACCTGCGGCCTCGATCCGCTTCGCGACCAGGGCCGCGCCTATGCCGCCAAGCTGATCCAGCACGGCGTCGCCGTACGGTTCCGCGAGGCTGCCGGGCAGATTCATGGCTGTATGAACCTGCGCGCGGCGATCCCGAGCACGCAGGGCGACCTGCACGCCTGCCTTGCCGACCTGAAGGCGATCGTCGCCGAAGCGCCGGCGGCGGCGTGAAGGCGCATCCGTCGGGCCTGCCCTATCGGCCCGGGGTCGGCATCATGCTGCTCAACGGCGCGAACGAGGTATTTGTCGGCCAGCGGCTCGATTCGAAGCTCGAGGCGTGGCAGATGCCCCAAGGCGGCATCGACCCCGGCGAGGCCCCGATCGACACCGCGTTCCGCGAACTTGCCGAGGAAACCGGCATCACCAAGGCGGCACTGCTCGCCGAGGCGAACGAGTGGCTGTATTACGACCTGCCCGATGAGCTGATCGGGACGATCTGGAAGGGCCGCTACGCCGGGCAGCGCCAGAAATGGTTCGCGATGCGCTTCACCGGCACCGAAGCCGACATCAACATCGCCACCGAGCATCCCGAATTCCGCAGCTGGCGATGGTCGACCATCACCGAGCTGAGCAGCCTGATCGTGCCGTTCAAGCGCGACCTGTACGATGCCGTGCTGGCCGAGTTTGCCGGGCTGCTGACGGCCTAGCCGGCGTCAAAGCCGCCGCTGACATCGACGAAATCGGCAACCGTGCTGCCGCCGATGCGCCGCTGCTGTTCGGCGCTATGCGCGATCTGCCGCCGCAGAAAGCCGCGCGTCGCCGCCTCGGGCGTGCCCAGCCAGTGACCAGTGGTGGCGAGCCGCGCGATCAGGCCGTCCGGATCGATCGCCGGATAGCCCAGAAACCGCGCGCGGCAATCGCTGCGCCCGGCCACCAGCCGCGCCCAGGCGCGCGGCTCGATCCAGCCACCGTCGATGATCGCCGGTTCGCCGCCCGCAATGATTTCGGCGACCAGCGCGGGCGCGAGCTTTGCCATCTTGCGGCGCGGATGCCGCGCACCCGTCGCCACCAGCGCATTATACGTCCAGTCGAGCCTGACCAGCGCATGGCCGGGCAACTGCGCTGCAAGGCGGCTGGCATAATGTGATTTGCCGCTGCCGCTGACGCCACCGATCAGGATGACGCGCGCGGCAGCAAGCTCGATCAAATCAGTCCCGCCAGCGGCGAGCTCGGGTCGGCATAGCGGCGTTTCGGCATGCGTCCGGCGCGGTACGCCAGCCGCCCGCTTTCGACCGCAAGTTTCATCGCGCGCGCCATGCGAACGGGGTCTTTCGCTTCGGCGATCGCGGTATTCATCAGCACGCCGTCGCAGCCGAGCTCCATCGCGACGCTGGCATCGGACGCAGTGCCGACGCCCGCATCGACCAGCACCGGCACCTTCGCGCCCTCGACGATCAGCCGGATCATCACCGGGTTCTGCAGCCCCAGCCCCGACCCGATCGGCGCGCCCAACGGCATGATCGCGCACGCCCCCAGCTCCTCGAGCCGCTTGGCGGCGATCGGGTCATCGGCGCAATAGACCATCACCTCAAAGCCCTCTTTGACCAGGATTTCGGTCGCCCGCAGCGTTTCGGCCATGTCGGGGTACAGCGTCCGCGCCTCGCCCAGCACCTCGAGTTTGACGAGGTTCCAGCCGCCCGCCTCGCGCGCCAGCCGCAGCGTCCGCACCGCGTCGTCGCCGGTGAAACACCCCGCCGTGTTGGGCAGATAGGTGTATTTCTTCGGGTCGATAAAATCGGTCAGCATCGGCTGCGACCGGTCGGTGACATTGACGCGGCGGACCGCGACGGTGACGATTTCAGCGCCCGACGCTTCGACCGCGGCGGCGTTCTGCGCATAGTCCTTGTACTTGCCGGTCCCGACGATCAGCCGCGAACCGAAGCGCCGCCCCGCCACCGTCCAGCCGTCGTCGTCGCCGTCGGCTGCCGCGTCCTGACCGCCGCCGACGAAATGCACGATTTCAAGCCGGTCGCCCGCATCCAGCGGCTGCGCCGCAAACGTCGAGCGCGGCACGATGGCGCGGTTGCGCTCGACCGCCACCTTCGCGGCATCGAGCCCAAGTTCGGCAAGCAGGGTGCCGACGGTAGCGGGGAATGCAACCCGGCGGGGGTCGCCGTTCAGCGTGATGGTGATCGGGTCGGTCATGGGGGTCCTTACTTCACGCCGCCCACGCCCCGGACGGGAGAGGGGTAGGAAGGCGCGGGCATTCTCCATATAACGACGCCCATGACCGATGCCACCTCCCTCGTCTTCGTGCTCAACGGCCCGAACCTCAACCTGCTCGGCACGCGCGAGCCCGACATCTATGGCGACGACACGCTCGACGACATTGCGATGATGCTCGAGGACCGTGCCGCGACGCTTGGCCTCAGCATCGACCTGCGCCAGTCGAACCACGAAGGGCATCTGATCGACTGGCTGCACGAGGCCGCCAGCCGCGAGGTTCGCGCCGTCATCCTGAACGCCGCCGGGCTGACGCACACATCGGTGGCGCTCCACGACGCGATCAAGGCGATCGCCGTTCCGGTTATCGAGGTGCATCTGTCGAACCCCGCCGCACGCGAGGCATTTCGCCACCACAGCTTTATCGCACCGGTCGCCCGCGCGACGATCTCCGGCTTCGGCGCACTTGGCTATGTGCTGGCGCTGGACGCCATTGCGACGTTCTGACACTAGGGTTCGCACGCAATTCATCCAGAGGGGCCGATGGACGAAACGACCAAGCAAGCGATGCGAGTCGATACCGCGCTGGTGCGCGAACTGGCAGAATTGCTCGATTCGACCAATTTGAGCGAGATCGAAGTTGCCGATGGCGACCGTTGGGTGCGCGTGGTGCGCCAGCTCGCGGTGGTCGCGGCACCGGTTGCCGCAGCGCCCGCCGCTGCCGCCGCACCGCTGGCGGCCGAGGCCGCAGCGCCCGCCGCTGCCGATGATTTCCGTAAGCATCCGGGGTTGGTCCGGTCGCCGATCGTCGGTACGGCCTATCTGACGCCCGAGCCGGGAGCCAAAAACTATGTCGAAGTCGGCCAGTCGGTCGCGGCGGGGGCAACGCTGCTGATCATCGAGGCGATGAAGGTGATGAACCCGATCACCGCGCCCAAGGCCGGCAAGGTGGTGCGGATTTGCGTCATCAACGAGCAGCCGGTCGAATATGACGAGCCGCTGATCGTCATCGAATGACCATCGCCAAGATATTGATCGCCAATCGCGGCGAGATCGCGCTGCGCATCCACCGTGCGTGCCGCGAAATGGGCATCAAGACCGTGGCGGTCCATTCGACCGCCGATGCGGACGCGATGCATGTGCGGCTGGCCGACGAAGCAATCTGCATCGGGCCGCCGAGCGCCACCGACAGCTATCTCAACATCCCCAACATCATCTCGGCCGCCGAAATCGCGCAGGCCGATGCGATCCATCCGGGCTATGGCTTCCTGTCCGAAAACGCGCGCTTCGCCGACATCGTCGAGGAGCATAACATCATCTGGATCGGGCCCGATCCCGAACACATCCGTAAGATGGGCGACAAGGTCGAAGCCAAGCGCACCGCGGCCAGCCTTGGGCTGCCATTGGTGCCCGGCAGCGACGGCCCGGTGACCAGCGTTGCCGAAGCGCAGGCGGTGGCAGCGACGATCGGCTATCCGGTGCTGGTCAAGGCCGCGTCGGGCGGCGGCGGGCGCGGCATGAAGGTCATCCCCGATGCCGACTCGCTCGGGTCGCTGATGGCGCAGGCCAAGGCCGAGGCGAAGGCCGCATTCGGCGACGACACCGTCTATATCGAGAAATATCTCAGCGAGCCGCGCCACATCGAATTTCAGGTGTTTGGCGACGGCAAGGGGGGCGCGGTCCACCTCGGCGAACGCGACTGCTCGCTGCAGCGCCGTCACCAGAAGGTGCTCGAGGAGGCACCGTCGCCCGCGCTGACGCCGCAGGTGCGCGCCGAAATGGGCGAGATCGTTCGCCAGGCGGTGGCAAAGCTGCAGTACCGCGGTGCCGGTACGATGGAGTTCCTGTACGAAAACAACCAGTTCTATTTCATCGAGATGAACACCCGGCTGCAGGTCGAACATCCGGTGACCGAGGCGATCACCGGCATCGACCTCGTCCGCGAACAGATCCGGGTCGCGTCGGGACTGCCGATGTCGGTCACGCAGGCCGATGTGCGCTTTGCAGGTCACGCGATCGAGTGCCGGATCAACGCCGAGGACGCCGCGACGTTCGTGCCGTCGCCGGGCCGCGTTACCGATTACCTTGCCCCCGGCGGGCTCGATGTGCGCGTCGATAGCGCGCTCTACGCCGGCTACCGCATCCCGCCCTATTACGACAGCCTGGTTGCCAAGTTGATCGTGCACGGCGCAACGCGGCACGATGCACTGCGCCGGATGGCGCGCGCGCTTGAGGAATATGTCATCCTCGGCGTCAAGACGACGATCCCGTTGCATCAGGCGCTGGTCGAAGACCCGGAGTTTGCGGCGGGAGACTATTCGATCAAATGGCTCGAACGCTGGTTGGCAAAGCGCGCCGGGGGGCAGTGACGAAGGGGCAGCAATGACCGAAGTTTCGCGGCGGCGTTTCATCGAGGCGGGCGCGGTGCTCGCGGCACTGGCCCCGCTGTCGGGGGTCGAAGCAAAGCGCGCAAAACGGGCCGATGCCGTCGCGCAGGCCGCCGCCGTCGGCAGCGGGCGGGTCACCGCTGCCGCACTGGTCGACGCCGCGATCGCCCGGCTCGACAAAGCGAACCCGCTGCTCAACGCGGTGGCGCATCCGAATTACGACCGCGCACGCGCTGCGGCGATGCACGCGACCGGCGCGCTGGCGGGCGTGCCGACGCTGATCAAGGACAATGTCGAACAGGCCGGGCTGGTGTGGACCAGCGGCTGCCGCGCGCTGCGCGGACGCATCGGAGTGACGGACGCGCCGATCATCACGGCGATCGAGCATGCCGGTCTGGTCTCGATCGGGCGCTCGACCCTGCCCGAATTCGGCCTGCTGCCCACCTCGGAGGCGCTGCTGACCGGGCCGACGCGCAACCCGTGGCGGCTCGACCGGTCGAGCGGCGGCTCGTCGGGCGGATCGGCGGCGGCGGTGGCAGCCGGGGTGGTGGCGATCGCGCATGGCAATGACGGCGGCGGCTCGCTCCGCATTCCGGCATCATGCTGCGGGCTGGTCGGTCTCAAGCCGTCGCGCGGCCGGATGGCGGGCGAAACCAACGCGCGCAAGGTTACCGATTTCGGCGTGCAGGGCTGCCTCAGCCGCACCGTCCGCGACACCGCGGCGTTTCTTGCGGCATGCGAAGCCAGCAGCGATACCATATATCCTCCGGTCGGATTGGTCACCGGCGCAAGCAAGCACCGGCTGCGCATCGGCCTGGCGCGCGCGTCCGCCATCGGCGTCGAGCCGCACGCCGATGTGGCAGCAGTGTTCGAGCGCAGCCGCCATCTGCTCGCCAAGGCGCACCACAAGCTGGTCGATGCGCCGCCGGCCTTCGACGGCGCCGCGGTCGCAGCCGCATTCGAGGCGCTGTGGAGTTCGGGCGCGGCGGGGCGGCTCAAGGTTGCCGCAGCCGTGCTGGGCCACGCGCCGACGGCAAAGGACGTCGAGCCGCTGACGCTCGATTGGGCAGCGCATGGCATGCGGTTTACGCCGGGCGATATCGACGCTGCGATTGCCGCGCTGCAGCTGCTCGAGCGCCAATACACCGCGCAGTTCGACCGCTATGACGTGCTGATGACGCCGGTGCTCGGCACGCCGACGGTGGTGATCGGCGAGCTGTCGCCGCTCAAAAACTATGACGCGCTGAGTGCCGAGCTGGCGCGCTATGTCGCCTATACGCCGATCGAGAACGCCAGCGGCGCGTGCGCGATCAGCCTGCCGATGGGGTTCGGCCGCGACGGTCTGCCGATCGGCATGCAGTTCACGACCCGCCCGGGTGGCGAGCGGGTACTGCTCGAGTTGGCATATGAGCTCGAACACATCGTCGGCTGGCACCGTCGCCGCCCACCGCTTTGGGTGGGGTAAGCAGCGCCGTTGCAACTGGGTCCGGACCTGCTGCTGCGCGCCTACGCGCTCGGCGTGTTTCCGATGGCGGAAAATGCCGCTGCCGATGACGTGTTCTGGGTCGAACCGAAACAGCGTGGCGTGCTGCCGCTCGACGCGTTTCATCTGCCGCGCAGCCTCGCGCGCGTGCTCAAGGCCGAACGGTTCGAGATCACTGCCGACCGCGCCTTTGCCGATGTCATGCGCGGTTGCGCCGCCGCCGTCGAGGGGCGGCCCGACAGCTGGATCAACCCGGCAATCCTCGACGGCTATACCGCGCTGCACGCGCAGGGCAACGCGCACTCGGTCGAATGCTGGATCGACGGCGCGCTGGTCGGCGGGCTGTACGGCGTCAAGCTGGGCGCGGCGTTTTTTGGCGAAAGCATGTTCACGCGGGTGCGCGACGCCTCGAAGGTGGCGCTTGCGGCGCTGGTGGTGCGGTTGCGGATCGGCGGCTTCACGCTGCTCGACACGCAGTTCCTGACCGAACATCTGGCGCGCTTTGGGGCCATCGAGGTACCGCGCCGCGCGTATAAGGCTCAGTTGGCCGGGGCGCTCGCCGGCGTCGGCGATTTCGCCGCGATCGACGGCCTCGGCTTCACAACCGCCGGGTCGGGCGCGCTGTCGGGAAAGCGCATCGTGCAGCTTTTGACCCAGACGTCGTAAAGCGCATCGGTCAGCGGGTTGAGCGATGGGCTTTCGGCGAACATCCAGCCCGAAAAGATGCGCTTGGCTGCCGGCGGTGCGTTGCCCTGCGCCGTGCGCGGCTGCACCACCGCCTCGTCGACCTGCACGAACGCCGCGGTCTGCCGCGCTTCCCACGGCGGCGTCGTCTCGCAGGTGCGCAGCCGGATCGTCAGCGCCCCGAACACCGCGCTGCCACCGGGTTTCAGCTCGAACTGCTGAAGCTGGCCGTTGCGCTTGTTGAGCGCGCCGAGCACCGCGACGCGTTCGGCGACGGGCGTGACCGCGCGCGCCGGCGGCGGCGGCACCGCAACCGCTGCTGACGCAAGCGCGACGAGCAGCATCACGGCTTTGGCGCGGCTGGCGCTGCGGCGGGGGCGGCGTTCGCCGAGCTGCCGGTCTTGTTGATGAACGACCCGACGAGCCCCATCAGGTCCTGCGCGCCCTGCGTGTCGGCAATCTCGGCACCGGGCTTGAGCATCGTCGGGTCGCCGCCCGGGATCAGCGAAATATAGTTGCCGCCGAGCAGGCCTTCGGACGTGATCGCGGCGCTGGTATCGGCGGGCAGGCGAATGGCGTTCGCCACCGACAGCTGCATCACCGCCTGAAACGATGCCGGGTCGAGCCGCTGCGCGGTGACGGTGCCGACCTTGATGCCCGAAATCCGCACATCGGTGCCGACAGTGACGCCGGTCGAATTGGGAAAGCGCGCCGACAGCAGATAGCCGTCACCCCGGCCGCCGCGTTCGGTGCGCTGATAGGCGAACTGCACGAACCAGATCGCGACGATCAGCACCAGCAGGCCGATCAACGACTCGATGACGTTTTCCTTGAACAGCGCCCGCATGCGTTACTCCGGGGTCCATGCCTGATAGTCGCCCGTCGTCCGCGCCCGCGTGCCGGTCACAGCAAGGCTGCCCGACGGCGCGTGCGCGGCGGGCGTTCCGGTCAGGTTGGGTTGCCACGGCTTTTCCCAGACGCGCGGCTTGAGCGGCGCTTCGGCGGGGGTGGTCGCGACGGTCTTGTGGAGCCAGATATGCCATTCGGGCGGGATCCGGCTCGCCTCGGGAACGCCGTTATAGATCACCCAGCGGCGGTCGGCGGCACCCGCTTTGGCGCGGTAATAGATATTGCCCTGATCGTCGCGGCCGACTTCGTGGCCGAAGCGGCGCGTAAACAGCCGCGTGCCAAAGGTTGGCCCAAGCCACCACGTAAAGATATTCAACAACAGGCTCATGCGCGGGTTCAACCCGAAACCGCGCGCAAGTGCAAGGCCGCTACCGGGGCAGCGTGTAATCGACGCGGTCGCCGGGCTTGAGCCCGATCCGCGCTGCCACCCCGGCGTTGAGTTCGAGCACGGCCGCAACCACGCCGCCTGAATCGATCAGGTCGCGCGAATAGGGCGTCGCATTCGCGGCAATCGTCAGCACGCGCTGATCGGGCGCAATGAAAATCAGATCGAGCGGCAGGACGGTGTTTTCCATCCAGAACGACGCTGGGCGCGGCGGCACGAATGGAAAGATCATGCCGTGGTTGCGCGCCATGTGCGTGCGGAACATCAGGCCGCGATTTTGCTCGAGCGGCGTTGCGGCGACTTCGACGGTATAATGCAACGGCTTGCCGGCGACGGTCAGCGTCAGTGGCACCGTCCGCAGCGCCGGGTTGGCAACGCCAACGACTTCGAGCGCCGGGGCCGCTCCGGGAACCAGCGCGGCAACGGCAAACGCAACCAACCAGTATTTCACACGCCCTCGTCCAGCTCGATCACCACCACCAGCGGGCCCTTCTGGCCCTCTGCAATCCGCGCCCGGAGTAGCTGGCCGGGGAGCAGTTCGGCAAGCCCGGCGCGGCGCACGGTTTCCATATGGACGAAAATATCCTGATCGTGCCCGGCGCGCACGATGAAGCCATAGCCCTTTAGCCGGTTGAACCATTTGACCGTCGCGGGCTCGAACGGTCCGGCAGTGTCGAGCATCTCGACCGGATCGACCCGCGTCGCGGCGCGCTGCATCGCCGATTCGGGATCGGGGCCGATCGCCGTCGAAACATCGAGATCGACGATCGCGCGCGCCTGCCGCCCGCGTTCGCGCTGGACCACCGAGCAGGTGATCCGCGCGCCTTCGGGCAGAGTTCGCCGCCCGGCCTCGCGCACCACGGTGAAATGCACCAGCACGTCGGCGCTGCCGTCGTCGGGAACGATGAAGCCATAGCCGCGCACGGCGTCGAACCATTTCACCGCGCCCGCAACCTGCGTCGACGGCTCGGTCGCGTCGTCGGCCGCTTCGCCATTTGTCGAGTCGCGCCGCAATACCGCGTGCTCGGTCATTCGTGCCCCCACGCCACCCCTAAAAACCGCTGTTTTGATACCACAGAGCCGAACGGATGCGAAACCATGTTGTTGCTCGCGCCGTGCCATCGCTACATGGAGTGTCGAAGGCGAGTCGCGCACAGGAGAATGCCGTCGTGGAACTACACGGAGACAGCCTGATCGCCGCACCGCGCGACCGCGTCTGGTCGGCGTTGAACGACCCCGCGGTGCTGGCGCGCTGCATCGAGGGGGTCGAATCGCTGACCCGCGTCGCCGACCTTGCCGGCGACCGGTTCGAAGGCAAGATGAATGCCAAGGTCGGCCCGGTGCGCGCCACCTTTGCCGGCGGCGTGACGCTGACCGAAGTCGATGCGCCCAATCGCTACGTCCTCGTCGGCGAAGGCAAGGGCGGCGTCGCTGGTTTTGCCAAGGGCACCGCCGAGGTCATCCTGAGCGATGACGCGGGCGGCACGCGGCTGACCTACACGGTCAACTCGAGCGTCGGCGGCAAGCTGGCGCAGTTGGGCGCACGGCTGATCGAAGGCACCGCCAAGGGCTATGCCGAAAGCTTTTTCGCGCGGTTCAAGACCGAAGTCGAAGCTCCGGCCGAGCCGGTCACCGAAGCAATCGCCCCTGCCCCCGTTGTGGCACCCGCATCGAAGGGCATTTCCCCGTTGGTCTGGGGCGGCGTGCTGATCATCGCGCTGGCAGTGCTACTGATGTGGCAATTGTCGAAATGAGCGACGATCTCGACCGTGTCCTGAACGCTGCGCGCGGCTGGATCGGCAGCGGCCACGGCGTCGCGCTCGCCACGGTCATCGAAACCTGGGGATCGGCCCCGCGCCGGGTCGGCAGCCATCTGGCGATCCGCGACGACGGGCTGTTCGAAGGGTCGGTCAGCGGCGGCTGCGTCGAGGGCGATGTCATCACCGAAGCGCTCGACCTGATCGGCAGCGGCGGCTTCCGGCGGCTGGATTACGGCGTCGCCGACGCGACCGCATGGGAAGTCGGACTGGCGTGCGGCGGCCGCATCGCGGTGCTGGTCCAGGCCGTCGACGACCGGCGTTTCCCCCCGGCGCTGATCGACGCGCTGATCGATGCGCGGGCGCGCGGCAATGCGCTGACGCTGACCACCGATCTTACCAACGGTGAAACCGTTGCGGTCAACGGCCCCGACGCCGAAGCCTTTGTGCAGACCTATGCCCCGCCGCTGCGGCTCGCGGTGATAGGCGCGGTGCACATCGCGCAGGCGCTGGTGCCGATCGCGACGCTGCTCGGCTATGCGCCGCTGGTGATCGACCCGCGTGGACTGTTCGCCGCCGATGCGCGGTTCGACGGCATCGCGCTCGACGACGGCTGGCCCGACGAGGCGCTGACGCGCTGGCAGCCCAATGCCGCAAGCGCGGTTGTCGCGCTGACGCATGATCCCAAGCTCGACGATGTCGCGCTGGCGGCGGCGCTGCGGTCGCCGGCATTTTATATCGCCGCACTGGGTTCGCGGAAAAATCACGCCGCGCGGCTCGATCGGTTGCGCTGCATGGGCTTCGACGATGCCACCGTGACGCGGGTACGCGGCCCGGCCGGGCTCGATATCGGGGCAGCGGGGCCGAGCGAGATCGCGCTGTCGATCGCCGCGCAAATGGTCGCGGCGTGGCGAGGCAAGGCTTGATCTTCGCCGAGGTTGCGGTTGCCGATGCTGCGGGCGGCGTGCTGGCGCATTCGGTCATGGTCGGCGGGGAACGCTGGGCAAAGGGCCGCATGCTGAGTGCGGCAGACATCGGTCGCGCTGCCGCTGCAGGCGTCGCGCAGCTGACGATCGCCCGGTTGGCAGCCGACGACATTGCCGAAAACGACGCCGCGACGCGACTGGGCGAAGCCCTTGCCGGCACGGGCGTAACCGCGCTCGACGCTGCGCATGGGCGGGTCAACCTTGCGGTGGCGCACGACGGGCTGCTGCAGTTCGACGCCACAATGGTCGCGGCGGTCAACGCCGTCGACGAAGCGCTGACGCTGGCGACGCCGCTGCCGCACGCGCGGGTTCGTGCCGGAGATATTGCCGCGACGATCAAGGTCATCCCGTTTGCCGTGCCCGCAGCGGTGCTGGCGACAGCAACGGCGGCGGCGCGGCGCATCGAAGTCGCCGCGTTTCGCCCACAGCGCGTCGTGCTGATCCAGACGCGGCTGCCCGGCGACAATGACAAAGCCGTTGCCAAGACCACCGCCGTAACGCGCGCCCGCGTCGATGCGCTCGGCGCGACGCTCGGCAACGGTGGCGACTGCGCACATGACGCCGCCGTGCTCGCGGTGGTGCTCGGCGCGACCTCGGCCGACATCATCCTGATCGCGGGCGCGTCGGCGACGGCGGACCGGCACGACGTCATCCCCGCCGCGATCGTTGCCGCTGGCGGCAGCATCGAACGGCTGGGCATGCCGGTCGATCCGGGCAATCTGCTGTGTCTCGGCACGCTCAACGGCCGTCCGGTGATCGGCCTGCCGGGGTGCGCGCGCAGCCCGAAGCGCAACGGTTTCGACTGGGTGCTCGAGCGGCTGGTCGCGGGGCTGCCGGTCACCGGTGCCGACATTGCCGCGATGGGAGTCGGCGGCCTGCTGGCGGAGGCCGAGCGCCCGCAACCGCGCGCGGCAGCGGCCGTGGCGGCCGGGCCCGTTGGCGCAGTCGTGCTGGCCGCTGGTCGCTCGACGCGGATGGGGCCGGTCAACAAGCTGCTCGCCGACCTGGGTGGGCGGCCGCTGGTGACGCATATCCTCGATACGCTGGCGGCGGCCGGACTGCCGCCGCCGGTCGTCGTACTTGGCAACATGGCCGATGCCGTGCGCGCCGCTATCGGGACGCGCGCGGCCGTGTTCGTCACCGCGCCTGATTATGCGAGCGGCCTCAGCCGGTCGCTGCGCGCCGGGATCGCTGCCGTCCCGGCCGACTGGCGCGCGGCGCTAGTTTGCCTTGGCGACATGCCGCGCGTCGATGCAGCGACGATCGCCGCGCTTGCCGCCGTGCCCGGCAACGATGCGATTGCTGTGCCGGTTTGGGCGGGCAAGCGCGGCAATCCGGTACTGTGGGGGCGCGCGCATTTTGCTGCACTCGGCCGCCTCGACGGCGATGTGGGCGGCAAGGCGCTGCTTTCCGAGCACGCCGACGCGCTGATCGAAATCGCGGCCACCGACGACGGCGTGCTCGCCGATGTCGATACGCCCGAGGCACTGGCAGCGCTGCGCGCGCGCTAGCGCAGCGGCGGCAGCTCGGCGGTCGGCAGCGCTGCGCCCATCGCCTGCGCCAGCGTCGGCGCGATCCGGCGCATGTCGATCTCGCCCAGATCGCCGTGGAGCTTGAGCCCGGGGCCCATGATGAAAAACGACGACCGCATTTCGGGAACGCGCGGATCATAGCCGTGCATGCCCTTCAGGCCAGCCGGGGCGACCAGCGGGGCCGCCGGGTCGCGGCCCATTTCGGTTCCCGGCGCAAACTCGATCACCCAGTCGGCGGCCGCACCGCCCCCGCGCCGCACGACCTCGTCATGGTCGATGACCGCGGTGATATGCGTCGCCGGATTCGCCTTGAGCGTATCGAGCAGTGCGGTCACCCGCGCGCGCAACGCCGGATCTTCGCGCCGCGCCAGCACCACCGCCGCGCTGCCACCGCCGAACCACGGCACCGCGTCCCAGCTTTTGACCTTGGCACCGTCGAGCGTGATCAGCCCGGCGCGGATGAACGCGCCGAACAGATTGACGTCGGTATCGATGCGCGCAAAGCCGTGGTCGGAAACCACCGCGATCGTCGCACCCGGCGCGGCGGCGATCAGCGTCCCGACCATCGCGTCGATGCGTTCGAGCGCGTCATGCGCCTCGGGCGTATCGGGGCCGAACTGATGCTGCACATGATCGAGCCCGGTCAGATATGCCGTCATGAACCCCGGCTTGCGCTCGGCGATCAAGCGCACCGCAAAGCGCGTCCGCCCGGCATCGCCCTCGACGCTTTCGTCGATGCCCTGCACATAGGGGCCAAGCTCGCGCTCGAGCCCTTCGAGCAGCTTGGGCGTCGACAGCGCGCGCACCAGCTTGCGGTCGTCGTCATGCCCGGTGCGCCAGATTTGCGGCAGATTGTCGTCGATCGGCGCGCCGACGCTGACCGGCCAATGGACGTTGGCGACACGCAACCCGGCGGCGTGCGCGGCATCCCACAGCGTCGGCACGCGGATGTCGGCGGCATACCAGTACCAGCCGACCTGATTGATCGCCATCGGGTCGAAGGTCAGGTTGTTGACGATGCCATGCCGGAGCGGGCTGACCCCGGTAATCAGCGTCGTATGGCTGGGATAGGTCAGCGTCGGCAGCACGCCGGTAACCCCATGGGCAAACGCGCCGGCGGTCAGAAAGCGCCGCAGATTGGGCACCTTCAGCCCGCGGGCATCGGCGTCGAGCACATCGCCGGGGCGCAGTCCGTCGATCGAAATCAGCAGCAGCGGCGGTGCGGCGCGCGCGGCTGCGGGTGCCGCCATCGCCAACGCCAAAGCGGCGAGCACCCAATCCCGAACGCGCATCGTCATCTCCCCAGCTCCGTTTCCGCAGACCGCCTACAGCGTTCCTCGCCGCGGCAACAGCGGCCATCTACGGCACCGCCCGTGCATGGACGAACGGCCGCCGTTTCGATAGTGTTATGACTATCGGGAGAAACGGCATGCGCGCACTTTACATTGCCCTTTTGCTTGGCGCGGCAGTGGCCACCACCGCCGGGGCCGACACCGTCACCAGCAAGCGAGGCGGCACTGCCACCGGCAGCGTCACGCAAAAGGGCACCTCGGTAACCGGAAGCGGCAGCGCGAGCGGGGCCAATGGCGGGTCGGCATCGGGGACCACCACGGTCAAGCAGACGCGTTCAGGCTATAGCTCGAGCTCGTCGGGATCGGCCTATGGCCCGAACGGGCGTGGCGCGACCGGTTCCGCCAGCTCGACCGTCAGCAACGGCACGCTCAACAGCAGCGGTTCGGTGACCACCGCGAGCGGCCAAAACGGGTCGGGCACCGTCACCGCGACGAGCGGGTCGGCGACCGTTACCGGCGGCAGCGGCAAGACCCGGACGTTTAAAAAGCCGGGCTGAGCACTAGGGCAACGTCGCCAGCCAGTCGATCACCGCCGCCTCAAGCCCGATCCGCGCGTCGGACCAGCTATGGTCGGTCGCGATATGCAGCGTCGTGATCCGTTTGCCTCCGGCAGCGCGCACGGCGGCGACCAGCGCATCGGTTTGCGGCGCGAGTCCGTCGTCCGACGTCAGCGCCAGCAGCGGGCGCGTCGCGAGGCCCGATGCAAAACGCTGCGCCGAAAACGCTGCATGGTTCGCCGCCAGCTCGTCGGCCATCGCGGCAGGCGATGTTCCGGCCAGCGTCTCGGCGTTGCCCGCCGACAGCTCGACCAGCTGCGCGTGCGGGATCGTGCCGATCGCCCCCATGTCCCCCATCGAGATCAGCACCGCACCGATGACTTCCGGGTCGCGCGCGGCAGTCAACGCCGTCACCCAGCCGCCCATGCTGTGCCCGGCAAGCGCGATGCGGTGCGGATCGATGCCGAATTTCGCAGCATTGGCCGGCACCCGCAGAAACGCCAGCACCGCCGCTGCATCCTGCGGATTCTGTGCAAAATGGAACGTGCCCGGGCTGCCCCAACTGCCGCGATAATTGAACGTCACCGCGTTCCATCCGGCGCGGCGCACCGCCTGCGCAAGGTCGAGGTTCTTCTCATTGCCTGGCTAACCGTGACAGATCACCAGCGTCGGGTGCACGCCTGCACCGGCGGCGAGATAGGCGACGCCGTCGATTTCGACCCCGCCGGTCGGCACATGCAGCACCTCCATGCGCGCCGGGTGTGCGGCATCGTGCGGCGGATCGGTAAAGATCGCGGGCGGGATCGCGGCAGCCGGAACGGCGAGCAGCAGCGCTGCAATGGTGACAATCATCCGGCGCATGGCATCCCCCTTGCTCGTGTCCAGCAGGCTAGCAGGAGCGGCCGCGCGCGCAAAGGCGGCTCAGTCCTCGTCGAAGGCGTCGATGTCGCGCGCGCGCAGCACGGCCTTGACCACGTCGATCGCGTGACCCGCGCGGAGCATCGCGGCAAATTGCTTGCGGCTGCGGTCGGGGTCGGGCGGCGCGCGGTCATAGGGGCCAAAGCGGCGGCGCTCGGCAAAGCGCTGCGCCGCGGCGTGCGCATCGACGCCGTCGCTGAGTTCGCTCGCCAGATCGCGCGTCAGGCCGGCTGCGCCCAGGTCGGCGGCAACGCGGCGCGGCCCGAAGCCGCGGCTGGCGAGCCCGCGCGTGCGCGCCTCGCCAAAGGCGCGGTCGTCGACATACCCAAGCTCAGCCAGCCGCGCGACCAGCGTTGCCGTATCCGCCGGTGCGTCGCCCGCCCAGCCGCGCTCGTATAGTTTGCGTGACAGATAGCGCTGCAACTTTGCCTCCGACGTCGAGAAGCGTTCGACATAGCGCAGCGCGAGCGCGCGCAGCCGCTCCGAATCGAGTGGCGGCGGCTTCTGTGGTGGACCCTTGCTACGCTGTGCCACGTTCCTGCCACTATCGGGTCGGAATTTGAACGTGCGGCATCGGCATGAGGCATGGCAAGGGCAGAATTCCGCAAGGGTTGCAAAGCGGCTATCCCGTTGACGACAGCAGTCTGTCGAAATTGACCGGCGCTGCGCCGGCCGGGGCAGGCCGCGAGGGAGATTAAGGTTGGTGCATTCGACCATCGACGCGGCGCAGGCGGTTTTCGACGCCCAGCCGACACCGACGCTCGACGCGCTGCCGCGCCGCAGCGGCGACTTTGCGACGCTTGGGCAGGCACTCGACTATGCCGCACTTGGGCAGCGCGGGCTCAACTTCTTCGATGCGCGCGCCACTCTCGCGCACGCTTACCCCTATGCGACGCTGCGCGCCGACGCGGTGGCAAACGCCGCGCGGTTGATTGCCGCCGGGGTACTGCCCGGCGACCGGGTCGCGCTGATCGCCGAGACTTCGGCTGAATTCGTCGCGCTGTTCTTCGGTGCGGTCTATGCCGGGGCGCTGCCGACCCCGCTGCCGCTGCCGACGTCGTTCGGGGGGCGCGATGCCTATGTCGAACAGATTCGGACCCAGCTGACGAGCTGCTCGCCGGCGTTGGTGCTGTCACCGCCGGGATTGTTCGCGCTGGTCGCCGAGGCGGCAACCGGCTTGTGCCCGGCGCATGACTGGGCCGCATTTTCGGTTGTGCCGACGCCTGCCGTGACGTTGCCGCAGGCGCAGCCCGACGACATCGCCTATCTGCAATATTCGAGCGGCAGCACGCGGTTTCCGCACGGCGTTGCCGTCACACACCGCGCGCTGCTTGCCAATCTGTTCGGGCATGCGACGTGCACACAAGTTCAAGACGACGACCGCGTCGTGTCGTGGCTGCCATTTTATCACGACATGGGGCTCGTCGGCTGTCTGTTGTCGCCGCTGGCGACGCAGATGTCGGCGGACTATCTAGCCACCGATGATTTCGCGCGGCGGCCGCTGTCGTGGCTGACGCTGATCAGCCGCAACGAAGGCCATTCGCTCAGCTATTCGCCGACCTTTGGCTATGACATTTGCGCGCGGCGCATCAGCACGCAGGTCGATGTCAAATCGCGCTTCGACCTGTCGCGCTGGCGTGTGGCGGGCAACGGCGCCGACATGATCCGCCCCGATGTGATGCAGGCGTTCGTCGACGCCTTCCACGCAGCAGGCTTTGCCGCGTCGGCGTTTCTGCCGAGTTACGGCCTTGCCGAGGCGACGCTCGCGGTCAGCATGATGCCGCTCGGCGAAGGCATTGTGTCCGACCTTGTCGACGAGCGCGTGCTGTCGGGCGAAGGCTATGCCGGCGTGGCGCGCGATCCGCTCAAGCCGACGCGCTACCGCGCGATCGTCAATTGCGGCAAGCCGCTGCCCGGCCTGACCGTCGAAGTCCGCGACGACGCCGGCACGGTGATCGGCGACCGGCATATCGGCCGCATCTTCGTTCACGGCGAAGGCATCATGGCGGGCTATTTCGCCGACCCCGCCGCAACCGCAGCGGTGCTCAGTGCCGCCGGCTGGCTCGACAGCGGCGACATGGGGTATCTTGCCGATGGCTATATCTACATCGTCGGTCGCGCCAAGGATATGATCATCATCAACGGCAAGAACCACTGGCCGCAGGACATCGAGTGGGCGATCGAACAGCTGCCGGGCTTCAAGGCGGGCGACATCGCGGCGTTCTCGATCACCACGCCGGGCGGCGAGGAAGCGCCCGCCGTGCTGGTCCAGTGCCGGACCAGCTGCGTCGCCGAACGCAGCGCGCTGCGCGACGCGATCCGCGTCAAGGTCCGCGCCATCACCGGGATGAGCTGCGTCGTCGAACTCGTCCCGCCGCGCACGCTGCCGCGCACCTCATCGGGCAAGCTCAGCCGGTCGAAAGCGCGCTCGCAGTATCTGAGCGGCGAGATCCAGCCGTTCGAGATTGCGGCTTAGCACGGCCGTTTTGTGGACAGGCTACCGGAGACGGTGACGTTGTGGCGACCGGTTGGGCCGCAAGAGCTGGAACTGATCCGTCAATCCGACATGCGCGAATTTCCACCGCGCCTTCCCGAGCAGCCGATCTTTTATCCGGTCACAACCGAAAGCTATGCCGTCAAGATCGCGCGAGACTGGAATGTGGCGGCAAGCGGCGCGGGTTACGTAACTCGTTTTGAAGTCCTTAAGTCTTATTTGAGCGACTTTTCGATTCAACCAGCGGGCGGCCGCGATCATTTGGAATACTGGATTCCCGCCGAACAACTCGATGCGTTCAATCGGGCAATTGTCGGCAGAATCGAGATTACTGCCGAGTTTCGATGAATAGCGGCGGCTTTCGCAGCTCGGTCCTTGCCGTCACCGGCGGCACCGGCTTTGTCGGTCGCCATCTGCTGCGCATTGCGGTCGAAGCCGGCCACACCGTCCGCGCGCTGACGCGTTCGCCGCAGCCGCCGCAACCGGGCATCACCTGGATCACCGGCACGCTCGCGGCGCCCGGCGACCTGTGCAGCGGCGCCGACACGGTTATCCACATCGCCGGCGTCATCAATGCGCGCGGTCCCGATGCATTCCGCGCGGGCAATGTCGCTGGAACCGCGTCGATCCTTGCGGCGGCAAGCGCTGCGCATGTCCGCCGCTTCGTCAACGTCTCGTCGCTCGCGGCGCGCGAACCGGCGCTGTCGCCGTACGGCGCAAGCAAGGCGGCGGCCGAGGCGTTGGTTGCGGCAAGCGCTATGGACCATGTCACGATCCGGCCGCCCGGCGTCTATGGCCCCGGCGACCGTGAAACGCTCGCGGTGTACAGCCTTGCGCAGCGCGGTTTTGCGCTGCTGCCGGGACCGGGGCGGTTTTCGCTGATCGAAGTCGGCGACCTCGCGCGCGCGCTGCTCGCGGTGGCGTCCAGTGACGTCCTCGGTGTCTATGAAATCGACGACGGCGCCCCCGGCGGTCATTCGCATGCCGACCTTGCTGCAGCAGTGGCGGCGGCGCTGCATCGGCGTGTGCGGCAGGTTCGGCTGCCGGCGTCCGCGCTGCGGATCGGCGCGATGGTCGACACGCTGCTCGCGCGCCGGTCGGGCACATTGCCACGGCTCAGCTTCGACCGGGCGCGCTATCTGGCGCATCCCGATTGGGTGGCGGCTTCCGAACGCCAGCTGCCGCGCGCGGTCTGGGAACCGCAGGTGGCGCTCACCGACGGCATCGCGGCGACCGCGGCGTGGTACCGCAGCGCGGGCTGGCTGGGCTGAGCGGCCCCGCTTTGGCCATTATGTCTTGGCATCCCGCATCCACAGAATTAGGGACGCGTGAATGACCGACCGGACGAGTATCTTCACGCGGATTTGCGCGCTGATCGCGCCGTTGAACCGCCGCGGCGTGACGCTTACCGAAACCACGAGCTTCGCCAATGACCTCGAGATGGACAGCCTGACGGTGATGGACCTTGTTGCCAATATCGAAGATGAATGGGACATCGTGTTGCCGCTCAACCTGCTCCCCGAACTCGAGACAATCGGGCAGGTTGCCGATGCGGTAACCAAACTGGCGACGAAATGACCGACCTGCTGTCAAAGTTCGATCCGTTGATCGCCGAGCGCCAGGGGTTGCTCGATACCGGCGTGCGCGATCCGTTCGGCATCGTCATGCACGCCGTGCTGTCGCCGACCGAGGCGATCATCGATGATCGCCACACGATCCTGCTTGGCACGTATAATTATATGGGGATGACCTTCGACCCCGATGTGATCGCCGCCGGACATGATGCCTTGACGCGCTTCGGCACGGGCACGACCGGCAGCCGCGTGCTCAACGGCACCTATCAAAGCCACCGTGAATGCGAAGACGCGCTCAAGGATTATTACGGCACGTCGCACGCGATGGTGTTTTCGACCGGGTATCAGGCGAACCTCGGCATCGTATCGACGCTGGCGGGGCGCGGCGATTATGTCATCCTTGACGCCGACAGCCATGCGTCGATCTACGACGGGTGTTCGCTCGGTAACGCCGACATCGTCCGGTTCCGGCATAATTCGGTCGAGGATCTCGACAAGCGGCTGGGGCGGTTGCCCGCCGAAGCCGGCAAGCTCGTGGTGCTCGAAGGCGTCTATTCGATGCTCGGCGACATTGCGCCGCTCGCGGCGCTGGTGGCGGTTGCCAAGCGCCACGGCGCAATGGTGATGGTCGATGAGGCGCATGCGATGGGCTTTTTCGGCGAGCACGGCCGCGGCGTCACCGAGGCGGCGGGCGTCGAGGATCAGGTCGATTTCATCGTCGGCACCTTCTCGAAGTCGGTCGGCACCGTTGGCGGTTTTTGCGTGTCGAACCACCCGAAGTTCGAAATCCTGCGGCTGGTCTGCCGCCCCTACACCTTTACCGCATCGCTGCCGCCCGCGGTGGTCGCGAGCTCGGCGGCATCGATCCGCAAGCTGATGCACAATCAGGCCAAGCGTCGGCAGCTGTGGGAATCGACCCGCCGGCTGCACGGCGGCCTGCGCGCCGCCGGCTTCCGCTTGGCGACCGCAACGCCTGAAAGCGCGATCGTCTCGGTGCTGATGCCCGATCAGGAAACCACGGTGCGGATGTGGCAGGCGATGCTCGAGAGCGGCGTCTATGTGAACATGTCACGCCCGCCGGCAACGCCTGCTGGCGTTTTCCTCCTACGCTGCTCGGTCTGCGCCGAACATACCGCCGCGCAGGTCGAAATCGTGCTGGCGCGCTTCAACGACGCCGCACGCGCAGTCGGGCTGCAGCTGGCCGCCGCCGCCTAGACCGGCCGCGCCCGGCTGCCGGGGGCCGGTGGACGCCTGCGCGTGGCCCGGTTATAGAGCGGGACACCCCCCTCGAAAGCATGTCTGCGTTGGCATTCCTCACCCGTTTCGATCGCTATCTGGCGCGCGCCATTATCGTGCCGCTGCTGTCGTGCCTGACGATCGCTGCCATGCTGCTGCTGCTCGACCAGATGTTGCGGCTGTTCGATTTCGTGATGAACGAGGGCGGACCGGTATCGGTGGTGTGGCGGATGCTCGGCAATCTGCTGCCCGAATATCTCAGCCTCGGCATCCCGATCGGCGTCATGCTCGGGATCCTGCTGGCGTTCCGCAGCCTTGCGCTGACCAGCGAGCTCGATGCGCTGCGTGCCGTCGGCGTTTCGTACAACCGCATGCTGCGGGTACCGATGCTGTTCGCGCTGGTGTTTGCCATCGTCAATTTCGGCGTCGTCGGCTTTTTGCAGCCGATTTCGCGCTATGCCTATGAAGGGCTGCGCTTCGAACTGCGGTCGGGCGCACTCGGCGCGTCGATCAAGGTTGGCGAGTTCGCGCATCTGGGCAAAGGCATGACGCTGCGGGTCGAGGAAAGCCGCAATCAGGGGCGTGACCTGCGCGGATTGTTCGTGCGCGCCGAGGGCAAGTCGGGGCAGTCGGTAGCGGTTACCGCCGACAGCGGCACCTTCCTGTCGACCGATGACCCCGATGTGATCCTGCTGCGGCTGCACAAGGGCACGCTGGTCCATAATGAAACCGGCTTCGCGAGCCCGCGCGTGCTGTCGTTCGATCAGCATGATCTGCCGGTCAACCTGCCCGCGATGGGCGCCTTCCGCAAACGCGGCGACGAAAATCTCGAGCTGACCCTGCCCGAGCTGGCGCGCGCCGGTGTCGCGGCGGGCACCGATCCGGCGCTGCGACGGCGCGCCGTCGCCAGCCTCAACCGCCGCATCGTCCAGTGCGTGGTCATGTTCCTGCTGCCGTTCCTCGCGGTCGCGCTGGCGGTGCCGCCGAAGCGATCGACATCGGCGCTCGGCGTGTTCCTGTCGATCGGGCTGCTCGTCACCTATCATAAGCTGACCGAATATGGCGAGCGGATGGGCAGCATCGGCCGGGTCGATCCGGTGCTCGCGCAATGGGTGCCATTCACGCTGTTCGCGGTGCTATGTCTCTGGATGTATTATGTTCTCGCCTATCGGCCCGGCGGCCAGCCGATCGGCGCGCTCGACCGCTGGCTGGGCCAGTTCGGGAGCTGGCTGGCGAAATTGCTCAAACGCAGCCGCGTCGTCGATCCGGCGGCATGGCGTAATGATACGGTCGCCGCGGGCTGATGCTGAGCTGGCTGTTCCCGTCGAAGACGATCGCCTGGTACACCGCGAGAATGTTCATCGTGCGGACGTTCGCGTTCCTGATCGGGCTGCTCGTGGTCCTCGAAACGCTCGACGTCCTTGGCGAATCGAGCCGCATCCTGGCGGCCGGCAACAGCGAGAGCGCGATCTGGCACTATGTCGGGCTGCGGGTGCCGCAACTGGTCACGCTGTTCCTGCCGTTTGCCGTGCTGCTGGGCACGCTCGCGACCTTCTTCACGCTCAGCGCCAATACCGAGGTCGTCATCTTCAAGTCCGCCGGGCTGTCGGCGCACCAGATCCTCGCGCCGCTGGTGTTTGCAGCGTTCGGCGTGGCGATCATCAACTTTGCGTTCAACGAGCGCGTCGTGGTCAAGGCCAATGCGGCGCTGAGCGCGTGGCAGGCGGCAGGGTACAAGCGCACTGCTGCCATCGGCGCGACGCTGACCGAAGGCTGGGGCCGCAGCGGCGATGACCTGTTCCATGCCGAAACCGTCACCGGCAACGGTTCGGCGACCCGGCTCGACGATGTCACCATTTATGTCCGCCACGGTAACCGGCTGATGCGCATTGTCCGCGCCGCGCGGGCAACGCCGGTACCGGACGGCTGGCAACTGACCAGCGCGCGCATTTTCGACGTTGCACGGGGCACCGAGACGCCGGTGGCGGCGCTGCTGTTCCACAGCCGGATCGTGCCGGCGCAATTTACCGCGGTCGCCATCACGCCGAAGTTCGTCCCGTTCTGGACGCTGCTGCGCGATATCAACACGCAGCGCATCGCCGGGCGGCCGGTCGATGCGCTGGTCGCGGCCGCCAACCACAAGATTGCGGGGCCGCTGTCGGCGGTGCTGATGCCGCTGCTCGGCTCGGTGGCGGCGTTCGGGCTGGCGCGATCGGGGCGGTTGTTCGTGCGCGCGGTGATCGGCATGCTGCTTGGCTTCGCATTCTTCGTCGCCGATAATTTCATGGTGGCGATGGGCGATTTCGGCACCGTGCCGCCGGTCCTGGCGGCATGGGCGGCGTTCGCGCTGTTCTTCCTGATCGGCGAGGCCGTGCTGTTCCGCACCGAGGAATAGCCGCCAGCGGCATCCGGCGTCCTAAATCCGCCGTATTAGTAAGCGACATGCAGCGACATGAACACTCATGCGTTGGCATCGAAACATCTGGGAGCAACATCGTGAAGCTCGTCGAAAATGCCCCGTCGGGAATCTGGGCTAAGTCCCACTATCTCAACCGCATGACGCTGCGCCAACTGGTCGCGGCCTATTTCCAGCACTATACGATCCAGACCTATCTGGGGCTTGCCACGGTCGCCGCCGTGGTCGCGGTGCTGTTTCCAACAACGCTGTGGCGCGGCGCCGGAGCGGCGCTGTCGGCGGCGCTGATCTATCCGCTGGTCTGGTACACGCTCCACCGGTTCGTGCTCCACGGCCGCTGGATGTGGAAGCACAAGGCGCTGTCGCCGACGTGGAAGCGCATCCATTACGACCATCATCAGGATCCCAACCACCTCGAGGTGCTGTTCGGCGCGCTCAACACCACCTTGCCGCCGATCGTCGCGATGACGGTGCCGGTCGGCTGGCTGATCGGCGGCGTCGGCGGCGCGGCGATCGCCTTTGCCGCCGGGTTGCTGGTGACGTGCTTTTACGAGTTCTGCCACTGCATCCAGCATCTGTCGTATAAGCCGAAGAACAAGTATCTCGCGGCGATGAAGGCGCGCCACATGGCGCATCACTTCCACGATGAAACGGGTAACTTCGGCATCACCAACTTCGGCTGGGACAAGCTGTTCGGGACGTTTTACGAGCGGGAAGCCCGCCCGGCCAAGAGCCCGACGGTATTCAACCTCGGCTATACCGAAGAAGTCGCCGCGGTTTATCCCTATGTTGCCGATCTTTCGGGCGGCATCACCAAGGGCCACCCGCGGCAGCGCGACGCCGAACACCGAAAAGCCGCCTGAGCGCGCGTGGGGGGCACGCTCAGGATAGTCCCGGTCGAGACCAGTGCCGACCGGGCCCGTTTCGTCGATTTACCGTATCGGCTCTATGCGAACGACCCGCATTGGGTGCCGCCGCTGAAATCCGAAGCCCGCGAACTGATCGACGGCATCAAGACCAATCCGTGGTTCGGCCATGGCCGTGCGCAGCTTTGGCTGGCGCTTCAGGGCGATGTCGTCGTCGGGCGCATCTCGGCGCAGCTCGACACGCTGGTGCATCAGCATCAGGACGCCGGGCTCGGTCATTTCGGCTTGTTCGAATGTATCGATGATCCGGCGGTCGCGACGCTGCTGCTCGACACGGCCGAACAGTGGTTGCGCGCGGGCGGCATGGCACGCGCGCAGGGGCCGTTCAGCATTTCGATCTGGGACGAACCCGGGCTGCTCGTCGATGGGTTCGACCGCCCGCCGACGGTGATGATGGGGCATCATCTGCCGCATTATGCCGCGATGCTCGAGACGCATGGCTACCGCAAGGTCAAGGACATGCACACCTATGAGGTGTCGATCGAGCACCGCTTCCCCGACACGGTGCAACGCATCGTCGCCGCCGGCGAACGGGCCGGGCGGATCAAGATCCGGCAGGTCGACAAAGCCAACTTCGCCGCCGAAGCCGCGTTGATCCTCGACATTTTGAACGATGCCTGGGCGAAAAACTGGGGCTTCGTGCCGCTGACCGAGCTCGAGGTCGAACATGTCGGCAAAAAGCTCAAGCCGATCGTCTACCCCGACCTGATCCGCATCGCCGAAGTCGACGGGGTACCGCAGGCGTTCATGATCGCGCTGCCCGATCTCAACGAGTTGACGCGCGACCTCGGCGGCAGCCTGCTGCCGTTCAACTGGGCGAAGCTGTTGTGGCGGTTGCGCAAACCGCAGGTCAGCCGCATCCGCGTGCCGTTGATGGGCGTGCGCACGGCGCTGCAGGGGACGCGGACGGCGTCGATCATGGCGTTCCTGATGATCGAATATATCCGCGACGCGGCGCATGCCAACTACGGTGCGAAAAGCGGCGAAATCGGCTGGATCCTCGAAGACAATGGCCCGATGCGGTCGATCGCCGATGTGATCGAGGCGCAAGTCACCCGCACCTATCGGATCTACGAGCGCGCGCTTTAGCTGCGCAGTTCGACCCAGACCGGCACATGGTCCGATGCGCGCTCCCCGGCGCGGACAGTGCGGTCGATCCCCGCCGCCGTCAGCCGGTCGGCAGCGCTCGGTGACAGCAGCAGATGATCGATGCGCAGGCCGTGATCGCGCGGCCACGCTCCGGCCTGATAATCCCAGAAAGTATAAGCGCGCCCGCTCGGCTGCACGCTGCGGATCGCGTCGAGCCAGCCGCCACCGAGCAGGCGGCGATAGGCAGCGCGCGATTCGGGCTGCACCAGCGCATCGGCGGCCATCGCAGCTTCGCTGAACACGTCCTCGCTGGTCGGGCAAACATTGTAATCGCCCGCCAGCACGACCGGCAGCTCGCTGGACCACAGCGCGTCGGCACGGGCGTTCAACCGGTCGAACCAGCGCAGTTTATAATCGAACTTCGGTCCGGGTTGCGGATTGCCGTTGGGCAGATAAATCGCCCCGACGATCACCCCGTCGATGGCGGCCTCAAGATAGCGGGCGTGATCGTCCTCGGGTTCGCCCGGCAGACCGCGCTGCGTTTCGACCGCGGGCTGCTTCGACAGGATCGCGACGCCGTTGAAGCCCTTTTGCCCATGCACCAGCGCATGATAACCCGCCGCCGCGATCGCCGCGACGGGGAAGCCCTCATCGACGGTCTTGATCTCCTGCAGGCACGCGACATCGGGCTGCGTATCGGCGAGCCAGTCGAGCAATCGCGGCAGCCGCGCGGCGATGCCGTTGACGTTGAAGGTCGCGATCCGCACCGGTCAGACGGAAAACGACGAACCGCACCCGCAGCCGCTCGCCGCATTGGGGTTTTTCACCTGAAACGCCGCCGCGCCCATCGTCTCGACATAATCGACCTCGGCCCCCGTCAGGAACGGCAGGCTGACAGCATCGACGAGCAAAGTAACGCCGTCGGTCTCGACGGCAGTGTCATCGGCCGCCGCCTCGCTTTCAAGGCCGAAGCGATATTGAAACCCGGCACAGCCGCCGCCATCGACCGCCAGCCGCAGCTTGAGACCGGGCTTGCCCTGGCGGACGGCGATCGCCGCAACGCGCGCGGCGGCAGCAGGACTAAGCGCAATAAGAGGTTCGGTCATGCCTGCAACATAGGGCGGAACCGCGCGGCGTTCAATCAGCCGCCGAAGCTTGCCGATACGCGCGTCACCAGGCCCTGCGCTTCGTCGGTGGTCGGGCCGCTAATCCGGCTTTGCGCCGCCAGCATATAGGTCGAGGCATTGAGATACGGACGCGGATTGACCGCATGGCCGTCGATCCGCACTTCAAAGTGCAGGTGCGTCCCCGTCGAGCGCCCGGTCGAACCCATCCGTCCGATCATCTCGCCTTGCTTGACGTGCTGGCCGCCGTACACCGCGATCTGCGACAAGTGACCGTAGCGGGTTGCCAGCCCACGACCATGATCGAGCTCGATCAGATTGCCATAGCCATTGGCGCGGCCGGCGGTGACCACCGTTCCCGATGCGGCCGCATAGATCGGCTCGCCCATCGTGCCCGACATGTCGAGCCCGGCGTGCATCGCGGTGTTGCCGTTGAACGGGTCGTAGCGAATGCCGAAGCCCGACGTGTAGTTGAAATTCTTGACCGGCATGAACGCCGGGACTGCGGCCATCGCCGCCTCGAGCGCCTCGAGCTTTTTCCAGCTGAGGAACAGGTCCTTGAAGCGCGGCTCGGCATCATCGGGCGCGCTGGCGGGGATATACGGTCCGCCGGTGCCAAAGCTCGACTGCGCCACGAGCCGGTCGGGGTCGAGCCCAAGGCTGCGGACCAGCGTCTGCGTGTCGCGCAACCGCGCGTTCGCCGCATCGGTTGCCTTGCCGACGAACGCCAGCTGCTGCGATTCGAGCTTGCGGAACGGCTCGAGCATGGCGCTTTGCTGCGGCATGACGAGGTCGCGGGCGTCTTCGGTGGTACCGCCGCGAGGAAGCATCGCTGCCAGCTTGGTCAGGTCGCGCTTGGGCAGCAGCAGCTGGGCGAGAAACGCCTGTCGTGCTTCAAGCGCTGCGGCGCGCGTTGCCACGGCACCCTTCATCGCGCTCGAATCCGACTGCATCGCGGCGATCTGCGTCTGCATCTGCGCGAGTTCGGCAGTCTTTGCCGCGATCACGGCATCGTTGGCCACGGTACCGTTGATCATCGTGGCGGTGCTGATACCGAGCCAACCGAGAACCAGTGCTGCGCCTCCGATGGTCATAAGTTGCGAACCTGTCCCGAGTGTAAAGGTGGTGGTTGCGTCGCCACGATGCCAAGTAAAGGCATGCGGCGGGAAGTATTGCGCCACCGCTGTGGCCAGCCGTTTCCGGACGGCATCGAACGATGGCATTGATGAATTACCCTTGGCGACTGCGAACTGCCCGGCTTGTTGCCAGATCTTGCTCAATGATTAACACCGATCGCGGCAGCCCCCTTGCTGATGCGACGTGTGTGTTCAACCATCCCGATGCGGGCGCGGCAAGCGTTGGACCGTTCAGCAAAGGTGGATTGCCCGCATTGCGCGGCGAGTTGTGCAAATCGTGCTAAATATTTACGCGATGATGCAACCATTCGCCTGGTCGAACGTGGCGGCGGAGTCGCGGCCTAGGCGAGGCTTTGCACGCGTGTAAGGACTTCGGCAGCGTGGCCGGGCACCTTGACCTTGTGCCATGCTGCGGCAATCTGGCCGGCGCGGTCGATCACGAAGGTCGCACGGTCGATGCCCATGTATTTGCGGCCGTACATGCTCTTTTCGACCCAGACGCCAAAGGCCTCGACCGTGGTGCCATCGGGATCGGCCCCCAGGCCGACGCCGAGTGCATATTTGGCGCGGAACTTGGCGTGGCTCGCGACGCTGTCCTTCGATACGCCGATAACGACGGCATCGGCGGCGGCAAAGTCGGCAGCAAGCCCGGTGAACTCGATCGCTTCCTTGGTGCAGCCCGACGTGTCGTCCTTGGGATAGAAGTACAGCACGACCTTGCGCCCGGCATAATCGGCGAGCCGCAGCGTCGCGCCGTCTTCGGCGGCAAGCTCGAACGCGGGTGCCGCGTCGCCAACCTTGATCGTCATATCCTGTCCCCCTGCCGCGCGACGCCGAATACCGACTGCCAGGTTGCGCGAACCTCGGCCTTGGCGGCGGTGAGCGCGCTTTCCAGCGCCGTGAAATCGGCGAAACCACCCGCCGCTGTCAACAGGTCGCGGACCGCAATCGGCAACGACGCCCCCGTTCCGGCGGACCCCGCGACGGTCAACCGCAGCACGACCAGCAACCGCGTTAGCAAATCATGCACCGGCAACAAGGCCGGAACTCCGGCAGCGATGCACGCCGGGCCGAGTTCAGGCGTCGGTGCCGTCCCCGTGAGCAATTGGCGATAATGCACGATGAACTCGAGATCGACGAGCCCGCCCGCGCCCAGCTTGACGTCCCACAGCCCGCGCCCGGGCTTGGCGGCGGCGACATCGGCGCGCATCGCCAGCACGTCGCGGCGCAGCACCGCAGCATCGCGCGGTTGCGCAATGACGGCGGCGACGACGGCTTCGACTGCGGCCCGGTCGGCAGCGGTCCCCGTCACGGCGCGCGCGCGCGTCAGCGCCATATGCTCCCACGTCCACGCTTCGTGCGTCTGATACTGCCCGAAGCTATCGATGCTGACGGCCAGCAGCCCATTCGCCCCCGACGGCCGCAGCCGGGTATCGACTTCGTACAGCGCGCCCGCTGCGGTCGGCACCGATAGCGCGGCGGTCAACCGCTGCGTCAGCCGGGCGAAATAGAGCGTCGCGGCAAGCGGCTTCGGCCCGTCCGACACCGCGTCGTACGGCCCGGTAAACAGATAAACGAGATCGAGGTCGGACGCATGCGTCAGCGCCCGCCCGCCGTAGCGCCCCAGCGCGACGACGACGAGGCGGCCACCGTCGATGCTGCCGTGGCTGGCTTCGAATTCGGCGGTCACCGCGCGGGTCAACACATCGACCGCCGCATCGGCAAGCGCGGCCAAGTCGCGGGCGACCCGAAGCGGGTCGGCGTGCCGCTCGATCAGCTGTGCGCCGAGCTGGAACCGACGCTCGGCGGTCCATGCGCGGACTCGGTCGAGCGTTTCCTCGAAATTTGTACTGGCCAGCGCGGCGAGTTCGGCAGTCAGCGCGGCGACGTTGGGGAGCGCTGCAAAGCTGTCGTCGGCCAGCAGCACATCGAACAGCGCGGGGCGGCGCGCCAACGCATCGGCCAACACCGGCGTCACCCCGAGCAAGCGCCCGAACAGCGGCAGCAGCTTGGGATTGGCCTCGAGCAACGCAAAAAACTGCAGCCCCGCCGGAAGCTGCGCGAGAAACGAATCGAACCGCGCCGCCGCCTGTACCGGGTCGGTCGCCGCAGCCAGCGCCGCTACCAGCGCCGGCAGTAGTGCCTCGAACGCCGCGCGGGCGGGCGCGCTGCGCAGCGCACGGTGCGGTGCGGCGCGCCAGCGCGCAATGTCGGCGATCAACGGTGCCGCTGACTTGATGCGGCGCGCAGTGAACCACGCCTTCAACGCCTCCGGATCGGTCGGCAGCCGTGCGCGCGTGTCGCTCGCCTCTGCGACAAGCCGGTCGAAACGCAGCGCGACACCGCGCGTTGCGGCGCGCACCCGGCGTTCGACGCTGCGCCAGTCGGGAAAACCCGCCAGCTGCGCCACCGCACTGCGCACCGGCGCGGTGTGCGGAATGCTATGCGTCTGTTCATCGGCGCGCATCTGCAGTCGGTGCTCGAGCGTCCGCAGGAACCGGTAGGCCGTGCTCAGCGTGGTGCAATCGTCGGCGGTGATCCGCCCGGCGGCGGCCAATGCGGCGAGCGCGTCGAGCGTCGCGGCCGGACGCAACCCCGGATCGCGTCCGCCCCAGACGAGCTGATGGATTTGCGCGAAAAATTCGATTTCACGGATGCCGCCGCGACCGCGCTTCAGGTCGAAGCCGGGGCCGACGACCTGCACTTCTTCATAGTGGTCGCGGATGCGCAGGCTGACCGCCTTGATGTCGGCGATCGCGGTATAGTCGAGCGAGCGCCGCCAGACGAACGGCGCAATCGCCGCCAGAAACGCGCGGCCGAGCGCGAGGTCGCCGCCGCACGCGCGCGCGCGAATGAACGCGGTGCGCTCCCAGGTTTCGGCCTCCGACTGATAGTAATGTTCGGCAGCCGCGACCGGCAGCGCCAGCGGCGTCGCTTCGGGCACCGGACGCAGGCGCAGATCGGTGCGGAACACATAGCCGTCGGCAGTCGCATCCTGCAGGATCGCCACCACGCGCCGCGCGATGCGGACCGCGGCCTCGCTGATGTCCTCACGCGGTCGGACCGGGATGACGGCGGGGTCATAGAGCAGGATCAGGTCGATATCGCTCGAATAGTTGAGCTCGAAACTTCCCAGCTTGCCGAGCGCCAGCGCGACGAAGCCCGCATTCGGTGCGTCGCGTTCGGCCAGCGCCGCAGCGACCGCCGCATCGACCGCAACATCGGCAAGGTCCGACAAGGCGCGCGTGACGCGTTCGAGCGACCATAGCCCGGCAAGATCGGCGAGCGCGGTGACCAGCCCGATATCGGCCTTGGCATGGCGCAGCCGCGCCTCGACCGGCAGCGCCAAATCGGCAGCGTCGGCGAGTGCGGCGGCAACCACCGCATCGGGTCCATCGGCAAGCAGCCGCGCAACCGTGGCGGCGCGACGCCGGATCAGCCCCTTGAGATAGGGACTGTGTGCGCTGGCGAGCGCGGTGGCGGTGGCGAGATCGGACACCGGAGCCTTATAGACCGCCGCCACCGTTCCGGCAGCGGGCTATAATCTAGCCCCGCGACAAGTCGTCGACCTGCCCCATGATCTGGTTGAGCGCCGAAACGCCGCCGGTCGGCGCATCGAGCCGCCGCGACGGCAGCAGCCCTTCGCGCAGGATGATCTCGAGCGCCGCGCGGCCGCGCGCCACCCGGCTTTTGATCGTGCCGACGGCGCAGTCGCAGATTGCTGCTGCCTCCTCATAGGCAAAGCCGCCCGCACCGACGAGGATCAGCGCCTCGCGCTGCGCCTGCGGCAGCTGCAGCAGGCCGCGTTGCAGGTCGGCAAGGTCGACCTGGCGGTCCTGCCCGGCTGGCATTGCGAGCAGGCGATCGGCGGTGAAATCGTCCCATTCGCCCTTGAACCGCGCGCGCCGCATCTGGCTGAGGAACAGATTGCGCAGGATGATGAAGGTCCACGCGCGCATATTGGTGCCGGCCTGGAAACGCTCGCGCGCCGCCCATGCCTTGAGCAGCGTTTCCTGAACAAGATCGTCGGCAAGGTCGCGGTTGCCCGACAGCGAGCGGCCAAAGGCGCGGAGATGCGGGATGACCTGCGCCAGTTGCGTCTTGAAATCGGCATCCGACAGCGCTTCGGGCCGCGTATACAACGTCTTTTCGCCGTCACCGAGACGCGCCAGCAGTTCCTCGAAAATATCGGGAATCGCCGCGTTGTTGGCTTCGGCGAACGCGGTGCGAAGATAGGCACCAATGTCCTGGATCTTGGGCGAATGCGTCGATGCCGCGGCTGGCTTCGACCGGGCCGTGCCGCGCGGTTTTCCGGCGATCAGGGTCATATTATCTCTCCGTGTCGGTCCATGGTCAGGCGTAGGCCCGAAACACGAGAACGAAAGCCACCACCACAAGGACGATCGAAACCAGCAGCATCCAGCGCGTCACGCCGATCCTCGAGCCGCCGCTGGCCTCGGTTGCCGTCCGTTTGACAGGTTCGTCCACGCCGTACTCCCTGGAAGATATGGAGGCGTAACGAAGCCGCCTGCCACAGGTTCCCGAATCAGCCGACCGCGGCGGTCGAGTTGAAGAACAGCGCCTGCGCAATCGCCGCCTTCACCGTCGAACGCTGGAATGGTTTGGTAATCAGGAAGGTCGGTTCGGGGCGTTCGCCGGTCAACAACCGTTCGGGAAAAGCGGTGATGAAAATGACCGGCACGCTGAATTCGCCAAGGATGTCCTTGACCGCGTCGATCCCCGAACTGTCGTCGGCAAGCTGAATGTCGGCGAGCACTAGCCCGGGCTTATGCGCCTTGGCAAGCGCGACCGCTTCGTCGCGCGTCACCGCGATGCCGGTAACATCATGGCCAAGATCGCGGACGATCGATTCGATGTCCATGGCGATGATCGGCTCGTCCTCGATGATCAGCACCTGCGTTGCGGTCTGGCGGTCGATTTCGGCGAGCGCTTCGGCGACCAACGTCGAAACTTCGCTCGGCGTCGCGTCGATCAGATAGGCGGTATCCTCGTTGGTGAAGCCTTCCATCGCGGTCAGCAGCAGCGCCTGCCGCGACAACGGCGTGATCGACGACAACCGCGACTGGGCGATGCGCTCGAAATCCTGCGTCGGCGCGTCGTCGCCATCGACTTCGATATTGGCGCTCGACCAGATCGCATGGAAGGTCCGGTAAAGTCCTAGGCGCGCATCGACGTCACGCGGGAAATCGGCCGGCGCTGCGACGATCGCCTCGAGCGCTGCACGCACATAGCTGTCACCTTGGCTTTGCGTTCCGGTCAACGCACGGGCATAACGACGCAGATATGGCAGATGAGGTGCTATTTCAGACGCGAGCGACATATTGGCCTCGTGGTTTGACAGTTGCGCGATGACATAGTGCGTAATAACCCGATGGAACAAGTGAGCCGCTTTTTTGTTTCTCCTATGCAACAATTGTTTTTTGGCGCCCTGGAGTGCTGGCATTTTGGAACAGTGACGAAACCGGACGATGAGGCCCCGCGCGACCGCGCCTCGACCGAGGCCGATCACACGCGGTCGCGCCAGCTGGGCCGGCGGCTGCGCGACATTTTCGATGAGGTTGCAGCCGAACCGCTTCCCGACGCGTTCGAGGCGTTGTTGCGTAAGCTTGATTAGGAAAAAATTGTGAACGAAGGGCGGGTTCCGGTCGGCATTCGCAATCTGCCGCTGCCGACCAAGGTCATTGGTGCCTTGACGGTGCTGCTGTTCCCATTGGGACTGCTTGCCGCCTATATGGCGCAGCGTGGCTATAGCGCCAACGCTGCCGGACACCACGCGCTGACACTGCAGCAATGGGCAGCGACGCTGCTGCCGCTGGTGATGTGGCTGGCCGCGCTCGGCATCGGCTGGGCGCTGGCGAACGTGCTGCTGGTCCGGCCGCTGCTCGAAATGCGGCGCGGCGTCGAGCGCTACGGCAACGGCGACGCCAGCGTTCGCCTTGGCGGCGACTCGTTCATCAGTCAGGAAATGCACGCGTTGGCGGTCACGTTCGACCAGATGGCGGATGACATCAGTCTGCACCAAAGCGCGCTCGAAGCGGCGCTCGACGAGCAAAAGCGGCTGACGCGCGAAATCCATCACCGCGTCAAAAATAACCTGCAGATCGTCTCGAGCCTGTTGTCGCTTCAGGCGCGCGAAAGCCGCAGCGCCGAAGTCGCCTATGCCTATGCCACGGTCCAGACCCGCGTCGGCGCACTCGCGCTGGTCCACCGCTGGATGTACGACGAGGACGGCTCGCACGGCGTCGACCTGCGCGCGCTGGCCAGCGACCTGTGCGCCTCGCTCGAACAGGGAGCAGGTGCGGCCGAACAGGCACCGATCACGGTGCATTGCGCGGTCGATCGCATCGTGGTGTCGCAGGATACCGCGGTGCCGATCGCGTTCCTGATTACCGAGCTGATCGGGCTTGCGGCGCGACGTGCAGCGCCCGATGGACTGGCAGCGCAGGTCCGCGCCACGAGCGAAAACGGGCGTGCGCGGTTGACGGTGACTGCCGAGCAGTTCGTCGATGATGACGGTCTGGGGAGTGGCAGTCCGGCACGCCGGATTATCGAGGGGATGGCACGGCAGTTGCGCGCGCCGCTCGAACACGACGCCGCAACGGGCAGTTATTCGGTCGCATTCGCCGTGCCGCCGGCGCGCGATGCCATCATTGCAGCATCGCGCGCCGACGCCGCTTAGTTCAGATCGATGTGCGCGACATCGTTGCCCTTGGGCGGCGTCTGCGTCAGGTTTGCGCGCGCCACCTCGAACAGCTGGACCAGCTTGTCGGGCGAATCCCACAGCGTTGCATGGCGGGGCGTCACCTTGATCAGCGCGGTCGTGGGCGCCTCGGGCCCCTCGGGCATCCACGCTTCGGCAAACGCGTTCCACAGGTCCTTTTGCTTCTGCACATCGCGGACCACCTCGGCGGTTCCCGACACCGACACGAAGCTGTTGGCGCTGGCATCGGCGAACGCAAGGTTGACCGGCGACCCCGGCGCAATCTCATGGGTCTTTTGGCTGTCGGCGCGCGTGATGAACCACAGCAGGTCGGCATCGCGGTCGATAAACGCGCTCATCGGGCGGCTTTCGAGCTTGCCACCCGCATCGGTGGTCAGCATCGCGACACGGATGTCGGCCATCATTTCCCAAAGCTTGTCGGTTTTGTCGGCGTCGCTCACGGTCGGTTCCTTTCGAGTGATCGGTCGCCATCAGACGCCCGACCATGCGGTCGGTTCCGGCGCAGCAACGATTGCAAATAATTTGCCGCAGGCGCTGGAACCCGGCGCAGGCTGGGCCGTTATGTGATCCGGACAGCGATACTTGCCCCCCGCTCTCGCTGTTCGTTCCAGAGCCCGGTCGCTTCACCCCCCCGAATGCGGCCGGGCTCATCCGTTACAGGGTAGCCCATCATGCGCACAGTTTTGATCGCGACTTCCGCCGTTCTCATGCTCGCCGCCTCGGCCTGCAACACCGTCGCAGGTGCCGGCAAGGACGTCAGTTCGGTCGGCAAGGCCACCACGACGGCAGCCAAGGACGGCGGCGCGAAGTAAATCGGTCCAGGTCATCGGCGTGTTGCAACCTGCATTGACAGGCACAACACGTCGGTAGCATCGTTCCTCTCGCGGTTCTTCATTCGTAGCCGCGACAAAAATGGGGAAAATTGATGCGCAGCACGATCATCATCGCCACGCTCGTCGCCAGCCTCGGCCTCGCCGCCTGCAACACCGTTGCCGGTGCCGGCAAGGACGTCAGCTCGGTCGGCAAGGCCACCACCAAGGCTGCCAAGGACGGCGGCGCGAAGTAAGCGTCTACGGGACGACTACCGGGAGGCGGCGTGCATCCTTTGCGCGCCGCCGCTCGGTAAACCAGATGCCGATGATCGACAGCTCGTATAAAATGATCAGTGGCCCGGCGAGCAGGCATTGCGACAGCACATCGGGCGGCGTCAGCACGGCCGCGATGATGAACGCCCCGACGATCGCATAGCGTCGCCCCTTTTTGAGCTGATCGCGGTTGATGATCCCGGCCCGCTCGAGCAGCATCAGCAGTACCGGCAGCAGAAAAGCGACGCCGAAGGCGACGATGAACTGCATCACGATCGACAGATAGCCGTCCATCGAGGGCAGCGCCTCCTGCGACAGCCCCGATCCTGTTCCCGCCGGGCGGACGTTCAGCAGAAACTTGAAGGCAATCGGCGCGACGACATAATAGGCCAGCGCCGCGCCGCAGGTGAACAACAGCGGCGTCGCCAGCATGAACGGCAGGAACGCGCGCTTTTCATTCTTGTACAGTCCGGGCGCGACGAACGCCCACAGCTGCGATGCGATCACCGGAAACGCCAACACGAAGGCGGCGAACGCGGCGACTTTGATTTCGACGAAAAACGCCTCGTACAATTTGGTATAGATCAGCTTGCCGTGCACGCCCGGCCCATAGGCATGGACCAGCGGCTGCACCAGAAACCCGAAGATCCGGCCGGTTTGCGTATAGGCGATGCCGAACGCAACGAGCAGAGCGGCAAAACTGATCAGCAGGCGTTTCCGCAGCTCGATCAAATGCTCCATCAACGGAGCTTTGCTGTCGTCGATATCGCCGATCATGGCAGCGGTGCCGGGTGCGGCGGCGCTGCCGCCGGGTCAGGCACCGGTGCAGGCGGCGGTAGCATCGATTGTGCAGCGGGATCGGGGACCGGCGCAGGCGCGGTTGCCGCCATGATGTCGGCGTTCTGCTGCGCCCACTGCTTTTGCATCTCCTCGAGCTCGGCCTCGCGCATCATCGTGTCGAAGCCCGAGCGCAGGTGACGCGACATGGCGCGGCCCTTGCCGACCCAGCCGCCAACGGTGCGCATGACGCGCGGTAAATCCTTCGGGCCGATCACCACCAGCGCGACCAGCGCGATCAGCAGGAATTCCGACGAGTCGATTCCGAACACGGATTACGCCCGCGGGACCTCGTCGCGCACCGGGGTCGCGAGCGGCGGCGCAGCCGTGATCTGCGGCGGCACCGGCGGCGTCGCGGGACGCGCGTCATCGTCCGCCAGCCCCTTTTTGAAGCTGTTGATGCCCTTGGCAAAATCACCCATCAGGTCCGAAATCCGCCCCCGCCCGAACAGCAGCATGACGACGAGGATAACGATGACCCAGTGAAACAGGTTCAAACCGCCCATGATCCGCAAACTCCCAATGTCACCAGCAGTACAGATGGTGCGTCTATGCGCCGGTTTCTACTCGCTCGATACTATCTTCGCCAGTCCGATCCCCCGGCCCGAGCGGCAACCCCGGTTCGAGCGGCGACTGGGCATCGAGCAACCCGGCCGCCTTCAAGTCCGCCAGCCCCGGCAGGTCGCGGCGATGGCCCAGCCCGAAATCGGCCAGAAATGCCGGCGTCGTCGCAAATTGCAGCGGGCGGCCGGGGGTTTCGCGGCGCCCGGCGGGGCGCACCCACCCGGCCTCCATCAGCACGTCGAGTGTTCCCGCCGACACCCCGACACCGCGGATATCTTCGATTTCGGCGCGCGTCACGGGTTCATGATAGGCGACGATTGCCAGCGTCTCGACAGCGGCGCGCGACAATTTCCGCGGCGCATCACGCTCGGCTGCGAGCAGATGCGCCAGGTCCGGTGCGGTCTGGAACAGCCAGCGCCCGCCGCGCAGCACCAGATTGATCCCGCGCGGCGCATAGCTTTCGGCAAGCTCGGCAAGCAGCGCGTCGACGTCGGCATTCTCGCTCAGATGGCGCACAATTTCGGCGGGCGTTAGCGGCGTACTCGCGGCGAACAGTACCGCCTCGAGTTCGCGCAGGGCATCGCTGTTCATGCGCGGCAGTTCATGCGCGCACCCGCAGCAGCAGCGGCGCGAACGCCTCTGCCTGCGACAGGTCGGCACGCCCCAGCCGCGCCAGTTCGAGTGCCGCGGCAAAGCTGCTGGCCAGCGCCGATCGGCGATACTCCTCGTCCGGCGCATCGGGCAGGAAGCGCGCCAGTTCGGTCCAGCCGACGGCGCTGCCGAGCAGCCGCCCAAGTCGCTCGATCGCCTCGTCGAGCGCGAATACCGCGCGCCGCCGCACCGCATAGGCCGGGCGGTCGGTGCGCGCCCGGATGGCACCATAAGCGCTCAGCACGTCGAACAAAGTGCAGACATAGCGCGCGCGCACCGTGGCGCGCAGCCCCTCGGGCGCGGCGCGGCGGAACGTGTCGCGCCGGTGCCGCGGCTGCGCCATCAACCGCGCGCCTGCATCGCGCATCGCGTCGAGCCGCTGCAATTGCCACTGCAGCTTCATGGCCAACTCGTGCGGATCGGGGTCGGCGAGCGGGTCGGGCGGCAGCAGCAGGCATGATTTGAGATAGGCGAGCCACGCCGCCATCACGAGGTAATCGGCAGCCAATTCGAGCCGCAGCGCCCGCGCATCGGCGACGAACGCCAGATATTGATCGACCAGCGCGAGGATCGAGATTTGCGCCAGATCGACGCGCTGCGACCGCGCCAGTGTCAGCAACAGGTCGAGTGGCCCCTCCCAACTGCCCAGCGCGAGCGTCAGCACCGCAGGCGCGTCGCGCGGCGGGGCGTCTGCTCCGGTCACCCCAGCAGCGCCAGCATTTCATCGCGCCGCGCCGTGACATCGTCGAAGTCGGCAGGCTTCGGCGTGATCGCCCACAGCATCGCGGCGGCGAGCCGCTGTTCGGCCGCCGCGCTGATCGGCGGCACCACGGCGACGATTTCCGCCATTTCGGCGAAGTCACCCGAACAGTGCAGCGCGATATCGCAGCCCGCCTGCAACGACCCGAGCGCGCGCGCTGCAAATGTGCCGCCGAGCGCGTGCATGCCGAGGTCATCGGACATCAGCAGCCCGTCGAAACCAATTTCGCCGCGAATGATATCGTGTATCACGACCGGCGATAGCGTCGCGCAGCGGTTGGGATCGAGCGCGGTATAGACGACATGTGCGGTCATCGCCATCGGTGCGGCGTTGAGTTTGCGGAACGGCTCGAAGTCGATTTCAAGCGCGGCACGGTCGGCAGTCACGATCGGCAGCGCGACATGGCTGTCGACCAGCGCGCGACCGTGGCCGGGAATATGCTTGATGACGCCGACGACGCCGCCCGCCTGCAACCCGTCGAGCGTCGCCTTGCCCAGCGCGCTGACCCACATCGGATCGGTCCCGAACGCGCGGTCACCGATGATGTCATGCCCGGTATCGGTGCGCACGTCGATCAGCGGGGCGCAGTCGACGGTGATACCGGCGGCACGCAAGGTCAGCGCCAGTGCCAGCGCGTTGAGCCGCGCCGCCTCGATCGCGGTGATCGGCGCGCGGTCGTATAGTGCGCCAAAGCGGTCGGCGGCCGGAAACAGTGGCCAATGCGGCGGCTGCAACCGCGCGACACGCCCGCCCTCCTGATCGATCAGGATCGGCAGGTCGCGATCGGCAAGTTCGCGCAGGCTGTCGGTCAGTGCTAGCAATTGCTCGGGATCGGTGCAGTTACGCTTGAACAGGATATAGCCCGCCGGATCGGCGGCGCGGAACAGCGCACGCTCGTCGTCGGTAAGCACCGGACCCGACAGGCCGATGAACAACGGGGTCATCAGCGCGCCCTTCCTATTTCGCGATCAGACACGCATCGCCTGCCGCGGTCAGCGCCGCGCAGACCGCTGCGGGGCTGCCGCTGCCGCTGGCGCGCAACCGAAACAACGTCGCGCCGTCGCGGTCGAGCGGCGTGATCCGGTGCTGGAACCCGGCGAGCTCGGCATGGCGCGCGCTGACCCGCGTCCATGCCGCCTCGGCCTTGGCCTCGGTCGAAAAAGCGCCGAGCTGGACCGCAGCAGTGCCGGTGGCGGGTCTCGCGACGGCTGGCGCGACCGGCTTCGCCTCGGACAGCACCGGCTTCGGGACCGCAACCGGCTTTGGCGCGGGCGCAGGCGCAGGCTTTGGTATCGGCGCAGCCTTTGGCGCGGGCAGTTCGACTTCGGCGACCGGCTTCGGCGGCGGTGCAACCGGTGCAATCGCGGCGGGCAGCAGGTCCTTCGGCGCCCCGACGGCCGGCGCTGCGGTCGGGCGCGCCAGCGGTTCCTCGGGGGCCTTGCTCGGATCGATCGTGCCGCTGGGGTCGCTGCCGGTGCCGGCGGAATAGATCGTCTGGTCGGTGCCTTCGACCGCGAGGCCGCCGGGGTTGGCGGGCTGCGTCTTGTACGGCCCCGGATCGGCGGCAATCAGCGGCGCATCCTCGGCACGGACCACGCCGATGTTGCTGCCGCTGCTCTTCTTGCCCGACACGATGACGTACAGCCCGACGGCAACGAGCGCCGCCAGCAGCGCAAATATCGCGACGCCGCCGAACAGCCGCCCGCGCGGCACCAGCGTCACGCTGCGCGGTTCGGAGACGCCCTCCGCCAGCCAAGGTGCATCGTCATCGGTATCGCGCGCCATCAGCGCATTTCCTCGACCGGCTCGACGCCCATCACGGCGAGTCCGTTGCGGATAACTTGGCCTACCGCGCGCGCCAACGCCAGCCGTGCCGCGGTCAACGACGCATCATTTTCGATCACGAAGCGCCGCGATGGATCGTCGTTGCCGCGGTTCCACAACGCATGGAAGGCAGCGGCAAGGTCATTCAGGTAAAATGCGATCCGGTGCGGCTCGTTTGCCGCTGCCGCCGCCTCGACGGTGCGCGGCCATTGCGCGGCGAGCTTGACCAGCGCCAGCTCCTCGTCGTCGAGCCGCGCGAGGTCGGCGTCGGGCAGCGTCATCCCTGCATCGGCAGCGCGGCGCTGGACCGAATGGATGCGCGCATGCGCATATTGGACATAGAACACCGGGTTTTCGCGCGACTGCTCGACGACCTTGGCGAAATCGAAATCGAGCTGCGTGTCCGACCGCTTGGTCAGCATCATGAAGCGCACGACATCCTTGCCGACTTCGCGCACGACATCGGCCAGCGTCACGAACGACCCCGACCGCTTCGACATCTTGACCGGCTCGCCGGCACGGAACAGCCGGACCATCTGGACGATCTTCACATCGAGCGCGACTTGTCCGTCCGACAGCGCCTTGACCGCCGCCTGCATGCGCTTGACGTAGCCGCCGTGGTCGGCCCCAAACATGTCGACGAGCGCGGTGAACCCGCGCGTCAGCTTGTCGTAATGATAGGCGACGTCGCCGGCGAAATAGGTCCAGCTACCGTCCGATTTCTTGAGCGCCCGGTCGCTGTCGTCGCCGAACTGCGTCGCCCGGAACAACGTCTGCGGACGCGGTTCCCAGTCGTCCGCCGCCTCACCTTTCGGCGCTTCGAGGACGCCTTCGTAGATCAGGCCTTTGGCATCGAGCGCCGCCAGCGCGCGCGCGACCGCATCGCCGAGCCCAGCTTCGGAAAAGAACAGGTCATGATGGATGCCGAGCAGCGCGAGATCGGCGCGGATCAGGTCCATCATCAGTGCGACCGTCCGTGACCGGAACAGCGTCAGCCATTCGGCCTCGGGCGATGCGACATACCGGTCGCCGAACGCGTCCGCCAGCGCTTGGCCCACCGGCACCAGATAGTCGCCGGGATAAAACCCCTCGGGGATCACCACGGTTTCCCCCAGCGCCTCGCGGTACCGCAGGTGCGCCGAGCGCGCGAGCGTGTCGACCTGCCCGCCGGCATCGTTGATGTAATATTCGCGTGTCACGTCGAAGCCCGAATAGGCGAGCAAGCTTGCCAGCGCGTCGCCGACCACCGCACCCCGGCAATGCCCCATGTGCATCGGACCGGTCGGGTTCGCCGAGACATATTCGACGTTGATCCGCTTGCCCTGCCCCATCGCAGAACGACCATAGTCGGGCCCGGCGGCAAGGATCGTGCGCAGCTCGTTGCGCCACACATCGGGCTTCAAGCGGATGTTGAGGAACCCCGGCCCGGCGACTTCGGCCTCGGCGACCTCGGGCAGGCGCGCCAGATATTGCGCGATGCCCGTCGCGATCGTCCGCGGGTGGACCCCGGCGGGCTTGGCCAGCACCATCGCGGCGTTGGTCGACAGGTCGCCGTTCGCGGCATCGCGCGGCGGCTCGACGGTGACCGCCGCCGTGCTCAGCCCGCCCGGCAGGTCACCGGCGGCAACCAGCCCGGCCAGCGCCTCGGCAACGTGCGCGGCGTAACGATGGTATAATGTGGTCAACTTCGGTCCTGGCTGAAAGAGCGACGGCGTGACTTAGCGCGGATCGGTCAGTCCGTCACGCGTGCTTGGGCCTGTATCAGCTTCAGTCGTCGCTGGATGCTGAGTCGGGCGCGGTCAGAAGCTCACCCCCGGCGGCAGCGGCGACGCGCCGACCACGCGCTCGAATTCGCGCAGCGCGAAGCGGTCGGTCATGCCGGCAATGAAGTCGGCGATATGGCGCGCCCGCGCCGGTTCTGCCTGCGGCAGCGTCGCAGCCCAGCGTTCGGGCAGCAGCGCTGCCGTGTCGTGATAGGCCGTGAACAGCCCCGCCACCACCAGTTGCGACGGATCGCGCAGCCGCGCCACGGCGGGCGCACTGTACATCCGCGCGCGCAGGAAGGTCTTGAGCGCCGCTGCTGCGGTCGCCATCGCGGGCGAAAAGCCGACCAGCGTACGCCCGGCCGCGCGCACGTCGTCGACCGATGCGACCGCACTCCGCTGAATCCGCGCCCGCGTTTCGATGAGCAAATCATCGACCATCCGCCCGATCTGCTCGCGGACCAGTTCGGGGACCAGCCGCCGCCGCGCGGTAACGCCGGGAAAACGCGCCGTGACCGCCGCCCAGCAGGCGGCCGTGAACGGCACTGCGCACAAGTCGTCGATACTGAACAGCCCGGCACGGATGCCATCGTCGAGGTCGTGATTGTCGTACGCAATATCGTCGGCGGCAGCGGCAACCTGCGCCTCGAGGCTTGCCCAACTGTCGAAGTCGAGGTGCAAGGCCGCGTCGGCCTCGGCCAGCGCCCAGCCCGGCGCATGGACCGGGCCATTGTGCTTGGCCAGCCCCTCGAGCGTTTCCCAGCAAAGGTTCAGCCCGTCGAAATCGGGATAGCGCTGCTCGAGGTGCGTCACGACGCGCAGTGTCTGCGCATTGTGGTCGAACCCGCCATAGTCGGCCATCGCGATCTCGAGCGCGTCCTCGCCCGAATGCCCGAACGGCGGGTGGCCAAGGTCGTGCGCCAGCGCAATCGCTTCGGTCAAATCCTCGTTGAGCGCCAAGGCGCGCGCCAGCGTCCGCGCGATCTGCGCCACCTCGAGGCTATGCGTCAGGCGCACCCGGAAATGATCGCCGTCGGGGGCGACGAACACCTGGGTTTTATAGCGCAGGCGGCGGAACGCGCTGCAATGCACAATGCGGTCGCGGTCGCGCTGAAACGCATCGCGGGTCAGGCTCGCAGCCTGCGGGTAACGGCGGCCGCGCGAGCGTACCGGGTCGGCGGCATAGGGGGCGGTGTCACCCACTGGCTGTGCTCACCGGACCGCACCGCCAGCCTTCAACGCCGCAATCCGCGCCGCGTCATACCCAAGCCCGCCAAGCACCGAATCGCTCGACGACGCTACGGTCATTGCCGGCGCATCGGTCGTGGTGACCGAATAGCGCGGCGCGGGTGCCGGCTGCATGACGCCGCCGGCTTGGATGAAGGTGCCGCGCGCGGCATTGTGAGGATGCGACGGCGCTTCGGCCATGCTGAGCACCGGCGCGAAGCAAACGTCGGTCATCTCCATGTCGGCGCACCACGCGTCGCGCGTCCGCGTCTTGAACAGCGCGGTCAGCTTGGCCTTCAGCGGCCCCCAGCGCGTCGGATCCATCTGCGCATCGAAATCGCTGTCGTCGGCAAGCCCCGCGCGCGCGCGCAATTCGGCATAGAATTGCGGCTCGATCGACCCGATCGCGATGAACTTGCCGTCGCTGGTTTCATAGGTGTCATAAAAATGCGTGCCGGTGTCGAGCATGTTGACGCCGCGGTCGTCGGCCCAAGTACCGTTGGCGCGGAAGCCCCAGATCATGCTCATCAGCACTGCCGCGCCGTCGGTCATCGCGGCGTCGATGACCTGTCCGTCGCCGGTCTTCGACGCGTGCAGCAGCGCTGCCAGCATGCCGAACGCCAGCATCATGCCGCCGCCGCCGAAATCGCCGACCATGTTGATCGGCGGCGTCGGTTTTTCGCCGGCGCGGCCATAGGCATGGAGCGCGCCCGCCAGCGCGATATAGTTGATGTCGTGCCCCGCCGACGCCGCATACGGGCCGAACTGCCCCCAGCCGGTCATCCGGCCATAGACCAGTCGCGGATTGTCGGCGCACAGCGCCTCGGGACCAAGGCCCAGCCGTTCCATCACGCCGGGGCGGAAGCCTTCGATCAGCCCGTCGGCCCCGCGCACCAGGTCGCGGACCACCGCGATGCCGTCGGGATTTTTGAGATCGACGCCGATCATCTGCCGCGACCGCAGCAGCGGGTCCTTTGCGTCGATGCGCGCGCCGGGACGGTCGACGCGGATCACCGTGGCCCCGTGGTCGGCGAGCATCATGCCCGCAAACGGCCCCGGGCCGATGCCGGCCATCTCGACGATGCGCAAGCCTGTAAGCGGACCGGCCATGATCTTCTCCCCAAATGTGCGCGCATGACTAGCCCAGTGCGCCGTTCGTGCGCTAGAGCGTGCGGCAACCCGAATTGAGGAATGCGCCATGACCGCCATCGGACACGATACGCTCAACACCCGCCGCACGTTGAGCGTCGATGGCAAGGACTATGCGTATTACAGCCTCGCCGCCGCCGAGGCGCTCGGCGACATCAGCCGCCTGCCGTTCTCGATGAAGGTGCTGTTCGAAAATCTGCTGCGTTTCGAAGACGGCGCGACGGTCAGCGTCGATGACCTGAAGGCGATGGTACAATGGGCCCATGACCGCCGTTCGGACCGCGAAATCGCCTATCGCCCGGCGCGTGTGCTTATGCAGGATTTCACCGGCGTGCCGTGCGTCGTCGATCTGGCCGCAATGCGCGATGCGATGACCCGGCTTGGCGGTGATCCGGCGAAGATCAACCCGCAGGTGCCGGTCGACCTCGTCATCGACCACAGCGTGATGGTCGACGAATTCGGCACGCCGCAGTCGCTCGACGACAATATGGACCTTGAATACAAGCGCAACATCGAACGCTACGAGTTCCTGCGCTGGGGCTCGTCGGCGTTGAAGGGCTTCCGCGTCGTGCCGCCGGGCACCGGCATCTGCCATCAGGTCAACCTTGAATATCTGGCGCAGACGGTGTGGGTCAGCGAAGACAAAGACGGCGCGCTCCACGCCTATCCCGACACGCTCGTCGGCACCGACAGCCATACCACGATGGTCAACGGGCTCGGCGTGCTCGGCTGGGGCGTCGGCGGCATCGAGGCCGAAGCCGCCATGCTCGGCCAGCCGGTCAGCATGCTGATCCCCGAAGTCGTCGGCATGAAGTTGGACGGCGTCATGCCCGAAGGCGTCACCGCGACCGATCTCGTGCTGACCGTCACGCAGATGCTGCGCGCGCACGGCGTGGTCGGGCGCTTCGTCGAATTCTATGGTGCCGGGCTCGATGCGCTGACGCTTGCCGACCGCGCGACGATCGCCAACATGGCCCCCGAATATGGCGCAACCTGCGGCTTCTTCCCGGTCGACCAGGCGACGCTCAATTATCTCAAGCTCACCGGGCGCGAGCCGCACCAGATCGAGCTCGTCGAGGCCTATGCCAAGGCGCAGGGGATGTGGCGCGACGCGACCGCGCCCGACCCGGTGTTCACGGAAGTCCTCCACCTCGACCTGTCGAGCGTCCAGCCGTCGCTCGCCGGCCCGCGCCGCCCGCAGGACCGCGTGCTGCTCGGCAATGCCGACGAGGCGTTCGAGACCGAACTCGCGGGCGGCTATAAAAAGGGCGCCGAAGCCGACAAGCGCGTGCCCGTCGCAGGGGCTGCGCACGACCTTGGCCACGGCGATGTCGTGATTGCGGCGATCACCAGCTGCACCAACACGTCGAACCCCAATGTGCTGGTCGCCGCTGGCCTCGTCGCCCGCAAGGCGCGCGCGCTCGGGCTGCATTCGAAGCCGTGGGTCAAGACCAGCCTCGCGCCCGGCTCGAAGGTCGTCACCGACTATTTCGCCAGCTCGAAGCTGCAGGATGACCTCGACTATCTCGGCTTCAACCTCGTCGGCTATGGCTGCACGACCTGCATCGGCAATTCGGGTCCGCTGCCCGGCCCGATCTCCGACGCGATCAGCAGCGGCGACCTCGTCGCGGTCAGCGTGCTGTCGGGCAATCGCAATTTCGAAGGTCGCGTCTCGCCCGATGTTCGCGCCAACTATCTCGCCAGCCCGCCGCTGGTGGTGGCCTATGCGATCGCGGGCACGATGCGCGGTGACATGGTCACCGACCCGCTCGGCCAGACGCCCGAGGGCAAGGACGTGTATCTGAAGGACATCTGGCCGACCAACCAGGAAGTCAGCGACATGGTGATGTCGAACGTCACCGCCGAGATGTTCCGCACGCGCTACGCCAACATCTTCCTCGGCGATGACCGCTGGCAGGCGATAAAGGTCGAAGGCGGCGCGACCTATAAATGGAACCCGGCGTCGACCTATGTGGCGAACCCGCCCTATTTCGACGGCATGACGATGACGCCGACGCCGGTCGGCGACATCACCGGCGCACGCCCGCTGGCGATCTTTGCCGACTCGATCACCACCGATCACATCTCGCCCGCCGGGTCGATCAAGGTCGCCTCGCCCGCGGGGCGCTACCTCAACGAGCGCCAGGTCAATCAGGCCGAATTCAACAGCTATGGCGCGCGCCGCGGCAACCACGAGATCATGATGCGCGGCACCTTTGCCAACATCCGCATCCGGAACGAGATGGTGCCGGGCGTCGAGGGCGGCGTCACCCGGATGATGCCGTCGGGCGCGCAGCACGACATTTACGATGCCGCGATGGCGTACAAGGCCGAAGGCACGCCGCTCGTCATCATTGCGGGCAAGGAATATGGCACCGGCTCGTCGCGCGACTGGGCGGCAAAGGGCACCACGCTGCTCGGCGTGCGCGCGGTGATCGCCGAATCGTTCGAACGCATCCACCGCTCCAACCTCGTCGGCATGGGCGTTGTGCCGCTGCAGTTTGCCGAAGGCGTCGACCGCAAGACGCTCGGCCTCGACGGGACCGAGACCTTCGACATCACCGGCATGGCGACGCTGCGCCCGCGCCAGACGCTCACCGTAGCGTTCACCCGCGCCGACGGTACCACCGGCAGCTTCGAAACGCGCTGCCGGATCGATACCGAACAGGAGCTTGAATATTTCTACGGAGGCGGCATCCTGCCCTATGTGTTGCGCAAGCTGGCGGCATAATAGCGCAGCCATTGGAGTGACTTGAAGGCGTCACGCAAAAATGTTTCGTTGTTAACCATGCACGCCCGGCAGGGGCGGTCGCGGGTGACGACAGGGACATTTATGGCGAACAAGTTTTTTGCGTTGCTGGCCACCGCTGCGGCGCTGACATCGGCAGTTCCGGCAACCGCGCTGACGATCGTGCTCAACGATGCTGGCGGGTTCACCAACAATCAGGCCGCGCTCGACGACTTCCGCGCCGCTGCCGCTTATTGGCAGAGCGTCATCACCACCAATGTCACCGTCTACATCGATATCAGCCTCGCCTCGTTGCCGACGAACGTGCTTGGATCGACGAGCACGACGCAGACCAACCATGCCGTGCAGTTTGTCGAAAACCGGTTGAAGGCCGGCGCAAGCGCGTCGGCTGTCGATCAGACCGTCGTGGCCAACCTGCCGACGCTGGTCGCCTCGGCCGCGGGCACGGGCGGGATCAACGTCATCACGCCGGGATATACCGATGCCACCGCAGGCACCGGCATCGATACCAGCAAGGGCGTTTATGACACCGTCGGCTCGTTCACCACGGCGGGCGACGCGTCGAACGATAATAATAATATCTACATCGGCATGTCGACCGCCAACGCCAAGGCGCTCGGCTATACCTTTGTCGACGGCGCGTCGGATGCGTCGATCCAGTTCAGCTCGGACTTTGCGTTCGACTATAACCCGCGCGACGGCATCGACCCGAACAAGCTCGATTTCGTCGGCGTGGCAACGCACGAGATCGGCCATGCGCTCGGCTTTTTGAGCGGCGTCGATGTGTACGACGAACTCGGCACCGGCAGCCCCAACGCTTCGGCGAATTGCGGTACGACGGCGGCACCGTTGCTGTGCCAGAACCTGCCCGCGCAGCAATATTCGATCGGCGACGTGCTCGACCTGTTCCGGTTCAGCAACGACCCGAACAAGCTCAACGGCGGCAAGCCGACGCTCGACTGGACGACGGCAACCGATTCGTTCTTTTCGCTCGACGGCGGCAAGACGTCGCTCGCGCTCTATTCGACCGGTGCCTACACCGGCGACGGCAGCCAGGCTTCGCACTGGAAGGACAACCAGTATTTCCGCGGCACCCCCGGCTGCCCGATCGCCGGGCCATCGATCGGCATCATGGATCCGACCTTCGCGCCGTGCCAGGGCGGCATCATCAGCGCGATCGATCTTGCCGCGTTCGACGCGATCGGCTGGACGCTCAACGTCGATGCGCTGCAGAATCCGGCCTATGCGTTCACGACGGCGCAGGTCGCCGACCTCGTCCCCGAACCGTCGACCTGGGCGATGATGATCGTCGGTTTTGGCATGACGGGTGCCATGTGGCGCCGTGCCGCACAGGCCCGAAACGAATTCGTCTAGGTGTTGCAGATCGGCAACATAAAATAATTGGTTAACAAAATGAGATAGTCGAGCCTTGCCAAAGGGTCGCGTTCGGCATTCCATCCGACTCAACGCGCTGTGAGCATTGTCACAGCCGCAGTTGAGGGGACTATCATGCGTACGAAGGTTGTTTTTGGCGGGCTGACGATTGCGTTGCTCGTATCCACATCGGCGTTCGCGCAGGTCAAAGACCCCAGCTATCTCGAATATGACGGCGGCTCGACGCTGCTCACGGGCACGTCGTTCGACGGCGGTGTTTCGGCTGCCGGCCCGCGGGCAACGCTGACCGGTACCGGCGGATCGGTGCTGCAGGTGTTTCAGGGCATCACGCAATATGATGCTGCTGCGTTGTCGCGCAATTTCATCCCGCCCGACACGATGGGTGCGGTCGGGACGACGCAGTTCGTCGAAATCCTGAACGGTGCGGTTGCGGTTTACAACAAGTCGAACGGGTCGGTTGCCAGCCTGCAGTCCGACGTCGCCTTCTGGGCGGCGGCCGGCCAAACCGGCACGCAGGGCGATCCGCGCATCCTGTTCAACGCCTCGCTCAATCGCTGGGTGGCGACGGCATTCGGCAATAGCGTGTCCGACATTCAGATCGCGGTTTCCAACACCGCCGATGCCACCGGAGGCTGGACCTCGACGAAATTCACGGGCTATGCCGGGTCAGGCTTCGGCGGCGGCATCGCCGACTATGCGACGCTCGCGATGGACAAGAACGCGATTTATATCGGTACCAACGACTTCGGCAACGCTTCGGCAACGGCGACGTCGGCAAGCTTTCAGGGCACCACGCTCAACGTCATTCCGCTGAGCGATGTCTTCCACGCCGGGGGGCCGGTCGCGACCAACAACGTGCAGTTCTTCACCGCCTATACCGGCGGCGCGACCGACGATTACACGCGCGGCTTCGCCATTCAGGGCGTCAACAACAGCGACCGTGCCGGCACGACCGGACGGACACTGTCGGTATCGTTCCAGGCGAACGCGCTGACCAGCTATGACATTACCAACGCCGGCACAGCATCGACCGCGCGTGGTACCGCGACCGATTTCATCGCAGTTTCGGACTATCAAGCCAATGGCGCGGCGCGGCAGCCGAGCGGCTTCAACGGGGTATCATCGCGGATCATCGATGCAGGCGACGACCGCGTCGGATCGAGCGTCACCGAAGTCAACGGCCGGATCTATGCCGTCCACACCGTCACGCCGATCGGCAGCAACTACACGGTGGTGCGCTATAGCGTCGTCGATGCCGTGACCAAGACCATCCTGTCCGAAGGCGATATTGGCACGGCAGGCCACGATTATTATTACGGCTCGATTGCGGTCAACGCCTTTGGCCAGGTCGTTATCTCGTACGATCGTTCGGGTGCCGGTGCGGACGGGGCGATCACCGTCATGGCACGGACGTTCGACACCACATCGACCGGCGGGCTTACCCCGACCAGCGCCGAACTGACGATCAAGGTCAGCGACGTCAACGACTATCACAACGGCAGCACCGAGCTTCTGGCACCTGCCGGTCGTCAGCGCTGGGGCGACTACAGCGCGATCACCGTCGATCCCACCGACCCCAACAAATTCTGGCTGGTCGGTGAATATGCGACCTTCTGGAACAACCCGGCCGGTGGGCACCCCACCGGTTCGGGCGGCTCGCGCTGGGCCACCGTGATTGCCGAGATTCAGGCCGATGCGGTTCCCGAGCCGGCGACCTGGGCGATGATGATCGTTGGTTTCGGCATGGTCGGTGCGGCCGCGCGCCGCCGTCGTCCGGCTGCGCTCACCGCCTGATTTCAGCACGATCAACGCGGCGGCGCGGGGGAAGTCCTGCGCCGCCGTTTTGCTGTCGGTCGCGGCTGTGCGATAGTTAGCCACCGGCGGAGGAACGCGAATGGCGATGACTGTCCTATGGGCCGCAATGATTGCCGCAGCGCCGCTCACCGGCGTTTGGGGCGGGCCGCAGGTGCGGCTGCTGCTGACCGCCACCGGCGGTACGATGGCGACCGGGTGCGCCGAACTGGCGCTGGCCGCACCGATCATCCCGTCGCCGCATGGCCACTTCAAGATCGGCGGCACGCAGCAGCTGTTGCGCCCCGGGCCGCAGCGTGCCGATGCGCCGCCGCCGACGACCGCCGCGCAGATCGAGGGGAATATCGTCGGCACTGTGATGACGCTGACCGTATCTGCGCAAGGCGAAGCGCCGCAGACCTATCAGCTCGACGCAGGCCGCGAGGGCAAGCTGGTGCGCTGCCTTTAGCGCCAGTCGGCGATCCGCCAGCCGCGCGCCGTCGCCAATCGCCGCAGCGCCGGGGACGGGCACACCGCGACCGCCTCGTCGGCACGTTCGAACAGCGGCGCGTCCGACACATGGTCCGAATAAAACCGCATCGGTGCATGCGGGCGCGACTCCAGCCACGCCGCAACGCGCGCCGCCTTGGCCGCGCCATAGCAATTCGCGCCTGCCACGCGCGGCCGCAACGTGTCGCCGTCCCAGATCGACTCGGTTGCCAGCACCGCGTCGAACCCCAGCGCGGCCGCAATCGCATCGACATAATAGGCATAGGATGCCGTCGCGAGCACCAGTGTGCGCCCCTCGGCACGGTCGGCGGCCAGCTGCACGACTGCTCCCGGCCACAGCCCGCTCGCGACCGTGACCGCCGCAAACGCCGCTGCGCGCCGCGCCACGGTGGCCCGCGCGCACCCAGGCCCCATCAGCAGCGCCTGCGCCAGTTGCTTCAGCCGGGTCCGATCGAGCAGCCGCAGCGCATAGCCGAGCGCTGCCACCCCAAGCAGCGGCAGCAGCGCCAGCCGCCACGGCGCCTCGGCACGCGCGTAAAACACCAGCCACGCCAGCAGCGTCGCGCGCCGCGTGATGGTTTTGTCCATGTCGTAGAGCGCAATCGACGTCATCGCCTGTCGATGGCGCGTGGCGCGCGGCCATGCAACTGTTACGGAGGTTAACCGTTGGGGGCTTGCCCAACATGAACCAATCTCGCACACCTTAAGGCACGATGGACAGCGCCACGCTCGATCTCGACGACGCGGGTACCGGTGAGCGCACCTTGCGCCTTGCCGGGCCGCTTACGATTGCCGGGATCGGGTCGATCGCGGCGCAGATCGACGCGCTGCGCCCCGACGGGCGGCCGTTGGCAATCGACCTTGGCAAGGTCGAGCATTTCGACACCATCGGTGCGTGGTTGGTGCACCGGCTGTCGCGCGACTGGGCCGCGGCCGGGCAGCAGGTCCGCGTCGACGGGGCGTCGCCCGGCGCGCAGCGGCTGATCGACGAAGTTGCGGCAAACGACGCGCCCCCCGCCGAACTGCCGCCTGCCCCCGGCCGCATCGCACGCCAGCTCGAACTGATCGGGCGCGGACTGATCGGGTCGGTCCACACGCTCGGCGCGTTCCTCGGCTTCCTTGGCATGACGCTGGTGACGCTGTTTCAAAGCCTGTTCGAACGGCGGCCGCTGCGCTGGAATGCCGTGGTGCATCAGCTCGAAGTCGTCGGCGTCAACGCGCTCGGCATCGTCGGGCTGCTGTCGTTCCTCGTCGGCATCGTGCTCGCACAGCAAGGCGCGGTGCAGCTGCAGCAGTTCGGCGCGGACGTGTTCGTCGTCAATCTGATCGGCCGATCGGTGTTTCGCGAACTCGGCATCCTGCTCACGGCAATCATGGTCGCGGGCCGGTCGGGATCGGCGTTCGCCGCGCAGATCGGGTCGATGAAGCTCAATCAGGAAATCGACGCGATGGCATCGATCGGCATGTCGCCGATCGAGGTGCTGGTGCTGCCTCGGCTGATTGCGATGATGGTCATGATGACGCTGCTCGGCTTTTACGGATCGATGATGGCGGTGCTCGGCGGCGGGCTGTTCTGCTGGGTGTCGCTCGGCATCCCGCCGGTCAGCTTTGTCGAGCGCATCCGCGATGTCGTGCCGCTGTCCGATCTGGTGATCGGCACGGTCAAGGCCCCGGTATTCGGCGTCATCATCGCGGTGACCGGCTGTTTTCAGGGCATGCAGGTCACCGGCAACGCCGAATCGGTCGGCCTGCGGACCACCGCAGCGGTGGTGCAGTCGATCTTCCTCGTCATCGTGCTCGATGCGTTCTTTGCGGTGTTCTTCACCGCGCTGGGCTTCGTATGAGCGACGCCGACATTGTCATCCGCGTTTCCGGGCTGCAGAACAGCTTTGGCGAGCAGGTCGTCCACAAGGACGTCAATATCGAGGTGCGCGCCGGTGAGATCCTCGGTGTCGTCGGCGGGTCGGGAACCGGTAAATCGGTGTTGATGCGCTCGATCCTCGGGTTGCAAACGCCCGATGCGGGTGAAATCGAGGTGTTCGGCGAGCGCGTCGATGCGCTCGACGATGCGCAGGCGAAGGATTTGCGCCGCCGCTGGGGCGTGCTGTTCCAGGACGGCGCGCTGTTTTCATCGCTGACCGTCACCGAGAATATCGAGGTGCCGATGCGCGAATTCTATGCGCTGCCGCCCGAACTGATGGATCAGATCGCCGGCTACAAGATCGCGATGGTCGGGCTGCCGCCGCTGGCCGGGCCGAAGCTGCCGTCGGAATTGTCGGGCGGGATGCGCAAGCGCGCCGGTCTGGCGCGCGCGCTGGCGCTCGATCCGGCGCTGCTGTTTCTCGACGAACCGACCGCCGGGCTCGACCCGATCGGCGCGGCGGCATTCGACACGCTGATCAAGACATTGCGCGACACGATGCAGTTCACCGTGTTCCTGATCACGCACGACCTTGATACGCTGCATGCAATTTGCGACCGGATCGCGGTGATCGCCGACGGCGTCGTACTGACTGTCGGAACGATTCCGGAACTATTGGCGTTCGACCATCCGTGGGTGCAGGAATATTTCCGGGGGCCGCGCGGTCGCGCAGCGCTCGGGGCCGAGATCAAGGACGACGTCTAGTGGAAACGCGCAGTTCCTATGTGCTGGTTGGTGCCATTACACTTGGCATTACGCTCGCACTGTTTGCCATGGTGCTGTGGCTGGCGCGCTTTTCGGGCGCCGAGAAGCATCAGTTCGACATCTTCTTCAAACAGTCGGTCAGCGGGCTCGTCGTCGGTAGCGCGGTGGCATTCAAGGGCGTTCCGGTCGGTCAGATCAAGCAGATCGCGCTGCTGCCAAAAACCCCCGACGCGGTGCGCGTCCGCATCGAAGTCGGCGCCGATGTGCCAATCCTGCAGGGGACCACGGCGGGCATCGAGGGCGTCGGCTTCACCGGCGTCAGCCAGATCCAGCTGCTCGGCGCGATCACCGGGGCCGATCCGATTGCCGAGGAGGGGCCGTTCGGCGTGCCGGTCATCCCGCAGCGCGCCGGTGCGCTGGGGCAGCTGCTCGCGACCGCGCCCGAGTTGCTCAACCATCTTTCGGATTTAACCAACAATCTCAACAAGCTGCTCAATGACCAAAACCGCGCGTCGATCGGCGGTATCCTCCACAACACCGACCGGCTGACCAACGCGCTCGCCGACCGGGGCCCCGAAATTGCCGCGACGATCGCCGAGACGCGCCAAACGCTGCAGGCGGCGACCAAGGCAGCAGCGTCGCTATCGGCACTCGCCGTGCATACCGACGAGCTCGTCACCACCGACGGCAAGCCGCTGGTCGCCGACCTGCGTGCCACCGTCGCGCATGCCAATACCGCGCTCGCCAAGATCGAAGGCGTCGTGTCGAGCGCGCAGCCCGGCATCAACACGCTGACCACGCAGACATTGCCCGAAACCGGCCAGTTGATCCGCGACCTGCGCGACGTGACCGGCCAGCTCGGCGCGCTTGCCGCCAAGCTCGATCAGGATCCGGCGGGCGCGCTGATCGGCGGGCGGCGGCTCCCCGAATATGCCGGCGACGGTCCGAAGAAAAAGAAGGGCAAGTAATGCGCGCATTTCCCCTGCTGCTGCTGGCGCTGGTCACGGGCTGCGGTCCGCTGGTGCAGATCGGCGGCAACGACAAGCCGCCCGCGTCGCTGATGACGCTGCGCGCGACCGCGATGCCGCCCCCGACGCAGGCGACGTACGACCGAACGCGGGCCGTGCTCGTGCTGGTCCCGGCGGCCACCGGCGCGCTGCAGACGCTGCGCGTGCCGGTCACTACCAGCAACACCAGCCTCGCCTATCTGACCGGCGCGACCTGGGCCGAACAGCCCAACAAGCAGCTGCAGCATGTGCTCGCCGATACGCTCGACGCGCATGGCATCGTTACGCTCGATCCCCGGCAGGCGCCGCTCGCGCCGGGCCGCACGCTGACCGGCACGCTGATGGAATGCAGCCTCGACGTCCGCGACCCCGGCCATATCGTCGTGCGCGTGCGCTATGACGCGGTGCTGTCGACCAACAGCGGCGGCCCGCAGGCGGTGCGCCGCTTCGATGCCAGCGAGCCGGTAGCGAGCCAGACGCCCGAAGTGGTCGCAGTCGCGCTCAACGCCGCCGCCAACCGGCTCGCCGGCGACGTCGCGGAATGGGTCAAGCCGTAGCCGCGACCGGCGTCAGCACGGTTGATTGCGCCGGGTCGGGCGCAGCGAAACGCATGGCGGCATGGTCGCTGCTCGGGTGCCGCACTTTCGATGCGCGGCCCTCGGCGCGCATGCGGCGGTCGGCTTCGGTCCATGATGGCAGCGCGGCGGTGTCCTGCTCCCAATGCGCCACCGCCGCCTCGTCGCAGCGTTCGAGCAGGCTCGGCATCGCGGTCCGGTGCGAGCCGTTGGTCATATAGCGCCGCATGCTTGCCTGATCGTCCCAGACGGTCAGCGTCCAGAACGCCCAGCCGCGGTCGGCAAGCAGCGCCCCGGTGCGGAAACCGGCGGCGCGCTCGACCTGCCGCCGGGTCCGGATAAAGTCGAGGAACACCATCGGCAGGAACCGGACCGACCGCACCCGCAGCCGCGTGACGCTGATAAACGCCATGTCAGGCCAGGCTCCGGCTCGCCATCTCGAACACGTCCTTCGACAGCCCGGGGCGCGCCACGATGCGCTCGAGCTCGGCGCGCATCAAGCTCCCACGCGCCGCATCGAACCGCCGCCAGCGGCCAAGCGGCGTCACCAGCCGCGCTGCGCCCTGCGGATTGATCGCATCGACCGCAATGACTTCATCGGCGAGCAGCCGGTATCCGGCCCCATCGGCGCTGTGGAACCGCACCTGATTGACGCCGAACGCGCCGATCAGCGCGCGCAGACGGTTCGGGTTGCTGCGGCTGAAATCGGGATGCGTCATCAGCGCCTGCACCGCTGCAAGCGTATCGACGCGCGCCGAAACCGCCTGCACGGTGAACCATTTGTCGATCACCGACGGGTCGATGCGGTATCGGTCGTAAAACGCGCGCAGCGCCGCATCGCGCTCGGGTGCAGCCGAACTCGCGAGCAGCCCGAGCGCCGCCATCCGGTCGGTCATGTTGTCGGCACCCTCGAACTGCTGGAACGCCGCCGCCACCGCCGCCGGATCGTCGTCGGCCATCAGATAGCCGAGCGCGACATTCTTCAGCCGCCGGCGCCCTTTCGCCTCGGGCGTCAGCGCATAGCGGTTCGCGCCGTGATCGCGGTACGCCGTCCACCATCGGTTCCGCAGCGTCGCTCCGATCGCCACGCGCGCCGCCTCGCGCCGGGCATGGATCGCATCGACATCGACCACCGCTGCCTGGTCGCCGATGAACGCCTCCGACGGCAGCAGTACGGCTTCGGCGATGAACGCCGGATCGAGCCCCGATGCCAGCGTCGCCCCGACGGCGGCCACAAGATCGTCGGCCGGACCATCGGTTGCCAGCACATCGAGCGCGAGGCGCTGCAGTGCCTCGTACCGCGCGAACGGGTCATCGTCATGCCCCGACAGGAACGCGAGATCGCCGCGCGACGCCGCCGCCTCGACGATGACCGGGGCCGAAAAGCCGCGGTTGAGCGAGGCAACCGGTGCTTCGTGGATGCCGTCGAACGTCACGCTTGCCGCCTCGGTCAGCTCGACGACGCGCTCGTCGCCCAACCGCGCGCCGCTGCCGCGCCCGAACAGCGCGACACGGAACGGCAGCGTCATCGCCAGCTTGTCCGCCTGCCCCGGCGTCGGCGGCACCGTCTGCGTCAGCGTCAGCGTCGCGGTCGCCGCCGCTGCGTCATGCGTCAGCGTCGCCGCCACGCGCGGCGTACCGGCCTGCGCATACCAGCGGCGGAACCCGCTCAGGTCGCGCCCGCTGGCGTCGCCCATCGCCGCCAACCAGTCGTCGGTGGTTACCGCCTGCCCGTCATGCCGGTCGAAATACAGGTCGGTGCCGCGCCGGAACCCGTCCGCCCCCAGCAGCGTGTGGAGCATGCGGATGACTTCGGCACCCTTGTTATAGACCGTCGCGGTATAGAAGTTGCCGATCTCGATATAATGATCGGGGCGGATCGGGTGCGCCAGCGGCCCCGCATCCTCGGGGAATTGCGCGGCGCGCAGCATCCGCACATCGTCGATGCGCCGCACCGCCGCCGACCCCTGATCGGCCGAAAACTGCTGATCGCGAAAGACCGTCAGGCCTTCTTTCAACGATAGCTGAAACCAGTCGCGGCAGGTGACGCGGTTGCCGGTCCAGTTGTGGAAATACTCGTGCGCGACGACGGCTGCGACCGCATCGAAATCGGCGTCGGTGGCGGTTTCGGCATCGGCAAGGATGTACTTCGAATTGAAGATGTTGAGGCCTTTGTTCTCCATTGCGCCGGCGTTGAAATCGGCGACCGCGACGATGTTGAACTCGCTCAGGTCGTATTCGCGGCCGTAATTGACCTCGTCCCACGCAAATGACGCCTTCAACGCCGCCATCGCATGCGCGGCGCGCGGTACGTCTGCCGCCGCCGTCCAGATTGCCAGCGCGACGTCGCGGCCCGACTGCGTCGTAAAGCGGTCGTGGAGCGCCGACAGGTCGCCTGCCACCACCGCGAACAGATAGGCGGGCTTTGGCCACGGGTCGGTCCATTCGGCGAAATGCCGCCCGCCCTCGAGCGCGCCCGCCGCGCCGCGATCACCGTTCGAAAGCAGCACCGGATAGCGTAGGCGGTCGGCCTCCAGCCGCACGGTATAGCGCGACAGCACATCGGGCCGGTCGGGGAAAAAGGTGATCCGCCGGAACCCTTCCGCCTCGCACTGCGTGCACAGCAAGCCGCCGCTGGCATACAGCCCCATCAACCGCGTGTTCGCCGACGGCGCGATCTCGACGACGGTCTCGATCACCGCCGTGTCGCCGTGGATCGCCAGCGTCAGCGTCTCGCCGACCGGCTGCACCGCGAGGCTTGCGCCATCGACCGATACCGACACCAGCGTCAGATCCTGCCCGTCGAGCACCAGCGGGCGTTCGTGCGCGCCGTTCCGCGCCACCGTCAGCCGCGCATGGACGCGTGTGCGCGCCGCATCGAGCTCGAACCGCAACGCCACCTGCGGCACCAGCCAGTCGGGAACCCGGTAATCGGCCAGCCGCACGCTCTGCGGAAGGGTCTGCGCGTCGAGCATGAAGTGTCCTTTGGCAGCAAGCGGTATCTGCACCGCACATAAGGCGCGGGCGCGCGTTGCTCAAGCGGGGGGTGGGGTGCGGTCGTGTCGTTCGCCACGCCGACATCCGGGCGTGGCGTCCGAAGAGGCTGCAGATGCTTTAGGGTAGCAAAGCCCACCGACGACTATTTCGGTAACGGCAAGCCATTCATTTGAGAAAACATTCTAACAAGGTCGTCACAGGCGATTTTCGATGCCTCGCAAAGCACGGCCATTTCGATCGACGACCCGCTCCCCCGAGGTGTCACTTGTCGCTTAACGACTGCCGGATAGGCGGGATAGCCCTTCGGAGCGAACGACCAAATTGCGTACTTCGCTTGCTGCGTCGCAATAAGCCATCCATTCTCGGTGGTGAACTCGACGCCTGATCGAGTTCGAAGATCGGCCAGCGCAGCGGCAACTGTTTCATAACCAATACTGGATTCGGACGTCTCTGGAAGGAGGCTCTGTGCAGGCTTAGCGGCATGCGCAGGATCAACCAGCAGCAGCGATACCGTCGCTGCGAATGCGATTTTTTCAATTCCCGGCAGCCAAATCATGATGTTGAGGATAGCTCGGCACCTCGTTGCCGGCAACGCCTGCAACGGTGTCGGAAGCGACCGGAATGTCGTTGCGATGGCCCTTGACGAAATAGTCTATATGGTTATATCTTCTGCACTGGTCCGTGCGGGGGGTCGTCGGCTGGAAGACGTATATTCGACGGTATGCGGTAGTCTGTCCCGCTCAGAGCCAAGGCGAGCGGAGCACCCGCCGGACTTTGCAATTTTCGCCTCGCGGCTTGACACTCGCTGACACACGATGAAACAAAAATCTGTGGGACGTTCCAGCCCTGCATCATCGGTTCCGGCGGCTCCTTTCGGGAGCAGCGGGACGCAGCAAAGCCCGGGAAACCGCCAAAAATGCAGCTGCTGATCTTCGGCCTCGGCTATACTGCGACCCGGATTGCGGACGCAGTGCGGGCGTTGGGCGGCAAGGTTGTCGCGACCCGGCGGCAGGCAGCGCCGGGCGCGCTGGCGTTCGACGATCCGGCGGTGACCGGCGCGATCGCGCGCGCGACGCACCTGCTCTCGTCGGTGCCGCCGGGCGACGACGGGACCGATCCGGTGCTGCTGCGGTACGGTGCCATGATCGCCGCCGCGCCCTTGCTCTGGAGCGGTTACCTGTCGTCGACCGGCGTCTATGGCGACACGCAGGGCGCGTGGGTCGACGAGAGCGCCAGCGTCGGCGGCGGGCGGCGCACCGCGCGGGTGGCGGCCGACCTCGCATGGGGCGCGCTGCGGCCCGACATGCGCGTCTTACGCCTGCCGGGCATCTATGGCCCCGGCCGATCGGCGATCGACCGGGTGCGCGGCGGCCACGCCACCCGGATCGACGCACCGGGGCATGTGTTCAGCCGAATCCATGTCGACGATATCGTCGCCGCGGTGCTCGCCTCGACCCGCCGCGGGCGACCCGGCGTCTATAACGTCGCCGATGCCGAACCGGCGACCGGCAGCGCGGTGATCGAATATGCCTGCGACCTGATCGGTGCGCCCTACCCGCCGCTGCAGCCGCTGGCGAGCGCTATGCTGTCGCCGATGGCGCGTGGTTTCTATGCCGAAAGCCGCCGGGTCGCGGCGCTCAAGCTGGGGCGCGAACTCGGCGTGCGGCTTAGCTATCCCGACTATCGCACCGGGCTCGCGGCATGCCTATAAGGGCTGTATGACCGAGACCGATCTCGATAGCGCACCCGCGGGCGTGCTCGAGGACAACCGCCTGACCGGGCGGTTCGTCGCCGATGTCGTGCGCGCGCTCGACGCTGGCGATACCGATGCAGTGTGCGCGCTGGTCGATCCGCTCCACCCCGCCGACGTCGCCGACCTGTTCGAACTGATCCCCGCCGACCACCGCCAGCCGCTGGCGACCGCGCTCGGCGACACGCTCGACGCCGACGTCATCGCCGAGATGAACGACTGGGTCCGCGAGGAACTGCTCGACGTGCTCAGCGCGGGCCAGGTCGCAGAAGTCGTGACGCAGCTCGACACCGACGACGCGGTGTCGATCATCGAGGAGCTCGACGACGACGACCGGCGCGAGGTGCTGCGCGCGCTCGACCCCGACGACCGCGCCGCAATCGAGGAGGCGCTCAGCTATCCCGAGGAATCCGCCGGACGGTTGATGCAGCGCGACCTGGTCGCGGTTCCCGAGCATTGGTCGATCGGGCAGGTCATCGATTTTCTGGGTGTCGAAGCCGAGCTGCCGACCGACTTTTGGGAAGTCTTCGTCGTCGATCCCGCGCACCGCCCGGTCGGCACGATGCGGCTGTCATGGGTGCTGACCAAACCGCGCGACGCGCGCGTCGGCGCGATCATGCAGCGCGAACAGACGCTGATCCCCGCCGATCTCGATCAGGAGGAGGTGGCGTTCCGGTTCCAGCAATATGCATTGATTTCGGCCGCGGTCATCGATTCCGGTGGGCGGCTGGTCGGCGTCATCACCGTCGACGATATCGTCCACATCATCCAGCAGGAAGCCTCCGAGGACATCCTCAAACTGTCGGGTGCTGGCGACGGCGACATCAACGAGCCGATCCTGCAGACGATCAAGGTGCGGATGTGGTGGTTGTCGATCAACCTGATCACCGCAATCCTCGCCTCGGCCGTGGTCGCCGCGTTCGAAGGCACGATCAGCCGCCTCGTGACGCTTGCGGTGCTGATGCCGATCGTCGCGGGCATGGGCGGCAACGCCGCGACGCAGACGATGGCGGTAACGGTCCGCGCGCTGGCGACCAACCAGCTGACCAGCTCGAACACGCGCCGCATGATCGCGCGCGAATTGTGGATCGCCTGCGCCAACGGCGTCGGGCTCGGCGCGATCATGGGGATCGGCTGCCAGCTCGTCTATCACGACACCGCGCTAAGCCTCGTGCTGTTCGCTGCCATGCTGTTCAACAGCGTTAACGCCGGATTGTCGGGCGTCATCATCCCGGTTGTCCTCGACCGCTTCGACATCGACCCGGCGGTAACCTCGACGGTGTTCGTCACGACGATGACCGACGTGTTCGGATTTTTCGTCTTCCTCGGGCTGGCGAGCCTGTTCCACTTGTCGGCGTGACGCTGCACCTGACCAAGGTTGCGGTCGCGTGCAGCGATATCGCCGAACTCGCGGCACGGCAGGGCGCGCAGACGCCGGGCGGCGCGACCTGTTTCACGCGCTTTATGCCCAAGCGCGCTGCCGAACTGCCGCGCGGATCGCTGTTCTGGATCATCCGGCACCGGCTGGTGGCGCGGCAGACGATTCTCGGGCTCGAGATGGTCGAGACGCCATGGGGCATCAAATGCGCGATTGCGCTGGCCCCCGGCCCGGTGCCGGTGGTGGCGATACCGCGTCGCGCCCATCAAGGCTGGCGCTATCTTGCGCCCGAAGACGCCCCCGCCGATCTGGGGGCCGGAGCGTTCGACGCCGATGTCGTGCCGCCGGCAATGCTGCGCGAACTCCAGTCGCTGTGGTTGGTCTGAGCTGCCGCTCAGGCGGTGCAGCGCGCCTTGCCCGACCCCGCTTTGCTGATGCTGCACTTTGCGCCACCCGCGACATGCACATCGCCCGACCCGGCGATCGATACCGTCGCGGTCTGGCTGGCAAAGGCGTCGAGCGACCCCGAGCCGCCGACGCTGGCATCGAGCGTGGCGCATTTCAGGCCGCCAAGCTGCATCGAACCCGATCCGCCGATGCTGGCGTGGCCACTGCCGCAGGTCCCCGCCGCCACAATGCTGCCCGACCCGCCGACGCTGAAATCGGATTTGGCGGCATCGAGCGCCGCGATCTTGATCGACCCCGAACCCCCGACATCTGCACCAAAGGCGGCGACCTTGACCCGGTCGACGCTGATCGAACCCGACCCGCCAAGGCTTACCGAGCGGACCATGGGCACCGTCACGGCAATATGCACGCGCCCGGTCGAGCTCCCCCAGCCCCAATCCCAGCCGTGTTTGGTACCGATCCGCAACGTCCCGCCTTCGACGCGGATCTCGAGGCGGTCGAGCGCCTTTTGATCGCCGCTGGCATGCACGCTGACGGCTTTGCCGGTGACGACGCTGACGTCCGGCGATCCGCCGAGTTCGATGCGGTCGAATGCGGCGACCGGCACCGACAATTCAGCGGCGCTTGCAGTGGCGGCAGTGGCGAGCAGGGTGATGGCGGTCGCAAAACGGATCATCGGTAGCTCCTCGGTGCGTATTGTTTACATAATACACAGTGCCATCGACCTGTCGAGCGCCGGATAGAAAAAAGGCGGGCATTGCGGCCCGCCTTTTCAGTCATCGTGACAAGAACGCCTAGGCGGCCTTCAGCACACTTTCGATCTTCGCCTGCGCGGCGGGTTCGTCGATATTTTCCATCGCAGCGAGTTCGCGCGCAAGACGCCCAATCGCGGCTTCATAAATCTGCCGCTCGGAATAGCTCTGCTCAGGCTGGTCTTCGGCGCGGTGTAAGTCGCGCACGACCTCGGCGATCGACACGAGGTCGCCCGAGTTGATCTTCGCCTCATATTCCTGTGCGCGACGGCTCCACATCGTGCGCTTGATCTTCGGACGCCCCTTGAGCGTCGTCAGAGCTTCGAGCAACGTTGCCTGGCTCGACAGCTTGCGCATGCCGACGCCTTCGGCTTTGTTGGTCGGCACCCGCAGCGTCATCCGCTCCTTTTCGAAGCGAAGCACATATAGTTCGAGCGCAGTACCAGCGATTTCAGAGCTTTGAACCTCGACGACGCGGCCGACGCCGTGCTTTGGATAGACGACATAATCGCCCGCGACGAAGTTAAGCGCCTTGGCTACTGCTACCATCTCGTTCCGATCCTTTCACCGCACCGGCGTGACCGTGCCAGACAGTTTGACGACCGCGCCGTCGCGCGTTCGTTGACTCCAGCCTGACGTCGTCTGCCGAGCGACCGTTTTGGCCTGTCCGCCTCCGGCAGAGGAAGCAGCGACCGGTTGATGTGCCTTTAGACAGCACGCGTCGCAGACATAGCAGATTTATGACGCGAATGCCACCATCGCGTCGTCTGTGGGCCAGGTGCGGCTATGCGTCAGGCGTTACCGGGCTTGTCGCTGAAATATTTGTCGAACTTGCCCGCCTCGCCCTTGTGCTCGTCGGCGTCGGGCGGTGTCGGGCCCTTGACGGTGATGTTCGGCCATGTCGCGGCGAAGGTCGCGTTCAGCTCGAGCCACTTGTCGAGACCCGATTCGGTATCGGGGAGAATTGCTTCGGCAGGGCATTCAGGTTCGCAAACGCCGCAATCGATGCATTCGTTTGGATTGATGACAACCATGTTGTCACCTTCATAGAAACAGTCGACGGGGCACACCTCGACACAGTCCATATACTTGCACTTGATGCAGGCCTCGGTGACCACGTACGTCATCGTCTCATCCCCTGGACGCTAGTTTAGCTCGGGCGTTGCTAGACGGCGGTGGGGCAGCGCGTCAAGCGGCGCGCTGACGCGTCAGATCGGTGTACATCTGGCAGGCTTCGACAAAAGGCCCACGCCGCTCGGCAAGCCCTTCGACGCGTACGACCACGACTTCATCGTGTTTGGGGAAACTGACGACCGACCCGGCGCGCACCAGCGCCGAAGGCCGATCGATAACGCGCCCGTCGAGCCGCAAGTGGCGGCTTTCACAAAGCGCCTGCGCATCGCTGCGCGATTTCGTCAACCTTGCGAACCACAACCATTTATCGAGCCGCAAACCCTGACCGTAAACCAAATTCTACCTCGCTTTCATCGCCATGAGCACTGCGAACGGTGACGTTACCGGACCTGGAGAAATTGTTTCGGGGCGGGGCCGCCCAACTCCGCCGCCACCCCAGGCAAATGCCGAAGTGCCGTCGACCAGCTTCGGTCGATACCCGAGCGCGCGCATCAATCGTGCAAAGCCGTCCCGGGTCATGCCGACACTGGCAATCCAGTTGGCATCGGGAATGAACGGCGTCCGGCCATCACGCGCATCGTGGACGGCACGCGCAAGGCGATCGACCATATCGATGCGAACGGCTTCGCCGCCGATATTCCAGAACCCTGCGACGTCGTAAAAGGCGGCGGGAACATGGGCTGCCACGTCGATCGTCACGCGCCCGGGAGGCGGGGGAGCAGGCAGCGCATCAAACGCCTGTGCCACCGCCCAGAGCGCCAACCGCCACCGCGTCGGCTCAGGCCGCAGCGCGTCGGCGACGAAAATATGGATCACGCCGAGACGCACGCCCGCACTGGTCAGCGCCTTGCGGTCGAGCTTCGTCAGCGCCTCAACCTGCGCACCGACATCGGCGCGACGCAGACACCCCATTGTTTCAACGAGCTGGACGATCAGACCACGCGCGGCGGGCGACAGCTGCGGAACCAGCGCCGCGACACGCGCCAGCGGGGCAAGCTGGCGATCGCGTGCGGCGATGAACCACGCTTCCAGCCGTGCGACGACTTGCGAGCGATCAGCAGCTGGCAGCGCTGTCATGCAGCGGTCGAGATCGATCCGAGGATTAAGGGCATCGCGTCCGGCCCGCAGCTTGGCGATGCGAGCGATGCCCCACAGCAGCCGCGGCGGCAAACCACCGTCGAATTGCAGGCTGAACTCGGCATCCGGAGCGATTGTAAGTGCAACGGCACGACGCGCCAGTTCGCGCGGCAGATGGCGCTCGGCAGCGGCGAGTAGCATTCGCTTTTCACCCGCCCGCGCGCTCGGGTCCGCGGTGAAGCGAAATCCATCGAGAGTGCCGATGATCTCACCCTCGACAGCGACGGCGCCATCGCTATCGACTTCGACACGCTGTTGTCCGCGGACTTTCAAATCGCGCAACAGCACCGCTGTCCGGCGATCGACGAACTTTTGCGTCAGCGCGAGATGGAGCGCATCCGAAAGCCGGTCTTCGAGCGCCCGCGTGCGATCCGCCCACAACTGGCTATCCTCAAGCCAGCCCGGCCGATGCGCAATATATGTCCATGTCCGCGCCGCCGCGATCCGGTCCGCAACAGTTGCAATGTCGCCGGCGACATTGTCGAGCGCGGCAACCTCGCTTGCGATCCACGCTGCCGGCAGACGACCGTCGGCCTCGCTCAGGTGGCGGAAAATACGCCCGACCAGTCGGGCGTGCTGTTCGGGCCCGGTTTTGCGATAGTCGGGCAACCCGCACGCCGCCCAAAGCCGAACCATCCGCCCATGCCCATGTGCCCGCTCCATGACCCAAGGCTCAGCAGCAAGTCGTTTCAGCACCGCAACATCAATTGCATCGTCGCCGCGTATCAGCTCGGGGCGGCCGGGCCGCTCGTCGAGCGATGCGATCAATCGCGGCAGCGTCGTCAGATCCTGCCGCGCATTGCGCCAAGTCAATTGCGTCAGCGGCGGAAAGTTGTGCCCCTCGATCGCCTCAATTTCTTCGGGTTCGAACGTCTGCGCTGCATCCTGGCCGAGCTGGACAACGCCAAAACTGCCGTCGCGCTGATAGCGCCCGGCACGGCCTGCGATCTGCGCCATTTCGGCCGTGGTCAACCGACGGTGCCGATGCCCGTCGAACTTCGACAGCGACGCGAACGCGACATGCGCGATGTCCATGTTGAGGCCCATGCCGATCGCGTCGGTGGCGACAAGATAATCGACCTCGCCGGACTGATACATCGCGACCTGTGCATTGCGCGTCCGCGGAGACAGTCCGCCCATCACGACTGCCGCTCCGCCCTTGTGACGGCGCAACATTTCGGCATGCGCGTAGACTTCGGCTGCGGTGAAAGCGACGATCGCCGACCGTTTGGGTAGCCGGGACAGCTTGGTCGGGCCGGCATAGCGCAGTGTCGAAAAGCGCGGCCGCGTGACGATCTCGGCAGCCGGCAGCAATCGTCGAATGAGCGGACGCAATGTCTCCGAACCGAGGATCATCGTTTCGGCATAACCGCGGCGGTGGAGCAACCGGTCGGTAAAAACATGACCGCGCGCCGCGTCTGCGCCGACCTGCGCCTCGTCGAGCGCGACGAAAGCGACTTCGCGGTCGCTGGGCATCGATTCTGCCGTACAGAGGAAATATCGCGCGCCGTCGGGGATGATTTTTTCTTCGCCGGTGATCAGCGCAACCTGGCCCGCGCCTTTGATCGCGACCACGCGGTCATAAACCTCGCGCGCCAGCAGGCGGAGCGGGAAGCCGATCATGCCGCTCACATGACCGCACATCCGCTCGACAGCTAAGTGCGTTTTACCGGTGTTGGTCGGACCAAGAACCGCGGTTAGCCGCACGTTCTCATGGCTGCGAAGCACTCCGCTCATAGCCCCCGGCGGAGGCTGATGCGGCCCCGCGGAGTCTGGGGCAAACAGGTGATCGCGTCTCGGCTCATCGCGTCCTTTGGCAGGTGCATGAACTACATATAGTATGTCATTGGAACTTGCCCGATTCAAGTGACCGTTCAAAGACGGCAGCTCGCCGCATCGTTTATCTTGGTTAACCGCTTGTCCGTTGACATCATCACGCGTGCCGACAATGTTTCCTGCTAAGACGGGGTGATCGGGAGCGGGGATTGTTCCAGACTGGAATCAAGGACTTCAACGTGGTCGCAGCGCTGCCGACGGCGCGATCGTCGTCGTCCCGAACGATGCCGCTCAGCGATTTCGAACTCGGCAGCTTGTCGGACCTGCGTCTCCACACCGATCTTGCTGCGTCGATCGGATCGCGCGGATGGTGTCTGGGTGCAGCGACGCTGGTGTTGCTGTGCGGCGGCGCGCTGTGGGCCGGCGCGCGCGTTCCTCCGCTGCCGGTTACCGTGCACGCGCGGTTGACCTCGACACAATTCGATGAAGCGCGTGCCGACGCGATCACGCCATTGGCCGCTGGCGCAGTGACCGGGCGGGCGGCGCAGCCGGGTCTTCTCGTCGAACCGCTCGCCGAGATTCCGGAACGCCCACGGGTTGAGTTGACCGCACGCATCGGTGGCAGTGATAGTCTCGAGGCGGTGCTGCGGCGAGCGGGCGTCGGCCGCGACGATGCGACCTCAGCGGCGCAATTGATCGGCGGTGCGACTAATCTCCGCGCTCTCAAGCCGGGCACTGCGGTCAATATCGTGCTCGGCAGGCGCGAGACGCGCAAAGTGCCGCGTCCGCTCGATAGCCTTGGGGTTAGGACGGCACTCGATTTGCGTCTCGAGCTGGCACGCGCCGACGGATCCGGTTTGTCACTCAAACGCGTCCCGATCGAGGTTGACGACACGCCCCTGCGCATAACAGGCATAGTCGGCAATAGCTTCGCCGACGCTGCAAGCGCGGCCGGAGCCCCCGAAGCGATCGTTGACGAAGCCGTGCAGACGTTGGGATACGCCGTTGATTTTCAGCATCAAGTGTCGCGCCGGGACCGCTATGACATCGTTGTCGAGCACCACCGTGCTGCCGATGGCCTGACCGAGACGGGCGGACTGCTTTATACCGCGCTGGTTCCTGCTAACGGGCAACGCGTCGATATGTTGCGCTGGAATTATGGCGGCCATAGCCAGTTTTTTCGGGGCAACGGCGAGAGCGCTAAAAAAGGATTGATGCGGACGCCGGTGAACGGTGCCCATCTGACGTCAAGCTTCGGAATGCGCTTCCACCCGATCCTCAACTTCTCGCGGCTGCATCAGGGCGTCGATTTTGGTGCGGCCTGGGGCTCGCCAGTGCTTGCAGCGGCGGGTGGTAAGGTCACATTTGCAGGCACGCATGGCGGCCACGGCAACTATATTCAGGTCCTCCATCATCCAGGACTGATGACGGCATATGCGCATCTCAGTCGCTTTGCAGTGAAGCCTGGCGCGACGGTCGCGCAGGGTCAGGTCATCGGCTATGTCGGTTCAACTGGCCTGTCGACCGGACCGCACTTGCACTATGAAGTCTGGCTCAACGGTGCCCCGGTTAACCCGGTCGCAGTCAAGTTCCTCGGCGGCACGCAACTTGCGGGCAGCGATTTGAGCCGCTTCAAAGCGTCGTTGGCGCACATGCAGGAGCTGCATCCCGCCGGCGGTGCAACTGCAGAAGCGGATGGTCAGTCGGTGTCGCGTCGCCAGCGTCGGACATAGATCGCATAAATCACGACGAGCGTCACAGCGAACGCGAACCACTGCAGTGCGTAAGATAGATGACTGTCAGGAAGGTCGTCGGGGACCGGGGTCCGTGAGGGCACCAGCGGCGCGACTGCGGTTTTGGGAATCAGCATGAACTGCGGCCGCCCGGCTGCAGTGCCATAGGGGTGTTCGATGATCGTGCCGTCGAAGCTGGTATCGAGTTCAATTGTCTTGATCGCATCGGGCCGTAACGTCCAGCCAGCCACAACGACAAGATCGGGGTCATGGGCATAGCGCCGTGCCGGGTCGCGACATGCAACCAGCACGAGATAGCCGCCCTCGCCATCGGCGCTTGTCCCGCCCTTAAGATCATAGGGGCTGACGCGTCCCGGCCGGCAATCGACGGTCGCCCGGCGAAACTGCACGCTTTTCGTACCGGCCAAGGCGTCGAAGAATTCGCGCGGCGCCACAGGGGGCAGATGTTCCGCCTGTGATAGCTGTGCAATCAGTGCGTGCTTCCACTCACGCCGGTCGAGTTGCCACATGCCGAGCGCGATCAGCACTGGAACCATAACCAGCGTTAACAGCGTCGCGCCGATCGGAAGCCTCATTCGGGTCGCCCTTGCCCGGCGTCGTGCCGAAACTCATATGTCAGCAGCAACCCCTTGGCGACGCGCAGCAACGCAATCGTCAGGCCGAGCGTCAGCGGAACCCACAGCAATACATGTACCCACCATGGCGGCGACCGGGTCAGCTCTAGCCAGATCGCAAGGATGATGACCACTGCGCCCACAAGGAAAATCAGGAACGGCGCGGCGGCGTCACCGACATCGAAACGCTGATAGTCCAGACCGCAACGTGTGCACTTCGAGGCGAAACTCGCGATGCGCCGGAACATGCCGCGCGCGCCACACCGCGGGCAGAGACCCAATATCGCGGTCTTTAGCGCCGGCTGCGGCAGCCAGCCGTCAGCGATCACCCGCCCGCTGCCGCGACCGCTGCGCCAAAGTGGCTGCCCCAGAGATAAATCGAGATGAACAGGAACAGCCAGACGACGTCGACAAAATGCCAATACCAAGCCGCGGCCTCGAACCCGAAATGATGCGTCTGGGTGAAGTCGCCGCGGTAAGCGCGGAAAAGGCAGACGGCGAGGAAGATCGTTCCGACAAAGACATGAAAACCGTGAAAGCCGGTCGCCATGTAAAAGGTCGCGCCGTAGATATTGCCAGCGAAGCCGAACTCGGCATGCGTATATTCGAAAGCCTGGACGCTCGAAAAGATTGCGCCGAGCACGATCGTCGCCCACAGCCCCTTCTTGAGCCCGTCACGATCTCCGTGGATCAGCGCGTGATGCGCCCATGTGACAGTCGTGCCCGAAAGCAGCAGGATAAGCGTGTTCAGCAACGGGAACGCAAACGGGTCGAGAACCTCGATGCCCTTCGGCGGCCACGTTCCAGCGACTGCGGCAGCCTTGCTTGGATAAAGCGACGAGCTGAAATACGCCCAGAACCATGCGACGAAAAACATCACTTCGGAAGCGATGAACAGGATCATGCCATAGCGATGATGCAGCTGCACGACCGGCGTGTGGTCGCCGGTATTTGCTTCGTGCACGACGTCTGTCCACCAGCTGTAGAAGGTGAACAACACCGCCGTCAGCCCGAGGAAAAATACCCACGGTCCAAACCCCGCCTTGTGCATCCAGCCGACCGCGCCAAGCGCCATCGTCAATGCCGCAAAGGCGCCGATGATCGGCCATGGGCTCGTCGGAACGAGATGATAGTCATGCGTGTGCGTCTTTGCACCGGCCATTAGCTTATTCCTTGCGTGTCGCTGCGGCTCTTACTTCGGCTGCGGTCGCCGCGTCCACCGGGAAGAAGGTATAGGACAAGGTAATCTCGTCGATCTTTTTCGCATCGGGGTCATTAAGAATCGCCGGATCGACGAAATATGTCACGGGCATATCAACTGTTTCACCAGCTTTGAGCGTCTGATTTTCAAAGCAAAAACAGGCGATCTTCTTGAAATATTTGCCTGCCGTGTCGGGCGAGACGTTGAACAGCGCGCGTCCTGTCGTACTCGCACTGGAAAGGCTGGTCGCGCGGTAAAACGCTATGGCACGCTCACCGATCTTGATCTTGGTTTCCGGGGACGCTGGCGCAAAGCGCCATGCCATGCCGGGCGCGACATTGCCGTCGAACCGAACCTTGATTGTGCGGCCGCCGAGCGCCCGTAGCGACGCAACGGAAGGCAATGCGGCCGCTTCGGCACGCTGCGTCGTGCCCGCGAAACCCGTCATCGAACAAAACAGCCGGTATAGCGGCACACTGGCATAGGCAAGGCCGATCATTGCCACCGCCAACGCGGTCATCAACAGACCTGTCCGCCGGTTCAACGCTTTAACCGGAAGCGTCGTCACAACTTGACCATGCGGACAATCGTGATTCCGAAAAACAGGAGCACCAGCGCTCCGAGGACCAAGCCAAGCGCGAGATTACGCGACCGGCGCTTGGCCATGAACGCCGCAGTTTGAGCCGGTGTCCAATTGCGTGGATCGATCATGTTAACGCCAAGTGATCGACGACGAGCGCGGCAAACAGCATGAAAAGGTATAGTAGGGAGAATTTGAACAACCGCTTTTCCGGCCCCATATCCGCAGCGACCGTCGCGCGGTTGCGGTAAACGCCAACGGCATGGACCATGAAAAGTCCGCCGAGAACTGCGGTAGTAGTCCCATAAATCCATCCTGCCAGCCCGAGCGCCCACGGGACGATGCTCACCACAACGAGGACAAGCGAGTATAGTAAAATCTGCCTGCGCGTGGCAGCAGCGCCGTCGGTAACGGGCAGCATCGGCACCCCGGCCTTTGAATAGTCCGCCTCCATGAACAGCGCGAGGCTCCAAAAATGCGGCGGCGTCCATAGGAATATAATCGCAAACATGAACCACGGCAGCGCCGACACGTCGCCAGTCACCGCCGCCCAACCGATAAGCGGGGGAAACGCCCCCGCCGCGCCACCGACGACGATATTCTGCGGCGTTCGCCGCTTCAGCCAGACTGTGTAAATTACAACGTAAAACAGGATCGATCCTGCGAGAATCAATGCTGCAAGCCAGCCGACTGCGAGGCCCATCACGGCAACCGAACCGACCGCAAGCGCGACGCCAAACGCCAAGGCTTCGCCCGAACTTATCCGGCCCGCAGGCAATGGACGATCGGCCGTGCGCTTCATCAACGCATCGATATCCGCTTCATACCATTGGTTAAGTGCTCCAGCAGCACCCGCTCCAACAGCGACACAGAGAATAGCTACGAATGCGAGGAACCCGTTGAGGTGACCGGGTGCCGTCCAGAGCGCACAGGCGCTCGAAAACACCACGAGCGACATCACGCGGGGCTTCAATAGCGCGTAGTAATCGCGCCAATCGGCAAAGCTGACACCTTCGGGCGCTGCGACGGTAGAGATCGAAACGGCCATCGCTCTACTTTATGACCGGCAGGGTCTCGAACTGATGGAACGGCGGCGGCGAGGACAATGTCCACTCGAGTGTTGTTGCGCCTTCGCCCCAGTAATTACCTTCGACGCGACGACCGCGAGCGAGCGACCAGGCGACGTTGACGAAGAAGAACACCATACCGAATGCCATGATCGCGTAGCCGTAGCTCGAGATCAGATTGTACTTAGCAAACTGCACCGGATAGTCGGGGATACGACGCGGCATGCCGTCCTGCCCGAGAAAGTGCTGCGGGAAGAACAGGACATTGACGCCAATGAAGAACACCCAAAAGTGTAGCTTGCCGAGCAGTTCGTTGTACGCACGCCCGGTCATCTTCCCGAACCAGTAATAAAAGCCGGCAAAAATAGCGAACACAGCACCGAGCGACAGCACATAATGGAAGTGCGCGACGACATAGTAAGTGTTGTGCATGTACGTATCGATGCCGGCGTTCGACAGAATGACACCCGTCACGCCACCGACCGTGAACATGACGATGAAACCGATTGCCCAGAGCATCGGCGTCTCGAAGCTGATTGAGCCGCCCCACATCGTCGCAATCCAGCTGAAGATCTTGATGCCGGTCGGAACAGCGATGATCATCGTCGCGGCGGTGAAGTACATCTTGGTGTTTACGTCGAGGCCGCTCGTGAACATGTGATGCGCCCAGACGATGAAGCCGATGCCACCGATGGCGACCATCGCATAGGCCATGCCCAAATAGCCGAACACCGGCTTTTTCGAAAAGGTCGAGATGATCTGGCTGATCATACCGAAACCGGGCAGGATCATGATGTAGACCTCCGGGTGGCCGAAAAACCAAAACAGATGCTGATACAGGATCGGGTCACCGCCGCCTTCGGGTGCGAAGAAGGTCGTGCCGAAGTTGCGGTCGGTCAGCAGCATGGTGATCGCACCGGCGAGAACCGGCAGCGACAGGAGCAACAGGAACGCGGTAACTAGCACCGACCAGACGAACAGCGGCATCTTGTGCAGCGTCATCCCAGGTGCGCGCATGTTGAAGATCGTCGTGATGAAGTTGATCGCGCCGAGGATCGACGAGGCACCGGCAAGGTGCAACGACAAGATCGCCATGTCGACGGCCGGTCCCGGGTGCCCCGACGTGCTCAGCGGAGGATACAACGTCCAGCCGGTTCCCGCTCCGTTGGCGCCCGCCGGGCCCTCGACGAACATCGACCCGAACAGCAGCAGGAATGCCGGGACGAGCAGCCAGAATGACACGTTGTTCATCCGGGGAAACGCCATGTCCGGCGCACCGATCATGAGCGGGACGAACCAGTTCCCAAAACCACCAATCATCGCAGGCATGACCATGAAGAACACCATGATCAAGCCGTGCGCGGTAATGAAAACGTTCCACAGGTGATAGGACGCGTCGAGATTGCCATTGGTGAACCACGTGAGATACTGGATTCCCGGATGGGCAAGCTCGGCTCGCATGATGCCTGAAATTGCTCCACCGACGATCCCCGCGAAGACCGCGAAGATCAGGTAGAGTGTACCGATATCCTTATGGTTCGTCGAAAAAAGCCACCGCTGCGCAAAGCTCAACTGGACATGCGCGTCATGCGCATGGCCGTGGTCATTGCTATCAACGAGCGCACTAGCGATTGGCGGTGCCATGGGGTTGGGCCCTCTTAAATCTTTGCCGCAGGCGCAGGCTGCGCAGCGGCGGTCGTGACAGGTGCAGGTGCGGCGATCGGCGCCGAACCACTATCGACCGCCGGAGCAGTCTTGAGCGCGGCCGGTGCCGGCGTAATACCGGCGTCCTTTTGCTTGGCGGCAATCCATTCGGCGAACCGGGCTTTCGAGACAACTTCAACCGCAATCGGCATAAATCCATGCTTGGTGCCGCACAGCTGGAAACACTGACCGTAGTAAACGCCGGGGCGGTCGACCTTGAACCACGTCTCATTGATACGACCCGGGACTGCGTCCATCTGGACCCAGAAGCTCGGCATTGCCCACGCATGGATAACGTCCGCAGCGGTCGTCAAAACTCGCACAGTGGCACCGACCGGCACCACCACGCGGTTATCCACGCCAAGCTTGAGCGGATCACCGTGCTTCGCTGCTTCGGCATCGTTGAGCATGATCGAATCGAAGCTGAACGCCCCCTGGTCGGGATATTCATACTCCCAATACCACTGATGGCCGGTTGCCTTGATCGTCAAATCGGCCTTGGGAGGGGTGTATTGGTTGGCCAGCAGGCGGAACGACGGGACCGCAATCCACACCAGAATGAGCACCGGGATGACCGTCCAGATCACCTCGATGATCGTATTGTGCGACGTCCGCGATGCCACCGGGTTGGCGCTGCGGCGAAAGCGGAACAACGCATAACCGAGCAGCGCGAATACAACGATGCAGACTGCGATCATCAGCGGATCGAGGATCGTATTGGCCATGTGGCGCGCTTCGACCGCGATCGGCGTCATCGCCTGTTGCAGGTCCCAGCCGCCGCTCGGCTGGCCGATCCCGGCGGTCGGCAATACCGTTGCGACCGGGGCTGCGGCCAGGGGCACCGTCGTTACCGGCACCACCGGCGCTGCCGCGACCGCACTTGCACTCTGCGCCCATGCTGCGGCCGGCATTGTCGCGACAAATGCTGTCGCCAGCCAGTTTCGAACCTGCTGCATCGTACCTCTCGAAATCAGTTGGCCGGGGTATAGACCCGGGGTCCGTAGGCGACAAGCGATGAAGATGCCGCAGTTGCGAACGGGTTGGCCAACCGCGTCGAGAAGGGGATGCTACGACTTGAGGTCGGCGAACACCGCGCCTTGCTTGCGAAGCTGCGCCCCAACAGCGGCAACAACGTCGTCGCCTTGCAACATCCCAGCGTTCCATACCGCAACATATTCGAGCCCAGCCTCGATTGTCGCATCGCGTCCGTGGTTGAGCACCTGCTTGATCCCGGTAATCGCGAGCGGTGACTTGGCGGCGATCTCGCGCGCCAGTGCAAGGCCCGCGGTGAGTGCTGCGTCATGATCGACTTCGACGCGGTTGAGGAATCCGAACGATTTTGCCTCCGCCGCGCCAAAACGCCGCCCGGTATAAGCGAGTTCGCGGATCAGCCCCTGGGGCAACAGATGCGGGATGCGCTGCAGCGTCCCGACGTCGGCAACGATCGCTATGTTGATCTCTTGCACCGTAAAGAAACAGTCCGCGGTGCCGATGCGCATGTCGCACGCCGTGACCAGATCGACGCCGCCGCCGATGCAGCCACCTTGGCAGACTGCGATGACCGGCACGCGGCAGCGGTCGATGACACTGAACGTCTCCTGCATGCTCTTGACGTGTCGACGGAACGCTTCGCGTGCACGGCCAGGATCGCCGGCGTGCCCGGCAAGCGACTGTCCGGCCGAAGCAAGATCCAACCCGGCAGTGAAATGCTTGCCAGTCGATGCGATGACGACCACCCGAATGCTCGGATCGCGGTCGATTGCAGCGAATATCTGCGGCATGTCGGTCCAGAATTCCGGCGTCATGGTGTTGAGCGCCGCGCCGCGTGTTAGGGTGACGGTGGCGATATGATCCGCGACGTCGAGCCGCAAAGTCTGCAATTCCATCATAGCTCTCCCCAGTCTATACCTTGGGCATGACCAAATTTACCGTCAACGGCAACCCCGTCCATTATCTGCTGCCTCCCGCAACGCCGTTGCTTTGGGCGTTACGCGACGCGTCGAACTTAACGGGGACCAAATTCGGCTGCGGCGCAGGGCTGTGCGGTGCGTGTACAGTGCATGTCGACGGCGTTGCCCAACGGTCGTGCCAAGTCTCGATCGGCGATATCGAGGGCAGTTTCATCACCACGATCGAAGGGCTATCGCCAGACCGGAGCCACGTCGTCCAGGCCGCGTGGATCGCCGAACAGGTACCGCAATGTGGCTACTGCCAATCGGGCATGATCATGGCGGTGGCGGCGTTGCTCAAGACCAACGCGAAGCCCGACGACGCCGCAATCGATGCGGCAATCACCAACATCTGTCGCTGCGGCACCTACCCGCGAATTCGCAAGGCAATCCATCGCGCGGTCGCCGGCGGCGTGGATCCCGGAATCGCTACACCTGGATCTACGCCTGCTGAAGCAGCGCGCCACGCGCCGTCGATGGTCGCAGAACCGCGCAAAATCGCCTAATAGGCAGCAACGCGCGATAGTGCGGCACGCGCTTCGGCCAATGTCCGCCGCACGATTTCCCCGGCCGGGAGCACCTCGCGAATCGCGCCGCCGCCCTGCCCGACGGCAAGGCACTGCGTCGCCGGATTGACGTCGTCGATGACCCCGGCAATCGGCCCAAGCAGATTGTGGTGCGCGGAATGCATGACCTGCGCCGCAAATGGTAAGGCGGTCTTGCCTTCCCATTCGCGCGTCGTCTCGTTGGCGAGCGCGCGCAGGGTTTTCCCGGTGAAGGCGCGGCTGATCACGGTATCAGCTTCGGTCATGGCAATGATCGCGTCTTTGTACGGCTGACCGGCATGCGCCTCGGCGGACGCGATGAACCGCGTGCCCATCCATACACCCTGACACCCGAGCGCCAGCGCCGCCACCAGTCCGCGCCCGTCAAACAGGCCGCCCGCCGCCACCACCGGAATATCGACTGCATCGACGACCTGTGGCCATAATGCGAGGCTGGCGACGCTGCCGGTATGGCCGCCCGCTTCGGTGCCTTGAGCGATCACCACATCGCAGCCGGCTTCGGCAGCTTTGACGGCATGGCGGACGTTACCGGCCATGCACATCACCACGATGCCTGCCTGCTTCAACCGGTCGATGATCGCAACCGGGACGCCGAGCCCTGCGATAAAGGCCTTGGCTCCCTCGGCGATGATGACTTCGACCGACGCCGTCAGCGACTCCGGCTGTGCCGTCAGCAAATCGACGCCGAACGGTTTATCGGTCAGCTCGCGCACCGCACGCATTTGTTCGGCGATCATGCGCGGACTGCACCCTGCCATACCGAGCGAGCCGAAGCCGCCGGCATTGCTGACCGCAGCGCACACTTCGGCATAGGACACCCCACCCATGCCCGCGAGCAGGATGGGGTGTTCGACGCCGAGCAAATCGCAAATCGGGGTGCGGATCACTCTGCCGCAACCGCCGGCTGCCAACCGATCACCGCTTTGACCTCGAGGAATTCGGCGAAGGCAAGGTCGCCCCATTCGCGGCCGTTGCCCGACTGTTTGTAGCCGCCAAACGGTGCCATCAGGTCGCCGCCTTTGCCGTTGATGAACACCTGGCCGGCACGAAGTCGCCGCGCGACGGCGTGCGCGTGTTCAAGCTCGCCTTCGATATACGCTGCAAGTCCATAGACGGTGTCGTTGGCAATCGCGATCGCCTGTTCTTCGCCGTCATAAGCCAGCATCGTCAGTACGGGACCGAAGATTTCCTCACGCGCTATCGTCATGTCGTTCGTGACATCGGCAAAAACGGTGGGCTTGACGTAATAGCCAGTCTCGAGCCCCTCAGGCTTGCCGGTGCCGCCGGCGACCAGCGTAGCGCCCTCGTCGATGCCTTTCTGGATCAGGCCCTGAATCTTCTGCCACTGGGTTTCGCTGACCACCGGTCCGATTTTTGCGTTGCCGTCAGGCGACCCTACGGTGACACCTTCGGCCGCCGCCTTCGCAATGACCTTCGCTGCCGCCATCTTGCTGGCGGGCACCAGCATCCGCGAGGGCGCGTTGCACGACTGACCCGAGTTGGTCATCATCTGCTGCACGCCTCGTGTCACCGACACGTCGAGATCGGCATCGTCGAGAACGATGTTGGGCGATTTTCCGCCCAATTCCTGTGCGACTCGCTTGACTGTGGGTGCGGCCGCCTGCGCCACCGCAACGCCCGCGCGCGTCGACCCGGTGAAGCTCACCATATCGACATCGACATGGCTGCTCAGCGCCGCACCGACGCCGGGACCATCGCCGTTGACGAGGTTGAAGACGCCCGCGGGGACGCCGGCGGCATGAAGCACCTCGGTCCACAACTGCGCCGAGAACGGCGCGATTTCGCTCGGCTTGAGGATCATCGTGCAGCCAACCGCAAGCGCGGGGACGACCTTGCAGGCAATCTGATTGATCGGCCAGTTCCACGGCGTGATAAACGCACATACGCCGATCGGCTCCTTCGCCAGCAGCGTCGATCCGCGCAGCTCCTCGAAGCTGTAGTTTTTGAGCACTTCGATGCCGGTCATCAGATGGCCAACGCCGATCGCTGCCTGTGCCTGCATGGCGAGCCAGCCCGGTGCGCCCATTTCGTCGGTGATCGCGGCGGCGATGTCGGCATAGCGCTTCTGGTATTCGGCAACGATGTTTTGCAGCAGCTCGATCCGGTCGGCGCGGCTCGTTTGCGAGAAGCTGGCAAACGCCCGCTTGGCCGCTGCGACCGCCTTGTCGACATCGGCGGCCGAGCCTAGGCTGATATGGCCGGCAACAGCTTCGGTCGCCGGGTTGATGACGTCGATCTGCCTTGCGGAGACCGGATCGACCCAGGCGCCGTCGATGTAGAATTTGAGATAATCGCGCATTCCCAAGGATCCTTTTTTGAGTCGTACTTCTTATAGCCTCCCGCCAATCTTCGCGGGAGAGGGCGTTTTACCCCAGCATGTCGCGGACAAAATTCGCCAATCCCAACTGACGTTTTCGGCGCAAGCGTTCGGCAGTCAGAATTGCCCGGATTTCGGCAAGGCATGCAACCGGGTCGTCATTGATCAGGATGTAATTATATTCCCCCCAATGGCTGATTTCCGTCGCGGCGCGGCGCATCCGGTCGGCGATGACGCTGTCGGAGTCGGTGCCGCGCCCCCGCAGGCGACGTTCGAGTTCGGCCATCGTCGGCGGCAAAATAAAGACGCGAACGAGGTCGCTGGCTGCGTCGGTTTGCTGCAATTGCTGCGTGCCTTGCCAGTCGATGTCGAACAGCACATCATGCCCCTCGTGGAGCGTCGCCTCCACCAGCGCACGCGGCGTACCGTATCGATTCCCGAACACGGTCGCCCATTCGAGCAGCTCGTCACCCGCCAGCATCCGATCGAACTCGGCATCGCTGACAAAGTGATAATCGACGCCATGCCGCTCACCGGGCCGCGGCGGCCGCGTCGTCGCGGACACCGACATAACGATATCGGGATCACCCTCGATCAACCGCCGCGACATGGTAGTCTTGCCTGCACCCGACGGTGAGGACAGGACAAACATCAGTCCACGTCGAGCAGGTGCAGCGGGGCGGGAAAACTCGGTCATGGTGCGGTTTAGCGCGCAGTCCACACCGCGTCTATTGCGGGTCCGGTCCAATCATCGCACCCGGTTGCACAATGGCCCTGAACCGCGGCTCGTCAATCAGCCCCAGCGCCAAGCCCGCTTCGAGCAGCGACGTGCCTTCGCGATGCGCATATTTTGCGATCTTTGCGGCGTTGTCATACCCGATCTCCGGAGCCAGCGCCGTTACCAGCATCAACGAACGTTCCACAAGGTCAGCAATGCGCGCGCGGTCGGGTTCCATGCCGACCACGCATCGGTCGGCGAAACTACGCGTGGCATCGGCGATCAGGCGGATCGACTGCAGCACGTTGTAGGCGATCACCGTCTTGAACACATTGAGTTCGAGGTGTCCCTGCGCGCCGCCAATGGTGATGGCGACATGGTTACCCATCACTTGGGCTGCAACCATCGTCAACGCCTCTGCCTGGGTCGGGTTGACCTTGCCGGGCATAATCGAACTGCCGGGCTCATTTTCCGGCAAGTGCAATTCGCCGAGCCCCGAACGCGGGCCTGAGCCGAGCAACCGTAAATCATTCGCGATCTTGGTGAGCGACACCGCGAGCACGTTGAGCACCCCCGACAGCTCGACGAGCGTGTCATGGCTTGCCAGCGCCTCGAACTTGTTCGGCGCCGTGACGAACGGCAGTCCGCTGAGCGTTGCGAGCTCGGCGGCGACCGCGATCGCAAAACCGGCGGGAGCGTTCAATCCGGTACCGACCGCTGTGCCGCCCTGCGCCAATCTGTGCAGTCGCGGCAACACGCCCTGAACTCGCGCAATGCCGTCCTCGATTTGCTGCGCATAACCCGAGAGCTCCTGACCAAGCGTCAGCGGCGTCGCATCCTGCAAATGCGTGCGGCCGATCTTGATGATGTCAGCCCACGCATGCGCCTTCGTCGCCAGTGCGCCGTGTAAGTGGAGCAACGCGGGCAGCAACCGGTCATGGACCTCGCGCGCCGCAGCGACATGCATCGCCGTCGGGAAGGTGTCGTTCGACGAAGCGCTGGCGTTGACATGGTCGTTGGGATGCACCGGCACCTTACCGCCGCGGGTCCCGGTTAGAAGCTCGTTGGCGCGGCCCGCGATAACCTCATTGGCGTTCATATTCGACTGAGTGCCACTGCCGGTTTGCCACACGACAATTGGAAACTGATCGTCGAACGTGCCCGCAGCAACCTCGGCGGCAGCCTGTTCGATACACGGTGCGAGATTGTCATCGAGCTTGCCCGACCGCGCATTGACCCGCGCCGCAGCCTGTTTGACCAGCCCCAACGCATGGATCAGCGGCGTCGGCATGCGTTCGGTGCCGATTGGGAAATTTCCGATCGAACGCTGTGTCTGTGCTCCCCAATATGCAGCGGCGGGCACCTCGATCGGGCCGAAAGAGTCAGTTTCGGTCCGGGTGGTCACTTTTTCCGGAACGCATCCAGCGTTACCACGTTCGATCCATCCTCGATCGGAGCAGCAAGCGATGGTGGCGCTTCGGGTTCGGGCGCTGCTGACGCCTCGCCCTGCTTCGGCTGAAACTGCAGCGCGAAATTGACCGCTGGATCAACGAAGCCGGTGACCGCAGCAAAGGGGATCGACAGCTTCGCGGGCACTTGGTTGAAGCTCAGCCCGATCTCGAAATGCACATCGTCAATCAACAAATCCCAGTACCGATGTTGAATGACGATCGTCATCTCGTCGGGATAGCGCTCGAGCAGATGTTTGGGCATGACCACGCCAGGCGCTCGCGTCCGAAACGCAATGTAGAAATGGTGCGATCCCGGCAAGCCGCCCTCGGCGTCGATCTTGTCTAGCACGCGGCGCACGACCGACCGCAGCGCATCCTGCACAATCTCATCATAAGGGATCAGGCTGTCGACCGTTGCGTCGTTCACGTCGGCTCACTCCGGCTGGTACGCTCAGGTGACGCGCCTGCGTCGGGTGGTCAAGTGGGGAGCTTCTGTTGCTCGGTGCTCCCCGTACCGCCGGTTTCCGCTTCTGTTGCCCGGTGCGGCCCGAACCGCGCTTTCGGCCAGTGTAACTAGATCCGTGAGGATCTTAGGTTACGCTGCGATTGCGAATGCCTCGTTGTCGTTGGCATTTCTGGTGTTGAACGGTTTAACGGCTCATTCAGGCCGGGCAAAAGCATTCGTCTTTCAACACACGTCGATCCTATTTCGGCCCCAAACATGCCCCGCGATCAACCGGGGTCAGATATGGTGGAGCCGCCGGGTACCGCCCCCGGGTCCGCTGTGTCTATTTCACGACACCATTTATCGCCATAGCGTCCGGTTGCCCGGCTGCCCTGCCGATATAGGCGCTTGGTCAAGCTTTGGAAAGGTCAGGCCGCGCGGACAAAGCGCAGACGGTCGTTGAGCGCCGGCACGGGCATGCGCTGAGGGAAGCAGCCGCCGACGATGCCCATATAGTGATCCAGCATGCCTTGATTGATTTCGTCCCAGTCGTACCGCGCGCTGGCGAGGAGTCCGGCAGAGCCCGCCGCACGTCGCGCGACCGGGTCATTCAGATAAGTGCGGAGTGCGGCGGCGAAACCGTCGATGTCGCCAGGCGTGACCAGTTGTCCCGACACGCCGTCGCTAACCAAACTAGTCGTTCCGGTCGCGCGCGCGCCGACAACAGCCAGTCCGCTCGCCATCGCTTCAAGCGTGACATTGCCGAACGTCTCGGTAATCGACGGGTTGAACAGCAGGTCCGACGATGCATAAGCGCGCGCTAGATCGGTGCCGCCAAGGTGCCCCGTATAGATTGCGTGCGGCAACTGCTCGCCGATTGCAGCACGCGCGGGTCCTTCGCCGACGATTACCACGCGGTGCGGCACGCCTTCACGGACCAACCGCGCCACCGAATCCGCAAAAACGTCGAGACCCTTTTCAAGCACAAGCCGCCCGACAAAAGCGATGACTGCCTCGTCGTCGCCGATGCCATGGCTCCGACGCCAATCGAGATCGCGGCGACCGGGGTGGAACAGCATCCGATCGACGCCGCGGCTCCAGATGGCGACACGTTGCGACATGCCGTCGGCGCGCAACACTTCGGCCATGCTTTCGGATGGTGCATAGACTTCGGCAAGATCACCGTAAAAGCGGCGGAGAATGCCAGCGATGAAACGGTTGACCCAAGCAAGGCCGTAATAAGTCAGGTACGTGTCAAAACGGGTATGAACCGAAGCAACCGCAGGAACGCCCATCTCCCGCGCAAGCGCCTTGACGCGAAACCCCAGCCGGTCAGGCGCCGACAAGTGGATCAACGTCGGCGCGAAAGCCTTGATATCGGCTCGGATGTGCGGCGGCAGACCATAGGCAAATCGATATTCACCCCGTGACGGGATTCGCACCGACGGCACCGACACCAGCGTACCAGTCGGCTCAAATGCTGGCGTTTTACTCGTTGGCGAATAGACCCGTACCGCAACGCCCTGACGCTCGAGAAAGCCGACAAGGCGATTGAGCGACTGATTCGCGCCGTCGCGCTGGTAATTATAATTGCCCGAAAACAGGGCGACGCGAAGCTGGTTCTGACGCACTGGGCGATTGTCCTGACGGTGCCGTGACCGTTAGATACGAACGCATTGTGACCTAGGTTGGGCGCGCGCGGTTCCATTGCGCATGAAAAACCCCGCCGGATCACTCCAGCGGGGTTATCTCTACCGACCGCGCCGATCGGTTAATTCTCGCCGACGACCTCGGCAAGTGCGCTGACCGGCGATGCCAGCTCAGTCGGTATTTCGACAGGTGCCGTTACCTGGCGCGCGGCCTGGCTGGCACGGAGCGCCGCATCGCGGCTCGTCGCGGTCACCCGCATGCGGCCCATTGCGGCACCGGTACCGGCCGGGATCAGCCGCCCGACGATGACGTTTTCCTTGAGGCCCGTCAGCGTGTCGATCTTGCCCTGCACCGCTGCCTCGGTCAGCACACGCGTCGTCTCCTGGAACGATGCGGCGCTGATGAAGCTGCGCGTCTGCAGCGAAGCCTTGGTGATCCCGAGCAGGATTGGCTTGCCTTCCGCCGGCAGCCCCTTTTCGAGCGCCGCCTTGGCGTTGACCGAGTCCATTTCCTCGCGATCGACCTGTTCGCCGACGAGCAGCGTCGTGTCTCCCGACTTGGTGATCTCCACCTTCTGCAGCATCTGGCGGACAATCGTCTCGATGTGCTTGTCGTTGATCCGCACACCCTGGAGACGATAGACCTCCTGAATTTCGGCACACAGATACTCGGCGAGCGGCTCGATCCCCAGCACTTCAAGAATGTCGTGTGGGTTCGGATTGCCGTCGATCAGGAAGTCGCCACGACGAACATAGTCGCCCTCCTGCACCGACACGTGGCGGCCCTTGGGAATCAGATATTCCGCAAGATCGCTGCCGTCTTCGGGCCGGATGTTGATGCGCTTCTTGGTCTTGTAGTCCTTGCCGAACTCGACCCGACCGTTGACCCGCGCGATAACCGCATTGTCCTTGGGGATACGCGCTTCGAACAGCTCGGCCACCCGCGGCAAACCGCCGGTGATGTCGCGCGTCTTGGCAGCGTCCTTCGGAATCCGCGCGATCACGTCGCCCGCCTCGACATGCTGACCATCCCCAACGGACAGGATCGCATTGACCGCAAGCAGATAGCGCGCACTTTCGCCGCTTTCGGCATCGAGAAGAGTGATGCGCGGACGCAGCTCCTCCTTCTGCTTCATGACGCGCCAATCCTGAACGACCTTGTTCGCGATGCCGGTCGCTTCGTCGACATTCTCGCTCATCGAGATGCCTTCGATCAGGTCTTGGTACTTCACAGTACCCGACTTCTCGGTAATGACCGGAAGCGTGTACGGATCCCAGTCGGCCAAACGGTCGCCCTTCGACACAATCGCACCATCAAGGTGCATTAGCGACGTGCCATAAGCGATCCGGTGGATCGACCGCTCACGGCCATCGCTGTCGAGCAGTACGAGTTCACCGTTGCGCGCCATCGAGATATTGCGCCCGCGGCTGTCGCGGATGGTCGACATATTGCGCAGCATGACCGTGCCATCGACGAGCGCGTCGAGCGTCGACTGCTCGCTGACCTGTGCCGCCCCGCCGATGTGGAACGTCCGCATCGTCAGCTGCGTGCCGGGCTCACCGATCGACTGCGCAGCGATAACGCCGACAGCTTCACCGATATTGACCGGCGTGCCGCGCGCGAGGTCGCGGCCGTAGCAAGTGCCGCAAACCCCGCCCTTGGTCTCGCAAAGCAATGGCGAACGAATCTTGACCTCGGCCACAGCCGCCTTCTCGATCTTCGCCACATCGACTTCGCTGAGCAGCATGCCGGCCGGCGCGAGCACCTCATTGGTCTTCGCATCGACAATGTCATCGAGCACCGTCCGTCCAAGAATGCGCTCCGAAAGCGACACGATGGTGTTACCGCCTTCGACGATCGCCTTCATCGTCATGCCGCGCTCGGTGCCACAATCATCCTCGATCACGACACAATCCTGCGACACGTCGACCAGCCGCCGCGTCAGATAGCCCGAGTTGGCGGTCTTGAGCGCGGTATCGGCAAGGCCCTTGCGCGCGCCGTGGGTCGAGTTGAAATACTCAAGGACGGTCAGGCCCTCCTTGAAGTTCGAGATGATCGGCGTCTCGATAATCTCGCCCGACGGCTTCGCCATCAGCCCGCGCATACCCGCCAACTGCTTCATCTGTGCCTGCGACCCGCGCGCACCCGAATGCGCCATCATATAGATCGAGTTGATCGGCTTCTCGCGACCAGCGTCGTCCATCGGACGCGCACTGATCTCGCGCATCATCGCATCGGCAACCTTGTCGCCGCAGCGCGCCCAAGCATCGACGACCTTGTTGTACTTCTCGCCCTGCGTGATCAGACCGTCCTGATACTGTTGCTCATAGTCCTTCACCATGCCGCGGGTATCGTTGACCATCTTCTCCTTTTCGGGAGGGATGACCATGTCGTCCTTACCGAAACTGATGCCGGCCTTGAATGCGTTCTGGAAGCCGAGCGTCATGATCGCATCGGCGAACAGCACAGTCTCCTTCTGACCGCAGTGCCGGTAAACCTCGTCGATGACCTCGCCGATATCTTTCTTGGTCAGCAACCGGTTGACGATCTCGAACGGCACCTTGTGGTTCTTCGGCAGCGTCTCGCCGAGCAGCATCCGGCCGGGCGTCGTCTCGATCCGGCGCAACACCATCTTGCCGCTCTCGTCGGTGGTTTCGACGCGCGCGAGGATCTTCGAATGAAGCGTCACGACCTTGGCATTCAACGCCTGGTGGACTTCGGCCATATTTGCGAACGCCATGCCGGCGCCCGGCTCGCCTTCACGATCCATCGACAGGTAATAGAGCCCGAGCACCATGTCCTGCGACGGCACGATGATCGGCTTGCCGTTCGCGGGGCTGAGGATGTTGTTGGTCGACATCATCAGCACGCGCGCCTCGAGCTGTGCCTCGAGGCTGAGCGGCACGTGGACGGCCATCTGGTCGCCGTCGAAGTCGGCATTGAATGCCGAGCAGACGAGCGGGTGCAGCTGGATCGCCTTACCCTCGATCAGCACCGGCTCGAACGCCTGGATGCCCAAGCGGTGCAGCGTCGGCGCGCGGTTCAAGAGCACGGGATGCTCGCGGATCACCTCGTCGAGGATGTCCCAGACTTCCTTGCGCTCCTTCTCGACCCACTTCTTCGCCTGCTTGAGCGTCATGCTCAAACCCTTGGCGTCGAGGCGCGAATAGATGAACGGCTTGAACAGCTCGAGCGCCATCTTCTTCGGCAGGCCGCACTGGTGCAACTTGAGCTCCGGCCCGGTCACGATGACCGAACGACCCGAATAGTCGACGCGCTTGCCGAGCAGGTTCTGCCGGAAACGCCCCTGCTTGCCCTTGAGCATGTCCGACAGCGACTTCAGCGGGCGCTTGTTCGCACCGGTGATCGTGCGGCCACGCCGACCGTTGTCGAACAGTGCATCGACTGCTTCCTGCAGCATGCGCTTCTCGTTGCGCACGATGATGTCCGGCGCGCGCAGTTCGATCAGCCGCTTCAACCGGTTGTTGCGGTTGATGACGCGGCGATAAAGGTCGTTCAGATCCGAAGTCGCGAACCGGCCGCCGTCCAAAGGCACCAGCGGGCGCAGTTCGGGCGGAATGACCGGTACAACCTGCAGGACCATCCACTCGGGACGATTGCCGCTTTCGATGAAGCTCTCGACGACCTTCATCCGCTTGATGATCTTCTTGGGCTTCAGTTCCGACTTGGTCGTGCGCAAGTCTTCCTTGAGCAGCTCCATCTCCGCCTCGAGGTCCATTTCCTCGAGCAGCTTGCGGATCGCTTCGGCGCCGATGCCGGCAACAAATCCGTCTTCGCCATATTCGTCCTGCGCGGTGAGCAGCTCTTCCTCGGTCAGCAGGTCGAACTTCTTCATCGGCGTCAGGCCGGGCTCAAGCACGACATACTGCTCGAAATAGAGCACGCGCTCGAGGTTCTTGAGCTGCATGTCAAGCAGCATGCCGATGCGGCTCGGCAGCGACTTCAGGAACCAGATGTGCGCGACGGGCGCGGCCAGCTCGATGTGGCCCATGCGCTCGCGGCGCACCTTCGAGACGGTCACCTCGACGCCGCACTTTTCGCAGACGATGCCCTTATACTTCATGCGCTTGTACTTGCCGCACAGGCACTCATAGTCCTTGATCGGACCGAAGATGCGCGCGCAGAACAGCCCGTCGCGCTCGGGCTTGAACGTCCGGTAGTTGATCGTTTCGGGCTTCTTGATCTCGCCGAAGCTCCAGCTGCGGATGCGCTCGGGCGAGGCCAGGCTGATCTGGATCTGGTCGAACGTTTCCGGCTTCGCTGCCGGGTTGAAGAAGTTCATCAGTTCGGTGTTCATATAACCGTCCTTCTATCTCTGCCCCTCTCCCTGTGGGGGAGAGGGAGGGACCCACGCCGCTTTTTCAGCGGCGTGGGAGGGAGAGGGGGCCTTTTGCTCTGAAGCACCCTCGCCCCGGGCCGCGCCAGACGGCGCGCCTCGCGCACTCTCCCTCGTGGGGAGAGGGCAAGTGCTGCCCTTATTCGACCTTCTCGTGGTTCTGCAGCTCGACGTTGAGACCCAGCGACCGCATTTCCTTGACGAGCACGTTGAAGCTCTCTGGGATGCCGGCCTCGAAGGTATCGTCGCCCTTGACGATCGCTTCGTAGACCTTGGTCCGCCCGATGACGTCGTCGGACTTCACCGTCAGCATTTCCTGCAAGGTGTAGGCGGCGCCGTAGGCCTGGAGGGCCCACACCTCCATCTCGCCGAACCGCTGCCCGCCGAACTGCGCCTTGCCGCCCAGCGGCTGCTGGGTAACGAGGCTGTACGGCCCGATCGAACGCGCGTGGATCTTGTCGTCGACGAGATGGTGCAGCTTGAGCATGTAGATGTAGCCGACCGTCACCTTGCGGTCGAACATCTCGCCCGAACGGCCGTCGAACAGCTCGACCTGTCCCGACGAGTCGAGACCGGCGAGTTCGAGCATCCCCGACACATCGGCCTCACGCGCGCCGTCAAACACCGGCGTTGCCATCGGCACGCCGAGCGACAGGTTTTGCGCGAGTTCACCAAGCTGGTCGCCGTTCAGATCGGCGATCTCATCATCATACTGCTTACCATAGATCGACTTGAGCTTGCCTCGCAGTTCGGTCGTGTCCGCAGTTGCCAGCTCTTTGCCGCGCGCATGGATGTCCTCAAGCATCTGGCCGATCTGCTTGCCAAGACCGCGCGCAGCCCAGCCAAGGTGCGTTTCAAAGATCTGACCGACATTCATCCGGCTCGGCACGCCGAGCGGATTGAGCACGATGTCGACCGGAGTACCGTCCTCGAGGAACGGCATGTCCTCCTGCGGCAGGATGCGCGAAATAACACCCTTGTTACCATGGCGCCCGGCCATTTTGTCGCCGGGCTGCAGCTTGCGCTTTACCGCGACGAACACCTTGACCATCTTCAGCACGCCCGGTGGCAGTTCGTCACCGCGCTGCAGTTTGTCCTTCTTGTCATCGAGGCGCGCGTCAATGTTCTTGCCGGCCTCGGTCCACTGCGCTTTCAGCGCTTCGAGATCGGCCTGCACGGCATCATCGGCAACGCCGAACTTCCACCAGTCGAAACGCGGACCAGCGCTAAGCAGTTCGTCGTCAATAACCGCGCCCTTCTTGACGCCCTTGGGTGCAGCAACTGCCGTCTGCCCCAGCAAGCTCGCCTTCAACCGCGCATAGGTCGAACGATCGAGAATGCCGCGCTCGTCGTTGGCGTCCTTTTCGAGCCGATCGATTTCCTCGCGCTCGATCTGCATCGCGCGCTCGTCCTTATCGATGCCGTGGCGGTTGAAAACGCGAACCTCGACCACCGTCCCGGCAACACCCGGCGGCAGCTTCAATGACGTATCGCGCACGTCGGACGCCTTTTCACCGAAGATCGCGCGGAGCAGCTTCTCCTCCGGCGTCATCGGGCTTTCGCCCTTCGGCGTGATCTTGCCACACAGGATATCGCCCGGCTCGACTTCGGCGCCGATGTAAACGATGCCCGCCTCGTCGAGGTTCCTAAGCGCTTCCTCGCCGACGTTTGGAATATCGCGAGTGATGTCTTCCGGCCCAAGCTTAGTGTCGCGGGCCATAACCTCGAATTCCTCGATGTGGATCGAGGTGAAGACGTCTTCCTTGACGATCTTCTCGTTAATGAGGATCGAATCCTCATAATTGTAGCCGTTCCACGGCATGAACGCGACGAGCGCGTTCCGCCCCAGCGCCAGCTCACCAAGCTCGGTCGACGGACCATCGGCGATAATGTCGCCCTTCGACACGATATCCCCGACCTTCACCAGCGGGCGCTGGTTGATGCAGGTGTTCTGGTTCGACCGCTGGAACTTCATCAACGTGTAGATGTCGACGCCCGACTTGCCTGCCTGGACATCTTCCGTGGCACGGATGACGATACGCGTCGCATCGACCTGGTCGACGATACCGGTTCGGCGCGCAGCGATGGCGGCGCCGGAGTCACGCGCCACGGTGCCTTCCATTCCGGTGCCGACAAACGGTGCCTCGGCCTTGACGAGCGGCACGGCCTGGCGCTGCATGTTCGAGCCCATCAGCGCGCGGTTGGCATCGTCGTTCTCGAGGAACGGAATGAGCGACGCGGCGACCGACACCAGCTGCTTGGGACTGACGTCCATCAGCGTGATCTGGTTCTTGGGCGCCATCAGGAACTCGCCAGCTTCGCGCGCCGAGATCAGTTCCTCGACGAACTCGCCGGTTGGCCCCGTCTGCGCGTTCGCCTGCGCGATGGTGTGCTTCACTTCCTCCATCGCCGAGAGATAGACGACGTCGTCGGTAAGCTTGTGATCGACAACCTTGCGGTACGGCGTCTCGATAAAGCCGTACTTGTTGACGCGACTGAAGGTCGCGAGACTGTTGATCAGCCCGATGTTCGGGCCCTCGGGAGTCTCGATCGGGCAAATCCGGCCGTAGTGTGTCGGGTGAACGTCACGGACTTCGAAGCCCGCGCGTTCACGCGTCAACCCACCCGGCCCGAGCGCCGAGACGCGACGCTTGTGCGTCACTTCGGACAGCGGGTTGGTCTGGTCCATGAACTGCGACAGCTGCGAGCTGCCGAAGAATTCGCGCACCGCGGCGACCGCCGGCTTGGCGTTGATCAGGTCGTTCGGCATGACGGTGTCGATATCGACCGACGACATGCGTTCCTTGACCGCACGCTCCATGCGCAACAGCCCAACGCGATACTGGTTCTCGAGCAGCTCGCCGACCGAGCGCACGCGGCGGTTGCCGAGGTTGTCGATGTCGTCGATTTCGCCCTTGCCGTCCTTCAGGCCGACGAGCGTCTTGACGACCTCAAGAATGTCCTCGCGGCGCAGCACGGTCATATCGTCGGGCACATCGAGCGCCATCCGCATGTTCATCTTGACGCGGCCGACCGCCGACAAGTCATAGCGGTCGGGATCGAAGAACAGGCCGTAGAACATCGATTCGGCGGTCTCGCGCGTCGGCGGCTCGCCGGGACGCATGACGCGGTAGATTTCGCTCAGCGCATGGTCACGCTCTTCGACCTTGTCGGCCATCAGCGTGTTGCGGATCCACGGCCCGATGTTGACATGATCGATATCGAGCAACTCGATCGTCGCTTGCCCCGAACCATCGATCTTCTCGAGGTTCTCGGCAGTCAGCTCGTCGCCGGCCTCGATATAGATTTCGCCCGTCGCCTCATTGATGAGGTCGAACGCGCTGTATCGGCCAAAGATTTCCTCGGTTGGGATCAATAGCGACTTCAGTCCGTCGGTCTGCGCCTTGCGCGCCAGCCGCGGCGTGATCTTGGTGCCAAGCGGGAAAGCGACTTCGCCGGTTTCCGAATTGACGACGTCGAAGCTCGGCTTGGTCCCGCGCCATTGCTCGCTCTCGAACGGAACGACCCAGCCGCCCTGCCCGCGCACCCAGGTAACGCGGCCATAGAATTCGTTGAGAATTTCCTCGCTCGAATAGTTGAGCGCATACAGCAGCGACGTTACCGGCAGCTTACGCTTACGGTCGATGCGGACGTTGACGATGTCCTTGGCGTCGAACTCGAAATCGAGCCAGCTGCCGCGATATGGAATGACGCGCGCGGCGAACAGGAACTTGCCGCTGGCGTGCGTTTTGCCCTTGTCGTGGTCGAAGAAGACGCCCGGCGACCGGTGCATCTGCGAGACAATCACACGCTCGGTGCCATTGATGATAAAGGTGCCGTTGTTCGTCATGAGCGGCATGTCGCCCATGTAAACGTCCTGCTCCTTGATATCCAAAACGCTGCGCGCTTCGGTATCGGCGTCGACTTCGAATACGATCAGGCGGAGCGTGACGCGCATTGGCGCCGCATAAGTCATGCCGCGCTGGCGGCATTCGTCGGTATCGTACTTTGGATCTTCGAGCTCGTAGTGCACGAAATCGAGTTCAGCCGTGCCGGCGAAGTCGCGGATTGGAAATACCGAGCGCAGCGTCTTCTCGAGACCCGAGACATAATTATCCGCCGGGCGCGAGCGCAGGAAGTGTTCGTAGGATTCGCGCTGGACCTCGATGAGGTTCGGCATCTGCACGACTTCATGGATTTTTCCAAAAGTCTTGCGCACCCGCTTGCGCGACGTGAACGAAGTGGTTGGGAGGGTGGTATCGATGGGCTGCGTCGCCATGCTCGTCCTCTTTTACCGTCGCGACGGGACCGGCCCCAACGCGAAAAAGTGCGCATTCCCAATTGGGAACCGCACCATAAGCGAGTTATCGAACCTTCAACCCCGCCCCTATTCGTCGCAGCCCGTCCGCTAAAACGGGCCGTGTCCCGGGACCGGGAAAGGCGGCCGCTACCCGATTGGGGATGGCGACCGGAATGTCTGCGTAGACGCGATATAGGATGTGTGTTGGATTTTGGAAAGGGGCAATTCACCAACCATGAAAAAGGCGGCCCCCTGAACAGAGACCGCCCCTTCCATCGCAAATAAGCCGAAGGCTTACTTGAGTTCGACCGTGCCGCCGGCGGCTTCGATCTGCGCCTTGATCTTCTCGGCTTCGGCCTTGTTGACGCCTTCCTTGATCGCCTTCGGTGCGCTTTCGACCAGCGTCTTGGCTTCGGTCAGCCCGAGGCCGGTAAGGGCACGGACTTCCTTGATGACGTTGATCTTCTTGCCGCCGTCGCCGGTCAGGATAACGTCGAACTCGGTCTTTTCCTCGACTGCAGCAGCGGCCGGACCGGCAGCGGCGGGGCCAGCGGCAACCGCAGCGGCGGCCGAAACGCCCCACTTTTCTTCGAGCATCTTGGCGAGGTCAGCGGCCTCGAGGACGGTCAGCGTGCTGAGTTCTTCAACGATCTTTGCGAGGTCTGCCATGGTAAGTCTCCAAATCTAAATGATAAAAACGCGTTTATGCGGCTTCCTTGGTGGCGTAGGCGCCAAACACCCGAGCGAGCTTGCCCGCCGGCGCGTTGACCAACTGCGCCAGCTTGGTCGCGGGAGCCTGCACGAGGCCCACGATCTTTGCCCGCAGTTCGTCGAGCGACGGCAGCTCGGCGAGTGCCTTGACGCCGTTCACGTCGAGAAGCGTCGTCCCCATCGCGCCGCCAACCAGTTCGAACTTATCGTTCGTCTTGGCGAAATCGACAGCCACTTTCGCGGCTGCGACCGGGTCGGTCGATGTGGCGAACCCAACCGGGCCGGTCAGCATTTCGCCGAGCGGCTGATAGGGCGTGCCCTCGAGCGCGATGCGCGCAAGGCGATTCTTCGTCACCTTGAAGGTTGCACCAGCCGCCCGCATCTTCGTCCGGAGATCGGTGACTTGCGCCACCGTCAGACCATGGTTGCGTGCAACGACGACAACCGAAGTCTCGGACAAAGTCTTGGCGAGGCCGGTAACCTGCTCTTTTTTCTGAGCGCGATCCATGCTCTCTCCTTCCTTGTGGAGGACCGGAACATCCGGGCCTCCGGTTGAGCTGCCGCTGGCTTTTGAGGGCCATCAACAGCCCGTCCGAGGGGTCGTCGCCTGCATCGCTGCAGACCCGGATGTTGCCACCGCACGGCGACTTCCGGAAAACTCTCCCCGTCTCATGCTGGCCCTGTCGGGTTTAAGTCCTTGCGGACACCTGCAATCTCGGACGGCATTCTGGCTGGGCGAACCCAGCCGGAAACTTATATTATCCGCTGACGCCGACCGTTTCGGTATCGACCTTGACACCGGGGCCCATCGACGAACTCAGCGCGACCTTCTGCAGATACTTGCCTTTCGCGCCCGATGGCTTGGCACGGACGACTGCACCGAGCAGCGCATCGAAATTGGCGCGCAGGTCGGCCTGGCTGAAGCTCGCCTTGCCGAGCAAGCCGTGGATGATCCCAGCCTTTTCAACGCGATACTCGACCTGACCGCCCTTGGCAGCCTTGACAGCCTCGCCCACATTCATCGTGACCGTACCGAGCTTCGGGTTAGGCATCAGCCCTTTTGGACCGAGCACCTTGCCGAGGCGACCGACGAGACCCATCATGTCGGGCGTCGCGATGCAGCGATCAAAGTCGATCTTGCCGTTCGTGACGATCTCCAGAAGATCCTCGGCACCGACCACATCGGCACCCGCCGCGGTGGCCTCATCGGCCTTGGCGCCGCGAGCGAAGACCGCGACGCGCACCGACTTGCCGGTACCCTTGGGCAACGTCACAACGCCGCGAACCATTTGGTCGGCGTGACGCGGATCGACGTTGAGGCCGATTGCAACTTCGATTGTCTCGTCGAACTTTGCCGTGGCGTTGGCTTTGACCATGCCGAGCGCGGCATCGAGATCGTACAGCTTCTCGCGGTCGATCGTCGGAGCCTGAGCCTTCTGCTTCTTTGACTGTGCCATGGTCTTACCCCTCCACCACGTCGAGGCCCATCGACCGGGCCGAGCCCTCGATAGTCCGCATGGCCATGTCGATGCTGTTTGCGTTCAGGTCGGCCATCTTGGTTTCCGCGATGCCGCGGATCTGTGCCGACGTCACCTTGCCTGCAAACTCGCCCTTGCCGGGCGTCTTGCCGCCGGCCTTGAGCCCGGCGGCCTGCTTCAGCAGGAACGACGCCGGCGGTGTCTTGGTCAGGAAGGTGAACGAGCGATCAGCAAAGACCGTGATGACGGTCGGGATCGGCGTGCCCTTTTCGAGGTCGGCCGTCTTGGCGTTGAACGCCTTGCAGAATTCCATGATGTTGACGCCGCGCTGGCCCAGTGCCGGGCCGATCGGCGGGCTTGGCGTGGCCGAGCCAGCTTTCACCTGCAGCTTAATGTAACCGGTAATCTTCTTTGCCATGGCGGCCTCCTAAATGTGGTGCAAACGACCGCGAACGGCCTCCCACAGTCCTCAGTTAAAAACTTACTTCGGCTTCTCGACCTGCTCGAACGCCAGTTCGACCGGCGTCGCGCGACCGAAAATCGAGACCGAAACCTTGACGCGGCCATGATCGAAATCGAGTTCCTCGACAAGGCCGTTGAACGACGCGAAGGGGCCGTCCAAAACCTTGACCTGGTCGCCGATCTCGTAGTTGACCTTGAGCTTCGGCTTCGCTGCCGACACCAGCTCTTCGGCCTTCGTGTTCAGAATGCGTGCGGCCTCGGCCTCGGTAATCGGCTGCGGCTTATTCTGCTGACCGAGAAACCCGGTCACCTTGGGCGTATTCTTGACCAAGTGATAGATGTCGTCGTTCATCGCCAGCTTCGCGAGCACATAGCCCGGGAAGAATTTGCGATCCGACGTCACCTTCTTGCCGCGGCGCACCTCGGTGATCTTCTCGACCGGCACTTCGACCGATTCGATGAACGCATCAAGGCCCTTGCGCGCCGCCTCGGTGACGATCGCATCGCGCACCTTGTTCTCGAATCCCGAGTAAGCGTGAATGATGTACCAGCGCGACGACATTGCAATCGGATCCTAGTTCGCGAGGCTGAGCAGCAGCTTGACCAGCCGGCCCAGCACCTGATCGACGCCGAGGAAGAACACCGACAGCACCGACGTCATGATCAATACCATGATCGTCATGCCCCCCGTCTCGCGCAGCGTCGGCCACGCGATCTTGGCGGTTTCGGCCCGCACCTGGCGGACGAATTCGCTGGGAGATGTCTTCGCCATCACATGCCTTTTACAAACAACAACAACCAGCCGTAGCACCCATTACCCGGTGCCCTCGGCTGGTCCGCGAAACCGTGTCCGTACCCTTCGGTTGCCGCCGTCTTAGGTGGCAGGAGTGGAGGGGCTCGAACCCCCGGCCCTCGGTTTTGGAGACCGATGCTCTACCAACTGAGCTACACTCCTCCGGGTACCGGGAGCGCGTAGTAGCGTTGGCGAGGCCGCGCGGCAAGGAGAATGTTGGAGCGGGTAGCGGGGATCGAACCCGCATCACAAGCTTGGAAGGCTAGTGCTCTACCATTGAGCTATACCCGCGCGCTCGCCACGCTATGCCGGAACCTGCAGCCTTCGCCAAGGCTTCGGGCGGATTGCCGACCGAGGCCTTGGCGAAAGCTGGTGGAGAGGGTTGGATTTGAACCAACGTAGGGTTGCCCCGGCAGATTTACAGTCTGCTGCCATTGACCGCTCGGCCACCTCTCCACGCTCGCTTGCGCGGAGGCGGGTTAGTGGCGAATGCGTCGCGGGGTGTCAATGCCGCGTTCGCACTGCTAAGGCGCGACGCCATGGGACGCCGACCACACCCCCGTAATGCTGCCGGGCAAAAAAGCAGCTATCCACGCCTGTATGGCCGCCATGCGGTGTTCGCCGCGCTCGATAATCCCGAGCGGGTGCACCGCAAGCTGTTCGTCACGCATGACGTAGCCGCCGAGCTGGTGATTCCAAAGGGCCTTGCGGTGCAATATGGCGACGCCAGCGACCTTGGCCGGCTGGTGCCCAATGACGCACCGCATCAGGGCGTCGTGCTCGAGGTTGAGCCGCTTGAAAACCCGTGGATCGGCGACATTTTTGCGCTCGGCGAGGGTAACCGGCGGCCGATCCTGGTGCTCGACCAGGTGACCGATCCGCATAATGTCGGCGCAATCCTGCGCTCGGCGGCCGCATTCGGTGCTTTGGCGATCGTCACGCAGGACCGTCATGCACCCGCCGAATCGGGAGCCTTGGCGCGCGCTGCGTCGGGGGCGCTGGAGAGCGTGCCGTGGGCCCGGGTGGTCAATCTGGCGCGCGCGCTCGACGAAATCGGCGAGGCCGGCTTCTGGCGGATCGGGCTCGACGGCAGCGGCCCCGTCACGCTCGAGGTAGCGCTGTCGGACACCCGCCCGGCGCTGGTGCTCGGCGCCGAGGGCGAAGGCATGCGCGTCAACACGCGCGAGCATTGCGACGTGCTGGCACGGCTGCCGATCGCAGCCGCGATGGAGAGCCTCAACGTGTCGAACGCAGCGGCGATCGCGCTGTATGCGGCAGCCCGGCGCGACTAAAAGCTTTCCTCCGCATAGACCGCGCCGACATCGCCGCTCCAGCGTCCGGCAAAGGCCGTCAGCATGCGGTCGGCGTTGGTCAGGCCGCTCGCCGCAATCTCGTGCAGCGGCCCGAGGAAGCCCTGCTCGCTGTCACCCGCACCGTTGAGCCGGGCGCGCGCCGCCAGCCCCGCATCGGCCACGGCAAGCACCTGCTTCGCCAGATCCTGCAGCGTGCCGCCGTTCGGGCTGGCCGCGGCAAGCGCAAGGCGCGGCACTTCGGCACGCAGCCGGTCATGGTCGGCGGGCGTCCAATGCTTGCACAGATCCCACGCCGCATTCAGCGCAGTGTCGTCGTACAGCAGCCCGACCCAGAATGCCGGCAGCGCGCAAATCCGGTCCCAGCGCCCGCCGTCGGCCCCGCGCATTTCGAGATAGGACTTCATCCGCACCTCGGGGAATGCCGTCGAGAGATGGTCCTTCCAGTCGGCCACCGTCGGCTTTTCGCCGTGCAGCGGGGCCAGCCGACCGTCGAGAAAGTCGCGAAAGCTCAGCCCTGCCGCGTCGATATAGGCACCGTCGCGGTAGACGAAGTACATCGGCACATCGAGCGCATAATCGGCATAGCGTTCAAAGCCGAAGCCGTCCTCGAACACGAACGGCAGCACGCCGGTGCGGTGCGGATCGGTGTCGGTCCAGATGTGGCTGCGGAACGACTTGAAGCCGTTGGGCTTGCCTTCGGTGAACGGCGAATTGGCGAACAGCGCGGTCGCCAGCGGCTGCAGCGCAAGGCTCACCCGGAACTTCAGCACCATATCGGCTTCCGACGCATAGTCGAGGTTGGTCTGGATGGTGCAGGTGCGCTTCATCATGTCGAGGCCGAGGCCGCCGACGCGCGGCATGTGGCGGAGCATGATCGCATAGCGCCCCTTGGGCATCACCGGCAGCTCGTCGCGGCGCTTGTCGGGCCAGAAGCCGAGGCTGAGAAAGCCGAGGCCGAGCTTGTCGCCGATCTCGCGGCATTGCCGGAGGTGCCGGTTCGATTCGGCACACGTCTCGTGAATCGAGTCGAGCGGTGCACCCGACAGTTCGAATTGGCCGGCGGGCTCGAGGCTGATTGCGCCGTCGGGGCCCTTCATCGCAATGACGTTGCCACCCTCCTCGACCGGCTCCCAGCCAAAGCTCTCCATGCCCTTGAGCAGGTCGCGGATACCGCCGGGCTCGTCATAGCTCGGGGCGCGGTGGTCGGCAGTGCGATAGACGAATTTCTCGTGCTCGGTACCGATCCGCCAGTCGGCTTTGGGCTTCGAGCCGCTGGCGAACGCATCGATCAACTGCGCGCGATTGGTGATTTCGGCGGCATCGCCGAGGCCGGTCTGATGGTTGCTCATGCTGTCGCCTCTAGCTGCGCGCCGGGGCCAGCGCCAGCGCAATTGAGTACCGCTCACGTCAGTCGATGACCTGCTTGCCCGTCCCCCAGATCAACCACACGCCCGCGCCGACGACGTTGACGCCTGCCGCCACCATGAAGGTCGCGGTATAGCTCCCCGTCAGGTCGAGCAGCCAGCCCGTCGCAGCGACCCCGACGATGCCCGGAATAGTGCCGAAGCCGTTGGTGATGCCGTACAGCACATCGGCATGGCGCGGCGCGATGTCGAGGTGGTTGCAGGCAAATCCCGACCATGTCAGCCCGAGAAACCCGAGCGCGATGCACAACGTCGCGAGCGCGCCGCCGGGGGTCACCGCCTGCGATGCCAACAGCAACGCGCCGCTCGAGCCGAGCAGCCCGAGCGTCTGCATCAGCTTGCGAACGGTCGTCACGCTGGTGCCGCGCGCGATCATCGCGTCGGCGACGTGCGCGGCAAGGTTGGCGACAACGAACATTGTCAACCACGGGCCGACGGCAAACCATCCCGACTTCGCGATACTGAGGTGCTGGATGTCCCGAAAATAGCTCGGCAGCCATGTCAGCATCAAATACAACAGCCAGTTCGAACAGAAGTGGTTGACGATCAGCGCCCAGACTGCGGGCTGCGCAAACAGCGCCCGCCACGGCGTCGGCCCCACCGCATCGCGCACCGTGTCGACGCACCCTTCGAGCACCGCGCGCTCGGCGTCGCCGATCGTCGGATGTGCAGCGGGGCGAGCATGCACCAGCGCGAACCACGCGACCGCGAACACCAGTCCCGCCGCGCCGAACAGATAGAATACCGCCGGCCAGCCGAACGCGCTCACCACCACCCCGGCGACCGACAGCCCGAACACGGTGCCGACCGGAATACCGGTCAGGTTGAACGCCACGGCGCGGGTCCGCTCGGCGGGTGGCAACCAGCGGGCAAACAGGTTCATCGTCGCCGGGAACGTCGCTGCCTCGCCCAGCCCCATGCCGGCGCGGGTGATCAGCAGCGCGGCAAGCGAGATGCCCGCCGCGGTCGGGGTCACCAGCGTGAACAGCGACCACAGCACCAGCGCGATGCCGAGCACGATGCGCCCGCCATAACGGCTCGACAGCCAGCCGCCGGGCAGCATTGCGAGCAGATAGCCGACGAAGAACGACGACAGCACCATGCCCTTGGTCGTCCCCGACCAGTGATACTGCTCGGCCATCGGGATGACCGCGACCGAGATGCTGACCCGGTCGATGTAGCAGACGAAGGTGGCAGCAAAGCACAGCGCCACGAGGATCAGCCGCTTGGGAATAGGCTTCACGGGGTGCGCGACGCCCAGAAGGATGCCACTGCGATCATCTGGTGCGTGGTCAGCTGCGCCGCGACCGCCGTCATCGGTGCCGCTTCGGGATCGTGCCGGGCACCCGTCTTGAACGCGGTGAGCTGCCGGAAGATATAGCTCGGCGACCGGCCCGCGCCCCACAGCTTCAGCCCCGCGCCGTGGCAAGCCGCGCAGCCGATGCGCCGGGTAATCTGCGCACCCTCGGCAAGCGCACCGGGCGGCACAAAGGCTGTGATGCCGACGTCGGGATCGCGTCGTTCGAAGCGCGCAAGGTCATCGGGCGTCTCGACAATCCGTTCGCCGATCGGTTCGCGCGCACCGGTGGGCACCAGCACGAAGCCGACGGCGACCGGATGCTGGACGGTCGCGGTTTCGACGACCCTGACGTGCGAACGAAAGTGCAGCTTCGAAAAATACGCGGCCACTGTATCGATTTCGGCGGGGAGCGCGTCATGCGCGATTTCGGCCATCAGCTTCGACGGTAGATAGTCGGGAGCCGCGCTGGTGCGGCTGGCGTTGGCGAACGCGGCGACCTGCGCCTTGATGTAACTGGCAGGCAATCCGGCGAGCGAGGCATTTTCGGGACGCCCGCCACCGTTTGCAAGGTGGCAGAAACCGCAGGCATGGATGCCCGGTGCCCGGCCGTGCGCCACGGGCGCGGGCATCGGCGGATGGCCCGCCGGACGCCAATCGGAAACCCGGTCCAGATCGTGCAACTGCGCGTCGGTGAAATGCGCCGACGACCCTGGGACCGATCGCAACACCGTCACATCCCAGCCCCCCGGCGGTGGCGGCGTCCGGCTACCCGGATAGGCCCATGCGGCAACTTCAGGCGATACCGCGATCGGTGTCGCCGCGCCCGCCAGCACCCAGACGATCAACGCTATCCCAACCTTGCGCATGCCCCCGCCCTCCATCGGTCACCGTACCGAGCCGCTGCGAGCTATGCAAAGTTGATGAAGTTGACGACACGTCACCCCCCGATGCACCTTCCCGGCAGGTCTGATGGGCCCGACGGACGGGCGCATGCGCATTGCGGTTCCGATGATCATTGTCCGCCCCATCGTCATTCCCATATAATTATCCATATGGGATAGTATCGACATGCGGGCTTGTAGGACAGCGCCTTATCCGGCCGCTGCCGCGCCGTCTTCCTGCAGCGCCTGCCATACCGCGAGTGCGGCGACCGCGGCGGTGTCGGCGCGCAGGATGCGCGGGCCAAGGCTTGCCGCACGCGCGCCGGCGGCAAGAATCGCGCGGCGCTCGTCGGGGGTGAACCCGCCTTCGGGGCCGATCAGGATCGCCGCCGGTGCGGGTGCGGCACGGACGATGTCGGCAAGCGGGGCACCGCCGGTTTCGTCGGCAAAAATCAGTGCGCGCGCCATCGGCCAGCTGCCGAGCAATGCCGCGAGCGTCACCGGCTCCGCCAGTTCGGGAAGCGCGGTGCGCTCGCACTGTTCGGCGGCCTCGATCATGTGCGCGCGCAGCCGGTCGAGCTTGAGCCGATCGACCACGGTGCGCTGCGTTACCACGGGCAGCACGCGGGCGACGCCCAGCTCGCAGGCTTTTTCGACGACCCAGTCGATGCGGCCACGCTTCAACGGCGCGGCGCACAGCCACAGATCGGGAACCGTCTCGCGCGGGCCGAGCAGTGTTTCGACCGTCACCGTGACGCGTTTGCGCGTTGCCTCGACGATCGTCGCGAGCCATTCGCCGCTGCGGTCATCGAACAGCCGCACCGTGTCGCCGGGTCCCAGCCGCATCACCCCGCCCAGATAGTGCCCCGCCGCCTCGGGCAGCGGCAGCGTCAACCCAGCGCTTAGCAGGGCATCGACGAACAGCCGCGGCGCGGTTGACAAGCGGGGGTGGGGCAAGGCCATGACCGGAGCGCGTATCACAGGGCCTCGCCACATGAAAACCGACACCGCAACGCCCGACGCCCGCCCCGGCAGCTGGGTCGAGGCGCTGCCCGACCGCGCCCGGCCCTATGCGCGGCTGGCGCGGCTCGACCGCCCCGCAGGCAGCTGGCTGCTGTTCTGGCCGTGCGGCTGGGGGCTGGCGCTCGGCGGCGGGCTGGTCGACCATTGGTGGCTGCTGCCGCTGTTCGGCGTGGGCGCGGTGGCAATGCGCGCGGCGGGCTGCGTCTATAACGACATCGTCGACCGCGACCTCGACGCGCAGGTGGCGCGGACGCGCGATCGTCCGGTCGCAAGCGGCCGCGTTTCGGTGCGCGCAGCATGGGTCTGGCTGATCGTGCTAGCACTGTGTGCGCTGCCGGTGCTGCTGGCGTTGCCGCCCGATGCAGCGGTGGTCGCAGTGGCGAGCCTTGCGCTCGTCGCGGCCTATCCGTTCATGAAGCGCGTGACATGGTGGCCGCAGGCGTGGCTTGGGCTGACGTTCAACTGGGGGGCGCTGGTCGGCTGGCTCGCAGTCGCGTCGCCGTCATGGACGATGGCGCTGCTGTATGCGGCGGGGGTGTTCTGGACGCTCGGCTACGACACCATCTATGCGCTGCAGGATATCGAGGACGACGCGCTGGCGGGTATCAAGTCGAGCGCGCGGGCGCTAGGCAGCGACGCGCGCTTGGGCGTAATGATATTCTATGTCTTGATGCTGATCCTGCTCGCGACCGCGCTATGGCGCGCGCATGCCGACCCGGTTGGGCTGCTCGCGCTGCTGCCCGTTGCGGGCCAACTGGCGTGGCAGGTGGCAAGCCTGCGCGACCACGACCCCGTGCGCGCGCTCCGACTGTTCAAAAGCAACATCGTTGCAGGTGCGCTGGTGTTTGCCGCGCTGGCGGCGGTGGGGCTGGCCTAAAGATCGCGTTCGCGCCGCCGGATGACGAGATTGCGGATCTCGCTCATATCCTCCATCGCGAAGCGCACGCCCTCGCGGCCCAGCCCGCTGTCCTTGACGCCGCCATAGGGCATGTTGTCGACGCGGTAGCTCGGCACATCGTTGATGACCACGCCGCCGACCTCGAGCCGGTCCCACGCTTTCAACATGTGGAACAGGTCGCGCGTAAACACCCCCGCCTGCAGCCCGAACTTCGAATCGTTGACCTCGGCGAGCGCGGCGTGGAAGTCGGTGAAGGTCGAGAACATCGCCACCGGCCCAAACGCTTCCTCGCGGTACAGATCAGTGTGTCGCGGCACGCCTTCGAGCAGCGTCGCGGGCATCATCGCACCGTCGTGTCCGCCGCCGCACAGCAGCGTCGCGCCCGCGCCGACCGCCGCATCGACCCAGCCCGCCAACCGCTGCGCCTCCGTGGCGTCGATCATCGGCCCGATGAACGTCGCCTCGTCATGCGGATTGCCCGCGATCAGCTTCGAAGCGCGATCGACCATCTTTGCCCGGAACGCGTCATAGACATCGGCGTGGACGATGATGCGCTGGACGCCGATGCACGACTGCCCGGACTGGTAGAACGCGCCGAAAATGGTGCGGTCCGCGGCATCGTCGAGATCGGCGTCGCGGTCGATGATCACCGCGGCATTCCCGCCGAGTTCGAGCACCACTTTCTTCTTGCCTGCGCGCGCCTTCAGATCCCAGCCGACCGCGGGCGAGCCGGTGAAGCTCAGCAGCTTGAGCCGGTCGTCGGTGGTGAACAGCGCCGCGCCGTCGCGCGAAGCGGGCAGGATCGAGAATGCCCCCGGCGGCAGGTCGGTTTCGGCGAGCACCTCGCCGATGATGATCGCACCCAGCGGCGTCCGGCTGGCGGGCTTCATCACGAACGGGCAGCCGACCGCGATTGCCGGAGCGATCTTGTGCGCGGCAAGGTTGAGCGGAAAGTTGAACGGCGAAACAAAGCTGCACGCGCCGATCGGCACGCGCTTCCACATCCCCTGATAGCCGCGCGCGCGCGCCGAAATGTCGAGCGGCTGGACTTCGCCGGTAATCCGCACCGACTCCTCGGCGGCGATGCGGAAGGTGTCGATCAGCCGCCCGACTTCGCCGCGCGAATCGCGGATCGGCTTGCCCGCCTCGACGCACAGCGCATAGGCGAGCTCGTCGGCGCGTTCGGTAAAGCGCGTCACGCAGTGCGCCAGCACGGCCTGGCGCTCATACGCCGCCATCCGCCGCATCGCGCCTTCGGCGGCGTGCGCGGCAGCGATCCCGGCGGCGATCGTCGCGCCGTCGGCCAGCGCGACACGAGTCGCGATTTCGCCGGTGAACTTGTCGGTCACCGCAAGGTCGGTATTCGGCTGCTGCGCCACATTGGCGAGATACAGCGGATAGACAGGCTTCAGGGTCATGCGGGCGCTCCTTGGGCGGCGATCTAGCGCACCGCCATGCGACGCGTCACTTCGATCTGTGCAACGCCTCGGGCTTGTGCGCCGCAGTGCCGCCCTTGTCGCTTTTGACGATGTATTCGGGGTTGGCGGGGGACGCTGCAACCTTGTGCTGCTTGATCTTGGTCGGCGTGGTGATTTTCTTGACGACCTTACCCTTCGAATGGCCGCCGCTGCTGTCCCACTCGACCTTGTCGCCGGGTTTGAATTCGGTCATCGCGCGCTCCTTGTCGGGCGCAGAACACCCGGCGTGGCGCGCGGTTCCTAGCGCGCCGCGACCAGCATCGGCAGGCCGCCGCGCGGGCGCAGCGTGATGCGGTGTTCGGGCATGACGATCGTCCCCGGCAGCAGCGTCAGCCGCGCCCGCCGCACGATGCTCGCAAGGCTGACAACCGCCTCCTGCAGCGCAAAGCTCGATCCGATGCAAACCCGCGGGCCCGCGCCGAACGGCAGATAGGCAAAGCGGTCGATGGTCTCGCGCGCGCCGGGCAGGAAACGTTCGGGGCGGAATGCCTCGGGGTCGTCCCACAACTGCTTGTGGCGGTGCAGCACCCACGGCGCATAGACCACCAGCGAACCGGCCGGGATCTTGACGCCGTACAGTTCGTCCGCCTCGATCGCCATGCGCTGGATCAACGGCGCGGTCGGGTACAGCCGCAGCGTCTCGTCGATCACCGCGCGCGTCCACGGCAGTTGCGGCAGCTGCGCCGCCGTCAGCGGGCCGTCGAGCGCGTCGACCTCCGCTTCGATCCGGTCGCGCGCCGCATGGTCCTGCGACAACAGATACAGCGCCCAGCTCAGCGTGTTCGCTGTCGTCTCGGTGCCGGCCGCAAGAAACGTCAGCACATTGTCGCGGATGACGGCAGCGCTCAGCCCCTCGCCGGTTTCGGGATCGCGCGCCTCGAACAGCAGCGTCAACAGGTCGCGCGGGGCAGCTGCCGGATCGGCGTCGATCAGCGTGCGCCGGTCGGCGACGACACGGTCGACCAACCCGTCGAACCAACGCTTTACCGGCGCGGCGCGCAACCGCCCCAGCCGCGGCAGCCACGCGGGCGCCCCGAACAGATCGAGCGGATCGACATTGCCGATCGCCAGAAAATACTCGCGCTGCGCGCGGTGGACTTCGCTGCGATTGTCGCCCAGCCCGTCGCTGAAAATCGACCGGTCGAGCGCATCGAGCGTCAACAGCGTCATTTCACGGTCGACCTGCAGCAGCCGCCGCCGCGGCCCCGGCGCGAGCCAGCGATCGACCGTCGCATCCGCCGCCGCCGCCATCGCGGGCACGAAGCTCGCGACGGTTTTCGGCGTGAACAGTCCGGCGAGCGCGCGGCGCTGCATCCGCCATGCCGCACCTTCGGCGGTGAACAACCCCTCGCCAAGGCTGGGCTTGAGGACGCGCTGTTGCAGCGCGTCCTTGCCGAAATTACCCGACCGCTCGACCATGAACGCGCGGATCGCATCGGGTGCGCTGACGATGGTGATGTGCCCGAGCAGCGATTCGCCGCTCAGCACCCAGTCGGTAAAATGCCGCCGCGTCCACATCGACAGCGGATCGCTCAGCACGCGCCGCGCACCGACCCATTTCGACAGCGGCGCGGCGAGCGGCACCGGCGCGGGCGGGACAAAGGCGGGCATGGCGGTCATCGCGCCAACATAGGGCGTTGGCCGCGCTGCCGCTACGCTGTGCAGCTACTGCGGCGTCAGCAGCATCTCGCGCGGCTTGAGCACCGCAAGCGCCGGGCTGATCGCCGAGCGGTCGAACGCCGCAAGGATCGCTGCAAAGCGCGCCTCGACAGCAGCGCGGAACTCGACATGCGTGAACACATACAGCTCGTTGGCCAGCACCGCCTCGAGGACGCGCGCAGCGAGCGGGCCCGGCTCGATGCCGCCAAGCACGGCCTCGGTGACAAAGCCCGCATCCTCGAACGCCTTGTCGACCGGGCCATAGCTCGCCTGACGGTTGCGACTGCTTTCATGGATGCGCGTTTTGACGAAGCCGGGGCACAGGATCGACACGCCGATGTTCTTGGGCGCAAGCTGTACCGCCCAGCCTTCGCTCATCGCCACCACTGCGAATTTCGTCGCGCAATAGGGCTCCATGCCCGGCACGCCGAGCATGCCCGCCATCGATGCGGTATTGACGAAATGGCCGCCCTCGCCGTGTGCGGCGATCAGCGGCTCGAACACTTCCATGCCGTAGACGACGCCCTTTTGGTTGACATCGACGACCCAGTCCCAGTCGCGCTCGGGGACTTGTCCGAACATGCCGCCGCTGCCGACGCCGGCGTTGTTGCACACCAGATGCACCTTGCCGAACGCCGCGATCGTCGCCAGCGCCGCTGCGCGGATCGAATCGCGGCTGACGACGTCGGCGACGACGCTGGCAACCTTGACTTGCTTGGCGGTGAGCGCAGCGGTGGCTTCGGCCAGCGCCTTGGCGTCGATGTCGGCGAGCATGACGTTCATGCCGGCATGGCCGGCCGCCTCCGCCATCGCCAACCCGATGCCGCTCGCCCCGCCTGTGATGAATGCCGTCTTGCCGCGCAGATCCTGCATGTGCCGTTCCTTCCCCAAATCTGTAGCGGGTGTAGCGCGTCCGCGCGCCCGGTGCAGCCGCGAAATTCGCCGCGGCGTTCGGCGTTAGCGGGGCCGCAATCAATCGCTGCGAAGATGCGGTCTCACTCTTGGAAGGATGCTGTCATGGTTGTTTATGCGTACCGACGGACGGCGGCACTGATCGCAGCGATGCTGCTCGCCGCTCCGGCTGCTGGCTACACCGCGCCCAAGTTCATCATCGGCGTCTGGTTGCAGCCGTCGTACAAGCTCGCCGCGTGGGCGGCACGCGGCGTCAACACCGCGGTCGGCTATGAAACGCTCGGCGGCACCGTCAGCAATGTCGACTGGAGCACCGCCGCCACCGCCGCGGGCCTTGCCTATATCCGCGTGCCCGGGGCGAGCCTGAGCGCCGATGCGCACGATCCGCACCTGCTCGCGTTTCTGCAGCCCGACGAGCCCGAGATCAACAATACGCCGTCGGTGACGCTGGCGAGCAATTACGCGGCGTGGAAGCAGGGCGCGCCCGCCGTTCCCGTCATGCTCAATGTCTCGGGCGGCAATGTGCTGCTCAAATGGACGCCGCAGACGACCTATATCGACTATCTGCACAGCGCGGACTGGGTTTCGAACGACTTTTATCCGATCGCCGGCTGGGGCCGCCCCGACTGGCTGCCGTGGGTCGGCACCGCCGTCGACACGTTGCGCGGCTGGTCGAACGGCAAGCCGCAACTGGCCTTCGTCGAGACCACGAGCGACATCTCGCCGAACCGGTCGGCAAACAGCGGTATCGTCTCGCCCGCGCAATTCCGGACGATGGCGTGGGATGCGATCATCCACGGCGTGCGCGGCATCGTTTATTTCCCGCAGGGCTTCAACGGCGGCTTCAAATACGACTCGACGCCGGCCAATATCATCACTGAGATGACCAGCCTGAACAGCCGCCTGACCAGCATCGCGGCAACGCTTGGCACCGCCGCCAACCCGGCGGCGACCGCAGTCACCGTGACCGCCCCGCTCGAGGCCGGGTGGCGGACGACATCGACCGGGCGGCTGGTGATCGTGCTCAATCCGACCGATCAGACGATCAAGGGGGCGACGATCAGCCTTGGACGGACCACGGCTGCGACCGCGACCGTCGCGTGGGAGGGGCGTCGCGCCACGGTCAATGCCGGTGTCATCACCGACAGCTTTGCGCCGATGACAGCGCATGTCTATCAAGTGACGCAACGTTGATGGGAATGTCGCGAATGGTGCTGCCGGGGAGGATTGAACTCCCGACCTCAGCCTTACCAAGGATGCGCTCTACCACTGAGCTACGGCAGCACATTCGCGAGACGGCGGGCTATGGGGGAGGGTCGGGCACGTGTCAATGAAGAAGCCGCCCGCCGATCCGAAGCAGGCCCGCCTCGCCGAGGCGCTGCGGGCCAACCTGATCAAACGCAAGGCGCGGATGCGCGAGGAAACCGCAGGCGACGACCCGCCGGTCGCCAAGCCCTGAGCATCCGCCCGGTACGTCTAGCCCTTGGCGGCGATTGCCTTCTCGATCGCCGCCGTCACTTCGGGCGCGTTCGGCGTCGTCTTTGATCCGAAATCGGCGATGATCTTGCCGTCGCGGCCGACCAGATATTTGTGGAAGTTCCACGTCGGCACATGCCCCGGGCCCATCGTCGCTGCCGCCCATGCGAAGAACGGCGTCGCTTTCGACCCCGTCACGACGCTTTTTTCGGACAATGGGAAATTGATCCCGAACTTCGATTCGCAGAACTTCTTGATCTCGGCGTTGGACTTGTATTCCTGGGCCATGAAGTCGCCCGACGGCACTCCGATGACGGTGAAGCCCTTGTCCTTATACGTCTTTTGCGCGGTTTCGAGCGCCTCATATTGCGGGGTGAAGCCGCAGAAGCTCGCGGTGTTGACGACCAGCAGCACCTTGCCCTTGTAAGCCGCAAACGGCATCGGCTTGCCGTCGATCGACGTCATGGTGATGTCGTACGCGGTGTTGACGCCGGCAGGCGCAACGGGCGTCGCGGCGAACACACCGGTGAACGCTGCCGCCCCTGCGGTCACGGCGACGGCGGCGGCGATCAGGATCGGGAGTTTGCGCATCGGGCGGCTTCCTTACGTTGGGGACCACTCGGCCCACAGTTACAGCTCGGCATGCACTATAACGTAAAATGGCAGATCGGCAGCCCCAATGTCGTCGCAGGCCGGAACGGTATTCGCTTCAGCGCGCGCCGCTTACAACGGCTGCGTTACCGCATCGAGCCAACCGCGCGCGTCTGCATCGAGCAGCGGCCCGACTTCGGCCGCCACACGCGCATGATAGGCATCGACCCAACCGCGTTCGCCCGCGCTGAGCATGCCAACCTCGATCAGCGTCCGGTCGATCGGCGCGAGCGTCAGCGTCGCAAAGCCCAGCATCGATTTTTCCGCACCCGCAACTTCGCGCGGTTCGACCAGCACAAGGTTTTCGATGCGGATGCCGTACGCACCGGTCTTGTAATATCCGGGCTCGTTCGAGACGATCATCCCTGCCGCCAGCGGTTCGTCGCCGCCCGCCTGCCCGCCCGCCATCGGCGCGATCCGCTGCGGGCCTTCATGGACCGCGAGATAGCTGCCGACGCCGTGTCCGGTGCCGTGCGCATAGTCGAGCCCCGCCGACCACAGCGGCGCGCGTGCCAGCACATCGAGCTGCGCGCCGCGCGTGCCGACCGGGAACACCGCGCTGGCGAGCGCGATATGCCCCCGCAACACGCGTGTGAACCGGTCGCGCATTTCGGCGGTCGGCGTGCCGACGCTGAGCGTGCGCGTCACATCGGTGGTGCCGTCCTGATACTGTCCGCCCGAGTCGACGAGGAACAGGCTATCGGGCTCGATCCGCCGGTTGGTTTCGGGCGAGACGCGGTAGTGAACCACCGCACCGTTCGGCCCCGCCCCCGAAATCGTATCGAAGCTGAGATCGCGCAACTGATTGGTCGCCTCGCGGAACTGCTGCAGGCGCGCCGCCGCGGTAAGCTCGTCGAGGTCGCCTTTCGGTGCCGCGCCCGAAAACCAGTGCAGGAACCGCGTCAGCGCCGCGCCGTCCCGCAGGTGCGCAGCGCGGGTGCCGGCGATTTCGGTGGCATTCTTGATCGCCTTGGGCAGCACGCACGGATCGCGCGCCTCGATGATCTTTGCACCCCCGGTGGTCAGCGCGGCAAAGATCGCGGCCACCGCACTCGCGGGGTCGGCCACCACGGTGCGCCCACCCAAATCCTCGAGCGCCGCCTCGAACGCCGCCTTGTCGTGCAGCCGGACCGTCTCGCCAAGATGCGTTGCCACTTCGGGTGAAACCTTGCCGGCATCGACGAACAGGTCGGCGCTGGCATCGGCGTGCAGCAGCGCAAACGCCAGCGCCACCGGCGTATGCGTCACGTCGCACCCTCGGATATTGAAAGCCCACGCAATCGAATCGAGCGCCGACACCACGACGGCATCGGCGTGGCGCGCATCGAGCCAGCTTGCGACCTTGGCGCGCTTCGACGCCGAACTTTCGCCCGCCAGCGCATCGGCGTGGACATCGAGCGCCGCCGCCGACGGGGCCGGGCGATCGGTCCAGACGCTGTCGATGGGATTGGCCGCGACAGCGACCAGCTTGGCGCCGTGTTCGGCAAGCGCGGCTTCGGTCGCCGCGACCCAGCCGCGCGTGTGCAGCCACGGGTCATAGCCGATCCGGTCACCAGCGCGGACGTTCGCGGCGAGCCAGTCGGTGGTCGGCGTGGCGGGCACGGCGATATAGTCGTACAGCGCGCTTTCGACCTGCTCGCGAACCTGCAGCGTATAGCGCCCATCGGTGAACATCGCGGCCTTGTCGGCGAGCACCACCGCGGCTCCGGCCGAGCCGCAGAACCCCGTCAGCCACGCCAGCCGCTGCGCATAGCCGCCGACATATTCGCTCATATGCTCGTCGGTGAGCGGCACGACGAAGCCCGTCAGCCGGTCGGTGTCGAGTTGCGCGCGCAGCGCGGCGAGGCGGTCGGAATGAGTGGACATAGCCCAAGTGTAAGCGCGCCGCAGCGCTTGAGCCAGCCGCCTTGTGCACGGCACTGGGTTGCGCGACACTGTGCACGCACCACGGAGTGTCGCGCCATGTCGAACGCCTTTCTGTCGGTTGTCGGAAGCAAGCAGGGGCAATTCCGCGGCGATGCCGAAACCGAAGCGCGCCGCGCCGAGTGGATGACGCTTACCGCGGTTCACATGGGGGTCGAGTCGCCGCGCGATGTCGTCACCGGCGAGCCCACCGGCCGCCGCCAGTTCAGCGTAGTGACGATCACGAAATTCTGGGGGGAGGCTTCGGTACAGGGGCTGAGCGCGTGTTCGGAAAACGAGGGGCTGACCGAAGTCGTCCTGCAGTTCACGCGCCTCGATGCCGATGGCCACGAGCATCTATTCCAGACGGTGAAACTGACCGAGGCAACGCTGGTGTCGATCCAACGCAGCACCGTCCAGGCCAGCGATGGCTCGCTCGTCGGTCAGGAGGACTGGGGCTTCAACTTCCGCAAGATCGAGGTGATCGATAACGACGCCGCGGTCACCTTCAGCGATGATTGGCAAGCCACCTCGAGCTGACCACACTGCCCCGGAGACCTTGCATGCCCATCCCCCGCGCCCATACCGGCGATCTGGTCACCGCCGAGTTTCTCAACCGGCTGATCGACGCGCTCAATGCGCTCGAAGCGCGGATCGCCGCGCTCGAGGCTGGACACCGTCCCAAGCCGCGCTAGGCTGCGCATTCCACCCCGGGGGAGCTGCTGCCGATGACTTTCCGACCGCTGGCGCTGCTGTGCCTGTCGCTCCTCGCCGCAAGAACGGATGCCCAAGTGATCAAGCCGCCAGTCGCCGAACGCCGCCCGCATGTGCAGACCTTTCACGGCGAGCAGCTTCATGACGATTACTTCTGGCTCAAGGACCAGGGCTATCCCAAGGTCACCGACCCCGATGTGCTCAACTATGTGAAGGCCGAAAACGCCTATTACGAAGCGCAGATGGCACCGCACGCGCCGCTGGTCGAAACGCTGTTCGAGGAACTGAAGGCGCGCGTGCCGCAGGAGGATGCGAGCGTGCCCGCCCCCGACGGCGCTTTCGATTATTGGTGGCGGTTCGACAAGGGCGGTCAGTACCGCGTCTGGCTGCGGCGGCCGCGCGGCGGCGGTGCCGAGCAGGTATTGCTGTCCGAACCGGCGCTGGCCGAGGGCAAGGATTATTTCCGGCTGGCGGGAACGGCGGTCAGTCCGGATGGCAAGCTGCTGGCCTATGCGTATGACGACAACGGCTCGGAGCGGTTCACGCTCAAGGTTCGCGACATCGCGACGGGCAAGGACATGGCGACCGTGGCGACCAAAAGCATCGGTGTGCCGGTGTGGGCGATGGATTCGAAATCGCTGGCATGGACCGAGGTCAACGACAATTGGCGACCGTTCCGCATCGTGCTGCACACGCTCGGCAGCGGTGCCGAGCGGACGCTGTACGAGGAGCCCGAAATCGGCTTCCGCGTTCAGGTCGGGCGCAGCCAGGACCGCAGCCAGTTCATCATCGTCAGTGCCGACCATGTCACGAGCGAAGTCCGGCTGATCCCGACGACGCATCCCGACGCGGCACCACTGCTGGTGTCGCCACGCCACACCGGGCGCGAGTATGACGTCGATGTGCGCGGGCAGACGCTGTTCATCCGCACCAACGACACCCATGTCAATTTTCGCGTGGCGACCGCGCCGCTCGCCGCGCCTGCCGAATGGACGACGCGGATCGCCGGCAGCGACCGGCATTATATTCGCGGGCTGACGGCGTTCGACGGCTATCTCGCGATTCAGGAACGCGTCGACGGCCTCGATGCCGTGCGGCTGCACCGCGACGACGGGCGCGACACCTATGTCGCCTTTCCGGAGGCGAGCTATACCGCGATGGTCGGCACCAACCTCGAGCCCGACGCGCCGGTGCTGCGGCTCGGCTACAGCTCGATGGTCACGCCCGCCACGGTGTTCGACTATGATGTCGCGACCGCCACGCTGATCACGCGCAAGGTGCAGGCGGTGCCGTCGGGCTATGACGCCAGCCAATATGCGACCGAACGCCTGATGATCACGGCGCGCGACGGCACCAAGGTGCCGGTTTCGGTGGTCTATAAAAAGGGCTTCGCGAAGGACGGCAGCGGCAAGCTCCATTTATACGGCTACGGCGCGTACGGCTATGCGGTACCGCCGAGCTTTTCGGCCACGCGCCTCAGCCTGCTCGACCGCGGCTTTGCCTATGCCATCGCGCATATCCGGGGCGGCGACGACCTCGGGTACCAATGGTATCTCGACGGCAAGCTCAAGAAGCGCACCAACACCTTCACCGACTTCGTCGATGCGGCGCACGGGTTGGTCAAGGCGGGATTTGCGAAGGCGGGCAATATCTCGGCGAGCGGCGGCTCGGCAGGCGGTGAGCTGATGGGAGCGGTGGTCAATTCCGACCCCAAGCTGTGGCGCGCCGTGGTCGCCGACGTGCCGTTCGTCGATGTGCTCAACACCATGCTCGACGACAAGCTGCCGCTAACCCCGGGCGAATGGCCCGAATGGGGCAATCCGATCACCGACAAGGCGGCGTACGACCTACTCAAAAGCTATAGCCCGTATGACAACGTCCGCGCGCAGGCCTATCCGCCGCTGCTGATCACCGGCGGTCTGAACGACCCGCGCGTCACCTATTGGGAGCCGGCGAAGTGGACCGCCAAGCTGCGCGCCACCAAGACCGACAATAATTTGCTGCTGCTCAAGATCAACATGGGGGCAGGCCATGGTGGCAAGTCGGGGCGGTTCATCGCGCTGCACGAAACTGCCGAAGAGTTCGCATTCATCCTGACCGCGTTCGGCGGCGCTACCCCCTGAGCAGCGTCAGCCCGTGCGCTGCCATGAACAGCATCATCGCGACGCCGACGAACAGCACGCCGTGCCACGGCAGCAGCGCGGTCGGGCCGTGCGGCGCGCGCCGCCGCCGCCGCCAGTCGCCGAAGATCGCGGCAAGCGTCAGCGCCGCGCCTGCGGCGAATATCGTCAACGTGGTGTCGGCGTCCATGGCTTGTCCAATCAGGACGATCGGCTAGAAGCCGCATAGCATTTTCGCAAGCCAGAGGTTGCCGCCCATGAAGTTTCCGATGCTGACCGTGTTGCTCGCGCTGGGCACCGCCGTTCCGGCCACCGCAACGTCGATGCTGGCCGCCGAACCCGGCAGCATCGCCGCCGCGGTCGCCGGGCCGCAGCGCTCGCCGGGCACGCGTGTCCGCGACGCCTATCGCCACCCGGTCGAAACGCTGACATTCTTCGGCCTCAAGCCCGCCATGACGATCGTCGAAATCTGGCCATCGGGCGGCTGGTACACCGAAATTCTTGCGCCGTATCTGAAAGCCAAGGGCACTTACTATGCCGCGCACAACGACCCCGCCGCCGGGCCGGGCGCGGCCAAGTCGGTCGCCAAGTTTCAGGCCAAGCTGGCGGGCGACCCGGCCTATGCCAAAGTCAAGCTGACCGCGTTCGGCAAAGGCGCCTATGCGATCGCGCCCGCCGGGTCGGCCGACATGGTGCTGACGTTCCGCAACGTCCATAACTGGTACATCGGCGGCTTCGCCCCGGCGGCGTTCAAGGCATTCTATGCCGCGCTCAAGCCCGGCGGCGTGCTCGGCATCGAGGAACATCGCCTGCCCGAAAACCGCCCCGACGCGATGCAGGATTCGAGCGGCTATATGAAGACCTCGACGGTCATCAAGCTGGCGCAGGATGCTGGCTTCAAGCTCGTCGCGCAGTCGGAAATCAACGCCAACCCCAAGGACACCGCCGATTACCCGCAGGGTGTCTGGACGCTGCCGCCGAACTTTGCCGAAGGCGACGCGACCAAGCCGAAATATGCCGCGATCGGCGAATCGGACCGCATGACGCTGAAGTTCGTCAAGTAACGCTCTCGCGCTGAGGGCGGAGCGAGAGCGAAGTCCTACTTCGCCAGCTTGTCGAGCTTGGCCTGCAGCGATGCAAGCTGCGCCTTGACCTCGTCGAGTTCATTCGCCTTTGCCTCGGGCTTGGCGACCAGCGCGGCGCGGCCGGTCAGCATGTCGGCGGCGGCCTGGAACATTGCCATATTCTGTTTGGCGAGCACTTCGAACGGCTTGAACGCCGCGCCGCCGAACGCCCCGGTGACGGCGTCGCGAAACTGCGCCTGATGCTTGGAAAACGCATCCATCGACGCTTCGAGATAATGCGGCACCATGCCCTGCATCGAGTCGCCGTACATCGCGATCAACTGGCGCAGGAACGGCGTCGGCAGCATCGTCTGGCCGTTGGTTTCGCCCTCCATGACGATCTGCGCGAGCACCGGACGCGTGATGTCCTCCCCCGTCTTGGCGTCGAACACCTGAAAATCGCGCCCCTCGCGTGTCATCACCGCGAGATGCTCAAGCGTGATGTAGCTCGACGAAGCTGTGTTATACAGACGGCGGTTGGCGTACTTCTTGATCACCACCGGCGGTGCTTTTCCGGTGTCGGCAGGGTTAACGGTTTCGACCATCATGCATCCTGATAAAGTTGATCCTGCGACACTTACACCCGCCGATGCTGCACCGCAACGTGCGCGCGGTCCGCACCCTTTGCCGCTGTTCCTTGCACTTGCGGCGCAGCAATCGCGCACCGATGTCGCGCGACTGTCACGGATCCTGGCCGGCGTCCGCGGCTATCAGGCGCATGGCCATGCCCGGACGCTGGCGGCGATGCCCGAAGTGGCGCGTGTCGGCGGTGTCCGGTTGCGCGACTATGGCGGCTCGGGACCGCCGGTGGTGGTGGTGCCGTCGCTGATCAACCCGCCGCATGTCCTCGATCTCGCTGCGAACAACTCGCTGCTGCGCTGGCTGGCGACGCAGGGGGTCAACCCGCTGCTGGTCGACTGGGGCAGCCCGGGGCCGGGCGAATTGCCGCTCGATCTGGGCGGCTATGTCACCGAGCGGCTGACCACGTTGATCGCCAGCGTCACACCGCGCCCGGCGCTCCTCGGCTATTGCCTTGGCGGCACGCTAGCGATTGCCGCAGCGGCGCTGGTGCCGGTGCGCCGGGTCGCGCTGATCGCGACGCCGTGGCGGTTCGACGGCTACGGCGCGGACGCACGTACAGCAATTGCGGCGCTGTGGCAGCGTTCGGCGCCGGTGGCACAGGCGCTCGGCAGCTTTCCGATCGACCTTTTGCAACCGGCGTTCTGGCAGCTCGACCCTGCCGGGCTGGTGGCGAAATTCGAACGCTTTCCCGGACTCGACCCGGCGGCGGCGGCGGCGTTCGTCGCGCTCGAGGATTGGGCCAATACCGGCCCGCCGCTGACGCTCGGCGTCGCTACCGAAATGTTCGAAAGCTGGTTCGCCGACGATCGGCCCGGCACCGGGCAGTGGCGGGTGGGCGGCGCGGTAATCGACCCCGCGCAGTTGAACATCCCGCTGCTCGATATCGTCTCGACCAGCGACCGCATCGTGCCGGCGGCGGCGGCGTGCGGCGCCGGAACGTCGCTGCCGCTCGCGATGGGACATGTCGGCATGGTGATGGGCAGCCGCGCGCACGTGCAATTGTGGGAACCGCTGGCGGCGTGGCTGCGCGAGGGCTAAAGCGGGGCAACTTCAGGGAGAACCTCGCATGACCAACATCGTCATCACCGCCGCCAAGCGCACCGCCGTCGGCAGCTTCATGGGCCAGTTCGGCACCGTGCCGGCGCATGAGCTCGGCAAGGCGGCGCTGCTGGCCGCGCTGGCGCAGGGCGGCGTCGGTGCCGACGAAATCTCCGAAGTCATCCTGGGCCAGGTGCTGACCGCGGCGCAGGGGCAAAACCCGGCCCGGCAGGCGGCGATCCACGCCGGCATTGCACAGGAAACCCCGGCGTGGAGCGTCAATCAGGTGTGCGGCAGCGGCCTGCGCGCGGTCGCGCTCGGTGCACAGGCGATCCAGGCGGGCGATGCGAGCATCATCCTCGCCGGCGGCCAGGAAAGCATGAGCATGAGCACGCACGCCCAGGCGCTGCGCACTGGCACCAAGATGGGCGCAGTCGAGCTGATCGATACGATGATCAAGGACGGGCTGTGGGATGCGTTCAATGGCTATCATATGGGCATCACTGCCGAAAACGTCGCCGAACGCTATCAGATCGGCCGCGAGGCACAGGACAAGTTCGCCGTCGCGAGCCAGAACAAGGCGAGCGCTGCACGCGCCGAAGGCCGCTTCAAGGGCGAAATCGCGCCCGTCACCGTCAAGGGCCGCAAGGGCGACACGGTCTTTGATACCGACGAATACATCCGCGACGGCGCGACGCTCGAATCGGTCAGTGGCCTGCGCGGCGCGTTCAAAAAGGATGGCACGGTGACGGCCGCCAACGCCAGCGGGCTGAACGACGGTGCGGCGGTCGTCATGCTGATGTCGGAGGCCGAGGCCAAGCGCCGCGGCGCGACCGTGCTGGCGCGAATCGCCAGCTGGGCATCGGTCGGCGTCGATCCGGCCGTGATGGGCATCGGCCCGATCCCGTCATCGAAGCGCGCACTGGAAAAAGCCGGGTGGAGTGTCGCCGACCTCGACCTGATCGAGGCCAACGAGGCCTTCGCCGCACAGGCGCTCGCGGTGGGTCAGGAGCTTGGGCTCGATCCCGCAAAGGTCAATGTCAACGGCGGCGCAATCGCCATCGGCCACCCGATCGGCGCGAGCGGCGCGCGGATTTTGGTAACGCTGCTCCACGAAATGGCGCGCCGTGACGTCCACAAGGGGCTTGCAACACTGTGCATCGGCGGCGGCATGGGCATTGCCATGTGCGTCGAGCGGTAAACGCGGGTGCGCTCCCTCTCTCGATGCGGGAGAGGGAGGTGGCAGCTTAGCCGCGCGGGTTAGCTTCCACCCACGCCAAAATCCGGTCTGGGGCGGTTTCGCCGTACGGATCATCGTCGGCGCCGGTGTCGTTCAACCCCGGCTCCTCGAACCATGCGACGATCTTGCCGTTGTCGACGACCATCGCATAGCGCCACGAGCGCATGCCGAAGCCCAGATGCTCCTTGTTGATCAGCATTCCCATCAGCCGGGTAAACGTCCCCGACCCGTCGGGGAGCAGCTTGATGTTCTTGAGACCGAGGTGCTTGCTCCACTGGTACATGACGAATGCGTCGTTGACGGCGACACAGCGGACTTCATCGACGCCCGCGTTGAGGAACTTGGCGTAGTCGCGTTCGAACGCCGGACATTGTTCGTTGGTGCAGGTCGGCGTGAACGCGCCGGGCAGCGAGAACACCACGATGCGCTTGCCGTCGAACACGTCGGCGCTGCGCATGTCCTGCCAGCGGAACGGGTTGTCGCCGCCGATGCTTTCATCGCGGACGCGCGTCTTGAAGAGGACATCGGGAATGTTTCGGCCGAGCATGGCGGTCTCCTATATTCGGGTGCGTAAAGCAGATAGTGTCGGATCCACAATGCGCAACGATTCAGCTTTGCCGATGGATGCGCAGTTGCCTCTGGCGGCATGGTACGCCAGCCCGGGCGGGGCGCGTGCGGCACGGTTGCTGCGCAGCATGATCCAGCCGGCGCTGCAGCACAGTGGAAATAGCCGGTTGCTGACGCTGGGCGCCCCCGAGGCTTTGCTGCGCGGCATCGACACTGGCGGGATCGAGCGCCTGGCGGCCATCGGGGCCCGCAGTTGGCCGAGCCGGGGGCGCAGCGCCGGGCTGTGCGCCGACCCCTGCCAACTGCCGTTCCACGAGGCGGTGTTCGATCAGGTACTCGTCATTCACTGCCTCGAAACCGCCGAGCGGCCTGCCGCCGTGCTGCGCGAGCTGTGGCGCGTGCTTGCACCGGCGGGCGAGCTGTTGCTCGTGGTGCCTAACCGCGCGGGGCTGTGGGCAACGGTCGAGACCAATCCGTTCGGCCAGGGGCGGCCCTATGGACGGCGGGCACTGGTTGCCGCTTTGGCGGAGGCGATGTTCGAGGTAACCGACGCGCGCACCGCGCTCGCCGCACCCCCGCTCGGCATGCTCGCGTGGACCGAGCCGATGCTGACGCGCGCCGTGCCGCAGCTGGGCGGCGTGCACTTCGTCCGCGCCGCCAAGCGCGACGGATTGGCACCGATCGCCGGGTCGCGTTTGGCCGTGGCGGCGCGCGCCGCGCCGGTTCAGGCGGCGAGCTGACCCGTGCGGCGGCGGCTGGCGACGCCGACGAGCGCGAAGCCGATCACCAGCAACGCCCATGTCGAGGGCTCGGGCAACGCCGCACCGGTCAGCACCGCGGTCGAATGGCCGAACGCGATATCGTCGATTTCAAACGCCGGCTGCGCATAGCTAAAGCGCAGCGCGCCGAGCGTCTCGCCGGTCGCAAGGTCGAAATAGACGCGCCGGTTGGTATCGCCGATCAGCTGGTTGCCATCGAAACGCGGCAGCTCGGCCCCGGTCAGCGTCAGGATGACGGTATTGCCGAGATCGAGCACCTCGACCTTGTTGCCCGCATCGACCGACCCCCAGTAAAAGCTGAACTGATCGAACGACTGATCGGCGGGGCGCAACGTATAGGTGCCGTTGACCGCCAGATACGGCGTCGTGTCACCTGCTGGCGCGGCTGCGACGCCGGGCGTCGTGCCGGTGAAGATCAGCCCCGGCGCAAAGTCCGACGGCGTATTGAAATCGACGACGGTCGTTTCGGTGCTGCGCGGGCCGCTGTCCGGCCCCGGCGTCGGCGACACCCAGGTCACCGCCTGCGCCGCTGCAGCGGACGCGAGCAGCGAGATCGCGAGCAATGATTTGAGCGGCATGAGCAGGACCCCGTTTGCGTGAACAGCTCGCAAAACGGCAGCGGGTCGGGCTGCTTAAGGATATTCGTAGTTAACGATTATTAGCGCGGCGCAGCACGAACACCGCCTGCTCGGCAAGCAGGTTTGCCGCAAACGACCCGGTCGGCTGCCCGCCGCGCAGATAGACCGCGGTATCGACGCGCAGGCGCTGGGCGGCCGCCAGCGCGCGGAAGTCGGCGATCGTGCACAGATGGATGTTCGGCGTCTCGTACCAGCCGACCGGCAACAGCCGGGTCACTGGCATCCGCCCGCGAAAGCCGAGCGCGGCACGCACCCGCCAGTGGCCGAAATTGGGGAACGACACCACCGCCGCGCGCGCGATCCGCAGCAGTTCGCCCAGCACATCGGCGGGCGCGCGCATCGCCTGCAACGTGTTTGACAGGATCGCCATATCGAATGCATCGTCTGGATAGTCGGCAAGGTCGGCATCGGCATCGCCCTGCACCACCGACAGCCCGCGCGCCACGGCAGCAGCGACATTGGCTCCCGACAGCTCGATCCCGCGTCCGTCGACGCCCTTGTCGGCGCGCAACGCCGCGAGCAACGAGCCGTCGCCGCAGCCGACATCGAGGATCCGCGCGCCGTGCGGCACGGCGTCGGCAATCGCCGCAAGGTCTGCACGAAGCGTCACGGCGTGTCCCCCGCCGATACCGAAAATGCCGCTGCAAGGCGCTCCATGCGCCGCTCGGGACCGATATGAGGCACATCGAGCCGGAGCCTATCGTCCGAAAGCCCGATCATTCGCCCGCCCGCAGAAATCCGTCGACGACCCGGTTCATTTCGGGCGAATCGAGCAGGAACGCGTCGTGGCCGTGCGGACTGTTGAGTTCGACGAAGCTGACCGCAGCGTTGGCGGCGTTCAAGGCGCGCACGATCCGCCGCGCCTCGGCGGTCGGGTACAGCCAGTCGCTGTCGAACGCGATCACCGCAAAGCGCGTGCGCGTGCCGCGGAACGCCGACGCCAGCCGCCCGCTGTGTGCCTCGCTCAGGTCGAAATAGTCGGTGGCGCGGGTGATGTAGAGATAGCTGTTGGGGTCGAACCGTTCGACGAAGCTCATCCCCTGATGGCGCAAATAGCTTTCGACCTGGAAATCGGCGTCGAACCCGAACGACACCGCGTCGCGGCCCTGCAGCCGCCGCCCGAACTTGGCGGTCAGCCCCGCCTCCGACAAATAAGTGATGTGCGCCGCCATTCTTGCGACCGCGAGCCCAGCAACCGGGGCGCGCTCACGCGTGTAATAATCGCCGCCGGCCCAGTCGGGATCAGCCATGATCGCCTGCCGCCCGACCTCGTGATAGGCGATGTTCTGCGCCGAATGCCGCGCCGCAGTCGCCACCGCCACCACCGCGCGCACGCGGTCGGGATAGGCCACCGCCCAGTCGAGCGCCTGCATCCCGCCCATCGATCCGCCGACGACACCGAGCAACCGGTCGACGCCAAGATGATCGAGCAACGCCGCCTGCGCGCGCACCATGTCGCGGATCGTGATGACCGGAAACGCCATCGCATAGGCGCTGCCGGTGGCAGGATCGATGCTTGCCGGGCCGCTGCTGCCCATGCAGCCGCCGAGCACATTGGCACAGACGATGAAGTGGCGCGCGGGATCGATCGGCAACCCCGGCCCGACCAGCCGGCTCCACCACCCCGGCTTGCCCGAGCGCGGATGCGTGCCCGCGACGTGTTGATCACCGGTCAGCGCGTGGCAGACCAGCACCGCATTGTCGCCGCCGGCATTCAGGCTGCCATAGGTTTCATACGCGACCTCGGGCGCCGCCAGCACCGCGCCGGACTCGAGCCGCAGCGATTGGGCAAGGCGAACACGGCGATCGAGGCCAAAACGCTGGTCGGTAGCGGGCTGGGGGGCGGGCATGGTTGCAATGGGTTAAGCGGCGGACGGGTACGGCGCAAGGCTTGGCAGGGTTGCGGGCGCTGGGCTAAGCTTGCGACGGGGCGCAGGGAAACAAAAGATGATTAAAAATTGGCTGCTGGTGGCCACGGCGTGCTTCGTCTCGCAGAGCGCCGTTTCGGCGGAAACCGATCTTGCCATCGCTTTCGGCGCGCGGGCGGCAGCACAGGGCATGGCAATCTCGCCCAATGGCAGCAAGGCGCTGTTTCTCGCACCGGCGAACGCGCGCGGGACCGGCGTGGTCGTGATCGATACGGCGACCGGCGCAACGAACGTGGCGATCGCCAACACCGGTAACAACATCTTGCCGGTATCGTGCGGGTGGAAGACCGAGACCCGGCTGATTTGCACATTGTATGGCATTACCAAAGGGCCGGGCGGGATCCTGTCATTCACGCGCGTCGTCGCGGTCGACGCCAACGGCGGTAAAATGAAGTTGCTCGGCCAGCGCGATTCGTTCGACGCACTTGGGATCAACCAGTACAGCGGCAACATCATCGACTGGCTGCCCGACGATCCAACGCACGTGATGATGGCAGTCAATGTCGTCGAGGAATCGACAACAGGCTCACGCCTCCGTCAGGCGATCGGTGGCATGGCGGCGCAGCGGGTCGACATCTACACGGCGGCCGTATCTCCTGTCACCCAGCCCAATCCGGCGGTCCGCGCCCTCGGCACCGACGGACATGGCGCCGTTAGGCTGAAAGCGATGGGCTCCGAAACGGACGACGGCTATGTGCGCCGCCGGCTGAACTATTACGCGCTGGCGCGCAGCGGCGGATGGCACCCGTTGGCCAGCGTCGATCTCACTGGGAACGCGAACTTCGAACCGGATGGCTTCGATGAAAGCGGCGATTGGCTTTATGTCCTTAAGCCGCTCGACGGCCGCAAGGCCTTGTACAAGGTCGCCGTGGACGGCACCGGTACATCCGAACTCGTCTTCGCGCATCCGATCGTGGACGTCGATGGCGTGGTGCGGCTTGGAAAATACGGCTGGCCGGTGGCGGTCGAATATACTGTCGATGCGGAAGAATACGAGTATTTCGATCCGGCGCTGCTGCGGTTGCATCGGGCGCTGAGCAAGGCATTGGCCGGCAGCCCGAATGTGCGCGTGATCAGCGAAAGCTGGGACGGGTCGAAGCGGGTTGTGCTCGCGAGCAGCGATACCCATCCCGGCACCTATTATCTTTATGATCCAGCCACGCATGAGCTGAACGAATTGCTACCGAGTCGGCCGCTCCTTGCCGGGATCAAGCTCTCGGAGTCGAAACCGATCAAATATCCCGCCGCCGACGGCACGATGATCCCCGCCTATCTAACACTACCGCTCGGCAAGCCCGCCGTCGGACTGAAGGCAATTGTTATGCCGCACGGCGGGCCGAGCGCGCGCGACACCGGCGGCTTCGACTGGCTGGCGCAATATTTCGTCCAGCTCGGTTATGCGGTGATTCAACCGAATTTTCGCGGCTCGTCGGGGTATGGCGAGGCTTGGTACCGTAACAATGGTTTCAAATCATGGCAGACGGCCATCGGTGACGTAAACGATAGTGCGAAGTGGCTGGTCGCGCAGCATATCGCCGATCCCACCAAGCTCGCGATCGTCGGGTGGAGCTACGGCGGCTACGCGGCGCTGCAGGCCAATGTACTCGACCCGCAGCTCTATAAGGCGATCGTCGCGATCGCGCCGGTAACTGACCTCGCGGGAATGAAGCGCGTCGGGCGACGGTTTAGTGATTCGCTACTGGTCGATAGCTTCATCGGGGAAGGCCCCCACGTCACGGCCGGATCGCCGGCCCGCAACGCGGCCGTGATCAAGGCGCCGGTGATGTTGTTCAGCGGCGACCAGGACTTGAACGTCGACGTCAGCCAGGCGCGGACCATGGACAGTGCGCTGGCCACCGCCGGCAAGGTACATGAGCTCCACATCTACCCTGGCCTCGATCACCAGATCGAAGACGGCGACGCACGAACCGACATGCTGCGGCGATCGGCGGCGTTCCTCGACGCCAATCTGCGGTAGCACGGCGCTTGCCACGCCCGGGCCAAGGCGGCACTAGGCGATCATGAACATTCCCGTCATCAAACCCTGGATCGATGCGATCCACGCCTATGTCCCGGGCAAGGCAAAGCTGGCCGGGCATGGTGCGCCGATTAAGCTGTCGTCGAACGAGAACCCGCTCGGCCCGTCGCCGCATGCGGTCGCGGCGATGGCGGCGACGGCCGCCGACGCGCACCGCTATCCCGATGCGGCGTCGGTCGGCTTGCGCGATGCGCTGGCCGCGCTGCACGGCCTCGATGCCGACCGCATCGTGTGCGGCACCGGGTCGGACGAACTGCTGCACCTGTGCGCGGCGGCGTGTGCCGGCGTCGGCGACGAGGTGCTGTATGTGCGGCACGGCTTTTCGGTGTACCGGATCGCGGCGCAACGCGTCGGCGCAACTCCGGTCGAGGCCCCCGACATCGACTATACCGCCGATGTCGACGCGCTGCTCGCAGCCGTTACCGCGCGGACGCGCGTCGTTTATCTCGCCAATCCCAACAATCCGACCGGCACGCTGATTTCGGGAAGCGAAGTGCGGCGGCTGCACGCCGGCTTGCGCCCCGATATCCTGCTGGTGCTCGACGCCGCTTATGCCGAGTTCATCGAAGACGGCGACTACGAGGACGGCTTTGCGCTGGCGCATGCCAACGCCAATGTCGTGGTGACGCGGACGTTTTCCAAAATCTATGGGCTGGCGGCGGAGCGGATCGGCTGGGCCTATGGCCCGGCGGCGGTGATCGCCGCGCTCAACAAGATCCGCGCGCCGTTCAATGTGCCAACCGCGGGCGGTGCCGGGGCGATCGCTGCACTGGCGGATCAGGACTGGGTGGCAAAATCGCGCGCGCACAATGCGCAGTGGCGGGCATGGCTCGCCGACGAAATCGCCAGCCTTGGCAATGCCGGATTGCGCGCGGTGCCGTCGGCGGCGAATTTCATCCTGGTCACCTTTCCCGAGCATGGTGCGCTGACGGCGGCGGCGGCAAACGAGGCGCTGATGGCCGACGGCATTCTGGTGCGCTGGCTGCCCGGCCAAGGGTTACCAAATGCGCTGCGCGTCTCGATCGGCACCGAAGCGGAAACGCGCGCGGCCGCCGCCAGCCTGCGGCGCTTCGTCGAACGCGCGCGCTGATGCTGCCGTTCGCGCGCGTCGGCATCATCGGCATGGGGCTGATCGGTGCGTCGCTGGCGCGGGCAGTACGCGCACGCATGCCGACGATGCGGCTGACGGTGCACGACGCCGATGGCGGCGTCCGTGAACGTGTCCGCGCGCTCGATCTTGCCGACGATGTGACCGACACCGCTGCGGCGTGCGTGATCGATGCCGACCTCGTTATCCTGTGCGTTCCGGTGCGCGCGATGGGCTCGCTCGCCGCCGAAATCGCCGGCGAGCTCAGCGCCGGGTGCGTGGTTTCGGACGTCGGTTCGGTCAAGGCGTCGGTGCTTGCCGACCTGACGGCAGCGCTGCCGCCAAGCGTCCATATTGTCCCCGCGCACCCGGTCGCGGGCACCGAGAAATCCGGCCCCGACGCTGGCTTTGCCACGCTGTTCGACGGGCGCTGGTGCATCCTGACGCCCGGCCCCGAGGCCGATGCCACCGCGGTCGCGCGCGTCACCGAATTCTGGACACGGCTGGGTGCCAATGTCGAGACGATGGACCCGGCGCACCACGACCTCGTGCTCGCGGTAACCAGTCACCTGCCGCATCTGATCGCGTATACGATCGTCGGTACCGCATCGGACCTCGAAAGCGTCACGCGCTCCGAAGTGATCAAATATTCAGCCGGCGGCTTTCGCGACTTCACGCGCATCGCGGCGTCCGACCCGACGATGTGGCGCGACGTTTTCCTGTCGAACAAGGACGCCGTACTCGACGTGCTGCAGCGGTTCAGCGAGGACCTGAGCGCGCTGCAGCGGGCGATTCGCTGGGGCGACGGCGACTATCTGCACGCGCTGTTCACACGCACGCGAGCCGTGCGGCGGACGATCATCGACGCGGGGCAGGACACTGCCGCCGACGACTTCGGCCGCCCACACGCCTAGGCGTCGCCGAAGACCCGGTCGAAGATCGTGTCGACATGCTTGAGGTGATAGCCAAGGTTGAACAGCGCCTGCAGCTCGATCAGCGGTAACCAGCGCGTCACTTCCGCGTCGGCCTCCAGCAGGTCGAGCAGCTGCAGCCGCCCATCGGACTCCCAGACCCGCATCGCATTGCGCTGGACCAGCACATAGGCGTCCTCGCGGCTCGCGCCGGCTTGTGTCAGCGCCAGCAGCACGCGCTGCGAATGGATCAGCCCGCCCATCTTGTTGAGGTTGGCGAGCATGCGCGCCGGATAGACCACCAGCTTGTCGATCACCTGCGTCAGGCGGACGAGCGCGAAATCGAGCGTCACCGTCGCATCGGGCCCGATCATGCGCTCGACCGACGAGTGTGAAATGTCGCGCTCATGCCACAGCGCGACATTCTCGAGCGCCGGGGTGACATAGCCGCGAACCAGCCGCGCGAGGCCGGTGAGATTTTCGGTCAGCACTGGGTTGCGCTTGTGTGGCATCGCGCTCGATCCCTTTTGGCCGGGCGCGAAATATTCCTCCGCCTCGAGCACTTCGGTGCGCTGCAGGTGGCGGACTTCGATGCTCAACCGCTCGACGCAGCCGGCGATCACCCCGAGTGTTGCAAAATACATCGCATGGCGGTCGCGCGGAATGACCTGCGTGCTGACCGGCTCGACCGTCAGCCCCATCGCCTTGGCGACATGCGCCTCGACATAAGGATCGACGTTGGCAAACGTGCCGACTGCGCCCGAAATCGCGCACGTCGCGACTTCGGCACGCGCCGCCACCAGCCGCGCCCGGCAGCGCGCGAACTCGGCATAGGCCTGCGCCAGCTTCAATCCGAAGGTGGTCGGCTCGGCATGGATGCCGTGGCTGCGGCCGATCGTCGGCGTGTCCTTATACTCGCGCGCGCGCCGTTCGAGCACGGCCAACAAACCGTCGAGATCGGCGATCATCAGGTCGGCCGCGCGCGCCAGCTGGACGCCGAGGCAGGTATCGAGAACGTCCGAACTCGTCATGCCCTGGTGGACGAAACGCGCCGGTTCGCCGACATGTTCGGCAAGGTTGGTCAGGAATGCGATGACGTCGTGGCGCGTCTCGCGCTCGATCGCGTCGATCCGCGCAACCTCGAATTTGCCGCGCTCCCACATCGCCCGCGCCGCTTCGGCCGGAATCACGCCCAGCGCGGCGAGCGCGTCCATCGCATGCGCCTCGATCTCGAACCAGATCCGGAAACGCGTCTCGGGTTCCCAGATGGCGACCATCTCGGGGCGCGAATAGCGGGGGATCATCGGCGACACACTCCATGCAGGCAGGCGGCGGCGCGTAGCACAGGGCGAAGCGAAACAACAACGCGATAGGTCGCGCAACCTCGCTCGGCAGACTTCGTTTTGAGGGTCGAGCGTTGGTAAAGACGAACAGACGCCCCGCCAACGCCGAATCAGTAATTTGCTTTGGGAGTTGCTTAAATGAAGATTTTGATGATTGCCGCCAGCGCGCTGCTGGCCACCGCCGCCACTGCACAGACCACCGGTGCCCCCGGCCCGGCGACAACCGGCACGACGACCAGCCCGGCGACGAGCCCGGCAGCTGTCACACCGCCGGCCGCTTCGCCCGACAGCACGATGGCACCGGGAACGATGCCGACCGAAACGCCCGCAGCGACGATGTCGTCGGGTACCATGGCCCCCGAAACCGCAACGACGCCGCCTTCGGGGCGTTCGCATCGCGGTCACCGTTCGGGAACTGCCACCAGTCCGTCGACGACGATGCCGCCGAAGAACTGATAGCGTCGCAACGCCAGCGCGGGGTCGCCTTACCGGGCGGCCCCGTCTTGGCGTTTGTTGCCTCGCAAATTTGTAAATCCCGGCGGCGGCCTGAAACTGCTATTCGGGCGACGCGGCGGGTATAATGCCGCGTCTATCCTAGGGGAGTTTCGAACGATGAACGCCACCTACCTTTTCGGAGCGGCCGTCGCCGCCGCGCTGGCTGCGGGCGCGTCTGCCCAGGCCGCCGATGCGGCAATGGCCCCGGCCACCACGACGACCAGCACGACGATGACTCATGTGCATCACCATCATCACCATCATCACCACCACCGCCACATGGCGAAGAAGACGATGACGTCGACCGCGCCCGACGGCTCGTCGACCACGACGACGACCGAGCGGATGAGCAACGATCACGCGAAGAGCAAGCCGATGACGCCCGACGCGATGGCGCCCAAGCAGTAGGCAGCAAGCGGACGCCGCGCCTATCGGCGCGGCGTTTCGCGCGTTACAGCAGCCCGAGCGCGCGGAAGCTGGCGTGGCCGGTGCGGCCGATCACGACATGATCATGGACACTCAGCCCCAGATGACGCCCGGCTTCGACGACCGCTTTGGTCATCGCAATATCATCGCGGCTCGGCGACGGATCGCCACTGGGATGGTTGTGCACCAGCACCAGTCCCGACGCGCCCAGCTCGAGCGCGCGCTTGACGATTTCGCGCGGATAGACCGGTGCCGCGTTGACGGTTCCGCTGCCCATCGCCTCGTCGCGCACCACGACGTTGCGGTTGTTGAGGAAAATCACCCGAAACTCCTCGGTGACCCGGTGCGCCATCGACGCATGGAGATAGTCGGTCAATGCCTGCCAGCCGCTGAGCACCGGGCGGTCCATCGCCGCGGCGCGCAGGCTGCGCAGCGACGCTGCCTCGACGAACTTCAGTGCCGCCGCACCGCCCTCTGATAGTCCCTCGACGCGCGACAATTCGGCCGGGCTGGCCGCGAGGACCGCCGGGAACGACCCGAATTCGCTCAGCAGGCGCTTGGCGAGCGGTTTGGTGTCGCGCCGCGGGATCGCAAGACCGAGCACATATTCGAGCAGTTCATAGTCGAGGAAGGCATCGCCGCCGCCCTCGAGCAGCCGCGCACGCATGCGCCCCCGGTGCCCGGCGGGATCGGTACCGTCGTCGGTGCTCAAGCGTAGGGCGGGTGGCTCAGCCCGGCTGGCGACAGCGTGAACACTTCGCAGCCGGTCTCGGTGATGCCGATCGAATGTTCGAACTGCGCCGATAGCGAACGGTCGCGCGTCACCGCGGTCCAGCCGTCGTCGAGCAGCTTGACCTCGGGACGGCCCAAATTAATCATCGGCTCGATCGTGAAGAACATGCCCGGCCGCAGCGGCACGCCCTTTCCCGGGCGGCCGATGTGGACCACGTTGGGCGCGTCGTGGAACACCTGGCCGAGCCCGTGGCCGCAGAAATCGCGCACCACCGAACACCGCTGTGCCTCGGCATAGCTCTGGATCGCCCAGCCGACATCGCCGAGCGTATTGCCGGGCTTTGCCACCGCAATGCCACGCTGCAGGCATTCCCACGTAATATCGACCAGCCGCCGCGCCTTCACGCCAACGTCGCCGACCAGATACATGCGGCTCGTGTCGCCGTGCCAGCCGTCGACGACCACCGTCACGTCGATGTTGACGATGTCGCCGTCCTTCAACCGCTTGGCGCCCGGAATGCCGTGGCAGACGACATGGTTGACCGAAATGCAGCTGGCGTGGCTATAACCGCGGTAGAAAATGGTGGCGGGCACCGCGCCGCGCGCCATCACGAAGCGGTGGACCATATCGTCGAGGTCGGACGTCAGCACTTCGGGTGCAACATGCGCGACGAGCATATCGAGCACTTCGGCGGCAAGCTTTCCCGCCGCTCGCATGCCGTCAAAGCCCGCGGGTCCGTGAAGCTTGATCGCACCCATAGACTCGTCGGCAGCGTCGATCTCGTAATTGGCGTCGGTGGTCATAGCCGATGATGTATGAAGTTATCCGGCTCGAAGCAATGTCGGCGGCGTGGAATAGCGGGACCGGGCGTATGGAGACCGGCGGGTGGGAGCAACGATGATCGACTATTTCCAAAAGCTGCTCGGTGCGCGCGGCCTTGCGCCGCACGGCTTCTGCCTGTTGTGGGACCCGGCGCTGATCTGGACGCATGTTATTTCCGACGCGCTGATCGGCATCGCCTATTTCTCGATCCCCGTGGCGCTCGGCTATTTCCTGATCCGGCGGCGCGATGTTGCCTTCGGCTGGGTCGCGTGGCTGTTCGCCGCATTTATCACCGCGTGCGGCGTCACGCATTTCCTGTCGATCTGGGTGCTTTGGAACCCCGACTATGGCCCCGAGGCGCTGGTCAAGGCGGTAACGGCGGCAGTTTCGGTGACCACGGCAATTGCGCTTTGGCCGCTGCTACCGCGCGCGATCGCGCTGCCGTCGCCGGCGATGCTGCGACGCGCCAACGAAGACCTGTCGGTCGGCATTGCAGAACGCGACGCGGCGCTCGCCGCGCTGGCCCGCGAGACCACTGAGCGCCAACGCACCGAGGCGATGCTGCGCCAATCGCAAAAAATGGAAGCGATCGGCCAGCTGACCAGCGGCATCGCGCACGACTTCAACAATTTGCTGACCGTGGTGATTGCCAACCTCGACCGCGTCCAGCGGCTGCCCGAGGGCGACGAGCGGTCGCGTGGCGCGGTCGCGAACGCGCTGATCGGGGCGCAGCGCGCCGCGACGCTGACCGATCAGCTGCTGGCGTTTGCGCGCAAGCAGCCGTTGCTGCCGGTGGCGCAGAGCCTTAATCCAGTCGTGTTGCAGGTCAGCAGCATGGCGGCTGCGGCGCTGCCCAAATCGATCCGGATCGACACCGACCTTGCCGATGCGCTGTGGCCGGTGGCGATCGATACCGCGCAAACCGAAGCGGCGGTGCTCAATCTGCTCGTCAACGCGCGTGATGCGATGCCCAACGGGGGCGCGGTCACGATCCGGACGCGCAACCAGCCCGACGGCAGCCATCCGGCACAACCCCCCGGCGACCATGTCATGCTCGAAGTCGTCGACAGTGGTTGTGGCATGTCGGCGGCGACGGTCGAGCATGCGTTCGAGCCGTTTTTCACCACCAAAAAAGTCGGCGAAGGTACCGGTCTGGGCTTGAGCCAGGTTTACGGCTTGGTTAAGCAGTCAGCGGGCCAAATCCAGATCGAAAGTGCGCCGGGCGAGGGAACCATTATCCGGATCTTCCTGCCCCGGCCCTGAAGCGGAGCGAAACTGTGCCGGAAACCGTACTGATCGTCGAGGACGAGCGACTGATTCGGGAAGTGATGATGCTCGAATTCGAAGACGCCGGGTACACGGTCCTGACCGCGCAGGACGACCGCAGCGCGCTTGCCCACCTGACCGGGCCCGAGCCGATCGACCTGCTGTTCACCGATATCCGCTTTCCCGGCGAACTCAACGGCTGGATGGTGGCAAAGCGCGCCGCCGAACTGCGTCCGGGGCTGCCGGTGATCTATGCGACCGGCTATACCGACGAACTGCCGCCGGGGATCGTGCCGGGGCAGTTGTTCCGCAAGCCATACCGCCCCACGCAAGTCATCGAAGCGGCGCGCGCGTTGCGCCGGAAATAGCGCTCAGCGCCGCAGCACGAAACGCACCTTGCGGCCTCGAAAGTCGAGCGCCACGCGGCGGAAACTTTGCAGCACATCGGTTCCCAGCAGCATCGCGGGCTGGCGGTCGAGCCCGAACAGCTTGAACGGTGGCGCATCGGCAAAGGCGACCGGCACGCCGCGCAATTCGATCTTGCCGATCATCACGATCGGCATGACCACCAGATTGGCGACGATCGTCTGGCCGGTCACGCTGACCAAGGTAATCGGCTGCGACGGCGGCGCACGGCGGCCGCGAAAGATGCGCGCCTGCAACGCCAGATTGCCCATCGTCAGCTCGGCACCGGTGTCGATCACCGCATAGATCGGCGTGCCATTCACGTCCGCCTGCGTCAGGATCAGCTGGCCCCGGCGGCGGTGCGCGGTGACAACGATCTCGTCTGCTCGGATGACCTCGGGACGGCGCGGGTCCTCGATCGTGACCCGCTTGGCATCGAAATCGACCATCAGCCGCTGCTCGGACAACGCATCGATGCCGAGCAGCCCCTGCGCGCCGATAAACGCTTCGGACAGCGCGGGTGCGGCAATCGGCCCGACATTGGTATTGCCGAGGCGCAACCTGTCGATGACGACGGTTTCGACCCGGGTGGCACCTGCCATGCTTTGCAGCTGCACCGGATCGCCCGGCGGCAGCCCAAGGCGCGCCGCCAGCCCGGCACCGATCACCGACCGGTCGGCACCGCTGTCGACCAGAAAGCGGAACGGCCCCTGCCCGTTGACCGCGACATCGACGTACATTCGCGTCCGGATTTGTTTGGCGGCAAGGCTTTCGCCGGTGATCTCGAGCGTATCGTCGAGCACGGCGGGCGGGATGGTGGGAACCGGCGCAGGGCGTTCCTGTGCGCCGATCCGGCTCGCCGCAAACGCCGCGAGCAGCATGATCGTCTGCAATTTCATGCCGCGATACGTGCGCCGTTCGGACGCGCCGGGCAAGCCACCGCGACTCCGGCCCTTTCGCGCCGCCGCCCCTTCGGCTAGACCCCGCCGCATGGCAGCCCTTCCCGACCGTATCTATACCGCCGCGCTCGTCGTCATCGGCGATGAAATCCTGTCGGGGCGCACGCAGGATGCGAATCTCGCCTATCTTGCGAAATGGCTCAATGTCCAAGGTATCCGGCTGAAGGAAGTTCGCGTCGTTGCCGATGACATGGCGGCGATCGCCGGCGCGATCAACGCCGTGCGCGCCGCCTTCGACTATGTGTTCACCACTGGCGGCATCGGACCGACGCATGACGACATCACCGTCGATGCGATCGCCGCCGCCGTCGGCGTTCCCGTCGTCATCCACCCGCAGGCCGAGGCGATCCTGCGCGGCTATTATGGTGACAAGCTCACCGATGCGCGCATGCGCATGGCGCGCGTGCCGGAAGGGTCCGAGCTGATCGAAAATCCGCGCACGAGCGCGCCGGGCATCCGGTGGCAAAATATTTTCATCATGGCGGGCGTGCCGGTCATCACACAGGGCATGCTCGCCGCGCTCGACGGCAAGCTCGCGGGGGGCAAGCCGGTGCTCAGCCGCAGCGTCGGCGCATGGACGATGGAAAGCCGCGTCGCCGCGCTGCTCGGCCAGGTCGAAAAAGCGCATCCCGGCGTCCAGATTGGCAGTTATCCGTTCTGGCGCGAGGGCCGGACCGGAGCGAACTTTGTGCTGCGCGCGACCGATACGGCGTTGCTCGACACCTGCACCGCCGATTTGATCGTGGCGCTGAAGGCCGACGGCATCGATGCCGTCGACGGCGAGTTATAAGGAGCTCTGCGATGAAAGCGCTCAGGCTGGTTCTATTCGGTGTCGTGCTCGGTATCTTCGGGCTGTTTTCCTATTTCAACTGGACCGTTGTTCCAGTCGCGCTGGGATCGACGATCGTCGATATTCGCCTGCCGCTGGTGCTGCTCGCCGCGTTCGTGCTCGGCTGGCTCCCGACGCTGCTGATGCATTGGGCGGCGCGGTCGAGCTGGCGGCGGCGGCTGGCGAAGGCCGATCGCCTGCTCGAAGACGCGCTGTCGACCGGTCCGCGTTCTGCGCCGGCACCCGCGCCGATGCCGCTGCCATCGCAGGCACAGCCGATCGTGGTACCCCCGGCGGGCGCATGAGCAACCCGGTTTATCTGGCACTCGACACGCCCGACCTCGCGCGCGCCGGTGCGCTGGCGGCAGCGGTGCGCGACCATGTCGGCGGGATCAAGCTCGGGCTGGAATTCTTCGCAGCGAACGGCCCGGCAGGGGTTGCGGCGCTGAGTGCGCTCGGGCTGCCGGTTTTCCTCGATCTGAAGCTGCACGACATTCCCAACACGGTCGGCAAAGCCGTGGCGGCGTTGGCCGGGCTGGCGCCTGCCGTGCTGACCGTCCATGCCATCGGTGGCAGCGCGATGCTGGCGGCGGCAAAGGCGGCGGCCCCGCCGACCACAAAGGTCGTCGCGGTCACCGTGTTGACCAGCCTCGACGGGGGCGATCTGTCCGCCACCGGCATCGACGGCAGCGTCAGCGGCCAGGTCGAGCGGCTTGCGGCGCTGACCCGCGGTGCCGGGCTCGACGGCGTTGTCTGCTCGTCGCAGGAATGCGCCGCAGTCCGCACGGCTTGGCCCGACAGCTTTCGCGTCATTCCCGGGGTGCGGATGCCGGGCGATGCGAGCGGCGACCAGAAACGGATCATGACACCGCGCGAGGCGCTGGCAGCGGGCGCATCGATCATCGTCGTCGGGCGGCCGATCACACTTGCCGCAGATCCCGCCGCCGCTGCGCGTGCGATCACGGCGAGCCTTTGACCGACATCAAGATCTGCGGGCTGAGCACGCCCGAAACGCTCGACGCCGCCGTCGGCGCGGGGGCGAGCCATGTCGGCTTCGTGTTTTTCGCACGCTCGCCGCGCAATTTGTCGGCGGATCAGGCGCACGGCCTCGGCAACCGCGTCCCGCCGCATGTGCGCCGGGTCGGCGTGTTCGTCGATGCCGACGATGCGCTGCTCGATAGCGCGGTGGCGAGCGGCCTCGACATTCTGCAACTGCACGGCACCGAGACACCGGCGCGGATCGCGGCGGTGAAAGCGCGCTACCGGCTGCCGGTTTGGCGCGCGGCGGGCGTGGCGACCCGCGCCGATATCGACGCCGCGCGCCGCGCCGCGACCGACGCCGACCTGTTGCTGTTCGACGCCAAAGCGCCTAGTGGAGCGACCCTGCCGGGTGGCAACGGCGTGCGTTTCGACTGGCGCTTGCTCGGCGGCGTGACGATGTCGATGCCGTGGGGGCTGTCGGGAGGGCTCGACGCGCTCGGCGTCGGCGAGGCGGTGCGGGGCTGCCGGCCGCCGCTGGTCGATGTGTCGTCGGGCGTCGAGCACACACCCGGCGTCAAGTCGGTCACGAAGATCAAGGCTTTCATCGAGGCGGTCAGGGCAGCGTAATGGCGACAGCGGCAGTTTCAGTACCAAGTTTGCGCGACGGACCCGATGCGAACGGCCATTTCGGCGCGTTCGGCGGACGCTATGTCGCCGAAACGCTGATGCCGCTGATCCTGAGTCTCGAGACCGCCTATCGCGCGGCGCAGGCCGATCCGGCGTTCAAGGCCGAATTCGACCATCTGCTCACCCATTATGTCGGCCGCCCCAGCCCGCTGTATTTTGCCGAGCGGCTGACCGAGCACTTGGGCGGTGCGAAAATCTATCTCAAGCGCGACGAGCTGAACCATACCGGCGCGCACAAGATCAACAATTGCATCGGCCAGATCCTGCTGGCCCGCCGCATGGGCAAGACGCGGATCATCGCGGAGACGGGTGCGGGCCAGCACGGCGTTGCCACCGCCACCGTCGCAGCGCGCTTCGGGCTGCCGTGCGTCATCTATATGGGCGCGCGCGACATTGCGCGGCAGGCGCCGAACGTGTTTCGCATGCGCCTGCTCGGGGCCGAAATCCGCAGCGTCGAAAGCGGCTCCAAGACGCTCAAGGACGCGATGAACGAAGCGCTGCGCGACTGGGTGACCAATGTCGACGATACCTTCTACATCATCGGTACCGCCGCCGGGCCGCACCCCTACCCTGAGCTGGTGCGCGATTTCCAGTCGGTGATCGGCCACGAAGCCCGCGCGCAGATGCTCTCGGCCGAAGGGCGGCTTCCCGATGTGCTGTGCGCGTCGATCGGCGGCGGATCGAACGCAATCGGACTGTTCCACCCGTTCCTCGATGATGCGAGCGTCCGCATGATCGGCGTCGAGGCAGCCGGACACGGCCTCGACAGTGGCGAACATGCCGCAAGCCTCGCCGGCGGGCGGCCCGGTGTGCTGCACGGTAACAAGACGCTGCTGCTGCAGGACGATGACGGCCAGATCACCGAGGCACACTCGATTTCGGCCGGGCTGGATTACCCCGGCATCGGCCCCGAACACGCGTGGCTGCATTCGATCGGGCGGGTCGAATACCAGTCGGCAACCGACGCCGAGGCGCTGACCGCGTTTCAGTTGCTGTGCCGCGTGGAGGGCATCATCCCCGCGCTTGAGCCCGCGCACGCGCTGGCCGCGCTAAGTCGGCTGGCACCGGCACTGCCGCGCGAAACACTGGTGATCGCCAATTTGTGTGGGCGCGGCGACAAGGACATCTTCACGGTGGCCGAAGCGCTGGGGTTCGGGTTGTGACCGACCGCCTCGCCCGGCGCTTTGCCGCCTGTGCATCGCAGGACCGGGCTGCGCTGGTAACCTTCGTTACCGCAGGCGACCCCGATCTCGACAGTTCGGCGCGCGTGTTGCGGGCGCTGGTGGCGGGCGGCGCGGACATCGTCGAACTCGGCATGCCGTTCACCGATCCGATGGCCGACGGCGATGCGATCCAGGCCGGCAATTTGCGCAGCCTTGGCAGCGGCACGACGCTACGCCGTGTGCTCGCGATGGTTACCGATTTCCGGCGCGAGGACAGCGACACGCCGCTAATCCTGATGGGCTATTTCAACCCGATCCTCGCCTATGGCCCGGCGCAGTTCGCCGCCGACGCGGCGGCCGCGGGGCTCGACGGCACGATCGTCGTCGATCTGCCCCCCGAGGAGGACGGCGAGCTGGCCCCCGAACTCGGCCGGTTCGGACTCCACAACGTCCGCCTTGCCACGCCGACGACCGACGCCGCGCGGCTTCCCAAGGTGCTCGGCGGCGCGTCGGGGTTCGTTTACTATGTCGCGGTCGCGGGCGTTACCGGGGCGGCATCGGCAACCGACGCCGATATCGGCCACGCGGTCGCGCGGCTGAAGGCGGCGACGGCGCTGCCGATTGCGGTCGGCTTCGGCATCAAGACGCCTGCGCAAGCCGCAGCCGTGGCGCGCCATGCCGACGGAGTTGTCGTCGGCTCGGCGATCGTCTCGATGATCGGCGCGGCAGCAGCGGCACGCGCGAATGACCTGCCCGAACAAGTCGAGGGTTTCGTCCGCAGTCTTGCCGCTGCAGTGGCGGGCGCGCGCACGCGGGAAGTCGCCGCATGAGCTGGTTTACCCGTCTGCGCCCGCGCCTGACCTCGATGCTCAGCCGCCGCGAGACGCCCGAGAATTTGTGGCACAAATGCCCCAAATGCGGCGCGATGTTGTATACCAAGGAGTTCGAAGAAGCGCTGAGCGTTTGCCCGCGCTGCGGCCACCACGAGCGCATCGGCCCCAATGCGCGCTTTGCGCAGATCTTCGATGACGGCCGCCATGACCGCCTCGAAGTGCCGCGCGTGCCCGAAGACCCGCTCAAGTTTCGCGACCAGAAACGCTATGTCGACCGGCTGCGCGCCGCACGCACCGCAACCGGCGAGCCCGAGGCGATGGCCGTCGCCACCGGCAGCATCGGCGGTGTCCCGGCGGTGATCGCGGTGCAGAATTTCGCGTTCATGGGCGGTTCGATGGGATTGGGCGTCGGCGAGGCGTTCCTGACCGCTGCCGCCGCCGCGGTGCGCATGCGCGCACCGCTGATCGTGTTCACCGCTGCCGGCGGCGCACGCATGCAGGAGGGCATCCTGTCGCTGATGCAGATGCCGCGCACCACCGTCGCGCTCGCCGAACTGCGCGAGGCGGGACTGCCGTATATCGTCGTGATAACCGACCCGACGACCGGCGGCGTCACCGCTTCCTATGCGATGCTGGGCGACATTCAGATTGCCGAACCCGGCGCCTTGATCGGCTTCGCGGGCCAGCGCGTCATCGAGCAGACCATCCGCGAAAAACTGCCCGAAGGGTTCCAGCGGGCCGAATATCTGTTCGAACATGGCATGCTCGACATGGTCGTCGCGCGCCCCGAGCTGCGTGCGACGCTGGCCCGGCTGGCGCGGCTGCTGATGCGCCCGATGGTGGCCGCGAGCTGACGTGGAGGCGGCGCGCTCCGACAATCCAGTGCTCGATGCGCTGCTCGCGGCGGCGTTCAAGCTGCATCCGCAGACAATCGACCTCGGGCTGGCGCGGCTCGACCGGCTGCTCAAGCGGCTGGGCCACCCGGAACGCAAATTGCCGCCGGTGTTCCATGTCGCAGGGACCAACGGCAAGGGTTCGACGGTCGCTTTCCTGCGCGCGTGCATCGAAGCCTCGGGGCAGCGCGTCCATGTCTATACGTCGCCGCATCTGGTCCGCTTCAACGAACGCATCCGGGTGGCGGGGGCGCTGATCGACGATGACGGGCTGATCACCGTGATCCGCGATGTCCTCGACGCCAACGGTACTGCGACCATCACCTTTTTCGAACTGACAACGGCAGTTGCCCTGCTGGCGTTTTCGCGCGTCGATGCCGACGCCTGTCTGCTCGAAACCGGCATGGGTGGACGGCTCGACGCGACCAACGTCATCGCGCACCCGGTCGCGTGCGGCATCGCGCAACTGGGGCTCGATCATCAGCAATGGTTGGGCAACGGCATCCTCGACATTGCTGGCGAAAAGGCCGGCATCGCCAAGCGCGGCGTGCCGCTGATCCTGTCGAAATACCCCAAGACCGTTACCGCACGAATCGCCGAGGTGGCCGGTCTCGCGGGGGCAAAGCTGCACATCCGCAGCGATGACTGGGACGCTGCAACCTATGAGGGCGCGCTGCACTACCGCGATCTTGCCGGGCGGTTGATGCTGCCGCTACCGCGGCTGGCGGGCGCACATCAGCTCGATAACGCCGCACTGGCGGTCGCGATGTTGCGCGCGCAATCGGCAGTTGTGGTGCCCGAGGCGGCGCTGCGCGCCGGTATGGGTTGGGCCGAATGGCCAGCACGGCTGCAACGCCTCGAACGCGGGCCGCTCGCCAACCGGCTGATCGGCGGCAGCGAGCTGTGGCTCGACGGTGGCCACAATCCTGCCGCCGGGCGCGTCATCGCCGATGCGTTTCGTAGCCATGCGCTGGCCGACCGCCCGTTTTACATCGTGCTCGGCATGCTGAGCACCAAGGACGCCGCGGGCTTCCTCAAGCCGTTCGCCGGTCGCGCGACGGCGGTTTATACCGTGCCGATCACCGGGCATGACGCGCATGCCCCCGACGTGCTCGCGCGCCATGCCAAGGATACCGGCCTGCCCGCGCAGACTGTCGCAACCGTTGCCGATGCGCTGGGCGAAATCGCGCGCGGCAGCGACCGTGCACGTCCGCCGGTGGTGCTGGTCACCGGCTCGCTGCACCTTGCGGGGCAGGTGCTCGCTGAAAACGGTCAGGCGCCGACGTAAGCACGCCGCCGGCGCACCTACCGCTCGGCGGCAATGCTCCGGATCGCCTTCTCAAAGGCTTCGACCGGATGGCCGCCGCTGATCAGATATTTGCCGTCGATGATGACCGCAGGCACCGCATTGATGCCCTCGTTGCGCCAATGCGTTTCGTCGCGGCGGACGTCGTCGGCATAGGCGTCGGAGGCGATGACCTCCGCCGCCGCATCGCGGTCGAGACCGCCGCGCGCTGCCGCTGCTGCAAGCACGTTCGCATCGCCCGGATTTTGGCCATCGGTAAAATACGCCTCGAACAGTGCCAGCTTGACTTCGGCCTGCCGTCCCTGAAGCCCTGCCCAGTGCAACAGCCGGTGCGAATCGAACGTGTTCCAGATGCGCGCGTCGGGACCGCCGGTGATCGTAAAGCCCAGCGCCGCCGCGCTGCTGCGGATCAGATCGCGCGTTCCCTTGGATTGCTCGGGCGTCGATCCGTATTTCTGCCGGACATGCTCGGCGACATTCTGACCTTCGGGCGGCATGTCGGGATTGAGTTCGAACGGCTGGAAATGGATTTCGGCGGTCACGACATCGGCGGTGCGGGCAAGCGCCTGCTCGAGCGCTTTCAGGCCGATAATGCACCACGGACAGACGACGTCCGACACGAAATCGATGCGCATTGGCCTTGGCATAAACTACTCCGGATCGTTCGCCCCGGTGACGAACCGGCTCGAATAGCGCCGCGTAATCCGCTCGACCGGCATCACGACGAACACGTCAACGGTATTGAACTGGCGGTCGACGAACGCGCCGTCGCCGATCATCGCGCCGACGCGCAGATAGCCCTTGATCAGCGGCGGCAACGCCTTCGATGCAGCGCGCTGATCATAGGCGCTCGCCGGCAGCCGGTCCATCGGCACATAATGTTCGGGCAACGTCCGCGCGCGCAGCTCGGGCGGCGCAAGATGGTGGTGATAGAGATAGCTGAGCTCGGCGGCGTGCACGGCAGGCTCGGCGCCGTGCAGCGACGCACAGCCGAACATATGGCCGATTGCGTGCGTTTGCAGATACGCCGCAATCCCGCGCCACAGCAGCGTGATCGTGGTGTTGTTGCGGTATTCGGGTGCAACACAGCTGCGTCCGAGCTCGAGCAGCTGGCCGCCAGTGGCCGATTGCTCGATCAGCGGCGACAGGTCGTATTCGCCGGCCGAATAAAATCCGCGGTTCATCTGCGCGGTGACCTGGCGCAGCAAGCGGTAGGTGCCCACCACATGCGGTTTGCCGCCGGGCTGGCCGTGATCGATGACGAGCAGATGGTCGCAGACCGCGTCATAATCGTCGATATCGCGCCGCGATGCCTGCATCAGCGGCGTCGGCGTTGCCCCCATCTCGTCATAGAATATCTGGTAGCGCAGCGCTTGCGCCGCGGCGATCTCGCCCTCCGAGGTGGCCAGCCGCACATCGAGCTGCCCGGAACGATGGATGTACGGGGTGTTCGCCAGCACATGCGCGGCGACGGCGGTCGGATTGGTCAGACGGTAAGCCATTGGTTTACGGACTCCGTGTGCAACAAGCCTCGCTCGTTAGACCCCAATTATGACAATGTCGTGCGTCCGTCGAAAAAGCGTCATTCCGGTGTCACTTCGGCCACCGACCGCGCACGGTCGCCCACCAATCCCATCCGCCACAGCACGATCAGCAGCGCCACCCCGGGCAATACCATCGCTGCCGTCACGATATAGAATATCGGCCAACCCAGCGCATCGGCGATAAACCCCGACGGCGTTGTCAGGAATGTTCGCCCGACCGACGCGAGGCTCGACAACAGCGCATATTGCGTCGCGGTGTAAGCAAGGTTCGACAGACCGGACAGGTAAGTCGCAAAGATCGTCAGCCCGACGCCGCTCGAAAAATTCTCCGCGCCGACCGCCAGCGCCAGTAGCGTGGCGTTGTGCGGTTGCGTTGCAAGCGCGGCAAAACCCAGGTTGGTCAGGCACATCAGCAGGCTGGTGGCGACCAGCGCGCGCGCCATGCCGAGCCGCGCCAGCAGCGGTGCGCCGCAAGCGGTGCCGACGATCAACGCCCAAAAACCGACCAGTTTATTGGCCGCGATATAGTCGGTATCCGAATAGCCCATTTCGACGATCATCGGGTTGAGCATGATCTGCCCCATCGCATCGCCAAGCTTGTAGACGACGATCCAGACGAGGATCAGCACCGCGCCGCGCCGCGACAGGAATTCGGCAAACGGCGCCACGACCGTTGCGCGAAACCGCTCGGCACCGGTCTGCAATGGCTTCAGCGCCCGGCTTGCCGCCTCGTGCAGCCCGGGTCCCGACAGCAGTGCGGCGATGGCTCCCGGCAGGATGCACAGCGCGGTCAGCGCATAGGCGAGCGACCAACCGATCCCGGCACCCTGTGCCGACGCCAGCCAGACCGTTCCTGCCCCGGCAATAAGGTTGCCGGTCCGATAGCCGAACTGGTTCATCGCAGTGCCGTGCGCCAGTTCATCCTCGGGCAGCAGCTCGATACGGTACGCGTCGATGACGATGTCCTGCGTCGCCGACAGGAACGCGACGATGATCGCAGCGACCGCAAACCGCCCGAGATGCAGCACCGGATCGCTCGCACCGAGCGCGATCACCGCGACCGCGAGCAGTGCCTGGATGGTAAACAGCCACGCGCGGCGCTGCCCGAACAGCGCCGCAAGCACCGGCAGCCGGACGCGGTCGATCAGCGGAGCCCACAGGAATTTCAGCGTGTACGGCGTTGTCAGTCCGACGGCGAACCCGATCGTCTTCTTGTCGATCCCGACCCGGCTGAGCCAGAACGTCATCGTCGCCAGCAGCAACGTCAACGGAAACCCGCTCGAAATACCGAGCGCGAACGCCGCCAGCGGCCGGGGGCGGAAATACGGGGCAATCGCTGGCATAAAGCCACGGCGCGCCGTCGAAAAACCAGTATCCATCGCGCAACAATAGCCGAACGCGCTGCGACGAACAGGAGTTTGTGGCTGCCACAGAAACTTCGCTTGCGCGCCCGGTGCAACCTGTCAGGTTGCAGTTGGGGCACGGGGATTTTCAGAATGGATGCAATGACAACGGCGGTGGCCGAACCGGCGGAGCCGGTCGGTTTCAGCGGGCGGCTCGGCAGCTATTTCGGCATGGCGATCGGCAATTTTCTGCTGACGATCGTGACGCTTGGAATTTACCGCTTCTGGGCAAAAACCAAAGTCCGACGGCACTTGTGGGAACGCACCACCTTTCAGGGCGAACCCCTTGAATATCGTGGTCGCGGCATCGAGAAGTTTATCGGTGCCTTGATCGTGTTCGCGGTGCTGATTGTCCCGCTGTTCCTATTCGGGCTGGTGAGCGCCGCGCTGACCGCGAGCGGGAATAAGGAATGGGCCCCGCTTTTTGCCTTGCCGCTCGATATCGGATTGCTTTGGCTGTTCGGCGTCGGGATGTACCGGTCGCAGCGCTATATGTTCAGCCGCACGGCGTGGCGTGGCATTCGTGGCGGGATGGTAAACGGTGGCTGGCTCTATGACTGGACCTTCCTCAAATACACGTTGCTGCAGGTCGTGACCCTTGGTTTTTCCGGGCCCTATAGTGCGACAAGGCTCTGGAATCTTCGGATGAACGACGCGATGTTCGGGTCAGCGGAAGTCCATGCCGATGCCCAGTGGCGGCCAGTCTACAAAGATTTTCTCATCGCATGGCTCGGCGCGCTGGTGATTTACGGAACCGCCTTTTTCCTCGTATTTACCCAGTTCAGCGATTTGATCGCCGTGATGAAACCCGGCGCTCCGCCACCAGCCGATCCAAAGGCACTCGCGGCGGCAGTCATCAAGGTCTACGGCGTGCTGATCGGCGCCGCATTTGTCGCCAGCTTCTTGATGATACGCTATCACGCGATGTTGTTGCGCGAATTATTTGGCAAGACACGGCTCGATACACTCGGCTTCCGTTTCGACGCCACCGGGCTCGACCTGTTCAAGTTTCAGCTCGCCAATATCGGCCTGCTGATCGTGACCTTCGGGCTGGTCACGATGGTCATGCCGTTCCGTATCTGGCGCTTTTACACCGCGCATCTTGCAACCGTCGGCCACCTCGATGCCGACAGCCTGCAGCAGACAACTTTGGCCGGACCGAGCCAGGGCGATGGCATCGCCGACGCTTTTGACGCGGCCGCGTTCTAGATACCCGGTGCGCGGTGTTATCCACGATGGTTTGAGCGCGCGCGCGCAGCCCGTCGAAATACGCTTCGATGGCGACGGCGTTCACCTCGACGGCGGCGATGGCAGCACCGAATTCGTTCCTCGCACAGTCCTTCGCCGCGGCGACCGCGCTGCACCACGACCGGCGCTTCACCGCACCGACCAGCCCGATTGGCGGCTGGTTCCGGATGCTGCGCCGCCGCCGGACTGGCTGCGCGGCCTGCCCGATATCGGCAGCCTGTCGCCGCGGGCGCGCCGCTGGTATGCGGCTACGGCAGCCATCGCCCTGGCTATCCTTGGCGGGCTTTGGGCATTTGGCGATACGCTGCTCGACATCACAGCGCCGCTGGTTCCACAGCGGATGCTGGCGCAGGTCGGCGATGGATTGGTGCGCCAACCGGGCGGCGAGCAATGCGTCGATGCAGCGGGCACCGCGGCGCTTGGCCGGTTGACCGCGCGGCTGACTCCGACGCACGGCTTTGTCGAGCCGGTGCGGGTCACGGTGCTCGACACCGCCGCGGTCAATGCACTGGCCGCGCCTGGTGGCTGGGTCGTGCTGTTCCGCGGTGTGCTCGACAAGGCGACCGGCCCCGACGAAGTCGCAGGCGTGCTGGCGCATGAATTTACCCATGTCGCGCTGCGCCACCCGACCAAGTCGCTGTTGCGGCAGATGGGTGTATCGTTACTGGTGCGGGCAATCGGCGGCGACGTCGGCGGCTACGCCGATCTCGCTGTCGTGCTGAGCAGTTCGCGTCGCGCCGAAGCTGCTGCCGATACTGGCGCTGTCGCTCAACTTCGCGCCTCGCACATCTCGCCCGCCGGGCTTGCGGCCTTCTTCCATCGCATTCTGAGCGAGGATCGCGCCAAGCCGAAGGATGCGACCGAGCGCGTGCTCGACCAAATCGGCAGCTATGCGGCCACGCACCCCGGCGAAAGCGAGCGCGCGGTCATGGTCGAAGCCGCCTTCATGCGACAGGGGGCGGTAACGCCCGCGCTGAATGCCGCCGATTGGCGAGCGCTTCGCCAAATTTGTGCGGTAAAAGCCCAGAGCTGAAAATTTGCGTTCGCGCCAGCTGGGGCGGTAGAGTTTGCTGATGGATCGCCACGTCCCCTTCCGCCGCCCGACGCCAGCGCAGCTGGCGTTGGCGCAGGGCATGGCGGCGGCGGCGGCGAACCCCGCTCCGGTGAGGATTTCGACGCTGCCGGCCAGCCACTATACCGACCCCGCGCGCTTCGCTGCCGAGCGCGCGCTGTTCGAAACCATGCCGGTGCCGGTCGCGCCGTCGGCGTTGCTGCCCGACCGCAATATGAGCGTCACGCATGACGGGTTCGGCGTGCCGCTGGTGCTGACACGCGACGGCAAGGGCGTGCTGCACGCGTTCCTCAACGTCTGCCGCCACCGCGGCACGCGGCTGGTCGAGGCGAGCGCGCCGACGCATGCGCCCAGGCTAGTCTGCCCGTATCATGCGTGGACCTATGCGCTCGACGGGCGGTTGACCGGGCTGCCGCGGCCCGAGACGTTTCCCGGGCTCGACAAGGCGACACGCGGGCTGGTGCCGCTAAAATGCGCCGAAGCGGGCGGGCTGCTTTGGGTCGGGTTGAAGGCCGACCGCGACTATGACTTCGCGCTTGCCACCGGGCCGCTGGCTGCCGACTTCGACGCGCTCGGGTTCGGCGACCACCAGCTGTACGCGCGCCAGACGCACAGCGTGGCGGCGAACTGGAAGCTCATCATGGATGCCTTCCTCGAGAGCTATCACGTCGTCCGGCTGCACGCCGCGACGATCGCACCGTTCTTTCAGGACGGGGTGACCACCGGCGACATGATCGGGCCGCATGCGCGCTCGGCGGTCGGACGGCTGACGGGTGGCGAGACGTTCGACGCCGACGATTGGGCCGCGATCCGCCGTACGGTGACCTTTGCCTATCAACTGCTGCCCGGCACGATCGTGGTGGCATCGCCCGACTATATCAACATCATGACGTTGATGCCGCGCGGCGTCGATCACACGCTCGTCGAGGATTTCATGCTGATCCCCGAGGCCCCGCAGACGCCCAAGGCCGAGGCGCATTGGGCCAAAAGCTGGGCGCTGCTCGACGGCGCGGTGTTTTCCGGCGAGGATTTCCGCGCTGCCGAACTCGGCCAGCAGGGGTTGAGCGCCGGCGCTGTCGATCATGTCCTGCTCGGCGGGCTCGAGCAGGGCGTCAAGCGGTTCCACGAGACGTTGGACGCGCTGCTGTCCGCACAATAAGTGTCACCCCGGTGACGAGCATAAGGGGACACCATGGGCAAGCGCCTGACCGTCTATATCTTGATCGCGCTCGCGCTCGGCCTCGTTGCGGGCTATGCGATCAACGTCAGCGCGGCACCCGATAAAGCGAAAACGATCGCTGGGTATCTCGGCATCGTTACCGAAGTTTTCCTGCGACTGATCAAGATGATCATCGCGCCGCTGGTGCTCGCGACACTGATGACCGGCATCGCGCACATGGGCGCGGGCGCGAGCATCGGGCGAATGTTCACGCGCACGATCGGCTGGTTCATCGCCGCGTCGCTGGTGTCGCTGACGCTCGGGCTGGTGCTGGTCAACCTGCTCGGCCCCGGCGAGGGATTGAGCCTCGCGCTGCCCGCCGCCGACGCGGTGTCGGGCGTGGCGCGGACCGCGTTCAACCTGAAGGACTTTGTCGCGCATCTAGTGCCGAAGTCGATTTTCGATGCGATGGCGCAGAACGAAGTGCTGCAGATCGTGGTGTTCTCGGTGTTTGCCGGGGTTGCGCTGACCGCAATCGGCGAGGCCGGCGCACCGATCACGCGCGGCCTCGACGCGCTTGCGGCGCTGATGCTGCGGATCACCGGCTATGTCATGTACGCCGCACCGCCCGCCGTGTTTGCCGCCGTCGCCGGAGCGATCGCGCAATACGGCCTTGCGATCATCAAGACCTATGCCGCGTTCATGGGCGGCTTTTATCTCGCGCTGGCCATTTTGTGGCTGCTGTTGCTCGGGGCCGGGGCGAGCGTCATCGGCGTGCCGCGCATCCTGCGGCTGGTCCGCGAAATCCGCGAGCCGTTCCTGCTGACCTTCGCCACCGCAAGCTCGGAGGCCGCCTATCCCAAAATGCTCGAGGCGCTCGAACGTTTCGGCGTGCCGCCGCGCATCGCCGGCTTCGTGATGCCGCTCGGCTATTCGTTCAACCTCGACGGATCGATGATGTATTGCTCGTTCGCAACGCTGTTCATTGCGCAGGCGTACGGCATCCATCTCGGCGTCGAACAACAGATCAGCATGCTGCTGCTGCTGCTGGTCACATCGAAGGGGATCGCTGCCGTCCCGCGCGCCAGCCTCGTGGTGATCGCGGCGACGTTGCCGTTCTTCAACATTCCCGAAGCCGGGCTGCTGCTGATCCTTGCCGTCGATCACTTTCTCGACATGGGGCGCAGCGCGACCAACGTCATCGGCAATGCGGTCGCCACCGCGGTGATCGCCAAATGGGAAGGCGAACTCGGCGAGCCGATGGCAGCCGCGTGGGGAACGCTGCAAGCCCCGCTCGCGCCGCAGCGCGAACGGGGCCGCGCGCGTTAGGCTTCGGCCGGGATGCGCAACACCTGGCCCGGATAAATGTGGTCGGCATCCTTCAGCATCGGCTGGTTCGCCTCGAGGATGTCATTGTACTTGTTGGCATGACCATAGACGCGCTGCGAAATCGCCGACAGCGTGTCACCCGCCTTGACCGTGACGAACTGCACCTTGTCCTCGTCGGCATGGTCGTCGGTGGCGTCGGGCGCAGCCGCACCCGGCGCGGGCGTGATCGACGACAGCGGCACGCGCATCTGGTTGTCGACCTTGTCGATGCCGTCGGTGTTGCCGATCGCCATGACGATCTTCGAGGCTTCGGCGCGATTGACGGCGAGGCCGGTGACGGTTGCAGTCGAGCCGTCGACCGTGACGCCAAGGTTCTGGACATCGAGGCCGAGGCTGGTGACATGCGCGGCGATCTTGGCCCCGTCGGGCGCGCTGTGGCCGGTAATGGCATTCTTGATGAAGTCGTACAGGCCCATGACGGTTCTCCTAGGGATGATTGTACGCGCCAAACGCGCGAGCGCGGAGGTCTATACCGCAGGGTATGGAGTCTTGATGACGGCCCGGCTCACGCACCCAAACATCGCCCTACCAGAATTAACCTTACACACGGTCTGCGATTTGATATTGCACTTCTGAGGACAACGGGGGCGGTATCATGTCATTCGAAAATATACCTTTTAGTAACGGGTTTGGAACGGTGTATCCCGACCGGGTATCATTCAATATTCGAAAAGGGCTTTTTGGAGGGGCGGTGGTCGAAGACCTTGCGATGAAGCATATCACATCGGTAAGGTCTGAAATAACAAGGCATGTTGGATGGGGCGTATTGTGGACGTTGTTTGCTATAGGCGGACTAGCTGCGCCTGACGGCGGAAAAGTCGTCGGCTTGCTGTTCGGATTTTTTGCCGTGTTGTGCTTTCTGGGCAGGCCCAGCGTTACCCTAAACACTTCCGGAAACGACAAACGCAAGTCAAATGGGAGCTATTCTCAACGTCAGGCTGGTAATGAGTATGCGGCCGCAGTGCGACAAGCCTTATTCACCACTTAATTCACCGGTGCATGCCGACGATAACTCAATGCTTCGGCAATGTGTATCCGTGTCACGCCCTCGCTGCCCGCTAAATCCGCCAGCGTCCGCGCCACGCGCAGGACGCGGTGATAGCCACGCGCCGACAGATGGAGCGCGTGGGCTGCCTGCGTCAGCAGTTTGACGCCCGCCGCGTCAGGCGTGGCGACCGCCTCGAGCAGCTTGCCGTCGGCTTCGGCGTTGCTGCGGACCTTGGTTCCGGCATAGCGCGCCGTCTGCAGCGCGCGCGCCGCCGCAACGCGCGCGGCGACCTGCGCCGAGGTTTCGGACGGCGGCGGCAGCGTCAGGTCGGCGGCGCTAACGGCGGCGACATCGACATGCAGGTCGATGCGGTCGAACAGCGGCCCCGACACCCGCCCCTGATAGTCCGCCGCGCAGCGCGGGGCCCGTGCACACGCCAGCGCAGCATCTGCCAGATGGCCGCAGCGGCACGGGTTCATCGCGGCGATCAGCTGGACGCGCGCCGGATAGGTGACGTGCGCGGCGGCTCGCGCTACGGTAACCGACCCGGTTTCGAGCGGCTGGCGCAGCGAATCGAGCACGCTGCGCTGAAATTCGGGCAGCTCGTCGAGGAACAGCACGCCCAGATGCGCAAGGCTGACTTCGCCCGGACGCGCGCGCGCGCCGCCGCCGACCAGCGCGGGCATCGACGCGCTGTGATGCGGCGAGCGGTATGGGCGGTTGCGCAACAGCCGCCCGCCCTCGAGCTCGCCCGCCATGCTCGCGACCATCGAGACTTCGAGCGCTTCGGCGGCGGTCAGTTCGGGCAGGATTCCGGGCAATGCCGCAGCGAGCAGCGACTTGCCCGACCCCGGCGGCCCCGACATCAGCAGGTTATGGCCGCCGGCGGCCGCAATTTCGAGCGCGCGCTTGGCGATTTCCTGCCCCTTGATCTCGTTCAAGTCGGGGCCGCTGCGCGCCACTTCGGCCATCGTCCTGACCGGCGGCGACAACAGCTGCGTGCCCTTCAGATGGTTGATGAGCGACAACAGATCGGGTGCGGCAATGACTTCGACATTGCCCGCCCATGCCGCTTCGCCGCCCTGCATCGCCGGGCAGATCAGCCCGAGTTCGCTGGCGCTGGCGTGCATCGCTGCCAGCAACACGCCCGGCACCGGTGCCACCGCGCCGTCGAGCCCGAGTTCGCCGACGACGATATAGCCGCTGAGCATTTCTGCATCGAGCAACCCCATCGCACCCAGCAGCCCGAGCGCGATCGGCAGGTCATAGTGCGACCCCTCCTTGGGCAGGTCGGCGGGCGACAGATTGACGATCACCCGCTTCGGCGGCAGCGCGAGGCCGATGGCGCTGAAACTCGCCTGTACCCGCTCGCGGCTTTCCTTGACCGCTTTATCGGGCAATCCGACGACGATGAAATTGGGTAGCCCGCTCGAGACCTGCACCTGGACGTCGACGCTGCGCGCTTCCAGCCCGAGGAACGCGACCGTCCCGACATGTGCAACCAATTGCTATCCCCCGGCGCCCCCGCGCAAGCCTGTGTAAACACACGCTTGGCCATCGCCAAGCGCTAGTCGCCTTGCTTGCGCCACAGGCAGCTTTTATGCCGCGAGGATGTCGATGCCGCTGTTCATCCGGAGCCTGATTCGCAGCGAGCCGGTGCGCGTCGCGCAGATGGTGGCAGGCGTGCTGCTGATGGCGGCCGGACCGATCGTCGGGCTGATCCCGGCGCCGCTGCCGATCGGCCTGATCTTGTTCGGCATCGGGCTGGCGCTGGTGCTGCGCAACTCGCTGTGGGCGCGACGTCGCTATGTCCGTTGGAAACGGCGGTTTCCGCGTGCCGCGCGCTTTACCGATTTCGGGTTGCAACGGCGGCGCAGCCGCGATCCGCGCGCGCTGTGGCGGGGCAAATGATTGACTTGGGGTTGCGCGACCGCTATGCGCCCCCACTTGATTTAAGGATGGACCATGAAGCGGACCTTTCAACCGAGCCGGCTGGTGCGCGCACGTCGCCACGGCTTTCGTGCGCGCATGGCGACCCCGGGCGGCCGCAAGGTGATCGCCAACCGGCGCGCCAAGGGCCGGGCAAAGCTCAGCGCATAGCCACGGTTACCGCGCGGCGCGATTTTGTCGCCGCGAATCAGGGCCGACGCGCAGCAGGACCGGCATTCGTGCTGTTGGTGCGGGACCGCGCCGATGCCGACCCGGCGATCCGCGCAGGCTTTACGGTGACCAAAAAGATCGGCAACGCGGTGGTGCGCAACCGGATTAAACGCCGACTGCGCGCGCTCGTGCAGGGCATCTTGCCGGCGGCAGGCATTGCCGGGGCCGACCATATCCTGATCGGTCGCAGCGATGCGCTGACGCGGACGTTCGGACATTTGACTGCTGATCTTGAAAAGGCGCTGCTGCGGTGTTCCGCCGCGCGCTGACCATCCCGATCCGGCTGTACCAGCTGGTCGTGTCGCCGCTGCTCGGCCAGAATTGCCGCTTCACGCCATCGTGTTCGGCCTATGCCATCGGAGCGATCGAGGCGCATGGCGCGGGCCGGGGTAGCGTGCTGGCGCTGCGACGCATATTGCGCTGTCACCCATGGGGCGGGTCGGGCTATGACCCGGTGCCCTGAGCGTCGATTCGTTTCACAGAAAGCCGTCCCTTGACCGATCAACGCAATGTGATTCTGGCCGTCGTGCTGTCGGCGCTGGTGCTGTTCGGCTGGAGCTGGGCAACCGAGCGCTATTTCCCGCAGCCAAAGCCGCGCGTAGTCGCCGCCGCCGCGCCGGGAGCCGCGACGAGTGCCGCAGCGGGGGCGGCCCCTGTTGCTGCCGGCGCCGTGCCGGGGGCTGGCGGTCCGGTGGTGGCTGCACCCGGTGGCATCCGCGACCGCGCCGCCGTGCTTGCCGAAACGCCGCGCATCGCGGTGACGACGCCGCGGCTGGCGGGATCGATCAACCTGACCGGCGCGCGCATCGACGACCTCGTGATGACGACCCAGCGCGAGACCATCGCCAAGGATTCGCCGCCCGTGCGGCTGTTTACGCCGAGCGGCAGCGAGGGTGCGTATTTCGCGCAGTTCGGTTGGACCGGAACCGGCGCCCCGCCTGCCGACGCACTCTGGACCGCAAGCGGCACGCGCCTGACGCCGCAGTCGCCGGTCACGCTGCGCTGGACCTCGCCGACCGCCGCGGTGTTCGAGATCGTGCTCGCGGTCGATGACGGCTATCTGTTCACCGCGACGCAGCGCGTCAGCAATCCGGGTAGCGCACCGCTCAGCGTCCGCCCATGGGGGCTGGTATCGCGCACCGGCGAGGGCAAGGAAAAAGACGCATCGAACCTGCACGTCGGTCCGCTCGGCGTGGTCGGCGGTCGGCTCAAGGACAGCGAAGTCGGATATGGCAAGCTGCGCGACGACGGCGCGCAAAGCTTCCCGACCACCGGCGGCTGGCTGGGCCAGACCGATAAATACTGGCTTGCCGCGCTGATCCCCGACCAGAAGACACCGGTGGTCGCGCGCTTTGCCGCCGCCTCCGGCGACCGGTTCCAGACCGACTATCTCAGCGACCCCGTCGCCGTCGCCGCCGGCGGCAGCGCGACCACCACCGCGCATCTGTTCGCCGGTGCCAAGGAAGTCCGGCTGCTCGATCGCTACAAGGCGTCGCTCGACATTCCGCTGTTCGACCGCGCGATCAGCTGGGGCTGGTTCTGGTTCATCGCGCAGCCGATCTTCCACCTGCTCGACTGGCTGTTCCGGCTGACGGGCAATTTCGGTGTGGCGATCATCGGTCTGACGATTGCCGTCAAGGCGCTGATGTTCCCGGTCGCCGCCAAGCAATATTCGTCGATGGCGCGGATGCGGGTCGTCCAGCCCAAGATGAAGGAAATTCAGGACCGCTATAAGGACGACAAGCAAAAGCAGCAGACCGAGATGATGGCGCTGTACAAGAAGGAAAAGGTCAACCCCGTTGCCGGCTGCCTGCCGGTGTTCCTGCAGATCCCGATCTTCTATGCGCTTTACAAGACGCTGCTGGTTTCGACCGAAATGCGCCACCAGCCGTTCATATTGTGGATCCACGACCTGTCCGCGCCCGATCCGGTGACCCCGGTCAATCTGTTCGGGCTGCTGCCGTTCCAGCCGCCGCATGTGCTCGCGCTCGGCGTGCTGCCGATCCTGCTCGGCATCACGATGTGGCTGCAGCAAAAGCTCAGCCCGACCGTGCCCGATCCGGTCCAGGCGCAGGTGTTCAAGCTGATGCCATGGGTGTTCATGTTCATCATGGCACCGTTTGCAGCGGGGCTGCAGCTGTATTGGACGGTCAACAACCTGCTATCGATCGCGCAGCAATGGCTGATGTTGCGCCGCCATCCGATGCCCGCGACGCCCGCTGTGGTGAAGTGACCGACGACGAAGACAAGGCCCGGCGCTTTGCCGAGGAAACGGCGCGGCGCATCTTTGCCGGACCGGTCGAGTTCCTGCTGTCGGCACCGCGGCTCGAGGTGCTGCCGCCGCCGATAGTTCCCGAAGTGGCGTTCGCCGGGCGCTCGAACGTCGGCAAGTCGTCGTTGCTCAACGCGCTTACCGGGCGCGCCGGCATTGCGCGCACGTCGAACACGCCGGGCCGCACGCAGGAGCTCAACGTCTTCGATATCGGCGAACCGCTCAGCTTCCGGCTGATCGACATGCCGGGCTATGGCTATGCCGAGGCCCCCAAGGATATCGTCAAGGCGTGGCAGCGGTTGGTGTTCGACTATCTGCGCGGTCGGGCCGTGCTGAAGCGCGTGCTGCTGCTGATCGATGCGCGGCACGGCATCAAGCCGGTCGATACCGAGATCATGGGCCTGCTCGACAAGGCAGCAGTCAGCTATCAGCTCGTCCTAACCAAGGCCGATAAGATCAAGCCGACCGCACTCGCAGCGGTGCAGGCACTGGTCGCGGAATGCGCGGCGACGCACGGCGCAGCATTTCCGGTGGTGCTCGCCACGAGTTCGGAAAAGGGCGAGGGCATCGCCGAACTCCGCGCCAGTGTGGTCGCAGCGGCGCTGGTTTAGTGCAGGGGATTTGAACCATGCTCAGGCTCATCATCGGTAATCGCACCTATTCATCATGGTCGCTGCGCGGCTGGCTCGCGTGCAAGGCGTCGGGGCTGCCGTTCGAAACGCAGGTCATCCCGATGGACACGCCCGCGTGGAGCGATGGCAGTACCAAGGGGCTGCTGCCGTCGGGCAAGGTGCCGGTGCTGTGGGACGGCGACACCTGCGTCTGGGATAGCCTGGCAATCACCGACTGGCTTGCCGACCGTACCGGGCGTGAGCGCTTCTGGCCCGAAAGCCACGCCGCCAGCGCGCTGGCGCGGTCGATAGCGGCCGAAATGCACAGCGGGTTCGCAGCATTGCGCAACGCGTGTAGTATGAACCTGCAACGCGACTATCCCGACTATCGCCCGACGCCTGAAGTCCTGGCCGATGTTGCGCGCATCGATGCGCTGTGGACGGCGGCGCGGCACGATTTCGGCGCGGCGGGGCCGTATCTGTTCGGCGAATTCGGCGCAGCGGACGTGATGTTCGCCCCTGTCGCCACGCGCTTCAAGACGTTCGCGCTCCCGGCAAGCGACACTGCCGCCGCCTACCGCGATGCCATCCTCGCGCATCCGTGGATGGTCGAATGGACCGCCGCCGCGCGCACCGAAACCTATCCGTTCAACCGCGATTATTTCCCCGCGCTCGGCGGGCTGCAGGGCGGCGTTCCGGCACGATGATCGATGCGCTCGCTCTCGCGCAGGCGATGATCCGCTGCCCCAGCGTCACCCCCGCCGATGCGGGCGCACAGGGTGTGCTTGCCGCCGCGCTCGAGAGCATTGGCTTCACCGTTCACCGGCTGACCTTCGGCGAAGCCCCCGATGGCCCGGTCGAAAACCTGTTCGCGACGATCGGCAACGGGCAGCCGCGCTTCGCCTTTGCCGGACATACCGATGTCGTGCCGACCGGCACGGGTTGGAGCGTCGATCCGTTCGCGGCGACGGTCGATCAGGGCCGCCTGATCGGGCGCGGTGCCGCCGACATGAAGGGCTCGATCGCCGCATTCGTCGCGGCGGCCGAACGTGCGGTGGCGCGTGGAATCACAGGCACGCTCAGCCTGATCATCACCGGCGACGAGGAAGGCCCGGCGACCTTCGGCACCGCGCCGTTGCTCGACTGGATGGCGGCGCATGGCCATGTGCCCGACCTGTGCCTCGTCGGCGAGCCGACCAGCGCGCGCGTGCTGGGCGATACCGTCAAGATCGGCCGTCGCGGCTCGATGAACGTCTGGATTACCGTCAACGGCGCGCAGGGGCACGTGGCCTATCCGGCGCGCGCCGACAATCCGATTACCCGGCTGGTGCGCATCCTCGACCGCGTCAAGCACCGCGCGCTCGACAACGGCAGCGACTGGTTCCAGCCGTCGAACCTCGAGGTGACCGACATCACCGTCGGCAATCCGGCGAGCAACGTCATCCCGGCGCAGGCGTCGGCGCGGCTCAACGTCCGCTTCAACGACCATCATCGCGGCCCCGACCTTGAAAGCTGGCTGCGCGCCATCGTCGCCGAAGAGGCCCCATCGTCGGATGTCGTGGTCCGCATCTCGGGCGAGGCGTTCCTGACCCCGCCCGGCACGCTGTCGGCGCTGGTGTCCGACGCGGTCCACGCGGTGACCGGCATCACGCCGGAGCTGTCCACTACCGGCGGCACCTCGGACGCACGCTTCATCCGCCGCCTGTGCCCGGTGGTCGAGTTCGGGCTGGTGGGAGCAAGCATGCACAAAGTCGACGAGAGCGTGGCGGTCGCGGACGTGGCGGCGCTGGTGGAGATTTACGACGGCGTGTTGGGGCGGGTGTTTGCGAAGGGCGTCGGCGCTCTCGAAACTGCACAAGGGTGAACGAGTGCGAGCGATAACCTCGCTAGTTCGCTTTACGCGGCGAATGCCGGGCGGGACCTCTGCGCTCGTCGAGAGCCGATAGCAAACGGGCTTATATCGGCGCCGATCAACGCACAGGCGGCAAAGATTTTCTTGACAAATGTGCCGTTCTGGTTATATGATCTGGGATGAGCTTGATCTGCCCTGCCCCGGACTACCGCGCGCCGCTGATGGTGATTTCAGCTCCGAAAGGCTGCACGCCCCCCGCTACGTGTCGTCAACTTCATCAACTTACGAGTCGCAGACAGCGCTCAGCGCGGCAGCATCCCGACATAGCGGCGCGCCTGGTCCCCCACTGCCGCGGCGGTCATCCCGGGCTTGAAAATCCCGCCGCCCAGCCCGAACCCGGTCGCTCCGGCATCGAGCCACGGCTGCATCGTTTCGGGCCGCACGCCGCCGACAATAAGCAGGGTGGTCGCCTTCGGCAGCACCGCGAGCAGCGCGCTCGCTACCGCCGGCGTGGCGGCTTCGGCGGGGAACAGCTTGATCGCGTGCGCGCCTGCGCCGAGCGCGGCAAAGGCTTCGCTGGGCGTAAAGAAGCCGGGGGCGGATACCATGCCAGCTGCGACAGTGGCGGTGATGACCGGCAGCGAGGTGTTCGGCGAGACCACCAGCACACCGCCGGCCGCCTGCACGCGGGCCACATCGGCGGTGTCGAACACGGTGCCTGCACCGATCGTCGCCCGTGCACCGAACGCGCTCGCCAGCCGCGCGATGCTGTCGAACGGGCACGGCGAGTTCAAGGGCACCTCGATAATGCGGATACCCGCCTCGATCAGCGCCGCGCCGACGCCCTCCGCCGCCTCGGGCGTGATGCCGCGGATGATCGCGATGAGGGGACATTCGCGGATGTGCGCGCGGAAGGTTTCGAGCGGGGTCATGGCAGCGTTGCCGCGACCGCGCGCATGCCCGCGACGAATGCCGCCTCGCCGTCATGCTCGACCGCCTGCCGCCCGGCACGTGCGAGTGCGACCGCAAACCGCGCGGTAAGATCTGGGGCACCGATCACCGGGACGACATCGGCACGCAGACGCCCCAGCCCGGCACGCACATCTGCCCCGATCAGCAGCCCGGACACATAGGATGCCGCGTTCACCGCATCGAGCTTGCCAAGCAGGACGCGGGCGCGCGCGGTGAACAGCGCAGCGGTAAGGTCGCAATTGTCGAGGCCGTGATCGACGCCTTCGACAAACGCCGCATCCACCGGCGCGGGCTGCGCGAGCAGGTCGGACAGGATCGACTTGGCAGCGAGGGCGGCGAACACGTCGCCGGTCATCACCGTCCGGAACCGCGCGATGCACCCGAGGTCGATCTCGACCCATTTGGTGTGCGTGCCGGGGTGGCAGACAAGGCCGTCGCCGATCTGCCCGAGCGCCTGTGCACCGAGCAGCTGCACCTCCTCGCCGCGCATCACATCGGCGCGGGGTGGGTCGTCATAAGCGATGCCGGGAACGATGCCGACGCCGGGCTCCACCCAGTGGACAGCGCGCGCAATGCCCTCGAGGCCCGCAGGCGCACCGACATAGGGAACCTCGACCCAGCCCCGGCTCGACCCGATCATGCCCGCCATCAGCACCGGCAGCCCGGCGTGGCGGGCACGCAGTTCGGCGATGCTGGCGGCAAAGTCGGTGACGGCAAGCACGCCCTGCGCGTCGTTGCCGGCCTCGACCGCCCCGCTGCCATCGATCCGCCAGATGCGCCGGTTGGTGGTGCCCCAGTCGACCGCGATAAACGCGTCCATCAGTGCGACTCCCGCGTCACGCTCGACCCGCTGCTCCCCACGAGGAAATCGAGATCGGCCCCCTGATCGGCCTGCTGCACATGATCGATATAAAGCTTATACCAGCCGCGCGTGTACGGCGACGGCGGCGGCGCCCATGCAACAAGGCGGCGCGCAAGCTCGCTGTCGCTCACCTCGAGCGTCAGTGCCGCACCGGCGGTGTCGAGCGTGATCCAGTCGCCGTTCTCGACCAGCGCCAGCGGGCCGCCTGCAGCACTTTCGGGAGCGCAGTGGAGCACGACAGTCCCGAACGCGGTCCCGCTCATCCGCGCATCAGAGACGCGCACCATGTCGCGCACACCCGCCTCGAGCAGCTTGCGCGGCAATGGCATGTTGCCGACTTCGGGCATGCCCGGATAGCCTCTCGGCCCGCAGCCGCGCAGCACCATGACGCTGTCCTTGTCGATCTCGAGCCCGGGATCATCGACGCGCGCATGAAAGTCCTCGATCGTGTCGAACACCACCGCGCGGCCGCGATGCTGCAGCAAAGCCGGCGTCGCCGCGCCGGGCTTGATGACCGCACCCGATGGCGCAAGATTGCCGCGCAGGACGACCAGCCCGCCATGCGCCATCAGCGGCCTCGTGAGCGGGCGGATAACCTCGGGATTATCGTTGCTCGCCCCCGCAGCGACGTCGCGCAGGCTGTCGCCCGAAACGCCGACATGGTCCAGATGCAGCGCGTCGCCGAGTGCGGCGACCACGGCGGGCACGCCGCCGGCATAGTGGAAATCTTCCATCAGGAAGCGCCCCGACGGCATCAGGTCGACAATCAGCGGCACCTGCCGCCCCAGTTCCTCCCAGTCGGCGAGGCGCAGGTCCACCCCCGCCCGCCCGGCGAGCGCGAGCAAGTGCAGTACGGCGTTGGTCGATCCGCCGATCGCCGCGCACATCTTGATGCCGTTCTCGAACGCGTCGCGCGTCAGCACATCGGCGATGCCCGCACCGGCGCGAACCAGCTCGACAATGCGGTTGCCGGTGCGGTGCGCCATCGCCTTGCGCCGCGCATCAACGCCGGGAATGGTGCCGTTGAAGCTGAGCGACAGGCCCATCGCCTCGAAGATGCACGCGAGCGTCGACGCGGTGCCCATCGTCATGCAGGTGCCCGGCGAACGGCTCATCCCGGCCTCGGCAGCCATGAACTCGGCGTTCGACATGGTCCCGCCGCGGACCTCCTCACTGAACCGCCAGACGTCGGTGCCGCTGCCGATGTCATGGCCACGGAACTTGCCGTTGAGCATCGGCCCCGAACTGACCAGCATGGTCGGCAAGCCAACCGACGCCGCACCCATCAGCATAGCGGGCGAGTTCTTGTCGCAGCCGCCGAGCAGCACGACGCCGTCCATCGCATAGCCGCGAATACTCTCCTCGACGTCCATGCTCATCAGGTTGCGAAACAGCATCGCGGTTGGCCGGATCTGTGTCTCGCCGAGGCTCATCGCCGGGAATTCGAGCGGCACGCCGCCGGCTTCCCAAACGCCGCGCTTCACGCCCTCGGCGATGTCGCGCAGATGGCTGTGGCACGGGTTGAACTCGCTCCACGTCTGGCAGATGCCGATGATCGGCTTGTCATGGAAGACATGATCGGGAAACCCCTGCGCCTTCATCCAGCTGCGGTGGATAAAGCCGTCGCGGTCGCGCTTGCCGTAGGTCGCGGCGGAACGGAGCGGCGGTCGGAGCGGTTTATCGGTCATCCGTATCCAACGCCCGAACGCCGCGCTGGTCGCATCGCTCGGGACCGCCAACATTACAGTGTTTGTTACGCGCTCCCCCTCGTTGGGAGGCTGGCGCTTGCCCCGGGCGCTGGCTAAGCTAGCTGCAATGGAAACCGCGCTTTCTGGTCCCGGCTGGGCCTGCCTCTGGCCGATCGCCTGCGAACTCGGCGAAGGGCCGATCTGGGACGCCGACCGCCAATTGCTGTGGTTCGTCGACATCGAACGCGGCAACGTCAACCGCTTCGATCCCGCGTCGGGCGCGCAGTTCAGCTGGCGGGCACCCTGCCGCATCGGATCGGTCGCACTACGCGCGGGCGGCGGCATGATCGCGGGCACCGAGCACGGCTTTGCGCTGATCGACCCCGAGGCCGGGACGTTCGAGCTGATCGGTAACCCCGAGCCGCACCTGCCGGGCAACCGTTTCAACGACGGCAAGGTCGACGCCGGGGGCAATTTCTGGGCGGGCACGATGGACGACGCCAAGCGCGCAACGAGCGGCGCGCTCTACCGGCTCGATCGCGATCACCGCTGGACCGTCGCCGACTGCGGCTACCGTATCACCAACGGCCCCGCCTTCAGCCCCGACGGCCGCACGCTTTATCATAACGAGACCGTCTCGAAACAAGGCTATGCCTTCGATCTCGCCGCCGATGGCAGCCTTTCGAACAAGCGGCTGTTCGTCGATTGGTCGACCTTTCCGGGCCACCCCGACGGGCTGACGGTCGATGCCGACGGCTATGTCTGGCAGGCGTGCTGGGGCGCGGCGTGCGTGCGGCGAGTTTCGCCTGCCGGGGTCATCGTCGCCGAGCATGCACTGCCGGCGAGCAACGTCAGCAGCTGCACCTTCGGCGGTGCCAATTTCGAGCGGCTGTTCGTCACCACCGCGCGTGAACTGCTCGACGCCGACCAGCTCGCGGCACAACCGCTTGCAGGTGGCCTGTTCGAGATTTTCCCGGATGTGTGCGGCCTGCCCGCAGGGATCTACACCGGATGATGAAGCTCGCGTGCGGAGCGACGCAACTGTGGCTGGCGCCTCAAGTCGGCGGCAGCATCGCGGCGTTTCGCTGGCAGGGTCGCGACGTCATGCGCGCGGCGCATCCCGACGCGACCGATCCGCTCGACATGGCGGCGTTTCCGCTGGTGCCGTGGTCGAACCGCATCCGCGACGGGCGCTTCACCGCGGGCGACCGCACGGTCCAGCTACCGCCGAATTATCAGGAAGGCCCGCACAGCATTCACGGCCATGGCTGGCACGCAGCGTGGACGGTGACCGCGTCGGACGAGGCGCATGCAACATTGACATACACCCACCGCGCCGATGCGTGGCCGTGGGACTACCATGCCGAACAGCATTTCGCGCTGACCGATGCGGGCTTCGACTATGTACTGACGGTGCGCAACGACAGCGCCGAGCCGATGCCGGCGGGGCTTGGCCTCCACCCGTATTTTCCCAACCCCGCCGAAACGCGGCTGCATGCGCAGCTCGAGGGCTGGTGGGAGGCGGACGCCGAGGTGATGCCCGTCCGGTATATCGCACAATCCGGCGACGACTGGACCGCACGGCTGCATGCGCCGACCGAAACGGATACGGTATTTGTCGGCCTTGCCGGACCGATCACGCTCGATTGGGCGACACACCGGCTGACCATCCGCGCCAGTCCCAACGTCGGTTGGGTCGTCGTCTATGCGCCGGTTGGCAACAGTTTCGCAGCGGTCGAGGCGGTAACCCAGCCGACCGACGCGCTCAACGCGCCCGGCCGGCCTGGGATCATCATGCTACCGCAGGGTGCCACCGCCGAACTTCGCCACAGCTACCGGGTCGAAGCGGCGTAGCCTCAACCGTGCATCAGTGTCGGCAGATATTGCTGCGTCACCATCGCGTAGAGCATCGGAAACGACAGCACGAAGTTGGTACGGCTGCCGAGCATCGCGGTGCGCGCGCTCGCTGCCTTGACGGCATCATCGGCGGCAACGAGCCCGAGCGCGCGCTTCTGGTTCGGCCAGATCAGGAACCAGACGTTCGCGGCCATGACGATCCCGAGATACATGCCCAGCCCGATCACCTTAAATCCTGGCTGAAGCGTAAATGCCTCATGCGCATAATTCTTGAGGATGGCGACCAGCAGACCGGTGAGAACCGTGGCGAGTGCCGCCCAGCGAAACCAGAACAGCGCCTCCGGCGCGATGAATTTGGAGACGCCACCCTTCAGTTCGGCCGGCACCTTGGGCATCGTCGGAATCTGGACGAAGTTAAAATAGTAAAGCAGACCGATCCACAAAATGCCGCAGAGCACATGGAAGAACACGAACCATGGAATCGCATAGCCGCCGTCCATCTGCTCGGCGTGCAACGAGAACATCACCAGCAGCAGCAACGCTGCGCCAACCAGCAACGCGTAGTTTAAGTTACTCAGCAGCTTGCCCATATGCCCGACCCTTATGACGTTAGATGAACGACACTAGCGCCCCGGGCTGTCGCTGTCATGCGTTTCAGGCGCGCTCGCGACCGGATCCTGCGGTATCGACGCGACTTTGGCGGCGCGAAACGCCGCAGCCTCGTCGCGGCGGCGCCTTGCCCAGGTGCTGTCATACTCGCTCGGGCGAACCACCGGCACCGTCAGGCAAACGCTTTGCGTCGGCAGCACCGTCGCCCAATCATCCATCAGTTGCTTGTACGCGCGCCCTACCGGCCGGATATTCCGGTCGAGATCGAACAGCCCGAGCGGGTTGACGATGCCCGCATCGTTCCGCAACGCGCTATCCCAATCGACCTGGTCGGTCAGCGAATACCAGGTGAAGCCGACCATCGGCACGCCTTCGTTGCGGACTTTGAGCAGGCACGCCCATTGTTTCCACAACCAATCAACCGAAGCCTGACCATCGCCGTAATCGGCAAGGTTGGTTTCGGTGTACATGATGGGTAATTTGTAGCGGTCATAATATTGCTGCGTGATCCCGTCATAGCCGAACACCTCGCCGCTGGCGCGCGTGCTGCCATCGGCGGCGACGCGATGTTCGTTGGTCAGGTAATAATCGTTCCCCATGATGCAATATTGCTTGAGGCGAGTTTGCATGAAGAATTTATACTCGTCGGCGGTCATGCCGTTGTCGCAGATATACTGATACATCGCGCTGTCGACCCGGCGGCCATAGTTGAGATCGAAGCTGAGAAACCGCAGCGAATTAAGCATTTCAGCCGGCGCGATCGCCTTTGGCTCGTCGGCATGGAAATATTCGGTGGCTTCGGATTGAATGAAGATCGCATCGGGCCGCACGTCGAGGATCGCCTGCATCGCGAGCACATTGGCTTTGACGATGTGTTTTAGCGCCGTGACGAAGCTGCGGTCGCTGGTCAGCTGTTCATTCCACCAGCCGTAACGCGCCGAAAAGAGCGCGCAAATATACATCTCGTTGACGGGTGTGTAGAGCTGCACCCACGGAAAGCGCGCGGCAAACGCGCGGGCATAGCGGGCGAACAGCTGCGGAAAGTCGCTATTCTGGAAGTTGCCGAGCCAATCGGGCAACCCGAAATGGCAGAGGTCGACGATCGGCACGATGTCGCGACGGAACAATTCGGCAAAGGTTTCGTCGGCAAACGCCCAGTCGAACTTGCCGTCGCCGAGCCATGTCGTGTGCAACGGCGGGCCATAGCGCAGGTGCCGGATACCGAGATACTCGACGGCGTCGAAATCATCCCGCCAGTGCCGGTAATGCCCGCACTTGGCATATTCATCGATCCGCTTGCCCCCCACCGTCGGGATGGAGTTTTCGATGCCGGTGGCAAACATGAAGCGGGTCATGCCATCAGCAACGGGTGGCGGCGGGGGCGGTTCCTATTTGCGCCGTCGTTCCTGCAGCATCTCGAGCTGGATCCGCTGGATTTCGGCAAGCCGTTGCCACTGCCGCGTGATCAGATGATCGAGTTTTTCGTGCAGATGGCGGATTTCGAGTTCGGCCTTGAGGTTAACCTTATATTCGTTGATCGACCGCAGCCGGTCCTTTTCCTCCTGCCGCCGCTGGCTCATCATGATGACCGGGGCCTGGATCGCGGCGATGGTTGAAAGCACGAGGTTGAGCAGAATGAACGGATAGGCGTCGAATGCCTTGCCGCCCTCGATGATGTTAAACACCATCCAGATCGCGAGGAATACCGCGAACGACAGCAGGAACGACCATGATCCACCGAATTTGGCGAGAATGTCGGCCGCACGCTCGCCGAACGTCCGTTCGGATTCGAATTCCTGTTCGACGTTCTCGGCGATCGTATCCTGGTTGGCGATGCTTTCGGTGACCTGCCGGTCGAGCTCGGTAAACTCGCCATGTTCTTCGCGCAGCAGTTCCTCGACATAGCGGCTGCGATAGGCGTTGACTGCCGCCTTGCTCGCCAGCGCGTCCTCGGCAAGATCGGGATGCTCGCGGCGGATGAAATCCGCAAGCTCCGGGCGGAGCGAATCGACGAGGACGAGCTCCTTGCGCGGCCGCAGCTTGCCGGTCAGCGCGCAGCGAACCCGGCGTTCGCGCACCGGCGTCGAGGGCAAATCGGCAGCGTCATTTTCGACGATAAGCGGATCGGCGGGCTGGGTATCGTCGCTCATGCATGGGCTCCCCGCAGGTACTCGCCCGCGCCTTGCCCGAAGCTCGCGCCATCGGCAAGCGCCGCGCGCTCAGCTTTTGCCCATTAACGCGAGCACTTCCTTGCGGCTGCGGTCATCGTCGCGAAAAACGCCCATCATCCGGCTGGTGGTCATCGTGACGCCCTGGGTCAGCACGCCGCGCGCGCTCATGCAGCTGTGCGTCGCATCGAGCACGACCGCGACCCCGCGCGGGTCGAGGTGATGCTGGATACAATCGGCGACCTCGGCAGTCAGCCGCTCCTGTACCTGCAGCCTTCGGGCAAAACCGTGCAGCACGCGGGCAAGCTTGGAGATCCCGACCACGCGGTCCTTCGGCAGATAGGCGATGTGCGCGCGCCCGATGATCGGTGCCATATGATGTTCGCAGTGTGACTGGAACGGAATGTCACGCAGCAGGACGATTTCGTCGTAGCCGCCAACCTCGCCGAAGGTGCGGCTCAGGTGAATACCGGGGTCTTCCATATAGCCGCGGAAGTATTCGCGGAAGGCGCGCGCGACGCGTGCCGGCGTATCGATCAGCCCCTCGCGCTCGGGATCATCGCCTGCCCAGCGGATCAGTTCGCGCACCGCATCTTCGGCGCGGCCCTGCGGAATCGGCGCATGCGCATGAATGTGCGGCGGCAGTTCCGAGTCATTGTCGAGATGGTCGTCCATCAAAGTTTCCCCGCTCGTCTGATCAGCGGATGTGGATAGCACGACGCCGCAGTACAAGCGCAGCAATGTCGCGGGCAGCTGTCTAATGTATCCAGCGGACGGCAAGCGGCCGCCGCCCGCCGTGCAACAATGCCACAGTTCGCTTGGGTAATGTATCCAATACGCCCGAGAATGCTTGACAGCGCGACTGTGTTGCCGCCGATTGTAGTGGCGAGCGGCGGGGGAATGACGATGCGCAATAGTCGGATGTGGTTGCTGGGCTCCTGTGCAACGCTGGTTGCGTGGCCGGCGCTGGCGCAAACCACGCCCGAAACCGAACGCGAAACCGGCGGCGATATCGTCGTCACGGCGCGGCGCGTGTCGGAGCGGTTGCAGGACGTTCCGGCCTCGGTCAGCGTGCTGACGCAGGAGACGATTACCGAGGCCGGCATTACCAACACCGCCCAGGCCGTGCGACTGATCCCCGGTGTGACGATCGTCACCGGCGCCGCCGAGCCGGGGGACACGCAGATCAACATCCGCGGCGTGAACGGGGCTCGCGATGCCGAAGCGAATGTCGCGCTTGTCGTCGACGGCATCCAGAAATCCAACGTCAGCTTCCTGAACTCGCCACAGGGCGACTTGACCCAGTTCGAAGTGCTCAAAGGCCCGCAGGGTGCCTATTGGGGCCGCAATGCGACGGCGGGCGCGATCGTCATCAGCACCGCCAAGCCCGCCGACCATCTCGAGATCAAAGGCCGTGCGGCGATCGGCAACAACGCGGTGCGCAACGGCTTGCTGTCGGTGAGTATTCCGCTCAGCGCCACCACGGGGCTGTTGGTATCAGGCGACTATAGCCACACCGATGGCTTCTATCGGAATACCGGGCCGATCAAGGCTGCGAATGGCGCGACCGTCGACCCGTTCGAAGGCTATAACGTCAGTGCAAGGCTGGTGTCGAAGGTCGGCGATCGGCTCGAACTCGATGCCAAGGCCAAATACGGCCACAACACCTACGGTGCGATCAACTACAATGTGGTGTTCAACCTGCCAAATTTTGCCGGGATCAACCCGGCGTTCAACCAGAATGTCAACGACCATGTGTTCTACTACGACTCGAACTACGCTAGCGGCGGGCGGCAGGAGACGTTCGAAGCGTCGCTGAAAGGCGACTACGACCTTGATTTCGCCAAGCTGACTGCATGGGTTGCCTATTCAGACGTCAAGCAGGACCTGTTTGCCGATGGCACGACAGCGGCATTCGGCTTCTTCAACGGCACGTCACAGTGCCGGGCCAGCGTCGCTGCGCTGCACGCCGCCGGCTATCAGCCGCAGGCGCCGCAAATCCTCGGCTCGGTTCCCGATTCAAGCCTGTTCGTTCCCGGCGGATCATTGCTCGGCGCGTTTTCGGCAACAACCTGCGACGGCACGCAATATCAGCAGCGCAACCAGCATGACATTTCGGGCGAACTTCGCCTCGCCAGCACCGGCAGTGGCCCGTTCAGCTGGTCGGGCGGCATCTATTATCTGCACATCAACCGCGAGGACGGTGTCAACGTCGCCTATGATAAAGGCCAGGGTATCCTGCGCCAACTCTATGCCAGCCGTACGAGTAGCAACCCGACCGAACAGTTGAGCGACGATGCATTCCGCACCGATGCCTATGCAGCCTTCGGCACTGTCGATTACAAGCCGACCAGCACGGTCACGCTCGGCGTCGCGCTGCGCTACGACCGCGAGGATCGCCACGTCCACAACCTCGTCGATCCCACCGCGCGCAACCAATATATCAACGGCGGCAACCAGCCGCTCAATGTCGGGCTGCTTAACGGTCCGCTTGCCGACGAGGCAACAAGCTACGACCAGCTCGAACCCAAGCTGTCGGTCAGCTGGCACCCGGCACGCGACGTCACGCTTTATGCCAACTGGGGCGTCGGCTTCAAATCCGGCGGGTTCAACAATCAGGGCAGCCAGGCGACGATCAACAGCGCGTTCAACGCGTTCATCGGCTCGGGCCTCAGGATCAACGACAATTACCGCAAGGAACGGTCGAGCGCCTACGAGGCCGGCGCGAAAGGCAGCTTGCTCGACGGCAAGCTCAACCTGACGCTCGCCGGTTATTACAATGACATCAGAGACATGCAGTTCTTTGAGTTTTTCGTCGGCAGCTTCGGCATTTTGCGCGTCGTGTCGAATATCGACCGCGTCCACATCAAGGGCGTCGAGGCGTCAGCCGACTGGAAGCTGCTGCCGAACTGGTCGGTCAATCTCAGCGGCAACTATAATGATTCCAATATCGTCGCCAACGCCGCGCGGCCCAACACCGTCGGCGGCAAGTCACCCTATACCGCGCTGTTCACCGTCAATGCCGGGACTGAATTCGACGTGCCGATCACGGATGCATTGACGCTTGATCTCCGCGCCGATGCCAAGGTCGTCGGGCCGACATGGTTTTCGACCGCGCAGACCAGCAACTATAACACGGTATTCACCGGCATCCTGCCGCTTGCCGGGCTGCCGGCGTTCCTCGGCACCGGCAACTACACCAACTCGAAGCGCAAGACGTATACGACCGTCGACCTGCGCGCCGGGTTGCGGCACGGCGACAACTGGAGCGTCCGCGCCTATGTCGAAAACCTGCTCAATGCGCAGACCATTGCCGAGGTCATCCCCGCCCCGGAGTTCGGCGGGTCGTTCGTATCACCCGGCGACCGACGCTCGTTTGGCGCGGAGCTGACGTTCAAATTTTAAGCCAGCGTCAAATTTGTATACATTACCGTCGAAGCGCGGGAGAACGGCCCCATGTCGCGCGCCTCTGACGCCGCCTACGCGCTGATCCGCTCGCAAATCGGCGGCGGCACGCTCGCTCCGGGCGCGCCACTGCGCGAAGAGGAGCTTGCCACGCTGTGCGGCGTGTCGCGAACGCCGGTCCGCGAGGCGCTGCGGCGTCTGGAGGCGGAAATGGTCGTCCGCCGCACCGACGGCGGCCGCGTCTATGTCGCCGATTGGGCTGGCGACGACATTGATGAGATGTTTGCGCTGCGCGGCTTGCTCGAGGGCCACGCTGCAGCGCGCGCTGCCACGCGCATCGCCAGCGGCGCGCTCCTCGAGATGCGCGCGATAAATGCCACCCTCGAAGCCGCCGTGCGGCACGCCGGTGCGCCCGACGTCACCGGGTTTCTAGCGGCCAACCGCGCCTTCCATGCCGCCATCGTCGAGGCGGCCGCTTCGCCACGGCTTGCCGCCATGCTGGCGCGGCTGATCGAGCAGCCGGTCGTCCAGCGCACCGCGCGCAACTATGACCGCGCCCAGCTCGAACGCAGCGCCGCCGAACATGGCGAACTGCTCGCCGCGTTCGCGCGCGGCGACGCCGATTGGGCAGAGGCGGTAATGACCGCGCATATCCGCCGCGCCTATCACGCCTTTACCGAACGCAACGGCGGCTAGATCACACCGTCGGCAGCAAGACCTGCGCGCTCGGCTGCACCCATGCCGAGCAGTTCGCCAAAGATTTCCTCGTTATGCGCGCCAAGCGCCGGCCCCGGCCAATGGACCGCGCCGGGCGTCGCAGACAGTTTTGGGAACACGCTTTGCATCCACAAATTGGCGAAGTCGGGGTGCGCCACCTTTTGCAGCGCCTCGCGCGCGGCGAAATGCGGATCGGCAAGCATATCGGGGGCCTTGTAAATCTTGCCCGCCGGCACCCCATGCGCCTCGAGCAAATCGAGCAGCTCGGCGGCGGCAAAGCGCTGTGTCCACGCCGAAATCAGCGCATCGAGTTCGGCCTGGTGCGCTCCGCGCGCGACATGCGTCGAATAGCGAGCGTCCTCGGCAAGCTCGGCGCGGCCCATCGCCGCCGCCAGCCGCGCCCACACCGAATTCTGGTTGGCGCCGATCAGGATTTCGCCATCGGTGCACGGATAGACGTTCGACGGTGCAATCCCCGGCAGGATCGCGCCGGTGCGTTCGCGCGTGATCCCCGCCTCGGTAAATTCCGACACGGTCGACTCCATCATCGCGAGCACCGCTTCGTAGATCGCGCTGTCGACCACCTGCCCGACGCCGGTGCGGTGGCGGACGTTGAGCGCCATCATCGCACCGAGGCAGGCAAAGGTCGCGGCGAGCGAGTCGCCGATCGATAGCCCGGCGCGGCTCGGCGGCGTCGACGGATCGCCTGCCAGATTGCGCATCCCGCCCATCGCTTCGCCGATCGAGCCATAGCCGGCGCGGTGTGCATAGGGACCGGTTTGGCCATAGCCGGAAACGCGGATCAGAATGATGCCTGGGTTGACCGCGCTGATGCGGTCATAGCCAAGCTGCCATTTCTCCAGCGTGCCGGGGCGAAAGTTTTCAAGCAGGAAGTCCGACTTGGCGACCAGCTGCCGAACGATATCCTGACCGCGCACGGTACGCAGGTTGAGGGTGACGCATTTCTTGTTGCGTGCCACCTGAGGGAACCACAAAGGCTTGCCCTGCCCCCACGCCCGCATCGGGTCGCCGACGCCCGGCGGTTCGATCTTGATGACCTCGGCGCCGTGATCCCCCATCAACTGGCCGCAAAACGGGCCGGCGATCAACTGCCCCATTTCGATCAGCCGCAGGCCGGCGAGTGCACAACTGGTCATTTGCGCGCTATACAGAAGCGTCAAGTCTTTGTATACATTTGCGATGGTCCAGATTGTCGAAGTCGGTCCGCGCGACGGCTTGCAAAACGAAGCCGAAGTCGTTGAAACCGCCAGCAAGATCGCGCTCATCACGCGATTGCTCGACGCCGGTGTCAGCCGCATCGAGGTGGCATCGTTCGTCCATCCGGGACGCGTGCCGCAAATGGCCGATGCCGAGGCCGTGATTGCCGGGCTGCCCGACCGCGACGGGGTGTCGTACATCGGGCTGTGCCTCAACAAACGCGGAGTGCTGCGCGCGATTGCCAGCCGCGAAGGCAACAAGCGCGGCATCGACGAGGCGGGCTGCGTCGTCGTCGCCTCCGACACGTTCGGCCAGCGCAACCAGGGCCAGACGATCGTCGAAGGTGTTCGCGAAAACCGCGAGATGCTCCGCCTTGCCGCACAGGCCGGGCTGGTCCCGCAAGTCACCATTTCGGCGGCATTCGGCTGCCCGTTCGAAGGCGCGGTCGATCCGGCGCAGGTCGTCGCCATTGCGACCGAAATGGCCGATGCCGGTGCGATCGAGATCGCGCTTGCCGATACCATCGGTGTCGGCGTTCCAGCCCAGGTCGGCGACCTTGTCGGCGCGGTGCGCGCCGCGGTCCCGTCGCACGTTCGCCTGCGCGCGCATTTCCACAACACGCGCGGCATGGGCATCGCCAACGCCTGGGCGGCATTCCAGGCGGGTGTCGAGGTGCTGGACGCGAGCCTTGGCGGGCTTGGCGGCTGTCCGTTCGCACCCGGAGCGACCGGCAATATCGCGAGCGAAGACCTGATATTCCTGCTCAACCATAGCGGCGTTGCCAGCGGCATCGACCTGGGCGCGCTGATCGGTGCGAACCATTGGTTTGCTGGTGTGCTCGGGCGTCCGCTGGTGTCGGCGGTCGGCAAGGCCGGCGACTTCCCGCGCGCGGCCGCCTGATCGCCTCGGCCTTTTGCCGGACAGGAGCCGGTTGCAAACATTGTTGCGCTCGACATCGTTAGGACGATGCCCAACGGCGCGCGTTGCGGCTATGGTCGGCGCGGGGTGGAGAAGATCATGGACGAGGCAACGCTGTATCCGGTTACCGACGCGGCGCGCGTCCATACGCGGATCGACACGCAAACGGCGCTGGCGCTGACCGCGCAGGCGCATGACGACCCCGACGGGTATTGGCGCGAGCAGGTCAAGCGGCTCGACTGGCTCAAGCCGCCGACGCGGATGGGCAATTGGTCGTGGGATCCCGTCGACATCAAATGGTTCGAGGACGGGGTCCTGAACGTCGCCGCGAACTGCCTCGATCGGCACCTCGACGCGCACGGCGACCGGCTCGCGATCGTCTGGGAGGCCGACGACCCGGCGACGCCGCCGCGCTATCTCAGTTACCGCCAGCTGTATGCCGAGACCTGCCGGATGGCGAATGTCCTCGTCGGGCTCGGCGTCGAAAAGGGTGACCGCGTCAGCATCTATCTGCCGATGATCCCCGAGGCGGCGATCGCAATGCTTGCCTGCGCACGGATCGGTGCGGTGCATTCGGTGGTGTTCGCCGGCTTCTCGCCCGATGCGATCGCCGGGCGCATCACCGATGCCGGCAGTCGATTTGTCATCACCGCCGACGGCGGCGCGCGGGCCGGCAAGCCGCTGACGCTTAAAGCCGCGGTCGACAAGGCGATCGACATCGCTGGCGGCGTCGAGGCGGTGCTCGTCGTTCGCCACAACCACACCCCGGTAACGATGCATCCCGAGCGCGACCATTGGTGGCACGAGCTGAGCGCCACAGTGCCGACGACCTGCACGCCCGAGCCGATGGCGGCCGAAGACCCGCTGTTCCTGCTCTACACCAGCGGCTCGACCGGCAAGCCCAAGGGCGTCGTCCACAGCTCGGCGGGCTATCTGCTCTGGGCGAACCTGACTTTCGAGACGGTGTTCGACTACCGCGCGGGCGAACTGTTCTGGTGTACGGCCGACGTCGGCTGGGTGACCGGTCACAGCTATATCGTCTATGGCCCGTTGAGCGCCGGGGCGACCGTGCTGATGTTCGAAGGCGTACCGACGTGGCCCGATGTCGACCGCTTCTGGGCGACGATCGCCAAGCACCGCGTCAACATCTTCTATACCGCTCCGACCGCGCTGCGGGCGCTGATGCGCGACGGCGATGCGCCGGTGCTGCGCCACGATTTGTCGAGCCTGCGGCTGCTCGGCTCGGTCGGCGAGCCGATCAACCCCGAGGCGTGGCGCTGGTACCACCGCGTCGTCGGCAAGGGGCAGCTGCCGATCGTCGACACGTGGTGGCAGACCGAAACCGGTGGCATCCTGATCTCGCCGCTGCCGGGCGCGACGCGGCTCAAGCCCGGGTCGGCAACGCTGCCGCTGCCCGGCATCGAGCCCGCGCTGGTCAATGCCGAGGGCAGGTTCGTCGACGGGGCGGCGGAGGGCAACCTTGTCATCACCCGCAGCTGGCCGGGGCAGGCGCGAACGCTGTGGGGTGATCACGACCGCTTCGTGCAGACCTATTTCAGCACCTATAAAGGTCTGTATTTCACCGGTGACGGCGCGCGCCGCGACGCGGACGGCTATTGGTGGATTACCGGGCGGGTCGACGATGTCATCAACGTCAGCGGGCACCGCATGGGCACCGCCGAAGTCGAAAGCGCGCTCGTCGCGCACCCCGATGTCGCCGAGGCCGCCGTCGTCGGCTTCCCGCACGACATCAAGGGCCAGGGCATCTATGCCTATGTGACGCTCAACGCCGGGGTCGAAACGTCGGACAAGCTGCTGACCGAACTCAAGTTCTGCGTCCGTGAACATATCGGCCCGATCGCCACGCCCGATCATATCCATCTGACCCCGGCATTGCCCAAGACGCGCAGCGGCAAGATCATGCGGCGCATCCTGCGCAAGATCGCCGAAAACGACTTCGGTAGCCTTGGCGATACGTCGACGCTCGCCGACCCCGGCGTCGTCCAGGCGCTGATCGACGGGCGGCTCAACCGGTGAGCGTCGAATGGCGCGGCAAGTATCTCGAGGTGCACCGCGACGGGACGTGGGAATATGCGGCGCGGGTCAGCGGCATCGGCGCTGCCGTCATCCTCGCGCTGACCGCGGCGCACGAGATCGTGCTGGTCGAACAGTTCCGCGTGCCGCTGGGCGTTCGCACGATCGAGCTGCCTGCCGGGCTGATCGGCGACGACGGCGTGCCCGAACATGCCCAGCGCGCGGCAGCGCGCGAGCTGCACGAGGAGAGCGGCTTTACCGCCACGCACTGGCAGGAGTGCGGCGCGTTCGCCACCTCGCCGGGCATGTCGAGCGAGATGTTCACGCTGTTCAAGGCCACCGGGCTGACCCGCACCGGTCCCGGCGGCGGCGTCGGCAACGAGGACATCACCGTCCACGTCGTGCCGATCGCCGACCTGCCGCACTGGCTCGCCGCCCGGCGCAGCGCGGGACTGGTTATCGACTGCCGGTTGGTGGCGGCACTCGGGCTGGTCGCATAAGCACCGCCTAACCCGTCTAACTTTACCGGCGCGCCGAGGGGGAAATCGTTTTTCGGCGACCAATGCGGCTTGTGGGCGGACGTCGGCGCTGCGGTCGATTGTCGGGCATAGCGTTTGGTTTCATAGCTGCAGTATGTACCAAATAGGTCGATTCTGTCAACCCATCCAGTACCGGCAACGAGCCCCAGCGTTACGGGCTCGGCGGTGCAACGAGCTTGCCGAAGTCGAACTTGGTTTCGGGGAGCAACCCCAGCTGCTGCATCATGCCGATGTCGTCGCGGCTGGCCCAATGGTCGGTGACCAGCCCGTTTTCGAGCCCGTACCAATGGATATGCTGGACATCGATCTGCCGCCCGGTCGGCTCGACACCGATCATCAGTCCGCCGTTGATCGGCAGTTTGCCGATGCCGAGATGCGTGCCCTTGAAGCGGCACCGCACCATGACGTTCGACCCCGAGGCGACGATCGCTTCGGTGACAAAGCTGATATCTGGAAACGTCGCTTTGATGTCCCCAAGGATCGCCAATATCATCCGGCGCGGAACAACCCGGCCGTGATTGCGCGTCGGATCGCTCGACAGCGACGCCGCCGCCTCGAGCTGTCCCGCCGAGATCAACGCATGTAGCCGCGTGATGATGTCGATATTGTCCTGCTCGCGCATTCGCTTTCCATTCCCGCTGTGAACGACTGTCGCCCCGAGGCGAAACGGCACGGCGGCGACCCAACTTGCGACCACAAGGCCGCGCACCACGCGCCGCCGGGATACGGTGTCTCGAGCTGTGCAATGACCGTTTCGCATCGACGCCTATTCAGCCGAGGCGCAGCGTCGCGTCTTGAACATTTCCGACATTGGGCAGAATCGCACGCGGCGGCGCCCCCGTCAGCGCCGTCATCTCGCGGGTAAAATGCGCCTGGTCGGCATAGCCGCCGTCGAACGCCGACCCGGCCAGCGACGCGCCCGCCTTGGCCGCTGCCACCGCACGGCGAAGCCGCGCAATCCGCTGAAAGCGTTTCGGATGCAGCCCCAAAACGGCATGGAACGACCGCGTCAGCTGCCGCTCGCTCAGGTTGAGCGCCGCCGCCACCTCGCCGACTGTCGCGCCGCGCCCCAACGCCGTTGCCGCAGCACCGGCGCGCGACAGCGCGGGCGCGCCGGTACCAACCAGCCCGCCCGCCGTGCCGGCTTCGAAGCGCGCCTCCAGCCACCGTGCACGCTCGCCACAGATGTCGCGCAAATCGACGACCATGTCGGTCAGTTCGCTGAGCGGGATGCCGAGCCACATCGCGGCATTTGCCGAACCGACCGACAACAGCTCGACACGTTGCCCGACGCGGTACCGCGACGCCCGCGCGACCGTCATCGGCCCGATCACATCGATGCGACCATCGACCCATGCCAGATCGAGCGCGGTATCGGGCAGCACCACGCGACGCTCCGCCACCTCGAACCGACCGAGCGACAGTGCGCTGAGTTCGTGCCGAACCGACATTGCCCCCATCGGACGCAATTCCCTTTGGAACGCCGCAACCACCCGCCGCAAGTATCCACGAGGCTAACAGGACGCGGGCGATTTGTCGCCGCCTCGGGGGATAAAACCGGCGGCTAAACCCGTTGCGTCAGCGCGATCGCCACGCGGCAGCCGGCGCGGATCACCCGGGTCATCATCCCGAAGCCGCCGGTGTCGCCGACGTGCGCGGCGGCGGTGTCGCGGTGTTCGACTTCATCTGCCTGGAAATCGGCGATATGCGCCTCCAGCTCGGGATCGGATCCGGCGAGCGCGGCGCGTTGCGCGGCATAATGGCGGTCGATCTCGGTTTCGACTGCGACGGTGCAGGCCATCGCCGCGGTCGGGCCGAGCAGCGCAGTCGCCGCGCCCAGCGCATAGCCGGCGACGTGCCAGATCGGGTGGAGCAGCGTCGGGCGGACGCGGCGTTCGACGATCAATCGGTTGAACGTATCGAGATGGCGTTGTTCCTGCGCCTTCATCCGGCCGATTTCGGCAGCGATGGGCGTGCGGTTGCCCATCACCGCGAGCTGACCGGCATAAATCCGCGCCGCGCCATATTCGCCGGCGTGATCGACGCGGATCATCTGTTCGACGCTTTCGTGTGCGTCGCCCGGCAGGCGCGGTTTCAGCGCTTCAACGTCAGCCACAAACTCGCTCCACCAATCAGCGTCGACAGCAGCGCGTTGTATCCCGCCATCGACACCCCGAACAGCGTCCATGCCGCCGCATCGCACAGGATCAACGGCGTCGCGAGCACCATCTTGGTGATATCGGCAACACTGCCGGTCATCGCCTGCGCGGTGCATGCGGCCGGGCCCGCCCACCAATGATATTCGACACCGGCATGGAAATACCCGATTGCCGCCGTCACCAGCAGGCTGAGCCCGGCGAGCAGCAGCACGCGCTTGTCATGGCGCAGCGCCCACGCCAGCAGCGCGAGACACAGCGCGGCGACATGCGGCCAGCGTTGCCACAGGCACATCTCGCACGGCTGCAGCCCGCCGAGATACTGGAACGCCAGCGCGCCGCCGAGCAGCGCGCTCGACCCGAGCAGGATCAGCGCGGTGGCGCGCGCTTCAGAGCGCATAGCGGACCAGCACAAAGCCGCCGAACAGCGCGGCTGCAGCCATCAGCACGCGGTGGAAATGCGCTTCGATATAATGTTCAGCGACCGCGCCGAAGCGCTTGAGCAGCAGCGCGACAATGACATAGCGCGAGCCGCGCCCGACGATCGCCGAGCCGACGGCGGCAACCAGCCCGAGCTTGAGGCTGCCCGCCGCAACCGCGGCCGGCATCGGCGCGAGCAGATAGAATAGCGGCCACAATAACGCGTTGCTGCGCACGGCGGCGGTGAAATGGTCGAACTCGGCCTGCTTGCCGAGCAGGTGCAGCAGCGGCGTGGCGACCGCGTCGAACAGCGTCGCGCCGATGAAATAAGCGATGACACCGCCGATCGCCGACGCAACGGTGCCGATCAGTGCATAGCGAAGCGCGCGCTCCGGACGCGCGATCGACATCGGCAGCTGCAGCAGCTCGGGGGGCAGCGTGAAAATCGCGCCGTCGATGAACGCGACCAGCGCCAGCCAGCGTTCCGCATTGGGCCGCCCCGCAAGCACCAGCAGCCGGTCGTAAAGCTTTCGCAGCAAGCGCGCATTCCCGGGTCAGCCGATGGAGTGGCTGCTGTAGCGCGGGATGGGCTTGGTGCAAAGCCCGACCGCCATCCCCGCAAGGTCGCGGGGATGGCGGTGCGGCTTACTTTTCGCTGCGAACGAGGTCGGTTTCGGCGAGATGCTCGGCGAGGAACCAGACCTGCGGTTCGCCGGTGCGGATGATGTTGCTCACCAGCAGGTCGTTGGTGCCGTCGTCGCCGGCTTCGTCGGCCATATCGGCACCTTCATGCGCCTGGCCAAGGATGATCTCGTGCGCTTCGAGCAGCCGGGCGAGCTGCGTCGGCACGTCTTCGCGGCCCTTCGGCGGGCGCGGGATGCGTGTCATCTCGGCGACATCGGGGGCCATCGCGATGCTGATCCCGCCCAGCGCCATGATCCGCTCGGCGATCATATCGACGAGCGCCGCCTGCTCCTCGTAATGCTTGTCGAGCAGCAGATGCAGTTGATAGAAAGTGGCACCCGACATCTGCCAGTGGTGCTTTTTATACATGTCGCGCAGCGTCATCGTATCGGCGAGCACCTGGTTCAGGATCTCGACGCTTTGCGAGCGCACATTGTCCTTGAGGCCGATCGGCAGCTTCTTGAGCGTGCCGAACGCCTGGATTTCGCGGTAATCGACCTTGTACTGCGGCTGTGCAGCGTCGTTGGCGGGGGCTTTTGCCATTTGAAGGCTCCTTTGGAGGGTGAGTTCGATCGGATGCGGAACGACAGGCCGCGCCTCAGGTTCCGTGCTTTGTCGCGGTCGCGGCAATCAGACCCAGTTCGGTTGCCACCAGCGCGCTCGGCGCGCCGCGCGCCACGATCAGCGTCGACGCGGGCCGGTCACCGCGCACCACGACGACCGCACCCTTCGGGCAAATATCGAGGCAGGCGGTTTCGACAAAGCGCACCGCGGCGCGCTTGCCCTTCGCCAGCCCCAGATCGGCGCGCAGGGTCTTTGCAAGGCTGCGGTCGCGGTCCTTGCCGAACCCGCCGCCAAGCTTTTTGCCGCACTTGCGACAGATGGCGACGAGAACCGTCGCCGGCGACGGCAGCACGCGGATTTCGGGATTGCTCATCCCGCCACAACGCCGCCCGGCGCATTTCGGTCCGCTATTTCGATGCGGTCTGCACCGGCGCAACCCCGTCGAGCCGGGTCAGCACCTTGAGCGCATAGTCCATCTGATAGTCGGTGACGCCGGCCTTTTTGAGCGCGTCGGCGGTCGCGGCAAAGCGCGGATCGGACTTTTCGTCGGTCTCGATCAGCTTGTTGTCGGCCTTGACGTCGGCGATCAGGTGCCGACGCAAGTCGGCCTCGCGCAGGTGCGGCAGCCGGTCCTTGAGCGCCGCGTCGCTAAGCTGCGGGACGGCGATGTCGGGTTCGATACCGGCTTCCTGCACCGACCGGCCCGACGGCGTATAATAGCGCGCGGTGGTCAGCCGCAGCGCGCTGTCATCGCCGAGCGGGATCAGCGTCTGCACCGACCCCTTGCCGAAACTGCGCTGCCCGATGACGAGCGCGCGGCGGTGGTCCTGCAGCGCACCGGCGACGATCTCGGCCGCCGATGCCGAGCCCTCGTCAATCAGCACGATCACCGGCTTGCCGCCGGTCAAGTCGCCGCCGCGGGCATAATAGCGCTGAATATCGGTCTTGGCGCGGCCCCGCTGCGAGACGATCTCGCCGCGGTCGAGGAAAGCGTCCGAAACCTCGATCGACTGGTCGAGCAAGCCGCCGGGGTTCGAGCGCAGGTCGACGACGAAGCCCGCGAGCTTCGGACCAAGCTGCTTTTCGATCGCGGCGATCGCGGCGCGCGTGGCCGGGCCGGTCTGCTTGCTGAACGTCGAAATACGGATGATGCCCGCGTCGCCCTTCACTTCCCATTTGACCGGCTTGATCTGGATGACTTCGCGCCGCAGCGTGAATTCAAGCGGTTTGATCGTGCCCTCGCGCACCACGGTGATCTTGATGTCGGTGCCCGCCGGGCCGCGCATCTTGTCGACCGCCTCGTTCAGCGACACGCCGTACAACAGGTCGCCGTTGATCCGCGTGATAAAATCGCCCGCCTTGATCCCGGCGCGCGCCGCCGGCGTATCGTCGGTGGGGGCGATCACCTTGACCGCGCCGTCCTCGGTGCTGACGGTCAATCCGAGCCCGCCATATTCGCCGTCGGTCGTCTGGCGCATCTGCGCGAAATCGCGCGGGCCCATATAGCTTGAATGCGGGTCGAGGCTGGCAAGCATGCCGTTGATCGCGCCTTCGATCAGCGTCTTGTCGTCGACCTTGTCGACATAGTCGGCGCGGACGCGTTCGAAGACGTCCATCAACGCGTCGAGTTGTTTATAAGTGTTGGTTTCGGGCGCGGCCTGGACGACCGCCGGAGCCGGGATCAGCAGCAGCAAGCCAAAAGCAGCGGCGAATTTCAGACGCGCAGGCGACATCGACTTTGGCCCTTTCCAACAGGCAGGCACCTGCCATCATAGCACCAAGTGCCGCCGCCGCCACGGCTATGATTGCGCCGCGACATTTCGGAACCGGCGACCGGACGGCACGTTCGGGAGACGCCCCCTTTCAGGAGAATGGTCATGGCGATGGTCAAAACGCGCGACGGCACCACCCTGTACGTCAAGGACTGGGGGCATGGCCGCCCGGTGGTGCTGCTCCACGGCTGGCCGCTGAGCGCCGACAGCTGGGACGATCAGGCGCTGGCGCTGGCGAACGCCGGGCACCGCGTGATCTTTTACGACCGCCGCGGTTTTGGCCGGTCGGAGCAGCCGTGGAGCGGCTTCGACTATGACACGCTTGCCGACGATCTTGCCGATGTGATCGCCGCGACCGGGGCCGAAAACCCCGCGCTGGTCGGCTTTTCGATGGGCGGCGGCGAGGTCGCGCGCTTCGTATCGCGCCACGGCGGCGTCCGCGCGGCAGCGCTGATCGCGTCGGTCGTGCCGTTCATGCTCAAGACCGGCGACAACCCCGACGGGGTTCCCGGCGAGGAGTTCGACAAGATCAAAGCCGGGATCCAGGCCGATCGCCCGAAATTCCTCGCGGGGTTTCTCAAGGATTTCTACGGCGTCGGGTTGGTGTCGAAACCGGTCAGCGACGAGGTGGTGGCGGCATCGTTGCAAGTCGCGCTGCAGGCCGGACTGAAGGGCACGCTCGACTGCGTCGATGCGTTTGGCCGGACCGATTTCCGCGGCGACCTTGCGGCGTTCACCATGCCGACGCTGATTTTGCACGGCACCGCCGACAAGACCGTGCCGATCGCGGTCAGCGGGCGCGCTGCGGCGCGCGGCATTCCGGGATCGAAGCTGATCGAAATCGACGGGCCGCACGGCTTGCTTGCGACGCACAAGGACGAGGTCAGCAAGGCGCTGGTGGACTTCCTCGCGCGCTAGGCTAGGTGCCGTTCAGCGCAGGTGCAGGCGGCAGGATTACGCTGCTGCCGCCTGCCCTTGGAGACCGCCGATGCCGCGCGCACTGATTTTGATTGCACTCGCCGGTGCAGCATCGGGCGCGACTGCCGCGCCGGTGCGCGACGCCGACCAGGCCGCCCGCTACCGCGCGTGTCTCGAGCTTGTGCAAAGCGCGCCCGATCAGGCGATCGACCGGGCGATGCAGTGGCGCGGCGATGCCAATGGCGGGGTGCCCGCGCGGCATTGCCTCGCGCTCGCCTATGTCGCCAAGGGGTCCTATGCCGAGGCAGCGACCGCGCTCGAGGCGACTGCGCGCGCCGCCGAAGCCGAGGGCGATCCCAATGTCGCCGACCTGTGGGGTCAGGCGGGTAACGCCGCGATGCTCGGCGGTCAGCCGGCGGCGGCGCTGGCGTATTTGAGTTCGGGGATCACCGCGTCGGGCAACGCGGCGCCGCGCACGGCGGCACTGCTGGTGGACCGCGCCCGGGTCGCGGTCGAGCTTCGGCAGCTGACCGCGGCGCGCGCCGATCTCGACCGGGCGACGCGGCTCGATCCCGCGTCGCCGTTCGGCTGGCTGCTGCGCGCCACGCTGGCCCGGCGCGAGCATGACCTGCCGGCGGCCGAACGCGCTATTCTGGAGGCGGCGAAGCGCGCACCGAACGATCCCGATGTCGGGGTCGAGGCGGGCAATATCGCCGCCGCGCAGGGCAAGACCGCGCTCGCGCGCAGCGCGTGGACCGCCGTCGTCAAGGGTGCGCCGGGATCGCCTGCCGCCGACGCCGCGACAAAGGCGCTCGCCGAAAACCCGGGGTAGGCGACCGCGCTGCACGGCGCTAGTGTTGCTGACTCGTAAACGAAAGCGGCCTCGATGAAATATCTGCACACCATGATCCGCGTCACCGATATCGATGCGACACTGAAGTTTTTTGCGCTGCTCGGGCTGACCGAGCTCAAGCGGTTCGACAACGAAGCCGGGCGGTTCACGCTGGTCTTCCTTGCCGCGCCGGGCGACGAGACTGCGCAGGTCGAGCTGACGCATAACTGGGACGAGGGTGGCTATACCGGCGGGCGCAACTTCGGGCATCTGGCTTATGCCGTCGATGATATTTATGCGACCTGCCAGCGGCTCCACGACGGCGGCGTGACGATCAACCGCCCGCCGCGCGACGGCCACATGGCGTTCGTCCGCTCGCCCGACGGCATCTCGATCGAGCTGCTGCAGGCCGGTGGCCGCCTGTCGCCCGCCGAGCCATGGGCATCGATGGCCAACACGGGCGTTTGGTAATGCTCGAAGTCGTTCAGATCGCAGTGCTGACCGACAATTACGTCTATCTGGCGCATGACGACAGCGGCGCGACAGCGGTCATCGACCCGGCGGTCGCCGAGCCGGTGCTTGCCGAGGCGCACGCGCGCGGCTGGACGATCACCGACATCCTCAACACGCACTGGCACCCCGACCATGTCGGCGGCAACCTTGCGATCAAGGCGGCGACCGGCGCGCGCATCACCGGCCCCGCCGGTGAAGCCGCGAAAATCCCGGGCATCGACCGCGCCGTGACGCAGGGCGACCGCGTCGCCGTTGGCGTGTCGATGTTCGACGTTATCGACGTCGGCGGCCATACGGCGGGGCACAATGCCTATTACAATGCGCAGTCGAAGACGCTGTTTTGCGGCGACACGCTGTTCGCGCTCGGCTGCGGACGATTGTTCGAAGGGACGGCGGCGCAAATGGCCGCCAGCCTCGCCAAGCTAATGGCGCTCGCCGACGATACGCGCGTGTTCTGCGCGCATGAATATACCGCCGCCAATGCGCGCTTTGCGGTCACTGTCGAGCCCGACAACGCCGCGCTGATCTCCCGGGTTGCCGAAATTGCCGAGCTGCGCGCCGCTGGCCGCCCCACAGTGCCGTCGACGATCGGCCGCGAGCGCGCGACCAATCCGTTCGTCCGCGCGCCCGACGTTGCAGAATTCGCTGCCCGGCGCGCCGCAAAGGATGTATTTCGGGGATAGTCGTTAGTTGCTCTGGGAGTTTGGATCATGCCTGCACCCCGCCTCGCCCGCCTGACCGCGCCGCTGCTGCTCGCAGCCTGTGCTGCAACCACCGTCGCCGATGCGCCGCCACCCGCCGCTGCCGGGGTGGCGAGCGGCGCGCCGGTCAATTGCCTGACGCAGCGGCTGACCGACAATCAGCGCGTGATCGACACGCGCACGATCCTGTACCGCGTCGGGCGGCAATGGTACCGCAACGACCTGCCGAACGAATGCCCACGGCTCGATGACCGCGCGACGATCATCACGCGCACCACGATCAGCCAGATCTGCGCCGGCGACATCTTCGAAGTCGCCGACCTGACCACGCACACCAGCTATGGCAGCTGCATCTTTGGCAAATATACCCCGGTGACGCTGCCCAAAACCGTCCGTTAGAAAAAACAATCGGGCCCCACCCCTTGTAATTGAACTGCATTTAGATATATCGGTTTCATCGAGATAATTCGATATATCAAAATGGAGACGAAATATGATGCACATGCATCGACATCGCGGGGGCCACGGCCCCCATCACGAAGGCCGCGGTCGCTTTGGCGGCGGACGGTTCGGGCGTGGCAGCCGGATGTTTCAGCACGGCGACCTGCGGCTGCTGATCCTCGCGTTGATCGCCGAGGCACCGCGCCACGGCTATGAACTGATCAAGGAGATCGAAACGCGGCTCGGCGGAGCCTATGCGCCGTCGCCCGGTGTAGTTTATCCGACGCTGACGCTGCTCGAGGAGCTTGGGCTGGTGACGGTGGCGACGACCACCGAATCGACCAAGCGGCTGTACACGATCACCCCCGAAGGCACCGCGCATCTCGCCGAAAATCAGGCGACGGTCGACGGTATCTTCGCGCGGATGGCCGACGCCGCCAGCCCCGCCGATTTCGGCCCGCGGATCATTCGCGGCATGGCCAATCTGCGCGTTGCACTCCGGCTGCGGCTGGGGCGCGGCAACCTCGACGAGGCGCAGGCGGCACGCATCGCGGCCGCGCTCGACGCTGCCGCCGCCGAGATCGAGCGGAGCTGAAAACCGGGCGCGGCTCAGCCGTACAGCGCATCCAGCCACGCCCCGTACACGTCTTTCAGCACATGCCGCCGGATCTTGAGCGACGGCGTCATCTGCTGGTTTTCAACCGTGAACGGCGCTTCGGCGATGAGCACGCGGCGGACACGTTCGACCACTGCGACGCGCGCGTTGACGCGGTCGACCGCCGCCATCATTGCACGCTGGAATTCGGGTTCGCGCGCCAGCAGGGCAAGGTCGCGCGGCATCGCCTTCTCATGCGCCCATGTTAGCGCCCATTCGGGATCGGGCACGACGATGCCGACCAGATACGGGCGCTTGTCGCCATAGACCATCGCCTGCAGGATTTCGGGTTGCAGCGTCAGCATCCCCTCGACCCGCTGCGGCGCGACATTGTCGCCCTTGTCGTTGACGATAATGTCCTTCTTGCGGTCGGTGATGACCAGATGCTTGTCGGCATCGAAATGCCCGATATCGCCGGTGTGCAGCCAGCCGTCCTGCAACGCGCGATGGCTTTCGACGTCGTTCATCCAATAGCCGTCCATCACCAGTTCGCCGCGCACGAGGATTTCGCCGTCGGAGGCGATGCGGATCTGCGTGCCGCGCAGCGCCGGGCCGACGCTGTGCATCTTGATGCGCGCGGCGGGCCGGTTACACGAGATCAGCGGCCCGGCCTCGGTCTGGCCATACCCCTGGCATAGCGTCAGCCCGAGCGATTCGAAGAACATCCCGACATCGGGATTGAGCGGCGCGCCGCCCGAAACCAGCGCCTTCAGCCGCCCGCCAAAGCGCGCCTGCACGCGCTTGCGCACCGTCCGGTCGAGCACCGCGTCGAACGCCCGGTCGAACAGCGGCAGCGTGCCGCCGCGCTCGTAGCGCTTGCGCCCGAGCCGCAGCGCATTGTTGAACAGTGTGATCGCCGTGCCGCCCTGCTTTTCGATGCCCTTGGCGATGCGCGTGCGCAGCACCTCGAACAGCCGCGGCACCACCACCATCAGCGTCGGGCGCACTTCCTCCATATTGGCCGCAAGCTTTTCCAGCCCCTCGGCATAATAGGTCTGCGCGCCCAGCCCGATGCCGACGAACTGCCCGCAGGTGTGCTCATAGGCATGGCTGAGCGGCAGGAATGACAGGAACACATCGGGAGCGGGCTCGAAATCCTCCTCGATGATCGCCGCTGCCGCCGCGACATTCTGCAGGATCGCACCGTGGTGCTGACGTACGCCGCGCGGCGCACCGCCGGTCCCCGAGGTATAGATCAGGCAGGCAAGATCGTGCCGCTGCGCCGTCGCCTGGCTGCGCAGCGCGCGAACATCGCCCTGCTGAACGGCGAGCAATTCGTCCCAGCCGCAGATCACCACCCCCGATTCCTGCCCGATGCGCAGCGGCTCGATACCGATCACCGTCCGGCACGCCGCCGTCTGATACACGGCGGGCAACAGCACCGCGGCAAGCTTTGCGGTCGAAACGATCGCTGCCACCGCGCCGCTGTTTTCAAGGATGTGCAAATGGTCGGCAACGGTATTGGTCACATAGGTCGGCACCGTGATTGCGCCCGCGCCCATGATCGCCAGATCGGCAATGCACCATTCGGGGCGGTTTTCGCTGACCAGCACCACCCGGTCGCCGCGCTTGATCCCGGCGGCGCGCAACGCCTCGGCCAACTTTGCGACTTCGGCCGCCACCGCCGCCCACGACATCGGCTGCCACGCGCCCGCCGCCTTGCGCCACAGGAACGGTGCATCGCCGAAATGCGCCGCCTGATCGAGGAACAGCAGCACCAGGTTGGCGGTGCGGTCGGCACGGTCGGCCGCGCTGACGGTGGGCGCGCGGCTCACAGCCCGAGCGCCACGCCTTCGCTGCGCGGGTCCGCCCCGCCGCGCCAGCCGCTGCCAATCCGTTCGATGCCGTTCGCCTTATACGGCAGCGCAGTGACGATGCTGCGTGCATGGCCGAGCGCCTTCAACGCCGGCTGCATCGCCGCCAGCCGTGCGCCCTGTGGGCCGTCCTCGATCACCAGCGCGTCGCCAAACACCATCATCACCGGGAGCGCGATCGCGTCCTGCACGGGCAATTTCCAGTCGAGCACGCCGATGATCGCCTTCGCCACCTGCGCCGGGATGGTCGGCCCGCCCGCGGCACCGATCGCCAGCACCACATGCCCCGACCGGTCATAGACCAGCGTCGGCGCCATCGACGAGCGCGGGCGCTTGCCGGGCTCGACGCGGTTCGCCACCGACACGCCGCCGACATTGGGGACGAAGTTGAAATCGGTCAGTTCGTTGTTGAGCACGAAGCCGCCCGACACCAGCCCCGAGCCGAACCCGCCCTCGACGGTCGAGGTCAGCGACGCGACATCGCCGCGCGCGTCGGCCGCAGCGAACGAGGTGGTCGACGGGATTTCCGCCCCCGCCCCGATCGCGCGCTTCGGCGCGCCCGGCGGCAATCCGGGCGGTGCGCTCGCCAGCGTCCGGTCGGCATGGATCAGCGCGCCGCGCCCGCGCAGGTAACCCGCGTCGGTCATCCCCTTGACTGGCACGTTGACGAAATCGGCGTCGCCGCCATAGGCCTCGCGGTCGGCAAACGCGAGCCGCTCGCTTTCGGCCAGCACATGCCAGCTGACCGGGTTGCCGACGCCCAGCGCTTCGAGATCGAAGCCTTCGAGCTGCTTGAGGATTGCCAGCACCGCGATCCCGCCCGCCGACGGCGGCCCCATGCCGCACACCCGCCACGCGCGATACGCGGTGCACACCGGCGCGCGTTCGTGCGCGCGGTACAACGTCAGGTCACGCGCCACCATCGTCGACGGATTGGTCGGCGCGGTCTGCACGGCGTGGATGATGTCGGCAGCGATCGGCCCCGCGTAAAACGCTTCGGGGCCGTTGGCGGCAATCGTCCGCAGCGTCGCAGCGAGCGCCGGGTTGACCAGCCGGGTGCCCGCCGCCTTGCCGCTGCCATCGGCGTTGAGGAACAGCGCCGCAGCGGCGGGCTGCCGCGACAGCACTTCGCGCTTGGCAGCGATCGCCGACGCCAGCCGCGGCGAGATCGTGAAGCCACCCTCCGCCAGCGCGATCGCCGGGTCGAACAGTCTGGCCCACGCCAGCTTGCCGAAGCGCGCATGCGCCAGCTTGAGCATGGCGAGATTGCCCGGCACGCCGACGCTGCGCCCGCCGGGGATCGCAATCTTGGTCGAAAGCGGCTTGCCTTCGGCGTCGAGGAACAGCGCCGGGCCGGTTGCCTGCGGGGCCGTCTCGCGCCCGTCGAACGTCGCGGGCACGGAACCGCCCGCCGCCTGATAAACCAGCAGCCCGCCGCCGCCGATGCCCGACGATTGCGGCTCGACCACGGTCAGCGCGAGCAGCATTGCCCCCATCGCGTCCATCGCGCTACCGCCCTGCCGCAGCATGGTGCGCCCGGCTTCGGCGGCGCGGGGGTCGGCTGCACTGACGATCGCGGGAACCCCGGCGGCGGTGGCCACCGGAGCCGGCGCCCGGGTCGCGCACGCAGCGCAAATCAACGGTAGAACGATCAACCAACGCTTCACGGCAATTCCCCAAGGCCCTTGAACACCAACCATAGACTTCGGCAGGGGGCGATCAAGCGTCGACCCCGATTGCGTCACCGACGCTGGCACACCCGTCGCGGCGCAGCAGCGCGGCGAGCTCGGTTTTGATCCGCACCACCAGTCCGGGCCCGTGAAATACCATGCCGGTATAAAGCTGCACTGCGGTCGCCCCGGCGCGCAGTTTGGCATAGGCGTCGGCACCGCTCGCGATCCCGCCGACGCCGATCAGCGGCAGCCTGCCGGCGGTCGCGCGCGCAAAGTGGCGGAGTACCTCGGTCGACGGCGCGAACAGCGGCGCGCCCGACAAGCCGCCGTGCTGATCGCCGTTGGGCGACCGCAGCGGCGGGCGCGCGAGCGTGGTGTTCGACACGATCAGCCCGCTGACGCCGCCGCCCAGCGCGACTTCGGCAACAGCGTCGATCTCGTCGGGCGTCAGGTCGGGGGCAACCTTGATGAACAACGGGCGGCCGCCGGCCAGCGGCTGCAACCGCGCGATCAGTTCGGTCAAGCTGGCGCGGGTCTGCAGCCCGCGCAGCCCCGGCGTGTTGGGCGACGAGATGTTCGCGGTGACATAGCTGGCGTGCGGCCCCGCTGCCGCCATACCGGTGACATAGTCGCCGATGCGGTCGGCGCTGTCCTTGTTCGCACCGATGTTGACGCCGACGACGCCCGGGCGTCCGCGCCGCGCCGCCAGCCGCGCGACGTGGTGCGCCAGCCCGGCGTTGTTGAACCCCAGCCGATTGATCACCGCGTCGTCCTCTACCAGCCGGAACAGCCGCGGCTGCGGATTGCCCGGCTGCGGCAGCGGCGTCACCGTCCCGGTTTCGACGAAGCCGAACCCCAGCCGCAGCATCGCATCGGGCACAGCGGCATTCTTGTCGAACCCCGCCGCCAGCCCGATCGGATTGGGCAGCACCATCCCCGCCAGCGTGGTCTGCAGGATCGAATCGTCCGGCCCGGCGCGTGGCCCCAACCCCAGTCCCAGCGCTGCAATCGTTAGCGCGTGCGCGCGCTCGGGATCGATCCGGAACAGCAATGGCCGCAATGTCTTGAACATCATTCCACAATGGCAATGGAGTCGGATTCATACAATACGCGTGCCGGTCGCCCGCTTATCCACAGCCTGCGACCCGAAGGGCGCGTCGGCACTGCCCACGCACCCTCACTCCACCCGGCCAGCCGACCCGCTGGCCGGGTTTTTTCACACCCTATCACGTATGGTTAATATATTGCGAATAGACTGGTAACAGGCTACCGGAACAGACTGCAGGGGGCATGACCCGTGGTAACGATCCGCTATTTTACGCCGGCACCACCGCTTAGGCGGTATATCTCGTCCTATTACTGGTTCGAGGCCGAGGCCCCGTTCACGGACTTGATTCGTGCCGAGCTTCCGCAAGTTCGGTTTCGCGTTCGCGGTACTTGCACGTTTCGCTTTGGCGGCGGTTGTATCGAGGCCTGTCCTGAGGTGATGCTGTCTGGTCCGACGGCGGCCCCGGTCGAGTTTTCGACGCAAGGCCCGTTGACGGCGTTCGGCGCGGGACTGCTGCCGGCGGGATGGGCGGCGTTGATCGGGGCCGATGCCGATGCCCATGCCGACGCACTGGTCGACTTCCGCGACATCGACGCGGTGGCCGCCGTGACCTGCCTCGACCAGCTCGCCAGCGCCACCGACGACGCGGCGCGAGTCGCTGCCGCCGACCAGTTTTTCACCAAGCTCGCGGCAAGCGCGCATTCGGTGCCCTATTGGTTTACCGACCTGACCGATAGCTGGCTGACTGCATCGACCAGTCCGCAAGTCGATACGCTGGTGGCGCGGTCGGGGCTGTGTTCGCGCCAGATCGAGCGGCTGTCGCGGCGCATCTATGGCGGCGCGCCGAAACTGATGTCGCGCAAATACCGCGCGTTGCAGGCGGCAGTCCGGCTGGGCAACGGCGACGCGCATAATTGGTCCGAAGCCGCCGGCGATGCGTTTTACGACCAGTCGCACTTCATCCGCGAATTCAAGACGTTCGTCGGGCTGACGCCGAGCCGCTTTGCAGTCGAGGCTGCGCCGATCAGCCGCCTGACGATCGCCCGCCGCGCGCAGTTGCCGAACATGCCGAAGCTGGCGCTGTTCAGCTAGGCGTCGCGACTGCGCAGCGCCACTACCAGCCCGGTCAACGCCAGCACCGCACCGCCGGCCGCCACCCAGGTCCAGCGATAGCCTTCGAACACCGTCGACAGCGACAGCGCGACGATCGGGATGACGACTCCGGTATAGGCGGCGCGCGACGGACCGATGCTGCGGATCAGGCTGTAATACAGGCTGAACGCAATCACCGAAGCAACAACTGCAAGATAGGCCAGCCCCGCGACATAGCCCGCACGCCATTCGAACACCGGCGCGCCGTTGAGCCAGAACGCACCCGCCGCATCGAGCAGCGCGCCGTAGAACATTGCCGTCGCCAGCGTCGCTTCGATCGGCAGGCTGCGCCCGAGCGGAGTCGCCTGCAGCACATTTGCCGCCGACGCGCACAGCACGGCCGCGCTGACAAACGCCAGCCCGAGCAGCGCGGGGCCACGCGCCCCGGCGATCTGCAAATCGGGCGCGAACATCGCCAGCACGCCGGCGATGCCGAGCGCGGCGCCAAGCGCAAAGCCGCGCGTGACCCGCGTCTTGAGCACGATCCGGGCAAATGCCGCATTCGCCACCACCAGCAGCGCGAACACCACCGCCACGATGCCCGATGTCAGATATTGCTCGGCGCGATAGACCGCGTTGAAATTAAGCGAGAATTGCAGCACCGCGACCACCACGGCAAAATATTGCCCCTTGCGGCCCAATCGCAGCGGCCGCCCGGTTGCGATGCAAAAGGCAAACATCACCACCGCCGCCAGCAGAAACCGGTACGTTACCGACCATGACGGCGGCACCACGCCGAGCTGCGTCCGGATGACCAGCCACGTCGAGCCCCAGATCAGCGTTACCGTGACGAACTGCGCGAGCACACGCGGGCTGAGCAAACGCGGTGGGGCGGTAACGTCATGCATGATCGGAGACTCGAGGACTAACCGCCGCGGTTGCGGCACGCCGGGCTTTAGCCCGTGGGCGGCAAAAGCGCGAGCGCCGCGGCAAGCGCGTCGATGTCGGCGTCGGGCGTATCCCAAGCGACGACGAACCGCGCTTCGCCCGAATCGCGCGCGCCCCAATCGTAAAAGCCGAACCCCTGCGCACGAACAGCGCCGATGTGCGCGCCGAGCCCGACAAACACTTCATTCGCCTCGACCGGATGCAGCAGCCGCGCGCCTGCCGCAGCCGCCAGCCGTAGCGCGCCCGCATTGGCTCGTGCAGCATTGCGCTGCCACGCGCCGGTTTCGATATAGGCGAGCAATTGCGCGGCCTGGAACCGGCCCTTGCTTGGCATCTGCCCGGCGCGCTTGCGGCGGAAACGCAGTTCGGCGGCAAGGTCGGTGTCGAACACCACCAGTGCTTCCGCCGACAAACCGCCGTTCTTGATCGCGCCGAAGCTGAGGATATCGACCCCGGCACGCCAGCTGATTTCGCCGGGGTGGCAGCCAAGCGTCACCAGCGCATTGGCAAACCGCGCGCCGTCGAGCTGGAACCGCCAGCCGCGCGCCGCCGCATAGTCGCCCAGCGTGGCAAGCTCGGCGGGCGTATACACCGTGCCCGCTTCGGTCGATTGCGTGCCCGACAATGCGCGGATCTGCACCTGATGCACGTCGCCGCGATGCCCGATCAGCCCGGCATCAAGGCTGTCGGGGGTCAGCTTGCCATGCTCGCCGGGGCACAGCAGCAGCTTCGCACCGCCGGTGAAAAACTCGGGCGCGCCGCATTCGTCGACGTGAATATGCGCGTCCGCATGCGCCGCGACCGCGCCGAACGATGGGACCAGTGCAGCGAGCGCGAGCGCGTTTGCAGCGCTGCCCGTCGAAACCGGCAGGACCACGCAGGCATGGCCGAAGAATTCACCGAACACGCCGTCCAGCCGCTGCGACCACGCGTCGCCGTCATACGCGACCGGCGTTCGTTGATTGGCGGCGATCAGCGCATCGAGCACTTCTGGGCACGCCGCGGCGGCATTGTCTGACTGAAAATCCATGCCGTCAGCCGCTACGCAAGCAAACGGCGGCGGTCAATGATGACCGCCGCCGCATTGCCGTGTGCGCTTAGAAGCCGAAGGTCAACGTGCCACGAACGCCGTTGTCGCTCGTCCGCTTGCCGTTGATGCCGCTGTAGCCAACCGCAAAGGTCGCGGTCGGGGCGAGGCGGAATTCGGCGCTCAGATCGCCCGCGAACGCCCATTTGTCGACCGGGGTCGCGTTGATCGCGGCGTAGCTGTTGGTGCCCGCGAGCGCGAGCAGCGCCGTCGGCGAACGATCGCCGCCGGTGTGCTGGATGCCCGCCGATGCCTTCAGCGCAAAGCCACCGAACGACCCCATCGCGACCGAGCCGCGCAGACCCGCGGTCTCGACATCGGTATCGCCCTTGCCCTTGAACGACGACACCGCAGCGACTCCGCCGGTTTCGCTGAACGGCGCGGTATCGAGTGCCACCCACGCAAAGCGCAGGAACGGTTCGATGCGCGTCGTTGCTCCCGCCGCGAGGTCGTACGAAACATCGGCGAACGCCTGATAGGTGTTGCCGTCCGACCGTGCCGCGAGCGGCTGCTCGAGCCCGGGGATCGAAATCGTACGATTGCTACGCGATTTGACGCTGGCGTACGCCGCACCTGCCGCTGCTGCGAGGCCGTGGTCCTGACGATAACCCGCATAAACTGCGCCGCCGGTGCTTTCGACCGTCGCCGTACCAAGCCCGAAGTTCTTCACGTCGCTCGAGATGTAGCTGAACAGCGCGCCGACCTTGCCGCCGTTGAAGCCCATGTCGATGCCGACGATCGCGCCACCGGTGCTGGTGTTGAAGCGGCTGCCATTGCCATCGGAGCTGTTCGACCCCCACGAGCCGACGCCGCGCGCCCAGATCGTGTAGCTATGGCCGCTGTCCGCAGTCGTCGTCGTTGCGGAATCGCGGTTGCCGACGATGGCCTGAAGCCCGTTGCCGAGCCGGTCGAGCGCCGCTTCGCGAACGAAGCGCGTATCGTCCATCGCCACGCGGCGTTCGACGCTATGCACCTCGCCCGAAAGCTGGTTGAGCGCAGCCGGAACGTTGACCCCGGCGGCGAACAACGCCTGGAACCGCGTCGGATCGAACCCGGCCGCCGTTGCCGCATCGAACGCGGTGGCAACGTTGAACTCGTTGCGCGTCAGGAACGCACCACCCGCCTGCGCGAGCAGCGACTTCGGCGCAAACGACAGCAACACGTTGTTGGTCGTGTAGGTGACCAACGGGTTATACGCGAGGTTGGTGTTGGTCACCGTCGTGAACGTGCCCGAACGACCGCCTGCTGCCGACAGGATCGTGAAGCTCGTCGACGGCGCGATGAAGCCGCCGGTCTGCGCGATCGCGAGCGTGCCCGCCAACTGCGCGGTGCCACCGACGGTCAAGCGGTCGGCCGCGGTCGGCGTCACGTCGACGGCGAAGGTCGAACCGGCAACGAACACGGCATTACCGGTGACGCTGAGCGTTCCCGGAGTGGTGCCGACGCCGGGGGCAACCCGGCCGCCGCTCTGTGCCATCAGCGCTGCAACGCTGCCGGTACCGCCGAGCGTGGCGCCCGAATTTACCAGCACCGCCGAGTTGGTCAGGCTGCCGTTGACGAGCACGGTGCCCGCCGAAACCGTCGTCGAACCCGCATAGCTGCTTGCTGCAGTCAGGGTGAGCGTGCCGCTGCCGGTCTTCACGATCGACCCCGGACCCGCGATCGGTCCGCTGAGCGTCACGTCGAAGGCATTGGTCGCGATCGTGCCGACGACTGCGGTCGAAATCGGATTGGCGATGATCAGACCGCTTGCGCCCGCAGCGAGCGTCGTGCCGCCGCCGATGCTGATGCCGCCGTTGCCGCCCGCCGTGCTGGTGCCCAGCGTCACGGTACCCGTGGTGATGCCAAGGTTGGTGAAGCTGTTGTTGCCGCCGAGCACGAGGTTACCGGTGCCGATCTTGGTGATCGAACCGGGGCCGACGATGTTGTTCGCCAGCGTGAACACGCCCGACCCTGAATCGATCAGACCGGCTCCGGCCGTCGAGACAAAGTTGGTCAACACGAGGCCGCTGGTGCCTGCGGCAAGCGTCGTGCCCGCCCCCATCGAGATGCCGCCGATGCCGGCTGCGGTGCTGGTGCCGACGGTCACCGTGCCCGACGAGATGCCGAGGTTGGTGAAGCTGTTGTTGCCGTTCAGCACGAGGTTGCCCGGGCCGGTCGAGGTGATCGACCCCGCGCCG
>JBBRRA010000003.1:0-285236 GCA_038225475.1 Sphingomonadales bacterium
AAATAATAGGTTGGCGGGTGACTTGTTTCCAAAGTGCGGACCGCACGGTGCGTGTCGGCGATCGTCACGCCGCGATGCACGATCCGAAGATGGCTCGGGCAGATTTCTGCGATCGGCGGCCGGGGAAAGCTCCAGACGCTTTCCTGTCCGGGCAAAACCGGATCCGGCTCGACGATCATGGTTGAGCGCCGGATATTTCTAGGCGACGTGCAAAAGCCTGCAACGCGGGTCGCGTGCGCAAAAAGCGACCGTATAGCCACTCAAGCCCCGCAAGGACGTAGCGGTTGCGCGCTGCGAGACCGAGCGGCCGAAGCAGCGGTATGGCGCGCCACATGGCGGCAAAGGCGGCGGCACCGTCGAGCAGCACGCCATTTTCGCGTGCGTGAAACCGCGCCAGCAGCGCCGTACGGTCGAGCGGGCAAGCCCCATCGCCGCTGGCATCGACAAAGTCGATCCGGCCATCGCCGCCGAGCTTTTGCATGAGCGCGATTTCGCGTCGGCACAGCGGGCAGGAGCCGTCAAACCAGACCGTCGTGATTGTCATACCGTTCGCATACGCCGACCAGCGCCGCCTGTCAGCGGCACGAGTGTCGCGCTTCCGGTAGTGCGCGACGCACGATGGAGGGGAAGTGGGTCGCGCACACCTTAACGCGCTCGTATCTCACAGTCGTAGCCAACGACGACCGCATCCCGCCCGCTGCTGAAGCATCGGATGATAAAGAAACGGTCGGCGCCTCGTTAAAAGTTCGCGCAGGTGACGGTCCGCACGGTAGTGCGTTGAAACCGCCTCGCAAACTGGTACATCTGGCGCAAGATTCCGGGGGTCGACTCAATGAGGCGGATGGCGGCGATTGTCTGGGCGCTGGCATCGGCCAGCGCCGCCAACGCAAGCGACAGGCTTGCGTTGGCGCCGCCAGCGTCCTGGGTGGTGCCCGTCGCGGTGCCCGACGCCAGCACCAAAGGCGACACCACCGCGGTTCAGCTGCTTTTGTCCGACCAACAAGTCGATCTCCAGCCTGAGACCCAGACAAGCTATTCCGAAACAGCGTATCGCATTCAGACTCCGCAAGGTCTTCCAGCAGGCGCGGTAAGCTTCGCCTGGAATCCCGATCTGCAATCGGTCACCGTCCACAAACTCCTCGTTCGGCGGGGAGCGCGGGTTATCGACGTTCTCGCGAGCGGTCAGAAATTTACGATAGTGCGCCGCGAGAGCAATCTCGAGAATGCGGTGCTCGACGGTCAACTCACCGCAACGATTCAGCCCGAAGGTCTGCAAGTCGGCGACATCATCGATTTTTCGGTTTCGATTGCGAACCACGACCCGGCGCTGGGGCGACATGTCGAACAATTTGCTGCGGCGTGGAATGGCTTCCCCTTGGTGCGAGCCCATCTGCACGCCCAATGGCCGACTGCGGTGCCGGTGCGGCTGCGTGCGACCGGTGGACTCGTCTTACCTAAATTGCAGCACCGCGGAAGCCTCACGAGCTTCGATATCACGATGGACGATGTCCAGCCGATCAATCCTCCAAAGGGGGCCCCGGCGCGTTTTGCGCGCGGGCGGATCATCGAAGCGAGCGATTTTCACAGCTGGAGCGAAGCCGCAGCTTTGATTTCGCCGCTTTTCGCAAAGGCCGCCGAACTTTCGGCAGACGATCCGCTGAATGCCGAAATTGAGCGGATCCGATCGGCGTCGGCCGACCCGGTAATGCGGGCGACCGCGGCGCTGGCCCTCGTCCAAGAACGTGTCCGCTACGTCGCGCTTTTGCTCAATAATGGCGGGCTGGTGCCAGCCCCCGCCGGAACAACCTGGTCGCGACGCTATGGCGACTGCAAGGGTAAGACCGCCTTGCTGCTGGCGCTGTTGCACCGGCTGAACATCGAGGCTGAGCCAGTCTTGGTCAGCGCGAGGGCGGGTGATGGGCTCGATGCGCGGCTGCCGATGATCGAAATCTTTGATCATGTCCTTGTCCGGGCGCACATCGCGGGACGCGCATATTGGCTCGATGGAACCCGTACCGGCGACCGACGGCTTGATAAAATTATGGTCCCCGATTTCACATGGGGCTTACCCCTAATCCCGGGAGCTCAGCTCGTCGGCATGGTTCCACCACCGCTCGATGATCCCAGTCCTGACATCGCCATCAGCCTAGACGCCACTGCGGGCCTTGCCCTGCCCGCAAAAGCGCACGTCGACTATATCGTGCGCGGCGATCAAGCGACCGTGACCAACCTCGAACTTAGCAATCTGACGGGCGATACCCGGGAGCGCGCGATCAAGGCGTTCTGGAAAGATCAGTTCGACTTCATCGAACCGACTGCAACCACAAGCGGTTACGATGCTGATGCCCATGTTCTGACCTTGACGATGACCGGCGACGCAAAGCTCGAATGGAAAGATGGCTATTACGACACGGACAACGTCGGCGTCGGCTTCAAGGCGGATTTTGCGCGTGACGCGGGGTTCGACCGCGATGCGCCTTATGCCGTTGGCTACCCGCGCTATTCGCGGACGCGCGAGACGATATCGCTTCCGGCCGGCAACCGCTTTTCAATCTATAAGGACTTGAAGGACGTCGATACGACAGTCGCAGGCGTCGTCTATCGTCGGCACAACGAAATCGTGGGTAATCGTTTCTTCGTTGAAGCAACGCAACGCGCCCTCGTGCCCGAATTCTCGGCCGCAGAGGCTCCCGCCGCCCAGATCAAGTTGCGCGAACTCGCCAAGCAGGAACTCTATATCGCCAAGCCAGAGACCTATCATCCGACCGACCAGGAACTGACCGAGTCACTCAAGACTAAACTGCAGTCTGTCGACGAGCTTATCGTGCGCGGCAACCAGCTACTCGACCGTGAACGTTTTACGGAAGCCCGGTCCGATTTTGATAAAGCACTGTCGTTGGCGCCCCAGAATGTCTTGGCCCTCGCTGACCGTGCCATTGTCAATGTGGACTTGAAAAACATCGATGCCGCGCAACGCGACATCGATGCGGCAAGCGCGATCGATCCTCGTCATTTGGTCGTCTGGCGCGCACGTGGCATGCTCGCACATGCGAAGCATGATTATAAGGCCGAGATAGCGGCATTCACCAAAGCGCTCGAGATCGATCCGCGCGATGAATTTTCGCTCCATAGTCGGGCACTTGCGTACCGCGGAGCGGATCAGAACGAGGCGGCGCTGGCGGATACTGCAGCAGTGCTGCTGTTAAATCCGACCGCCAGCAGGATGCAGTTGCTCCGTGCAACTATCTTACGTGGCAAGGGCGACAAAGATGGGGTTGCGACCGTCGCTGCGGCAGCAGTAGCGGCCAATCCCAACGATCGATACTCACTCGTGCTAGCTGCGAAACTTTATGCCGCGATCAACCGCCAATCCGAAGTGTCGGCGATGTTTGATCGCGCCTTGAAACTCGGCCCCGAGGCGTGGATATATATCAACCGAGCCGACGCTAGGCCGAAATCCGACTCGGTCGGGAAGCTTAGCGACCTCGACGCAGCACTCAAGCTCGACCCAAAGAACATCGACGCTCTCGAAGCGCGTTCGATGGTCCAATCGGATCAGGGCGACTTCGCCGGGGCTGCGGCGACTTTGACCACTATCATGGTGGCAAAGCCGAGCGAGCCTTGGCCAAGGTTGCAACGTGGGATCGTCTACATCAAAGCCGGCCAGACGAACTTGGGAACCGAGGACCTTGCGGCAGCGCGGCGGCTTGCCAAAACGGCCGACGCGTTCAGCAATCTTTGCTCGCGGAAGGCGATTTCCGGTGTGGATCTTCTCGGCGCGCTTGCAGACTGCGATGCGGGCTTGGCGCTTGAGCCGGACTCGGTGCCGATACTGGATAGCCGGGGCTTTGTATTGTTTCGGTTAGGCCGGTTTGCCGAAGCCGCGGCAAGCTATGACCGGTCGCTACGGGCGCGGCCTGGCGGGGCACATTCGCTGTACGGGCGTGCCCTGGTCGCTGCCAAACAGGGTGATCAGGCAACTGCCGACCGTGATCGGGCAGAGGCCATCAAAGTGTCACCCGGCGTCGTCGAAGAGTTCGAGAGTTACGGCATTGCCTTTGCCGGCAAGCCAAGCGCCGGGCCGAAAAAGGCCGACTAGCGCCCATGTAAAGCGAGCCGAGCCTTCTTACCGACGATCGACACGGTAGCTATCTCGTGCGCTCGAAAATTTTGACGGTCGGCTTGGCGAATACAAAGGGTGGGTAGGCGATCGTCGCTCTGACGTTCGTGGTCGAACCATCGGCCTTGATGTCGAACTCGGTATTGGACCAGCCGGATATGCCCCACTCGATTGTCTCGGGCGGGAAGTCGGCGACGCGGGCTGCTCGGTGCGTCACTGCGGGCGCTGCGTCGGCGCGCTGTCCCCGGCGAGCAGCGTCGCAATCGCCACATCGGACCGAGTAGCAAGATCACTATCGGACACCCGTGTGGTCAGGCCTCCAAGCAGATCGATGGCTTTTTCGAGGTCCAGTGTCGCTTCTTTGAAATTGCCAAGGTTGAGCACGGCGCGGCCTCGAAGCGTGTAAAGCTGGCCACTATAACGCTTGTCTTTGCCCTTGTCGGAAACGCTTAGCGCAATCGCTTGGTTGGCAAAGCTCAGGGCTCGCGCTGGATCGAGATAGGTATTGATGCGCGCTTGGCCGATGACAGCGCTGATTTTGCATCGGTGTCCGGCGCGGCTCGTTGTGCAACGCTCGCGGCGTGAGATCTAGGTCATTGAGCGGCCGGTGGTGCGCCCGAAGGGAATCGAACCCCCGACCTGCGGTTTAGGAAACCGTCGCTCTATCCGGCTGAGCTACGGGCGCACGCCCAGCATGCGTTTGCGAATCGGGGCGCGAAACTCAAGCGAAATCGCATTCAGGCATCGCTGCTGCGGCGCGAGCGGAACGGCAACGGGGCAACCGCGATGCCGTCGGCGATCAGCAGCGCGGCGTCGCGGAGTGTCGCCTCGCCGAAAATCGCGCGCGGTATGCTGTCGCCGTCATGGATGGCGCGCGCTTCGACGGCAAAGCGCTGGCCGACATAGTCGCTGCTCGCCTCGATCTCGGCCTGCAATTCGGCAAGCGCGCTCAGCATCGCCTTGTCTTCGGCGGGCGACCGACGTTGATTGCCCTTGGCCGGAACCGCTGGTGCCATCGCGGCCTTGGTCACCGTGCCGTCGCCGCAGACCGGACAGCTGATCAACCCGCGGGCATGTTGAGCGTCAAAGTCGGCGGTCGAACCGAACCATGCCTCGAAGACATGCCGCGCGCCGCAGCGGAGGTCGAAGACGATCATGCCTGCGTCAGCGTGAACGGCCGGGCGTTCGCCAGCGCCGGGATCCGCGCGCGCGTTGCCGCGACCATGTCGAGGTCGATCGTGCACAGCGCCGCGCCCGGTTGATCGTCCATGTCGAGCAGCACGCTGCCCCACGGATCAACGACAAGGCTATGGCCAAAGGTAGCGCGACCGTCGGCGTGCTCGCCGGTTTGGGCGGCGGCGATGACGAAGCAGCCGGTCTCAATCGCGCGGGCGCGCAGCAGCGTATGCCAGTGCGCGGTGCCAGTCGGGCGGGTGAACGCCGCCGGCACGGCAAGCATCGCCGCGCCGCCTTGCGCCAACGCGGTATACAGCGCCGGGAAGCGCATATCGTAGCATATCGTGAGCCCAAGCTGGCCCCACGGCGTTGCCGCCACCACCGCCCGAGTGCCGGGTGCATAGCTGGCGGACTCGCGGTAACGGTCGCCGTTGGGCAGGTCGACGTCGAACAAATGCAGCTTGTCATAGCGGGCACGAACGGTGCCGGTGGCGTCGATCAGGAAGCTGCGGTTGACCAGCCGCGCCGCGTCGGAGGCCGGTCTGAGCGCGAGCGAGCCGAGCTGGACCCAGATGCGATGTTCGGCGCAGGCAGCGCGCACGGCGGCGAGCACGGCGTCGGCGGCCTCTGTGGTCACTACGCCCGCCGCCCGGGCGCGGTCACGGTCGAGCAGGCCGCTCATCTCGGGGGTGAAGACCAGCCCGGCACCCTGCTGCGCCAGCGCGGCGATACCGGCCACCAGCGTGCGGGCATTGGCGTCGGGGTCGATCCCCGTCGTCGTTTGCAACAGGCCGATGGTGAGGCTGGTCACGCGGCGAGCAGCGGGTCCAGTCCGCCGGCGCGGTTGAGCGCCGCAAGGTCGTCGCTGCCGCCGATCGCGCGGCCGTCGATGAAGATTTGCGGCACCGTCGTGCGGCCGCCCGACCGTTCGATCATCTCGGCGCGCTTGGGGCCGCCCATCGTGATGTCATGCTCCTCGGGGGTAACGCCCTTCGATTTCAGCAGCGCCATCGCCCGCGAGCAATAGGGACAAAGAAACTTGGTATAGACTTCGACGCGCGCCACCGGGCTGATCTCCTGCGTTACCTGGGCAATATGTCGCTAACTCCCCTCGCGCACAACCCGCGCCCAGGTGAGCACATCGACGCGCGTCGCCCCCGCCTTGCGCAGCGCGCGCGTGCAGGCCTCGACCGTGGCCCCGGTGGTGAGCACGTCGTCGACCAGGATGACCGTGCGCCCGGCGATCGCGGCCGGACGTGCGACCGCAAACGCGCCGCGCACATTGGTGGCGCGCTGCGTGCGGGTCATGCCCTTGCTCATCGCGGTCGCCCGCGTCCGGACCAGCGCGTCGACGGCGACGGGGACTGCTCCCAGCTTGCCGACCGCGCGCGCCAGCAGGGCCGCCTGGTTATAGCCGCGCCGCCACAGTCGCCAGCGGTGCAGCGGCACCGGCACCAGCACGGCATCCGGCGTCAGCAGCGTGCGAGCGGCGCGCACCATCTGCGGGGCCATCAGCCGCACCAGATGGTCGCGGTCGCTATGCTTGAACCCCAGCAGCACCCGGCGCGCGCTGCCGTGATAGACCAGCGCGGCGCGGGCGGAGGCATAGCGCGGCGCGCGGAGCAGGCACGCGCCGCAGGTCGTGCCGGGGCCGTGATCGACTTCGAACGGCGTCCCGCAGCGCGCGCACATCGGGGCCGTGATAAAGCGCAGCTCGGTCCAGCAGCTGCCGCAGAAACTGCCATCCTCGCCAACGATCGTCCGGCACGCCGGGCATCGCGGCGGCAGCAGCACGTCGAAGAAAAACTCGATGCCGCGCCGCGCCTGCGCCAGCCCGACCTGCGCGCTGGTCCGAATCGATGCTGCGCGCCCTGCCACCGTGTTGAAATCCGCTTTCGAGCTATGCAAAGTTGATGAAGTTGACGACACGTCCCCCCGCGCACTCTAGCCGTTGCGGCCAAAAGCTGCCACCCGCGACTGCAGGCAGATGCGGTGTGGGATATGGTTCATGCGCATAGCCTTTCGCGATCGTGCAATCGAATTGAGTAACCCAAATGGTGTATTTTGTCAAGAACTGAGGTGAGTGCCGCCGAACCGTTCGACCGCGTCGCGCGCCGCCTTCGCCGCGCGCGCGCCGCGCCGGGGTTTGCGGCGCATGCTTTCCTGAAGCGCGCGGTTGCCGCCGACATTGCCGACCGCGTCGCAGCGTTCGGACGGGGGTTCGCATCCGGGCTCGACCTTGGCTGCCACGATGCACGCGTCGATACCGGTGCCGACTGGACCGTCGCGCTCGATCCGGCGCTGGCGTTCGCGCGCGCGGCAGGCCTGCCGGCGGTGGTTGCCGATGAAGACCGGCTGCCGTTCCGCGACGGCAGCTTCGACATCATCGTCTCGGCGCTGGCGCTGCACGGCGTCAACGATCTGCCCGGCGCGCTGATCCAGGCGCGGCGCGCGCTGCGGCCGGGGGGCGTGTTTATCGCGGCATTGTTCGGCGCCGCCAGCCTGAGCGAAGCGCGCGCCGATCTGCTCGCCGCCGAACTCGACGCGACCGGCCGAGCGGCGGCGCGGGTGTCGCCGATGGTCGATGTTCAGGCGGCCGCCGGGCTGCTGCAACGCGCCGGGTTTGCGATGCCGGTCGCCGATGTCGCGACGCTGACCGTGCACTACCGCGACGGACGGCGCGCGCTCGCCGACCTGCATGCGATGGCGGAGGGCAATATTCTGGCAACGCGCGAGCCGCTGCGCCGCGCTGTGCTTGCCGACGCCGTCCGGCGCTTCGAGGCGCGCGCCGGTGCCGACGGGCGGATCGCAGTGGCGATCGATATCGTCACGCTGACCGGATTTATACCGTCGGTGCTCCCCGACGCGGCGCTCGGCGAGGCGATGCGCGCGCGGGTTTAGCGTTCGACGGCGCGTATGGTCAGCAGTGTATGGCCATTGTCGATGGCGGAACACGCCGCTGATGCCCAGCGTTAGGGCCGCGGGAAACGAGAGAGGGTTACATGTGATGAACAGGATTATTACTCTTGCTGCCATCGCCGGGATCGCGCTCGGCACTGCAACGATCGCCGAAGCGCGCGACGGCTGCGGCGGCGGTTTCCACCGCGGGCCCTATGGCCATTGCCGCCCGAACGACGGGCGCGGGCCGGTGGTCGTTGTACCGCGCATCGTTGTCGGCGGCTTTTATCCCGGGCGCGGCTATTGGGACGGCCACCGGTATTGGGCCAACCGCTACCGCCATCATGACGGCTGGCGCTATCGCTAAATCCGGCTTCCACCCGGTCTGCTGAGCAAGCCCCCTCCATTTGTGGAGGGGGCTTTGTTTTATCTGCGGTGCGGCCTAGTGCCGGAAATGGCGCATGCCGGTGAACAGCATCGCCAGCCCGTGGTCGTCGGCGGCGGCGATCACCTCGGCATCACGGATCGACCCGCCGGGCTGAATGACCGCGGTTGCGCCCGCTTCGGCGGCGGCGAGCAACCCATCGGCAAACGGGAAGAACGCGTCCGACGCGACCGCGCTGCCGATCGTGCGCGGCTCTGCCCAGCCCGCAGCGGCGGCGGCGTCCTTGGCCTTCCACGCCGCGATACGTGCCGACTCGAGCCGGTTCATCTGCCCCGCGCCGATGCCGGCGGTGCTGCCCCCCTTGGCATAGACGATCGCGTTCGACTTGACGTGCTTGGCGACGGTCCACGCGAACAGGCAGTCGTCGAATTCGGCGGCGGTCGGCGCGCGTTTGGTCACGACGCGGACGTCGTCGCGGGTGATCTGGCCGTGGTCGCGCTCCTGCACCAGCACGCCCCCCGCGATGATTTTGGTTTGCAGGCCGCGCCGCGCCGGATCGGGCAGATCGCCGGTCAACAGCAGCCGCAGATTCTTCTTTTTGGCGAACACCGCGCGGGCGCCGTCATCGGCATCGGGCGCGGCGACGACTTCGGTGAAGATGCCGCTGATCGCCTCGGCTGTGGCGGCATCGAGCGGGCGGTTGACCGCGATGATGCCGCCGAATGCCGACACGCTGTCGCAGGCGAGCGCGGCGCGATACGCCTCGATCAGCGTGGCTCCGGTGGCGACGCCGCACGGGTTGGCGTGCTTGACGATCACCACCGTCGGCGGGCCGTCGCGGAATTCGCTGACCAGTTCGAGCGCGGCGTCGGCGTCGTTGTAATTATTATAGCTCAGTTCCTTGCCCTGCACCTGCACCGCCTGGCCGATACCGCGCGCGGCGGGCCCGAGCGGCAGGTACAGCGCGGCGCGCTGATGCGGGTTTTCGCCGTAGCGCAGCATCGACGACAGCCGCGTCCCCATGACCCGCACCGGCGGAAACGCCTCGCGCTGGTCGACCATCGCGAACCAGCCCGAAATCATCGCATCATATGCCGCCGTCGCCGCGAACGCGCTGGCGGCAAGCTTGCGGCGCAGCGCCAGCGACGTCGCGCCCGCATCGGCGTCCATTTCGGCGATCAGCTCGGCATAGCTTTCGGGATTGGTGACCACCGCCACAAAGGCGTGGTTCTTCGCCGCCGACCGCACCATCGCGGGGCCGCCGATGTCGATATTCTCGATGATCTCGTCACGGCTCGCACCCTTCGCCACGGTGGCAGCGAACGGGTAGAGGTTGACCACGAGCAGATCGATCGGCGCGATGCCGTGCGCGGTCATCGATGCGAGATGCCCGGCGTCGTCGCGCAGCGCCAGCAAGCCGCCATGCACCTTGGGGTGGAGCGTCTTGACCCGGCCGTCCATCATCTCGGGAAAGCCGGTCATGTCGGCGACGTCGGTGACGGTCAGCCCCGCCGCACGCAACGCGGTCGCAGTGCCGCCGGTCGACAGCAGCTCGACGCCGTGGCGCGCGAGCGCATGCGCAAGGTCGATCAGGCCGGTCTTGTCCGATACCGACAGCAAAGCGCGGCCGATTTTGTGTTTGTCCACGATGTTCTCCGTTTATTTGCCGGCGCGTTTGAACGACCAGTTGAAGACTGTCGCGGCACCCTTGCCGCTCAGCACGAGTTGATGCGAGGCGCGCGCGCGCCCGTCGAGGTCGATCCACAGGCTGTCGTCGATAACAACGCTGCCGCCGCGCGCCTTGAACTGCCAGACGCGCCCGTCGGGCAGCTTGAGCAGCGCGCCCTGCCCGCCTTCGGTCGGGGTCACTTCGACGCCGGCCCCAAGATGAAAGCGCACGTCGACGGCAAGATCGCTGCGGCGGCCGGCGCGGCGGTCGGTCGTAGTCTCGAGCCGGTCCTCGCCGCGCAGGTCGTCGCCTTCGCTCGACAGGAAAATGCGCCGCAGGTGAAGCAGCCCGAAGTGCCGGGCATAGCCGTCATGGCTCAAATCGAGCCAGGTGCCCTCTTCGCTTTCCTGCCGGTTTGCGGTGACTTCCTCGACGCCGCGCCCAAGCGACCCGTCGACGCGCACGCTGGTCGAATTGGTGTTCGCGATCACCAGCGTCGAATGCGCCGCCGTCGTCGGTAGTGCGGCGGCAAGATCGGGCGGCAGCGTCTGCGGCAGCCCGTCGCCGCCGCCGCAATTGACGATGACGCGGTGGCCGCCGTCCGACAGTTCGAACGCCAGCGTGCTCGCATGGCCCGACCGCGCGACCGGCGGCGGACCGGCATCGGCGATGACGATGACGCGCCCCGCCATCAGCCGCTGGAACCCCGACGCGCCCGCGACACGCGGCGGCCGCGCCATCGCGCCCGACAGCTTGAGCGCGCGGTCGACGCGTTCGGGCCGGACGCAGCTGCCGCCGTGCCACGCGCCGAGCGCGCCGTCGCCCATCGTCACGCCCTTCAGCGCCGGCACCAGCCGGTTGATCGCGGTGGTCAGCATGCCCGGCACCTCGACGCGGCGTGCGCCATAGCTCGACTGGATGAACAGCAGCAGTTCGAGCAGTTCGAGCTGCCCCAGCGGCGACCGGCTCGCGAGCCCGCCGTCGGAGAGCAGCACCGCATCGAGCGCGCGGTCGAGCAGCGCCTCGGCGCGCGCCAGCCGGGCCTCGCCGCCCGGGATCAGCAGCCCCGCCGCGATCAGCCCGCCGAGTGCCGCGATCCGCGCCGGGGTGTCGGGCAGCTTGTCGACGGCACGGTCGAGGTGACGCGCCGACCGCGCCATGACGTTGAGCACCGTCGACCGGTACACCAGGTCCGCCGACGACAGGATGTACGGCGCATATGCCGTCCAGAACAGCAGCCGCAGCCCGATCAGATCGGCGCGCCACGTCGCCGCGTCATAATCGCCATAGTCCGCCAGCCAGCGCGCCATCAGCGGCTCGGCGACCTTTGCCCCGCTGGCGCGATCGGCGGCGGCGGCAAGGTCGCGCAGCCACGCGAAGCTCTGCACCCATTCGCGCCAGCTTTGCGGCGCGGTCGGATCGTCGAAGCGCACCGTGCGCGACGGCGCATTGTGCCCGGCGTGGATCAGCCGCCCGGCGATCAGCCGCTCGCCCATCTCGCGCGATCCCGGAAACGGATCGACCGGCACCGCGAGCAGCTTGAGCGGAAACCGCCCGCGCAGGCGGATCCGGTGCAGCGCAGTCGCATAGCCGATGCCGCGCAGGCGCTCGCGCAGCGTCGGCGGCTTGGCTGCGTCGCTCACACGCCCCTCAACCGGGCGATATTGGCGGCATAGTCGCCGCCGCGGAACGTCGCGGTGCCGGCCACCAGCACGTCTGCGCCCGCCGCGATCGCCGACCGCGCGGTGTCGGGATCGATGCCGCCGTCGACTTCGAGATCGATGACCTTGCCGGTGGCATCGATCGCCTTGCGCAACGCGGCGATCTTGCGAAGCTGCGAGGTGATGAAGCTTTGCCCGCCAAAGCCCGGATTGACGCTCATTACCAGCACGAGGTCGACATCCTCGAGGACATAGTCGAGCAGCTTGGCGGGCGTCGCGGGGTTGAGCGAGACCCCGGCACGCAGGCCGAGCGCCTTGATACGTTGTATCGTCCGGTGCAAATGCGGCCCCGCTTCGGGGTGGACGGTCAGGATATCGGCCCCGGCCTCGGCAAAGGCGTCGAGATAGGCGTCGACCGGCGAGATCATCAGATGGACATCGAACGGCAGGCGACTGTGCGGCCGAAGCGCCTTTACCACCAGCGGCCCGATCGAGATGTTGGGCACGAAATGCCCGTCCATCACATCGATGTGAATATAGTCTGCGCCCGCCGCTTCGAGCGCGCGAACCTCCTCGCCAAGCCGCGCGAAATCGGCGGACAGGATCGAGGGCGCGATACGAACCGGCTGTTGCATATACCGGCTCTAGCAGGCGGACGCGGGCGCGTCAGCCGTTTCGCAGCCGCACGATGAAAAAGCCGTCGATGCCGCCCGCCGCTTCGAGCATGCCGGGCAGCACCCGCACCCAGCCGCGCGGATGCGGCGCGATGCCGCCGGGCAGTTCGTCGGGCAGCACCGGATCGATCCGCACCCCTGGCGCGCGCGCCAGCAATGCCTCGACTTGCGCTTCGCCCTCGCGCGGGTCGAGGCTGCAGGTTGAAAATACCAGGCGGCCGCCGGGGGCCAGCAGCGTCAGCGCGCGGTCGAGCAGCGCCGATTGCAGGTCGAGCACCGGCGTCAGGTCGCGCGAGCCTTTGAGGTGGAGCACATCGGGGTGGCGGCGAAACACGCCGGTTGCCGAGCAGGGCGCGTCGAGCAGCACGGCGTCGAAGGTCTCGGCGCTGGCCCATTCGAGCGCGTCGGCGGCAAGGATCGTCGCGGTAAGCGCGGTGCGCGCCAGATTCTCGCGGACCCGGTCGAGCCGCGCATCGGACTGATCGAGTGCGGTGACCCGCGCCCCGGCGGCCGCGAGTTGCAACGTCTTGCCGCCGGGGGCCGCGCACAGGTCGAGCGCGGTTTCGCCCGCGCGCACCGCGAGCAGCCGGGCCGGAAGGCTCGCGGCAAGGTCCTGCACCCACCACGCGCCCGCGTCGAACCCCGGCAGGTCGGGAACCTGCCCGCCGCGCCCGATCCGGACATGACCGGGGGCGAGCGTCACGCCGCCCAGCGCCTCGACCCAGTGCGCAGTCTCGGTCGCGTCGCGCAGCGTCAGGTCGGTCGCCGGTTCGTGCGCAAAACTGCGCGCCGCCGCCAGCGCGACGTCCACGCCCCAGTCGCGCGCCCAGCGGTCGCCGAACGGGGCGGGCAGGGTTGGCACCGCGGGCAGCGCTGCCGCTTCGCGCAGCAATCGCGACAGCACCGCATGCGTCAGGCGGCGCGGCCCGCCTTCGGTCAGCGCGAGCGTCGTTGCCACCACGGCATGCGGCGGCGTGCCGAGCAACAGGTGCCCCGCCATGCCGATCCGCAGCGCCATCCGCGCGCGCGCATCGTCGGGCAGCGGCCGTGGGGTCGCGCTGTCGATCAGCGCATCGAGATCGGTCAGCCAGCGCAGCACGCCGCTCGCCAGCGACCGGGCGAGCGCGCGGTCATCGCTGCGGTCGAGCCCCTTGAGCGCCGAGTCGAGCGCGCCGTCGAGCGCGCGGCCCTGATGCAGCACGCTGGTCAACAGGCGGAGCGCGGCGCGGCGCGCCGGGGTGCCGGGCGGGTCGGGATCGTGGCGGGCGACGGGTTTGGCTTTGCTCATCGCCGACGCCATAGCCCGGTTCGGCGCGGTCACCAAAACCGCGCGGCTTGCGAACTGCCGCCGCATGGCGCGTCGGCGGCGGCTGCGCTAGCGTGGCGCTATGATCGACCGTTTTCGCGACACGCCGCTTGGCCGCATCCATACGCTCGAGTGGCTCGACGCGGGCGAGCGCGCGCCGTGGCTGCATTTCCTCCACGCGACCGGCATGCACGCGCGGCTGTACCACGACATGCTCGCGCCGCTCGCCGCGCATTTCCGGATCGTCGCGAGCGATGCGCGCGGGCATGGCATGACCGGGCTCGCGGCCGATCCGGCGCAATTGACCAGCTGGCGGACCTATCAGGACGATCTTGCGATGCTGCTCGACAGCATCGATGCCGGGCCGTGGTGGTACGCCGGGCATTCGATGGGGGCGACGGTCAGCGCCGAGCTTGCCGCGCGACGACCAGCACAAGTCGCGGGGCTGGTGCTGATCGAACCGGCGTTCATACCGTTCGCGCTGGCGAGCGGGTACACGCCGGGTGGCCCGAACCCGATGGCCGAGCAGGCGATCCGGCGGCGCAGCGACTGGCCTTCGGCGGCGGCGATGATCGACGCGTATCGCGGGCGCGGGGTGTTTGCGCGAATGGGCGACGCCGCGCTGACCGCCTATGTCGACGGCGGCGTGCGCGGCCGCGCCGATGGCAGCGTCGAACTGGCGTGCGCGCCGGCGTGGGAGGCGGCGACCTTCCGCGCCGTATCGGCCGGGCTGCAACCGGCGCTGGCGGCGTGGCGCGCGCCGCTGGCGCTGCTGCGCGGCACCGTCGGCAGCACCGTCGGAGCAGCGGACGCCGCGGCAATCACCGCCGCCGTGCCCGGCAGTATCGGCTGGTGCTTCGAAGGCGCCGGACATTTCCTGCCGCTTGAACACCCGGGCGTCCTCGGCGATGCGTTGGTCGCGTTACAAACGGAACCAGCCGACACCGGCAGCCGTTCGCACGGCGTATGATGACAGGAGCAACGACGATGCAGCGTTCGATGACGACGGCGGCAGCGACCGCACTGGCACTGGCGCTGGCAGCGTGCGGTGAGCAGGCGACCTTGCCGGTCAGTGCCGGCACCGGAGCCAACCCGCAGTTGCCCGAGCCGCACGCGACGCTGCTGCCGACCATGAAGATCGCCCCCGCGACGGGCTGGAAAGCGGGCGCGATGCCGACCGCCGGGCCGGGGCTTAAGGTCGGTGCATTTGCCGCCGGGCTCGATCACCCGCGCTGGCTCTATGTCCTGCCGAACGGCGACGTGCTGGTGGCCGAAACCAATTCGCCCGACAAGCCCGACGACAGCAAGGGGTTTCGCGGCTGGGCGCAGCGGCAGATCATGGGCCGCGCCGGGGCGGCGGTTGCCAGCCCCAATCGCATCACGCTGCTCCGCGATACCAACGGCGACGGCATCGCCGAAACCCGCAGTGTCTTGCTGCGCGGGCTGAACTCGCCGTTCGGCATGGTTCTGGTCGGCAACGCGCTGTACATCGCCGACACCGATGCCGTCTTGCGCTTCGACTATACGCCCGGTGCGACCACGATTGCGACGCCGGGCGTCAAGCTCGTCGATTTGCCCGCCGGGCGCATCAACCACCACTGGACCAAGAACATCATCGCCAGCCCCGATGGGACCAAGCTGTATGTCACGGTCGGGTCGAACAGCAATGTCGGCGACAACGGGCTCGCCGCCGAGGCCGGGCGCGCGGCGATCTGGGAAGTCGATATCAAGACCGGCGCGCACCATGTGTTTGCCAGCGGGCTGCGCAACCCGAACGGCATGGCGTGGGAGCCGGTGACCGGCAAGCTGTGGACTGCGGTCAACGAGCGCGACGAGATCGGCAGCGATCTCGTTCCCGATTATATGACGTCGGTGACGCCGGGCGGCTTTTATGGCTGGCCGTTCAGCTATTACGGCCAGCATGTCGACACCCGCGCGCCCGCGCAGCGCCCCGATCTGGTCGCGGTCGCGCTCAAGCCCGATTATGCGCTGGGGCCGCACACCGCGTCGCTTGGCCTGACGTTTGCGACCGGGGCAAAGCTGCCCGGCGGCTATACGACCGGAGCGTTTATCGGCCAGCACGGATCGTGGAACCGCAACCCGCCCAGCGGGTACAAGGTCATCTTCGTGCCGTTCGCAGGCGGTCATCCGTCGGCGCAGCCGGTCGATGTGCTCACCGGCTTCCTCGATGCCAAGGGCAACGCGCGCGGGCGTCCGGTCGGGGTGACGATCGACGCACAGGGCGGGCTGCTGGTTGCCGATGACGTCGGCAACACGATCTGGCGGGTGACGGGGGCCAATCCGCCGGTGCTCCCGCTTCGGACCGGACCGGCTGTGGCGAAGGTTGCGGCACTGTAATCAACCGACTCCGGGGTGTTAACCACGTCAAGAGTCGGTATATTTTACACTTTGTTAAACTATCATTAGTCTAGGTTAACGCAACATGTTCATGGGACTGGATTTCGTCCAGTTGGCATAATCCTTGCTGAAAAGTTAACAAAGGCGCGGCGGGCGCGTCTTTGGGAGCAAGGATCACCTGATGAAATTCCGCACAACTCTGGCAGCGGGCGCGCTTTCGCTCGGGCTTGCGAGCACTGCGCATGCCGCGATCACGGTGCAGATCTGGACCGGCGCCAATGCCGCGGCCGCCAATGCAACGCTGGCGCAGGCCGCTTTGCTGGGTGCGCCGAGCGCGACGACCACGGTCGCAGCGATCGACTTCACCGATGCGCCGGGCAATGACAGCGCGACGTTTACGGTCGGCGCGTTCCTCAACAATCCTGCCGGGCTATCGTCGCCGACGGGCACGCACGTCCTCAACAACACCTATTTCCTGTTCACCGGGCAGACGTTTCTGAATGCCGGGTCGAACAGCTTTGTCGTGCCGCACGACGATGGGCTGCAGCTCAACATCACCGGCATCGGCCTCGTCGTCGATCAGCCGGGGCCGACGTCGCCGGTCAACACGCCGTTCACGGTCATCGCCCCGACGGCGGGCTTGTATAACTTCCAGTTGTCGTACGGCGAAACGGCCGGCGGGCCTGCGGTGTTGGCATTCCGTGTCAACGAAGCCACCGTCGGCGGCGTGCCCGAGCCGGCAAGCTGGGCGATGCTGCTTGCCGGTTTCGGCATGGTCGGCTTTGCAATGCGCAAGCGCACCAGCGGCGTCGTCACTGCCTGACCAATGCGCGCCCCGCCCATCCGGGCGGGGCGCCTAGGGCCGATATTCGCGTTCAAGATGCTGACGAACTTCGGCTTCGTCGAACCACACCGGCTTGAACTTTTCGGCGGCGAACAGCGCGCTCTGGTCGTTGTAGTGCGCTGACGCCGGGCGGGTGATCGCCGCACCGAACGGGCTGATGCTTGTCGAATGGACGCGGCCGTCCTTGCCCCATTCGACAACCATGACAAAGCTGTCGCCAAGGTCGCCGAGGCGCTTGCCGGTGGCATCGTCGGGTTTCGAATAGACCGCGCGCAGCGTCTCGGGCCCGCCATAGACCGGCACATCGACGCTGCCGCGCCGGATGCGCAACATATCGCCCTCGCGCGGATCGAGCCGCCCGTAATGCGCCTGCAGGAACGCGACATCGTCGGTCAGCGCCGCTTCGGCATCGGGCAGCGGATCGCCGTGATAGCCTTGCTTGGCGGCCGAGCTCAGGAGCAACAGCGCCAGCGCATCGGCAGGGTTGCGCCCGTCGAGGCTCCAGTCCCACGTCTTGAGCAACGCCTGTGCGCGCGCCAGTTCGGGCTTGCCCCGCGTGTCGACCGCGGCCACCTTGGCGAGCCAAAGCCCGGCCCAGCTGGCGCGCGCATAGCCCTTGTCGAACTTGATCCGGAGCAGCGCCGCGCGGTCGATCGGCGCATCGCCCAACGCTGCGAACAGCGCCTGAAACCGGTATGCACGGTTGGTGATGAACGTCTCGATACCAAATTCGGCCGGATAGGCCGCGGCTTTCAAATTGTCGGCGGGTGCGGTGGCAATCCACGGCACGTTGTTCGAATTGGCCACCCAGCCCGATGCCGGATCGACGATCATCGGATCGGCGGCCCACGGCGCATAGGTCGTCCACACGTCCTTGCTGGTGTCGCCCGGCAGCACCCCGCGCCAGTCGAAGCCGGGCGCGCGCGCCGGGAAGCGCGCGTTATAGAACATGCCGATATGGCCGGCGGCGTCGCCGTAAATAAAGTTGGTTGCAGGCACGCCCTGCGTCGCCAGCACCGCCTTCCATTCGGCAAAGTCGCGCGCCTTGTTGAGCCGATAATAAGTCTCGACCTGGCGGACATCGCCGAACCCGGCGTAGCGGATGGCATACGCCCCGGTATCGTTGACGATCACCGGGCCCTGGCGGCTGCGGTACAATGTCTTGGGGACCGGCAGGACGAACGGCCCGAACCGGACGTGCAGCCAGACGCGCTGCGTTTCGAGCGGCAGCCATTGCCCGTCATAGCGGTAGTGCGTGCGGTCGCCGTCAAGCACCAGTTTATAGGTATCGATCAGGTCGGGGCGGTTGACGGTATTGGTCCACCCCAATGTCTTGTTGTGGCCCAGCAGCGGGTACGGCGCGCCGGGAAACAGCGCGCCGGCAAAGTCCCAGCCCTCGCCCGAATGCACCACCGCCTCGTACCACGCGACGCCGCCGGTCCACGGCTGGTGCGAATTGACCACCAGCCGCGTCGTGGCATCAGTCGAGCGGCGGGCGGCGACGGCAAATCCGTTCGACCCGCGTTCGCTGACCGGGCTGCCGTCGCGCGGCGGCAGCTTGTTGTCGACCAACTGCCCGAGCACGGCGTCCAGCCCGAAAAAGAACGGCGATCGCAACGCAAAGCCCGCGACGATATCGCGTCCGGTCACCGGGAACAGCGCGCGCAGGCGCACCTCGTCCGGATGCGTTTCGACATAGCGGTTGAGCCCGGCGGCATACGCCTCGACCAGCGCGCGTGTCCGCGGCGACAGCTGCGTGGTATAGCCGCGTGCGGACTGCCCCTGCGCATCAAGGAAAGCGGCGGCGAAATCGACCTTTGCGCCCTCGGCTCCGGTGATCGCGCCGCCGCGACCGCGCACGCTGGCGAAAATTTCCTCGATCGTGCCGAAATCATCCTCGGCATTGGCAAAAGCGAGGCCATAGGCGACATCGGCGTCGGTCGCGCCATAGACATGCGGCACGCCGAAGCTGTCGCGCAGGATGCGGACGTCATGCGCATGCGCGGCATCGGGCGTCGCGGCGGTCGCGGTCAGCGGCTCCCATGTCGCCAGCCCGGCGGCGATCGCCACGAGCAGCAGCAACGGCCCCGCAATCCAGCGTTTGCGCATGCTCTCTTCCCCCAAATCGTGCCCGGTCTGCGCCGGGCGATGCTTGTCGGCTATTTTTCCACGTCGCCGCCATAGCGGCTTTCGAGGAATTTGCCCTGCGTGGCAAATGCATCGCGGTCGGCGGCGGCAAGCGCCTGCGAAACCCGGCCAAGCTCGGTCTCGACCACGCCCAGTCCGTCGATCAGCTGGCGTTCGATCGTCGGTCCGCCCGAGAACGCCGGCTGGCCGCGCTGATCGGGGGGTACGCGCTGATAGCGTTCGACGAGTTCGGGCAGGTGCGCGCCAAGCAGCCGGTTCAATTCCTGCGCCAGCGGATCGTTCGCCGGAACCTGCGCAAGTTGCGGCTGCAGCGCCGCCAGCCGCGTCGAAATCGCATCGATCGTCGGTGCCGCCAGCGCCGGCAGCGAGCGCCGCCGCGCATCGAGCCACGCATCGGTCGTCGCCGGCAACGCTGCCGGTGCCGCCGCCGCAAGCGCGGTTGCCGGCACGTCATGGTCCTGCGGAAAAATCAGCAGCCCCGCCGAAATCAGCACGGTCAACAGCAGCAACAGCAGCAGCACGCTTGTTCCGATCGGCGTCGCGACCAGCCCATAGACCAGCACCGCCCCCCAGATCAGCAGCACGGCGGCGGCGACGCGGGTCAACTTGGCGCCGACGCGTTCGACCCGCCGCGCGCGCCGCCGCGCCGCTGCGGCCTTTTCGCCCGGTGTCGGGGGCAGGCGCTGCATCCGCGCCGCCTGCAACGCAATCTCGCGGTCGATATCGGCCATCAGCTACTCGCGATCGGCTTGAACAAATCGCCGCCCGCTCCCGCCGCGGCCGGTCCGCCCAGCTGCGCCTGACCTGCCGAGCGGGCGATATAGCCGCGGCTTTTCTCGACCTCATTGCCCAGCGTATCGACCGTGGTCTTCATGCTTGCCAGCGCCTGCAGCTTGAAGGTGTCGATCGCATCCATCGTCGCATAGATATTCTGGAACGCACGCTGCAGCGTCTCGATCGGGATGGTCGACGACGCCGCCTGTTGATGAATGACGCCGGTTTGCGTCTTGAGCAGCTCACCAGTCGAATCGATCATCGCCGCAGTCGTCGTGTTGAGCGCGGTGATCTGGTCGAGCACGAGGCGCTGCGCGGTCAATGCCTGCGCTACCGTGACCGCCGTGCGCAATGCCGCGACAGTGGTGGTCGACGCGCGGTCGACGCCCTTGATCAGCTCGACATTGTTCTTTTTGACCAGATCGAGCGCGAGATACCCCTGCACGCTGACCGCCATCTGCGTCAGCAGATCGGTGGTGCGCTGGCGGACATAAAACAGCGCGGTCTCGCGGATCGCCTTCGCCTTGGCCGGGTCGGTATAGTCGAGCTCGAGCGCCTTTGCCTCGAGCTTGGTGTCGAGCGTCTTCGACATGTGGATCATCTGTTCGAGCTTGCCCATCGTCGCCCACAGATTGGCGCGTTCGACATCGACGGCGGCATTGTCGTGGAGCAGCTCGTCCTTGCCCGATGCCAGCCGGCTCAGGATCGCGCTGATATGCGTCTGCGCCGATTTATAACCGTCGAAATAGGTGCGCAGCCGGTTGCCGCCGAACGGGATCATTCCGAACAGCTTTTTGCGCGTCAACAGATCGCCGCGCTTGCCGGGATCGAGGTCTTCGACCGTCTGGCGCAGCTCGGTCAGGTTCGCGCCGATGCCGGTATCGCGGTCCATCGCGCGCACCGGGCGGTCGAGAAAACGGTTCGATTGCCCCGCCGCCTCGGCGATCTCGCGCGCGCCAAGGTTGGTCAGCTTGTCGACCTGCGCGCCGAACGCCGGGCTGGCGGCATCCTGCGCGACCAGTTCGGTGACATAGCTATCGACCCGCGCATCGAGCTCGCTGACATGGCCGGGGTCGATCGGGACCAGCCCCGCCGCCTTGGCCGGGGCCACGGTCGCGACCGCAGTCGGTGCGTTGAGAACGATCGGCGCTTCGTCGGCCATATGCCATGCTCCCCGGGCCGGAAGGTGGCCCGCTCGACCTATCTAATGGCTTTCGGCGCGCTGTGGTAGGGTGATCGGACAGTATCGGGCCGGGCGGCAGCGGGGAGTGCGCAAAAGGGGTTCTGGCGCGGTTGGTCCTGCTCTACGACGGTGGCATGACGATCTATCTCCTCCTGTTTGCGGCGGGCCTTTGGGCGGGCGCGCAGAATGCGCTCGCCGGCGGCGGCTCGTTCGTGACGCTGCCCGCGCTGATCTTTGCCGGCCTCGACCCGCGCGCGGCGAACATCACCTCGACGATCGCGCTGTTTCCGGGGCAGATCACCACGGGGTACGCCGGGCGCAGCCTCGTTGCCGGGGCCGAGCGGTTGTCGTTCCGCACGCTTGCGGCGCTCAGTCTTGCGGGCGGGATTGCGGGTGCGTTCGTGTTGCTGCGGACGCCGCCCGCCGTGTTTGCCGCACTCGTGCCGTGGCTGGTGCTGGTCGCCACCGCGCTGTTCGCGTGGAGCAGCTTTGGACCGAAGAAGGCCGTTGCCCCCGCGCCGCCGCCGGCATGGGTTTCAGCGCTGATCCAGGGCAGCATCGCGGTCTACAGCGGCTTTTTCGGCGGCGGCGCCGGGATCCTGACGCTGGCCGCGCTGACGCTGGCGCGGATGCCGGTAAAACATGCGGCGGGCACCAAGAACGTCCTGGTGGCGATTTCGAATATCGCCGCAGCCATCGTGTTCGCGGTGTCGGGCGTGGTCGCGTGGCGGCTGGCGCTCGCGGTCGGCGCGGGCTCGATGCTCGGCGGCTGGGCGGGCGCGGTGCTGCTCAAGCGCGTCGCGCCGATGCCGCTCAAAGTCGGTGTCGTGGTGATCGGGCTGGCGTTGACGGTCGGACTGTTCGCAAGGGGTTGACGCGATGTAACCCAAGGGTTACTTGTAACCTTGAGGTTACGGAGGATGCAATGCAGAACGATGTCGACAAGGCCGAGCGGCTCAGCCGGGCACGGGCAATTCTATTCTATCTGCTGGCGACGACGTTCGTCGCGAGTGGCCTGATCGGGCTGAAGGCGACGCATTCGCTGTCGCAGCTGGCGGGCTGGATCGTGCTCGCGCTGCTGATCGCGCTCAACCTGACGCCGTTTCCGCTGCGGTTCCGCTTCAACCGGGTCAAGCAATTGATGAACGACGAGGCCACCACGCTGCATCGGCAGCGCAGCTTTGTTGCCGGTTTCTGGGCGGCGATCGCGACCGCGGTTGGGCTGGCGATCGTTGCGCGCAGCTGGTCGATTGCCGCCGACGATGTCGCGCGGCTGGTGGTCACGGCGGCGCTGGCGGCGGCGCTGGTGCGCTTTGCCACGCTGGAGCTGCGCGCCGCGAAATGACTGCGCTGGCAAATTCGCTTCGGCAGGAGCGCGAGCGGCTGGGGCTGACGCAGGCGGCGCTCGCCGAGCGCGTCGGGGTCAGCCGCAAAACCATCAACACGGTCGAAAACGGCATTTTCGTGCCGTCGACGATTCTCGCGATCAAGCTCGCGCTGGCGCTTGGCCGCCCCGTCGAGCTGTTATTCCAGCTCGTCGATTAAGGCTTAGACCCGCTCGCCGCTCGCATCGATCAGCACTTCGCGGCGGCCGACATGGTCGGCGACCCCGACATAGCCGTCCTTTTCCATGCGCTCGATCAGGCGCGCGGCGTTGTTATAGCCGACCCGGAGCTGGCGTTGCAGATAGCTCGTCGATGCCTTCTGGCTTTCGGCGACGACGCGGATGGCGCGTTGATAGACGTCGTCCTCCTCGTCGCCGCCACCGGTGTCGAGGCCGAACGGCCCGGCGGGGTCGAGCGGTTCTTCGGTGACGCGGTCGTCATAGTCGGGGCGGCCTTGCGTGCGCCAGTAATCGGCAACCGCCTCGACCTCTTCGTCGCTGACGAACGGCCCGTGGACGCGCACGACCTGCTTGCCGCCGGGCATGTAGAGCATGTCGCCCTTGCCGAGCAGCTGTTCGGCCCCCTGTTCGCCAAGGATCGTCCGGCTGTCGATCTTCGACGTCACCTGGAAGCTGATGCGCGTCGGCAGGTTGGCTTTGATGACGCCGGTGATGACATCGACCGACGGGCGCTGCGTCGCCATGATCAGGTGGATGCCCGCCGCGCGCGCCTTTTGCGCCAGCCGCTGGATCAGGAACTCGACCTCCTTGCCTGCCGTCATCATCAGGTCGGCAAGCTCGTCGACGACCACGACAATCAGCGGCAGCGGTTCGTAATCGAGGACCTCCTCCTCATATTCGGGCGCACCGGCATCGTCATAGCCGGTGTGGACCTTGCGCACGAACGGCTTGGCCGATGCCTTGGCCTCGCGGACGCGCTGGTTGAAGCCCGACAGCGACCGGACGTTGATGGTCGACATCATTCGATAGCGGTCCTCCATTTGCTCGACCGCCCATTTCAGCGCGCGGATCGCCTTTGCCGGCTCGGTGACGACCGGTGACAGCAGATGCGGAATCCGGTCATAGACCGACAATTCGAGCATCTTGGGGTCGATCATGATCATCCGGCACTCGTCGGGGGTCAGCCGGTAGAGCAGCGACAGGATCATGCAGTTCAATCCCACCGACTTGCCCGACCCGGTGGTCCCGGCGATCAGCAGGTGCGGCATCGGCGACAGGTCGGCGATAACCGGATCGCCGGCGATATTCTTGCCGAGCACCAGCGGCAGCGCCGGCGTCCGGTCGTCGAAAGCCGCCGACGCAAGCAGCTCGGAAAGCACCACCATCTCGCGGCGCTGGTTCGGCAGCTCGATGCCTATGACGTTGCGCCCGGGCACCACCGCGACGCGCGCGCTGACCGCGCTCATCGACCGCGCGATATCGTCCGACAGCCCGATGACCCGGCTCGCCTTCAGCCCCGGCGCGGGTTCGAGTTCGTACATGGTGACGACCGGTCCGGGGCGGACATCGCCGATGCGGCCCTTGACGCCGAAGTCGTCGAGCACCGATTCGAGCAGCCGGGCGTTCTGTTCGAGACTGGCGCGGTCGATCTTGACCACCGGTCCCTTCGGCGCTGCCTTGAGCAGGTTGAGCGGCGGCAGGTCATAGACGTCGCCAAGCCCGAGCGACGGCTGCTTGTCGCGCTTGCTGCGTTTGGCCGACGGGGCGGCTGCGGCCGACGGCGCGACGACATTGGCGCGCGGGCGCGCGACTTCCGAAAGCGCCGGAGGCGGCTCGTCGTCGGCCTCGTCGTCGGTCAGCCCCAACGTGCGCTGGCGCGGCGTCACATACGGAGCAGCGCGCGGCGCGGGCGCATCGCTATTTTGGGGCAGCAGGCGTTCGCGCAGGGCGAGCAGATCGCGCCACTCGAGCCCCGACCCGAGCGCCAGCAGCGGCCCGGCAATAAGCACCGCGAGGAACGTCAATAGCCCCGCCACCGGCCACCCGTCGAACACGGCGAGTACGCCGAGCCGGTCGCTCGCATGCGCGGCAAGCAGCCCCGTCAGCCCGCCGCTGCCGGCGGGCAGGTCGGTGAGCGGCGCGGTCCAGAACATGCCGAGTGCGGCCGCGGCAAACAGCACGCCGCCGAGCGTCGCAAAGACAAAGCGCCGCCAACGCCCAAAGCCGCGCGCCAGCAGCAGCCGCGCGCCCCACAGCGCCAGCGCGGGGATCAGCAGCACGGCGGCATAACCGCTCGCAAACAACAATAAGTCTGCGACCCACGCGCCGGGCGCGCCCAGCCAGTTCTGCGGCCGCGACACGCTGATGGTGTCGAGCGACGGATCGGCGGCATCGAAGCTGACGAGCGCGAGCGTCAACGCGGCCGCACCAGCGACCAGCAGCACGCCCGCGGCGACCACCGCGCTGCGCCGCGCCGCAGCGCGCGCGCGCGACGAAACGCGGGCGCTGTCCTCGCGCCTGCCGCTAGCTGACCTGCTTGCCATCGCTGTTTCGCCTTGTCCCGCGCCGGTCGCCATTGTGCCCGACGCGCGAGTCCGGGGTCAAGAACATCGGTCGTACAAAGGGACATCGTGTCGCTTCGCAGCAACGCTTCCGCCCGCTATGGTCGCGGCCATGACAAAGACAGATGTGATTATTATCGGCGGCGGGCTGGTCGGAATGACGCTGGCGCTCGCGCTCGACGCGCATGGGCTGTCGAGCGCGGTAGTCGATGCCGCCGACCTCGACGCGACGCTGGCGGCCGGGTTCGATGGGCGCGCCTCGGCAATCGCCAGCGCATCGGCAGCGATGCTCGGCGCGATCGGCCACGGCGACCTGCTCGAGGGCACCTCGCCGATCATGAAGATCCGCGTCACCGACGGGCTGGCACCGCAGCACCTGCATTTCGACAGCCGCGACGGCAACACCGGGCCGCTCGGCTATATGATCGAGAACCGCATCCTGCGCGCCCGGTTGCTCGGCGCGGCCCGCGACGCGACGCAGATCGCGATCCACGCCCCGGCCCCTGTCGCCAGCATCGATCGCGGCGCGAACGGCGTGACGGTGACGCTGGCGGATGGCAGCGTGCTGACCGCGCCGCTACTGATCGCCGCCGACGGGCGCAAATCGGCAACGCGCGAGGCCGCCGGCATCCGCGTCGCGCGCTGGTCGTATCCGCAGACCGCGCTGGTGACGATGATCGAGCATGAGCGCGCACACGGCGATGTCGCGTTCGAACTTTTTTATCCAACCGGACCGTTCGCGATCCTGCCGATGGCACCGGGAACGCGCTCGGCGGTGGTGTGGACCGTCGAGAACGCCGATGCGCCCGGCTATCTCAAGCTTGGCCCGCGCGCGCTGGCCGCCGAAATCGAGCGGCGCAGCGGGGGGTTCCTCGGCAAGATCACGATCAGCGCCCCGGCGGCGTCGTATCCGCTCGGGCTCCACCATGCCGAAACCTATACCGCCGACCGCCTCGTGCTGATCGGCGATGCGGCGCACGGCATCCACCCGATTGCCGGGCAGGGGCTGAATATGGGACTGCGCGACGTTGCGGCACTCACCGAGGTGCTGGTCGATGCGGCGCGGCTGGGGATGGACCTTGGCGCACCGGCGGTCGGCGCGCGCTATTCGGCATGGCGGCGGCTCGACAATTCGCTGGTGACGGCGGTGACCGACGGGCTCAACCGGCTGTTCGCGCTCAAGGGTCGCGGCCCGGCTGCGGTGCGGCGCTTCGGGCTGGCGACGGTCGAGCGCGTCCCCGCGCTCAAGCGCCGCTTCATGGCGGAAGCGCGCGGCGAAACCGGTAAACGGCCGAAACTGCTGTTGGGCGAACGGGTGTAAAGCATAGTTCCTGCGCCGACACACTGGCCGGATGCAGGAAGACTGGAGCGGGCGAAGGGATTCGAACCCTCGACCCCGACCTTGGCAAGGTCGTGCTCTACCCCTGAGCTACGCCCGCTCGGGCAGATGCGATGGCTGACGCCGTCGCACCGGGAGGCGGCAGCTATCATACGCCTCGCAACGCACGCAAGCACTAAATGCCGAGCCAGCGGGTCTTGGCAAGCGCACCGCCCGCTGCCCATATGCCCCGCGAGGCCGAATCAGAGCCACAGGAGTCGCATATGGCCAGCCTTTCGACACCCGCCGCCGACAAGGCGAGTATTGCCGCGTTCAAACGCGACGTCATCGATGCCTCGGCGGACGCGATTGTCCTGGTCGATTTCTGGGCCGAATGGTGCGGGCCGTGCAAAACGCTGACACCGCTGCTGGAGAAAGTCGTCGCCGCGCGCGCCGCCCGCGTCCGGCTCGTCAAGATCGACGTCGACAAGCATCAGGCGATCGCCGCGCAATTCCGTATCCAGTCGATCCCGACGGTCTATGCATTCGTCAAGGGCCAGCCGGTCGATGGCTTTGCCGGCGCGCTCGGCGAACGCGAACTTGCCGAATTCATCGACCGGCTGCTGGCCGCGGTCCCCGCCGGGCCGGGTGACGCCGAAGCCGAGATCGCCGAACTGGTCGAGGCGGCAAATGCCGCGCTGGCCGAAGGTGCATTCGCCGAAGCCGCCGAAATGTTTGCAGCACTCGCCGCCGAACTGCCCGACCGCGCCGATCTGGCAGCGGGGCATGCGCGCGCGCTGCTCGGGCTGGGCGAGGTCGATGCCGCGGCGGCGGCGCTGGCATCGGTACCGGCGGGCAGCAAGGATGCCGGCGTCGCGCAGGCGCGCGCTGCGCTGGCGTTGGCGCAGGCGGCGGTGCCGGTCGATGACCTCGCGGGGCTGGCGGCGCAGGTCGAGGCAATGCCCGACGACCATGCAGTGCGGTTCGAGCTGGCGGGCGGGTTGCTGGCGCGCGGTGACCGCGACGGTGCGGCGGCAGCGCTGCTCGACATCATCCGGCGCGACAGTGCATGGAATGACGGTGCGGCCAAGGCGCGGCTGCTGCAGCTGCTGGAAGCGGCAGGCTTTGCCGATCCGTGGGCGGCGGCGGTACGGCGCAAGCTGTCGACGATTTTGTTTGCTTGAAGGAATGCCGGCGATGACCGACCTCGACGATGACGGCATGCTGCCCGCGGTGATCCCGGTGTTTCCGCTCGACGGCGCGGTGCTGTTGCCGCGCGCGGTGCTGCCGCTCAATATTTTCGAGCCGCGCTATCTGGCAATGGTGCGCGACGCGATGGCCGGGCCACGGCTGATCGGCATGATCCAGTCGCGCGGACCGGCAGGCGACGGCGGCCGCCCGGCGCTGTTCGGTGTTGGCTGCGCCGGACGGATCACCGACTATACCGAGACCGACGACGGCCGCATGATCATCGCGTTGACCGGCGTGGTGCGGTTTTCGGTAACGCGCGAACTCGATGTGACCACGCCCTATCGTCAGGTGCTGCCCGATTTCGAAGCGTTCGCCGACGATAGCGGCGAGCCACTGCCGCTGGCGCATGCGGCACGCGCCGCGCTCGAGAAGGAATTGCGCGGTTATCTCGATACGCAGGGGCTGAGCGCCGATTGGGGTGCGGTGGCGCAGGCTGACGACGAGTCGCTGGTGACGACGCTTGCAGCGGTGTGCCCGTTCGATGCGGTCGAAAAGCAGGCACTGCTCGAAGCGCGCGATCTGCCCGCACGTGCGGCGACACTGACCGCGCTGATGACCTTTGCGCAGGGTCCGGGCGTGGCGACACGGCAGTGACCACCGGCGCCGACAGCGATGCACTCGATCCGCGGCTCCTCGTGATCCTCGTATGCCCGCTGACTCGCACGACGCTGCGCCATGACGCGGCGGCGCACGAGCTGATCTCCGACGCCGCCGGGCTTGCCTATCCGATTCGCGATGGTGTGCCGATCATGCTGGCGGATCAGGCGCGCGTGCTTCCCGGCTGACCACGACCGCCGTCTCGATGGCCTTTCAGCTCAAGCTCAAGGCACAGATCCTGTGTGGTCCCGACATCGCGATGGGGCCGGGCAAGGCAGCACTGCTCGATGCGATCGGCGTCGAAGGGTCGATTTCGGCGGCGGCGCGCACGCTCGGCATGAGCTATCGCCGCGCGTGGCTGCTGGTCGACAGCATGAACCGCTGCTGGGCGCACGCGCTGGTGGCAACCGCGCATGGCGGGCGGCGCGGCGGCGGTGCGGTGCTGACGCCGCTGGGCGCACAGGTGCTGGGCAACTTCCGCGCGCTCGAAGCCGCGATGGCGGCTGCCGCAGCCACCCCGGCGGCGGCGCTGATTGCCGATCTCGCGCGCTAGACCCGAATTGCGTCGTGCATTATATCTGGCGGAATATATCGCTCAGCATGGCGACGGGAGGATGGCGGTGCGCGTGTTTCGAACGCTGATGGCGGTGCTCGCGCTTGCCACGACCGCGCCCGCGTTGGCTGAAACCGGGCCGCTGGTGCTTGCCGCCGCCAGCCTGCAGGAATCGTTGAATGCCGAAGCCGATGCGTTCGCTGCGACCGGGCAGCCGCGCCCGGTGCTGTCGTTCGGTGCCTCGTCGGCGCTGGCGCGGCAAGTCATTGCCGGGGCTACTGCCGACCTGTTCGTCGCTGCCGATGAGGACTGGATGGACGCGGTCGCCAAAGCCAACCTGCTGCGCGCCGGCACGCGGTCGACACTGGTGACCAACCGGCTCGTGCTGATCGCCCCCGCGCTGCAACCGTTGCGGCTGCGGATCGCGCCGAATTTCGCGCTGGCGGCGGCACTCGGCGGCGGCAAGCTCGCCATGGCGGACCCCGACAGCGTGCCGGCGGGAAAGTACGGCAAAGCGGCGCTGACGGCGCTCGGCGTCTGGGCAGCGGTCGAACCTGCCGTGGCGCGCGCCGAGAACGTCCGTGCCGCGCTGGCGCTGGTGTCGCGCGGCGCGGCGCGTGCCGGGATCGTCTATGCCACCGACGCGAAAGCGGACCGCGGTGTCGTGGTGGCGGGCGTCTTCCCGGCAGCGACGCACGCGCCGATCACCTATCCCATCGGCGTGCTGGCCGGATCGCAGAACCGCAGTGCCGAGCGGTTCCGCACGTTTCTGCAGTCGGTGTCGGGTCGCGCGATTTTCCGCAGCTATGGTTTCGGCACGCGTTGAGCGCGTTGTCCCCGGCGGAATGGACGGCGCTCGCGCTGTCGGTAAAGGTCGGGCTGTGGTCGGTGGCCGCCACGCTGCCGTTGGCGTTTGCGCTCGCCTATGTGCTGGCGCGCGGGCGCTTTCCGGGCAAGGCGCTGCTTGATGCGGTGGTGCATTTGCCGCTGGTGCTGCCCCCGGTGGTGACGGGGTTTGCGCTGCTGCTGGCATTCGGACGGACCGGCTGGGCTGGCATCCTGCTCGACCGGGCTTTCGGCACCACGGTGCTGTTCCGCTGGACCGGTGCGGCGATCGCGGCCGCGATCATGGCGTTGCCGCTGGTAGTGCGGGCGATGCGGCTGTCGATCGAGGCGGTCGACCGGCGGCTCGAAACGGCGGCGCGCACGCTCGGCGCGTCGCGTTGGCGGGTGTTCGCCACCATCACGCTCCCGCTCAGCCTGCCGGGCGTGATCGCCGGCGCGGTGCTGGGGTTTGCGCGTTCGGTCGGCGAGTTCGGCGCGACGATCACCTTCGTCTCGAACATTCCGGGCGAGACGCAGACGCTGCCATTGCTGATCAACAGCCTGTTGCAGGTGCCCGGCAGCGAGGCGGCGGCGTTGCGGCTGTCGGGCGTCGCGGTTGCGTTATCGTTGGTGGCGCTGCTGGTGTCCGACCGGCTGGCGCGCGCCGCCGGGCGCGGTTCTGCCGGTGTTTGATATCGACGTCACCGTGCAGCGCGGCGATTTCGCGCTGGCGCTGCGCTTTGTAACCGGTGCCGGACTGACCGCGCTGTTCGGACCGTCGGGTGCGGGCAAGACGAGTGTGCTCGATATGGTCGCCGGCACGCTGCGACCGGCGGCGGGGCGCATCGTCGTCGGCGGGGCGGTGCTGTTCGATAGCGCGGCGCGAATCGATGTATCGCCAGAGGCGCGCCGCGCCGGCTATGTGTTCCAGGACGGGCGGTTGTTCCCCCACCTCCGCGTCCGTGCCAACCTGCTGTATGGCGCGCGCCGTACGGGCGGCGTGCCGGGGATCGGCTTCGACGATGCGGTGGCGTTGCTCGGGATCGCGCATTTGCTTGCCCGCTGGCCAGCGACGCTGTCGGGGGGCGAGGCGCAGCGCGTCGCGATCGGGCGGGCGCTGCTTAGCGGCCCGCGGTTTCTGGTGATGGACGAGCCGTTGACCGGCCTCGACCGGGCCCGCCGCAACGAAGTGCTGACGGTGATCGAGCGGCTGCGCGACGAACTGCGGCTGCCGGTGCTCTATGTCACGCACGACGGAGCCGAAGTGGCCCGGCTGGCGACGCACCGCGTCGACATCGAAACGGTGGCGGTGTAGTTCGGGGGCGATGTTTCCGCTGTTCCGCCGCGCCGAGCCGGCCCTTCCGCAAACGCTGATCGTCGGTGGCCGCACGGTGCCATTGCAGGTGGCGCGCGATGCCCGCACGCGGCGACTGCTGCTCCGCGCCGATGCCACCCGTGGCCTGCTGCGCATTACGGTACCGCCACGAGCGCGGCTGGCCGAGGTACAGGCGCTGCTCGACGGGCATTCGGCGTGGATCGCAACGCAGGTCGCGCGTTGGCCGCAGCCGCAGCCGCTGGTCCCCGGCGGCCGCGTGCCGTTCGACGGCGGTAGCCTGCGGCTCGACTGGCAGCCCGAGCGCGTGCGCGGTGTGGTGCGCGACGGCGACTGCTTGTGCATCGGCGGCAGCGCTGCGACGCTCCCCGGCCGGGTCCGGCGCTGGCTGAGCACCGCCGCGCTTGCCGATCTCGATCCCGCCACGCATGCGCTCGCAGCGCAGATCGGGCGGCGGCTGACGCAGGTTACCGTTCGCGATCCCGCGACGCGCTGGGGCAGTTGCATCGGCGGCGCCGCGCCGCGCATCGGCTATAGCTGGCGGCTGATTATGGCCCCGGCATGGGTGCGGCACAGCGTGGTCGCGCATGAGGTGGCGCATTTGGAGCATGCCAACCACGGCGCAGCGTTCTGGGCATTGGCGGCCGATTTGAACGGCGGCAGTCCGGCGGCGGCACGGGCGTGGCTGCGCGATCATGGCAGTGCACTGCACTGGGTCGGGCGTACCGGACTTTAAACGCTGGTGCCCGCGGCCGGAATCGAACCGGCATAGAGTTGCCTCTGAGGGATTTTAAGTCCCTTGCGTCTACCAATTCCGCCACGCGGGCACGCGCGGCGTGCGGGTTACGCCATATTGAGGCGTTCGCGCAAATCCTTGCCGGGCTTGAAATAGGGCACGCGCTTCGCATCGACGTCGACCGCCGTGCCGGTGCGCGGATTACGCCCGGTCCGCGCGTCGCGCTGACGGGTGGAAAACGCACCGAAGCCGCGCAATTCGACGCGCCGCCCCTCGGAAAGCGCGGCGGCGATCGATTCGAACACCGTGGCGACGAGCCCTTCGACTTCGCGTTGTGTCAGGTGCGGATTGGCTGCCGCAACCGAATGGACCAGTTCAGAGCGGATCATGCCTCGTTACCCCAACAGCTTAAAACGATCGTATCGTCCGAGCGCGCGCCTTTTCAAGCGGATGCACACGAGCGATACGACAGTTTAACAAACTATCAATGGAAACGAAACGCTTGAAATGCTTGGACGGTGTAAAAACTTTTTACGGTTTATAAACTAAGTCCAAGTGTCGCTCAGCTGTCCTTGGCGCGGTTGAGCGCAGCACCGAGGATATCGCCCAGCGACGCGCCCGAATCGGACGAGCCATATTGCGCCACGGCCTGCTTGTCGGAGGCGATCTGCTCGGCCTTGATGCTGAGCGTCGGAGCCTTGTTGCGTTCAAAGCCGATGACCATCGCATCGACCTTCTGGCCGACCTGGAAGCGCTCGGCGCGCTGGTCGTCGCGGTCGCGGCTCAGATCGCCACGCTTGATGAAGGCACGAACGCCGCCTTCGCCGACTTCGACCTCGAGCCCGCCATCGCGCGCCTCGACGACGGTGACGGTGACGACCTGGTTCTTGCGCAGGTCGCTGCCACCATCGGCGTGCGCCACGGGTGCGGCGGCCTTGCTGTCATCGAGCTGCTTGATGCCAAGGCTGATGCGCTCCTTCTCGACATCGACTTCAAGCACGACGGCGCGGACGCGCTCGCCCTTGTGGTGTGTCGCCAGCGCCTGCTCGCCCGACAGGCCCCACGCGATGTCGGACATGTGGACCATGCCATCGACTTCGCCGTCGAGGCCGATGAACAGCCCGAACTCGGTCGAATTCTTGACTTCGCCCTCGACGATCGTGCCGACGGGGCTGGTCTCGGCGAACACTTCCCACGGATTGCGCTGCGCCTGCTTGAGCCCGAGCGAGATGCGGCGCTTGTCCTCGTCGACTTCGAGCACGAGGACTTCGACTTCCTGGCTGGTCGAAACGATCTTGCCGGGGTGGACGTTCTTCTTGACCCACGACATTTCGCTGACGTGGACCAGCCCTTCGATGCCGGGCTCGAGCTCGACGAACGCACCATATTCGGTGATGTTGGTGACGCGCCCGGTGAACTTGCCGCCGACCGGATATTTCGCTGCCGCTGCCGACCACGGATCGGCCTCGAGCTGCTTCATGCCGAGGCTGATGCGCTGCGTCTCGCGGTTGATGCGGACGATCTGGACGCGCAGCGTGTCGCCGATGTTGAGCACTTCGCTCGGGTGGCCGACGCGCTTGTAGCTCATGTCGGTGACATGCAGCAGGCCGTCGATGCCGCCGAGGTCGACGAACGCACCGTAATCGGTGATGTTCTTGACGACACCGTCGACGATCTGGCCCTCGGCGAGGCTCTGGATCAGCCCGGTGCGCGCCTCGGCGCGGCTCTCCTCGAGGATCGAGCGGCGCGACACGACGATGTTGCCGCGCTTGCGGTCCATCTTGAGGATCACGAACGGCTGCGGCAGGTTCATCAGCGGGGTGACGTCGCGCACCGGGCGAACATCGACCTGGCTGCCGGGCAGGAACGCCACGGCGCCCGACAGGTCGACGGTGAAGCCGCCCTTGACGCGGCCGAAGATCACGCCCTCGACGCGCTCGCCGGCGGCGTACTGCGTCTCGAGCGTGTCCCATGCGGCTTCGCGGCGGGCGCGGTCGCGCGACAGCATCGCCTCGCCCATCGCATTTTCGACGCGGTCGACATAGACTTCGACTTCGTCGCCGACGTTGATTTCGGCCTTCATGCCCGGCATCGCGAATTCGCGCAGCGGCACGCGGCCTTCGGACTTCAGCCCGACGTCGATCACCGCGAGATCATTTTCGATCGCGGTAACGCGACCCTTGACGACCCGGCCTTCGAACGATTGATTCTTGCCGAGCGAGCTTTCGAGCATCGCGGCGAAATCGTCGCGGGTCGGTTGGGCAGCAGAAGCCATTCAGTAACCTCGAATTTAACCGGCCGGCACCATGCCCGCCGTTCTTCGCCGACGCGCCGCACCATGCTGCACGCCCTGTTTCGCAAAGACTGGCGGATGGCCATGGCCGTTTCCGTACAGCTTGTTTGCTAGTCGTGTCCGGCAACCCGCGCCTGAATCAGCGCAATCGCCCGTGCGACGGCCGCGTCTATACCCAGATCGGTGGTGTCGAGCAAGGCGGCGTCGTCGGCGCGCAGCAGCGGGGCCGCACTGCGCGCGGTGTCGCGCGCATCGCGTTCGAGGATATCGGCGAGCACCGTTGCAAACGGCAACGCATGACCGGCATTGGCAAGCTCGGCCGCGCGGCGCGCCGTGCGTGCCTCGGCGCTGGCGGTCACGAACAGCTTGGCGCTGGCGTCGGGAACGATCACGGTCCCGATATCGCGCCCATCGAGCACCGCGCCGCCGGGTTGTGCGGCGAACGCCCGTTGCCGTTCGAGCAGCGCGGCGCGAACCGCCGGATGTGCCGATACGATCGACGCGGCCTGCGCGTTCGCCGCGCTCATCAGATCGGCATCGTCGAGCAACGCGGGGTCGAACATGACGGCCGCAATCGCCGCGCGCGCCGCATCGGCCGGGTCGTGCCCGGCCTGCCGCAGCGATAGCCCGACGGCGCGGTACAGCTTGCCGGTATCCAGATGCGGCAACCCGAAGTGCCGCCCAAGCGCACGCGCGATGGTGCCCTTGCCGCTCGCAGCGGGGCCATCGACGGCGATGATCATGAACGAAAGTCGGCGGCTGGCGTTGTCATGCAGTGCGCATAGACTGCGCTCGACGATTCAGACAAGGCGAGACCCGATGATCCTGCAATCCACCCCCGTGCTGTATGTCGATGCCATCGCGCCTTCGGAGGCGTTTTTCGAAAAGCTCGGCTTCGTCCGCACCGTGGCCGTGCCCGAAACCGGCGAGGCGGGCTTCGTCATCCTGACGATGGGCGGCCACGGCGGCAGCAGCAACAACGGCATTTCGGTGATGCTGCAGACGATAAAGTCGGGCACCGACGACATGAGCAACGTCGACGCCGAAGTGTTTCGCCGCAACAAAAGCTTTTTGTTCATGTCGGTCGCCGATGTCGATGCAGCGGCGCGCGCGGTGGGCGATGCAACGCTGTTCCTGCCCAAGCGCAACACCTTTTACGGTGCCGCCGAAATCGGCTTTACCGAACCGGGCGGGCACCATGTCGTGCTGGCGCAGATGGCCGCGAACTCGCCCGACGAGGCATAAGCCGCCGCGCCAAGCCGCGCTTGCGGCGATGCGAACTCGTGCTACACCAAAGACATGCGTGGGGGCGCGACGATCCAAGGCAGGCTGTTCATCGTCATCGGCACCCGGCCGGAGGCGGTTAAACTTGCGCCGGTAATCGCGGCGCTGCGCGGTGTCTTGCCGGTGACGGTCTGCGCCACGGGCCAGCATCGCGACCTGCTCGACACCGCATTCGCCGACTTCGGCATCGTGCCCGACATCAATCTCGACCTGATGCAGGGCGGTCAGCGGCCCGAGGATGTGGTGGCCGCCGCACTGCCGGTGCTGCGGCGGGCGATCACCGCGACGCACGCCGCCGCGGTGATCGTGCAGGGCGACACCGCCAGTGCGTTTGCCGGCGCGCAGGCCGGGGCCTATGCGTGCGTGCCCGTGATCCATGTCGAAGCCGGGCTGCGCAGCGACAGCATCGCCGAGCCGTTTCCGGAGGAGCTCCACCGGCGCGCCATCGCGCAACTGTCGTCGCGGCATTTCGCGCCGACCGCCGCTGCAGCGGCGGCGTTGCTCGCCGAGGGGATTCCGGCGGCAGCGGTGCATGTCGTCGGCAACACCGGGATCGACGCGCTGCTCGACATCGCCGCGCGGCTGCGAGGCGATGCGGCGGCGCGGGCGCAGGCGGCGGCGATGCTGCCCAGCCTCGAGGCGCGGCGACCGCTGCTGCTGGCGACAGTCCATCGCCGCGAAAATCACGGCACGCGCCTCGCCGATATCGCCGCCGCGCTCGAACAATTGGCGGTGCGGCATGGAGCGCAGATCGTCGTCCCGGTGCATCCCAATCCGGCGGTGCGCAGCGTGCTCGAAGCGCGACTCGGGGCTGTACCGGGGATTCATCTGGTGCCGCCGCTGCGCTATCCGGCGTTCGTCACGCTGTTGCAGCGGGCGCGCGCCGTGCTCACCGACCCGGGCGGCGTGCAGGAGGAGGCCCCCGCGCTCGGCTGCCCGGTCCTGGTGTTGCGGACCACGACCGAGCGGCGCGAGGGGCTGGCGGCGGGAACCGCGCAGCTGGTCGGGACCGATCCCGGCGCGATCGTCGCTGCGGCCAGCCGCCTGCTCACCGACGATGTCGCGCATGCGCGGATGGCGCGGGTTGCGCTGCCCTACGGCGACGGCCATGCGGCGGCGCGGATCGCTGCGATCCTCGCGCGCGCGTTCCTAGCCGCGCCGCGCCCCGAGGCTTTGCATCAGGGCTAGGAATGCCGGGAAGCTCGTCGCGATCGGCCGCGCGTCGTCGACGACCACCGGCGCGCGCGCATTCAGGCCCAGCACGGCAAAACTCATCGCGATCCGGTGATCGAGCTGCGCCGCCACCGTTGCGCCGCCAGCGACGGCCGTGCCCGCGCTGCCGTCGATCAGCAGCCCGTCGGGGAGTTCGGTGACCGCCACGCCGCACGCTGCCAGCCCCGTCGCCATCGCGGCGATCCGGTCCGACTCCTTGACGCGGAGCTCCTCGATCCCGCGCAGCGTGGTGCGGCCGTGCGCGAACGCTGCAGCCACGAACAGCACCGGATATTCGTCGATCATGCTCGGCGCGAGTTCGGGCGGAATTTCGGCACCGCGCAATGGCCCGGCAGTCGCGGTAATGTCGGCGACCGGCTCGCCGCCGACCAGCCCACGCGGCTCGATGTGCAGATCGGCACCCATCAAAGCCAGCGCCTTCAGGATGCCGTCGCGCGTCGGGTTGATGCCGACATTGGTGACCGTCACTCGGCTGCCCGGCACGATCAGCGCGGCGACCAGCACGAACGCCGCCGATGAAATGTCGCCGGGAACCGTCAGCCGCTGCGGGCGAAGTTCGGCCTCGCCGGTAACGGTGATCGCGCGCCCTTCCGGCAGGTCGGTGACGGTCACTGCCGCGCCGAAACCGCGCAGCATGCGTTCGCTGTGGTCGCGGGTCGGGATGCGCTCGATCACCGTGGTGTTGCCGCCGGTGTTCAACCCGGCGAGCAGCACCGCCGATTTGACCTGCGCCGATGCCACCGGCAGCACATAACGCACCGGCACCGCTGGGCACGCGCCGGTCATCGTCAGCGGCAGGCGGTTGCCCGGCGCGGCGGTGAAGTGCGCGCCGAACTGGCTGAGCGGCACGGTCACGCGCGCCATCGGCCGCGCCGACAGCGACGCATCGCCGACGAAGGTCGCAGTGATCCGGTGGCTGGCGAGCAGCCCCATCAGCAGCCGGGTCGAAGTGCCGCTGTTGCCCATGTCGAGCGCCTGGCGCGGCTGCAGCAGCGCGCCGACGCCGACACCGTGGACGTGCCAGCGCGTCTCACGCCGTTCGATCGTCGCGCCCATCGCGCGCAAAGCCGCGGCGGTGGACAGCACGTCCTCGCCCTCGAGCAGGCCGTCGATCACCGTTTCGCCGACCGCCAGCGCGCCGAGCATCAGCGCGCGATGCGAAATCGACTTGTCGCCGGGAACGGTGACACTGCCCGTCAGCGCGTGGTCGGCGTGCAGCGACAGCGGTTCGGGGGCGTCGGACATCGCGCGGCTTTTGACAGCGCCGGGTGGCTGTGGCAAGGCACCGCGCCTGTCGCACCGGGCCGCCGCCTGGCGCGTGCCGCCCCGCCTCTGGAGTGATTTGACCGTGGTTAAAGCCGAATGGGGCACCAAGCGTGCCTGCCCGAAGTGCAACACCCGTTTTTACGACCTGACCAAGGAAGATCCGGTAACCTGCATCGTCTGCGGTTACGCGTGGATGCCCGAGTCGGTGCTCAAGTCCAAGCAGCCGTTGCCGTTCGAAGCCGCCAAGCCGGCGCCCAAGACCAACGAGGACGGCGAGGTCATCGGTGACGACGATCTCGACCTCGATGTCGCCGAAGATGATGCCGAGGAGCCCGATGTCGATATCGGCGACGACGGCGAAGACCTCGCCGCGGTCGTCACCGGCGACGATGAGGAAGAGAGCTAAGTCCGGCTTGCGCCGCGGAACGCGAACGGTTATCACGCCGCTCCGCCCGTCCCACCGGGTGGCTGATGTTGTGTCGGGGCCTTAGCTCAGCTGGGAGAGCGCTACGATGGCATTGTAGAGGTCAGCGGTTCGATCCCGCTAGGCTCCACCAACATCCTCAATCGATACCGAACCGGTTGCGAACGGAACCTGCGCCGCCGCTGGTTCGCGCCGGGCGGCGCTGACTACGGCTTTGTACAGAAAAACAAATACCGGTCGCTTTCGGTGTGCGGTGTGTGCTCGGACCGATCGACGAAATCGCCGCCGAAATCCTCGATCGCGACAACTTCGACGGTGAACCCTGCTGCTTCGAGCTTGCGCGCGAAATCGAGGCCGTTGAGCCGGAGATGGTCGCCGGTGCCGTACATGCGTTCGCGTCCGGCATAGTCGAGGCTGCGATCCTCGAAGGTTTCCGCCCCATAGGTCGGGATGGCGATCAGCGCCCACGAGCCTCGCCGGGCAATCCGATGCAGTTCACCGATCGCGCGGCGGTCGTCATCGATATGCTCGAGCACATGGATGCAGATGATCCCGTCGACGCTGTCGGACGGGAGCGCGATGTCGGTAATGTCGAGCTTCGCTGCCCTGACAAAGCGCACCGGGTTGAGGTCGGCGGCGACATAGTCGAGGTTCGGCAGGCCGCTCAGCGCCTTGTAGATGCCCGGATCGGGGGCAAAATGGATGACGCGCAGCCGGTCGGTTTCGATCCGCGTGCGCGCCTTCAGAAAGGCAAAGGCAAAGCGCTGACGGATGCCCGAGCGGCAGCGCGGGCAATCGGCATTGCGCGTCGCGAGATCGGTCGTCTCGCCGCGGATCGAGCAGACGCCGGACAACGGCTTGAGCGCCCGAAAGCGCCAGCCACACACCGGGCAACCGAAACGCGAGCCGGTGAAGCGCAGCGCGTCGAGGATGCCGAGCTGATAGCGGAGTTCGCGCGCCTGGCGGCCGGCGAACTTGCGCAGCGCGAACGCGGGGGCCGGTACATTGGTCATATCGACTTAAATCCTGGCGTTCGGGTGAAGTAATCCAAGCATCTGGCGGGCGACGGCATCCCAGCTTGGCGGCAGGCGGTGGCGTGCGGCGCGCCAGTCGGGCCACCATCCCGCCGCCAGCCGCGTCTGTAGTTCGGCGATAGCGGCAAGCAGCGATGCCGGATCGTGCGGCGCGAAATAAAGCGCCTCGTCGCCGCACAGCGTCCGCGCATAGGGCAGGTCGGGGCACACGATAGGCAGCCGCGCCCACATCGCCTCGACCAGCGGAAATCCATAGCTTTCGCTCAGCGACAGGAACAGCAGCGCATCGGCCTGCGCATAGGCCGCGATCACGCCATCGGGCGACAGTCGCCCGACGCAGTCGACCCCGCGCAGCGCCGGGTTTGGGCTGTTCGACGGATCGATGGTCAGCGTTAACCGGGCGTCGAGCCGGTCCCAATCATGCGGGCGGATCGCCGCGAGCAGCCGGTGGTTCTTGTGCGGATAATCGGCCGCCGGATAGAACAGCGACAGCGTCGGCGTGGTGCCGATGCGCCCGTTTCGCTGCAACCGCGTGGCGGTCAGCCAATCGGGCGGTGGCTGCGCAATCACATGCAGCCGCGCGGGGTCGAGCGCATAGGTGGCGCACATCGCCGCGCGCATCGCCTCGGTCTGGACGACGATCGCCGCGGCAAAGCACAGATTGGCGCGAAACAGCGCCCGGGCGATCCGGTACTTGGCCGCCGACGAACCGTGCTTCGTCAAATGCGGGGTTTGCACCAGAACGACTTGGCGCGCCGCCGTCCGGATCGGCAGATCGCCGAGCGTCAGCAGCGGCGTCGTCCCCGCGTACACATGCTGTGGGATCATACATTCGAGCACGCGCGACAGGCTTTGCGGCACGCGGCGGCGATAGATTGTGGTCCGCGTCGCCGATGCAGCCGGGGACCACTCCGCCAGTGCACCGCGATCGGGCAGATACAGCGCCTCGACCGCAACGTCCCCCAGCCGGTCGAACGCAGGCAACAGCGACTGCGCCAGCTGCACCGCGCCCAGCCCGGTCACATTGGTCGCCCCGATCCGGATCGGCAGTGCAGCGGCGGCGGTCACGGCGCGTCGTACCACGGATTTACCGGCGGCGCCGCCGCCTCGAGTACGCTGGCGATCGCCGCGTTGAGATACGCCCCCGCCACGGCCGGGGTCAGCACCGCAGCGACCCGCGCCGCCGCATCGGCCATGCCCGCAAGGCGCGGCCGGTCGGCGGCGAGCGTCGCCAGCGCATCGGCGAGCGCGCCTGCGTCACCAGCGGGGACCACCACGCCGCACCCCCAGCGGTGGACGATCGCGGCTGCGCCGGTGGCGTCGCTGCACAGTACCGGGACGCCAGCCTGCAGCGCTTCGTTGACCACAACGCCCCAGCCGTCATGGCGGCTCGGCACCACCGCGACGTCGTAGCCCGCAAAAACTGCCTGTGCGGTGCCGAAGTCGGCGCGCCCGCAAAATCGGATGCCCGCCGCGTCGAAGCCGAAGCGCGCGGGATCGCCCGGTCCATAGACGTCGACCGCCACCGTACCGCGCAGCCGCCGTGCAGCCTCGACAAGCTCGGGCAGGCCCTTGCGCTCGATCAGTGTGCCGATGAATGCAACGCGCAGCGGTGGGCCGACCGCGTCCGACTGCGGGCGCTGCGACGGAAGGGGCGCGACGAAATAGCCGAACTGGAAAATCCGTTCGGGGGCGACCCCCATCGCGGAAAACTGGCGTACCGCACGCGTCGAAATCGCAAACACCCCGCTGATCCGCCCGCGCAGGACGACGCCGTAGCCGCGATAAAGCAGCGGCCGCAGCACCGCCTTAAGCCGGTCGCGGCGCGTTACGCGCGCGAAATAGCCCGTCGCCGCGACAGGATAGGGTTCCGACACCAGAAACGCCGGCAGACGGCGGTGCAGCGCGTGCAGCAGTGTCCGCATCAGCGTAATATTTTCGAACGGGCTGCCGAACAGGTGGATATCGTCGGTGTGTCGATCGAGCATCGCGCGCGCCGCAGACCATTGCCGCGGTTTCGGCAGCAGCTCGATGCGCAACGCCAGCGGGCGCGCAGTCGTCCACCCCTGCGCCGCGCGGATATCGTCTTCCAGCCGTGTGACATAGGCAATCACCGGCAGTCCAGCGGCCACCCCCAGCGCTTCGAGCGTCGCCGACATATGGTCGGTCAGCAGCGGTTGCCACACGACGATCGCGCGCGGGCTCAACGCGGATCGCCGAATAAATGCGCGGCGAGGCGTTCGCCCGCGCCATCGGCGGCGCATATTTTTCGGACATTGGCGAGCCCGCGTGCAGCAGCAGCAGCGGCGGCGGCGCGGTCGGCGACGACCGCGTGCAGCTGCGCCACCAGCAGTGCGGCATCGTCGCGGTCGAGATACCGTGCGCCGTCGCCGAGCACGGCGCGGACGTCCGAAATGTCGGTGGTCAGCACAAGCACCCCCGCCCCTGCCATTTCGGTGACCTTCGACGGAAAAGTCGTCTGCGCCAGCGGGCCGCTATTCAGTTTGAGCGCCAGCCCGACATGGATCCGGCCGAGGATCGCTGCATATTCGGCATCGGTCGTACGCCCGTGCACGATGATGCGCGGGGCGACGCTGCTGGCTGACAGCCGTTGCAATGTGGCCAGTCCGTCGCCCTTGCCGGTGACATGGATTTCAAGCGCGTCGGCCCACCCTGGTCCGGCGGCGCGCACCTGTTCGACCGCCTCGGCCAGAAGGTCGACTCCGGTATCGGCGATCAAGGTGCCGCCCATCAACACCCCGAGCGTCGGCGCATGCCAGTCGCGCGCGACGTCGCTGGTTTCGACGATGCCGTAATAGCACAGCGCCGGGCGCAGCGTCGTCCACGCCGTCAGCGCGCTGCACGCCAGCAGCGCACCCCCGGTGCACAGCTGGTCGAACAGCCAGCGGCGCGCGCGCGCGGACAGGCCGGTCAACCCGACTTCGCCGTCTTCGAGGTCAAGCACGGTGCGGTAGCCGAGCAGTCGTGCCGCGAGCAACGCGGGCAGGTAGAAACGCTCGCGGTTGTAGAACATCAGCGTCGTGCGCCTTGCCGCCCGCCGCAGCCGCCACAGCACCGCGACCGGGGCCAGCAGGCTGACCAGTTCGGAAACGACGCGCCGGTTGGCAAACGGCAGATAGATCGTGCCGACACCGTGTGCGCGCCGCAGCGTCGACGCATGGTAGCGAGCCGAACCGTCGCGGCGGCCCCGGCCGAGGCTGAGCGCGTGTGGGCTGATGCCGGGGCGGCGCAGCGCCTGCAGCAGCATGAAAATCTTGCGCGATGCGGCGGGACTGTCGGACGTAATCCGGCGCTCGATCCGCGTTGCGTCGTCGAGCGCGTTGCACAGGAACAGCAGACGCCGCGGCGGGCCGACGGTCATTCGAGCGCTCGCTTCGAGCGCGCGGGAACCCCCGCGACGAGTGTGTCGGGCGGCACGTCGCCAACCACCACCGAACCCGCCGCGATGACCGCGCCTTCGCCGATATGGACGCCGCCCAAAATCCGGCTGCCCGCGCCGATCCAGCACCCCGCGCCGATCGCGATCGAGGCCGCGGTTCCGGTGCCGGCGCGGCGGCCATGCGCGCCGATGTCATGGCTGCCGGTGATGAACTCGACCCCCGGTCCGATGTCACAGCCCGGTCCGATGACGATCGACGCATCGGCATGCGTATGAACGATGACGCCGGGGCTGAGCCAGCTGCCCGCCCCGATAACGAAGCGCCCGCGCCCGTAAATCCAGCCGCGCCCGCACATGCTGGCGTCGCGGGCGATCTCGATGCCGCCGAGCCGCAGACAGGCGCGACGAAAGCCGAACAGCCGCGTCGGCGGAAGCAGCCCGAGCAGCAGGTTGACGAGGTGCCGGATCATTCGGCGGCGACGACGGTGCGCTTGACCGGCAGCAGGTAACGATAGGGACGATGATGCATGATCAGGCAGAACAGCCATAAAAACAGCAGGTTGGTATCCGACACTGCCGGTACCAGCGGCATATAGACGGCGTTGATCAGCACCAGCAAGCCGATCACCACGGTATAGAAACTGTCGAACGCGAGCGCACGGCGCCACGCATAGCCGCTGTAAACGCCCATGATAAACAGGAAGACGACCGTCCCGACCGTGCCGAAATCGATCAGGTACGACGACATCGACGTCGCCCATCCCGACCCCAATTGGCCGTTCGCATTGATCGCGTCGACCTTGGCGAGCAGCCCCGCGGTCGGCGACAGGCCGGTGAACGCTTCGACCTGGTGGAAGAAGAACGGGAACGACATCGCGCCGAGGTATAATTTCGGCCAGTGGATGTTGAGGAACGGATCGAACAACGCCGGCGAGCTTGAAAAATAGATGACGCCTTCGACGATGGCACCGCGCAGGCCGCTGCCCATCGCCTGCACGACCCGCTCGACGCCCGGTGCAAAATGAAAGTCGAAGATTGCCGTCAGCACTTCGGACTTGTCGTCGGAGATCGCGCCGTCGTTCCGCGCGACCGCGATATAGCCCATATAGCCGACCATCGCCGCCGATATCGCCAGCACGCCGAGCCGTTCACGCGTCAGCAGCGCGCGCTTCATCGGCACGCGCGCCGCGCCCCGGCCGCGGACCAGCCGCGTCACGATGACCAACAGGATCGTCACCAGCATGATCTGAAACGCCGCCTGTCGCCCGGCTGAAAACACCGACAGCAGGAAATAGCCAACGATCGGCAGCAGGAACATGCCGAACTGCAGACGGCTCAGCTCGGTCCTGAAGAACAGCGCGAAGATGTAGCAGAACAGGCATGCCCACGTCAGGATCGACGCAATCTGCGCGAACGCCGATGCCGACGCCTTGTTGGCATAGCTGTCGCGGAGCGCGGCAAGATCGTCGAGCCCCGCGCCGCCGAGCAGCGTGAAATCGATATAGCTGAACGCCGTTGCGACCATCGCGAGACACCAGCAGACGCGCGCCACGGGCAATACCCGGTCGAACGCACGCCGGTAATCGATCGCGACCGGGGCGGGACGTGCCGGGGCGCGGCCCGGCAGCAGTACCGCGTCGTAAACGGCGACACCGCCCAGATAAGCGCCGATGAACATGCACAGCGACAGCGAAAACAGCCCGTCCTTGTCGACGAGATAGCCGTAGATGACAGCTCCCGAGATGATCGGCGCGAGGCAGAACAGCCACGCCAAGCTGACTGCCCACACCGGCCCCTTGACGCGTCGGCTGGCAAACAACGCAACCAGCAGAAAGATGGCGACCCCGATCAGCATCTATGACGGCTTGCCACCGGTCATGCGGCGACGATCCGCATAAAACACCGTGTTGATCGTTTTCGCATAGGCGACATAGCCGACCGCCTGCATGAACTGCGCGCAGGGGTCGTCGGGCAGGTCGGCGATCGTCTTGCCCACCGATTCAGCAAGCACCAAACGCGGCCGGTGCCGTTCCCAGTCGTTCGAGCGCAGCACCCCGAGATCGCGGCCTTCGGCATCGACCGTCATCAAATCGATTGCGACACCCGGCGGCAGGTGTTGCGCGAACACGTCGCGCAGCGTCAGCAGCGGCACCTCGACGACACGTTCAAGCTTATACTGCGTCGCGGCATGCCGGGCCGCGATTTCGGCGTCGAAGGTGTTGAGCGCGGTTTCGTCGAAAATGTGAAATTTGGCCCCACCTGGGATTTCGGCAATGCCGATCTCAAGGTTGATGTCGTTCGGCCGGTGGCGGCGAAACGGCTGCATCGAGCCCGGCATCGCGTCGATATTGATCCCGCGCCAGCCGAGGCGATGGAGCAGCGCGGTGTTCGAAAAACGGTGCGGGTGGTGCGCGCCGACATCGACGTAAAAGCCGCTGCGCTGGCCGGAAAAATACCGGAGCAGCACGCGGTCCTCGCCTTCTTGCGACCAGCTACGCTCGCCCGAGCGCGCGACGAGCTTGCGCGCCCTATCGGCTGCCGGGCCCGCCAGCCGCCGCAGCAGCAACCGCGCCGAGGGAGTTATCGCCATCGCATCGCCTTCAACTGCAGCTGGAAGATCGGGCGGGTCGCAGGCGACAGCAGATTGAACAGTACCGCCGACACGAACTGGCTGGCAACGACGGTAATCGCAGCACCGACAATGCCGAGCACCGGGATCAGGAGCACGTTGAGCGCGATCCCGACTACCGCACCGGCCACGGCCTGATACAGCCCGTAGCGCGTCAGCCCCTCGTTGACGAACCAGGCGTTCGACGCGACACCGAGCGTCACGAACACCCCGGCCCACGCATGGACAGCAAGGATCGTCGCGGCGCCGGTGAAGGCATTGCCGTACAGCAGCCGGATAATCAGCGGCGCGCCGAGGCTGAGCGCCAGCGCGACCGCGACCGACATCCAGAACAACAAGCGCATCACCAATACCAGCTGTTCGTTATATTCGGACGCAGAAGCCCGGTGGCTCCGCGCCAGTCGCGGCACGACGGCGGTCATCACCATCACCGGGATCAGATACCAGATTTCCGAAAGCCGCGCCGCAGCGGCATAAATACCGACGTCATGGTCGCCGAGGAAATGCCCGATCATGACCTGATCGGCGCGCATATAGATGCCGATGGCGACGAGCCGGACCAGCAGCGGCCACGATTCGCCGAACAGCCGCCGGCATTCGGCGATCGAGATGTCGTGGACGCCGAAGCCATGCGATTGCCGCCGCGCCAGCCGCAACATCAGCGCGCCCGCGAGGATCAATTCGATCGATGTCAGCGCAGCGAACACTTCGACGCTGGCGCCGAGCAGGATGGCAACTATCCGCGCGACGCTGATCACCGCGAAACTGATATTGCGCAGCAGCACGATCGCCCGCACATAATTTAGCGCCTGATATTGCTGATCGACGACATCGGCGGCTTGCGCGAGCGGGCCGATGGCGAACATCAGGACCAGCAGCAGCGCGCGCGTGTCGCCCGGTCGCGCATAGGAAATCGCCGCAGCGCCGACCAGCATGACGAGCAGCCCGCCCGCCAGCCGCATCGCCATCGCGCTTGCCAGGATCGACGCGCGGCGTTCGGGATGATGGACGAGGTCGCGGACCAGAATGTCGGGCAGGCCGACGGTGGCTACCGCCGACAGCAGCGTGACCAACGCGAGCGCAAAGTTCATCGCGCCGAACTGGCCGGGCCCGAGATAGCGCGCCACCCATGCACCGATCCACACGCCGACGCCGAGGCGGATGATCTTGTCCCCGACGAGCCAGATGATGTTGCCGACGACCTGCCGCAGCAACGGCCGGCTGCCCAGACGCTCCCGTACGAGGCGCGGCGCGTTGCGCAGCCAGCGCGGCTCGACGGGCATGGCGTCCGGAGCGGACACCGTCAGCCCGGAATGGCCGGCGCGCGCCCGTGGCTGCGCCGGCGCGCATGGAGGAGGACGATCGCAACGCCAAGCCCGACACCGCCGAGCATCGCCAGCAACAGCAGCTTGTACGGCTTGGGCGAGGTCGGGCGACTGGTCGCCGACGGCCCCGAAAACACCTCGGCGGCAAACGGCCGGGTCGAGCTTTCAGCCATTTTGATGCGCTCCTGATCGCCCAGCGTCTGTGTGATCGATTGGCGTTGCTCGGTCAGCTCGACGGTGCGCAGCTTGGCATTCAGATAGGCGATATAATCATTGGTGCGCAGGATCGCGCGGGCGCGCAGCAATCCATCGGTGGTGCTGTTGATCCGTTCGAGCAGGCGGTTGGCGAACGCCGGGTCACGATCTTCGAAACGAACGATGACCACCGGGCTGCGGGCGTTGACTTCAACCATCAACTGCGTTTCGAACAGCGTCTGCAGCCGCGTCGCATCGGGGGCCTGCCACGGCAGGTTAGGGATCCCCAGCACGTCTTTTACGGCATTGATAAAGCCGTGCATCGCCCCCTGCGGCCGCCGCCATTGCCGCGTTGCAGCGTCCCATTCGGCGAAGAACAGGTGATGCATGATGTCGGGATCGCGTGCGAGCACCTGCGCGACATCATAGGATTTGAGGCCTTCGACATAGAGCTTGAACGCAGCGCCGCCGCCGCCTTCGGGCAGGCTGACGCCGACCGCCGACGCCAGACCGCCAAGCGACCCGAGCCGTGATGAAATGCCGTCGCTTCCCGAAGTCTGCGCCGGCGAAATGACCATGGTCGAAGTATAGCGATAGGTCGCCGAATGTAGGACCAAGATACCGATCAGCAAAGCAGCTATGGTCGTCAGCGCAATGACCCACCAGCGGCGACGCAACAATGCCCAGGCGGCCGCAAAGTCGACGGTTTCTTCTGTAAGTACAACGACGATGTCGGTGGGGTTCATCGAGTACTAGCTCCAGAAACGATCCGCCGCACAGGTTCCGACCGAGCCGCTCGCCCATCGTCCGGCAGCCCTGTTGCATTATGAAAGCCCGAAGGCAAGTCTGCAAACCAGCCGCGAGCGCGCACTTCAACCACCGATCTGGCGGTAGAATGCGACCGTTGCAGCAAACGTCCGGTCCCAGCTGAACGTGTCGGCGTGGTGCAGGCCCGAACCGATCGCGGCGTCGCGCTGCTGCCCGGCGGTGGCGAGCGCCGCGGCATAGGCCTCGCCCGACTGGGCCTCGGCATAGAGCGCCGCACTGCCGCCGACTTCGCGCGATGCCGGACGGCTGGCAACAATGGCCGGGCAGCCGCAGGCCATCGCTTCGAGAACCGGCAGGCCGAACCCCTCGTGATCGGATGGATAGACGAGCGCGAACGCCGAACCGTACGCCTGCCGCAACGCCGCGTCGTCGAGTTGTCCCAGCGCGACCCAGCGTCCGGGCAGGCGGGCGTCGAGCATCGCGCGCTCGTCGCCGCGCGGCGCGGAGCCGACCAGCGCGAGGCGCAGCTGCGGTGTCGCGGCCACGCCGGCGACAGCGAGATCGAGACGTTTGTAACCGGCGCGCGCGCCGACGAACAACGCGCAATCGGCAAGGTCGGCGCGGCGTTCGGCGGCGGCAACGGGAAAGAATGTCGTGCGCGCGACCGCCAGCGGCACGGCGACGACCCGCGCCGGATCGACATCGGGATAGATTGCCAGCAAGTCGTTGCGCGTGGTTTCCGAAATGCAGATGACCCCGTCGGCGCCGCGCACCGCACCGGCTTTCTGCGCCGAATGCAGCCAGCGCGCCGGACCGCCGCGATAGTGTTCATAGGTGAAGTCGTACACCGTGACGATGCGCTTGGCACGGCACCGCGCGGGCGGCAGGCGGTAGTAGCTTGAATGGACGATGTCGGCATCGCGCGGCACCGGCGCTGCGAGATACCGGCCGAGGCGGTCGGGCAGCGCGGGGCGAATGCCGCCCGGCGCGAGCGCGGCAACTGCCGCACCCGGTTCCGCCACCATGCGGTGCGGCAGCGTCAGCGCGAGCTCGACATCCTCTTGCGCCGCGAGCCAGCGAGCGAGTTCGGACCAATAGGTCGAGATCCCGCCGACGCGCTGCAGCCCGAAGACAATGCAATCGAGGCTGACCTTCACGCGCGCCGCCCCGGCCGTTGCACCGTCCATGCCAGCGCCAGCCCGGCGAGCATCACCAGCACGAGGCTGCCCTGAATGTTGCGCAGCGAAACCAGCACAAAGGCAAGGATGGCGACCTGCCACGCGCGGCGCGTCGCGCCCGGTGCGAGCGCCCGCCCGAGCAGGCCGATCGCACCGATCACCGCGACGATGAACAGCGCAAACAGCACGGCTCCGGCAACGCCGCCGAACACCATCTCGAAATCGCCGACGATGCCGGGAAACACGTTCCCCTGGCCGTTGACGATGTCATAGCCCGCGCGCACGCGGTTATACGCGATCAGATGTTCGGGCGTGGACTTGGCGAACCCGGCAAAGCGCGGCAGCAGGAAGGTCAGCGGCGTCAGCATGAAATCGCCAACGCGGTGCGGGGCATAGCCTGGGAAACGCGCCAGCACGAACGCCGTCTCGCTGAACATATCGGTGTTGACCAGCAGCGTATCGGCGAACACCTTGACGATGCCGTCCTTGAACCGCCCGGCGAGCGCGGTCGCAGCAAGCGTGGCCAGTGCGGCCAACGCCGCCACCGCGGCGATCCCGGTTTTAGGCGTGCGTGGCAGACCGGTTCCGGACGGCCGCAGCGCGACGGCGGTACCCACGGTAAAAATCGCCATCAGCAACACCGACCGCGTTCCAGAGCCAAGGAACCCCGCGACGATCGCAGCCGCAGCAAGCAGCGCGGGCGGGCCGAGCAGCCGCCGGGCCCCGGCTGCGGCGGCCAGCACGAACAGCGCCGCCCAAAGGTTGAGAATCTCCCAGAGTTTGGTGAGCGATTCGACCGCGCCGCTCGAGCGGTTGAAGAAGGTGAGGTGATCGCGCGCCGATGCTGTCCCCGTCAGGATCTGCAGCGCGAGGTGCCAACCGGGAAAGCGCACGAACACCAGCGCCACCGATGAAACAAGGATCGTACCCGCAAGCAGCGTCAGCGGCGGCGGCGCTGCCTCGGTCGTCTTCGGGTCGGGCGGGGTCCACGGCTGCAACCCGCGGCAGGCGGCGAGCGCTGCGGCGTGATAGCCGAGCACCAGCCACGCCGCGCGCGCAGCCGCTGCCGCCGGAACTGCAAACGACCCCGCTCCGGTATAGCCGATCACGAGCACGTTGAGCGCCGGTAGCCAGTACCAGAGCGCGAAGCCGGCGTTGATCGTCAGGACGCCGCCGCGCAGCGCCGGAGCTGCGGTGCTGAACAGCCGCCAACTGGCCAGCATCAATCCCAGCGCCAATCCCAGCGCGACGATGTTCATGCCGGTTGCGGACGCGAGGCGGCGCGGCGGAGCCAAAGCGTCACGAAGGTCGCCTCGGCCAGCCAAAAGCCGCCGAATGCCAGCATCAGCCCCAGTCCGTCGGGGAGGCCGCGCAGTGCCGTCAGTGCCGCTGCAAAGCTGGCGAACAGGATGATCCGCACGCCGAGCAACAGCTTTGCCGCGCCTTCGAGCTGGCTCAGATAGCGGCTCCAGCGGTTCGCGGCGATCAGGCAGTCGGCGAGCACCAGCCCGGTAAACAGCGCGACGTGCGCGCGTACCGACGGCGGCACCAGCTTCGCCAGCGCGGCGACCTGCAGCCCGCCATCGACTCCGGCGATGGCGAGGCCCGCAATGGCGAGCGCGGTTGCCAGGCCGATCCAATAGACGCGGCGCTGCGCGCGCGCGCGGTCGCCGCCGGCATCGCGCAGCAGCACGCGGCGATAATGTTCGGCGTAAACCGGCTCGACCACCATCGTCGCGCTGACCCCGAGCTTGCGCGCGAAGAAATAGACGACCAGCAACTGCGGCCCGAGCAGCGCCCCGACAACGACCTTGTCGGCAACTTCGGTCAGCGCCGACCCCATGTCGAACAACCAGTTCTGCAGGATGCGCGTCGCCGCCGGGCGGAGGCTGCGGCGCGGCGGCATATGATAGTGCCGGATGACTGCCGGCACATTGAACAGCAGATAGCGCGCGAGGTCGGGAACGAGAAAAAACACCAGCACCAGCGTCGCGCGGTCGCCACCCAGCGTCCAGCCGTGCAGCAGCGTCACGGCAACGAGGATGACGCGGACAATGTTGGGCGACACGACCCACAGCACATAGCGCGGCCAATCCTCGTGCGCGCGGAAATACCCCTGCGCCGAGGTCGATCCGCCCGCCCAAAGCGCGACGAACTGGAACACGATCGCCAGCCGGTTGCCGCCGAACACCGCGACGGGCAGCAGCATCGCGGTGGCGAGCAGCGCCAGCCCCACCGCGCCGCCCAGCCATTCGATCGTCGCCGAGGTCGAATAGCGTGCAGCGATGTCGTCGGCGCCGTGCGCGCCGACGATATAGACCCAGCTTTGCGGCACGACGGCAATCTGCAGCAGCGCCACCGACGACAATGTCAGGATGATCTGCCCCAAAATGGTGTCGCCGAAAATCCGCGCGAAGCCGAGATAGAACAGCACCGACAGCGCGGCCGAAGTCCCCAGCGCCACCGCGGGAAGCGCAAAGCGCTTCATCGCCGCACCAGGCTGCGAACGCTGCGCGCCGCCGCGAGCGTCAGCGTGTGCGCGGCAAGGCGGCTGCGGCTGCGCGCCTCGACCGCCGCCATGGCGCGCTTGTTGCGCCCGACGAAGTGCAGCAGCAGCGGGCGGACGACGGCCCCGGCGGCCGTGCGCAGCGCGATGCTGCCCCCGTCGAACGACAGCGATTTGCGCCCGAAGCGATGGTCGAACACCGCATCGGCGCACGCCGCCATGCCGATATTATGGTCGAGATAATGGCCGTCGATGACGCGGTTGCTGTCTACGAACGGCACGCCGTCGGCCGCCACCCAGAGCGCGAGCAGCGTCATGTCCGAAATCGACACCAGCGGTTGGCGAGCGGCGGTCCGCGCGGCGTGGACCGACCGCAGCTGTTCGATATTGTCGCGGTAAGTGCGGACCGCAAAGGCGCAGAACGCGCCGAGCAGCTCGGGTGTCCAGAACGAAAAATGCGGGCTGATGTCGGTTTCGGCGACGCCTGCGGTAACGCCGATGCTGCCGACCAGTGCGCCGCTGTCGCGCCATGCCGACGGGATCGCCGCGGGGCGGCCGAGCAGCAGCAAATCGCTGTCGGCGATGACGAACCGGCCGATGCCGGTGCCAGCAACCGCATCGCGGACTTCGAAATAACGCCGAAAGACCGCCAGTTCGAACGCTGCGGGGTTCGGTGACAGATGGTGATAATGCGCGGCAAGCATCGCAAAGTCGGCGGGCGGCTGCGCGCGCGGTGCGAACAGCCGCAGGTCGTGGCCGGATGCTGCTGCCGACCGGCGGAATACCTCGATGAACGCGCCGCGCCGGTCCTCGCAACAAAACAGCGGCAGCGTCGCCACTACCAGTGCGCCCCGCCGGCAAGTTCGAGCGTCGCATAGCCCGCCGGGCGTTCGTGCGCTGCCGGGCGCACCCAATGATCGTTCTGCAACGCGCGGTAGGCGGCATAGGTCAGCCAGCGCGACCCCATGATGCCGAACAGCAGCTGTGTCGCACCGCCCAGCACGATCGCCGTCGAGCCGCGTGCCTTGGCAAGCGCACCAAGCGGCAGGCCGTAGGCGCCCGCACCGATGATAACGGTATCGGCGTCGGCCGCGGCGACGGCGGCATCGAGCGCGGCAAGGTTGGCGTGCCAATCCTGGCCGGTCACATCCTGATCGCACTGCGTCTGCATCGCGCGCACGGTGACCAGATCGAACGCCGGCAGCGTCGGGCGGTCGAACAACAGCGCGCGCTTGGCATATTGCGCCACGATGGTGTCGGCGAGCGGGCTGACCACGGCGACGCGGCGACCGGCGAGCGCCAGCGTCCAGCGTTCGGTGGTGAACATCGGCTCAAGGTCGATCAGCCGGCAAATCTGCGCGTGCGACGGCACCAGCCGCCGGTCGTGCGGGGTCCATGCGGCATACAGGTCGATGCCGGCGATCGCGTCGAGATACAGCCGCGCAAGGCCGTCGATCGCAGCGTCTTCGGCGGGGAAGAACCCGGTGCCGAACTTCATGTGCGTCCGCAGCGCCTCGGGATAGGGTGCGGGCTCGGCCATATTCCGGCGTGCACCATACCACGCGACGGCGCGCCCCTCGGTTTCGCCGATCCGCGCGATCAGCCGCCCGCCCGCCGTCACTGCCGCCGCGATGGCGTGCTGCGCGCGGTTGCCGGTGACATCGGGCATCGGCACGCCGCGCAAGGCGTTGATGCGCGGCACATTGAGCAACGGGCTCAGCCAGCGCTTCGTCCGCGTCCACGCGGGGTCGCGCGCCGGTGCGTTAGCTTGCCCGGACGGCATCGGCGCTTACCGGCATCGCTGCCGCGGCGGCGACGCCTTCGGCAAGGGTCCGCACCAGGTCGCGGCCAAAGGTGTGCGCGCGCCAGCCCAGATCGCGCTTCGCCAGTGCCGGATCGCCAAGGCTGCGGCGCAGCTCGTTCGGACGCAGCATTTCGGGCGCGGTCCGCACATGCTGCTGCCAGTCGAGCCCGAAATAGTCGAACGCATCGGCAGCGACTTCGCGCAACGTCATGCTGTGCCCGGTGGCGACGACATAATCGGCGGGCACGTCGGTCTGCAGCATCCGCCAGATCGCGTCGACATATTCAGGCGCCCAGCCCCAGTCGCGCGCGACGTCGATATCGCCCAGCACCAGCTCGCCCTGCTGACCGTGCGCGATTGCATGCGCGGCGGTGATGATTTTCGGAACCACGAAATCGGCGGGGCGCAGCCGCGATTCGTGGTTGAACAGGATGCCGGTCACCGCGAACAGGCCGTATGCGTGGCGGTAGTTGGCGACCTGCCAATAGGCATCGGCCTTGGCGCTGGCATAGGGGCTTTTGGGTGCGAAACCGGTGGTTTCGGTCGCCGCCGAGGGGCCGCTGTCGCCAAAGGCCTCGCTCGAACCCGCCGAATAAAAGCGGCACGGCCGCGCCGCCTGCCGCACGCCCTCGAGCAGCACTGCGGTCGCGACGGCGATCGAGCGTACCGCCTCGACCGGCTCGTCGAACGACCGGCCGACCGAAGTCAGCCCGCCAAGATTATACAGTTCGTGCGGCTCGACGTCGGCGATCACCTGCCGGACCTGTTCCGGGACGGTTGCGTCGAGCGTGGTCAAGGTGACATCGCCGATAATGCCGAGGTCGCGCAGCCGGGCAAAGTCATTCGCCGCGACATCGCGCGATGTGCCGAACACATTATAGCCACGCGCCAGCAACAGCCGCGCCAGATAGGCCCCGTCCTGCCCCGAAATGCCGATGATCAGCGCATTTTTCATTGCGACCGTGCCGCGACAACGATGCTGTTCGCGTCCAACGCCTGCGCCTCGCCATGACCCTGCTTTGGGGTAGCGGTGCCGCCGTGGGGCGTCAACCGCGGGTCGAAGCCGATGCCGGGTGGTGGCGGCCAATCGGCGGGACGGGTGACGAACTGCAGCGCCTTGACGGCGTATTTGGCCCAGACCAGCGGCGCGGCGCTGCGAAACCCGTGACGTTTGAGCGACGCCAGCGCTTCGGCGTTGATTCTGCGGCGGCTGCCGAAGCCGCTGTTCGACAGCCCACCCTCGCGCAGGCTGACGAGCGTTTCGGGAATGGCACGCGCGTGCCGCCGATGACCGTGGTAAAATCGCAGCATCCATTCGAAGTCCGCGCCGATGCGCAGCGTGGTATCGAACGGACCGACCGCAGCAAACACCGCGCGGCGGACATAAAAGCCGGGATGCGGCGGCATATGGCCAAAGCGCAGCATCCACGGCGCAAACGGCCGCGCGGGGTAATTGCGCGTCAGCCTTGCGGCGTCGTGCGCATCGACGATCGCCACGCCGCCCGACACCGCATCGGCTCCGGTTGCCGCTGCCGCGATGCGCGCCACGGCATCGGTACGGTGGAAAAAGTCGTCGGCGTTCAGGAAGCCGATCAAGTCGCCGGTGGCGCGCGCGACGCCTTTGTTCATCGCATCATACAGTCCGGCGTCGGGAGCGCTGAACAGCTGCGAGCGCGGACCGGCGTTGGCATCGAAGACGCGCGCGGTATCGTCGGTGGAGGCGCCGTCGATGACCAGATGTTCGATGTCGGGATGGCTTTGCGCTGCGACCGAACGCAGCGTGTCGCCGAGTGTCGCGGCGGCGTTATACGCGACGGTGATGACGGTGATTTTCATGCGCGCCGCAGCATGTCGTTTTGCAGGTGGCGATAGGCATCGGCAAGACCGTCGCGCAGGCCGATCGACGGCTGCCAGCCCAACGTGCCGAGCCGAGCCGAATCCATCAACTTGCGCGGCGTGCCGTCGGGACGGCTGGCGTCGAATTCGAGGCTGCCGGTGAAGCCGACGACATCGGCGACGGTCTGCGCCAGCTCGGCGATCGTCACGTCGCTGCCCGAGCCGATGTTGATATGCTCGGCGGCCGAATAGTGTTTCAGCACGTAAATCAGCGCGTCGGCAAGATCGTCGACGTGCAGGAATTCGCGCCGCGGCGTGCCGCTGCCCCAGACGGTCATCGCGGGGTCGCCCGCATCGCGCGCGGCGACCGCCTTGCGCAGCAGCGCCGGGATGACATGGCTCGACTCGAGGTCGTAATTGTCACCGGGGCCGTACAAATTGGTCGGCATCGCCGAGATGAAGTCCATGCCGTGCTGCTCGCGGTACGCTTCGGTCAGCTTCAACCCGGCAATCTTGGCGATTGCATACCATTGATTGGTCGGCTCGAGCGGCCCCGTCAGCAGCGCGCTCTCGGCGATCGGCTGGGCGGCGAACTTCGGATAGATGCACGACGAGCCGAGGAACAGCAGCTTGGCGGTGCCGGCCGCTGCGGCTGCGCCGATGACATTGGTTTCGATCAGCAGGTTATCGCGCAGGAAATCGACCGGGCGCGCCGCGTTCGCCGCAATCCCGCCGACGCGCGCGGCCGCAACCACCACGACTTCGGGGCGGTGCGCGGTGACCCACGCCTCGACATCGGCCTGTCGGGTTAGGTCGAGGCTGCCGCGCGCCGGATTGAGGATTTCGACATCCTCGCGCGCCAGCCGCCGGACGACGGCGCTGCCCACCATGCCGTGGCCGCCGGCAACCCAGACGCGGCGGCCGCCAAGCGCGAATGGCACGGTCATGCCGCGCGCGTCGCGGCACGGGCGAGCGCCAGATCGCTCGCCATCATCTCGGCAACCAGCGCCTCGAGCGGGGTGGTATGTTGCCATCCGAGCAAGGTCCGCGCCTTGGTCGCGTCGCCGAGCAGCAGCTCGACTTCGGTCGGGCGGAAATAGCGCGGGTCGATCGCCACCAGCACGGCTCCGGTCGCGGCATCGCGGCCGACTTCGTCGACGCCGTGCCCCGACCATTCGATCGTTCGGCCAACCTCGGCGAATGCCAGCTCGACGAAGCGGCGGACGCTGGTGGTCGTTCCGGTTGCCAGCACGAAATCGTCGGCGGTGTCGTGCTGCACAATGCGCCACATGCCCTCGACATAGTCGCGCGCATGGCCCCAATCGCGCTGCGCATCCATATTGCCGAGATACAGCTTGGACTGTTCGCCGCATTCGATCGCGGCGACTGCGCGCGTGATCTTTCGCGTCACGAAGGTCTCGCCGCGGCGGGGCGATTCGTGGTTGAACAAAATGCCGTTCGACGCGTGCATGCCGTACGCCTCGCGGTAATTGACCGTAATCCAATAGGCATACAGCTTGGCCGCCGCATAGGGGCTGCGCGGATAAAACGGCGTCGTCTCGCGCTGCGGGGTTTCGAGCACCTTGCCGTACAGCTCGGAGGTCGATGCCTGGTAAAAGCGCGTGTGCTCCAGCTTCAGGATACGCAGCGCCTCGAGCAGCCGCAGCGTGCCGAGCGCGTCGCCATTGGCGGTATATTCGGGCGTCTCGAAGCTGACCGCGACATGGCTTTGCGCGGCGAGGTTATAGATCTCGTCGGGTTGCGTCTCTTGGACCAGCCGGATCAGGTTGGTCGCATCGGTCAGGTCGCCGTGGTGCAGGAAAAAGTTGGTCTGCCCCTCGTGCGGGTCATGGTACAAATGATCGACGCGAGACGTATTGAACGACGAGGCGCGGCGCTTGACGCCGTGGACGACATAGCCTTTCGCCAGCAGCAGTTCGGCAAGGTACGACCCGTCCTGGCCGGTGACCCCGGTAATCAGCGCAGTCTTGGTCATACAGGCTCCGGCAATACTAGCGGTCGGCAGCGTCCTAGAAGGCGCGGGCGGGCTTGTCGATGACCGAGCTTGCCGACTGCATCCGAACTGCCTATATCGCTGCAATCTTCACATCGGTAACGGCTTGAAGGTCGGTCGGGACGGTCCCGCCCGCCGCCGCTACCTGCTTATCTGGGACCGCATGGCCGAAATCGCCGCCTTGAACGACCTGATCGCGCCGATCGTCACCGATCTCGGTTTCGATCTCGTGCGCGTGCAGATGAACGGCTCGAAGTCGGCGCAGACGCTGCAGGTGATGGCCGAAGATCGCGCCACCGGGCAGTTGACGCTCGACCAGTGCGCGACGATTTCGCGCGCGCTTTCGGAAATGCTCGATGCGACCGACCCGATCGAGCATGAATATCGCCTCGAAGTGTCGTCGCCGGGCATCGACCGGCCGCTGACGCGCGCGGCCGATTATGCTAAGTGGATCGGACACGAAGTGCGGCTCAAGCTGGTTCCGGGCGAAGGCGGTGCCAAGCGGATGCACGGTGTGATCGGCGCGTTGGTCGGCGACGGTGTCACCATCATCGTACCCACCACCGGGGCCGCCGTGGTGCCGCTCGCAAGCATCGACGGTGCCAAGCTGGTGCTGACCAACAAGCTGATTGCGGCGACGCGGCCGCTCGATTCGGACGGGGCGGACGAGATTGTCGAACTGCCCGCTGCCAATGATATCAACGAGGAAGACGACTGATGGCACTCGCTGCAACTGCTGCCGCCGCCGCCAAGGCGGTCACCGCCAACCGCGCCGAACTGATCGCTATTGCCGACGCCGTGGCGCGCGAAAAGTCGATCGACCGGATGATCGTCATCGAGGCGATGGAAGAAGCGATCCAGCGCGCCGCGCGGGCGCGCTATGGCAGCGAAAACGACATCCGCGCCAAGCTCGACCCGCGCACCGGCGACCTGCGGCTGTGGCGCGTGCTCGAAGTCGTTGAAGCGCCCGAGGATTTCTTCAAGCAGGTCAGCCTGATCGATTCGGCCAAGCTGCAGGCCGATGCCAAGCTGGGCGACTTCATCGTCGACCCGCTGCCGCCGATCGAGTTCGGCCGCATTGCGGCGCAGGCGGCGAAGCAGGTCATCGTGCAAAAGGTCCGCGATGCCGAGCGCGACCGGCAGTTCGAGGAGTATAAGGACCGCGTCAACGAGATCATCACCGGCGTGGTCAAGCGCGCCGAGTTCGGCCACGTCGTCGTCGATCTGGGCAAGGCCGAGGGCGTCATCCGCCGCGATCAGCAGATCCCGCGCGAAGTGCTGCGCGTCGGCGACCGCGTCCGCACGCTGATCCTGTCGGTGCGCCGCGAAGTCCGCGGGCCGCAGATCTTCCTCAGCCGCGCGGCGGGCGAGTTCATGAAAAAGCTGTTCGCGCAGGAAGTGCCTGAAATCTACGACGGCATCATCGAGATCAAGGCCGTCGCGCGCGATCCCGGCAGCCGTGCCAAGATCGGCGTCATCAGCCGCGACAGCAGCATCGATCCGGTCGGCGCGTGCGTCGGCATGAAGGGTAGCCGCGTGCAGGCGGTCGTGCAGGAACTGCAGGGCGAAAAGATCGACATCATCCCGTGGTCGCCCGACACCGCGACCTTCGTGGTGAACGCGCTGCAGCCCGCCGAGGTCACCAAGGTCGTGCTCGACGATACCGACAACCGCATCGACGTGGTGGTTCCCGACGATCAGCTGAGCCTTGCGATCGGGCGGCGCGGGCAGAATGTCCGGCTCGCCTCGCAGCTGACCGGCCGCCAGATCGACATCATGACCGAGGCGGATGAAAGCGAACGTCGCCAGAAGGAGTTCGTCGAGAAGTCGGCACTGTTCGAAACCGAGCTCGATATCGACGAGACGCTGGCGCAGTTGCTTGTGGCCGAAGGCTTCGGCGATCTCGACGAGGTCGCCTATGTCGACATCGCCGAACTTGCGGGCATCGAGGGCATCGACGAAGACATCGCCGCCGAACTCCAGAACCGCGCGGTCGAGGCGTTGGAGCGCAAGGAAGCCGCCGCGCGCACCGAACGCCGCGAACTCGGCGTCGACGATGCGCTCGCTGCAATCGACGGGCTGACCGAGCCGATGCTCGTCGTGCTCGGCAAGGGCGGCATCAAGACGCTCGACGACCTCGGCGACCTTGCCACCGACGAACTCGTCGCCAAGCACAGCGGCATCCTGAAGGCGTTCGGCATTTCGGACGACGACGGCAACCGCATCATCATGGCGGCCCGCGCACACTGGTTCGAAGATGAAGCCGGGGAGGTCGCGCCCGCGAATGTCCCGGAATGAGCCACTAGCGGACCCCGAACGTCGCTGCATCCTGAGCGGTGAGCACGGTGCGCGCGGCGCGCTGATCCGGCTCGCGCTCGATGCCGACGGTGTCGTCGCGCCCGACCTCGGTGCGCGCGCGCCGGGGCGCGGCGCATGGCTGTCGCCCGACCGCGCGCTGATCATGACTGCGGAGGCCAAGGGCCGGCTGCGCGGCGCGTTGATGCGCGCCTTCAAGACCAACAGCATCACTGTGCCCGACGACATCGTCGAGCGCATCGCACAGGGGTTGCAGCGCCGGACGATGGACAGCCTGGGGTTGGCAAACAAGGCCGGCCACCTGATATGGGGAACCGAACGCATCGGCGATGCGCTGTTGAACGGTCGGGCCCGGCTGCTGTTGCACGCTGCCGACGCGGCCCCTGACGGCATCCGCAAGCTTGATGGCAAAGGGCTCGCCGCCGGCTCCGGAATTCCGGTTCGGACGCTGCCGGTCGGGCGCGAGGAATTGTCGTTGGCCTTGGGCCGCGAAAATGTTGTACATGCCGCGGTCTGCGACTCTGCCGGGGCGGCGCGTGTGACGGCCGCGCTCGACCGGTGGCTTGCCTTCAACGGCACGAACGAAGTGGTTACGGGGGCGATTGCTCCCGTCGAAATAGGGTAACTAGGTTTCGCATGAGTGACGACAACAAGCCAAAGCTCGGGATGCGCGCGCCGCTCGGCCTGAACAAGACGGTCGAGATCGGCAAGGTCAAGCAGAGCTTCAGCCACGGCCGATCGAAGTCGGTGGTGGTCGAGGTCAAGCGCGCGCGCGTGCTGCATCGTCCGGGCGATCCCGTACCCGTCGAAGCGCCGGTCGCGGTGCCCGAGCCGGTTGTCGCCGCGCCGCTCCCGCCGGTCGCTGCACCCGTTGCCGCGCCGCGCCCGGTCGTGCCGCCGGTGATGTTCACTCCGGTCGAGCGTGTTGTCCCGCCCAAGCCCGAACCGGCAGCCGAACCTGCTCCTGTGGTTGTGCCAGCACCCGTCGTCGAGGCAGCGCCGCCGCCCGTCGCGGTCGCCGCGCCCGCGCCGGTGGCTGCTGCCGTCGTCGCGCCGACGCCCGCACCTGTCGCACCGGTTGCCGTCAAAGCTGCAGCGGCTCCGGTCGTGCAGCGCGCGCCGGTTCGCCAGGCACCGCCGCCTCGGCGCGCGCCGGTCGACACCTCGCGGCTGACGCCGCAGGAAAAGCTCGCCGCGATGCTGCGCCAGGCCGAAGAAGACCGCATGCGGGCGCTCGAGGAAGCGCGCATCCGCGAGGACCAGGAAAAGCTCGAGGCAGCCGAGACCGAGCGGCTGCGCCTCGAAGAGAAAAAGCGCGTCGAGGAAGAACTCGCGACCCGGCCGGCACCTGCCGAAACCGAGACGCGCGCCCGCGTCCCCGGCATCACGCCGATCATCGACGACGAGGCCGATCGCGGCAAGCGCGGGCTGCCGGCACGCCCAACGCGTGGCCGCACCGACGATCGCCGCCAGTCGGGCAAGCTGACCGTCACCAAGGCGCTGACCGACGACGACAGCGTCCGGGTCCGCAGCCTTGCTGCACTCCGGCGCAGCCGCGAGAAGGAAAAGCGCGCGCACATGGGCGGCGGGCGGACGGCCAAGCAGGTTCGCGAAGTCGTCGTTCCCGAAGCGATCACCGTTCAGGAACTCGCCAACCGGATGGCGGAGCGCGTCAACGACGTCATCCGCGCGCTCGGCCACCTCGGCATCATGGGTGCGGCGGTCGATCAGGAAATCGATCCCGACACCGCCGAGCTGATCGTCAGCGAGTTCGGCCACACGATCAAGCGCGTCTCCGATGCCGATGTCGAAGTCGGCGTGATCGGCGCGGTCGACGAAGATACCGATATGGTGGCGCGCCCGCCGGTGGTCACGATCATGGGCCATGTCGACCACGGCAAGACCAGCCTGCTCGATGCGTTGCGCGGCACCGATGTCGTGGCAGGCGAAGCAGGCGGCATCACACAGCACATCGGTGCGTATCAGGTCGAACTGAAATCGGGCGACAAGATCACCTTCCTCGATACGCCGGGCCATGAAGCGTTCACCGACATGCGCGCGCGCGGCGCCAACGTCACCGACATCGTCATCCTGGTGGTGGCGTGGGACGACGGCATCATGCCGCAGACGATCGAGGCCATCAATCACACCAAGGCCGCCGGCGTGCCGATGATCGTCGCGATCAACAAGATGGACAAGCCGGGAGCCGATGCGCAGCGCATCCGCACCGCGCTGCTGCAATATGACGTTCAGGTCGAGGCGCTGGGCGGCGATGTGCAGGATGTCGAGGTGTCGGCGACCAAGCGGACCGGGCTCGACGAGCTGCAGGAAAAGATCCTGTTGCAGGCCGAACTGCTCGATCTGAAGGCAAATCCGAACCGCGCCGCCGAGGCAACCGTCATCGAAGCCAAGCTCGACAAGGGCCGTGGCCCGCTGGCGACGGTGCTGGTCAGCCGCGGTACGCTCAAGACCGGCGATGTGTTCGTCGTCGGTGCCGAATGGGGCAAGGTCCGCGCGATGCTCAACGACAAGGGCGTGCAGGTGAAGACCGCCGGGCCGTCGGTGCCGGTCGAAGTGCTCGGGCTATCGGGGGTGCCGCGCGCGGGTGATCCATTCTCGGTCATGGAAACCGAGGCGCGCGCCAAGGAAGTCGCGTCCTATCGTGCCGGGCTGCTGACGGCGGCGCGCACGGTCAGCGCGCCTGCCGACCTTGCGTCGATGTTCGACGCGTTGAAGGCCGCCAAGGTCATGGAATATCCGATGGTCGTGAAGGGCGACGTGCAGGGCTCGGTCGAGGCGATCGTCGCTGCGGTCAACAAGATTTCGACCGACCTGATCAAGGTGCGCGTGCTCCATTCGGGCGTCGGCGGCATTACCGAATCGGACGTTCAGCTGGCAGCGGCGTCGAAAGCGCCGATTATCGGCTTCGGCGTGCGGGCGAACGCCAAGGCGCGTGAATATGCCCAGCGCGACGGCGTGGCGTTGAAATATTATGACGTGATCTATGACCTGATCGACGAGGTTAAGCTGGCGATGGCGGGGCAGCTCGGGCCCGAAATGCTCGAGAATGTCGTCGGCCGCGCGCAGGTGCTCGAAGTCTTCCAGGCGGGCAAGACCGGCAAGGCCGCCGGTGCGCGCGTCGTCGAAGGTACGATCAAGCGCAACCTGCGCGCCCGCGTCATGCGCGACGACGTCGTTATCTATGTCGCGTCGATCTCGTCGCTGCGGCGCTTCAAGGACGACGTCAACGAAGTCCGCTCGGGGCTCGAGTGCGGGATCGGGCTGGAGAACAACACCGATATCAAGCCGGGCGACGTGATCGAGACGTTCGAGGTCGAGGCGCGCGAACGGGTTCTGTGAAGCGCCGCCGGGCGTAGCGAAGCGGACGCCCTTCGCGTCCGTTAGCAGCGCCCGGATACGCGCGAGCCGGCCGGCGGGCGCAACGCAGCCCGACTGACGGCGCGGCTTTGCCGCGACGCCTGCCTGGCGCTAGGAACAAACGATCATGTCCGTCCGTACCGAAAAAGATCCCGGCAAGTCGGTCCGCCTGCTCCGCATCGGCGAGCAGGTGCGGCACGCGCTCGCCGCGCTGCTGACCGAGGGCCGGGTCCGCGACGAGGTCATCAACCGCCACATCATCTCGGTGAGCGAAGTCCGCGTCACGCCCGATCTGCGGCTGGCGATCTGCTTCGTCAAACCGCTCGGCGGGGCCGATGAGGCCGAAGTGCTCAAGGCATTGCGCGCCAACAGCAAGTGGATGCGCGGGGAGATCGCGCGCAAGTTGGCGACCAAGATCACCCCGGCGCTCAAATTCGAGCTCGACGACAGCTTCGATGCGGGCGCGAAGATCGACGCGATCCTGCGGACGCCGCATGTCGCGCGCGACCTTGGCGGCGGCGAGCCGGAGTGAATGGCCTCGACGGCTGGCTGATCCTCGACAAGCCGCTCGGCATCACCTCGGCGGGTGGGGTGGCGCGGATCAAGCGGGCCTTGCGCGAACTCGGGCTGCCCAAGACTAAGATCGGTCACGGTGGCACGCTCGATCCGCTGGCAACCGGCGTGCTGCCGATTGCGCTCGGCGAGGCGACCAAGCTCGCCGGGCGGATGCTGAATGCCACCAAGGCGTACCGGTTCACGGTCGCATGGGGAACCGCGACCGCGACCGACGATGCCGAGGGCGCGGTCACCGCAACCTCGGACGTGCGTCCCGATGCGGCAGCGATCGATGCGGTGCTGCCCCGGTTCACCGGGCCGATCCGGCAAACTCCGCCGGCCTATTCGGCGCTCAAGGTCGACGGCGCGCGCGCGTATAAACTGGCGCGCGCGGGTGAGACGGTCGAACTCGCCAGCCGCGACCTGACGATCCACGCGCTCGACCGGATCGAAGCCACGCCCGACAGTGCGACATTTGCCGTGATTTGCTCGAAGGGCACCTATGTGCGCAGCCTGGCGCGCGACCTCGCGCTGGCGCTCGGCACCGTCGGGCATGTCAGCATGCTGCGCCGCACACAGGCGGGGCCGTTCGGCCTCGATCAAGCAATAACGCTGGACAAATTGGCGGGGTTGACGCAGGACGCACTCGAACAGGCGGTACTGCCGCTGACTGCAGGGCTGGACGACATCCCGGCTTTCGCAGTCTCGCCCGAAGCGGCGCTCGCCCTCAGACAGGGTCGCGCGCTCCCCGGGCACCCCGCACTCCACGGGCTGTATCTGGCAACCGACGGGCCTGTTCCGGTTGCCCTGGTAGACATTTCGTCTGCCGCGATACGGATCGTGCGCGGGTTCAACTTTTGAACAGGAGACCCCGATGTCGATTACGATTGAACGCAAGGCCGAACTGATCGCCGACAACGCCCGCGGCACCACCGATACCGGGTCGCCCGAAGTGCAGGTCGCGATCCTGACCGAGCGCATCGCCAACCTGACCGAGCATTTCAAGACGCACGCGAAGGATAACCATTCGCGCCGCGGCCTGCTGATGCTGGTCAACAAGCGCCGCTCGCTGCTCGACTATCTCAAGAGCCGCGACACCACGCGCTACACCGATCTGATCGCGAAGCTCGGGCTTCGCAAGTAACCCCACAGCCCCCGCTCGCCGGGGGCTGTTTGCTATTTGGCCCAGCGCAATGGTGCGCGGGTCCGCAGGCGGCGCACGGCAGTGGGGCCGGGCGCCATAGGAAAGACGCTACTCATGTTTAACATTCACAAGCAGGAACTGATGTGGGGCGGGCGCAAGCTCACGCTCGAAACCGGCCGTATTGCGCGCCAGGCGGACGGCGCGGTGCTCGCCACCTACGGCGAAACCGTCGTGCTTTGCGCGGTCACCGCGGCAAAGTCGGTCAAGGAAGGCCAGGATTTCTTCCCGCTGACCGTCCATTATCAGGAAAAATTCTCGGCTGCCGGGCGCATCCCGGGCGGCTTCTTCAAGCGCGAGCGCGGTGCCACCGAGCATGAGACGCTGACCAGCCGCCTGATCGACCGCCCGATCCGCCCGCTGTTCCCCGAGGGCTTTTATAACGAAGTCCTGATCATCGCGCAGGTGCTGTCATATGACGGTGAGAACGAGGCCGACATCGTCGCGCTCGTCGCCGCGTCGGCGGCGCTGACGCTGTCGGGCGTGCCGTTCATGGGCCCGCTCGCGGCCGCGCGCGTCGCCTATGTCGACGGCGCCTATGTGCTCAACCCGACCAAGACGCAGATCAAGGAAGGCGCGCTCGAACTCGTCGCCGCCGGCACGTCGGACGCCGTGCTGATGGTCGAATCCGAAGCCAAGGAGCTGTCGGAAGAAGTCATGCTTGGCGCGGTGATGTTCGCGCACAGCGAATCGAAGCCGGTGATCGATGCGATCATCAAGCTCGCCGAAGCCGCCGCCAAGGAGCCTTGGGATCTCAAGATCGACGACAGCTCGTCGACACTCGGCAAGATCAAGGACGCCGTCGGCAGCACGATCGCCGACGCGTACAAGATCGTCGCCAAGGCCGACCGTCAGTCGGCGCTGGGCAAGGCCAAGGCCACCGTCAAGGAGCTGTTCGCCGGCTCGGCTCCGGCCGAAGCGCTGAAGGCGTCGAAGCTCGTCAAGAAGGTCGAGGGCGAAATCGTCCGCACACAGATCCTGAAGGAAGGCATCCGCATCGACGGCCGCAACACCACCACCGTCCGCCCGATCGAGGCGATGGTCGGCTTCCTGCCGCGCACCCACGGCTCGGCGCTGTTCACCCGCGGCGAGACGCAGGCGATCGTGTCGACGACGCTCGGCACCTCGGACGCCGAGCAGATGATCGATGGCCTCGACGGGCTGCGCTACGAGCGCTTCATGCTGCACTATAACTTCCCGCCGTATTCGGTCGGTGAAGTCGGCCGCTTCGGCGCGCCCAGCCGCCGCGACATCGGCCACGGCAAGCTCGCATGGCGCGCGGTCAACCCGCTGCTCCCGGCGAAGGAAGCGTTCCCGTACACAATCCGCGTACTGTCGGACATCACCGAGTCGAACGGCTCGTCGTCGATGGCGACGGTCTGCGGCGCTTCGCTGGCGCTGATGGACGCCGGCGTGCCGTTGCTCCGCCCGGTCGCGGGCATCGCGATGGGCCTGATCCTCGAAGGCAAGGAGTTCGCAGTTTTGAGCGACATCCTCGGCGACGAAGATCATCTCGGCGACATGGACTTCAAGGTCGCCGGTACCAGCCACGGGATCACCGCGCTGCAGATGGACATCAAGGTCGCGGGCATCACCGAGGAGATCATGAAGGTCGCGCTCGACCAGGCGAAGGCCGGGCGTGAGCACATCCTCGGCGAGATGGCGAAGGCCTTGGACGGCACGCGGACCGAAATGTCGGCGCACGCGCCGCGCATCGAGACGATGCAGGTCCCCAAGGACAAGATCCGCGAAATCATCGGCACCGGCGGCAAGGTGATCCGCGAGATCGTCGCCACCACCGGCGCGAAGGTCGATATCGAGGACGACGGCACGGTCAAGATTGCGTCGTCCGATCCGGCGCAGATCGAAGCCGCGCGCAACTGGATCCTCGGCATCACGCAGGAGGCCGAAGTCGGCAAGATCTACACCGGCAAGGTCGTGTCGATGGTCGATTTCGGCGCGTTCGTGAACTTCATGGGAGCCAAGGACGGCCTCGTCCACATCTCGGAGATCAAGAACGAGCGCGTTGCCAAGGTCAGCGAAGTCCTGACCGAAGGCCAGCCGGTCAAGGTCAAGGTGCTCGGCATCGACGACCGCGGCAAGGTGCGGCTGTCGATGCGCCTCGTCGACCAGGACACCGGCGAGGAAATCGCCGACACACGCCCGCCGCGTGAAGACGGCCCCGATCGCGGTCCGCGTTCGGACCGTGGTCCGCGCCGTGACGGCGGCGACCGTGGCGGCGGCCGTGGCAACGGCGGCGGCGATCGTGGTCCGCGTCGTGACGGCGGCGATCGGCCGCAGGGCGACCGCGCTCCGGCGGCCCCGCGCGCTGCCGAGGCGACCGAAGAAGCTCCGGCCGGGCTGCCGGACTTCCTGACCGGCGGTCGCGACTAAAGCGCCGTTTGCATTCCCGCCGATGCGGGAACCCAGGTCGGCGCCGCTATCATGCGACCGTGGCCAAGGGTTCCCGCGTCGGCGCGAACGCGCTGGCGGTGCTAGCGCCGTTGACGACGGCGCAGTTTGCACTGTCCTACAGCCACCGTCAGGCGATATGCTTCCCCTTTGGTTACAAAGGGACATGCCGTGCCGAACTGCCAATCGCACACCGACTTTGTCCGACGCTGCGCCTTGCGCGCTGCCCCGTCCGCGCCGTCGCGGGGGGTGTTGCGGGGGGTACGTGTCGTCAACTTCATCAACTTTGCATAGCTCGGACCGGAAGGTCGTGGCCGGATCGGCTTGACCAATCGGGGCATCCATCGCATGCGACCGCGAGGATGTTCCGGAGTTTTCGACGATGACGCCATGCCGCCGCCTGATGCTCGTTGCGGCCATGGCCTGCGCCACGCCGGCGCTCGCCGAACCGTGGGCGACGCCGGGCGATACGCGGCTGCGGTCGGACATGGCACTGGTGGCCAACGCCGGGCTGATCGACAATCTGACGACGCAGTGGCCGATCCCATGGGACGGCGTGCTCGGCCGCCTGCAGGACGAGGCGGCCTATGCCGACCAGCCCGACTATGTCCGCGAGGCAGCGCACCGGCTGGTGCTGCAGGCGCAGCAGGCTACCCGCACCGGCGAAGTCCGGCTGGGCGCGACGCTCGACGCGACCAACCGGTCGGCAACGGTACGCGGCTTCGACGCGCTGGGCCGTGGGCGGGGCAGCGCGCAGGCGACCGGCGACTGGAATACCGACCACACCTATGTGCATGTCGAGGCCGGTGCGCTGGTCGACGATCTTGAAGCGCCGGGCAGCGTCAACCGTAACAAGCCGCGGATCGCGCCCGACGGCAGCTATATCGCGCAGCGCATCGGCGGCACGCTGCTGTATGCCGGCTATGTCCCGCACTGGTGGGGGCCGGGCTGGGCGTCGGCGCTGACGCTGTCGACCAACGCGCGGCCGTTTCCGCAGGTCGGGCTGACGCGCATGAGTTCGTCGCCGTTCGCCAGCCGCTGGCTGCGCTGGATCGGGCCGTGGCGGTTCGAAATCGGCGCGGGGCTGCTCGACGACCGGCGCGTCGCCTATCATTCGGGCTGGGACGGCGTCCGCTTCACCTTCAACCCGGCAAAGGGGCTGGAGATCGGCTTTGCCCGGACGCAGATCCTGTGCGGGCGCGGCCACCCGTGCAACCTGTTCAAGGCGGTGATCGACCCGCGCAACAACGATGCGCACCCCAGCATCAGCTCGTCGCAAGGCGAGTTCGACGTGCGCTGGACCAGCCATCTCGGCGACCACCCGTTCGAGCTGTACACGCAGATCATGAACGAGGATTCGAGCCCGATCCGCCACAGCTTTTCAAGCCATCTTGTCGGCGCGACGATCTGGTTGCCGGTCGGGCGCAATACCGCGCGCTTCACGGGCGAATATACCAGCAGCATCTCGACGCTCGATATCTTCAGCTTCAACACCGTCGGCTATGGGATCAGCTATACCGATGGGAAATACCCGATCGACGGGTCGCGCTATCGCGGCCGCGCGCTCGGGTACAGCCTCGACAGCGATTCACGGTTGGCGACGTTGCAGGCGAGCATGGTCGACAACGCCAACCGCAACTGGACGCTGACCTATCACCGCGCATGGGTATCGACGCCGTTCACGCCGCCGACGAACAATCCGCTGACGCCGACCCCGGTGACGATCGATATCGGCGAGGCGCGCGTCGCGATGCCGGTGGCGTGGGGCGACCTCACGCTGGTCGGGCGCGTGCAGGACGAGCAGCTTCGCCCGAAGCGCGGGTTTGCCCCCGGCTTCGAAGTCAGCACGACGGTGCGCTTCCGCTGAGGTGCGACGCTTTCGGGCTAAGCAATCCGAAAGCGGTACGCTATATGACGGTTGAAAGCTTGCCTGGGGCAGGTGTGGTTGAAAGTCGACGATGCTGAATGGTCTGAACGCGGTCACGATGGGCGGACGTCAGGTGCTGCCGCTGATCGAGGGCGGCAAGGGTGTGGCGGCGACCAACCACCGGTCGAGCGGCGCATGGGCGGCGACCGGCGGCGTCGGTACGATCTCGGCGGTGAATGCCGACAGCTATGATCCGACCGGGCGCATCATCCCGCAGGTTTACCATGCGCTGACGCGGCGCGAGCGCCATGAGGAGCTGGTCAACTACGCCATCGAAGGTGCCGTTGAGCAGGTGACGCGTGCCTATGAGATGGCCGCAACCGAACTCAGTCGCGGTATCGGCGCGCTCAATATCAACGTGCTGTGGGAGATGGGCGGCGCGCAGCGCGTGCTGACCGGCGTCCTCGAACGCACCAAGGGGCTGGTGCACGGCGTCACCTGCGGCGCGGGCATGCCGTACAAATTGTCCGAGATCGCGGCGCATTACGGGGTGCATTATTACCCGATCATCAGCAGCGCGCGGGCGTTCCGGGCGTTGTGGAAGCGCGCCTATTCAAAGGCTGCCGAATGGCTGGGCGCGGTGGTCTATGAAGACCCGTGGCTGGCCGGCGGCCACAACGGACTGTCGAACGCCGAAGACCCGCGCCAGCCGCAGGACCCGTATCCGCGCGTCCGTGAGCTGCGCAGCGTGATGCGCGAGGCGGGGATTCCCGACAGCATCCCGATCGTGATGGCGGGCGGCGTCTGGGCGTTGAGCGAGTGGACCGACTGGCTCGACAATCCCGAGCTGGGGCAGGTGGTCTTTCAGTTCGGCACGCGGCCGCTGCTGACGCAGGAAAGTCCGATCCCCGATGGCTGGAAGGCGCGGTTGATGACGTTGCAGCCCGGCGACATTCTGCTCCACCAGTTTTCGCCGACGGGCTTTTATTCGAGCGCGGTCCGCAATCCGTTCCTGCGCGATCTCGAGGCGCGGACGGCGCGGCAGATCGCCTTTTCGACGACGGCGACGGGGGACCATCAATTCCTGCTCGACGTCGGGGTAGGGCGGAAGAATTATTATGTCACCCGCGACGACCTTTTGCGCGCCCGCGAATGGAGCGCGCTCGGTCATAGCGAGGCACTCAAAACGCCTGACAACACGCTGGTCTTCGTCACGCCCGAGGCCAAGGCCACCGTCCGTCAGGATCAGAGCGATTGCATGGGCTGCCTCAGCCATTGCGGCTTTTCGGCATGGAAGGACAGCGACACCAACACCACCGGCCGCCTTGCCGACCCGCGGTCGTTCTGCATCCAGAAGACCTTGCAGGACATCGCGCACGGCGGCGATACCGAGCAGAATCTGATGTTCGGCGGGCATAGCGCGTATCGCTTTGCGCAAGACCCGTTTTACTCGAACGGCTTTGTGCCGACCGTCAAGCAGCTCGTCGACCGGATTATGACCGGAGCCTGAGGGCTCCGGTCACTGCATCCGGTTCAGTACGGCGGGCGGTCCCACTCGCGCTCGCGACGCTCGTTGTAGTGATAGCGGCGGTTGTTCTCGTCGTAATAATAGCGGCGACCGTCGCGGTCCTCGTAACGATGGTGGTCGTCGGCAATGACGCCGACAATGGCTCCGCCTGCCGCGCCGATCGCGGCACCGGCAAGCGCATTGCCCGTCAGTGCGCCGACGACGGCACCGCCCGCCGCACCGATCAGCGCGCCCTTACCGGGGCGGCTCAAATGCTGGTCGCCGTAATTGTCGGTGGTGCAGGCCGTGGTGCCGAGCGTGCCGGCGGCGAGCACGACGGCGAGCGTGGCGTTCTTGAACAAGGTCATCATGTATACTCCAACAGGGTCGTTGCCGGTGTAACGATCTGTTTGCCGCGCCAGTTCCGCTAGACCCAGCCGTCGAGCACTTGGTCGGGCGGGCGGTGGCCGTCGGTCCAGGCGCGGATGTTGGCGATCACCTTGTCGCCCATCGCCTGCCGCCCCTCGAACGTCGCCGAGCCCATGTGCGGCGTCAGCACGACGTTCGACAGGCGCAGCAGGTCGGGATGCACCACGGGCTCGTGTGCAAAGACGTCGAGCCCCGCCCCGGCGAGCCGCCCATTGGCGAGCGCGGCAGCGAGCGCCGGTTCGTCGACGATCTCGCCGCGCGCGGTGTTGATCAGATAGCAGTGCGGCTGCATCACGCCGAGTGCGGCGGCGTCGATCATGCCGTGCGTTTCGGGCGTGTGCGGGCAGTTGATGCTGACGATGTCGACGCGCGCCAGCATGGCGTGGAGCGTTGGCCACCACGTCGCCTCGTGCGCCGCCTCGACGGCGGCGGGCAGGCGGTCGCGGTTGTGATAGTGGACGCTGAGTCCAAAGCTGCGCGCCCGCGTCGCCACCGCCTGGCCGATGCGGCCCATTCCGACAATGCCGAGCCGCTTGCCGGTAATGCGGTGGCCGAGCATCGTCGTCGGGCCCCAGCCGGTCCAGTCGCCGTTGCGGACCAGCTTCTCGCCCTCCGCCAGCCGCCGCGGTACCGACAGGATCAGCGCCATTACCATGTCGGCGGTGTCGTCGGTGAGCACGCCGGGCGTGTTGGTGACGACGATGTTGCGGGCGCGCGCGGCGGCAAGGTCGAGGTGATCGACGCCGACACCGAAGTTGGCGATCAGCTTGAGCTGCGTCCCGCTCGCAGCGATCACGGCGGCATCGATATGGTCGGTCACCGTCGGCACCAGCACGTCGGCGCGGGCGGCGGCAGCGGCAAGCGCTGCGGCATCGAACGGCGTATCGGTGAAGTTGAGCTCGACATCGAACAGTTCGGCCATGCGCGTTTCGACCGCCTGTGGCAGGCGGCGGGTGACGATGACCTTGGGGCGGGGGCGCGGCATGATTGAGGGCTATTGACGCGCGCGGCGGGCGTCAAGCGGACAAAGTCGCGCTTGGCGTGGCGCGCGCGACTGTTATAGTGGCGCACTACGGAGGAGCACAGCATGCGCTACGACATTTCCGGCACGACAATGCAGACCGTTTCGGTCGATCTGGACCCCGGCGAGCGGCTGTACAGCCAGACCGCGACGATGGCGTGGATGTCCGATTCGATCCGCATGGATACGCACACCGGCGGCGGGTTGTTCGCCGGGCTGAAGCGCGCGGTCAGCGGCGGCGGGCTGTTCATCACCGAATTCACCGCCGACCGCCCCGGCCATGTCGCGTTTGCGCCGCGGTTTCCGGGGCAGATCATCCCCTGCGTGCTGAGTGCGGGCGAATCGCTGATCTGCCGCAAGGAGACGTTCCTGTGCGCCGAAAGCAGCGTGACGCTCGACATCTTCCTGCAACAGCGCATCGGCGCCGGGCTGTTCGGCGGCGAGGGCTTTATCCTGCAGCGCGTCACCGGGCCGGGCACGGTGTTCCTCGATCTGTCGGGCGAAGTCGTCGAAAAGACGCTGGCGGCGGGCGAGAAGCTGCTGGTGCATGCCGGGCATATCGGCATGCAGGAGCCGTCGGTGACGGTCGATTTCCAGATGATGCGCGGCTTTCGCAACGTGCTGTTCGGCGGCGAAGGGCTGTTCCTCGCCACGCTGACCGGGCCGGGCAAGATCTGGCTGCAGTCGATGCCGATCATGAACCTTGCCGAGGAAATCGCGCGCTTCCTGCCGTCGAGCGGTGGCGGCGAGCGCAGCAGCGGCTCGGTCGGCACCGGGCTCGCCGCGGCGGGCGCGGTCGGCGGCATCCTTGGCAGTATCTTTGGCGGCGACTGATCCGGACCGGCTAAACCCCCTAACTTGACTGCGCGCCCGAGGGGAAATCGGTTTTTCGGGCGCCAAATCGCGCGGTGGCGGCTTGAGTGTGGAGCCGCCTACTCGCCGGTTTAGTAGATCGAAACATATCCGTATTGTTGTATTTTGCGCGCCAAAAAGATTATTCATGAATATGGCTGCCCTTGGATGCCATAATCTTAAAGGTTTCGAGCTTGATCCGCTCGACAATTGCGCCGACGGTGCCGCAGAGATCAGCAAGAAATGCAATAATGATTGTGTTTTCGAGCGGTCCCGGGCCGAACGTCATTTCCATAGAAAGTCCAGCATCAGCCTCGAAGTGCCCACCAGGCAAGAAGCGGGCGATGTGAAGTTCGTTATTTTCGCCGTCCCACTTGGCGGGCACCAGCAATTCGGCTCCGCCCGGGCCCACCTTAATTACTCCGGGACCGAGGCTCGCTAGTTGCAAATTGCTTGTTACGCGCAACGTTATGCCGTGCTTATGATTTCCGGCGATTCTACCAAGCTTGCGAAGGTTGTCATTCCCGCCGTGCCAAGTTTCGCCAGTCGGGTATGGCTCGCAGGTTCGGAGCACTGGAAAGAGATCATCGGCGAGTCCGGAACATGGAATGGCCTTTCGATACGCTAGGCTTTGTTCCAGATCTGAGGGCGATTCTCCAAATGGGAAGTGGGCGCGATTGCTTTTCTTAGATCTAATGATCAGAGTCGCGGCGTAGGTGGATTGATCAAGCGCGTCTCGTAAATTCTTAAGGACGTTTGATACCATGCCGCGAAGTTCGACTGGTATCGGTGATTTGAACTTCGCCTTAACAATAAACTTGCCCAGTTCCGGATCGAAGTCGTTGACGCAGTCGATCAAATCTTCCTGAAGGAACAATCTTTCTATAACGGCCTTAATGCTGTCTGTCTCTGCGATCGCCCATTGTACTAAATATTCTGGGCTTTCGAACGGATTGTTGAGTCCCGACACATTCTCATACTCTCTTTTGCATGCGAACGATAATGAGAAATCAGATACGATAGCTTAGAATTTATCCCATCCGGCACATTTTGTCAAGTTGTTTCGGCCGTCATCATTCTCAGTCGTCGTCCTTCGTCGCAGTCAGCAGCGCGCGTGGCGGCGCATCGCCCTTCAGCCCGCGCCACAGCGCGCGGTTGAACGCGGCGGTGTCGAGCCGGTCTTCCTCGTTGAAATTCTGCCCGGCGGTCGCTGCCGCCCACCATGCCGCACCGTGGCGCGGCTGGACCATCGCGGCAGTGCCCGGCGGCAGCGGCAGCTTCGACGAGCGCAGCACGCCGGGCACCATCGCGGTGTAATTCCAGCGCGCCTGCGCGGTGTCGAACACGTCGCGCATCGGCTGCGCCAGCCCGTCGTTAAGCCCCATCGGTGCCAGCCCGAGCACCGCCTCGATCGTCCGAACCATATCGACGGTGGTGTGGTGCGCCGAAACGATCGCATGCTGCCGGACATACGGCCCGACGACGAACGCGACCGAGCGGTGCGCGTCGACATGGTCGGCACCGTCCTGCGCGTCGTCCTCGATCACGAAGATCAGCGTGTCGGCGGCATAGCGGCTGTGCGCGATCTTTTCGATGATCCGCCCGAGAGCGTAATCATTGTCCGCCATCATCGTCTCGATCGTATCGACGCCGTCGATCGCCTGTTTGAACTGGCCGAAATGGTCGTGCGGCAGCCGGATCAGCGACAGGTCGGGCAGGGTCGCCGATGCCGCATAGGCGTCGAACTCGCGCTCCCATTCCTTGAACCGCCAATAATCGGGAAACGCCTGGTCGAAGCCGCGGTAATAAGGATCGGTGATCGGCTGCAGCGCTGCCTTGCTGGCGTAAAATACCTGCAATTTGGCGCTGAACGGATCGCGTTCGAGCGGGATCAGCTGCCCGGTTTTCGGCGGCGCATAGTAACGCGACAGGTCGCCGTAAAAGCCGTAATTGCGCACCGTCTTGCCGGCCTTGAGCGCGGCGTTCCACAGATAGCCGTTGCCGGCATCGCCGCCGGGGCCATCGGGCGCGCCGACATCGGCTCCGCCGACCAGCACATTGGGGTCGGGCGGCGTCAGCGGATTGGCAGCGAGCCGCGCGGCATGGTCGGCATAGCCGACGTTGATATTGCGGTTGTCGCCCTCCTGATCATATTGCAGCCCGCGCCCGGCGTAATTGACCGGGGCCTCGCGCTCGGTCCAGTCGGTGGTGCGCGCCGCCGTGGTCCAGTTCCAACCGGTATTGCTGCTCTCGCCCGAATCGAAGAACGCGTCGAGCGTCACGAACTGCCGCGCCAGCGCATGATGGTTGGGCGTGGTCGCTTCGCCCAGCAGCGTCAGCCTGGGATCGCCGTTGCCCGCACCCAGATCGCCGAGCACCTGATCGTAGCCGCGATTTTCCTTAACGATATAAAGCACATGCTTGATATGATCGCGGACGAACGCCATTGTCGCGGCGTCTTTGGGGGCAGCCTCTGCACCGGGGAAATGGTCGTTGATCGCGACCTGCTGCGTCAGCCGCGCCAGTTCGGCCCCCGACGGCATCGGCAGCGACTGCAGCCCGCCCTTTTCAAGCTGCCAGACATATTGGTTCGCCGCCTGGCATGACCGGTCGTCGTCGACCGCAGCGGTGGTGCGGCGACAGCCGCCGGGGTTGGGACCGGGCTGGCTTTTGTTGTTGCTGACGAACAGCATGCCGTTGGCGCGCACCGCCACGCCGGTCGGATACCATGCGGTCGGGATCAGCCCGACGACTTCGGATCGGGCGCGGCGGCCGTGCGCGGCACCGCGCGCAAGATCGCCGAGCGCCACCACGGCGACGGCATTCTCGCCGCCGTTGCTGACCAGCAGCGTGCCTCCGTCGGGGCTGAGCGCGAGCGCATTGCTGCCCGCGCCGCCCAACTGTGCCGGGTTCGCCCAGACCGCCTTGGGCGCAGTGGTGGCAAAGCTGCCGAGCAGCCGCGCGCGGGCGGCATCGATCACCGCGACGCCGTCGCTGTTCGACTGCGCGACATACAGCCGGGTGCGCGCCGCGTTCGTCAGCAGCGCCACCGGCTGGCCGCGCGTCGCGATCCGCGTGCCGACGGCGACCGTGGTGCCGACGCGGAGCGCGATGACTTCGCGGTCGCGTTCGCTGGTGACGAACGCGCTGGTGTTCGACGCCCATACGACGGCGCGCGGGAACGTGCCGCCGGGCCGCCCGCCGCCGGGGCGCAGGTCGGTCTCGGTGACCCCGCCGGTGGCAAGGTCGATCAGGCTGACCGAATCGTTCTGGACGTTGGCCACGAGCAGCCGCGTGCCGTCGGGGCTGACCGCCAGCCCGGCGCTCGCCGGTTTGACTGCCAGTCCCAGCCCCGCCTTGTGACCGAGCGCAAAGGTTCGCGCGGCGGCAAAGCCCGCGGCACCGGCGCGAAATTCACGGACGTTGTCGTCGACGCCGCCCGCAACGTAAAACGCATCGCCGCGCGGGGCCCAGCCGATGCCGAGGAAGCTGTTCGGCAGCGCGATCACCTGCCGCTGTACCGGCGCGACCCCGGTGACGTCATAGACGAAGACATATTCATTCGACGCGGCGGGGATAACCTTGCCGTTGGCGTCGTTGATGCGGTTGTAGCCGCTGGTGAGCACCAGCAGCGTGCGTTGATCGGGCGACAGCACCAGCGCTGCGGCCTGGCCCGCGACAAAATCGGGGTGGTCGGGCAGGCCGGGGTTGAGCGTCGTATAGCTCGCTCCGGCGGCGGCGAGCGGCGTCACCGACTGGCCGGTCGGCAGCGGCCCGGCACCGGCGGTGACCGCCGCGCCCAATGCCATGATCCCGATCGCTACGCTGCGCATCTGCCGCTCCCCGTTACTGCCGCGCTGGTACACGCCGGTTTGCGACAGAATGATGAACGAGCGTCAGCGCGGCGCAGGGCCGCCGAAGCCGATGATGCTTTCGGCACCGTCGGCCGAAAGTGCCGCGACGCCGAAGCTGTGGTCGTCGATGTTGACATGCGGCAGGTCGAGCGCCGTCGCGCCGCCCGCAACATCGCGCGCATCGGTCCAGTCGAAGCCGTCGGCGCGGCGCCAGCGGACGCGGTAGCCGGCGGCACCCGGCACCGGGGCCCAGGTGACGCGGGTGTCGTCGCTGACTGCACCGGCGATGGTGACGCTGGCGGGTGTGGCGGGCGCGCGGGCGAGTTCGCGGATGACCGCGACGTTGACCGCCGTCACCTTCGCCAGATACGCAAAGTCGATGAACGCGAGCGTGTCGCCATAGGCGCGCCCGGCCTCGGTGCGGATATTCTGGTGCTCGCGGTCGTAATTCTCGACCGCCTCGGTAAAGCGCACGGCGGGATAGCCGGCTTCGAGGAACGGCGTATGGTCGCCGCCGCGCTGGAAGCGGTCGGGGCGGCGCATCGCCACCACCTCGAGGCCGAGCGCGGGCTGTGCTGCGGCGACGCGCCGCACGGCCTTGGCCAGCGACCGTGACGGCGAATCGTCCTCGCCGCCGTTGCTCCGCTGCGCGAGCATGGCGGCGGGGTCAGCGGCGGCGCGGATGCCTTCGCTGAACACGCGCACGAGGCTGTCGACATGCTCGCCGCCCTGGCCGTGCGTACCGCCGACAATGTCGTTGTTGAGCACGGCTGCGACCTGCCAGCCGCGCGCCTTGGCAGTCCGCGCGAGCAACTGCCCGCCCCACAACCCCTGTTCCTCGCCCGAATTGATCGAATAGACGATCGTGGCGGCGAATTTTTCGCGCGACAGCAGCCGCGCCGCCTCGATCACCAGCGCTACGCCCGAACCATCGTCGTTCGCGCCCGGCGCATCGGTCGTCGCATCGAGCGGGTCGCTCGCGCGGCTGTCGATATGGCCCATCACGATGATGACGCGGTCGGGGTCGCCGGTGCCGCGCTGGACGGCGACGACATCTTCGACGCGGACGCCGCCGGGCGCGCGCGGGCCGCTGAACCGGTCGCCGATCGTTTCGACCGCGAGGCAGTGGTTGCAGGCATCGCTGATCCGCCCGAGCCGCGCCGCCGCCCAGCGCCGCGCCGCGCCGATGCCGCGTGCCGGGTCGGTGGTCGTCGAGGCGGTATGGCGCGTGCCGAAGCCGACCAGCGCGGTGATCGTCGCACGCTGGTCGGCCGGGTCGGGCGCGGGTGCAGCGGCAGAGCACAGCAGCGCGATCATCGTCAGATATGCAAGTTTCATGCGGCTCAACCTGCAATGGTTCGCGCGCCCGCGCAACCGCGCACGTTGACGGCGCGCCCGCAGGCCTTAGGGATGCGCGGATGACCCACGATACCCTTCCCAGCGACACCATCGGCGAGGCGAGCCCGCATGACGCGCGCGCGCTGCGCAGCGCCTTCGGCTGTTTTGCCACCGGCGTTACCGTGGTCACCGGATGCAGCGCCGACGGCACCCGCGTCGGACTGACCGCGAACAGCCTGACCTCGGTATCGTTGCAGCCGCCGCTGCTGCTGTTCTGCCCAGCGCTGACCGCGTCGGCGCTGCCCGCGCTGCGCGCCAGCGGGCGCTTTGTCGTCAACGTGCTGACCACGCAGGAACAGGCGGTCGCCGACCGCTTTGCGCAACGCGACGTCGACCGGTTCGCCGGGGCCGAATGGCATGATTGGGACGGGCTGCCGGTGCTGGCGAACGCGATGGCGAGCTTTGTCTGCACGCTCCACGCCGACCATGACGGCGGCGACCATGCGATCATCGTCGGTCGGGTCGAGCGGTTGCGGTTTCGCACCGCGCCCGATCCGTTGCTCTATTTCCAGGGCCGCTACCGCCAGGTTCATGTCCCGCACTGACCTCGCGATCCCGTCGGTGCCTGCCGACGAGACCGCGGTGCTCGCCAACGGCGGGCGGGTCAGTTTCGGCGGGTTTCTGCTGCGCTTGATGGCGCGGCTGCCGTTCCTGTTCATTGCAGCGCGGCTGTACGGCGCGGCGGCGACCGGGCGCTTTGCCTATGCGATCATGGTGGTCGAACTGACCGCGATGCTGGCGACGCTCGGGCTCAAGCGCGGGCTGGCGGAGGAGCTGGCGCGCGGCGCGCGGCCCGATGCGCAGGTCGTCGTCGATGCGCTGCTGCTGGCGTGGGCGAGCGCGGCGGCGGGCGCGCTGCTGCTGATCGCGCTGCCGACGCTGGTGTTCCCGTCGACGCCGATCTCGCATTTCGACCGGCTGTTCCCACTGATCGCGCTGGCGATCGTCGCGTCCGACGTCAGCCTTGCGGCGCTGGCGTTCCGGCATGACATTGCCGCGCAGGTCCGCGCGCGCTCGGTGGTCGAGCCGTGGACGCTGACGATCGTCGCACTGGTGCTCGGGTTTACCGTGTTCAAGCCCGACGGGCTGTTGATCGGCTATGTCGTATCGCTGGTGGCGGCGATGCTGGCGTCGCTCGGGCCGTGTCTGCGCAGCTTCGGCTGGCCGCGGGGCTGGCGGCCGCATGTCGCGCGGATGGCGGGCATGGCGCGCAGCAACATCCCGCTCGCCGGGGCCGATATTGCCGACTGGGGGTCGCGGCGGCTCGACATCTTCATTCTGGGGCGGTTTGCCAGCGCCGAAGTCATCGGCATCTACTTCGTCGCGCAGAATATCGCCTCGCTGCCCGCCAAGCTGAAAAACAGCTTCGATCCGATCCTCGCGCCGCTGCTGACCACCAATCTGGCGCGCGGCGACCGCGTCACCGCGGCAAAGCACATCGCGCAGGTGGCGTTCTGGGTGATCGCGGCGCAGCTGGGGACGGTGCTGGCGCTGGGGCTGCCGGGGCGCGCCGGGATGGGGCTGTTCGGTCCGGCGTTTGCGGGCGGCGCGCTGGTGCTCGCGTTGCTGCTGACCGTCGAACTGCTCGCCGCCCAGGCGACCGTTGCCGAGGCGGCGCTGATCTATGTGCGCCGCAACGCCAATCTCGCATGGTCGCTCGGCGGCATCGCGCTGCAGGCCGCGCTGACGCTGGTGTTCGTCGGGCGCTGGGGCGGCATCGCTGCGGCAGGCGGGCTGGCGGTCGCGGTGCTGTTCCAGTCGATCGCAAAATCGCGCGTGCTGTCGCGGGCGCTTGGCGCACCGGTCAATGGCTGGCGCTGGTCGATGGTCGCGGCCGCCATCCCGGCGTTTGCGATCGGGCTGGGCGTCCAGCGGCTGCCCGAATGGGCGCAACTGGGGATCGGCATGTGGGTCGTGCTCGGCGTCTATTGTGCGGCAGTATGGTTCTGGTCGTTTCGCGGTGCCGACCGGATGTTGTTCGCGCGCGCGACACGCTAGACTGCCGCCAAACCCTCCGGAGATCGTCATGGCCACCAACCGCACCGTCCGCCTTGCGCAGCGCCCGACCGGACTGCCGTCGCCCGATACCTGGGCGATCGCCGACGAAGCGGCCCCTGTCGCCGGCCCCGGCGAGGTGCTGGTCGCGGTCGACTATATCTCGCTCGACCCGGCGATGCGCGGCTGGATCAACGCCGGGCGCTCGTACATCGAACCCGTCGAAATCGGCGCGGTGATGCGCGCCGGTGCGGTCGGCACCGTGCTGGCGTCGCACGACGCGGCGTTTCAGGCGGGCGACGCGGTTGAAGGCATGTTCGGCGTCCAGCGCCTTGCAGCGGTCGATCCGAAATCGACCGGCATGCACAAGATCGACCTTGGCCTCGCACCCGCGCCGACATGGCTCGGCGTATTGGGGATGCCCGGCATGACCGCCTATTTCGGTCTGCTCGACGTCGGTCAGCTCGGCAGCGGCGAGACCGTCGTTGTTTCGGCCGCCAGCGGTGCGGTCGGTGCGCTGGTCGGACAAATCGCTAAGCTGAAGGGCGCACATGTCATCGGGCTTGCCGGTGGCCCCGACAAATGCGCCTATGTCACCGATACGCTCGGTCTCGACGCCTGTATCGATTACAAGGCGGGCGATGTCCGCAAGGCGCTCGCCGCCGCCGCGCCGGGCGGTATCGACATTTACTTCGACAATGTCGGCGGCGAAATCCTCGAAGCCGCAATGGGGCTGTTGCGGCGCAAGGCGCGTGTCGTGCTGTGCGGCGCGATCGCCGGCTATAACGACCCGACGAAAATGGTCGCGCCGCGCAACTACATGAATTTGCTGGTGCAGCGCGCGCGGATGGAAGGGTTCGTGGTGTTCGATTATGCCGACCGCTTCGCCGCGGCGCAGCGCGACATCGCCGGCTGGATCAAGGCCGGGCAGGTTCGCCCGCGCGAGGACATTCAGGTCGGCATCGACCGCTTCCCCGAAGTGCTCAACATGCTTTACGCCGGTACCAACTTCGGCAAGCTGGTGCTCAAGCTCTGACGGTTCCCGCGCCACCGCCGCGCCCGAAGGACGCCGCGACGCTGCTGATCGTGCGCCGCGACGGCACTGCGCCGCGCGTGCTGATGGGGCGGCGCAGCGCCGGGCATGCGTTCATGCCCGACAAATGGGTGTTTCCCGGCGGGCGCATCCATGCGAGCGATTTTCGCGTTCCCGCCGCCAGCGAACTGACGCCGGACACCGCTGCCGCAATGGCGCGAACGACGACGCCGGGCCGCGCGCGGGCGATCGCGCTCGCGGCGATCCGCGAGACGTTCGAGGAAACCGGGCTGCGGCTGGCGCGGCCCGCGCCGCCGGTGCGCAGCCACGGCGAGTGGCGGCATTTTCTCGGCAGCGGCGCGCTGCCCGACCTTGGCGCGCTCGAGCTGGTCGCGCGCGCGATCACGCCGCCGGCGCGGACACGGCGGTTCGATGCGCGGTTTTTCGTCGCCGATGCGCGCGCGCTGCTATCGCTCGATCCCGGCACCGGCTCGGGCGAGCTCGACGAACTGGCCTGGTTCGACTGGGACGCAGCCGCCGCACTCGACCTGCCGCAGATCACGCGCGCCATTCTGACCGAGGTGGCGTTGCGGATGCGCGAACCCGGACGCCCGATCCCGTTCCACCGCTTTGCCCGCGGCGACCACCGGCTCGACAGCGTCTAGGTCGGCGGCGTTTCGGGCGGCGGGTCGAGGCGGCGGCGCGCTTCGCTCAACCGCCGCGCAGCCGCCGCCGCGCGGTCGAGATCGAGGCTGCCGTCGGTGGCCCCCTGCACGACATCGCCGACCGCATCGACGGCATCGCGCACCGCCGGACCGGCAATCGCGTTGAGCACATCGCCGAGCCCGCGCGCCGGCGGCGGCGCGCGCAGCAGCCCTTCGCGGGTCAGCGCGCCGACCATGAAGCGGTGCCACAGCCGCGCCGGGACGCTGCCGCCGACCACGCCGCGCATCGGCGCATTGTCGTCATTGCCGACCCAGACGCCAACCACGAGATCGCCCGCAAACCCCACGAACAGCGCGTCGCGGTGCTCCTGGGTGGTGCCGGTCTTGCCATAGGTTGCAATCGGCAGCCGCGCGGCGGTGCCGGTGCCGTTCCGCACCGCCGACGCCAGCAGGGCGAGCATCGGGCCGCGCGACGGCCATGGCCGCACCGCGCTGACCGTCCGCGCCAAGTCGGCAACGAGGCTCGACCGGTGTTCGGCGAGCCCCGTCGCGCGCACCGGATAGCGCCCGGCGCTCAGCGCGGCATAGGCCTGCGTCAGCTCGATCAAACTGACCCCCGACGTGCCGAGCGCGATCGTCGGATTGTCGTCGAGCGGCGCGGTAATGCCGAGCTTGCGGGCCTCGCCGATTACCGCCTTGGTCCCGACCTGCTGCGTCAGCCGCGCGGCAGCGACATTGCTCGATGCGGCGAACGCGGTGATCAGCGGCACCGCACCGCGGTAGCGCCCCTCGTCGTTCTTGGGCGACCAGCTGCCGATCGTCACCGGACGGTCCTGCACGATGCTGTCGGGCATCGCGCCCGCGTCGAGCGCGGCGAGATAGACGAACAGCTTGAACGCCGATCCGGGCTGGCGCAGGCCCTGCGTCGCGCGGTTGAACGGTGTCGCTGTGTAACCGGTACCGCCGACCATCGCGACCACGCGCCCGTCGGGGCGCATCGCCACCAGTGCCGCCTGATGCACGCCCGCACCCTGCGCGCTGCGCAGCGCCTCGGTGACGGCACGTTCGGCATCGCGCTGCAGCGCGCGGTCGAGCGTGGTGTGGATCACCGTGTCGCCGTAGCGCGGGGCATCGCCGGGTTCGGCCGCCGCGCGCGCCTCGGGCAGCACCCAGTCGGCGAAATACGATCCCGTCGGCAGCACGCTGCGCCCCGGGCGATAGCGCGCCGGGGCGGCGGCGTCGGCGCGCTCGCGGCTGATCGCGTGCGTTTCGACCATCGCGTCGAGCACAAGATCTGCGCGGTCGCGCGCGTCGCTCAGATGGCGGCTCGGCGCGAGCCGCGACGGTGCCTGCACCAGCCCGGCGAGCAGCGCCGCCTCGCCGAGCGTCAGCGCGCGCGGCTCCTTGTCAAAATAGGTGCGCGCGGCGGCGCGCAGGCCGTACGCGCCGTCGCCGTAATAGACGCTCGACAGATAGCGCGACAGGATCTCGTCTTTCGACAGCCGCGCTTCGAGCCAGAAGGCGATGATAACCTCCTGCAACTTGCGCTTGAGCGTGCGGTCACCCGTCAGGAAGCTGGTTTTGGCGAGCTGCTGCGTCAGCGTCGAGCCGCCCTGCTTGGGGCCGGAACCGCGCAGGTTCGACCATAGCGCGCGCGCGATGCCGCGCGGATCGACACCCCAGTGCGCATAAAACCGCCGGTCCTCGATCGCGATCAGCGCGGCGGGAACATACGGCGGCAGCTCGGCGATGGTGACCGGGGCCTCCTTATAGTCGCCGCGCCGCGCAAACGGCCGCCCATCGGCGGCGAGCAGCACGAGGCTCGGCTCGCGCCGCGATTCGAGCGCGCGGCCCAGCGGCGCGGTAATCAGCAGCCAGCCGAGGGTGACGACGAACAGCAGCGTCAAGCCAATCGACAGCCCGCGCCAATGCCGCCGGACAAAGCCGCGCTGACGCTGGCGCTGCTCCGGCGACGGCGGGATCAGCAGGTCGTCGCGTGCGCTGGTTCGGGTCGCCGACCACATGGGATACGCCTTACTGCTGCAGACCGCCGTTTTATAATACTAATACACCCTCACGCCCCGACGCAACCGTTCGGCTGCCCGCGTTCACGCCCGCTCGCGCGTCGCGGTGAACCGCAACGCCTTTTCGCGCTGCTCGGTATAATTCAGTTCCCACTGGTCGCGCGCCATGAACACCGGCGCGCCGTCGCGGTCTTCGGCCATTGCGCCGCGGTGGTTGTCGATGAACGTCTTGAGGTCGGCGGGGTCGTCGGCGGCGATCCAGCGCGCGGTGTCATACGGCGACGGCTCGAGCCCGGCGGCGACATTATATTCGGCCCCCAGCCGGCTGACGAGCACGTCGAGCTGCAACTGCCCGACCACGCCGATGATCCAGCCCGCGCCGATCAGCGGCTTGAACAGCTGCGTCACGCCCTCCTCCGCCATGTCGGTCAGCGCGCCGCGCAGCTGCTTGGCCTTGGTCGGGTCGCCGAGCTTGACCCGCCGCAGGATTTCGGGCGCGAAATTCGGGATGCCGGTAAAGCTTAGCGCCTCGCCTTCGGTCAGCGTGTCGCCGACGCGCAGCACGCCGTGGTTGGGGATGCCGATGATGTCGCCCGGGAACGCCTCGTCGGCGATCTCGCGGTCCTGCGCGAAGAAGAAGATCGGCGAGTTGATCGCGATGATCTTGCCGGTCGCCACCTGTTTGAGCTTCATGCCGCGCCGGAACCGGCCCGAGCAGACGCGCAGGAACGCGATGCGGTCGCGGTGCTGCGGGTTCATGTTCGCCTGCACCTTGAACACAAAGCCGGTGACGGCGGGTTCGAGCGGCGCGACGTCGCGCGGGCTGGCATGCTGGATGCGCGGCGGCGGCGCATAATCGGCCAGCGCATCGATCAGCGCCTCGACGCCGAAATCCTTGAGCGCCGAGCCGAACAGCACCGGCGTCAGCGCGCCCTTGCGGTACAGGTCGACATCGAGCGTCGCATAGCCCCCGAGCGCGAGTTCGGCCTGCGCCTGCAACTGCGTCAGGTCGTCGGCGCTCATCGCCGCCGCCAGCCGCGGATCGTGCAGCCCGTCCATCTGGACCGTCGTGCCCGCAGTCTTGCTGTCGCCCACCGGCGGCGTAAAACGGTTGCGGCGCAAATCCCACAGCCCGCGAAACTGTCCGCCCTGGCCCGCCGGCCAGTTGAGTGGCGCGACATCCAGCGCCAGCATATCGGCGATCTCGTCGAGCAGGTCGAACGGGTCGCGGCCTTCGCGGTCGACCTTGTTGATGAACGTCAGGATCGGCACGTCGCGCAGGCGGCACACCTCGAACAGCTTGCGCGTCTGCGCCTCGATACCGCGCGCCGCGTCGATCACCATCACCGCGCTGTCGACGGCGGTCAGCGTCCGATAGGTGTCCTCGCTGAAGTCTTCGTGCCCCGGCGTGTCGAGCAGATTATACGTCACGCCGGCGCGCTCGAACGTCATCACCGACGATGTCACCGAAATGCCGCGCTGCTGCTCGATCTTCATCCAGTCGGATCGCGCGCGCCGGTTGTTGCCGCGCGCGCGGACTTCGCCTGCCAGATGGATCGCGCCGCCGAACAGCAACAGCTTTTCGGTCAGCGTGGTTTTACCGGCGTCGGGATGCGAGATAATCGCAAAGGTGCGGCGGGGGTTCGGAGTATCGGCCATGCGCGCTCAATAGCGATCAAGCGAGGCGAACGCCACTTCCCAGCGAGTCTGCGTTTTGATACACTGTAACAATGCGGATTCAGTCACTGAGTCAAATACTTGCTGCAGCATTAACGCTGAGCGCACCGGCGACCGCCTCGAGCCTGTATTCGCACCCGAAATATGCCGCGATCCTGCTCGATGCCGCCAGCGGCGAGGTGCTGTACACGCGGCAGGCCGATGCGCCGCGCTATCCGGCGTCGATTACCAAGGTGCTGACGCTGTATATCGCTTTCGAAGCGATCGCGAAGGGCACGCTCAGCCTCGACACGCCGATTTTCATCTCGAAATTCGCCGCCGCGCAGCATCCGTCGAAGCTGGGGCTGCGCGCCGGGTCGCAGATCCGCGTTGCCGATGCGATCAACGTCATCGCGACGCGGTCGGCAAACGACATTGCGGTGGCGCTCGCCGAACATATCAGCGGCAGCGAGGCAGCGTTTGCCGAACGCATGACATCGACCGCGCACCGGCTCGGCATGGCGTCGAGCACGTTCGTCAACGCGACCGGGCTGCCGGCGGCGCGTCAACTGACCACCGCGCGCGATATTGCAACGCTGTCGCGCGCGCTGGTCCGCGATTATCCCAAATTCTACCCGGTGTTTGCGCAGGTTGCGGTCGACTATGAGGGGCAGGAGATCACCAACCACAATCATCTGCTGTCGACGCTGCCCGGCGTCGACGGGATCAAGACCGGCTTTACCAACGCCGCCGGCTTCACGCTGGCCGCCAGCGCGGCGCACGACGGCGTGCGGCTGATCGCGGTGGTGCTCGGCAGCCCGACGCGGCAGGCGCGCGACGACAACGTCACGACGCTGCTCGACACCGGCTTCGAAGTGCTGACCGAGCGCAGCCGCGGCGAGCGCGTAACGGTGGCGCAAACGCTCGCCGAGCCCGAGGATTTGTCCGACGGGGTGTTGCAGACGCTTGTGGAAACCGGGGTCGGCGACGACAGCAAGCTGGCGCTGCTCAAGCCGCCGCCGCTGTCTGCGGTTCCCGCCAAGCGCAATTGGTGAGCCGCCGCTGGATCAGTTCGGGGTCGAGTTTTGAAACCGCGATCGGCTATGCGCGCGCGGTGGTCGACGGCGACTGGGTGTTCGTATCGGGGACGACGGGGTTCGACTATGCGACGATGACGCTGCCCGACGGCGTCGAGGCGCAGTGCCGCCAGGCGTTGCTCAACCTTGGCGCGGCGCTTGCGGACGCCGATGCGCGCTTCGACGATGTCGTGCGGGTCCGCTATATTTTTCGCGACGCCGCCGATTTCGAACCGTGCTGGCCGCAGCTGCGCGCGGCGTTCGGCGCAGCGCGCCCGGCGGCGACGATGATCGTCGCCGGACTGGCCGATCCCGCGATGCGCGTCGAAATCGAGCTTACGGCACGAACCGGTAGACTTTGAAACGCGGGTTCGCGGCGACCGCAACCGGCTGCAACCACGCGAACTGCTGCCCCTGCTGCAACTGTGCGATCAGCCCGTGCGGAGCCTGCTTGGCGAGCACTTCGCCCTCGCCGCCGCCGATGCAATGCGCGACGTAGCGTACGTGCTGCGCCTGCAGGTTCGCGCGCGCCACTGCTGGTGCTGCCATCCACGTGTCGAACGCGAAGATATTGCCGCGAAAGCCGCGGTGTACCCCCGACGAGATCACGCTGTGCGGCGTCCAGACCAGCAGCGCCCCCGACAGGTTGATCTGCGCAAGCATCAGCCCCGGCGGCAGCTGGCGCAATTCGGCGAAATCGGCACGCAGCGAGCAATCGCCGTCGGCGACCGGCACGGTCTTGCTGGGTTTTTGCGGGACGAGCGAATCGGCGAGCAGCAGTGCACCGATCGCGATCGTCGCGCCGGTCGCCGCCAGCACCGACCGCCGCAGGCTGAACGTCACCAGCGCGGCCGCCACCGGCAGCACGACGGCGGCGGCGATCGCGGTGCCGCGGAAATGCCAGCCGCTTAGCGCCAGCGCGAGCACGGCCAGCGCGGTCATCAGCGCATAATGGTCGCGCGCCGCTCCGGCCGAACGGCGCAGCAGCACGATCGCCGCGGGCACCATCGCCACGGCAAACGCCATTCGCGCCACCGCGCTGGCCGGCGACGACGCCCAGTCCTTCACCACCGTGCGCGTCTCGCCGATGTTCGCCAGCCACAACCGTGTCAGCATCGGGCCGATCATCGCATAGGGGTTGGCGATCACCTCGGGGAAGACGATCAGCAGCAGCGCCGTGCCGACAGCGGCGATGCCGACCACCAGCGCCCAGCGGAACCGCGCTGGGCGCGCCGCCGGGGTCAGCGCGGCGGCCAGCGCCAGCGCACCGCCGAGCAGGATTGCGGCGCTGACATGCCCGCGCCCGATCGCATCCGATTTCGCCATCGGCCAGTCGGCATAGGGCACGGTCGCGGCAAACACCGCCGGGACCAGTACCGCGAGCCCGCCGAAAAAGCCCAGCGTCGCTGCACGGACGCTATCGCCGCGGACCGCCCAGCGCATCGCCGTCCACGCCGCGATGATCGCCAGATAGGGCGCAGTCTCGAGGCTGACGGTCAGCGACAGCGCCGCCGCCAGCGCAGCGAGCACACCGGCGCGGCGGCTGGTATAGCCCGTCATCGCGGCGATCGCTGCCAGCACCAGCACGATCTGCAGCCCGTGGTGGTCGATCCGCCCGGGGATAAACTCCCACTGATATTTGACCGCATACAGCGCGATCAGCGCGGCGGGAAACCGCGCCTTTGGCCCGGCGAGCGCGTCGGCGATGCGTGCGATCAGCAGCATCGTGACGACCAGCAGCGCGAGCGGCACCAGCGTGACGGCGATCTGTTCGGCAAGCGCGGTGCCGGTAATCGGTGTCAGCAGCGCGATGACGCTGCCGGTTGGCAGGTCCGAAATCCGCGACCAGTGCGTGTGGAGCCCGGGCGGCAGGTCGGCGCGATATTGCGTCACGTCGAACCACCGCTGGCCGCGCAGCCAATCGCGAATTTGCGCCAGCCGCATGTAGTTGTCGGGATCGTCGAGATCGAACGCCCACGCCGCCTTGCCGTAATGCGCGAGCAACCCCGCCGCCTTGCAGACCGCCAGCGTCAGCACCATCGACCAGCTGCCCGCGGTCAACCACTGGACGATGCGGGTGCGCAGCGGCACGCCGTCGACGTCGGGCACGAGTTCGGGGTCGAGCGATTGCAGTCCCTGCATAGATGTCCCGGCCGCCCCGCTTCCCCGTTCGCCTTGTCCATAGCTGCCACCGCGCGCGCGCGCAAAGCCTGTCGTGGCGCAACCGCGCGCCGCATGGCATAGGGTCGCGCATGGCCGTCCGTTCGCCCTGTATCAACGTCTGTGCAATCGACCGCCGCACCGGCTGGTGCGAGGGCTGTGGCCGCACGATCGACGAAATCATGCACTGGCCGCGCGCGACCGAAGCCGAGCAGGCGTTGCTGGTCGAACAGCTGCCGGCGCGACTCGCGGCCCGTCGGCGGCCGTGGTGGCGACGGCGGCAATGACCGATCCGCGCGCCCCCGGAGCGCCGCGCGCGGCGACGATCGGTGCGCGCGAAGTGCTGGCGTTCGACCTGCCCGGCCAGATGGCCCCGGGGCGCGTGCGCGCGCTGCTGGTCGGCGCGCGCATCAACACGCGCACGCTCGACGGCTTCATCGAGGCCGAAGCGTTGAACCCGAGCGGCAGCGGCGCGGCGTTCGTGTTCCGCTACGGCGTCGTCGTGCTGTTCGGCGTCGATGCGCCGGGCGAGCGCGCGTTTCTGGCGCGGATCGCGGCGACCATCGTCGACCCGCGCGAACCGCCCGATGTCGAAACCGCAACGATCGAGCTTGCACCCGGTGCCGACGAGCAGGTCGACGCGCACGGGCATATCCGGCTGCGGGAACTGACGCCCGAGCGGCTGTTGCTGACCGCGACGGTACTAGCGCGCAGCGTCGTGCTGGGGCGCGACGAAACGCGGATCGCCAGCGTGTTCGACCGCATCGAACCGCTGGTCAACGCGCTGCAGCGCGACGGCCGCGTCGGCTATCCGATCAAGCGCGTCATGCAGCAGATCGGCGAGGTGCTCGCCGCGCGGCACCGCATGGTCGGTCGCGCGCAGATCAGCGAAAAGCCCGAGGTGCTGTGGGACCACCCCGAACTCGACCGGCTCTATGGGCGGCTCGAGGCCGAATATGAGCTCGGCGACCGCGCGCGCGTCATCGAACATAAGCTCGAGGTGATCGGCGATGCCGCCGACGTCATGCTCGAGCTGATCCAGGACCGGCGCTCGGTCCGGCTCGAGCTGGTTATCATCGCGCTGATCTTAGGCGAGATTGCCTTTGGGGCGATCGAGAAGTGGCTGTGACCGGTTGACAGCGTCGCGCGCGATGCGTTGATGCGCCGCATGTTAGACCTTCGCCCGACGCATAATCCGCACCGTTTCACGCTCGCCGTCACGCCGGGCGTGGCGGTCGGCCCGCCCGAGGCGATGTTCCTGTTCGGCGGCGCGGGGCTGGCGGCGGCGGTCGCCGCGCTCGAGGCGGCGACGGGGCGTCCGGCGGTGTGGGCAACGGCGCAATATCTGTCATATGCGCGGCCGCCGTCGATCCTCGATCTCGACGTGATCGTGCCGGTTTCGGGCAAACATACCACGCAGGCGCGCGTCGTCGGCCATGTCGGTGAGACCGAGATCCTGACGGTCAACGCCGCGCTCGGCAGCCGTCCGATGCCCGATGCGATGCAATGGGCGACGATGCCCGAGGTGCCGCGTCCCGAGGATTGCGCGGTGATGGAATATGGCTGGCGGCGGTCGGCCGACGACATCAACGGCCGGTTCGAACAGCGCGTCGCCAAGGGGCGGTATGGCACGGCGCGGCGCGACGGCGGCCCCAGCGCCGATGGCCATTCGGCGCTTTGGGTGCGCGCGATCGATCCCGATGTCGTCATCGACCGCGTCGCGCTGGCGCTGATCGCCGATTTCCTGCCGTCGGGCGTCGGCAATGCAATGGGGCAGGAGGCGGGCGGCAACAGCCTCGACAACACCATCCGCTATTGCCGCCAGGTCCCGACGCGCTGGGTGTTGTGCGATATCCACATCGAGGCAATTGCCGGTGGCTTCGGCCATGGGCGGATGCGGTTGTTTGCCGAAGACGGCACGTTGCTTGCCACCGCGAGCCAGTCGGTGATCATCCGGGCATAACCCCGCCAGGCGCTGCCCGGCGGGGGCATGATGCTTACTTGAGGTGCATCGCCAGATACTTGTTCATCTCGAACATCGTGCACTTGTCGCGACCGAACACCTTCGCCAGCTTGGCATCGGCAAGGATTTCGCGCTTGTCGGCGGGGTTCTGCAAATTGTGCGCGCGGATATAGTCCCACACCTTGCTGACGACCTGGCCGCGCGAAAGCATGTCCTTGCCGACGATTTCGGCGAGCTCGGGCGACGGCGTCAACGGCTTTTGCAGCGCGTTCGGAGCAGCGCCCGCTGCCTTGGGCTTGGCCGGCGCCTTGGGTTTTGCCGGTGCCTTGGTCTTTGCGGCGGCCTTGGGTGGTGTTGCCATTCAAAAATCTCCCCTGCGCTGATAATAGCGTATCGACCGGTTCAGTCCGGTAAAGGCCGATGACATACCCATAACTGATTCGTGCCGTCACGCAATTGCCGCGAAACATCCCCGATCGCGCGAGCGTCACGGCCTGACGCTTGCTGCCCGGTGTGGCTCAAAATACACGCTTTGCGCGCACCAGCCACGTTCGCGGCGCGTTGAGATAGCGATAGTCGAGCACTTCGGACTGCGCATACGCCTTGTCGAAGCAATTGCGGCATTCGAGCGACAGCGTCCAGTTGTTGTCGTCGGTCTGCAACGCCAGCGCGGCATTGACCAAAGTATAGGCGTTGGTCCGCGATCCGGAAATCACGCCGCCGCCGAACGGATTGGCCGGATAGACGGTGCCGTTGGCGCCGGTCACCGCGCCGGTAAACAGCGTGTCGTTCGCCGCCCCGGTTTCAAAGCTCGATGAATAGACGATGGTGACCGACGGCTGCACGATGATGCCCGCCGCGGGGATCGGATAGTCATAGCTCGCGCCCGCCGACGCAGTGAAGTCGGGCGACCGCACCGGGCGCGCGATGCCGCCATTGGCGTCGACGATGCCCGCCGCGCAGTCGGGTGCGGCATTGGCGTCGGTGGCGAGCGGCACGCGCCTCGCAGCCAGTTCCGCCTGGCAGGCGAGCTGCTGCGCGCGGAGCCCGGTCGCGCCGTCGCCGACGCGGTAGCGTGCGTGCTGATACCCCAGATTGGCGAACAGGTTGACCCGCGGCGTCGGTCGCGCGGTTAGTTCGAGCTCGACGCCGCGATTGCGCAGTCCGGCGGCGTTCTGCGTCGTGAAGGTCGGCAGCCCGCCGATCAGCTGCGCCGCCGTCGTCGGCGTATTCTGTGCGTCGAGCCAGAACGCGGTCAGGTTGGCGCGCAGCCGGTGATCGAAAAACTCGGTCTTGGCACCCGCCTCATAGCTCCACGCGCGTTCGGGGCCGAACGGCGGCAGCGCGGCCGGGCTCGTCGCGCGCGCGTTCCAGCCGCCCGACCGATACCCGCGCGAGGCGCTGGCGAACAGCAGCACGCCGGGCAGCTGGTAATCGACCGCGACGCGCGGCGTCCACAGCTTGCTATGCTGGGTCGACGGGATGGTGCCCGGCAGGCCGAAGCCGCCACCGGTGCGGTTGTCGGTGATCCCGAACGTCTGGCGCTCGTCGGTGAAGTGGATGCCGCCGGTAATCCGCAGCGCCGACGTCGCATGCACATCGACCTGCGCATAGCCGGCCACCGCGTCGGTGTGCGTGCGCGCGGTGCGGTCGGCGAGCACCAGCGGGGTGCCCGGCGCAGTGCCGCCCAGATTGACGATGTCGGCAAAATCGGTGCGGTTGTCTTCGCTCAGATAAGCGACGCCGGCGACGTAATCGAGCCGACCGTCCAACAGCGTGCCGTCGAGCTTGGCCTCCTGCGACACCTGCGAATAGCTGGCGTCGGTCAGCATGTCATAGCCGACCGCCAGCCCGCGCGCCGCCGGCACCGGCACCGCGACGCTGGGCAGCGGCGTGCGCCCGTCGGCAAGATCGATCGCCGATTTCTGCTTGGTATCGACGAGGCCGGTGATCAGGCTGAGCCGATAGCCGTCGCCCTGCCACGCGAGGTTCGACGCATAGATCAGCGTATCGACGGTGTTGCCGAGGCCGAAGTTCGCCTTGCGCCCGGTGATGCCGAGCGCGACGAACGGGCTCGGATGCGCAATGTCATAGCTTTTGAGCAGCCCGGTCGAGGTGAAGCGGCCGTCGCACTTGGCGAGATGATTGGGGTCGCAGGTGAAATCGGGCAGGTTCGCGCCGGTATCGCGCAAATAGCTGAGCGACGTGTTCCAGCTCAGCTGATCGGTCAGGTCGAACCGCACCGCGGCGCGCAGTCCCGATGCGCCGGTGCCGTTGCTGCGCTGGCCGGTGGTGGTATTTCGCGCATAGCCGCCGTCGCGCTGATAATATCCCGACAGCTTGACCGCCAGCTGCTTGCTCACCGGCAGGTCGATCGACGCGCGCGCCTCGACCTTGCCATAGGCGCCGTAGCCCGCCTCGAGATAGCCGCCGAGCGTTTCCGACGGCTTGGCGAGGATGACGTTGATCGCGCCGCCGGTGGTGTTGCGGCCGCGTAGCGTCCCCTGCGGGCCGCGAAGCACCTCGATGCGGTCGAGATCGAAGAAGCTGAAATTATTGGCGGTCTGCCGCGCCAGCGGAATATCGTCGATGAACGTGCCGACCGCCGGGTTGAACGTCGCAAAGCTGTCGGCATTGCCGAGCCCGCGCAGATAATAAGTGTTTGCCGACGTCAGCCCGACGCTGTTCGACGCGGTCATGTTCGGCACATAATCGGCAACGCCGAGCGTCGTGGTGACGCCCAGCGTCGCGAGCGTGGCGGCCGGCAATGCGGTCACCGCCATCGGCACGCTTTGCAGCGGCTGGGCGCGGCGCTGCGCCGTGACGATGCTGTCACCGAGCGTGGGCGGCGGTGCGGGGGCGACTGGCGGCACGGCGTCCTGCGCGGCGGCCATCGTGGCGCATGCCAGCGCCGCACCGCTCATCGACGCCAGCGCCATGCCTGAAAGCAGCTTCATCATCGTCTCCCTTGGGCGCACCGCCGCGCTGGTAGCGCGTTCAATGCCGGTTGGAAATGTTTTCGGATGCCGCCGCCGATTTGTCCGGATAACGCGGGCGAGAACTGCTAAGCCAGCAGCATAGTCGAATAATTTCCCGATCGCTTTACGCACAGGCCCCCGCATGACCGACGCCGTTCCACCCGCCCCGCCCAAGCCGGCGTTTCTGATGATCACCGCGCGCGTCACCGACCGTGCCAAGATGGCCGCTTATTCGAAAGCGCTCGACGATAGCGGATTGCTCGCGGCGCATGGCGGCGCGTATCAATTCACCGGGGCGCCTGCCAACCGGGTCGAAGGCTGGCCCGACGGTGTCGGCGCGGTACTGGTGCGCTTCCCGTCGCGCGCCGATGCCGAAAGCTTTTGGTTTTCAGCCAAATATCAGGATGACCTGAAACCGCTGCGCCGCGGTGCCGGAACGCTGCAGGCGGCGATTTTCGACGGTGTCTGACGCCGTCGTCAGCGCACGCAGGGCTTGATCGCGGCGGGTAGCGGCGACGGGCCGGGTGCCGTGAACACGGCGATATAAACCCCGTCGCTCAGCGGGCGCACCGATTGTTCGACATAGCCGACTGCCGCCAACTCGCATTTGAGCAGCGCCGGCGGCGTGCCGTGTTCGCCGGTCGGGCGATCGGCATCGACGATCGCGACGCGGCCGTTGTCCTTCAACGCCGCGCGCAGGTTCCACAGCAGCGCGAACGGGTTGGCAATCTCGTGGTACATATGGACCAGCAGCGCGACATCGACGCTGTCGGTCGGCAACCGCGGATCATGCGCCTCGCCGCGCGCCACCAGCACATTGGTCAGCCGGTCGCGGTCGACGCGCTGCGCCAGCGCCGCCAGCGTTTCGGGAACGATGTCCTGCGCGATCACCGTCCCGGTCGGGCTGACGGCGCGCGACAGATGCGTCTCGTAATAGCCTTCGCCCGCGCCGATGTCGGCGACCGTCATGCCGGCATGGATGCCGAGTGCTGCGATGACCGCATTGGCTTCGCCGGCGGTGTCGCGTTCGGGCTCGGTCGACCAGCGCGGCGAGACGATCGCCGCGACCTGCCGCTGCGCATCGGGAAACGCGTCGACGGCCTGTCCGGCAGGCGCGATGAAGCTGACGGTGTCGTGCTTGGCGGCTGGCGCAGGCGGCGCGCATGCCGCCAGCAGCAGCAGCGCCGTAACGGCGGCGCGGCTCACTTGGGGGCGATCACCATCAGCATCTGGCGCCCCTCCATCTTCGGGAGTTGCTCGACCTTGGCGTATTCGATCGCATCGTCGCGGACGCGCTCGAGCAGCCGCAGCCCAAGTTCGCCGTGACTGAGTTCGCGCCCGCGGAAGCGCAGCGTCAGCTTGACCTTGTCGCCCTCCTCGATGAAGCGCTGCACGGCTTTCATCTTGGTATCATAGTCATGGTCATCGATGTTGGGACGCATCTTGATCTCCTTGATCTCCTGCGTCTTCTGGTTCTTGCGCGCGGCAGCGGCTTTTTTCTGCGCCTCGTACTTGAACTTGCCGACATCGAGGATCTTGCACACCGGCGGATCGGCACCGGGCGAAACCTCGACAAGGTTGAGCCCCACCTCATGTGCCGTCGCAATGGCTTCCTTGGTGTACAGGACGCCGAGGTTTTCCCCGTCCTGATCGATCACGCGAACCTTCGGCACGGTGATGAATTCGTCATAGCGCGGGCCGTTCATCGGCACCGGAGCATTTTGCGGACGGCGGGTCATTGGCGGTGGTATGGCAGCATCTCCTGTTGCAAGTCGGGCATTAACATAAGGGGCTTTGAGGATTCGGGGAAGGGGGGCGCAGCGCCCGCGCTCATTTCGCGCGCGGACGCTTCGGTTTGCCCGTCGTCATCGGGTCGGGCTTGCGTGGCGGCACCCAGCCCGGCGGCGGCGTGACCGCCTGACGGCTGCTGCCCAACCCCCAGCGCGGCTGCGTGACGAGCTGCGCGCGCTGAAGGTTGCGCCGACAGCTTGTTACGCGGCGCGCTCGGCTAGGTCGGGCGGTACGGCTTCGGCCGCGAGCAGCGCCACGGCTTCGGCCAACGGCAGCACGCGCTGCGTCGCACCGTCGCCCAGCGGCCGCAGCGCGACGGTACGTTCGTCGGCCTCGCGCCGCCCGAGCACGAGCATATACGGCACTTTACCCAGGCTGTGCTCACGCACCTTGTAGTTGATCTTCTCGTTCCGCAGGTCGGTTTCGGCGCGGATCCCGGCGGCTTTCAGCGCGGCGAGGACTTCGGCGGCATAGCCGTCGGCGTCGGACACGATCGTCGCCACCACCGCCTGACGCGGCGCAAGCCACAGCGGAAACTTGCCCGCATGATGTTCGATCAGGATGCCGAGGAAGCGTTCGAACGTCCCGAGGATCGCGCGGTGCAGCATCACAGGGCGGTGCTTTTCGCCGTCCTCGCCGATGTAGCTCGCGTCGAGGCGTTCGGGGAGCACATAGTCGAGCTGGATCGTGCCGCATTGCCACGTCCGCCCGATCGCGTCGGTCAGGTGGAATTCAAGCTTGGGCGAATAAAACGCGCCTTCGCCGGGCAGTTCTTCCCACGCATATTCGTCGCCCATCCGCCCGGCGAGGCGCACCGCGTCGCGCAGGTCGCCCTCGGCGCGGTCCCACATTTCGTCGGTGCCGAAGCGCTGGTCGGGGCGTAGCGCGAGCTTGATCGAATAGCTCGGGAAGCCGAGGTCCTTATATACGGTGTCGAGCAGGTCGCAGAATAACCGGACTTCCTCGACGATCTGGTCCTCGCGGCAAAAGATATGCGCGTCGTCCTGCGTGAATTGGCGGACGCGCATGATGCCGTGCAGCGCGCCATGCGGCTCGTTGCGGTGGCAACAGCCGAACTCGGCGAGGCGCAGCGGCAGATCGCGGTAGCTGGTGATGCCCTGCTTGAACACCTGAACATGCGCCGGGCAGTTCATCGGCTTCAACGCCATCAGGCTGCCCTTACCCGACAGGATCGGCGCATCGTCGACCGTGTTCGGCACCTCGTCGGGAACCACGAACATGTTTTCGCGGTACTTGCCCCAGTGACCGCTCGCTTCCCACAGCCGGGCGTCCATCAATTGCGGCGTCTTGATCTCGAGATAGCCGGCAGCGTCGAGGCGGCGGCGCATATACGCCTCGAGCGCGCGCCACATCGTAAAGCCGTTGGGGTGCCAGAACACCGACCCCTGCGCCTCCTCCTGCAGGTGAAACAGGTCCATCTCGCGGCCGAGCTTGCGGTGGTCGCGCTTGGCGGCCTCCTCCAGCCGCACCAGATGCTCGTCGAGCTGCTTCTTGCTGAGCCAGCCGGTGCCGTAGATGCGGCTGAGCATCGCGTTATTCTGGTCGCCGCGCCAATACGCCCCCGACACGCGCGTCAGCTTGAACGCTTGCGGATCGAGCTTGCCGGTCGACGGCAGATGCGGCCCACGGCACAGGTCGAGCCAGGCATCGTCGCCCAGCCCGGCGCGGTACACCGTCAGCGGTTCGCCGTCGGGCAGCTCGGCCGCCCATTCGGCTTTGAAGCGTTCGCCGTGCGCGGTAAAATGTTCGACCAGCCGGTCGCGCGGCCATTCCTCGCGCACCAGCGGTTCGTTCCGGGCGATGACGCGCCGCATCTCGGCCTCGATCGCGGGCAGGTCGTCCTCGGTAAACGGGCGCTCGGCAGGCGCGAAATCATAGTAAAAGCCATCGTCCGTCGAGGGACCGAAGGTGATCTGCGTGCCCGGAAACAGCGCCTGCACGGCCTCGGCGAGCACATGCGCATAGTCGTGCCGCGCCAGTTCGAGCGCATCGGCACTATCCTTGGCGGTAATCAGCGCGAGGCTCGAGTCCCGGTCGATGGCGCGCGACAGATCGACCACCACGCCGTCGAGCCGCGCGGCGAGCGCCGCCTTGGCGAGCCCCGGCCCGATGCTCGCCGCCACGTCCGCGCCGGTGGTGCCGCGCGCGACATCGCGGACGGAGCCATCGGGCAGCGTGATACGGATCATCTCGGACATGGGAAACGCCTGTTGTTGCAGCGCCGCACCCTAGGAAGGCGGCGCGGCATGTCAACCGGCGGGCGTTACCGCCACATCCGCTGCAGTTCCTTCTCGCCGTCGAGCCACTGGTGCTTGAGCGCCCCGGCGATATGCAGCGCGACCAGCGCATACAGGCCGTACGCCAGCGCGCCGTGCAGCGCGAACAGGCGGCTGTGCCAGACTTCCTTCGTTGCCGGGTCCATCGCCATCACCCAGCCGATGCGCGGCCACGGCACCAGCCCGAACAGCGTCATCGAGTGGGTCGCTGCATCCTTCCACGCCGAATCGTGCAGCCAGCCGGTCAGCGGCAGCGCGAACATCAGCGCATAAAGCGTGTAATGCGCAGCGTGCGACGCGGCGCGCTCCCACCGCGCATACCCGCCCGGCAATGCCGGGGGCGCATGCCGCCAGCGCCACAGCACCCGCAGCAGCACCAGCCCGAGCACGGTGATGCCGATCGACTTGTGCAAATCGATCACGCTGCGCACGGCGCTGTCGGGAACCGCGTCGGCAATCAGCGCGAGCGTGACATTGGCAACCAGCAGCAGCGCGATCGTCCAGTGCAGCGCAATCGCGGTGGTTGTGTAACGGGGCATCGGCAGCTCTCCTCATCGGACGTTCAGCCAGCGCCGTGTAACCGCTAAGCGTCGCTGGCGTCGCAGCCGTCGTATAACTCGCACAGCCGGTGGGCCAGCCGCTATAGGGCAGACTGCCGCCGATCAAAGTACGGATTACCGCGTGAACCAGCCGCTCGATCTTGCGCTTGCCGCCAATTCGCCGCGCTATGCCGTCCCCAGGACGCCAGTGCTGAGCGTGGCGATCCACGGCGGAGTCCTGCTGCTATGGGCGCTGCTGTTTGCCGGTGCATTCGCGTTCACCGGGGTGTGGGCGTGGAGCACCGGGCTGGTCTATGTCAGCTATGATACCGCGCTGTTGATCTTCACCTTTGTCCAGACCCGCAGGTTGCAGCAGCGCCAGATGCCGGTCGTGGCGGCGACCGTGCCGACCAGCCTTGGGATTATCGTCGCGTCGCACAACGAGGCCGGCGTTTTGCCGGTGATGCTCGCCGCGCTGTATGCGCAGACCGATGTGCCCGACACGATCGTCATCGCCGACGACGGGTCGAGCGACGGCACCGCTGCGCTGCTGACGCGCAGTTTCGGGCTGGCGATGCCCGCGCTGGGCACGCTGAGCGCGCCCAGCACGACGCATGCCGGACTGTCGTGGTTGCGGCTGCCGCACGGCGGCAAGGCGCGCGCGCTCAACGTCGTAATTCAGGCGATGCACGACGAAATCGTGCTGACGGTCGATGCCGATACGCTGCTCGACCGCGATGCGATCGCGGCGATGCGCGGCGGGTTCATGCAGTCGCCGGGGCTGGTCGCGGCAACCGGCGTGCTGACGCCGGTCTGCGACACGAGCATCAGCGGGCGGCTGTTCGAGTGGTTTCAGCGCTATGAATATGTTCGCAATTTCCTGTCGCGCTATGCGTGGATGCGGGTGGACGCGCTGCTATTGATTTCGGGCGCGTTCGCCGGGTTCCGACGCGCGGCGGTGATCGAAGTCGGCGGCTTCGATGCCGATTGCCTCGTCGAGGATTACGAGCTGATCCACCGGCTACGGCGCTTCGGGGTGCAGCACGGGCTCGGCTGGCATACCGCCGTGCTCGGGCAGGCGCGTGCTCGAACCGCGGCACCGGCGACGCTGGCGGCGTTCCTGCGGCAGCGTCGGCGCTGGTTCGGCGGCTTCCTGCAGACGCAATATTGGTACCGCGACATGGTCGGCGATGCCCGGTACGGCGCGCTCGGGCGCTGGATGCTGCCGGTCAAGGCGGTCGATACGCTGCAGCCGATCTTTGGGCTGACGGCGTTTGCGCTGCTGCTGTTCTATGCTGTCACCGGGCGCGTCCATGTGCTGCTGCCGGTCGCGGCGGTGATTGCCACCAAGATCGTCATCGACCTTGGCTTTCACCTGTGGTCGCTGACGCTGTACCGACGCTGGGCGGGCGGCGCGGCAATGCCCGCAGGCCCCGCGATCATCGCCTCGCTGCTCGAACCGTTCAGCTTTCAGCTGCTCCGGCATGCCGGTGCTGCTTGGGGCTGGGTGTATTTCCTGACCGGCCGCCAGACGTGGGGGCAGTCGAGCCGCGGCGGGCTGGCGTAGCGGCGGGACCGCTACGCCGCGCGCTTACACCAGCGTGCCGAGCGCGCTGCGGTCGAAGTTGGTCAGCTCGCCGAAGCGGCCATCGCGGACCTTTTCGACCCAATCGGGGTCGACGATCAGCGCGCGGCCGACTGCCACAAGGTCGAACTCGTCGCGGTCGAGGCGTTCGAGCAGCCCGTCGAGCGACGCCGGTTGCGAGCCTTCGCCGCCAAAGCCGGCGATGAATTCGCCCGACAGCCCGACCGAGCCGACGGTGATGGTCGGCTTGGCGGTGAGCTTCTTGGCCCAGCCGGCGAAATTGAGGTCCGACCCTTCGAACTCGGGCTCCCAGAAGCGCCGCTGCGAGCAATGGAACACGTCGGCCCCGGCGTCGGCGAGCGGGACCAGCCACGCCTCGAGCGCCTTGGGGTCGGGGGCAAGCTTGGCATCGTAATTCTGCTGCTTCCACTGCGACAGCCGGATGATGACCGGATAGCCGGGGCCGACGGCGTCACGGACGGCGCGCAGGATTTCGGCGGCAAAGCGCGCGCGTTCGGGCAGCGTACCGCCGTTCCAGCCGTCGCTGCGCGCATTGGTGCCGTCCCAGAAGAACTGGTCGATCAGATAGCCGTGCGCACCGTGCAGCTCGACGGCGTCGAAGCCCAGCCGCTTGGCATCGGCAGCGGCGCGCGCGAACGCGGCGATGGTATCGGCGATGTCGGACTCGCTCATCGCCGCGCCGAACGGCTTGCCGGGCTTGAACAGCCCCGACGGGCTTTCCTGCACCGGCGGCGTCGGATTGGCGTGGTTGATCGCGCTGCCGACATGCCACAGCTGCGGCGCGATGCGACCGTGCGCGGCGTGGACGGCATCGGCAACCTTGCCCCAGCCGGCCAGCGCCGCGTCGCCGTGAAACACCGGAACCTTCGGATCGTTGAGCGACCCCGGGCGATCGACGCCGGTGCCTTCGGTGACGATCAGCCCGACCTGCCCCTCGGCGCGGCGCTGATAATAAGCGGCAACGTCGTCGCCGGGGATGCCGCCGGGCGAAAACGACCGCGTCATCGGCGCCATGACGATGCGGTTGGGCAAATGCAGCCCCGCCATGTCGAACGGGCGGAACAATGGGTTGGTCATGCGCGGGTCCTTGTGATGTGCGTAACGACGTAGCGGCGCGCGGGGCGGCGATCAAGCGGCTCCCCGAAGCCGGGCGGACCTGCTACGAGCACGCGCCATGCCCGCGCCCGCCCCCCAAATCCGACTTCGCTCGCTGCTGACGCTGGCGGGCCCGGTCGTGCTTGCCCGGCTGGGCATCATGACGATGGGGCTGGTCGATACCGTCGTCGTCGGGCGACATTCAGCGGCCGAGCTCGGCTATCTGGCGTTGGCGTGGGCCCCGACCGGCGTGGTGCTGACCACCGCGATCGGGCTGCTCGCGGGGGTGCAGGTGCTGACCAGCCAGGCGATCGGGTCGGGGCGCGCCGTCGATACCGGCGCGGTGCTGCGGCGCGGGCTGGTCTATGCGTTCTGGGTCGGCTGCGGCGCCGCGGCGGTGCTTGCCGGCCTCGGCGGCCCGCTGCTGGATCATATCGGGCTGGACCGCGCGCTGGCGCACGGCGCGACACCGGTGCTGCAGGTGCTGGCGCTGTCGCTGCTGCCGATCATGCTTGCCGACGCGGGCATCTTCTGGCTCGAGGCGCATGGCCGCGCGGTTCCTGGCATGATCGCGATGTGGGGCGCGAACGCGGTCAACCTCGGGCTCAACCTGTGGCTGGTGCCGGGACGATCGGGGTTCGCGGTCGAAGGGGCTGCGGCAAGCGCGTGGTCGACGGCGATCTCGCGCACCGTGCTGCTGCTGTTCGTCGTGGCAGCGATCGGCGGCTGGCAGCGCGCGCGCGAATTTGGCGTGTTCCGGCGCGCCCCGAAGGACCGCGCCGCGTCGGCCAAGCTGCGTCGTGTCGGCTATGCTGCGGCAATCTCCTATGCCGTCGAGACAACTGCTTTTGCCGGCATGACGATCGTCGCGGGCTGGCTCGGGGCAGCCGCAGTGGCAAGCTGGGCGATCGTCATCAACGTCATGGCGCTGCTGTTCATGGTCCCGCTCGGGTTGGCGGCGGCGACGGCGGTGCTGGTCGGCCGCGCCTACGGCGCGCGCGACGCCGCCGGTGTGCGCCGCGCCGGGCTGCTCGGGTTTGGCACGACGATCGCGGTAACGCTCGCGATCAGCGTTGGGGTCGGGGTCGGTGCCGACTGGATCGCTGCTGCTTACACGCGCGATACTGCGGTGCAGGCGGTGTCGGCCGCCGCGTTGCTGTTGACGGCATGGTTTTTCCTGATCGCCGACGGGCTGCAGGTCGTCGGCGCGCAGTCGCTGCGCGCGCGCGGCGACATCTGGGTGCCGAGCGCGACGCATTTTTTCAGCTATATCGCGGTGCTGCTGCCGGCGGGATATGTGTTCGCTATCCCGCTCGGCGGCGGCGTCAACGGCATCGTCTGGGGGACGATCGTCGCCAGCCTGGTTTCCGCCGGACTGCTCGTCGGGCGGTTCCTGTGGCTGGCGCGGCGGCGTTAGTCCATCAGGCTTTCATAGCGCTGCAGGTGGTAGTCGACGCTGCCGAGCTGGTTTTCGATCATCGTGGCGCGCTTGAAATAATGCCCGATGGCGAGCTCGTTCGAAATGCCGATGCCGCCGTGGATCTGCACCGCGCCCTGGCCGACGAACTTGCATGCCTTGCCGACCTTGGCTTTTGCCGCCGACACATGCTTGGCGCGGTCGGGTTCGCTCAGGCGCAGCGTCGCCATCAGCGTCATGCTGACCGCCTGCTCGACTTCCATGAACATGTCGACCATGCGGTGCTGTAGCACCTGAAACTCGCCGATCGGCTTGCCGAACTGCTTGCGCTGCTTCGAATAGTCCAGCGTGCCTTCGTGCAGCTTGCGCGTTACGCCGCTCGCTTCGGCGCACAGCGCAACCGTCGCCTCGTCGGCGATGTGCTCGATCAGCGGCAACGCCTCGCCGGCCGCCCCAAGCAGCGCTTCGGCACCAACGGCGACATTTTCGAAATAGACTTCGCTGGCGCGGCTGCCGTCGACGGTCGGATAGTCGCGCCGCGTGATGCCGGGCGCGTTTGCCGCGATCAGGAACAGCGACACGCCGCCGGCATCGCGCTGCGCGCCGCCGCTCCGTGCGGTCACCAGCAAATGCGTCGCATAGGATGCGCCGTAAACCACCGACTTGTGCCCGTTCACGACGAAGCCTGCGCCGTCCGCCTTGGCAGTGGTGCGCAGGTCGGCAAGATTATAGCGGCCCTGCGGCTCGGCATAGGCGAAGGCGATGACGGCTTCGCCCGCGATGATCGCCGGGATGACCGCGTCGGCTACCGCGCCGCCCGCCGCCTTCAGCGCGCCACCGGCGATGACCACCGTCGACAGATATGGTTCGATGACCAGCGCTTTGCCGATCTCCTCCATGACGATCATGTTCTCGATTGCACCGCCGCCAAGCCCACCATGCGCTTCGGCAAACGGCGCGCCGAGGATGCCGAGTTCTTCGGCAAAGGCTTTCCAGACGTGGGGGTTCCAGCCGGCGGCACCGTGCACGACCGACATGCGCTGGTCAAAACCATAGGTCGCACCGAGATAGCGCGACACCGAGTCGCGCAACATCGTCTGTTCGTCGGTGAAGTTGAAATCCATGTGTCCGTCCCCAAGATCAACCGCTTATGCGGCAAGTGTGGCAATCCTGCTGCAAATTATCGGCAGCAGGATGCGCCGGCTCCCCGCCAAAGTGAATACGAGTAGGGCCAGCCATAGCAGATCGAACACGACGAGCATCGGCGTTATCGCCTGACGGCCGGCCAAGCCTAAAATAATTAGACCGAGGAGCCAAGCCGAGCCCGCCGCCAGCGCAACAAAGGCGATCGCCGTTAACTCGACGATCGCCTTCGTTCGTTCCATATCGAGCTACAGACCCAGCACCATCTTGGCGATGATATTCCGCTGAATTTCGTTCGAGCCGCCGTAAATGCTCGTCTTGCGCATGTTGAAATAGGTCGGCGCGGCGCGGTGCGCATAGTCCGGCCCGATCGGGTGCTCGTTGTCACCCTCGCCGAAGCCGCGGAAATAGGGCGCGCCGTAATGGCCGACGGCTTCGAGCGCGAGTTCGGTGATGCGCTGCTGGATCTCGGTGCCCTTGATCTTGAGCAGGCTCGATTCGGGCCCCGGACCCTTGCCCGAGCTTTCACCCGCGAGCGTGCGCAGTTCGGTGAATTCGAGCGCGGTCAGATCGACTTCGAGTTCGGCGAGTTTGCGCTTGAAGAACGGGTTGGCATAAAGCGGCGCGCTCGCCTCGCCGAAGCTGTCGAGCTCGGTTTTGGCGACTTCGCGCAGACGCTCGACGCCGCGCTTCGATGCGGCGACGCCTGCGATGCCGGTGCGCTCGTGCGCCAGCAGGAACTTGGCGCAGGTCCAGCCCTTATTCTCTTCGTAGACGCGATTTTCGACCGGGACCTTGACGTTTTCGAGCCAGACCTCGTTAACCTCATGCTCGCCGCCCAAAGTGATGATCGGGCGCACGGTGATCCCCGGCGTCTTCATGTCGATCAGCAGGAACGAGATGCCCTCCTGCGCCTTGGCAGTCGGGTTGGTGCGGACCAGGAAGAAACCCCAGTCGGCATGCTGCGCCAGCGTCGTCCACGTCTTTTGACCGTTGACGATATAATATTCCTTGCCGTCCGCCTCGGTAACGCGCTCGGCCTTGGTGCGCAGATTGGCGAGGTCCGACCCCGCGCCCGGTTCCGAATAACCCTGGCACCACCAATCATCGCCCGACAGGATGCGCGGCAGGAACTTCGCCTTTTGCTCGGGCGTGCCGAAGGTGTAGATCACCGGGCCGACCATGCTGAGGCCGAACGGCAGCAGCCGCATCGCATCGGCGCGCGCGCTCTCCTCGCCCCAGATATAGCGCTGCACCGGCGTCCAGCCCGGGCCGCCATATTCCTTGGGCCATGCGACGCCCGCCCAGCCCTTTTTGCCGAGGATACGGTGCCAGCCGAGGAAATCTTCCTTCGACAGTTCCTCGCCCTCGTCGATCTTGTCCTTCAGGTGCGGCGGATAATTTTCGGCGATGAAGGCGCGCGCTTCGTCGCGAAAGGCGAGGTCTTCGGGTGAGAAATTCAGATCCATGACAAGCTCCCAAGGCAAGTTGACGTTCACGTTAACACGGCCCAAGCGCGCGCCGCAAGCGACACTCCGTCTCAGGCGGGTGGCCGCGTCGGTGCGGCGGTAAGCGCCAGCAGGCACGCGCCTGCATCCTGCCGCTTGCCGTCGGGGGTGCGCGCATCGGCGTGGCGCGCCGCCGGTGCGCCGGTCCGCGCATCGGGGTAGAAATACAGGTCGAGGATGCATGCGGTCCGCGCGAATTGCAGATGGTGGCCGGGCCCCTCGCGGCGGTCGAGCGTCGGCGTGCCGAGCAACGCGATCGCCGCCGCCTCGGGCTTGCCGAGCACGCGCTCGAGCCCCGGGATCGGCGCATAGACCACCGGCGCGGCCACCGGCACGGGTGGCGTCGTCGTGGCGCAAGCGGCGAGCATAAGCAGCAACAGCGGGGCAAAACGCATCAGCGGGGCTTTCGCAAACGATGGAACATATGCGTGGCGATGCCCGAGCCGATCAGCGGCGCGGCGAGATTGACGACCGGGACGGCAAACAGCGCGGCGGTCAGCAGCCCGGTCTGCCAGCGCGCGCTGCGGTGTGCGGCGATCCACGGCGCGATTGCTGCGGCGGGCAGGTGGCGCGCGGCAACCATTTCGAGATAGCTGCGACCGAGCAGCCAGCCGTTGACGACGATGAACAACGCCAGCGTCCCCACGCCGGTGAACAGCAGCGCCACGTAAAACGGCAGCGCGACGATGTTCCACAGCAGCAGCCGCAGCGTCGCCCCTAGTCCGAGGCGGAGGCTGGTCGCCCAACCGGCTGCCTTGGCGGCGCTGGCCGGATAATATTTGGCCTCGACCGCGCCGACGATATCGTCGAGCCAAAGTTCCGCGATCCCGGTGGCGAAGGCGGCAAACAGCGGCAGCAGCAACGGCAGGATCAGCAGCGCGCCGAACACCGGGCCGCCGCCGTGCCATGCGTCGGCAAGCCAATCGGGCCACCCGCTGGTATCGAGGTGCGACAGCGCGGCTTCGCAGCCCCACCCCAGCGCGCCGAACAGCAGCACGGTGCCTGCCAGCGCACGCCACAGCACGCCGCGGTGGACGGGTTCGCGCAATTGCGCGACGCTCAGGGCAAACGCGCGCAGCATCGGGCCGGGGTGTAGCGTGTTGCCGCCGCGGGCGCGAGCCGCTACCGGGTGGCCGCCACTTAACGCAGGACGAGTTGATGACCGATACCCGATATGACGTGCTTGCCGTGGGCAATGCGCTTGTCGATGTGATTGCCACCGCCGAAGTGCCGTGGCTGGCGACGCATGCGATCCCCAAGGGTTCGATGCGGTTGATCGCCGCCGACGAGGCCGAACGGCTGTATGCGCTGATGGGGCCGGGGCGCGAGGTTTCGGGCGGATCGGCGGCGAACACCGTCGCGGGGATCGCCGCGATGGGCGGTCGCCCGGCGTTTGTCGGGCGGGTCGCTGCGGACCAGCTCGGTGCGGTGTTCGCGCACGACATTCGTGCAGCGGGCGTCACCTATACGACGCCGCCGATGTCCGACGGCCCGCCGACGGGGCGCTGCCTGATCCTGGTGACGCCCGACGGCGACCGGACGATGAGCACGTTTCTTGGCGCGACGCAGGAACTGACCGAAGCCGATATCGACCCCGAAGTCGTCCGCGCCAGCGCCGTGCTGTATCTGGAGGGGTATCTCTGGGATCCGGCGCAGCCGCGCGCCGCGATGCGCAAGGCTATCGAAATTGCGCGCGGTGCCGGCCGCAAGGTAGCGTTCACGCTATCCGACACCTTTTGCGTGCATGGCCACCGCAGCGATTTCCGCGCGTTGCTCAACGGCCATGTCGATGTGATGTTCGGCAACGAAAACGAGGTGCTCGCGCTGTTCGAGACCACCGACATGAACGCCGCGATGGACGCGCTTGCGGCGCATGCGACGATCGCGGTCGTGACCCGGTCGGAACAGGGCGCGGTCGTGCTGGCAAACGGCGAGCGGCATGTCGTTGCCGCCGAGCCGGTGGCGAAGGTCGTCGATACCACCGGTGCGGGCGACTTGTTTGCGGCGGGCTTTCTAAGCGGGCTGGTTGCCGGCCGCCCGCTTGCGGATTGCGCACGTCAGGGCGGCATCGCCGCTGCCGAGATCATCTCGCACTTCGGCGCGCGCAGCGAGCGCGACCTCGCTGCGCTGGTGACCGCCAAGCTCGGTTGAAACGCGGTCCCGGCTCGCGCCGGGACCGTCGTCAGACGATCGGTGCGACCGGCGAAACCGGCAAATCGGCGTCGAGTTCGTGAACCTCGTTGATGCCGCGCGCGACGTTCGAGCGCGTGCGGCCATAGAGGTAGTAGAACACGAGGCCGAGCAGCGCCCAGCCGAAGAATACCAGCTTCGCGGTCATCGACAGGAACAGGAACAAGAGGACGCAGCCGGCTGCCGCGAGCGGCGCGACGACCCAAACCGCCGGCGTCCGGAACGCGCGCTTGCGGTCGGGGTTCGAACGCCGCAGCGCCATGATGGCGAGTGCGACGAAGAAGAACGCGCACAGCGTGCCGCCGTTCGAGACGCTCGCCAGCGCGCCGACGGGGAAGAACGCCGCGGCAATCGTCACGCCGATGCCGGTCACTATCGTGACGATATGCGGGGTCTTGAAGCGCGGGTGCACCTTGGACAGCGACGTCGGCAACAGGCCGTCGCGCGACATCACGAAGAAAATGCGCGTCTGCGCGTACATCATCATCAGCACCACCGACGGCAGCGCGAAGCCAGCAGCGAGCCCGAGCAGGTTGCCGACCGCCGGGTGGCCGATCGAGCGCAGCACATGCGCCAGCGCTTCCTTCGAACACACCAGCAAGACGTTGCCGGTGGCATTGCACTGCGCCACGAGTTCGGGTGATCCAGGCGTCAGCCCTTTGCCGGCGGCGTCGAGCATCGGCTGCGCGCCGAAGCTGCCGATCGCACCGGCGCCAACGAGCAGGTAGAAAATCGTGCAGATCACAAGGCTGCCGATCAACCCGATCGGCACGTTACGCTGCGGATCCTTGGTTTCTTCCGCCGCGGTCGAGACGGCATCGAAGCCGACGAAGGCGAAGAAGATAATCGATGCCGCGCTGATGATCCCGCCGGTGCCGAGCGGCGAAAACGGGATGAAATTCTTGGCTTCGATCGCTGGTACGCTGAGCGCGATGAACGCTGCCAGCGCGAGGATCTTGACCACGACGAGCACCGAATTGACCGTCGCACTTTCCTTGGTGCCGATGACCAGCAGGGTGGTGACCGCAATCGCGATCACGACGGCCGGCAGATTGATCAGCCCGCCGGTTGCAACCGCGGTCTGCAGTTCGGGCGTCGAGGCGGTGAACAGCAGCGTCATGCGCGCAATGATGCCGTCACCGTTGGCAATGACCGCCGGAATATGAATATGCGCGAGGTTCTCGAGCACGCCGACGGCATAGCCCGACCAGCCGACCGCAACGGCGCTGGCGGCGACGGCATATTCGAGCACCAGCGCCCAGCCGACGATCCACGCCAGGATCTCGCCGAACGTCGCATAGCTATAGGTGTAGGCCGACCCCGCCACCGGGACCATCGCGGCGAGTTCGGCGTAGCACAGCGCCGCCAGTCCGCACACCACCGCCGACAGCACGAACGAAACCAGCATGCCCGGCCCGGCGACCTGCGCGGCTTCGGCGGTCAGTACGAAGATTCCGGTACCGATGATGCCGCCGATCCCGAGCATCGTCAGCTGAAACGCACCGAGGCTGCGGTGCAGCGACTTTTTTTCGGCCGTTGCCAGAATCGCGTCGAGCGACTTTACACGCCAATCCATTCAATAATCCCCTCGAGCCGGCGCACCGTTGGGGCGTCGCTGGCGATGCTGCATGGTGCACCGTGCCGTGATCGGTGGCGGGCGGTCAAGGGGCACGTGGCCGCGCAGCGGTGCTGCCCGTCGAAATGCTGCGCCCGATATCGCAGCCGCGCGCGCTTTCGTCGTGACCTGCATCGGCGCGGGCAGGTGCACCCCGCGGCGGCGACCGCCGGGGGTGCATTTCCGCTTGCCGATTTGTGGCGCGCTATTTGACGCCGATGAACGGCAGCGGACCATTGCCGCCATTATACGTCGGCAACTTGCCGTCCCATTTTTCGACCGCGCGCAGCGTGATGATCTCGGGGTTGGTCCGGATCGCCTCCGCCTCGACCTGGATCGACTTGGCGTCGCCCTCGGCCTTGGCGATGCGGGCATCGGCGTCGGCGCGCGCGGTCGCGACATTCGCCTGCGCCGCAAGGGCTGCCTGCTCATTGGCGATCTTGGCGTTGATCTGCGCCAACACCGCATCCGGAACGATGATATTGCCCGCCCAGTACAGCTGTTCGACCTGCAGCCCGACCGGCGTGAAATAGCGCTGCACGTCCTTCAGCGCATCATTGACCAGCGCGGCCTTTTGCGGACCGTAAATCTGTTCGACGCCCAGTCCTGACGCGCGTTCGACGATGGCGTTGCGGATCGCGTTGCGCAGCGGCCCGGCGATGATCGCGTCCATGTCGGCACGGTAGCGCTGGAACAGGATCGGCGCGCGCAGCGGATCGACGTGATAGGCGACCGCGATATCGGCCTGCAGCCCCAGCCCGTTCTTGTCCTGAAAGCTGAACGCCTCATCGACGGTATTCTGTTCGGTTTTGCTGTGCGTCCACGCATAGGTGCGTGTGAACACCGGATATTCGTAGAAATTGACCCCCGGCGGCGCGAAATACCAGCCGACCGGCAGCGGCCGTGATACCACACCGGCGTCGGTGCCGATGTTGTTGACACGGATACCGACATACCCCGGCAGTACGCGGAAAAACGCGTTTTGCAGGAAACCGATCGCCACCAGCCCCAGCACGACAAGGCCAGCCACCCACCCCACGCGTCGCAACGGTGACCGCCGCTGCACGATCAGATCCGAATCAGTCATCGTCATGGTCCTTGGGGACAAGGAAAGGCCAGAGCCGCGTGCCGCCCCAGGCGACGACGGCCGGTACGCCAATCAACAAGCCGATCGCCGCCAGCAACGCGCTGTCGCGGTGCGAATCGATCAGTTCGGGCGCGATGAACAGCAGCAGCCACGCAGCTGCAGTGGCCGACGCGGTGGCGACGACGACTGCAGCGATGCGGTGGCGGCGGATGGTCATGTTACCCTGCCGTAACAATAGGCTTGGGCGCAGATGGGGACCAGCGCGCTTCGGTGCAACCCAGCTATGCGGCGGCGCTATGGCTCAGCATCGGGCCGAGCGCGCGGCCACCGAAAATATGCACATGCAGGTGCGGCACTTCCTGATGCGAATGCGGTCCGGCGTTGGCGAGCAGACGGTAGCCGGGCTTCTCGAGGCCCAACTGCCGCGCCACCGCTCCGACGGCGCGGACGAAACCGGCAATCTCGGCATCGGCCGCGTGGGCCGAAAAGTCCGCCCAGCTGACATAAGCGCCGCGCGGGATCACCAGCACATGCACCGGCGCCTGCGGATTGATGTCGTGGAAGGCGACGGCAAAGTCGTCCTCGTACACGCGCTGCGCCGGAATTTCGCCGCGCAGGATGCGCGCGAAGATATTGCCGGGATCATAGGGAGCGCGTGCGGGGACCGTCATGCCTAATCCTTTCGTCCTGCCTTTTCCGCCAGTCCCGACACGCCCTCGCGGCGGTCGAGTTCGGCGCGGATGTCGTCGGGGCTGACACCCGCGTCGGCCAACAGCAACCACAGGTGGAACAGCGTGTCCGCGGCTTCGCCGATCAGCGCCGTGCGGTCCTGCGCGACGGCGGCGATGACGGTTTCGACCGCCTCCTCGCCAAATTTCTGCGCAAGTTTGACGCGGCCCTTGGCGGTCAGCTTGGCAACATACGACGCCGCCGGATCGCCGCCACGACGGTCGAGGATCGCGGCATAAATGCGGTCGAGGGTGTCAGTCATTGCGTCATCTGCCGTCTGCCGGGGTTCGTCGTCAATCACCGAGCAATCGAGCGAGCCGCGCCTCGGGATCGCGTAGGATATCGAGCGTGACACGGTAGTGATCGGTGTCACGCAAAGCGACGCGCGCGATGCCATCGGCGCTCAACTCGTAGATCCACGCCTCGGGATAGGCCATAAGGATCGGCGAGTGCGTTGCGATGATGAACTGGCAATTTTCGGCGATCAGGTCGTGCATCCGCACCAGCATCGCCAGCTGCCGCTGCGGCGAAAGCGCCGCCTCGGGCTCGTCGAGGATATACAGGCCGTTCGCGCCGAAGCGGTGCTCCATCAGCGCCATAAACGACTCGCCGTGCGACTGTTCATGGAGCGAGGTGCCGCCGTATGAATCGATAACCTTTGGACCGCCCGGTTCTCGGTCAAGATGCTCGATGGTCGTCGCCAAGTTGAAATAGCTCTCGGCGCGAAGAAAAAAGCGGTTTCGCGGTTGCCTTGCCCCGCGCACCGGGCGCAGCACCGTCGCCAGCGACGAATGCGAGGCGCGCGTCGAAAAGGCGAAATTCTGCGTGCCGCCTTCGGCGTTCAGTCCCATCAAAACCGCAAGCGCTTCGACGATCGTCGACTTGCCCGAACCGTTTTCGCCGACAAGGAATGTTACCTTGGGGTGAAATTCAATCCGCTCGAGATCGCGCACCGCCGGGATCGACAGCGGGTAGCCGGCCGCATCGAGGTCGTCGTCCTTGAAACTGGCGCGCAGCAGATAGTGCCGGGCGTCGAACGATGCGGCGCGTTCGGGCCACGGCAGGCTCATCGCCGCACCTCGATGCCTGCCGCTGCCATCCGCGCCTTGGCGGCGGCGACGGTTGCCTCGCCGAAGTGGAAGATCGACGCCGCGAGGACGGCGCTGGCGTGGCCTTGCACGACGCCCGCGACCAGGTCGTCCAGCCCGCCGACGCCGCCGCTCGCCACCACCGGCACCGGCACCGCGTCGGCGACGGCGCGGGTCAGCGCGAGGTCATAGCCCGACCGCGTGCCGTCGCGGTCCATGCTGGTCAGCAGAATTTCGCCTGCGCCGGCTTGTGCTGCGGCGACTGCGTACGCCACCGCGTCGATGCCGGTCGCGGTGCGGCCGCCGTGGGTGAAGATTTCCCAGCGCCCGGGCGATACCGCCTTGGCATCGACCGCGACGACGATGCACTGGTCGCCGAAATGCGCCGCCAGCTCGGCGATCAACGCCGGGCGCTGAATGGCGGCGGTGTTGACCGCCACCTTGTCGGCCCCGCTGAGCAGCAGCGCGCGCGCGTCGTCGACCGAGCGGACCCCGCCGCCCACCGTCAGCGGCATGAAGCAGACATCGGCGGTGCGCCGCACGACATCGAGGATGGTGCCGCGCGCCTCGTGGCTGGCGGTAATGTCGAGGAAGGTCAGCTCGTCCGCACCCGCGGCGTCATAGGCGCGCGCCGCCTCGACCGGGTCGCCGGCGTCGCGCAGGCCGACGAAGTTGACGCCCTTCACCACGCGCCCGCCGGCAACGTCGAGGCAGGGGATGATGCGGACGGCCAGAGTCACGCCAAAATCCTCATGCGGCGAGCCGCAGCGCTTGCGCAAGATCGAGGCGGCCGTCGTACAGCGCGCGACCGGTGATGACACCCTCGATCCCCGGCTGCCCGAGCAGCGCGCGGATATCGTCGAGCCCCGCGACGCCGCCACTCGCGATGACCGGGATCGCCGAAGCAGCGGCGAGCGCGACGGTCGCCGCGACATTGACGCCCTTCAGCATGCCGTCGCGACCGACGTCGGTGAACAGCAGCGCGGCGACGCCCGCATCGGCAAAGCGTGCGGCAAGGTCGGCGACGGCGACGGTCGATACGCTCGCCCAGCCGCGCGTCGCGACCATGCCGTCCCGCGCATCGACCGCGACGACGATGCGCCCGGGGAAATCGCGTGCCGCCGCCTTGACGAGGTCGGGGTCGTCGAGCGCGGCGGTGCCCATCACGACGCGCGCGACGCCGAGCGCCAGCCAACGGTCGATGCTGGCGCGGCTGCGGATGCCGCCGCCGACCTGCACGCGCCCGGGGAAGGCGGCGACCACCGCCTCGACCGCCGCGCCGTTGACGGCTTCGCCCGCGAACGCGCCGTCGAGATCGACGACGTGCAGCGCGGTCGCGCCGACGGCGGCAAACGCGCGCGCCTGCGCGGCGGGGTCGTCGGCATAAACCGTGGCGCGCGCCATGTCGCCTTCGGCCAGCCGCACGCACTGCCCGCGCTTAAGGTCGATCGCCGGCCAGATCGTGAAGGTCATGGCTGCCACCGCAAAAAATCCCCGAGAAACCGCAGCCCATAGGCCTGGCTCTTTTCCGGATGGAACTGGACGCCGACGATATTGTCCGCGCCGACGACCGCTGCAAACGCTCTGCCATGATCGCTGACCGCGAGCACCTGGCCCGAGTCGGCGGGGTCGAAGCGGAAACTATGGACGAAATAGCCGGTGCCACCGAGGTCGGGAAACGCCGGGTGCGCGCCGGTCGGCGTCACCATATTCCACCCCATGTGCGGGATCTTGAGGTCCGCATCCGCAGGCGTCAGCCGGGTGACCGTGCCCGGCAGCCAGTCGAGCCCGGCATGGACGCCGTGTTCGTGCCCCTCGGTCGCGAGCAGCTGCATGCCGACGCAGATCCCTAGGAACGGCACGCCGCGACCGAAAACTGCCGAGCGCAACGCCGCTTCGAGCCCCGATCGGCCGCGCAGCGCACCGATGCACTGCGCGAACGCGCCGACGCCGGGCAGGACGATGCGGTCGGCGTTGGCGACGACATCGGGATCGCCGCTGACGATGACGGCTTCGGCTCCGGCGGCTTCGAGCGCCTTGGCGGCCGAGCGCAGATTGCCGGCACCGTAGTCGACGACAACCAGCCGCTCAGCTGCCACCCAGCGTGCCCTTGGTCGACGGCACCGCATCGGCCTTGCGCGGGTCGATTGCGACCGCCGCGCGCAACGCCTTGGCAACGCCCTTGAAGCAGCTTTCGACGATGTGATGATTGTTAACGCCGTACAGCGTCTCGATATGCAGCGTCAGCCCAGCCGCGCCGGCAAATGCCGCAAACCATTCCTTGAACAGTTCGGTATCCATCTCGCCGAGCCGCGGCTGCGTGAACGCGGTTTTCCAGACCAGATACGGCCGCCCCGAAATGTCGATCGCGACGCGGGTCAGCGTCTCGTCCATCGGGATATAGGCGTGACCATAGCGCGTGATGCCGGCGCGCGTGCCGAGCGCCTTGGCGACGGCCATGCCCAGCGCGATGCCGCTATCCTCGGTGGTGTGATGCGCGTCGATGTGCAGATCGCCGGCGGCCTGCAGGCTGATGTCGATCAGCGAATGGCGCGACAGCTGCTCGAGCATATGGTCGAGAAAGCCGATCCCGGTCGACACGGTATAGACGCCGGTGCCATCGAGATCGATCGTCACGTCGATCCGCGTCTCGGTCGTGTGGCGGTTGATGGTGGCTTGGCGCATGGTTCCTCCGGTCGCGTGGCCGTTAGAGCATGGGCGCGCGAGGGGCAAGCGCGCGCCTTATGACACCCCCAGCGCCGCCGCCGAGGCGGTCAGCTGCGATTGCACCGCGGGCGTATCGGCGAACGCCGCCTTGCCGTCGCGCAGCGCCGCACTTGCCCCGGCAGCGTCGCCCATGACGCTGCGCGCACGGATCAGCTTGGCCCAGCCGGCGGCATCGCGCGGATTGGTCTTGAGCCGGGTGGCGAGCTGTTCGACCATGCCGCGGATCATCGCCTGTTGATCGGCCGGGGCCATCGTCTGTGCCGCCGCGATCTGCGCCGCGTCGGGACCGCGCGATGCTTCGGGCAAACGCCCCGCCAGATCGACGCCTTCTTCCTTAGCAGTCTTTTCGACGAAGCTGCGCAGCTCGGGTGCCCAGGGGGCGCCGGCCGGGGCTGCGCGCAACAGTTGCACCCAATCGTCGAGCGCGCCCTTGCGGTCGCCGTGCTGGTCGCGTTGCAGCGCGAGGAAATACCGCGCACGCGGATCGGTCGCATCGAGACTGCGCGCGGCGGTGAACGCCGCGGTCGCCGTCGGTGTCACGACGCCGCCCGCCGCCTGCACCAGCGCCTCGCCGAGCGCCGACTGATACCCGACGCCCTTCGGATTGATCGCGACCGCCTTGGCATAGGCTTTGGCCGCATCGTCGAAGCGCGCGGTCTGGAAATAGGTCGACCCGAGCAGCCGCCAGCCTTCCGGGTCGCCGGGGGCCTTGGCCATGCGCGTCTCGAGCTGCTTGACCATCGCGTCGATTGGCGGTTGCGTCTGGGCCGCTGTGTTCGCGGCAAGTTCGGGTGGCACGTCGACCGCCGTCGGCGTGGTCAGGTCGGGGCGACCGCGCACGGCATAGATGCCGGTTGCGGCAAGCGCGACGACCAGCCCGCTGCCCAGCGCCAGCCGCAGCGCGGCGGCTGGCTTCAGCCCCGTGCGCCGGGCGATGCCGACCCGGCTTTCGGTCAGCAGCCGACGCTTGAGTTCGGTGCGCAGCGCTTCGGCTTCGGCGGGTGCGACGGTGCCGCTGGCGACCTGGCCGTCAAGCTCGGCAAGCTGGTCACGGAGCACGCCGAGCACCGCCTCCTGCTCGGGCGGGGCCGCGTCGTAGCGGCGCACCAGTGGCACCGCCAGCCCCGCCGCGGCGATCGCAACCATCACCGTCAGCACGATCCACAACGTCATTTCAGGCTCTATCCTTCGCGGAGCAGCGCATCGACGCGCGCCGCTTCTTCGGCGCTCAACGCGCCATTGTCATCCGGCGTGACGCGGCGGCGGCCGAAATAGGCGACCACGCCGATGCCGCCGATCAGCACGAACGCCGCCGGACCCAGCCAGAGCAGCAGCGTCGCGCGCTCGAACGGCGGCTTGAGCAGCACATAATTGCCGTAGCGCGCCACAAGATACTCGATCGCCTGATGATCGCTATCGCCGCGCGTCAGCCGCTCGCGCACGAGCAGCCGCAGGTCGCGAGCCAGCGGCGCATCCGAATCGTCGATCGTCTGATTCTGGCAGACGACGCAGCGCAACTGCTGACTGATGACGCGGGCCCGCGCCTCGAGCCGGGGATCGCGCAGCATCTCGTCGGGCAGCACCGCCAGCGTCGGCGCGGCCAACATGATTGCGATCAGCGCGATCAGCCACCTCATGCCTCGGCCTTCAGCTTGGCGAGCATGGGCCGCAAGGTCTGGTCCCAATCCTGCGGGGTGATCGGCCCGATCTGCTTGTAGCGGACGCGGCCGTGCCGATCGATGACAAAGGTTTCGGGCACGCCGGTGACGCCAAGGTCGATGCCGGTGCGCGCGGTCGGGTCGCTGGCGATGCTCCGGTACGGATTGCCCAGCTTGGCCAGCCAGCGCGTCGCGTTTTCGGGTGTGTCCTTCCAGTCGAGGCCATAGACCGCGACACCTTCGGCGGCGATCCGCGTCAGCATCGGGTGCTCCTGCGGACACGCCGCGCACCATGATGCAAAGACGTTGAGCAGCTTGGGTTCGCCGACGAATGTCGCACTGCCGAACCCCGGCGTGGCGGCGTCGAGCCCCGCCAGCGCGAACGGCGGCAACGGCCGGTTGATCAACGCCGATGGCAGCTTCGCCGGGTCGCCCTGCAGGCCGACTGCGAAGAACGCGGCGATTCCGGCGAACAGCAACACGGGCAATAGGTACAGCAGCCGCATCATGCCAGTGCCAGCCGTCCCGCCGGCGCCGCTGCAGCGCGCGCCGCGCCGACGCGGAAACGCCGGTCGCTGAGCGATGCACAGCCGCCGAGCGCCATCAGCAGCGCCCCCGCCCAGATCCAGCCGACGAGCGGGTGGTGGTACATGCGGACCACAATGCCCGCGCCACCCTTGTCGGCCTCGCCGATCGCCAGATAGACATTGCCCCACAGCCCCGCATCGATGCCGGCCTGCGTCGTCTGCGATCGGCTGACGGGATAGAAGCGGCGTTCGGAGGTCAGGTGGCGGCTGGTGTCACCGCGGCGAATGTCGAACGCGGCCTGCGTCGCAAGATAGTTCGGCCCGGTCACCTGCCGGACGGTTTCAAGCCGCACCGTGGCGCTGTCGAGCGCAACGGTCTGGCCGGGTGCCATGACGAGGATCTTCGATGTCTGCCACGCCGTCATCGCCGACACACCCGCAACCGTGACCCCAAGTCCGGCGTGCGCAAGGACAAGGCCATAGGTCGCCAGCGGCGTGGTGCGGACCGCGCGGGCGAAATCGGTACCGCGCCAGCGCCGCGCCAGTACCGCCACCGCGCCGGTCATCAGCCACGCTGCCAGCGCCATGCCGAGCGCGGCAAGGCTTTTGTCGACGCCGAACACCAGCATTGCAACGCCGAGCGCCACGACTGCGCACAGCAGCGGGATCCGCAGCCGCGCGCCGACGCCGCGCAGGCTGTCGCGCTTCCATGTCAGCATCGGGCCGAAGGCAACGAGTGTCAGCAATACCGCGACGATCGGCGTGAAGGTCAGGTTGTAATAGGGCGCGCCGACCGAAATCTTGTCGCCGTGCAGCGAATCGATGATCACCGGATAAAAGGTGCCGAGGAACACGACCGCGGTCGCCGCCATCAGGAACAGGTTGTTGAGCGTCAGTCCGGCCTCGCGGCTGACGCTCGAAAATAGCGCGCCCGACTTCATTGCGGGCGCACGCCACGCGAACAGCGCGAGCGACAGCCCGGTCGCGCCGACGATGATGGCAAGGATGAACACCCCGCGCTTGGGGTCGACTGCAAAGGCATGCACCGACGTCAGGATGCCCGAGCGCACGAGGAACGTCCCGATCAGCGACAGCGAGAACGTCAGGATGCCGAGCAGCAGCGTCCAGCTGACCAGCGCGCCGCGGCGTTCGACGACCAGCGCCGAATGCAGCAGGGCAGTGCCCATCAGCCACGGCATCAGCGACGCGTTTTCAACCGGGTCCCAGAACCACCAGCCGCCCCAGCCGAGCGTGTAATAGGCCCAGAACGACCCCAGCGCGATGCCGCAGGTCAGGCAGATCCACGCCGCCAGCACCCACGGCCGGACCCAGCGCGCCCACGCCGCATCGACGCGCCCCTCGATCAGCGCGGCAACGGCAAACGCGAACGCCACCGAGAAGCCGACATAGCCGAGGTAGAGCAGCGGCGGATGAATGACGAGGCCAGGGTCCTGCAACAGCGGATTGAGTTCGGCACCGTTGACGGGCGCGGGATCGAGCCGCGCAAACGGGTTCGAGGTGAACAGCAGGAACGCGAGGAACGCCGCGCCGATCATGCCCTGCACGCCGAGCACGCGCGCCTGCAGGCTAACGCGCAGATTGTCGCCGAACAGGGCAATCGCGCCGCCGAACACCGCAAGGATCAGCACCCACAGCAGCATCGATCCCTCGTGGTTCCCCCAGGTGCCCGCAAGGCGATAGATCAGCGGCTGGCTGGTGTGCGTGTTCGATGCGACCGCAGCGATGCTGAAGTCGCAGCGCACGAAGGCAAACGCCAGCGCCGCGAACGCCGCGATGACGAACAGCGCCTGCAATATCGCCGCTGCTCGCCCGAACGCCATCAAGGCGGCATCGCCGCGCGCTGCGCCGATCATCGGCACCGACGATTGCAGCAGCGCCAGCACCAGCGCGAGAATAAGCGCAAAATGCCCGATTTCGGCGGTCATCGAATGCAAACCTTCCAACTCAAGAGTGCACATACTAGCCGTCTGGGCGCGAGATGGTAGAGAGGTTGCACGGTCGCAGGTGGCGCGACCGGCGCGAAAAGGTGCCCGCGATGATCGACCTCTATTATTGGCCAACGCCGAATGGTCATAAGATCACGCTGATGCTCGAGGAGGCGGCGCTGCCGTATAGCGTGCACCGCGTTGATATTTCAAAGGGCGAGCAGCACGCGCCGGCGTTCCTGAAAATCAGCCCGAACAACCGCATGCCCGCGATCGTCGATCACGATCCGGCCGATGGCGAAGGCCCGCTGAGCGTGTTCGAATCGGGCGCGATCCTGCTGTACCTTGCAAAAAAGGCGAAACGCTTTGCCGGCGATACCTTGCGCGAGCGCGTCGCGATCAAGGAATGGCTGTTCTGGAGTATCGGCGGCCTTGGCCCGATGCTCGGGCAGGCGGCGCATTTCGTGCGCTTTGCCCCCGAGCCGGTGCCCTATGCGATCAAGCGCTATACCGAGGAGGCGCACCGGCTGCTCGGTGTGATGGACCGGCGGCTGGCCGTGAGCCCCTTTCTCGGCGGACCGAATTACAGCGTCGCCGACATGGCGAGCTATCCGTGGGCGGTCGGCGCCGCGTCGATGGGCTTGCTCGATGGCTATCCGCATGCCGCAAAATGGGTCGAGACGATCCAGCACCGCCCGGCGACGATTGCCGCATATGCCAACGCTACGCCGCCTGCCGCCTAGGCGCGCAAACCTGAAAGATCGATCGATGCGCAATGATCCCTACCGGCTGACGCCGGGCTTTTACCCGTGGCGGCTGACCATCGACACGCGCTTTGGCGACATGGATCCCAACCGGCATCTCAACAATGTCGCGATCACGCAATTGTACGAGGAGGCGCGCGTGCGCTTCAACCTGATGCTGCGCGGGTCCGGCGCGGAATATGGGCGGCCGTCGTTCCTCGTCGCGCATGTCGCGGTCGATTACCTTGCGGAGGGGCAGTATCCGGGCGCGGTCGAAATCGGCTTTGGCGTGCTGTCGTTCGGCAACAGCAGCTACCGCGCCGGCATGGGGCTGTTCCAGGGCGCGCACTGCATCGGGCTGTGCGATACGGTGATGGTGCATCGCGGCGAAGGCGGCCCGACAGTAATTCCCGATGCGCTGCGCGCCGCGCTTGGCGAATGGGCAGTGCGCAGGTAGGAAGCGCGCGTTCCCCTTTTTTGACGGAGAGTATCATGGCCGACGCGCCGAGCACGCTGACCTTTACGCTGGAGGGCGGCGACGTCACGATCAAGCTGCGCCCCGACCTGGCGCCGGGCCATGTCGCACGCATCGCCGAACTGGCGAACGACGGTTTTTACGACGGCGTGGTCTTCCACCGTGTCATTCCAGGGTTCATGGCGCAGGGCGGCGATCCGACCGGGACCGGCTCGGGCGGCTCCAAAAAGCCCGATTTGAAGGCCGAGTTCTCAAAGGAAAAGCATGTGCGTGGCACCTGCTCGATGGCGCGCACCTCGGCGCCGAATTCGGCGAACAGCCAGTTTTTCATCTGCTTCGCGCCGTCGAGCTTCCTCGATGGGCAGTATACCGTGTGGGGCGAGGTGACCGGCGGCATGGACCTGATCGACGCGCTGCCCAAGGGCGAGCCGCCGCGCGCGCCCGGCAAGATCCTGAAGGCGCACGCGGCGTAATCCTGATCGGGCCGATGCCTAGCCGGCATCCTTGACGATGACGTCCACCCGCCGGGCCTGCGCCTGGCCGGTGGTCGCATCGGTCGTGTCGTCGGGCTTGACGAGGTCGATCGACGCTGCCGCGACGCCGACGGTTGCCAGCGCCGCCGCGACAGCCTTGGCGCGGTTTTTCGACAACGTCGCGTTGAACGCCGCGTTGCCGCGCGGGTCGTTGAACCCCGATACCGCGAGCCGCGCGCCCGGATGGCTGTCGACCCATGTTTTTACCGGTGCCGCAGCCGCCGCGAAATCGGGCGAAATATCGGTTTTGGCGGTATCGAAATACACCGACAGCGACGGCTTGCCCGCCACCAGTTGCGCCACCACTCCCGAACCGGTCGGCGTCGCCGGCGCGGCTGCGGCGACAATCGCTGGGGCAGCCGCGACGGGGGCGGTCGTCTGCACCGCGCCCGCACCGACCGTTATCGGCGGCGCAATCGTCGTCAGCGTATCGCGGTCTGCCCGCCCGCCCGCCAGCGAGCCGACGATCGCGCCGATCAGCAGGATGGCGCCGACCATCCCGCAACCGATGGCAGCGGTCGGGAGCGTTGGATCGGACCGGATTTCGGCGTTGGGCGGCGCGGCGACCGCCGCCATCGCGGGCGGCGCGGCAGCAGCAAAAACCGGCATCGGCGCGGTCGCGGCGGCCGCAGCAACGGCACCAAGCGCCGCTGCAGGCAGTGCCGCTGTCGCCGCCGCCACGGGAGCAGGCGCGGCCTTGGCCGCCGCTGCCGTGACCGTGGCACCAAACAGCCCGAGTTTACCGAATGCCTCGGCGAGCAGATAATAGACGGTGACGCGGTTCTTGGTGTGATCGGCGCGCATGCGCTCGCCGACGCGGTGGATCGCGGCGTCGAGTTCGGCGTCGGTCGCGGTCAGCCCGAGTTTGCGGCGGCAAAAGCTTTCGCGCACCGTCGTCAGTTCGGAGGGGTCGGTGAACGACACCAGCGACGCATCGCGACTGCGCAGAGCGATGCCGCAGTGCCGGACAATCCCGGCAATGGCGACGTCCTGTGCGTCAACGACATATTTCCTGACGTCGATTGCCCAATCTTCGGCCACGATCCACCCCCTTCGTCCAGCAGCGACGGCGGCACAGTAGCGAGTCGCCTGATCGTGCTCGACAAACGTTAACCGTCACGGTCGCCGGGGTAAATACCGCCCTTGCGGTGCCGCCGGCAGCCGTGCAAACGGCGGAGGGTCAGGGCGCGGTGCGCGCGGCGACCCACGACAGCAGGAATTTCCGCCCTTCGGACCAGCTCAGCCCCTCGATATGATCGCCGACGCGGCACCCCGAATGCTGATAGGGCGCGCGGCCGTCGCTGGTGCGGATCGCAAAGCAGGCGCGGCCGTTCGATGCCGAAGCGTGGCCGTCCTCGATTGTGCTGTTATAGAATTCGCCGGTCACATGGCCGTCGGCGCCGACGTTCAGGATCATCGGCTTGGTGTACGGCGTATCGACAGCGCGGTTGACGCGCAGGTCGAGCGTCCAGCTGCCGGCAACGTCTGCCGCCTTTACCGGGGCTGGTGCAGCGGCGACGGCTGCGGCAGCGATAATCAACAGAATCATGAGACCCCCGGACAGACTGCAAAAACGCAGGCTATCCGGGGTATCGCCATTCGCCTAGCGGCCGCGCGACCGCAGCGGGTTGACCACGGCGCGCGGGTCGCGCGCCGGGCGTCCGCCGCCGCCACCGGGGCGGCCCGGACGGCCGGTCGGGCGACGCCCGGCCATGCTCCGCGAATCCTCGAACCGCTCGACCGGCGGTGCGGCCTTTTCGACGGCGGCGGTCTTGGCGACCTGGCTGCGGAATTCCGCCGGCAGCGGCAGCATGTCGATCTTGATGCGCGTCAACCGCTCGATGTCGCGCAGGAACGGCCGCTCGTCATCGGCACAAAATGCGATCGCCTGACCAGCGGCACCGGCGCGCGCCGTCCGCCCGATGCGGTGGACATAGCTTTCGGGGACGTTCGGCAGTTCATAGTTGATGACATGGCTGACGCCGTCGACGTCGATGCCGCGCGCGGCGATATCGGTGGCGATCAGCACCTTGACCTTGCCGCGCTTGAACTCCTCGAGCGCCTTTTCGCGCTGGCCCTGGCTCTTGTTGCCGTGGATCGCGGCGGCGAGGATTCCGGCATTGCCAAGCTGGCGGACGACGCGGTCGGCGCCGTGCTTGGTCCGCGTGAACACCAGGCTGCGCTCGACGCCGTCTCCGCGCAGCACGCATTGCAGCAGCGCGGGCTTTTCGGCCTGGCTGACGAAGGTCACCCATTGCTCGACACGCTCGGCAGTCGTGGCGGCGGGCTTGACCGACACCTTGACCGGATCGGTCAGGAAGCGCGCGGCGAGGTCTTCGATCGCCTTGGGCATCGTCGCCGAGAAGAACAGCGTCTGGCGCGCCTTGGGCAACAGCTGGACGATGCGGCGCAGCGCGTGGATGAAGCCCAGATCGAGCATCTGGTCGGCCTCATCGAGGATCAGCACTTCGACCTTGCGGAGGTCGATCGCGCCGCGGTCGATCAGGTCGATCAACCGCCCCGGCGTGGCGACCATCACATCGACGCCGTGCGCGACCGCGCGCTCCTGCCGGTTGATCGGCACGCCGCCGAACACCGTGGTGACGCTCAGGCGCATGAACTTGCCATATTGGCTGAACGATTCGGCGATCTGGCTGGCGAGTTCGCGCGTCGGCGACAGCACGAGGCAGCGAACCGAACCGCGGGTCAACGCTTTCGGCGCGGCGGCCAGCCGGTGCAACGTCGGCAGCGCGAACGCCGCGGTCTTGCCGGTGCCGGTCTGCGCGATGCCGCACAGATCGCGACCCTGCAACACGATCGGGATCGCCTGCACCTGGATCGGGGTGGGAGTGGTATAGCCCTTTGCGGTCAATGCGCGGGCGATCGGTTCGGCAAGGCCGAAGTCGGAAAATTGAGTCATTAATAGTCTTTCAAACGTGCGGGGAGCACGCGAGGTCGATGGTCATCGGGAATCGACGGACCAGCCCACGGGCTCGTTCGACGACCCGCGTGATCGGGGTTGCCTGGTTGGCTTTGCGCCTTATGGACGGAGCTGAGCCGGAAATCCGGCCATCACGCACCCTGTCCGGGCTGCTCTTGCGAGCGCTGACGCCGGTCGCATATGTTACGCAGGTGCAGCAAAGTCAAGCGAAACCCCCGCCTTAACCGCTTGATGGCTTGTTTCGGGCGCTTCATCGCACTAGACCCGGTGGCGAACCATGTTGACCCAACGCTCCCGTTACGCCCTGCGCGCGCTGATCTTTCTGGCACAAACCGGCAGTGTCGCGCCGGTGCCGATCAGTGCCATTGCGGCCGATCAGAAATTGCCGCGCAAGTTCCTCGAGATCATCCTCGTCGACCTCAAGAACGGCGGACTCGTCGAAAGCTATCGCGGCAAGCTGGGTGGCTACCGCCTCGCGCGCGCGCCGCAAAAGATCAGTTTTGGCGAGATCATCCGGCTGATCGAGGGGCCGCTGGCACTGGTGCCATGCGTCAGCGTCACGGCGTACAAGCGCTGCGCCGATTGTTTCGAGGAATCGACCTGCGTCATCCGCCGCGCGATGCTGCTGGTCCGCGACGGCACGGCAGCGATCCTCGATTCGACCACGCTCGCCGATGTGATCGCCCGGCGCGAAGCCGCCTGACCTCTCGGACCGAAACGCGGCTCGCGGCGTTCGATCCGGGCACCCTCGGCGTAGCGCAGCTTTAGCACGGCGTATAATTGGTCTATTGCCCATCACGACAGTAGGAATAGCGTCATTGGCCGGGGGACAGCAGGTTCAGGAGGCTTCGCCATGCGCCGATTATTGCTTGCCACACTCGTTGCCATGGTCCTGCCGGTGGTGGCCGCCGCGGCGGCCCCGGTCACGCTGCTCAATGTCAGCTATGATCCGACGCGCGAACTGTACAAGGATGTGAATGCCGGGTTCGCGGCGCAGTGGAAGGGCAAAACCGGCGACGACGTCACGATCAACCAGTCGCATGGCGGGTCGGGCAAACAGGCGCGGTCGGTGATCGACGGGCTCGAAGCCGATGTGGTGACGCTTGCGCTCGCCTATGACATCGACGAGATCGCCGCCCGTGGCCAGTTGCTGCCGACGGGCTGGCAGGCGCGGTTGCCGAACAATTCGACGCCCTATTATTCGACGATCGTGTTTCTGGTGCGCAAGGGCAACCCCAAGCACGTTCGCGACTGGGACGACCTCGTCAAACCCGGCGTCACGGTCATCACACCCAACCCCAAGACCAGCGGCGGGGCGCGCTGGAATTATCTCGCGGCGTGGGGCTTTGCCGAGCGCAAATACGGCTCGCCCAAGGCGGCGCGCGACTATGTCGCCAAGCTGTACGGCAATGTCCCGGTGCTCGATTCGGGCGCGCGCGGGTCGACTACCACCTTTGTGCAGCGCGGGCAGGGCGACGTCCTGCTGGCGTGGGAGAACGAAGCGTTCCTTGCGACGCACGAGGCCGGCGGCGACCAGTTCGAGATCGTCGTGCCATCGGTGTCGGTGCTCGCCGAACCGCCGGTCGCGCTGATCGACAAGAATGTCGACAAGCACGGCACGCGCAAAGTGGCGCAAGCCTATCTCGATTATCTCTACACGCCCGCCGGCCAGGCATTGATTGCCAAGAATTATTACCGGCCGCGCGATCCGGCAGTCGCGGCGAAATATGCCGCAACCTTCCCCAAGCTGGCGCTGTTCACCATCGACAAGAACTTCGGCGGCTGGGCGCGGACGCAGGCGGCGCACTTCGCCGACGGCGCGATCTTCGACCAGATCTTCGCCGCAGCGAAGCACTAGCCTTGCACAGCCCGGTTACCTTCGGCGCTTGGCGAAAGCGGTTGTCGTGACGGCGATTGCCCTGTCCCGTCCGGCGCGCCAAACAGGGCAGATGGCACCCCAGCTCCTTGCGCGCCGCGCGTCGATTATTCCGGGGTTCGGGCTGAGCCTCGGCTTCACGCTCTTCTATCTGTGCGTCATCGTGCTGATCCCGTTGTCGGCGATCTTCATCAAGACTGCGGGACTTGGCTGGGCGGATTATGTCCGCGTCGCGCTGTCGGACCGCGCGCTCGCGGCGTACCGGCTCAGCTTCGGCGCAGCGGCGCTGGCGGCGCTGATCAACGGCGGCTTCGGCTTGCTCGTGGCATGGGTGCTCGTGCGCTACGACTTTCCGCTCAAGCGCGTGGTCAACGCACTTGTCGACCTGCCGTTTGCGCTGCCGACGGCGGTCGCGGGAATCGCGCTGACGGCGCTTTATGCGCCACAGGGCTGGCTCGGATCGTGGCTGGTTCCGCGCGGCGTCGAGGTGGCGTTCCATCCGCTCGGCGTGGTCGTGGCGCTGACGTTCGTCGGGCTGCCGTTCGTCGTGCGCACCGTCGAGCCGGTGCTTGCCGACATGGGGCATGATGTCGAGGAGGCGGCAGCGACGCTCGGGGCCGGGCGGCTGGCGACGTTCCGCCGCGTCGTGCTGCCCGCGATCCTGCCCGCGCTGCTGACCGGTGTCGCCCTCGCATTTGCGCGTGCGGTGGGCGAATATGGCTCGGTGATTTTTATCGCGGGCAACCTGCCGTACAAGTCCGAAATCGCGCCGTTACTGATCGTCCAGCAGCTCGAACAATATAATTATGCCGGCGCGACGGCGATTGCGGCGACGATGCTGCTGGTGTCGTTTGCGGCGCTGTTTGCGATCAACCTGCTGCAGGCGTGGGGCCGCAAGCGCACCGCGACATGAACCGCAGCCCGACCACCGAGACGCGCTTGGTGCGCTATGGCCTGATCGCGGTCGCACTCGGCTTTCTGCTGCTCAACCTTGGGCTGCCGCTTGTTGCGGTGTTCGTCGAGGCGTTTCGCAAGGGCATCGGCGCCTATCTTCTGGGCGTTCGTGAACCCGATGCGCTGGCGGCGGTCCGCTTGACGTTGCTGGTCGCAGCGATTGCCGTGCCGCTCAACGTGGTGTTCGGTGTCGCTGCGGCATGGGCCATCGCCAAGTTCGATTTCCGCTTCAAAAGTGTGCTGATCACGCTGATCGACCAGCCGTTTTCGGTATCGCCGGTGGTGTCGGGGTTGATCTATGTGCTGTTGTTCGGGCTGCAGGGCTGGGCCGGGCCGTGGCTGCGCGCGCATGATGCGCAGATTATCTTTGCGGTGCCCGGCATCGTGCTGGCGACGATCTTCGTCACCTTTCCGTTCGTCGCGCGCGAATTGATTCCGCTGATGCAGGAGCAGGGCCGCGACGAGGAGGAGGCGGCGCTGTCGCTCGGGGCGAGCGGTTGGGCGACGTTCCGCCGAGTGACGCTGCCGAATATCCGCTGGGGATTATTGTACGGCGTGCTGCTCTGCAACGCGCGCGCAATGGGTGAATTCGGCGCGGTATCGGTGGTCAGCGGGCATATCCGCGGGCTGACCAACACGATGCCGCTGCACATCGAGATTCTGTATAACGAATATAATTACGTCGCGGCGTTCGCGGTGGCATCGCTGTTGGCGGGGCTGGCGCTGGTCACGCTGGTGGTCAAGTCGCTGCTCGAATGGCGCTACCGCGATCAACTGGCGGGAGCCGCACATTGACCGTCACCGTCCACGATCTGCACAAGCGCTTTGGTACGTTCGCCGCGTTGAACGGCGTGACGATCGACACGCGGCCGGGCGAATTTCTCGCGCTGCTGGGGCCGTCGGGGTCGGGCAAGACCACGCTGCTGCGGATCATGGCGGGGCTCGACTTTCCCGATTCGGGCGCGGTGTTCTTCGACGGCGACGATGTCGGCAGCGTTCCCGCACGCGAGCGGCAGGTGGGTTTTGTCTTCCAGCATTATGCGCTGTTCCGGCATATGTCGGTCGCCGACAATATCGCGTTCGGCCTGACCGTCCGCCCGCGTCGCAGCCGCCCCGGGAATGCCGCGATCGCCGCGCGCGTCGCCGAACTGCTCGACCTCGTCCAGCTCGGCGGGATGGGCAAGCGCTTCCCCAGTCAGCTGTCGGGCGGGCAGCGGCAGCGCGTGGCACTGGCGCGGGCGCTGGCGGTCGAACCGCGTGTGCTGCTGCTCGACGAGCCGTTCGGCGCGCTCGATGCCAAGGTCCGCAAGGAACTGCGCCGCTGGCTGCGCGGGGTGCATCAGGAAACCGGGCTGACATCGATTTTCGTGACGCACGATCAGGAGGAGGCGCTCGACTTGGCCGACCGGGTCGTCGTCATGAACCACGGCACCATCGAACAAATCGACACCCCCGACGCGGTCTATAACCGCCCCGCAAGCGCGTTCGTGTGCGACTTTCTCGGCAATGCCAACCGGTTCGATTGCGGGCTCGACGGCGGCGCGGTGGTCATCGGCGGGCTGCGGCTGGAAAATGCCGCGCCGCACGCGGCCGATGGGCCCGGCGTCGCGTTCGTCCGCCCGCACGAGTTCGAGCTTGCCGCCATCGCACAGCCGGGGATTGCCGCGACGCTGCGGCGGATCGCGCACAGCGGGGCGATGGCGATGCTCGAGTGTGCCGACCATCAGGGCCGTGTGATCGAAGTCGCGCTGAACGCGGTGCCGTCCGGGATTCTGCCCGGCGCGAGCGTGACGCTGGTTCCGCGCTGCATCCGTGCCTATCCGGCCTCTGCCGGATAGGCACCGGACCGGTTACGCCAGCGGGCGCTTTTTCAGCTCGGCGAGGATTTCGTTGAGCACGACGACATCGGCCGGAGTGGCGACCGCTGCCGCCATCGCTGCCATCGTCTTGGCGAGGAAGCGGTTGGCCAACCGCACCAGCTGGAAGATCGCGAACGCGATGATCAGGAAGTTGATGATGGCGGTCACGAACTTGCCCCAGCCGAACAGCGCGACGCCGGCCTTTTTGAGCGCGGCATAATCCTCGAGGCTGCCGGTATAGGTTGCGGGAACCTTGCCGAGCATGACGAAATGGCTGGAGAAATCGACTCCGCCGGTTACCCAGCCGATCAGCGGCATGATCAGGTCATCGGTGAGCGACGCGACGATCGTGCCGAACGCTGCACCGATTACCACGGCAACGGCGAGATCGAGAACATTGCCGCGCGCAATGAATGTCCGAAATTCCTTGAACATGCTCGTTTCCCCTCTGTTATGTTTCGGTAACACACCTTATCTAGACGCCGTTGGAGTCTAGCCCGAAACATCTTACAGATACACTATGGTTAAGGAGACCCAAATGCAGGCTGTGACCCGGATCGTTCTGCCGCTCGCGCTGGTGCTGTCGCTCGGCAGCTGCGGCGTCAATTCCATTCCGACCAAGGAGGAAGCCGCCAAGGCGGCATGGGGCCAGGTCGAGAACCAGTATCAGCGCCGCGCCGACCTGATCCCCAACCTCGTCGCCACCGTGCAGGGCTATGCCAAGCAGGAAAAGGACGTGCTCGTCGAGGTGACCAACGCGCGCGCCAACGCGACCAAGGTGACGATCGACCCGACCAAGCTCAGCGATCCGGCCGCGATGGCGCAATATCAGCAGGCGCAGGGGGCGCTGTCGCAGTCGCTCGGGCGGTTGCTGGTCAGCGTCGAGAAATACCCCGACCTGAAATCGAACCAGAATTTCCTCGCGCTGCAGTCGCAGCTCGAGGGGACCGAAAACCGCATCACAATCGCGCGGCAGGACTATAATACGGCCGTCCAGGACTATAACACGACGATCCGCACCTTCCCGGCGCTGATCGGTGCCAAGGTCATCTATGGTTCGAAGGAACTGCAGCCGTTCAAGGCGACGACTGCCAATGCGCAGGTCGCACCGACGGTGAAGTTCTGACCATAGCCGCCAACCGGTTGCCGCTTGCCCGTTGGTGGCAGGCGGCAATCATAGTGTTAATTCTGCTGGCGGCGGGCGCGGTGCAGGCCGCGGTGCCCAAATTCCCGCCGCTTACCGGCCGGGTCGTCGATGCGGCGAACGTCCTGCCGCCCGAAACTGAGGCGGCGCTGACCGAAAAACTTGCCGCGCTCGAAGCGACTACGGGCACGCAGCTCGTGGTTGCTACGGTGCCGACGCTCGGCGACGTGCCGATCGAGGACTATGGGTATCAGCTTGGGCGCGCGTGGGGCATCGGCCAAAAGGGCAAGAATACCGGGGCGCTGCTGATTGTCGCGCCGAACGACCGCAAGGTGCGCGTCGAAGTCGGCTATGGGCTCGAACCGGTGCTCACCGATGCGCTGACGTCGGTGATCATCCAGACGCAGGTGCTGCCGGCATTCCGCAACGGCGATATTCCCGGCGGTGTCGTCGCTGGAACAGATGCGTTGCTGCAGCAATTGCAGCTGCCGCCCGATCAGGCAGCAGCGGCGGCGGCGCAGGCCGCGCAGATCCATGCGCAATCGAGCCACCGCACGAGCGCCGGTGGGCACAGCGGCTTCACCGTTCTGCTCATCATCCTGTTCGTGCTGTTCTCGCTGTTCCGTCGCCGCAGCGGCGGACTGGGCAGCGCGTTGCTGTGGGGCGCCGCATCGGGACTTGGCCGCGGCGGCGGTGATTGGGGCGGCGGCGGTGGCGACAGCGGCGGCGGCTTCAGCGGCGGCGGCGGGTCGTTCGGCGGCGGCGGCTCGTCGGGAAGCTGGTAGCCATGTTTTCGACCGAAGACCGCGCCCGCGTCGCGCACGCCATCACGGCAGCCGAGGCGCAAACCTCGGGCGAGATCGTCTGCATCGTCAACGAGCGCGTCCATCATTATTCGGCAACCGGGCTGACCATCGCGGCGCTGCTGGCGTTTGTCCTGCCGCTCGGCGCGGTGGTCGCCGGGGTCGATCCGGCGGCGCTGTTGCCGGGACAGGACTGGAGCGGCGGCGACGCGGTGGTCGATATGCGGCGCGCGATCGAGGCGTTTGCCGCGACCGAAGTGCTGCTGTTCGCCGGGCTTGCGGCGCTGCTGGTGTGGACACCGGCGGGGGCATGGCTGACGCCGCAGCGGTTCAAGCGCGACCGTGTGCACGCCGAGGCGCTGGCGCAATTTCGGGCGCGCGGCATCGGTGACACGCGCGAGCGGACCGGCGTGTTGATCTATGTCAGCACTGCCGACCGGATCGCCGAGGTCGTCGCCGATGAGGGCATTTATGCCAAGGTCGATCGCGGCCACTGGCGCGCCACGGTGGCGGCGCTGCTCGCCGGCATCAAGGGCGGCAGGCCTGCGCAGGGTTTCGTCGATGCGATCGCGCTGGCGGGAGCCGTGCTTGCCGAACATTTCCCGCAGACGCCGGGCGACAACCCCAACGAGCTGCCCGACCGCCTTATCGTGCTGTGAGTAACGGCTGCGCGGCCGTGCGGTGACGCCGCGTTTCGTTCCCCTGCTGCTCGCGACCGGCGGCATTGCGTCGCTGTGCGCGCTCGACGCGACGGTCAAGCACTTGCAACAGGCGCATCCGGTGCTGCTGGTGACGTTCCTGCGCTATGCGGTCGGCAGCATCGTCGCGGGCGGCGTCTGGGCAGCCAGCGGCCGTCCGCGCTTGACGCGTTCGATGTGGCGCGGGCATTTCGCGCGCGGCGTCACCGTCGTGACGACGGCATTCCTGTTCTTCTGGTCGCTGACCGAGCTGACGCTGGCCGAAACGGTGACCTTGTCGTTCACCGCGCCGCTGATGATCCCGCTAATGGCACGCGTCATGCTGGGCGAGCGCTTGCGGCGGCGGGCGGTGGTCGGCGTGGCGCTGGCGTTTGCCGGGGTGCTGGTCGCGGTGTTCGGCGGCGGCGGTGGTCTGTCGGGAAGCTTCGCCGGTCGCGAGCTGGGTCTGGCGGCGATCCTGACCGCGTCGGTCACCTATGCGCTGACGGCAGTCCTTATGCGGATGCGCCGCGACGATGGCTCGACGCTCCTGACACTGACGGGGGCCGCGATTCCGGCGCTGCTGCTGCTGCCGCTGCTGCCGATGGTGGGCAACCCGGCATGGCAAGCGATGGCCGACGACAGCGCCGCATGGCCGTTCGTCATCTTCACCGGCATCATCGGCAACATCGGCATTCAGCTGCTGTCGCGCGCCTATGCCCGCGCCGAGGCGCAGCTGCTTGCACCGATGGAGTTCACCGGGCTGATCTGGGCGGCGGGCTTTGGCTGGCTGCTCTTCGGCGAGAGCGTGCGGCCCGAAATGTGGGCCGGCGGCGCGATCATCATCGCCGCCGGACTGTGGTCGTCGCGCGCCGAAGCTATGCCTGAGAACTGGGTCGCGCCGTGATCCGTTCGAACCATGCGGGAAGCCATTTGGCCTCGGTCGGTATCGGCTGACCGACGGTGTTGCCGAACGCGACGAAGCAATACAGCATGATGTCGGCAAGGCTGAAACGCTCGCCACAGACAAAGCTGCGCCCGTCGAGCTGCGCGTCGAGCCACAGCAGTTTGGCGCGCGCGATCGCCTTCAGTTCGGCGGCGCCTTCGGCACCCACCAGCATCATTCGCGACGCGAACAGCGCGCGGCCCTCGCTGGCGCGAAAGCCGTTGGCCATCGGCTCGACGATGCCAAGGTCGATGCGGCGCGTCCACATCCGGGTTTCGGCGCGTTCCTCGGGCGTGGTCCCGATCAGCGACGGGGTCGGGTGCAGTTCCTCGAGATATTCGGCGATGACGGTAATCTCGCAGATACAGCGACCATCGGCGAGTTCGAGCGCCGGCGTCGTGCCAGCCGGATTTTTCGCCGCAACATAGTCGCCGCGCCGGTTCTCGCCGCCCATCAGGTCGACCTTGACGATCGGCAGGCTGATGCCTTTTTCGGCGGCGAACATCCGCACGACATGCGGGTTCGGACCGATCGAATCGTACAGCTTCATGGCGTTTCACTCCCCGTAGTTTCGACGTGTGTCGCTGCACTCACGCCCGGCGTCAAGCCACGCAGCAGCGGCCAAAGCAGCAGCGCGCTGGCCCCGCTGATGCCGAGCACGACCGCGATCGGCACGCCGCGCGCCACCGCAAACCCGGCAAGCAACGTGCCGCCGACCTGGAACGCGGCGTTGACGATGTTGTTCGCCGCGATCGTCCGCGCGCGCGCCGCCGGTGCGCCCATCGTCTGCAGGATCGCATAGAGTGGCACCGAGAAAACCCCGCCGGCCACCGCGAGCACGAACAGGTCGCCCAGAATGCGCCAATGCCCGGCGTCGCGCAGGAACGCCGCCGCACCGGTCGGCGCGCCGCCGTGCGCATTGCCGACCGCAAACACCAGGTCGATGCTCGCCGCCGCCATCGCCGCCGCCGCCCACGGTGCGGCACGCGCCGAGACATGGCCGCCGAGCAGTTTCGAAACTGCGCTCGATCCGACCGCGATCCCGATGGTGAACACCACCAACAGCAGCGTCGCAACTTCTTCAGACGCCGCCAGCGTACCCTTTACCAGCGGTACGAACTGGCTCGTATAGATCGCGCCGAGCGCCCAGAACCACGACAGCGCCAGCGTCGAACGCCAGACAGCGCGGACGTCGAACGCACCGTCGAGCACGGCGCGCGACGCCTTCCACGGGTTCCAGTCGATCGACGCGCCAGCGGTCGCGGGCGGGGCAGGCGGGATCAGCCTTGAAACCGCAATGCCGATGGCAGCGACCGCGAACATCATCGCGCCCGCCCAAAGCGTCGGCAGCAAGCCGCCCGCGATCTGGCCGAGCAGGATCGCGACGAACGTCCCGCCTTCGACCAGCCCGGTGCCGCCGAGCAGTTCCCCCTCACGCAGATGCTGGGGCAGGACGGCGTATTTGACCGGCCCGAACACGGTCGAATGGCAGCCCATCGCGAACAGCACGACGAACAGCAGCGGGATCGACCCCAGCCACAGCGCGATGCCGCCAACGGCGAGAATGACGAGCTCGGCCAGCTTGACGCCGCGCATGACCCGCGCCTTGTCGACCGCATCGGCGAGCTGCCCGGAAATTCCGGAGAAGAGAAAGAACGGCAGGATAAATACCCCCGCCGCTGCGGTAACCAGCGTTGCGCTCGCTGCGATGTCGCCCGCCATCAGCCGATAGGTGATCTCGAACAGCATCGCGGTCTTGAACAGATTATCGTTGAACGCGCCCGAAAACTGCGTCGCAAACAGCGGTCCGAAGCGGCGGGTGCGGAGCAGGGCAAGCATTTCGGGCCTACCCTAGCCGTGCCGCTGCCGGTCCGATATGGTGTTTATCTGTGGGGGCCGCAGGTTGGCGCGGGACCGTAACATCGGTGCGATACTAGAGAGCACGAAAGCGAGGAGCGACGGCATGAGCGAACAACTTTTCGACTTGATCAAGCAGTTCGGCGGCGAGGCGGCAGTGTCGGCGATGGCGGCGAAAGTCGGGTTGTCGCCCGAAATGACGCAGACCGCGATGGCGGCATTGATGCCCGCGCTGGCCGGTGGCCTGACGCAGCATGTTGCAACCGATGGCGGCGAGGGGCTCAATGCAGCCGCCGCGGCCGCTGCGACGACCGATCATACCAGCGACGCCGGCATCGCGCAGGGGACGTCGATCCTCGGCAGCTTGTTCGGTTCGGCAGACGTCACCAATGCCGTGACGGCGCGTGCCGCATCGGCGACCGGGATCGACCAGAGCCAGATCGCATCGCTATTGCCGATGCTGGCGACGCTGGCCACCGGCGCGCTGGCGCACGGCGCCGCAGCCGGGGTCAACGCGCCGCCCGCCGCCGACAGTGGCGGCATCGGCGGCATGCTCAGCGGCATGCTCGGCAAGCTGACCGGCGGCAGCGCGCCCGCCGCAACGGGGGCAGCACCCGGCGGGGCGGCCGGCACCTTGCTCGGCATGCTCGACCTCAACAAGGACGGCAACCCGATGGACGATATCATGGGCATGCTCGGCAAGCTGCGGCACTAACGGCCACCGTGGCGCTGGCAAAGTACGGCCAGCGCCACTATCGTCGGGATTGAATTTTGTGATCACCGACTGAGCAATCCTGACCATGGCCCGATCTTCGCGAACGCTCGACTGGGGTTTTCCGCGCTGGCGGGACTATGGCAGCGGGCGCGAAGCCGCGACGGTGCGGATGTGCGATCGTCACGGCTGCACTGCAGCGGGTGACTGCCCTGCACCCAAAGCGCCCAATCGCCCCGAACGCTGGTATTTCTGCGCCGACCACGCGGCCGAATACAACAAGGGCTGGAATTACTTCGAAGGGCTGACCGCCGAGGAAGCCGCCGAGCGCGAAGCCGGGGCGGATGGCGAAAAAAGCTTTAGCCGGGCGCAACATTGGGCGTGGGGCGGCCCCGGCGATGGCCGCCGCAGCCGCGGCGAGCGCGACGCGCTGCTCGCGCTCGAACTCGATGATGATGCCGACGCGGCTGCGGTCAAGGCCGCGTACCGCCGCCTTGCCAAGGCGAACCACCCCGACATGGCCCCCGGCGACGCGGGCGCGGCGCTGCGTTTTCAGGCGGTGCAGGCGGCGTATGACGTCCTCACTCGCGCCGAGGACGCGCGCGCCGATGCCGCCGCTGCCGATGCCCGGCGGCGCTAGGCCGATCGTCATCGGCCATCGCGGCGCAAGCGGCGAACGGCCCGAACACACGCTCGCATCCTTTGCGCAGGCGATTGCCGGCGGGGCCGATTTCGTCGAACCCGATCTGGTCGCGACCAGCGACGGCATCCTGGTTGCGCGCCATGAGAACGAGATTTCGGGCACCACCGATGTCGCCGCGCATGCCGAATTCGCCGCGCGGCGCACCACCAAGTCCATCGACGGCACCAGCGTGACGGGTTGGTTTACCGAGGATTTCACGCTTGCCGAACTCAAGACGCTGCGCGCGCGCGAACGCCTGCCGCAGTTGCGCGTCGCCAATACCGCGTTTGACGGACACTTCGAAATCCCGACCTTTGCCGAGATCATCGCGTTGGTGCACGCCGCCGAGGCGCAGCACGGCCACCGCATCGGCATTTACCCCGAAACCAAGCATCCGAGCTATTTCGCGCAGATCGGCCTGCCGCTCGAAGCGCGGCTCGTCGCGCAGCTCGGGGCAGCTGGATACAGTCGGCGCAGCGATCCGATTTTCATCCAGTCGTTCGAAGTCGACAATCTGAAGGCGTTGCGCACGCTGACCGATTTGCCGCTGATCCAGCTGATCGATAGCGGGGCCCCCGCCGACGCTTCGGGGCTGACCTATGATGCGATGGTGACGCCGGCAGGGCTTGCGGCGATCGCGCGCTATGCGGACGGGATCGGGCCGTCGAAGGACCGGATCGTGCCCCGCGCGTCCGACGCACATCTGCTGCCCCCGACCACGCTGATCCCCGATGCGCATGCGGCGGGCCTCAAGGTCCATCCGTGGACGTTCCGGAGCGAAAATTATTTCCTGCCGGCCGATTTCCGGCGGGGCGACATGCCCGATGCCAAGGGCGACGCGGCGGCGGAATACCGGCTGTTCTTCGCGCTCGGCGTCGACGGGGTGTTTTCGGATTATCCGGCGGCAGCTGTCGCGGCGCGCGCGGCGTTTACGCGCTGACGGCGGTCAATTCGCCGATCCGCGCGATCATCGACGCCAGCCCCTGCGTCCGGTTCGACGACAGATGCTTCGACAACCCCAGCGCATCGAGCTGCGCCTTGATCGCGGCGGTATCGACGCTGCCGCGCGCGCGGTCCTGCACCAGCAATAGCACCAATGCGACCAGCCCCTTGACGATCGCGGCGTCGCTGTCGGCGACAAAATGCAGTCGCCCGTCGGTTTCGGTCGGATACAGCCAGACCTGGCTCGCGCACCCGCGCACGCGCGTCGCGTCGGTCTTCAACACGTCGGGCATCGGCGCGAGGTCCCGGCCAAGGTCGATCAGCAGCCGATAGCGGTCGTCCCAATCGTCGAGCGCCTCGAAATCGGCCTCTACAGCCTCGAAGGTGGTAAGCGGTGCAGCCATCGGCGTGGCGTGGCGCTCGTCCCCGCGCACGTCAAGCGTTTCACGCGGGTGATGTAGCGCTGCAACAGGCGTGCCGACAATATGCCGCGGACCGCGCCGGGTAGTTGCGCACGGTTCGACGCTTGCTTATGGCCATACTCACAAGGGGAACAAATTCCCTCGTCCTGGGGACTGGATACGATGAAACTCTCGTGGCTGCTTTCGACCTGTGCGCTTGCCGCATCGACCATCGCCGCAGCGCAGACCGCGCCAGCCCAGGTCGCCGATACGCCCACGGGCAATAACAGTGATATTATTGTCACCGCGACCCGCCGTTCGGAAACGCTGTCGAACGTGCCGATCGCGGTTTCGGCGGTCAGCGCCGCTGCGCTCAAGAATTCGGGTGCCAACGACATCCGCTCGCTGAACCAGCTGGCACCGTCGCTGCTCGTTTCGTCGACCGGCACTGAATCGAACGGCAGCGCGCGGATCCGCGGCATCGGCACCGTCGGCGACAACCCCGGCCTCGAATCCTCGGTCGCGGTGTTCATCGACGGCGTCTATCGCTCGCGTACCGGCGTCGGGCTGAACGAACTCGGTGAAATCGACCGCATCGAAGTGCTGCGCGGCCCGCAGGGCACGCTGTTCGGCCGCAACGCGTCCGCCGGGCTCATCAACATCGTCAGCGCCAAGCCGTCGTTCGATTTCGGCGGCAATGCCGAGGCGAGCTATGGCAATTATAACTATTACCGCCTTGCGGGCGGCGTCACCGGGCCGATCCTTGGCGACAAGATCGCCGCGCGCATCGACGGCGTCTATGTCAACCGCAAGGGCTTTTACCGCGATGTCATCTCGGGCGGCGACGTCAACGACCGCAACCGCTATTTCATCAAAGGCCAGTTGCTGATCAAGCCGACCGACGACATCAACATCCGCCTGATCGGCGATTACAGCCACCGCGATGAAAAGTGCTGCGCTGCGACCTTCCTGCCGGTGCGCGAAGGTATCAAGTCCACGCCGTCGGCAACCACCGCGCCGTTCGACGTGACCTTCCAGAACAACCGCATTCTCGATGTGCTGACCAACCCGACCACCGCCGGGTTCGGCGCGATCATCAACCAGAACACGTTCAGCCGCGATGTCTCGGTGACCCCGGGGCGGACGTTCACCAACCACACCACCGACTATGGCCTGTCGGGTGAACTCAACTGGCGGCTCGGCGGCCTCAACCTGACGTCGATCACCGCCTATCGCCAGTACAAGGCCGAAACGCCGGGCGATGTCGACTATAACAATGTCGACATCCTGTACCGCGCCGATGACGGCAAGGCGTTCCGCCAGTTCAAGACGTTCAGTCAGGAACTGCGCCTGCAGGGCAGCCTGTTCGACGACCATCTCGATTTCCTCGTCGGCGGCTATTACGCCAACGAAAAGCTGAAGCTGTCGGAAAACCTGAAGTTCGGTGCTGACTATGGCGAATTCGCCGCCTGCCGCCTCGTCACCAGCGTGAGTGCGAACGCCGTGCTCCGCAACCGCACGCTTCCGGGTTGCCTGTCGCCGACCGGCCGTGCGACCTTCGCCGGCGCTTTCGGCGGTGCCGCACCGATTATTTTGAATGCCATCGACCGCTTGAGCACCGTCAACAACGTCGGCGCAAATGGTTCGATCTTCAACCAGACCAGCGACAACTATGCGGTGTTCACGCACAACGTCATCAAGCTGACCGATGCGTTGTCGGTGACGCTCGGCGCGCGCTACACGCACGAAAAGAAGACTCTGAGCGGCCAGCTCAACAATACCAACACGGTCTGCCCGGTGCAGCAGGCGTTCCTGTCGCCGTATCTGACAGGCGGCACGACGCCGCTGCCGGCATCGTTGCAGGCATTTCTCGGCGGCCTTGCAAACCTGACCTGCCAGGGCAACGCGTCGTCGGCGCTCAACAATTTCTCGCTCAACGACCAGCGCAGCGAGAGCAAGTTCACCGGTACCGCCGTCGTATCGTACAAGGTGACGCCGGGCCTGCTGACCTATGCCAGCTACTCGCGCGGCTATAAGGCGGGCGGGTTCAACCTCGATCCGTCGGCGCTCGGTTCGCCGGTGTTTGCGCCGAGCGACCCGCGCAATGTCAATGCGCAGGGCAAGCCGTTCGGCACCGCACTGCTGCAGTTCGATCCCGAAACCGTCGATGCGTTTGAAATCGGCGCGAAGTTCAAGTCGCGCCAGTTCAACCTCAACGTCGCGATCTTCCATGAAGATTTCAGCAGCTTTCAGCTGAATACCTTCAACGGCTCGTCGTTCCTCGTGCAGACGGTCAACGGTTGCAGCGTCGACCTCGCTGGTGCCGACCGTGACAGCTCGTCGGTCACCGGCGCGTGCACCGGCAAGACCAAGCCCGGCGTAACCTCGCAGGGCTTCGAGCTCGAGGCCGCGCTGTTCCCGGCGGACAATCTCGCGGTCAATCTCGGCTTCACCTATGCCGACACGAAATATGCGAAGAACCTCGTCGGCAACCAGTCGGGCGCAGCGCTCGACAACGCGCTGTTCCTGTTGCCGGGACAGCAGCTGTCGAACGCGCCGAAATATGTTGCAACCGGCTCGTTGGCGTTCACGCCGCCGATCGGTACCAACGGCCTCAGTGCGCTGTTCTACACCGACTTCCGCTATTCGAGCGGGTACAACACCGGTTCGGACCTGTTCCCTGAAAAGGTGCAGGAAGGCTTCATCGTCATCAACGCCCGCGTCGGGCTGCGGGGCAAGGATGAGCGTTTCAGCATCGAACTTTGGGCGCAGAACCTGCTCAACACCAATTATCAGCAGGTGGCGTTCAACGCCCCGTTCCTCGGCGCGAACTCGTCGGCGCAGACGGTCGCGTTCGGCAGCACTTCGAACCAGATCTTCGGCAGCTTCCTTGCCGAGCCACGCACCTTTGGCGCGACGGTTCGCACCAAATTCTAACACCGACCTGGGGAGGACGGCGGAGGCCCGCGACCGGCAACGGTTGCGGGCCTTACTGCGACAGCGCCACGCGCTTGCGCAACATCGCCACGTCGTCGGGGCCGACCGGACCGCGGTGGCGATAGACGATGAACCCCGCCGCGTCGACGACATAGGTTTCGGGCAGCCCGCTGACGTGCAGCGCCGACTGCACGGTGCCGCGCGGGTCGAGGCTGACGCTGGCGAACGGGTCGCTCGACGCCAGAAACCCGCGCACCGAACCGGGGTCGTCGCGCACCGCAATACCGTCGATCGCGACGCCGCTGCGCGCCAGCGCGGCCAGCGCGGGGGCTTCGACGCGGCACGGCAGGCACCATGACGCGAACAGGTTGACGACATGCGCCGGATGCACCGACGTGCGGTGCCCCGGCAACTGCGGCAGCCGCGCATCGCCGAGCACCATCCCGATCACCGGATCGCGCGGGCGGCGCTCGGCCTGCCAGCGCCATCCCAGCAGCAGCGCCGCGATCAGCAGCGCGGCAATCCCGATCCGGCCAAAACCGCGCGGCATCACCTCAGCCGACGCGCCCCACTTTGTGCAGCGACCCGGCAACTTCGGGCGGCATGTATTTCTCGTCGTGCTTGGCGAGCACGGTATCGGCGATGAAGGTGCCGCCGCCGTCGAAATGCCCTTCGGCAATCACCCCCTGGCCCTCGCGGAACAGGTCGGGGACGATGCCGGTGTAGCGAACGGGCACGTCGCGCGCATTGTCGGTAACCCGAAACGCGATCGTCGTGCCGTCGGGCTGTTTCGCCACCGTGCCGCGTTGGACCAGACCGCCGAGCCGGATCGCTTCGCCAGCCGCGGGCGCATGGGCAAACACATCCGACGGTGCATAGAAATAGGTCGCCTTGTCGCCCAGCGTCGTGATCGCCAGCGCGCCCGCGCCGCCGAGCGCCGTCAGCGCTGCACACAGCAACACCAGCCGCTGATGCTTGGGTTTCAACCGGCTCATCGGTCGGTCCGGCGGCGTTCGGTGCGCAGCGCCGCCGCCGCGCGCTCGGCACGGCGCATGGCGAGCCAGCTCCACAGCAGCACGCCGCCCATGCCGGCGACCGTCAGGACATAGCTTGGAAAGATGAACTCACCGTGCGTCATGCGTGCGCCTCCGCCAATCGCCGGGCGCGCGCCGTGACTTGCTGCGTCGCCAGCGCCGCGCGCATCCGCATCAGGACGATTGCCCCGAACAACAGTGTAAACCCAGCGAGCGAGACCAGCAACGGCATCAGCATCGCAGGCGCGATCGCCGATCCGGTCAGCTTGATGCTTGGCCCCTGATGCAACGTGTTCCACCATTCGACCGAATATTTGATGATCGGCAGGTTGACGACGCCGACGATCGCCAGAATTGCCGCGCCCTTGCCGCCGCCGCGCTCGGCCTCGGCAGTGCTCAGCGCGAGATAGCCGAGATACAGGAACAGCAGCACCAGCATCGACGTCAGCCGCGCGTCCCACACCCAATAGGTGCCCCATGTCGGCTTGCCCCACAGCGAGCCCGTAACGAGGCAGATCGCGGTGAACAGCGCGCCGACCGGGGCGATCGCGCGCGCGGCGATTTCGGCGAGCGGATGCCGCCACACCAGTGCAACCGCGCTTGCGATTGCCAGCCCCAGATACCCGCCCGAGCCAAGCCAAGCGGCGGGCACATGGACGTACATGATGCGCACGCTTTCGCCCTGCTGATAATCGGGCGGCGAGGCGAACAACCCGATCCACAGCCCGACGGCCGAGCAGATCAGCCCGGTCAGCGTGAGGATCGGCGTCGCGACACGCGCGATGCGCAGAAAGCGGGCGGGATTGGCGAAACGGTGCATAAACAGTCTTTAGCATCGAAACGCGGGGCATTGCACCCCGGCTGCGGCAAAGCGGCCAGCCCCGCGCGGGCGGGGCTGGCCTGCCCTTGTCAGGCCTTGCAGGCCTTCTTGCTTTTGTTGCCGGCGAGCGTGCAGTCATAATGCACGACCTTGCCGTTCTTGAGCGTCGCGGTGACGGTGCCGGGGCGGTTCGGACCGGTCATCGCGGCTTTGGCAGCGGGCTTGGCGGCCATCGGCGCGGCGGCCATCGGCGCGGCTGCCATCGGCTTTGCCGCCGGTGCCGGAGCCGCTGCCATCGCGGGTGCAGCGGTCTTGCACGCCGCCTTGTTCTTGTTGCCGGCCTTGGTGCAGTCATAGTTCATCGGCTTGGCGGCGGGCTTGGCAGCAGCGGCGGGCGCGGCGGCCATTGGCGCAGCCGCCATCGGCTTGGCAGCGGCAGCGGGCGCAGCGGCCATCGGCGCGGCACCGGTCTTGCACGCGGCCTTGTTCTTGTTACCCGCCTTGGTGCAATCATAAGTCATCGGCTTTTTGGCGGCCGCCTGCGCCGATGCCGGGGCAGAAACTGCCAGCGATGCGCCGGCAAGCGCGGCCGCAGCCGCAAATAGAGTGATCATCTTCATGCGTTCGTCTCCCATGCGCGCGCCGCCAGACGGCACCGTGCCGTTCCCCTATCGGCGGATTTCCGCACGCCTGTCTTAAGGCGTTCTCAATTCGTTGTCATCCTAGCGTGTCGCGCCGCGCAGCGCCGCCCCCGCTGCAAACGGCGCAATCGCCACCGCGACCAGACTGCTCGCCGCCAGCAGCCGCAGTGCGCCCGGCGCGGCGATACCCACCCCGAAGATCAACACCGGCAGCGCGAGCGGCAGCACGATCAGCCCGGCGAGCGCGCCGCCACCCCGCAGCCCCGCGGTCAGGCTGGCCGCGACCAGCGCCAGCGCCGCCAGCGCGGGCGTGCCGAGCAGCAGCCCGAGCGCCAGCCGCGGCAGCACCGCCATCGGCACCTGCAGCAAAATCGCGGCGACCGGCAGGGCGATCAGCAGCGGCAGCGCAAACCCCAGCCAGTGCGCAATCAGCCGGGCGGCGGCGACCAGTTCGAGCGCCAGGCCGCGCACCACCAGCTGATCGAGCGTCCCGTCGGCGCGGTCGGGTTCGACCAGCGTCTCGACCGGCAGCAGCGCCGCGAGCAACGCCGCCACCCACAGCACGCCCGGCGCAATCCGCGCCAGCAGCCGCGCGTCGGGCCCGACCGCAAACGGAAACAGCGCCGCGACCAGCACGAAGAACACCACCGGCAGCGCGAGCGTTCCCGGCCGCAGCAGCGCCAGCGCCAGATCGCGGCGCACCAGCCCGATGAACACGCTCATTCCCCGAGCCGCAGCCGCTGCGGCGCATCGAGCCCAAGCGGCTCGTGCGTCACCGCGACGACCAGCCCGCCGCCGCCACGGTGGTCGGCAAGCGTCGTCGCCAGTCGCGCGCGCGATGCCGCATCGAGCCCCACCGACGGTTCGTCGAGCAGCCACAACGCGGCTCCCGACAGGCTGGCACGGGCGAGTGCGGCGCGGCGGCGCTGGCCGCTCGACAGCACGCTGCACGGCAATTCGCGCAGCGCGCTGAGGTCGAACCGCGCGAGCGCCGCATCGACATCGGCGGCGCTGCGCCGGTCGATCCGCGCCCAATGGTGCAGTTCGGCGAGCAGCGTCATGCCGGGCTTGAGCGTCACTTCATGGCCGACCCATGCGACCGCAAACGGATTGTCGATGGTGCCACCGGCAGGATCGAGCAGCCCGGCAAGCAGCCGCAGCAGGCTCGATTTCCCCGCGCCGTTCGCGCCCTCGACCTGCAGCGCGCCGCCGGGTGCGAGCGTGAAGCCGACATGCTCGAACACCCGGCGGCCGCCGCGTTCGCAGGCAAGATCGTCGACGCGGAGGTGCTGGGCGGTCATCACACGCGACCCTACCCAGCAACCGCTCGGGATGCTACTGCGCGGCCATGGCAAGTAATTCGACGCGCTCCCCCTCGCCTGGCATCAAGCTGGTGATCGACTATGGCCCGCTGCTGACCTTCTTCATCGTCAATGCACTCGGCGACCGGCTGCGCCCCTTTTTGATCGGGCTGGGGATGGCGGCGGGTGTCAAGAATATCATCGTTGCCACCGGTGCGTTCATGCTGGCGACGCTCGCTGCGCTGATCGCGTCGCGGCTCACGCTGGGGCGCGTCTCGCCGATGCTGTGGTTCACCGCCGCCGTCGTTGCGGTGTTCGGCGCGGCGACGCTGTATTTTCAGGACGAGACGTTCATCAAGATCAAGCCGACGATCCTGTACCTGCTGTTCGCCAGCATCCTGCTGTTCGGCATCGCCACCGGGCGACCGCTGCTCAAGACGCTGCTCGGCGAGGCGTTTCCGGCACTCAATGCGCAGGGTTGGCGCAAGCTGACGCGCAACTGGGTGCTGTTTTTCCTCGCGCTCGCGTGCACCAATGAAGTCGTGCGGCGGGTGCTGACCACCGATCAATGGGTCAGCTTCAAGGTGTGGGGCGTGACCAGCCTGACGTTCCTGTTCGCGCTGGCGCAGACGCCGATCCTGATGCGCCATTCGGACGCGCCGCCGGAGGCGTGAGCCCCCGGCATTGCCGCCTTATACCGCGTGCAGGTTTGCCGCGGCAAACTCCCAGTTGACCAGATGTGCCAGCCACGCCTCGACATAGTCGGGGCGCTGGTTCTGGTGGTCGAGGTAATAAGCATGTTCCCAGACATCGAGCGTCAGCAGCGGCGTCAGTCCGTCGTGGACCAGCGGTGTATCGGCATCGTGTGTCGTGATGATCCTGAGCGTTTCATGGTCGTGGACCAGCCATGCCCAGCCGCTGCCGAAATGGCCGACTGCGGCCTCCTTGAACGCGGCGGTGAACCCGGCGACGCCGCCGAAGTCGCGGTCGAGCGCTTCGGCGAGCAGCCCCGACGGGGCGGCGCCGCCGGCTGGCCGCATCGATTGCCATAAAAAGCTGTGGTTCCACGCCTGCGCGGCATTGTTGAACAGCGCGGTGTTGCCTTCGACATGCGCGCGGTAGGTGATCGCCTCGGCGCTCAACGGCTCGAGCGGGGTTCCCGCGATCGCCGCATTGGCTTTGTCGACATAGGCCTTGTGGTGCTTGCCATGATGGAATTCGAGCGTCCGCGCCGAAATATGCGGCTCGAGCGCGGTCGGTGGATACGGCAGGTCGGGCAGGGTGAACGGCATGGGGCAAGCTCCGTAACGGCGAAGCCACCCCAACGCCCCGGTGCGCGGTTGGTGCCCTACAGCATGTCGTGGCGTTTGAGCGCATGCCGCAGCTGGTCATAGCTCAGCGCCAGCGCGGCGGCGGTGGCACGCTGGTTGTGGCGGCAGCGGGCGAGTGCGGCCGCAAGGATGTCGCGCTCATAGGCGGTGACCGCCGCGCGCAGGTCGGCGACGGTGGGCGCGGCGCTGGCGGCGATTTCGGTGTGCGGGTCGATCGGCGCGACGCTGCCGGCGACAGTTGCCGGACGCCACGGCGAATCGAACGGGTCGAAGATGATCGCCCCCACCGGCGTCGCGGCGTCGTTCCAGCGGTACAGCGCGCGTTCGACGACATTCTTCAACTCGCGCACATTGCCCGGCCAGTCATACGCCTGCAGCGTCGCCAGCGCGGCGCGCGCAAATCCGGCAAACCCCGACCAGCCGAGCTCGACGGCCATCCGCCGCGCGAAGTGCATCGCCAGCACCTCGATATCGTCGGCGCGCGCGCGGAGCGGCGGCAGCGTCACGACTTCGAACGCCAGCCGGTCGAGCAGGTCGGCACGAAACCGCCCGCGCCCCACCAGCGACGGCAGATCCTCGTTGGTCGCACCGACGACGCGCACATCGACCCGGACCGCGCGGTTCGAGCCGAGCCGGGTCAGTTCGCCATATTCGACGACGCGGAGCAGCCGTTCCTGCGCGGCCGCCGACAGCGTCGCGATCTCGTCGAGGAACAGCGTGCCGCCGTCGGCATCTTCGAAGCGCCCCGGGCGGCCGCGCGTCGCGCCGGTAAACGCGCCGGTCTCATAGCCGAACAGTTCGGCGTCGATCAGGTTTTCGGGCAGTGCTGCACAGTTCAACGTGATCAGCGGCCCGCTCCAGCGCGGGCTAAGCCGGTGCAATCGCTCGGCGATCAGCTCCTTGCCGGTGCCGCGCTCGCCAATCACCAGCACCGGGCGGTTGAGGGCTGCGGCTTCGCTGGCGCGCTCGATCGCATCGAGAAACGCCGGCGCATTGCCGATCAGGGCGGCGGGAGACTGCATGGCCCAAAGGTTAGTGCATTTCACCATTGTTCAGCAAGCAGTCATCTTCCGCAAGTCGACCGAACCCGGCAAAAACGTCGGTAATCCGACATTCTTCGGGCCTAACTGCAGTTGGCACGGCCTATGCAATGCCCTTGGCGTAGCCGGTTCGGGATGGTCCCGACGCCGCAAGTCCAGGAGCCACGACGATGATCATGACCTCGAACCCCGCCATCCTCCGCGCGCTCGTCGGCACTGTCGGCGCGCTGCTGCTCGGCACGCTGTGCCTTGGCACGGCCGTCGGTCCGGCGGAGGCGACCACCGTTTCCGTTTCGGCACGCATCGCTTAAGCTCGTGTCCCAGAGCTTGACCGTTTTGCCGAAGGCCGGGACAGTTTTCCCCAATGCCGCTGTCCCGGCCACCTTTTCACACCAGGAGTATCGCCCGATGGGTATTTTCTCGCGCACCCGCGACATTATCGCCGCCAACGTCACCGACCTGCTCGACAAGGCCGAAGACCCCGCCAAGCTGATCCGCATGATCATCATGGAGATGGAGGAAACGCTGGTCGAAGTCCGTGCCGGCGCGGCGCGCACCATCGCCGACCAAAAGGAAATGCGCCGCGCCGTGATCCGCGCCGAAGCCGCGCAGACCAGCTGGGCCGAAAAGGCCGAGCTCGCGCTGTCGAAGGGCCGCGAGGACTTGGCCACGGCGGCGCTCGTCGAAAAGGCGAAGGCGAAAAGCTTTGCCGATGCGACGCTCGGCGATATCGCCCAGCTCGAGGACAGCCTGCGCACCAACGAGGACGACATCCGCCGCCTCGAGGGCAAGCTTCGCGAGGCGCGTCAGCGCCAGAACGCGCTGCAGGTCCGGATCGAAAGCGCCAACGACCGAACGAAGATGCGCGCGCTGTACAAGGGCCCGCGGATCGAGGACGCTTTTGCCAAGTTCGAGATCATCGAACGCCGCGCCGATCTCGCCGAAGGCCGCGCCGATGCCTATGCGCTGGGCGGTCCCGCAGCCAGCCTCGAGGACCAGTTCGCCGACCTGCGCGCCGGGGATGAAGTCGCCGCCGAACTGGCCGCGATGAAGGCCCGGCTCGCCAAAGCTGCGGAGTAACCGCGATGGACATCGAGGGCGTTCTTGCCATCGGGTCGATCTTCATCGGGCTGCCGTGGTTGATCCTCCACTATATGACGCAGTGGCGGAAGGCGAAGGGCATCTCGGTCGAAGACGAGCAGCTGCTCGACGACCTGCACGACATGGCGCGGCGGCTCGACGGCCGACTCGACTCGATCGAGCGGATCATCACCGCCGACCACCCCGGCTGGAAAGACGGCGCGCTTGGCGCCCAGCCAACCCGCAACCTGGCTGGCGACGCCGCTGCGACGCCGCGCAAACTTCAGGGACTGTGACCATGCAACCCAGCCGTACGCGCTTCTACCTCGACAAGCAGAACAAACGTTTCATGGGAGTGTGTTCCGGGATTGCCGATTATTTCGGCTGGGACGTGCTCTGGGTTCGGGTCGGGGTCGTGCTCGGCACCTGCTTCGGCCTCGGCTTCCTGCCGGTCGCCTATCTGGTGGTCGGCTTCCTCGCCACGCCGAAGCCGCACGAACTGTATGACGGCAGCGCTGATGAACAGCGGTTCTGGCAAAAGGTCCGCGTCGCGCCGCAGCGCACGATGCGCGATGTGCGCTCGAGCTTCCGCGATTCCGACCGCCGGTTGCGCGATATCGAGGCGTATATGACCTCGTCGAACAGCCGCCTGTCGAACGAAATCGATCAGCTGCGCTAGGGGCGCGGCGCAACGGAGGGGAAAAATCATGTCGAGCGCATCGGCCAGCGACGACGACGGCACCGTGGTCGTCACCACCGACGGGGAGGCGTCGACCATCGCCCCCGGACACAGCGTCACCATTCACCGGCACGACGGGATGGAACCAGGCGCGGCGTTCTTCATGGGGATGTTCATGGGCGCGTTCATCCTGTGGTTGCTGCAGCGCGAAGGTCGCCGCCGCAGCCGCCGGCCGGATGCGGCGGTGGTCGCCAGTGTCCACGACGTCAGCCGTGACGAGGTTGCGGCACTCGCGAGGCGCACGGCGACGCTCGAACAGATCGTTACCGATCCGGCGGCGCGAACCGCCCGCGAAATCGACGCGTTGCGCTGAATTGTCCAAAGGGGAAAACGTCATGGACCACGGAACAATGGCACTGATGATCCCGCTCGCGGTCTTCGCGATCCCGATCGTCGCGATCCTGAGCAGCCCGCTCAAACGCTGGATCGCGCTGCAGGAACGCAAAGCTGAGATCTCGGCGACGGTGGCGGGGGAACAGGCTGCGCAATATGCGGCCAAGATCGAACGGTTGGAGGCGCGGGTCGCCGTGCTCAACCGCATCGTCACCGACAAGGGGACTTCGCTCGCCGATGAGATCGACGCGCTTCCCGCGGCACCGATCGCGCCCAAACCGCCCTCGCTCAATTCCTGACGGAGACTGACCATGGCCGAAGTCGCCCCTTTCATCATGATCGTCGCGATCGTTGCGATCGTCGTGTTCAGCCGGATTTATGCCGCGCGGCACGGCCTCGACATCCGCAGTCCCAAGCAGCGCCGCCGCGACGGCTATGCACCGCTCGCGGCTCCCGGCGTCAGCGCCGAGGAAGCCGACCGGATGAAATCCGAAATCACCCGGCTTAACGAGCGCATCCAGGTGCTCGAACGGCTTGCCACCGACCCTGCCAAGCGCCTGTCGGATCAGATCGACGCGCTCGACTCCAAACGCTGAGGAGGCCTGTCATGCCGCCCACCGACTCGTTATTCGTGCTCAGCCTGAGCGGCCTGCTCGCGCTTGGCCTGATTGCCGCGGTCGCGGCGTGGAGCTGGCGCGGCTGGCTGCAGCTGCGGCGTCACGAGCTCGATCTGACGCTTGGCCGCCCGGCGCGCAGCGGGGCCGAACTGCCCGCCGTCGCCAACCGGATCGACCTTGCCGACCTGCGCGAACGCGTCAAAAAGCTCGAAGCGATCGCCGCCGGGGTGGATATCTAGGTCACCCCAAAAACTGCTGTCCTACACCTGCTCATGCGCGTTACAGTCCATATTGGTTAATTATGGACGGATTCTATGCCAAGCCCACGCCATCGTTCGCTCGCCGGGACCGCGCGCCGCGTCATCGACAGGGCCCTCGCCGCCGACGTGTCGTCAACTTCATCAACTTTGCATAGCTCAGCCCGCCGCCGGGGGGTGGCGACTCGGGATCGGGTCCGGCATGGTGGTGGCGAAGAGGATGTCGTATCGCCACGATCGCCGCCGATAACCGCCTCGACCGGCCCGCGTGGAGCTGGGCGTTGTTCGAAGGGGTCCGCGACCCGTATATCATCCTCGTCACCATCTATATCTTCGCGCCGTACATCGTCGGGCTGGTCGGCGACCCGGTAAAGGGCCAGGCGCTGGTCGCGTCGGGGGCGAAATATGCAGGGTGGGCAGTGATGCTGACCGCGCCGCTGCTCGGGGCCGCCGTCGACCGGATGGGGCGGCGCAAACCGTGGCTCGCCGGCGTGCTGCTGCTGATGGTGCCGCTGATCGCGGCGCTATGGTGGGTGCGGCCGGGCGGGCTGACCCCGGTGACGGGGGTGGCGATCGGGGCGCTGGTCAGCACGCTGTTCGCCTATACCGAAACGCTGCACAACGCGCTGCTGCTGCCGGCTGCCGGCATGCGCAAGGCGGGCCACGCCTCGGGGCTGGCGCTGGCGCTGGGCAACTTCGTCTCGGTCACAATGCTGGCGGGCGTGCTGTGGGCGTTCGCGCTACCGGGCAAGGTGGCGTGGAGCTTTGTCCCGCACGCGCCGCTGTTCGGGCTCGATACCGCGCTGCACGAACAGGACCGCATCGTCGGGCCGCTGGTGGCGGTCGTGCTCGGGCTGGGCGCGCTGCCGCTGTTCGCCTTCGTCCCCGACGTGCCGTCGACCGGCGTCCGGCTCGGTGCGGCGGTGCGCGGCGGCTTTGCCGACCTGCAGGCGCTGGTCCGCGAAGCCAGCGCCTACCGCGACGGGCTGCTGTACCTTGGCAGCCGCATGCTGTTCACCGACGGGCTGACGGGCATCCTGGTGTTCACCGGCGTCTATGCGGCCGGCGTGATGGGCTGGGGAACGCTCGAGCTGCTGGCCTATGGGATGATCCTCAGCGTGCTGGCGGTGGTCGGCGGGTTCACCGGCGGCTGGCTCGATCACCGGTTCGGGCCGAAGCGCGCGCTCACGGTCGAATTGACTATGGTCATCGTTTCGCAACTGCTGTCGCTCGGGCAGACGCGGACGACGCTGTTCTTTCAGGCGTTCGACCCGGCCGCGCATGCGCCGTTGTGGGACGGCCCGATGTTCCGCACGCTGCCCGAAGTCGCGCTGATCGGCTGCGGCTTCCTTGGTGCCGTCAGCGTGACTGCCGCCTATGCTTCGAGCCGGACGATGGTCACCCGCGTCGTGCCGCCGGCCAAGATCGGGGTGTTCTTCGGGCTGTTCGTGATCGCCGGGAACGCGACGATGTGGCTGGGGCCGATGCTGGTGCAAATCGCGACGACTGTCAGCGGCTCGCAGCGGCTCGGTCTGCTGCCGATCTCGGGGCTGGTGCTGGCGGGGTTGGTGATGTTGCAGTTTGTGCGCGGCGGCGACCGGCTGCGCTAATGGATCGATTCGCTTGGATAGACGCCCCACAGTTGCGAGCGCAGGATGAAGCCGCTTTTGCCGCCACGATCGACGCGGCACCACGCCTGATCGCACAGGATCAGCCGCACCACGGTGCCGGGCTCGATCCGCCAGACGACATGCGCCTGCAGGTCGGCAGATGCGAACAACGATCGAACGCCGTTGGTGACGACTGCCGTCCGCTCGCCCTTGAGCAGGCTTTTGTTCATCCAGCCGACGGTGCCGTCGATATCGCGGGTCTGCCGCCAAATGCCATATTCGCGGATGATTTCGATCGGCAGCCCGGCGCGCCCATAGACCCACGCGATCGGGTAGCGGTCGCCCGGCCCGGTTCGCAAATAGGCCTTGTCCGACTTGATCGACGCAAAGCGCGGCACCGGCAGGCCGGTCGCGCCGTCGGTGGCATCGACCGGCGGCGGCGTGGCCGCCAGCAGCGGCGGTGCGAGCAGGAGGGCAAGCAGCAACGGAAACAGACGCATGCTTTTCCCCTAGCGCAGTGCGGCGCGATGCGACAGGGCCGATTGGGTGACGATCCAAGCCATGATCCGAGCCATGCCCTTGCACGCTTGCTGTCGCCCGCCTAAGCCACCAGCACGCACATCATGTACCGGGAGACCCCATGTCGGAGAATGTTTCCGCCGAACAACTGCGGCTGTTGATCGAGCGGATCGAACGCCTAGAGGAAGACAAGAAGGGCGTCGCCGACGACATCAAGGACGTCTATGCCGAGGCCAAGGGCACCGGTTTCGACACCAAGACGATGCGCGCCATCATCCGGCTGCGCGCGATGGAGAAAGCCGCGCGGCAGGAGCAGGAAGCGTTGCTCGAGACATACAAGACCGCTTTGGGACTTGCAGACTAAATCATTTGGGGAGCGCGACCATGCGACTTTACGGCGTCCATCTTTCACCCTTCGTCATGCGGCCGCTGCTGGTGGCGCGCGCCAAGGGCCATGATCTGCCGCTCGAGATGCCCGAGGGCGGGATCAAGACCGAAAGCTATCTGGCGATGACGCCGATGGCCAAGATGCCGCTGCTGCACGACGGCGAGTTCCATCTGCCCGAAAGCCAGGTGATCGCCGAATATCTCGATGCCGCGCTCGACGGGCCCAAGCTGATCTCCGCCGATGCCAAGACCGCCGCGCGCGAGCGGTTGCTGGTCCGGATCCTCGACGTTTACGTCGTCCCCGAACTCGGCGCGCTTTTCCAGGGGCGCGAAAAGCCCGAGGCGGTCGGCCCGGCGCTGGAGAAACTCGGCGCGGCAATGGGCTACCTCGAGCATTTCCGGAAGGCCGACGATGTCTTCGCCATCGGCGACCGGTTCAGTATTGCCGACGCCGCGATGATCCCGCTGTTCTTCTTCTTCGACGCGTTCAGCGGGTCGATGCCCACCGCCGAGCTGATTGCTGCCCGGCCCGGACTTGCGGCATGGTGGGCGCGCGCCAAGGCGAGCGATCTTGGCGCACGTGCCGTCGCCGAGCAGTCCGCAGGGCTGCGCGAAATGATGGCAGCACGCGCGGCGGGCTGATCACGATTGCAACCGTAACGATGATGCGGGGACGATAGCGACGATGCACACGACACTTACGATCAACGGCACGCGTGCCGCGCATGATGTTTCACCGGCGACCTTGCTGGTCGATCTGCTGCGCGACGGCCTTGGCCTGACCGGCACGCATGTCGGCTGCGACACGAGCCAGTGCGGCGCGTGCAACGTGCTGATCAACGGGCGCGCGGTTAAGGCATGCACCGTGCTGGCCGCGACGCTCGACGGCGCGGCCGTCACGACGATCGAGGGGCTCGCGCACGGCGAGGCGCTGCACCCGATGCAGGCGGCGTTCAAGGAGCATCACGGGCTGCAGTGCGGCTTTTGCACGCCCGGCATGGTCATCGCCGGGCTGGAAATCGTCCGGCGGCACGGCACCGCCGTCGACGAAGCGACGATCGCGCACGACCTCGAAGGCAATTTGTGCCGCTGCACCGGGTACCGGAATATCGTCACTGCAATCGCTGCCGGGGCGCGGGCAATGGAGACGACCCATGCGTGAGTTTGCGCTCGAACGGCCGGTGACGATCGCAGCCGCGGTCGCCGCGTTCGCTGCCGGCGGCGAGGCCGCGCTGCTTGCCGGGGGCCATACGCTGTTGCCGGCGATGAAGTCGCGGCTGCGGATGCCCGATACGCTGGTTGATCTCGGCACCGTGCCCGGCCTTGCGTCGATCACCCGCGACGGCAACCGCATCTGGATCGGTGCGATGGCGACCCACGCCGCGGTTGCTGCGGACCCCATGGTCGTCGGCGCGATTCCCGGGTTGGCAAAGCTCGCGCTGCTGATCGGCGATCCGCAGGTCCGCAACCGCGGCACGCTGGGTGGCGCGGTTGCGAACAATGACCCGTCCGCCGACTATCCTGCCGCGATGCTTGCGCTCGACGCGGTCGTCGAAACCGACCGCGCCAGCTATCCGATCGCCGACTTCCTGCAGGGCATGTTTGCCACTGCGCTCGCGGACGGCGAGATCATCACGCGCGTCGGCTTCGCGGTCCCCACCCATGCTGCCTATGCAAAGTTCCGCCACCCGGCGTCACGCTATGCCGTGGTCGGTGTGTTCGTTGCCAAGTTCGCCGATGACGTCCGTGTCGGCGTGACGGGGGCAGGGCCAGGCGCAACGCGGTGGCCGGCTGCCGAAGCGGCGCTGTCGGCGCGGTTCGACGCGGCCGCCGTCGACCGGCTGGTGCTGACCGGCGACCTTAACACCGACATCCATGCATCGGCCGAATACCGCGCGCATCTGGCGGGGGTGATGCTGGGGCGGGCAGTGCTGGAGGCGACCGGCTGAGGTTGCGCCGACCGCCCGACGCAGCGTAAACACGCGGCCATTCGCCAATCACAGGGGCATGAATTTTGGCCGGCCATAGCAAATTCAAGAACATCATGTACCGCAAGGGCGCGCAGGACGCGAAGCGGTCGAAGATCTTCTCCAAGCTGGCGCGCGAGATTACCGTTGCGGCGAAGTCCGGCCTGCCCGATCCGAACATGAACCCGCGCCTGCGCACCGCCGTGCTCGCGGCGCGCAAGGAGTCGATGCCCAAGGACAATGTCGACCGCGCAATCAAAAAGGCGGCCGAACCCGGCGGCGACGACTTCGAGGAACTCCGCTACGAGGGCTTCGGCCCCGGTGGCGTCGCGATCATCGTCGAAGCGTTGACCGACAACCGCAACCGCACCGCAACGCACGTCCGCACGATTTTTGCCAAGAACGGCGGTAACCTCGGCGCGAGCGGCTCGGTCAGCCACGGCTTCGAACGCGTCGGCTTGATCGAATATGCACTCAAGGCGGGCAGCGCCGATGCGGTGTTCGAAGCCGCCCTCGATGCCGGCGCGGATGATGTCGTCACCACCGACGAGGGGCATGAAATCTACACCGCGATGGACGCGCTGCACGAGGTATCGAAGGTGCTCGAAGCCAAGCTCGGCGCGCCCGAAGGGGCCAAGCTGCACTGGCGTCCCAAGGAGCATGTGACCGTCGACGAAGGCACCGCGGGAACGTTGATGCACCTGATCGACGCGCTCGACGAGGACGACGACGTGCAGACGGTGTACGGCAATTATGACGTGCCCGAGGACGTGCTGGCGAAGCTGGGGTGATCGTCATCGGCCTCGATCCCGGTTTGCAAAAGACCGGCTGGGGCGTGATCGTTGCCGAGGGCAACCGGCTTCGGCATATCGCCGACGGCTGCGTCAAAAGCCGCGCCGCCGATCCGCTCAGCGACCGGCTGGCGGCGCTGTACGACGGGCTGGCGGCAGTGATCGCGACGCACGGTCCGGTCAGCGCGGCGGTCGAGGAGACGTTTGTCAACACCAACGGTCAATCGACATTGAAGCTTGGCCAGGCGCGCGGCGTCGTCCTGCTCGTCGCCGCCCACGCGCGGCTGCCCGTCGCCGAATATGCCACGCGCTTTGTCAAGAAAGCGGTCGTCGGCACCGGCGGCGCCGACAAGGCGCAGGTCAAGCTGATGGTCGAGCGGCTGCTGCCCGGCTGCGTCGCGAGCGGTGAGGATGCCGCCGACGCGCTCGCGGTCGCGATCTGCCACGCGCACATGGCGCGCGCAGCCCGGGTGTTCGCATGATCGCCAAACTGCGCGGCTTGCTCGACTCGGCCAGCGCCGACAGCGCGGTGATCGACGTCGGCGGCGTCGGCTATCTGGTGTTCGCCAGCGCCAAGACGCTCGGCAGCTTGGCAGGTGAGGTCGTCCTCCACATCGAAACGCAGGTGCGCGAGGACGCGATCCAGCTGTTCGGTTTTGTTACCGCCGAGGAGCGCGACTGGTTCCGGCTGCTGCTGTCGGTGCAGGGCGTCGGCGGGCGCGTCGCACTCGCGATCCTGTCGGTGCTGGCCCCCGCCGAACTCCACCACGCCGTCGCCGCGAAGGACACCGCCAGCATCGCGCGCGCCAATGGCGTCGGTCCGAAGCTCGCGGCGCGCATCGTCAACGAACTGAAGGACAAGGCCGGCACCGCGCCCGCCGCCACGCCGCTGCCGGTCGCCCGCCCCGGCAGCGCGGTGGCGGACACGCTGTCGGCGCTGGCCAACCTCGGCTTCCGCCCGATGGACGCGAGCCGCGCGGTGGCGGAGGCGCAGGCGGAGTTGGGCACCGATGCGGCGGTGGGCGACTTGCTGCGGGTGGCGCTCAGGAAGAGCGCGCGGTGAGCGACCTCACCCCCCACGCCCGCCCGGACGACGTCGACGCGGCGCTGCGCCCGCAGACGCTCGCCGAATTTGTCGGGCAGGCGGCGGCGCGCGACAACTTGGGCGTGTTCATCGCCGCCGCCCGCGCGCGGGGCGAGGCGCTCGATCATGTGCTATTTCATGGCCCGCCGGGGCTGGGCAAGACCACGCTGGCGCAGATCGTTGCGCGCGAGCTTGGCGTTGGGTTTCGCGCCACGTCGGGCCCGGTGATCGCCAAGGCGGGCGATCTCGCGGCGCTGCTGACCAATCTCGAACCGCGCGACGTGTTGTTCATCGACGAGATCCACCGTCTGTCACCGCAAGTCGAGGAGATCCTGTATCCGGCGATGGAGGACCGTGCGCTCGACCTGATGATCGGCGAGGGACCGTCGGCGCGGAGCGTGCGGATCGACCTGCCGCCGTTCACGCTGGTCGGCGCGACAACGCGGTCGGGGCTGGTGACGCAGCCGCTGCGCGACCGCTTCGGCATCCCGCTGCGATTGGTATTCTACACCGTCGCTGAACTCGAAAGCGTGGTCGCGCGTGCCGGGCGGCTGCTCGATGTCGATCTGACGCCCGACGGCGCGCGCGAGATTGCGTCGCGCGCGCGCGGCACGCCGCGGATCGCCGGGCGGCTGCTGCGACGGGTGCGCGATTTCGCCGGGGTCGCGGGGACGGCGACTATCGACGCGGGCGTCGCGGACCGCGCGCTCAACCGGCTCGAAGTCGACGGCCTCGGCCTCGACAGCATGGACCGGCGCTATCTGATGATGATTGCCGACCTGTACAAAGGCGGGCCTGTGGGCGTCGAAACGCTTGCGGCGGGGCTATCCGAGCCGCGCGACACGATTGAGGACGTGGTCGAACCGTATTTGATCCAGACGGGGCTGGTGGCGCGAACGGCGCGCGGGCGCGTGCTGAACGCGGCGGCGTGGAAGCACCTTGGCGTCAAGCCGCCCGCGCAGCTCGCGCAATTGCCGCTGCTCGACGAGGAGTGACACCGCACATCCTGGGCGCGGTGCTGGCGGGCGGTGCGGCACGGCGGTTTGGCAGCGACAAGGCACTGGCGCTGGCGCACGGCATGCCGCTGATCGACCGCATTGCCGCCGGATTGCGCCCGCAGGTTGCCGCGATGGTGCTATGCGGCCGGGCGCTCCCCGGCTGGCAGACGCTCGACGACCGGCCGCGCGCCGGGCTTGGCCCGCTCGGCGGGCTTTGCGCCGCGCTCCACCATGCGCAGCACGCGGGGTTCGACGCCGTGCTGTCGGTGGCAAGCGACGTGCTGCCGGTATCGGCGGATTTGGCCGAACGGCTCGGTGCGAGCGCGACCGTCCATGCCGCCGTGGTGGCCGGTCAGCATTTGCTCGGGCTGTGGCCGGCGGCACTTGCCGACCGGCTCGATGCGCACATCGCTACCAGTGACGACCGGTCGATGCGCCATTGGATCGCAGCGTGCAAAGTCACGATCGTCGAAATTCCGGGACCGATGTTCAACATCAACACGCCGGCCGATCTCGCGAGGTTTGAAAGCGACGGCGGTTGCATGGGCGGCTAGAATCTGTGCACATCGTTCGTGCTGCATCGCACCATCGAAAGGCGGCTCTTGCGGATCGCGATTGTCGATGAAAGCCCGGCACGCGCGGCGGTGATTGCCGAAGGGCTGCGCGACGCCGGGCTTAGCGATATCACGATATTCGCCGATCGCCACGGTATCGCCGCGCGCCTTGAAGCGCTGTCGCCCGATGTTATCCTCGTCGATCTTGCCAATCCGCGCCGTGACGAGCTCGAAGAAATGTTTGCGTTGTCGCGTGCCGTAGCCCGGCCGGTGGCGATGTTTGTCGATCAAAGCGATATCGCGGGGATCGAGGCGGCGGTCGATGCCGGTGTGTCGGCATATGTCGTCGACGGACTGCGCAAGGACCGCATCCGCCCGGTGCTCGAGCTCGCGATCCGTCGGTTCAACGCCTATGCTCGGCTGCGCGCCGAACTCGACGAAGCCCGCAATGCGCTGGCGGAGCACCGCACGATCGACCGCGCCAAGGCACTGCTGATGAAGAAACGCGGCTGCGATGAGCCCGCCGCTTATGCGGCGTTGCGCAAGGCTGCGATGGACAGCGGGCGGCGTATCGCCGACGTCGCCGACGCATTGGTCACCGCCGATCGTGTGATGGGGGATCTATGACGCGCCTGCGCTTTGGCTTCCTGCCGCTGGTCGATGCCGCGCTGCCGATCCTCGCGCGCGAGCTGGGTTTTGCCGAAGCCGAGGGGCTCGATCTGGTGCTCGTCCGGGATCTGAGCTGGGCGACGGTCAACGATCGACTGCTGTACGGGCACAGCGACGCGGCACACCTGCTCGCGCCGCTGGCAATTGCGACGACGCTCGGGCTGGGTCGGCCGGCGACGCCGATTTCGGTGCCATTCGTCCTCGGCTTGAACGGCAACGCGATCACGCTCCGCCCTGACCTTGCGGCGCAGGTCACAACACCGGGAACGCTGGGCGATGTGCGCGCGATCGGCTTGCGGCTTGCCGCCATCGTCCGTGCAACGCCGCGCAAAATCTGCCTCGGCGTGGTGCACCGCTACTCGAGCCATGATTATATGTTGCGCTATTGGCTGGCGGCGAGCGGCCTCGATCCCAATGCCGATGTCGATATCGTCACCGTGGCACCGCCATTTGCCGCCGATGCGCTCGCCAGCGGCGAGGTTGACGGGATCTGCGTCGGCGAGCCGTGGAACAGCGTCGCGGTCGATCGCGGCGTCGGGGTGATCGTCGCGGTGACATCGCAGATTTGGCGGCGCGGGGTCGAAAAGGTGCTCGCCATGCGGACCGAGCGCATGGCGGGTGACCCTGCGGCCACCGATGCGCTGCTGCGGGCGCTGTACCGCGCCGGCGTCGCGTTCATCGATCCACTGCGACTCGAGGACATTGCAGCGATCCTCGCGCGTCCCGAATATCTCGATGGGTCGGCCGCACTGATCCGCGGGGCCGTGTCCGATCGCCTGTTATTTGCGCAGCACGCCGCTCCGGTGCACGTTCCGGACTTCATGTTCCAGCATCGCGAAGCGGCAAACTTTCCGTGGGTGAGCCAGGCGGCATGGCTCTATTCGCAGATGTGCATTGCCGGGCATGTCGAGGCCAACGACGCCGACTATAACCGGGCGCAGGCTGTGTTCCGGCCCGACATCTATCGGCGGGCGCTCCGGCCGCTCGGCATCGCGCTGCCGGGCGCAAGCTCGAAGCTGGAAGGTGGCATCGCCGGCCCGACCGGGGTCGGCACGCCCCACGGCCGTCTGATTCTGGGGGCGGACAGTTTTTTCGACGGACGCTGTTTCGATCCCGATGATCTCGCGGCCTATCTGCGCAATAAATAGGCCGCTGCACGAATATGCTGCAGTGCAAGATAGTGCTTGCCGTGCTTTGGAAAGCATGAGAGCCTTTCAATTCGCAGGCTGGTCGGCGCAACGAAGCGCCCAGCAGCCAACTCTAAACATCAGGCAATGTCGCCGTCCGAGACTGGTTCACACCGGCCTCGCAACGGCTTTTTTATGCCCTTTGAAAGGGATCGCGGCGGTGGCGAGGATGGCAGGAAGCGGCGGGAGCGTGCGGCAATTCGCTGAGCGCTTACCGCTGCCCGAACGCCACCGCTGCGATCAATCCGAGTGCCAGCAACAACGCGACAGCCTTCCAGAAACGCACCGGATTGCGCTCCATCAGCGAGACCGGACGGTACGTGATCCGCGCAACTGCCGCGCCGCCTTCGATGGCGCGCAGCAGTTCGATGACATCCCCAAAGCGGTCGGCAGGGTCGATTGCGACGGAGCGCATCAACGCCGCATCGAGCCACCCCGGCAGCTCGGGGCGACGGCGCGACGGCGGCTCGGGCGCGGCAAATCGCGGTCGGCTGAACGCTTCGGTCTCGCCGTATGGGAAGCAGTCTGCGAATATCCGCCAGAGCGTAACCCCAAGTGCAAACTGATCGGTGGCAGCGTCGCCGGCGTTGCCGCTGAACATCTCGGGCGCGAGGAAGCTCGGGGTGCCCGGGATTTCACCCGGGCCGAAATCGTCGATCCGCGGCAGGCGCGCGACGCCGAGGTCGACCAGTTTCAGTCCGCCGTCACGCGTCAGGATGATGTTGTCGGGCTTGATGTCGCGGTGGATGATGTCGAGCCGGTGGAGCGCCGCGACCGCACGCGTCAGACGCGCGGCAATCGTCAGCCCTTCGACCAGGCCGATGCTGCCCCGCAGCCGCGCCTCGAGCGTCGTGCCGTCGTAAAACGGCTGCACCCCGTACAGCCGGGATTGCCGCTCGGGCGCAAGTGCGATGACGCCGCCGACGAACGGACTGGCGACCCGCGCGCCGACCAGCATCTCGCGCGTGAACGCCAGCCGTGCGCCTTGTTCGGACAACAGCGCGGGCTTGGGCAATTTGATCACGACGGTGGTGCCGCCAAGCGTATCATGCGCTTTGAACAGGCGCGTATAGCGCCCGTCGGACAGCATCGCATCGAGCCGGAAACCGTCGATGCTGTCGCCTTCGGCAGGCGGCGGCAAGATCGGCAGCCGCGCAATATCACCGGCGACCGCGTCATGATCGGGTGCCGGGAGCGCGACAATATCGATGACGATGGCGCTGGCGTTGTCCTGACTGCCGGCGGCGAGCGCTGCTTCGACGAGTGCCGCCGCATCGCCGTCGGCCGACCCGCGAGCGCCGAGCAGTTTTTCGATGCTGCGCGCCGACAGGGTCCCGTGAACGCCGTCGCTGGTGAGCAACAGGCGGTCGTGCTCGGCGAGGCCGACTTCGTGATGGTCGAGCCGCAGCCGTTCCTCGACGCCGATTGCCCGGTACAGCACGTGACGCTGGTCCGGATGCGAGCGCGTGTGATCTTCGGTCAACAGCAGCAGCCGCCCGTCGCGAAAATGCCACGCGCGGCTGTCGCCAACATGGAGCACGTGCCCGCGGCGGCCGCGCAGCACCAGCGCGGTAAACGTCGTTGCGGCATGCGCCATCGCCTCGGTCCGACCCATCGCATTGAGCCAGCGGTTGAACGGTGCCATCACACGCGCCGCCGCTGCGGCAACGCCGATCGTATCGGGCTGATCGTGCAGCCCGTCGATCAGCGCGCGGACGGCAAGTTCGGCGGCCATGCGTCCGGCCTTTGCCCCGCCGACGCCGTCGGCAACCGCCGCGATCAGCCCGTGCGCGGCGCGTTCGGCCGAGGTGCCCAGATAGACGCCGACGAAATCCTGGTTATCGGGCCGCTTGCCGGTCGCGCTGGCATAGCCGGTCGCGACTTCAAGGCTGCCGTTCGGTCGCACCATCTAAACAATCCCCGCTCGCACCCACGCGAGCGGAGCGTTCACGCCGACAATCGTCAAGCACAAAGGGGGCCGACACGATGACAAAATCCTTCTGGCAATCCGGGCATCGGCCGACGCTGATTGCCGCATTCCTGTATTTCGACGTCGCCTTCATGGTTTGGGTGCTGCTGGGGCCGCTCGCACCGATCATTTCGAAGGACCTGGGGCTCAGCGCGGCGCAAAAGGGCTTGATGGTCGGTGTACCGACATTGGCGGGAGCAGTGCTGCGCCTTGTCAACGGGCTGCTTGTGGACCGCATCGGCCCGAAGAAAACCGGTGCCATCGGTCAGCTGATCGTGATCTTCGGATTGCTCACGGCGTGGTGGCTTGGCGTGCACAGCTTTGGCGGGACGCTGGCGGTTGGCGTCGTGCTCGGCTTCGCCGGCGCGAGCTTTGCCGTCGCGCTGCCGCTCGCGTCGCGCTGGTATCCGGGTGAGCATCAGGGCAAGGCGATGGGCATTGCCGGCATGGGTAATTCGGGAACCGTGCTCGCCGCGTTGTTCGCGCCGCTGCTTGCCAAGGCGTTTGGCTGGAATGCCGTGCTCGGCCTCGCGGTGATCCCGCTCAGCGTCGTGTTCGTCGCCTATCTGGTGATGGCAAAAGACGCGCCCGACCAGCCCGCGCCAAAGCCGCTGACCGCGTATTTCGAAATCCTGAAGGATCAGGATGCATGGTGGTTCATGCTGTTTTACGGCGTGACGTTCGGCGGCTTCGTCGGTTTGTCGTCGAGCCTATCGATCTATTTCGTCGACAGCTTCGGATTGACGCCGGTGATCGCCGGCTATTGCACCGCGGCATGCGTGTTTGCCGGATCGCTGGTGCGGCCGATCGGTGGCGGCGTCGCCGACAGGATCGGTGGGATCAAGACCTTATCCTATGTGTACATCCTCGCTGCCGTCACCTTGCTCGCGATCAGCACGGGGCCGAAGTCGCTGGTGCTGACGCTTGCCTTGTTCCTGCTGGTGATGGCGACATTGGGCTTTGGCAACGGCGCGGTGTTTCAGCTGGTACCGCAACGGTTCCGCAAGGAAATCGGCATTATGACCGGGCTGGTCGGGTTTGGCGGCGGCGTGGGCGGCTTTTATCTCGCGTCGTCGCTGGGGCTGGCGAAGCAATGGACGGGGAGCACGCAATACGGCTTCCTGATTTTTGCCGGCCTCGCGCTGATCGCGCTGCTCGGGCTGACGTCGGTGAAAAAGCGCTGGCGCACCACCTGGGGCGCAGCCGTGGTCGGAGTGCGGATCTGATGAGCCGTCCGCATCTTGTCGTCATCGGCAACGGCATGGCGGGTTGCCGCGCGGTCGAGGAGATTCTGGCGCGCGATGCAAGCCGGTATCGGATCACGATTTTCGGTGCCGAGCCGCGCGTCAACTACAACCGCATCATGCTGTCGCCGCTGCTCGCCGGAGACAAGACGTTCGACGACATCGTCATCAACGATCATGCCTGGTACGCCGACAACGGGATTACGCTGGTGGCGGGCGATCCTGTGGTCGCGATCGACCGCCGTATCCAGACCGTGACGGCGCGGTCGGGGCGGGTCGAGGCCTATGACAAGTTGTTGCTCGCGACAGGTTCGGATCCGTTCATCATCCCGGTGCCCGGGCACGACCTGCAGGGCGTGGTGACGTTTCGCGACATGGACGATGTCGGTGCCATGTTGCGCGCTGCGGACGGCGGCGGTGATGCCGTTGTCATCGGGGGCGGGCTGCTCGGACTCGAGGCGGCGCACGGCCTCAGCTTGCGCGGCATGAAAGTCACCGTGTTGCACATCATGCCGACGCTGATGGAGCGGCAACTCGACGAGACTGCCGGCTGGCTGCTCAAGGACGCGCTTGAAAAACGGGGCCAGACGATCCTGACGGGGGCCGACACCGCCGAGATATTCGGCCAGGGCCAGGTCGAAGGCGTGCGGCTGAAGGATGGGCGGAGTATCCCGGCGAGCCTTGTCGTGATGGCGGTCGGCATCCGGCCGAACGTCAAATTGGCGCGGGCTGCCGAACTCGCGATCGGCCGCGGCATCCATGTCGACGATCATCTGGTGACGTCGGATGCGAATGTCCTCGCGGTCGGTGAGTGCGTCGAACACAAAGGCGCGGTCTATGGCCTTGTTGCGCCGCTTTGGGAGATGTGCCGCGCGCTTGCCGATGGGCTGGTCGCGGTCCCGAGCGGCTATTCGGGATCGGTGACATCGACCAAGCTCAAGGTATCGGGAATCGACGTGTTTTCGGCCGGCGACTTTTCGGGAGGCGAAGGTGCCGAGGACATCGTGATGCGGGACGCGGCGCGCGGCATCTACAAGCGGGTGATCGTCCGCGACGATCGCATCATCGGAGCGGTGCTTTACGGCGATACTACCGACGGGAACTGGTATTTCGATCTGCTCAAACGCGGCGAGAATGTCGCCGAACTGCGCGACGCCCTGATCTTCGGCCAGGCGTTTGCGAGCGGAGGAGGCGTATCGGCAAACCCTAGTGCCGCAGTCGCAGCGATGGCGGGCGACGCCGAAATCTGCGGCTGCAACGGTGTTTCCAAAGCCAAGGTTTGCGCAGCGATCACCGGCGGTGCAGCGACACTCGACGCGGTGCGGACATGCACGAAGGCGTCAGCGAGCTGCGGATCGTGCACCGGGCTGGTCGAAAGCCTGCTCACGCTGACGCTCGGCGACGCGTATACCGGCACGCGCGAAGTCTCGACGGTATGCAAGTGTACGAGCTTCAGCCACGAAGACGTCCGGCGCAATATCGTCGAAAAGCAGCTGAAAGAAATCCCGCAGGTCATGCAGGCGCTGCATTGGACGACCCCCGACGGCTGCGCGTCGTGCCGCCCGGCGCTCAACTATTATCTGCTCTGTGCGTGGCCGGGCGGCTATACCGACGATCAGCAGAGCCGCTTCGTCAATGAACGCATGCATGCCAATATCCAGAAGGACGGCACCTATTCGGTCGTGCCGCGGATGTGGGGCGGCGTGACCAATCCGCGTGAATTGCGGGCGATTGCCGACGTGGCCGAAAAGTTCGGCGCACGGATGCTGAAGGTAACCGGCGGCCAGCGGCTCGATATCTTTGGCATTAAAAAGGAGGATCTGCCCGCCGTCTGGGCCGAGCTGAACGCCGCCGGCATGGTCAGCGGTCATGCCTATGCCAAAGCGCTGCGCACTGTGAAGACGTGTGTCGGATCCGAATGGTGTCGCTTCGGCACGCAGGATTCGACCGGACTGGGCATCAAGACCGAGCAGATGACCTGGGGCAGCTTCATGCCGCACAAGTTCAAGATCGCCGTCAGCGGTTGTCCGCGCAACTGCGCCGAGGCGACGATCAAGGACTTTGGCGTGATCTGCGTCGACAGCGGCTATGAACTGCACATCGGCGGCAACGGCGGCATCAAGCTGCGCGGTACCGATGTGTTGTGCAAGGTCGAAACCGAGCAGCAAGCGCTCGATTACTGCGCCGCCTTCATCCAGCTGTACCGGGAGGAAGCACGCTATCTCGACCGGACTGCCCCATGGGTCGAACGCGTTGGGCTCGACTATATCAAGCGCCGTATCGTCGACGATGCCGAAGGCCGCGCCATGCTGACGGCGCGCTTCCACCATTCGCAAAGCTTCATGCAGGATGACCCCTGGGCAAAGCGCGCGGCGGGAGAGGACCATAAGCTGCATCAGCATCTGGCCGAAATCCGTCCGATGGAACGCGTCTGATGCAACCCGAATGGCTCGATATCGGCCCTGTCGATCAGCTGCCGTCGCTTGGCGCGCGGACCTTGCCGGTGCGTGGTGGCGACGAGATCGCGATCTTTCGGACGGCCAACGGCGGCGTCTATGCGCTCGTCGATAAATGCCCCCACAAGGCTGGCCCGCTCAGCCAGGGCATCGTTCACGATACGACGGTAACCTGCCCGCTCCACGGTTGGCGGATTTCACTCCTTACCGGGCAGGCGCTCGGTGAAGATCACGGCTGCGTGCCGGTCATTCCAGTCAAGATCGACGGCGGTCGCATCCTGATCGGTCGCGCAGCGGCGCTCGCGAGTGTCGGTTAAAACAACCTGTCCCTATTGCGGCGTCGGTTGCGGGATCGAGGCGAGACCGACGGGGGAGCGCACCGCAGCGATTGCCGGTGACACCGCGCATCCTGCCAATTTCGGCAAGCTGTGTTCGAAGGGCACGCATCTCGGGGAGACGATCGGGACCGAGGGGCGTTTGCTCTACCCTGAGGTCGACGGCGCGCGTACCGACTGGAGCACGGCGCTCGCCCATGTCGCCGGCCGGTTCCGCGCCACGATCGCCGAGCACGGTCCGGGTAGCGTGGCCTTCTATGTTTCGGGCCAGTTGCTGACCGAGGATTATTACGTCGCCAACAAGCTGATGAAGGGTTTCATCGGCACCGCCAACATCGACACCAATTCGCGGTTGTGCATGGCGAGCGCGGTGGCGGGCCATGCGCGCGCGTTCGGCGAGGATGTCGTGCCGTGCACCTATGACGACATCGATTCGGCCGATCTGATCGTGCTCGTCGGGTCGAACACGGCATGGTGTCATCCGGTGGTCTGGCAGCGGATCGAGGCAGCGCGCGCCAAGCGCGGGACCAGGCTCGTGGTTATCGACCCGCGCCGCACCGAAACCGCCGACCGGGCCGACCTGCACCTGATGATCCGGCCGGGAACGGATGCGGCGCTTTGGAATGCGCTGCTCGTTTACCTGCGCGATAGCGGCAAGCTCGATGCGCCCTATCTGGCCGAGCATGTCGCGGCACCACACGGGTTTTGGGATGCGCTGCGCGGTGATGTGGCCGCCTGCGATCTCGCCTCGGCAGACGTTGCTGCGTTCTTCGCGTTGTTTGCGGCGCACCCGCGCACGGTCACGCTGTTCAGCCAGGGCGTCAATCAATCGGTGCGCGGTACCGACAAGGTGAACGCCATCACCAACGTGCATCTGGCGACGGGCCGGATCGGCAAGCCGGGTGCAGGGCCGTTCAGTATCACCGGCCAACCCAATGCGACGGGCGGGCGCGAAGTCGGCGGCATGGCAACCACGCTCGCTGCGCATCTGACATTCACGGCGCATGATCGTGCGGTCGCGCAGCGGTTTTGGGACTGCCCGTCGATCGCACCGGCACCAGGGCTCAAGGCCGTCGATATGTTCGACGCGGTCGCCGACGGTACAGTCAAGGCCATCTGGATCATCGCGACCAACCCGCTTGTCAGTCTGCCCGACGCCGAAGCGGCGCGCGCAGCGCTCGCGGCGTGTCCGTTCGTTGTCGTCTCCGACTGCATCGCCGATACCGATACCGGCCTCGTCGCGCACGTCCGGCTGCCGGCGCTGGCGTGGGGCGAGAAGGACGGCACGGTGACCAACAGCGAGCGGCGGATTTCGCGGCAGCGCGGCTTTCTGGATTGGCCCGGCGACGCGCGTCCCGATTGGTGGATCATCGCCGAGGTCGCGAAGCAGATGGGCTGGGCGAACGCGTTCGCCTGGTCGCACCAGCGCGAAATTTTCGCCGAGTTTGCCGCGATGACGCGGTTCGAGAATGACGGTGCGCGGCTGTTGTGGGTGAACGAACCCGACAATTACGATGCGATGGAGCCGGTGCTGTGGGGCGGCGCGCAGCCATTCGCGGGCGGGCGATTTCCCACCCCGGACGGCAAGGCGCGGTTGATCGCGGTCGAACCCGAAGCTGTCACCGTCGATGCGGCGTGGCCGCTGCGCCTCAATACCGGGCGCTACCGCGACCAATGGCATTCGATGACGCGAACCGGATTGTCGCCGAAGCTGTCGCAGCATCGGCGCGAGCCGCTGGTCGAGGTTCATCCGGGCGATGCGGAGGCGTTTGGCGTCACGCACGGCGGCCTCGCGCGGGTGACGACCGCGTCGGGGTGCAGCGTCTACCGGGTCGCTATCCACGACGGGCAGCGGCGCGGTGATATTTTTGTGCCGATCCACTGGACCGAGGTGACGGCATCGCTCGGGCGCACCGGGCGGCTGCCGAGCACGGCGCGCGATCCGGTGAGCGGCCAGCCGGGGTTCAAGAATACGCCGGCCCGGCTGGAAGCGGTCGCCACGGCATGGACCGGCTTCTTGATCACGCGCGATGTGCCGGGGGTGCCCGGCTGCGAATATTGGACGCGCGTGCGCACCGCGGGCGGCTGGCTGACCGAGCTGGCGGGCAGCGGCGACCCGGCGGCGATGTTGGCACTGTTGCCGCCGGGCGAACGCGCCGACGTCAGCGATCCCCGGCGCGGGATGCTGCGCGCTGTCGTGCTCGATGCGGGCCGCGTCGCGGCGGCGGTGTTCGTGGCCACCGATGGCCGCCTGCCGCCGCGCGACTGGCTGATCGCGCAGCTTGGGGCCACCGAAGTGATGACCGTCGAGCTGCTCGCCGGCAGGCCTGCGGCGCAGCAGGCCGACCGCGGCGCGGTGGTGTGCGCCTGCTTCGATATCGGGCTCAATACCATCGTCGCAGCCATCGCCGGGCAGGCGCTGACCAGTGTCGATGCCGTCGGCGCGGCGCTCGGTGCGGGGACCAACTGCGGCTCGTGCCGCCCCGCGCTGGCCAACCTGCTCGCGAGCGCCGCCTTGACCCCTGCGGGCGTCGGCGCTTAACGCAGCGGGATGACTATGCCGCGGACGCTGTATGCCAAAATCTGGGACGATCATGTCGTCCACAACCGCGATGACGGGACGTCGCTGGTGTGGATCGACCGGCACCTGATCCACGAGGTGACCACGCCGCAGGCGTTCGACGGGTTGCGGGCGGCAGGGCGGCGCGTCCACCGGCCCGACCTGACGCTGGCCGTTCCCGATCACAATGTCCCGACCGATCACCGGTTCGAGCCGATCGCCGATCCGCAATCGGCGGCGCAGCTGGCGGCGCTCGAGGCGAACTGCGCCGCCTTCGGGATCGAGCTGATCGGCATCAATGCGCCCGAACAGGGCATCGTCCATGTTATTGGGCCCGAGCAGGGCTTTACGCTGCCGGGGCTGACGATGGTCTGCGGCGACAGCCATACCGCGACGCACGGGGCGTTTGGGGCGCTGGCGTTCGGCATCGGCACGTCGGAGGTCGAACATGTCTTTGCCACCCAGACGCTGCTGCTAAAGCGGGCGGGCACGATGGCGGTGCGCGTGACCGGCGCGCTCGGCTTTGGCATCGCCGCGAAGGACGTTGCGCTGGCGATCGTGGGTGCGCTCGGCACCGGCGGCGGCACCGGGCATGTCATCGAATATACCGGCCCGGTGATCGAGGCGCTCAGCATGGAGGGCCGGATGACGGTCTGCAACATGGCGATCGAGGCCGGGGCACGCGCCGGGCTGGTCGCCCCCGATGCCAAGGCGTTCGCCTATCTGCACGGCCGTCCACGGTCGCCCAAGGGGGCCGACTGGGATGCTGCCGTCGCCTATTGGTCGACACTGCCGAGCGATGCCGGGGCCGTCTATGACCGCGTGGTGGAGATCGACGGCAGCGCCATTGCGCCGCTGGTGACGTGGGGAACCAGCCCGGAGGATGTCGTGGCGATCACCGGCACGGTTCCCGATCCCGGCAGCTTTGCCGATCCGTCGAAGCGGACGGCAGCGGCCGCCGCGCTCGACTATATGGGGCTGACCGCCGGGCAGCGGCTCGCCGATGTCACCGTCGAGCATGTCTTTATCGGCAGCTGCACCAACAGCCGGATCGAGGATCTGCGCGCCGCAGCGGCGGTCGTCACCGGGCGGCATGTCGCCAGCGGCATCCGCCAGGCGTTCGTGGTCCCCGGGTCGGGGCTGGTCAAGCTGCAGGCCGAGGCCGAAGGGCTCGACCGTATTTTCATCGACGCCGGCTTCGACTGGCGCGCGCCGGGGTGTTCGATGTGCCTTGGCATGAACCCCGACAAGGTGCCGCCGGGCGAACGCTGCGCATCGACCAGCAACCGCAACTTTGTCGGACGGCAGGGGCCGGGTGCCCGCACGCACCTGCTGTCGCCGGCGATGGCGGCGGCGGCAGCGGTTACCGGGCGGCTGACCGATGTCCGCGAGTTGATGCGGTAGCGCCGAGTCGCCAACGCTGCCGAGCTATGCAAAGTTGATGAAGTTGACGACACGTCGGCGGGGACACGCCTTCTCCAAACAGTCGAAAGCGCGGTAAGCCGAAGCGGTCGGGCGAGGCAGGCAGCGGTCATCGAGCAGCTTTCCCGGAGCAGTAGATAATCGGATAAAGTGCCACAGCGGTTATATTTTGTCAAGCCGCTTTGGCGTCGCGCAACCGCCCTCGGTTCATGGCTAACAAGCTCTTTAAGATAGCAGAAACCTATCTCTGCTACGCAGCGCCCGTACGAAACTGGCCACCGCAGCACGATGCGGCCCACAATCGTGCAGCCGACGACGAGGGGGGGCGAAAATCGTTTCGCAGAATCGCCATCGGCTGGCCATTCTCGTTCTGAATTTTCGGGGGAAATCAATGACATTCAAGCTTATCGTGGTGAGCGCCATCGCGCTCGCCGCGTCGCCGGTTTCGGCGGTCGAACTCATCGTCAACGGCAGTTTCAACAGCGTCACCGCGTCGAACACGACGCATGCCAAAATCCTGGCCGACGGCACGGCAAATCTTGCCAATGACGCGACCTATATCACCGGCTGGACCGTCCGCGATCACAGCTTTGGGCCGACGACTGGCCATACCGCGCAGGTCTGGTATTACCCGACCGGTGCCGCCGACGTCCGGCGCACCGATGGCGGCTGGATTGCGGGCTGGGCGATCTATGGCCCGGCAAACGGCCACGCCAATGGCTTCGGCCCCAGCCCCGACGGCGGCGCGATGGTCGAAATCGACGGCGGCGGGGACTACCGCGCCTCGCTCGACCAGACGCTCACCGGATTGACCATCGGCCAGACCTACACGGTCTCGTTCAACTGGGCCGGGGCGCAGCAAAGCTGCTGCACCGGCACCACCAACGAGCAGCTGATGGTCGGTTTTGGCGGCAGCACGCAGTCGACGCTCGTCTGGAACAACCCATCGGGCGGCTTTTCGGGCTGGTTCACCGAAAACTTCTCGTTCGTCGCGGACGGCACATCGCAGCTGCTGTCGTTCATGGCGGTCGGCACGCCGTACGGCATGCCGCCGGTAATCGTGCTCGACGGCGTTTCGGTGCAGGCAGCGGTTACCGAAGGCGCGGTTCCCGAAGCTGCAACATGGGCGATGATGATCGTCGGTTTCGGCTTCGTCGGCGCCGCCGCCCGCCGTCGCCGCGCGAGCGCCGTCACGGCGTAACGTCGAACAGTTCGTCGTCATTCCCGCGCTCGGGGATGACGACGGGCGTTCTATTTCAAGTTAAATTGCTGCGGATTAGAGCACATCTGTCTGCGTAGCTCGGCGCAGGTAATTTCTCAGCCTTCAAAAAATTCCTCATCAAGCTTTTTGATCGGCACGGTTTCTACAACCCGGCAACCGACCTCAAATCGCATCATCAATTCCGCTAGACGCTGACCGTCGATCAGGACGATGCGCTTGCTGAGGTTTTCAGCAGTTTTTCGAGCATCGCGACTAAAGTCCGACGTTGTTACGAACAGCCCTTTTGACGCCTTGAACGTATCGAGTGCGCCGAAAAAATCCCGTATCGCTCCCGAGCCTATGGAATTTCCGGGCGCGTAGCGTTTCGCTTGCACGTATACGCGATCGAGACCGAGCGCGTCCTCGTCGATCACGCCGTCAACACCGCCGTCTCCGCTTTGGCCCAAGGCGCGGCCAGCGTCTGCTAAGGTGCCGCCATAGCCCATCGCAACCAGCAAGCTTACAACTAAACGCTCGAAGAAGGCCGGGGGCTTTGCCAGCACCGCTTTGAGCAATTCATCCACAAGCGACGTTTCGATTTCGGCGCGAGCAGTGCGTATAATTTCGTCGGGTGAAAGTCGCGAGGCCTCACCTTCTGCGGGCGCTGTCTGGGACGCCAGAGGCTGCTTTCCGAAGATCGGTTGTCTCGTTCGGAACGCATGAAATGCCGGAAACTGCTCGAGGTAACGAGTGTCTAGCCGAGGCGGCGGACTTTCTGCGATCGCGCGCCCTGCATCAGTTGCTACAAAACGACCGCGCCCCGTTGAGCTCGTTAGTCCGGCTTTGCCAAGGTAAGTCTTTGCCCAGTGCACACGATTAGCGAATACGGTTTGTTTTCCAGATGACAGTAACTGCGCCCGCTCGTCGTTCGTTAGCCCAAACTCGGCTGCGAGTTGATCAACAACATCGCCAACGTGAGTCTCCGACAGCGCAGCGCGCAGAACGGGGAGCATAAGCGTTTGATAGTCTGGTATCGCCATGCGAGCTTACTCTAAACCGCAGCCAGTGCCTGTTCGAAATCGGCGATCAGGTCGTCGGGATGCTCGACGCCGATCGAGACGCGAACGAGATTGTCGGTGATGCCGAGTTCGGCCTTGCGCGCCGGGGCGACCGACAGGTGCGTCATTGCCGCGGGGTGCGAGGCGAGGCTTTCGGTGCCGCCAAGGCTGACCGCGAGCTTTACCAGCCGCATATTGTCGAGCAGGCGGAAGGCTTCGGCCTCGCCGCCCTTGACGATCAGCGAGAAGGTCGAGCCGGCACCGAGGCAGTGGCGGTCGTAGATGTCTCGCTGCCGCGTGCCGGGTTCGAGGAAACCGAGGTAGCCGACGCGCTCGACCTTGGGATGTGCCGCGAGGTAATCGCAGACCAGCTTGGCGTTGGTGCCCGCGCGGTCCATCCGCAGTTCAAGCGTTTCAAGGCTGCGCAGCAGCATCCAGGCGGTGTGCGGGTCGGTGATCGTGCCGATCGTGTTGCGCGTCATCCGAACCGGCAGGATCGCGGCTTTCGAGCCGAGGCACGATCCCGCAACGAGGTCGCTGTGGCCCCCGACATATTTGGTCAGGCTGTAGATGACCAGATCGGCACCCTGCCGCAGCGGCTTGGCCCACACCGGCCCCAGAAACGTATTGTCGATGATGATCGGCGGCAGTTCGGCAGCGGTGCCGAGCACTTGCGCGCGCGCATCGCGCACCGCCTCGACATCGACGAGCGCGTTGGTCGGGTTCGCCGGACTTTCGAGGTAGATCGCGGCAATACGCCCACGCGCCTTGGCGGTTTCGAGCACGGCGGCGATTTCCGCCTGTTCGGCACCGGCGGGGAAATCGATGAAGGTAATCCCCAGCCGCCCGAGGATGCGCGCGATCAGCGTCTCGGTCGCTGCATAGAGCGGCGCGGAATGGACGATCACGTCGCCGGGTCGGACGAGCGCCAGGAAGGTCGTGGCGATCGCCGACATGCCGCTGCTGAATACCAGCGCGTCTTCGGCCTCCTCCCACAGCGCGAGGCGGTCTTCGAGAATTTCCTGATCGGGGCCGTTGAAGCGCGAATAGACGAGGCCCTCGGCCCCGCCCGGACGGACGCCGGTGATCCCCTCGAAGAAGCGCTTGCCGTGCGCGGCGCTCTCGAACACGAACGTCGAGGTCAGGAAAATCGGCGGCTTGAGCGCGCCCTCCGACAGCGCCGGGTCATAGCCATAGCCCATCATCAGCGTCGACGGGTGCAGCTTGCGGTTGCCGATGCTGACGCTTTGGTGCGCCATGCGGCGGCCGCTCGGCACGCCCGTCAGGTCGGCTTCGGTTTCATTGGCCATGGCTGTTTTTCCGATCGATGCAGGGATCGCGCAGCCATAAGCGCTCCCCGCCGGCGATGCCAGCGGGGAGCGCCGGCGGGGTCAGGCGGTGACCACCGCGGGGCGGCGGCGCTGACGCAGCGCTGCGCCCGCCATGCCCAGCCCGGTAACGAACATCGCCCAGCTGGCCGGCTCGGGCACGGCGTCGGCAGGCGCGGTCAGTTCGAAAATCCGCCCACCGAGGTCGACGACATACAGGTTGTTGTCGCTATCCTGACCGAACGACGACGGGTGCAAGAACGGAATCAGATCGGCGGACAGCGCCTGTTTGTCGCTGCCGTCGAGCGCCATCGACCACAGATGCCCCGAGACATAATCGCCAAAGACATAGCGCCCGAACAGCGACGGGATGGCGCTGCCGCGATAGACATAGCCGCCGACGATCGCCGCATCGCCGTCGACATGGCCGTATTCGAGCACCGGCGGCGTGGTGCCGGGCGGAATCGGGTCGCCCAGCCCCGGCGTCGGCACCGTACCCTCGAGCGGCCGCCAGCCGAAATTCTGTCCCGAGGTGCCGGCAGCGATGCGGTCGACCTCCTCATAGGTGCTTTGCCCGACATCGCCGATGTACAGGTCGCCGGTCGCGGCATCGAAGCTGTCGCGGTACGGATTGCGCAGGCCATAGGCGAAGATTTCGTTGCCGAACGGGTTGCTTGCCGGGACGGTATAATTGCGGACCGGGTCAGCAGGGAAGGCGTCGGCGCTGACGTCGATCCGCAGCATCTTGCCGAGCAGCGACGTCAAATCCTGCGCGCGGTGGTTGGGGTCATAGCCGGGGCCGCCGTCGCCGGTTGCGACATACAGGTTGCCGTCGCCGCCGAAGCCGAGCCAGCCGCCCTTGTGAATGTCCGATGCCGACTGGTCGATCCGCAGGATGACGCTGGCGACTTCGGTGGCGATGGCGGGATTGGTGTAGCGGCGCACTTCGGACTGGAGCACGCCGCCGACCATCGTTGTCACATCGACATAATAGCGGCCGTTGCTGGCATAGTTCGGATCGAACGCCATGCCGAGCAGGCCGTTCTCGCCGCCGCTGGCAAGGTCGGGAACCGTGAAAAAGGTCTGCGCGGCTTTGGTGGTGCGGTCGATGCTGACGATCGTGCCGTTCAATTGCGCGACGAACAGATTATTGCCCTCGCCGGTCAGAAAAACCGGCGAATCGAGCCCCGAATAAAAGGGTGTCAGGGTGACCTGCGCAAGCGCCGGCACTGCCGCTAGGCAGGTCAAGGCAAGCGCGGTAGAGAGGCTTCGGATACGCATGGCTGTCTCCTGTATCGGTCGTTCCCCCCGACGCCGACACTACCGGACCGTCGTTAATAAACAGGTCTAATTGTAGTTAATAAGTGACTGAGAAAGAACGAAAAAACTGTTAAGGATGTAGATGCAGACATTCACGACCCTCAGCGGCATCGCGGTGCCTTTCGGCGCCGAGAACGTCGATACCGATGCGATCATCCCGTCGCGCTTTTTGAAGACGGTCAGCCGGACCGGGCTTGGCACCGGGGCGTTTGCGGCATTGCGCGCCGACCCCGACAACATCTTCGACACGCCGCGCCATACCGGCGCGCCGGTTCTGATCGCCGGGGACAATTTCGGCTGCGGATCGAGCCGCGAGCATGCGCCATGGGCGCTCGCCGACATGGGCTTCCGCGTCATCATCGCGCCGAGCTTTGCCGATATTTTCGCCGGCAACGCGTTCAAGAACGGCATGCTGCTGGTGGCGCTGCCGCAAGCCGCGATCGACCGGCTGATGCTGGTTGCCGAAACCGAGCCGCTGACGATCGACCTTGAAAATCAGGTCGTGACGACGCCGTTCCAGGACCGCTTCGAATTCGCGATCGATCCGTTCCGCAAGCATTGTCTGGTCAACGGCCTCGACGAGATCGGCCTGACGCAGGCGCTGGCGCCCGCGATCGCCGCGTATGAAACGCGGCTTGCGGCGGATAAGCCGTGGGTCGGCGGCGCGGCGCGGCGCGCGGCATGACGCAGACGCTATTGCTCCTTCCGGGCGACGGCATCGGCCCCGAGGTGACCGCCGAGGCGCGGCGCATCGTTGACTGGCTCAATGCCAACGCCGGGCTCGATGTCGCGATGGCCGAGGCGAATTTCGGCGGCATCGGTATCAACCGCGATGGCCTGCCGCTGACACCCGCAACGCTTGCGGCGGCGCAGGCATCGGATGCGGTCCTGATGGGGGCGGTCGGCGGGCCGCAATGGGCCAAGGCAGACTATGCCAAGCGCCCCGAAGCCGGGCTGCTCGGGCTGCGATCGGGCATGGGCGTGTTTGCCAATCTGCGCCCGGCATTGTGCTTTGCCGCGCTCGCCGACGCGTCGAGCCTCAAGCGCGCGTTCGTCGAGGGCCTCGACATCCTGTTCGTGCGCGAACTGACCGGTGGGGTCTATTTCGGCGAGCCGCGCGGCATCACCGATCTGGGCGGCGGCGAACGGCGCGGTGTCAACACGCAGGTCTATACCTCGTCCGAAATCCGCCGCGTCGCGCGCGTCGCGTTCGAGCTTGCCGCGCATCGCAGCGGCCGCGTGTGTTCGGCGGACAAGGCCAATGTAATGGAGTCGGGGCTGTTGTGGCGCGAGGAAGTACAGGCGCTGCGCGACGCCGACTATCCGCATATCGAGCTGAGCCACATGCTCGCCGACAACACCGCGATGCAGCTCGTCAAAAATCCGAAGCAGTTCGATATCATCCTGACCGACAATCTGTTCGGCGACATCCTGTCCGACGCGGCGGCGATGCTGACCGGTTCGCTCGGCATGCTGCCGTCGGCGGCGCTCGGCGAGGCCGGCAAGCCCGGACTGTACGAGCCGATTCACGGCAGTGCGCCCGATATTGCCGGGCAGGGGCTGGCGAACCCTTGCGCGTCGATCCTCAGCCTTGCGCTGGCGCTGCGCTACAGCCTCGGCCGCGCCGATCTGGCCACGCGGGTCGAAGGTGCGGTGGCGGGCGTGCTCGACGCCGGTGCCCGCACGCGCGATCTGGGCGGCAGCCTCGGCACCGCCGCGATGGGCGATGCGGTGCTGGCAAAGCTGATTTGAGCGTGGCGAAACCCGCCGGACTGTCGCGCACGCTGTGGGTGCTCGGCGCGCTGATCGCGGGCATCGGCATCGGCGCGTGGCTTGCGGCTTCGGGGAGTAGCGCGCTGGCGAGCGTCAGCGCGGTTGCCGATCCGGTCGGCGGTGTCTGGCTCGATGCGCTGCGCATGACGATCGTGCCGCTGGTGTTCGCGATGTTGTTCACCGGAGTTGCCTCGGCGGCGGGGACGGCGCGTGGCGGCGGCATCGCGGCATGGGCGTTCGGGCTGTTCGTCGTGCTGATCGTCGCATCGGCAGCGTTCAGCCTGATCGTCTCGCCGGCGCTGCTCAGCCTGTGGCCGGTGCCCGCCGACGCCGCGCGCGCGCTGATCGCCAGCGCCGGCACCCCCGCAAACACCGCGCTGCCCAGCATCGGCGCGTGGCTGCGCGGCTTCGTACCGGTCAATCCGGTGGCGGCAGCGAGCGAGGGGGCAATGGTACCGCTGGTGGTGTTCGCGCTGACCTTCGGGCTGGCGGCGACGCGGATCCCTGCGGCAGCGGCAGCGCAGCTGACCGGGTTTTTCGATGCGGTGGTGCAGGCGATGCTGGTCATCGTCGGCTGGGTGATTGCAGCAGCGCCGGTCGGCGTGTTCGCGCTGTCGCTGCTGGTCGGAGCCAAGCTCGGTGTCGGCGCGTTCGGGCTGCTCGTGCAATATATCGCGCTGCTCGTCAGCGTGCAGATCCTGCTGATCCTGACGATCTATCCGCTCGCGGTCATCGGCGGCAGCGTGCGGCTCGGGGCGTTTATCCGCGCGGTTGCGCCGGCGCAGCTGGTCGCACTCAGCACGCAGTCGTCGCTCGCATCGCTACCGGCGATGGTCGAGGGTGCAGCATTGCTCGACCTGCCCGAACGGTTTCCGCGGCTGGTGCTGCCGCTGGCGGTGTCGCTGTTCCGCTTCACCAGCCCGACTGCGAACCTTGCCGTGGTGGTGTATGTGGCGGCGCTCCACGGCGTCCATATCGGGCTGGCGCAGGCGCTTGTCGGCATTGCGGTGGCGGTGGCGGTCAGCGTCGCATCGGTCGGGCTGCCGGGGCAGACGTCGTTCTTCCTTGCCGTCGGGCCGATTTGTATCGCGATGGGGGTGCCGATCGACCTGCTGCCGCTGCTGCTCGCGGTCGAAACGATCCCCGACATCTTCCGCACGCTCGGCAATGTCACCGCCGATGTCGCGGTTGCCGCAGTCGTTGCGCGGCGCAGCTTGGACCACAGCGACGAATAGGCTATCTGCCGCCTCCGGATAAGGAGACACCAGTGGGCTATCGTATCGTTGTCGTCGGCGCGACCGGCAGTGTCGGGCGCGAGATGCTCAACATTCTGGCCGAGCGCCAGTTTCCGATCGCCGAGATCGCCGCCGTCGCGTCGGCGCGCAGTCAGGGCGACATGATCGATTTCGGCGACACCGGGCGCGAGCTCAAGGTCCAGAATATCGACCATTTCGATTTCGCCGGCTGGGACATCGCGCTGTTTGCAGCGGGCAGCGCGGCGGCGAAGCACTATGCGCCGATCGCGGCAGCGGCGGGCTGTGTCGTCATCGACAATTCATCGCACTTCCGCATGGACCATGACGTGCCGCTGATCGTGCCCGAGGTGAACCCCGAGGCAATCGACGGCTATTCGCGGCGCAACATCATCGCCAACCCCAACTGTTCGACGGCGCAGATGGTCGTGGCTCTGCAGCCGCTGCATCAGGCCGCCACGATCAAGCGCGTCGTGGTTTCGACCTATCAGTCGGTCAGCGGCGCGGGCAAGGCGGGCATGGACGAGCTGTTCGAGCAGACCCGCGCGGTGTTCGTCGGCGATCCCAAGACTGCAAGCACGTTCACCAAGCAGATCGCGTTCAACGTCATCCCGCACATCGACGTCTTCCTTGCCGACGGCTTCACCAAGGAAGAATGGAAGATGACCGCCGAAACCGCGAAGATCATGGGGCACGACGTCCGCGTCGTCGCCACCTGCGTGCGGGTGCCGGTGTTCGTCGGCCATTCGGAGGCGATTTCGGTCGAGTTCGAACGCCCGCTGTCGGTCGCCGAAGCGCAAGGCATCCTGCGCGAGGCGCCCGGCATCATGCTGATCGATAAGCGCGAGGACGGCGGCTATGTCACGCCGCTCGAATGTGTCGGCGACTATGCCACCTATGTCAGCCGCGTCCGCAAGGATCCGACCGTCGAGCACGGGCTGCTGCTGTGGTGCGTCAGCGACAATCTGCGCAAAGGTGCGGCGCTCAATGCGGTGCAAATCGCCGAGCTGCTCGGGCGGCGGCACCTCAAGAAAGCGGCATAACGCTTCGGCTGAACGCCAACTGTATCAGCCATGTGGCTGGTGCATATCTCCTATCGCGCGAAAATCAGGGGCTAATCCGCGGCTGGCGCGTATCAAGCGCACGTCCGGATGATCGGCGCAGGCGGCATTCGCCTGTGCCGCCGTCTGGCGCTGCGCCGACGCAGGCTCGTCGGTTGTTGTTGCGTAAGGATGCGTATCATGAAGCTTTTGATTATCGCCGCGCTTGCGGCTGGAATTGCCGTGCCGGCGCTGGCGGCACCCGCGGCGCCGTTCAACGGTCCGTTCGTCGGTGTTCAGGGCGGCTGGCAACAGGATCAGTTGCGGCTGTCGACGATCGACGCCGGCACCGGCATCCGCAGCCGCGAAAAGAACGACGGCTTCGCCTATGGCGGCCAGATCGGCTATGACTACCGGCTGTCGCCGCACTTCGTGCTGGGTGCGGAAGCGAGCATCAGCGGGCGCACCGGCCGCGGTTATCTCAACGACGGCTTTGGCGACGGCTATCGCCTGACCGAAGGGCGGACGCTCAACGCGACCGGACGGCTTGGCTATCTGATCGGCGACCGGGGGTTGCTGTATGCGCGCGGCGGTTATTCGAACGCGCGCTTCGACCTGCGCGATCCGGTGCAGACGGTCGGGCAGGACCGCGACGGCTATACCGTCGGTGTCGGCTATGAGCAGGCGTTGACGCGGACGGTGTCGGCGCGGCTCGAGTATAACTATTCGGACTATGGGTCGAAAAACGCGCGAAACGCCGCTTTCGATACCGGTACCGATAGTGTTCGCGCCGATTATCGCCGAAATGCCGTGACTGCGGGCCTCAACCTGCACTTCTAGTCGATGATCTCGCCGGGGCAGGCCGCGCGCCTGCCCCGGCGGATACCGATTAAGCGCCGCGATTTTCGCTGCAATACAATGATTTGCCTGTCGTGCATTCGGTCGGTATGACGGCGCATGACCGACGGGGCAGTCGTACAACATTCGTTCGCATCGTTCGACGGTCAACGCATCGTCTGGCGCGAGCTTGGCCGTGGCCGTCCGGTGGTTTTGCTGCACGGGCTGTTCAGCCATGCGGAGATGAACTGGCTCCGCTTCGGCGAAGCGGCGGCAGTTGCTGCAGCGGGATTTCGGGTCATCTTGCCCGATCTGCGCGGACATGGCGGCAGCGCCGCGCCGCGCGATCCCGGGGCCTATCCGCCCGACGTGCTATCGCTCGATATCGAGGCGCTGATCGTCCACCTCGGGCTTACCGATTTCGACCTTGGCGGCTATTCGCTGGGCGCGCGGACCACGGTGCGCCTGCTGGCGCGCGGCATGCGCCCGCGCCGCGCCGTGCTGGCGGGCATGGGGCTGGAGGGCATCGTCGGCTCGGGCGAGCGCGCCGCATGGTTCCTCAACGTCATCGAAAACCGCGACAGCTTCGACCGCGGCACCGCGGGCTGGATGGCGGCGCAGTTCATGAAGACCAACAATATCGACGGCGAGGCAGTGACGCAGGTGTTGCGCGCGCAACTGCCCACCCCGCTCGCGATCATCGATACGATCGTCACGCCGACGCTGGTGGTCTGCGGTGCCGACGACCATGACAATGGCTCGGCCCCCCGGTTGGCCGCCGCGCTGCCAGTGGCGCGCTATGTCGAGGTGCCCGGCAACCATATGAGCGCGGTCACCATGCCCGAACTGGGCACCGCGATCGCGACGTTCCTCCGCGAGGACTAGGGCCTCCTTCCGCACGCAGAAGGGGGCGACGGGTTCAGCCCAGCTGGGCCATCAGATATTCGGCCGACGACACCTTGAACGCGCCCGGCTCCTCGACATTCAACTCGGTGACGATGCCGTCCTTGACCAGCATCGAGAAGCGCTGTCCACGCAGCCCCATGCCGAACTTGCTGCCGTCCATCGTCAGCCCCAGCGCAGTGACGAAATCGCCGTTGCCATCGGCCAGCATCGTGACCTTGTCGCCGACGCCGGCGCTGACACCCCATGCGCCCATCACGAACGCATCATTGACCGAAATGCAGACGATTTCGTCGACGCCGTGCGCCAGCATCGTTTCGGCATGGGTGATGTACCCCGGCAGATGCTTGGCCGAGCAGGTCGGCGTGAACGCGCCGGGAACCGAAAACAGCGCCACGGTGCGGCCGCTGAACAGCGCCTCGGTCGAAATCGGCTGCGGGCCGGCTTCGGTCATCTTGATGAGCGTGGCCGAGGGTACGGCGTCGCCTGCCTTGATTGTCATCGCATGATCTCCGGTTGGGGGTAGGCGGCGAGCGATAGCGGGCGGCGTGCGCGGCGTCCAGCATGTGTGCGCTGGCGCGTCCATGTCCGCGCTAGCGCGTCGGGCCGGTGCCGTTTATGCTGCGCCGGGTGAGCCAAGCCCGTTATCTGGTCGGACAATTACTGCTGTCGATGCCCGGCATCGGCGATCAACGCTTCGAACGCGCGGTGATCGCCATGTGCATCCACGACGACGACGGCGCCCTCGGCATCATGGCGAACCAGACGGTCGCCGGGCTGTCGGTGCGCGATCTGATGGCGCAGCTCGACATCGATCCCGGCGATACGCCTGCCGACGCGCCGGTGCTGTACGGCGGGCCGGTCGAGCCCGGGCGCGGCTTCGTCCTGCATTCGCCCGACTATGCCGGTCAAAGCACGGTTTCGGTCGGGCTGCCGACGCGCTGGGCGCTGACCTCGACGCTCGACGTGCTCAAGGATATTGCCGCCGGGCACGGGCCGGCGCGCTGGTTCGCGGCGCTTGGCTACACCGGCTGGGGGCCGGGTCAGCTCGATGCCGAGCTGACCCGGCACGGTTGGCACAGCGTCGACGGCGATGTCGAGCTGTTGTTTGCCACCCCGCTTGCCGAGCGTTGGCCGCAGGCGTTCGGCGCGGGCGGGATCAATGTCAGGCACCTGTCGGCGACGGCGGGGCGGGCCTAGTCTATTTCCGAAGCGACTTTTGCACCTTGGCCGGCTGCACCCGTTCGACCGCTGCTGCAGTCTTTGCCGCTTCGACCGGGGCGCAATTGCTGTTTTTGGCATCGCCGATGTCGACGAACGCCAGAATCGCGGCGGGCGGGAACAGCAGTCCCAGCCCGACTCCGGCACCGGCCCGTGCGATCAGCTGCTTCGACAGCGGGTTGATCGACGGCGCGGCGAACCAGCCGCCGACGCCGATCGGCGACTGGCCCGAAAAGATGCTGAACTCCTTCGAATCGCCGCGTACCGACAGCGCCAGCGATTCATCGACGAAGCTGAAATGCCCCTTGCCGATGACATTGGCTTTGTTGGTGTCGAAAAAGATCGGATCGGCTTCGGCGATGCCGTTCTTGACGGTGAACGCGACCAATCCGCAATTGATTTCGCGCGGCTTCTTGAGCTGCTTGCCGAGGAAGGCCGTGAAGAAATTCTGGACGTCGAGTTTGACCAGCTCGATGTTGCGGACCCACAGCGTGCCCTTGGGAAACACGATCGCGATGCGCCCGTTCGACGTCGCAAGCGATTTGCGCACGGTATCGCCGAGGCCGTGCAGCTGGATGCGCCCGCGCAGGGTGGCGGTGGTGCCGCTTTCATCGAGTTTGAACTGCGTCAGCAGCTTGCCGAGCGGCACCTGGCTGAGCCGGATGTCATAGTCGGTCGCCACCGGCACCACGCGTGCGTTGATCGCAATGGTCGATGTCAGCCGCCCGCCGGCAAGGTCGAACGCCATCGGCTCGAGCGTCAGCTTACTGTGGTCGAGACCGAAATTGACCTCGACGTTGCGGATGTCGGCGGTGCCGGTGCGGACCTTGGCGGCGGTATAATGGACCTTGGCATCATAGGGCTTTAGCCCCTCGACCGCGAGCGGCGCGTCGGGCAGGACGCGTGGGTGCCCGCCGACGATGGTGATCGCCGCCTTGCCGCCCTGGGCTTCGAGCTTGGCCGGCGAATAGCCGATGAACGGCCCGACATCGAGAATGTCGAGCACCTGCGTATGTAAATCGCCGTCGAGGCGCAGCCGCTGGTCGACGCGCGAAATCATCAGCTTGCCGCCGATATCACTGTCGCCGAACCGTCCCGTCAGGTTGGTGAAGCGGAACTCGCTTCCCGATTTGGTCAGGTCGGCGGCGATCTTGAACGCGCGGGTGGCGGGCACTGCAACGCCGATGAGCTTGAACGGCGTCTGCAAATTGCCGCCGGCGACGCTGACGCGCAGGTCGGCATTGTCGATCACCGTGACGCCGGGCAGCGTGCCCGACACGTCGATCCGCGTATCGGCAAGGCGCGCGTGCAGATCGATCCCGGTGCGGCCGCCGGTGATGGTGGTGTTCGGCGTGCTTAGCGATCCGTCGAGCGTGAACGGCGCGCCCATCGCGGTTCCACCGCCGGTAAAGGTCAGCGGTGTCTCGACCTGCTTGTTCGCTGCCGCCACATCGCCGAAGCGCAGGTTGGCGTCGACCTTGCGCAGGTCGTCGACGAAGTGCAGCCGGGTCCCGGTAATGCTTGCGGCATCGATCGGCGGTACCTTGAACGGCTTGTCGCCGGCAAACGTCCAGGTGTTGCGCCCGGCCTTGTCCTGCTCGAGCCCCAGACTGGCGCGGTCGAGCGTCAGGTAGCGGACATGCTGTTCACCCCAGATCAGCTTCCACAAGCTGATGTCGGTTTCGATCCGACCGGCATCGAACAGGGCATGGTCCTTCGCCCACTCCGGGTTGGCAATGGTCATATCTTCGGCGACGAAATGGATGTTGGGGTGCAGATACAGCTGGAAATCACCGCCGATGCGCACTTCGCGGCCCACCGTCGTGCTGGCATAGTGGAGGAAAGTGCTGCGCCAGAACCGGCCGCGTGTCGCATATTGATACACATATGCGGCCAGCAGGATGACCAGGATGGCCAAAATACCGAAGCTGAGCAGGTGCCAGCGGCGGCGACGCGATGGGGTTACGGCTGTCATCGCGGCTTAACACGTAGCCCGCGCAACTCGTTCCGGCAATCGCCGGGTTGCGCCGCGCGACCCATCCCGCTATACGCCCGCCTCCACACGTCTGAACCGACCGGCTGAATGGGCTGCCGTGGCGGTTCTCATATGTGTCCACAGGAGACCAAAATGCCCAAGCTCAAGACGAAGAGCGGTGTGAAGAAACGCTTCAAGATCACCGCGAACGGTAAAGTGAAGCATGGCGCGGTCGGCAAGCGCCACCGCCTCATGAGCCACAATGCCAAATATATCCGCCAGAACCGCGGCACCAGCGTGATTTCCGAGCCCGATGCCCGGACGATCAAGCTGTGGGCCCCGTACGGCCTGAAGTAGGAGGGCCGCTGAAATGGCACGTGTAAAACGCGGGACTACCTCGCACGCCCGTCACAAGCGGGTTCTCGAACAGGCGAAGGGCTATTACGGCCGTCGCAAAAATACGATCCGCGTCGCGCGGCAGGCGGTCGAAAAGGCCGGCCAATATGCGTACCGCGACCGCAAGGTTAAGAAGCGCAGCTTCCGCGCCCTGTGGATCCAGCGCATCAACGCCGCCGTGCGCGAAGCCGGCCTGACCTATGGCATGTTCATGCACGGGTTGAAGCTGGCGAATGTCGAACTCGACCGGAAGATCCTTGCCGACCTCGCGATGAACGAGCCTGCCTCGTTTACCACGATCATCGCGCAGGCGCAGGCCGCGCTCGACGCCAAGCCGGCGATCGCCGCGTAAGCGGACCGATCGCGACGATTTGGGGCGCGGGTTGCGAGAGTGACCCGCGCCGCTTTCGTTTTGGGGGCGGCACGGCTAGTCCGTTGCGCATCCCGGCGAACGCCCGGACCCGGTCGCGCTGTCCCCATCGGGCACGGGCGTTCGCCGGGATGACGATGTTGCAAGGATGGGCATGACCGACGCCATCGACACCAGCCTGCTCGCGCAAATCGCTGCTGCGTCGACGCTCGACGCGCTCGAGGCGTTGCGCGTCGCCAGCCTCGGCAAGGCCGGGTCGGTGACGCTGTTGATGAAAACGCTCGGCAGCATGTCGCCCGAACAGCGGCTGATCGAAGGCCCGCGCCTCAATGCGCTGCGCGAGGGCGTCACCGCCGCGATCGCAGCTCGCAAGGCCGACCTCGAGGCCGCCGCGCTCGACGCCCGCCTCGCGTCCGAACGCCTCGACATGACGCTGCCAGTGGTGCCGGTACCGCCGGGCAGTATCCACCCGGTCAGCCAGGTGATGGACGAACTCGCCGAAATCTTCGCCGATCTGGGGTTTGCGGTGTCGACCGGGCCGGAGATCGAGGACGACTGGCACAATTTCACCGCGCTCAACATTCCCGAGACGCATCCGGCGCGCGCGATGCACGACACCTTCTACATGGCGCAAAGTCCGCCCGACCGGCGCATGCTGCTGCGCACGCACACCTCGCCGGTGCAGGTCCGGACAATGATGAGCCAGACGCCGCCGATCCGCATCATCGCGCCGGGGCGGACGTACCGGTCGGACAGCGACGCGACGCACACGCCGATGTTCCATCAGGTCGAGGGGCTGGTGATCGACCGCAACATCACCATGGGCCATCTGCGCTGGACGCTCGAGACGTTCGTCAAGGCGTTCTTTGAAGTCGATGACGTGACGCTGCGCTTCCGCCCGAGTTTCTTCCCGTTCACCGAACCATCGGTGGAAATCGACGTCGGCTGCTCGTGGGCGGGCGGGCAGTTGAGCATCGGCGGCAGCGACAGCTGGCTCGAAATCCTCGGCGCAGGTATGGTGCATCGCCGCGTCATCGAAAATTGCGGGCTCGACGCCGATGTCTGGCAGGGCTTTGCGTTCGGCTGCGGCATCGACCGGCTGGCAATGCTCAAATACGGCATGACCGACCTGCGCGCGTTTTTCGATGCCGACCTGCGCTGGCTGCGCCACTACGGCTTCCGCGCATTGGATGTGCCGACGCTGAGCGGCGGGGTGGGGGCATGAAGTTCACGCTCTCATGGCTGCGCGAGCATCTCGATACCGATGCGTCGCTCGATAGGGTGGTTGCGGCGCTGACCAATTGCGGGCTCGAGGTCGAGAGCGTTCGCGATCCTGCCGCAAAGCTCGGTGCGTTCACGATCGCCGAGGTGCTGACCGCTGCCCCGCATCCGCAGGCCGACAAGCTGCAGGTGTTGACCGTCACCACCGGCCACGGCGACCCGGTGCAGGTCGTCTGCGGCGCGCCCAATGCGCGTGCGGGCATGAAGGGCGTGTTCGGCGCGGTCGGCACCTATGTGCCGGGCAGCGACCTGACGCTGAAGGTCGCCAGCATCCGCGGCGTCGAATCGCGCGGCATGATGTGCTCGATGCGCGAGCTCGAACTGTCGGACGAACATGACGGCATCATCGATCTGCCATCCGATGCGCCGGTCGGCGCGGGCTATGCCGACTGGGCAGGCCTAAGCGACCCGGTGATCGAGGTCGCGGTCACCCCGAACCGGCAGGACTGCATGGGCGTGCGCGGCATCGCGCACGACCTCGCGGCTGCCGGCCTCGGCCGGTTGAAACCGCTGACCGAGGCGTACCGCGTCGCGTCGTTCGACGTACCGCGCGAAGGTGCCGGACCCGAGGTGCGGACCGACGATCCGGCCGGGTGCCCGGCGTTCTACGCCTGCACCGTCAGCGGCGTCACCAACGGCGCGGCGCACGACTGGCTGCGGGCGAAACTGAACGCGGTCGGCCAGCGGTCGATCTCGGCATTGGTCGATATTACCAACTTCGTCATGCTCGACCTCGGGCGGCCGCTGCATGTCTATGACCGCGCCAAGCTGACCGGGGCGCTGGTTGCGCGTCCGGCGCGCGCGGGCGAAACCGTCGAAGCCTTGAACGGCAAGGTCTATGCGCTCGGCGCGGGGATGACCGTGATCGCCGATGATAGCGGCGTCCACGACATCGGCGGCATCATGGGCGGGCTGCATTCGGGCTGTTCGGAGGCGACCACCGAGGTGCTGATCGAATGCGCCTATTTCGATCCAGAGGGCATCGCGCGCACCGGCCAGAAGCTGCTGCTGACCAGCGATGCGCGGACGCGGTTCGAGCGCGGCGTCGATCCGGCGTTCCTTGACGAGGGGCTGGCGATTGCGACGCATCTGGTCGTTGCGCTGTGCGGCGGGACGGCAAGTGCGGTGACGCGCGCCGGGCAGCCGCCGATCCTGGAAAAGATGGTGATCTACCGCCCGCTGCGCCCGCTCGAGCTGACCGGAGTCGATGTGCAGGGGGCGACTCAGCGCGATATTCTGGCGCGGCTGGGCTTTGGTGTGACTGGTGGCACGCATTGGGAAATTCGCGTGCCGTCGTGGCGGCGCGACATCGACGGCGAGGCCGATATCGTCGAGGAAGTGCTGCGCATTCACGGCTATGCAAACATTCCTTCGACCCCGCTGCCGCGCGCCGAGGGCGTTGCCCGCCCGACCGCGACGGCGGCGCAACTGACCGAACGCCGCGTGCGGCGTGCGATTGCGGCGCGGGGGCTCGACGAGGCGGTGACGTGGAGCTTCGTGCCGCCCGCTGTTGCCGATCGCTTCGGCGGCGCGGCGTGGACGCTGGAAAATCCGATCTCGGCCGAGCTCGCCGCCATGCGCCCGTCGCTGCTGCCCGGGCTGCTGATGGCGGCGCGGCGCAATCTCGACCGCGGCCAGCCGAGCGTGCGCCTGTTCGAACTTGGCCGACGCTATCTGAGCAGTGGCGAAGCGCCGACGGTTGGACTGGTGTTGGCGGGCGCGGCGCGGCAACGCGACTGGCAGACGGGCGCGGTCACCGGCTTCGATGCGTTCGCGGCGAAGGCCGAGGCGCTCGGCGCGCTGGCGGCGGCGGGCGTACCGGTCGAGCGGCTGCAGGTGCTGCCGCCGGTCGATGCGTGGTATCATCCCGGCCGCTCGGGTCGGCTGGGCCTTGGGCCGAAGCAGGTCGTTGCCAGTTTCGGCGAACTGCATCCGCGCGTCGCTGCCGATTTGGACCTGAAAGGCACTGTGGCGGTCGCTGAAATCTATCTCGATGCGCTGCCGGTGGCGCGCTCGGCAAAGCGGTCGCGTCCGCAATTCATGCCCCCGACGTTGCAGTCGGTCGGCCGCGATTTTGCGTTCGTCGTGGCGGGGGACGTCGCCGCCGAGACGCTGCTGCGCGCGGTCCGGGGGGCCGACAAGACCGCGATCACCGGCGTTGCGCTGTTCGACCGGTTCGAACTCCCCGACGGCACGCTCAGCCTCGCGGTGACGGTGACGCTGCAGCCGGCCGAACGCAGTTTCACCGACGCCGAGATCGAGGCGCTGTCGGCAAAGATCATCGCTGCCGCCGGCAAGGCGGGCGCGCGGTTGCGCGGCTAGCGCGGATACGCCGGTCGCCGCCGCGCGGTGTCCTCGGTGATCGGCGTCAGGCGGATTTCGACCCGGCGGTTCTGCGCGCGGCCTTCGTCGGTTTCGTTCGACGCGATCGGCATCGTCTTGCCGAAGCCGCGCGGCTGGATCCGCGCCCGCGCCACGCCGCGCTGCTCGAGATAGGTCGCCACGGTGAACGCGCGGTCTTCGGACAGCCGTTGGTTGATCGCGTCCGAGCCGATCGAATCGGTATGGCCGCCGACATCGACATAGGTCGACGGATAGCTGGTCAGCGTCTGCGCAACCTGATCGAGCGTGGCACGAAAGCCCGGGCGCAACGCCGCCGAATTGAAATCGAAGGTCACGCCCGACGGAATCTCGAGCCGGATATTGTCGCCCTGACGCTCGACGCCGATTCCCGTCCCTGCGGTGCGCGCGCGCAGGTCGCGCTCCTGCTTGTCCATATAGCCGCCCGCAGCACCGCCCAACAGCGCGCCGACCACACCGCCGATAACCGCGCCGGTGCCGTTGCCGCCGATGCCGCCACCGATCAGCGCGCCGCCGGCACCCCCGGCGAGAGCGCCGCGACCGGCATTGTTGGTCCGCTGCTGCCCGGTTTCGGGATCGGTCACGCAGGCGGTCAGCAACAGGCTTACCGAGGCAGTCAGCATGATGAGGCTTTTGGTCATCGACCCGTGCTCCTGTGATAGTGCGACCAGCGTTAAGTCACGCGAATGCCGAACGCGCGATGAACAAAGGTTGCGCTGCGCGCGTTCCTTATTCATCAAGGCTGTGGTCGGGCACAAGCCGCCGACCTGAGCGTGGAGCATATGCACCCCTTTCCGTGGACCGATGCCGTCATCGTGCTGGCATTGATCCTGCTCAATGGCTTTCTCAGCATGTCCGAGCTGGCAATCGTCGCGTCGCGTCGCCCGCGCCTGAAGGGGCTGGCGGCGGCGGGTGTGCGCGGGGCGGCGACGGCGCTGCAACTGAGCGAATATCCGGCGCGGCTGTTGTCGTCGGCGCAGATCGGTATCACGCTGGTGGCGATCCTGAACGGTGCTTATTCGGGGACCAGCCTTGCCGGGCCGGCTGGCGAGCGGTTCGGCGTCTGGTTCGGACTGTCGGCGCATACCGCCGAGGACCTCGGCTTCGGCGTCGTCATCGTGCTGACGACCTATGTTTCGGTCATCGTCGGCGAATTGGTCCCCAAGCAGTTCGCGCTGCGTTCGCCCGAGGCGATCGCGTGCGCTGTGGCGCCGTTCATGCTCGGGTTGACGCGCGTTGCCGCACCGTTTGCGTGGTTGCTCGACCGGTCGAGCGCGCTGGTGTTCCGCCTGCTCGGTCAGCGCCGCGACGGTAACCACATGGTTACCGAAGAGGAACTGCGCTCGGTCGTTGCCGATGCCGAGACCGCCGGCGTGATCGAACAAAGCGAACATGCGATGATTTCGGGCGTCATGCGCCTCGCCGATCGCCGGGTGCGGGGCGTGATGACGCCGCGCACCGATGTCGACTGGCTCGACGCCGATGCCACCGATGCCGATACTCGGGCGGCGCTGATCGCGACGCCGCACACGCGGCTGCCGGTGGCGGCGGGGTCGGTCGACGACATCATCGGCGTGCTGCAGGCGCGCGATGTGGTGGCGGCGCTGATCGAGGGCAAGCCGCTCGACCTGCGGGCGCTGGCGCGGCCTGCCCCGGTGCTGCCCGACATGCTCGACGCCGTCGATGCGCTGGCCGTGCTGCGCGATGCGGCAATCCCGATTGCGCTGGTCCATGACGAATATGGGCATTTCGAGGGTATCGTCACGCCCGCCGACCTGCTCGCTGCGATCGCGGGCGAATTCCGGTCGGACTTCGACGATGTCAACGACCCGCCCGCCATCGAGCGCGCCGACGGGTCATGGCTGCTATCGGGATCGCTGCCCGCTGATGAAATGGCGGCACGTTTGGGCGTGACGCTGCCCGACAACCGCGACTATCAGACGGTCGCCGGCTATATCCTCGCGCAAATCCGCCATCTGCCCGACACCGGCGAGGTGTTCAGCGCCGACGGCTGGCGCTTCGAGATCGTCGACATGGACGGCCGCAAGATCGACAAGGTGCTGGTCAGCTGCGAGCCCGTGACCTAGCCCGCCGCTTGCGCCTGCGCCCAGGCCAACGCGGCGAGTGGCCCGACCGTCTCCCCCATCGCCTTGGCGTGCGCGCTTGCCGCCGTACCGCGCACGACCCGCCCGCGGATGCCGTGGACGATCGCGGCCAGCCGGAACATGTTGTACGCAACATAGAAATCCATGTTGGCGATGCCGTCGCGGCCCGTGCGGCGACAATAGGCGGCGGTGTATTCGGCCTCGGTCGGGATGCCGAGCGCCGCGAGATCGAGCCCGAGCAGCCCGGCCGACGTCGTCGTCGGCATCCGGTACATCATCAGATGATAGCTGAAATCCGCCAGCGGGTGCCCCAGCGTCGAAAGCTCCCAGTCGAGCACCGCGAGCACGCGCGGTTCGGTGGGGTGAAAGATCATGTTATCGCAGCGGTAATCCCCATGCACGACGCTGATTTCCTCGCCCGGGGGAATGTTGGCGGGCAGCCATTCGACCAGCTTGTCCATATCGGGAAAGCGACCGGCGTCGGTGTCGTCGAGATATTGCTGCGACCAGCGCGTGATCTGGCGGGCGAAATAATTGCCCGGCTTGCCGAAATCGCCGAGCCCGATCGCTGCCGGGTCGAGGCTGTGGAGCTGTGCGATCGTCGCGTTCATCGCATCGAAATAGGCCGCCCGATCGGGCTTCGGCACGTCGGGAAACGTCGTGTCCCAGATCACCCGGCCATCGACACAGTCCATGACATAGAACCACGTGCCGATGACGCTGTCGTCGGTGCACAGCCCAAAGGTGCGCGGGGCCGGAAACCCCGCCGCATGCAGCGCGGTGATGACCCGGTATTCGCGGTCGACGGCGTGCGCCGACTTGAGCAGCACGCCCGGCGGCTTGCGGCGCAGCACGTAATTCTGGCGCGGCGTGGTCAGCTTGTAGGTCGGGTTCGATTGACCGCCGTTGAATTGCCGCACGCTGAGCGGCCCGGCGAAATCGGCGACGTTCGCCGCCATCCACGCCGCCAGCCGAGCCTCGTCGAAGCCAAGACCGGCGCGAACCTCGCCGGTGCCTGAAAACTGTTCCTGACGGCTGGTCATATGTGCTCCCCACCGGCGTTCGCCGCGATATCGGTGCGGAAAAATCCGCCCAGCCAGTCGATGCCGGCGACGCGAGCATAAGCGCGCGCCCGCGCTTCGGAAACCGTCTTCGCGCGTGCAGCGATCCCGAGCACGCGTCCACCGGCGGCGATGAACTGCCCGCTGCTGTCGCGTGCGGTGCCGGCGTGCAGGATCACGGTCGCGTCGCCGGGCCCGACATCCAGCCCGCCGATGACGTCACCCGGCAGCAGCGGCCCAGGATAGCCGCGCGTCGCCAGCACCACGACGACCGCGACGTCGTCGCTCCAGACCGGTCGCACGCTGTCGAGCTTACCGTCACACGCCGCAACCAGCAATTCGACAAGGTCGGATTCGAGCCGCAGCATCAACGCCTGACATTCGGGGTCGCCGAAGCGGGTGTTATACTCGATCAATTGCGGACCCGTGGGCGTCAGCATCAGGCCGGCATACAGGATGCCGGTGAACGGTGTGCCTGCGGCTGCCATCGCCGCGATCGTCGGCGCAATGATGCGCTCCATTACTTCGGCCTGCAGCGGCGGCGTGAAAACGGCGGCGGGCGAGTAGGCTCCCATGCCGCCCGTATTGGGACCGGTATCGCCGTCGAACGCGCGCTTGTGATCCTGCGCCGATGCGAGCGGCAGCGCGGTGGTGCCGTCGCAGATCACGAAAAAGCTCACCTCAGGCCCGGTCAGGAAGGTTTCGATGACCACCGGGCCCGACAGGGCGTCGAGCGCGGCGGCGGCTTCGGCGTGGGTGTGCGCGATCACGACGCCTTTGCCCGCCGCCAGTCCGTCTGCCTTGACGACGAGCGGCAGCGCGTGCGCGGCGACATGGCTCCGCGCCGCAGCCGGCGTTTCGAAGCGTGCATAGGCCGCCGTCGGAATTCCAGCGCGGGCGCACAAATCTTTGGTGAAGCCCTTAGAGCCTTCGAGCTGCGCCGCTGCCGCCGATGGGCCGAACGCGCGGATGCCGCCTGTGCGCAACGCGTCCGCCAGCCCGTTGACCAGTGGTCCTTCGGGTCCGATCACCACGAGCTCGACCGCATGTGCCCGGACGAATGCGATCACGGCGGCATGGTCGTCGGCGTCGAGTGCGAAGCACGTCGCCACCGCCGCGATCCCGGCATTGCCCGGTGCGCAATAGAGCGCGCCAGTCCGCGGCGACTGCCGCAATTTCCAGCACAGCGCATGTTCGCGCCCGCCGCCGCCGATGACGAGGATGTTCATGGCAACAGCGTGTAGCGGCGCGGGGGCGACGGTAACAGCCCTTGCAACGCAGCCGCCACGTTGCGCGGCGGGTTGCCCGAACCTACAAAGGCGAATGACCCTCAACACTCCTGAATATTCGGTCGGCGAACTGGCGCTGGCGCTCAAGCGCACGGTGGAGGACGGCTATGGTCAGGTGCGCGTCCGCGGCGAGATCAGCGGCTATAAGCGCGCCGCCTCGGGGCATGCCTATCTGGCGTTGAAGGACGCGACCGCCGTGCTCGACGGGGTGATGTGGAAAACCGGCTTTGCCGCGCTGAACTTCCGCCCCGAAGACGGGCTCGAGGTAATTGCGACCGGCAAGCTGACGACCTATCCGGGCCGGTCGAAATACCAGATCATCATCGAGCGGATGGAGCCCGCTGGCGCGGGCGCGCTGATGGCGTTGCTCGAGGCGCGGAAGGCGAAACTTGCCGCCGAGGGGCTGTTCGATCCGGCACGCAAACGCGCGCTGCCGTATATTCCGCGCGTCATCGGGGTGGTGACGTCGCCGACAGGGGCGGTGATCCGCGATATTCTGCACCGGCTTGCCGACCGCTTTCCGCGCCATGTCATCGTCTGGCCGGTCGTCGTCCAAGGCGACGCGGCAGCCGGGCAGATTGCGGCGGCGATTGCGGGGTTCAACGCGCTCGAACGGGGCGGACCGGTCACGCGCCCCGACTTGCTGATCGTCGCGCGCGGCGGCGGTTCGGTCGAGGACCTGTGGGCGTTCAACGAGGAAATCGTCGTCCGCGCGGTGGCCGCCAGTACGATCCCGGTGATCACCGCGGTGGGACATGAAACCGACACCACGCTGATCGATTTCGCCGGTGACCACCGCGCCCCGACGCCGACGGCCGCCGCCGAGCGCGCGGTGCCGGTGCTCGCCGAGCTGAGCTTTGCGGTCGGCAGCTTGGGGTTGCGGCTCGACCGGGCGGCGGCGCGGATGGTGAGCGCGCGCGCCGAGCGGACGACCGCACTTGCCAAGCGCCTGCCGAGCCCGCGCACGCTGCTGGGGCTGCGGCAGCAGCGCACCGACGACCTTGCCGAACGGTTACCGCGCGCGTTGCGCAACGCCGCCGCCGCGTGGCAGGGCCGTTTCGACCGCGCCGGGAGCGCGCTTCACCCCCGGCTGCTGCGCCGCGCCGAGGCGAAGGCCGCCGAACAACTCCAGGGGCGCAGCCTGGCGCTCGATACCGCGCAGCGCCGCCTGCTGGCGCGCGACCGCCAGACGCTGACGCAGACTACCGCGCGGCTGCGGCCGTTCATGCTGGCGAACGCGACGACCCGCGCCGGGGCGGCATTGGCCGCGCAAGCGCGATTGCTCGAAACGCTGTCACCGCTCGGCGTACTGGCGCGCGGCTATGCCGTGGTCCGCACCGCCGACGGCACGCTGGTCAAAACGGCGGCAGCGGCGCGGCGACAAGCGTGGCTGACGCTGCAATTCGCAGATGCTAAGGTGACCGTCACAACATCCGCCCAAGGAAGCCTGTTATGATGCTCGAAACCCATGGCGGCGGTCGCCCGGCGCGGCTGCGGTATCTGTCGGGGTCGTTCCATGTCGCCAGCCCGGGCGACCATGTCGTGTGCGCCGTGACGCAGGCGCGCATCCCGCTCGGCGCGTTGCGCTATTGGTCACACGAGCTGCAGGAGGCTTATGCCTCGCCCGAAATCGCCGTGGCGCGGTATAACGAGGCGCGCGCGACGGGCCGGCTATAGTGCGTTCGGCGCTGGCGTTTGCGCTCCTGCTGCTGACCGGCGCGGCAAACCCCGACTGGCGCATCGCCGGGCAGCCGGTACAGGGCGGGCTGGTGTTTGGGACAGCCCCCACCGGAACGCGCGCGCTCAGCCTTGACGGCGTGCCGGTCCGGTTGGCGGGCGACGGGCGTTTTGTCATCGGCTTCGGCCGCGATGCCACAGCGATCGCCACGCTGACCGCCGAACTGCCCGACGGTAGCCGCGTGCTCAAACTGGTGCAGGTGACGCCGCGCAACTGGCAGATCGAATCGATTCCATCGCTCGTCCAGCCGACCAAGGACGATCCCGACTATGATGCGCGCCGCGCCGTCGAGGTGGCGCGGATCGCCGCCGCGCGCGCCGGCGTCAGCGACGAAACCGGATGGGCGCAAGCCTTTGGCTGGCCCGCGCACGGCCGCATCAGCGGCGTCTATGGGTCGCAACGCATCCTCGGCGGCGTGCCGAAAAGCCCGCATTTCGGCGTCGATGTCGCCGCCAAGCCGGGCACCCCAGTGCTCGCGCCCGCCGAAGGCGTCGTACGGTTTGCCGAAGGCCCGCTGACGCTCGAAGGTAATCTGGTGCTGCTCGATCACGGCCATGGGCTGGTCTCGGCGTTCCTTCATTTGTCGCGGATCGACGTCAAGGTCGGCCAGCGCGTCAATCGCGGCGACGTGATCGGCGAGGTCGGCAAGACCGGCCGCGCCACCGGGCCGCACCTGCACTGGGCGATGAACTGGGGCAGCGTCCGCGTCGATCCGCAACTGCTGGTGACGGGGACGCCTTAGGGCGCGGGATAGTCACCGATCGCTTCGAACAATGCGGTCAGCGCCGTTCGTTCGTCTGCATCGAGCTCGGGACGCCAGATTTCGAACAACAGGACGACCCGGGTTTCGTCGCTGCCGTTCCACGCCTCATGTTCGATGCTGTCGTCGAAGATCATCGGCTCGCCCGCGACCACGGCGCGTGTCTCATTGCCGACGCGCAGGCGGCAGCCATCGGGCACGATCAGCGGGATATGACAGATCAGTCGTGTGTTGAGCATGCCGGTATGCGCTGGAATATGAGTTCGCGGGCGCAGCACCGAAAACAACGCCATCGGCGAGCGGCCGGATATTCGTGGCAAGGGGGCAAGCTTCAGCGCGGCGAGCGTTGCGGGCGCATGTTCCCTCGCCGCGATCAAGGGTTCGCCAGCCTGCAGCAGATGCCAGGCGCTCCAGCTCGGGTCGTCGAGCAGCGCATGGCCGCGGTTGGGGCGCCCCGGCGTGCCTTCGACATACGGGCGCAAGCCGTCGCCCCCGGCAAGGATATCGTCGAGTTCGCGGCGCATCGCGGGAACCGCTGCCAGCAGCCTGGGAATCCATGCGAACGTGGCTGCCTCATAGAATTGCCGTTGCGGCAGGCCAGGATAATAAAAGCTTGTTGGCTGCTGAAGATAGACGGACTTGGCGCCGCTAAGAATGTCCAGTGCTTCGATGAAACGTGGCGGCCGGGCGCTGGCGATGCCTTGCCGATCGAGCTGCGAAGCCAGATGCGCGTCGAACCGCGCTTGTATCGCCGCCGTTGCCGCAGCGGCGCGGGCAAGCCGAACCGCAAGGTCGGGCGATCGTTCGGCAGCGGGTGGCGCATTGGTCAGCGCCAGACCGTAAAATGCCGCTGCGCCCCGGTCATCGCCCGCCATGGCCAGCAAGTCCCCCTTCATCGTCAGGGCAAAAAGGTTGCGACCATCGGCCCCGAGAACCTGATCGAGCGCGACATGCGCCGCCGGACCATCGTCGAGCGCCGTGCATGCCTGTGCGAGCAGCAGCCATAGTTGCGGAGTTGCGCGTCCAGCGGCCACGACAGCTTCAAACATCGTCCGGGCGGCCGCAGCATCGCCGCGCTGCCACGCCGCAACGCCCGCCTGCGCTTGTGCTGCGACCGTCATTCGGTCGGCGGCGGATAAAAGCCACCGGCGTCGGCGGCGCGATAAAAGTCGCGCAGCAATTCGCGCTCCGGCACAGTGATATGCGGGTTCCAGACGTCGAGGATCAGGATCACGCGAACGCGATCGCTGTCGTTCCACGCCTCATGCTCGATCGTGTCGTCGAAACCAAACGCTTCGCCTTCCACCCAGCGGCGGGTTTCGCCGCCAACGCGAAAGCCGCACGCGGCGGGAACAATCAGCGGCAGGTGGATGATCGCGCGGGTATTGCTGACCCCGGTATGCGGCGGAATACGTGTGTGCGGTTTCAGGATCGAGAAAAAGGCAGTTGGCGCGCGCCCCGGTAGATCGGCCGCCGGTACGTTTGCCAATGCCGCGGCAGTCGCCGGGCACTGCGCCAGCGCCGAAGCAATTGGATTGCCGTATTTCCAGAGGTAATAGGCGCTCCAGTCGAGCGAATGATCGAGAGGCGTCCATTTATTTGCCGGAACACCCGGCTCCATCGCAACGTACGGAACCACTCCGTCACTGCCGTCGGCGAGCAACGCCGTTACTTCAGCCCGAATCGCTGCGGTATGCGTCTCCAACGCAGCGATCCACGGGAAGTGGGCACGTGGAAAAAACTCGTCAGCCGGCAGGAACGGGAAATGCAGGCCGGCGCACTCATTTGCAAAAATCCGCCGCCGTCCGAGCGCGGTATCGATCGCCGCATCGAACCGCCGTTGATCGCCTCCAATGGCGGCGCGCGCGGGGAGCAGCGTTGCATCGAGCATCGCGGCAAAGGCCCGATTGCGCTCGGCGACGAATGCCTCTGCGGGGTCGAGCAGTTCCGCAAGCGCTGGCGAGCGCTGATCACGCGGCGGCGCCACGGCGAGCACGCCCGCCCAAAGCTGTGTCGCCGCCGCCAACTCGCCGCGACGCTGAAGCAACTCCGCCTTGCGTATCAACGCCGTCAGGTTGATCGCATCGAGCGCGAGTACCCGTTCAAGGGCAGCGCGCTCGCCGCTGTCGTCGTTGAGCAGGCGCTGTGCCTTGGCAAGGTTGAGCCAAAGCGCCGGTGCATTCGGGTCAAGCTCGGCGGCTGCGGCAAATGCAGTCAACGCGCGCGCTGCATCGCCCGCCGCGAGCGCGCGCATGCCGACATCGTTGAGTTGCCGCGGTTCGCTTGCCGCTCTCGCCGTCATCGCCGACTATCTTACCCGCAGCGCCCTGACGGAGCGCTGCGTGCCAACTGTAACGAAATAGCCGCCAAGGGCGCCGGCCTGGAGTTTAACCTTCACGCCTGTCTTGGGGTCTCTCGGCAGATGCTCGGCGGTATTCCAGACAGCGCCGTCCGCCATCGTCAGCGACCAGTTCCCGCCGCCGATCTCGCGCGCACTGGCCAGCGTGGTGTCGATCTCGGTGAGCGTGTCTTTCCCGCTGTCGTCGCCGCCGAAGAATGGCAGGCGCGGGAGCTGGAAACCGAAGAGCGAGCGACGCGTCTGGCGCATATCTTCCCGGTCGACGACCTTGACGTCGCCCTTGGCGACCGCGTCTGCAAACGGACCGACCGCAGCATCGTAGCAGGCTAGCCGTTTGGTATCATTCGGTTCTGCGCGACATGCCGAGATCGCCGCCATGGCCTTTACGGGCGCGCTTGCTGCGGGACCGGCAAACTGCACGAAGGTTGCGGTAAAGACACTGCAGACAATGACGCGCATACTACCCTCCTAACGGGAGAAAAACGAACCAGTCGACTTGCCCCTATCGCATTGTGTCAGATTTGCAACAACGTCCGGGTAACTGTTGCGGTTTTGCGTAACGCGGTTGCAGTACAATGGTCACGCTTTCATAAAGAAGGCCACGTGCAATCCAGGGCCTATGGGCAAACTGGGTGGCGCACCAGCGAATAGGGGACCACTATGTCTGCCAAGAACACCAAGACGATTTTGTTGCGATCGACCATTCTGGTCGGTGCCGCTGCCTTTGCATTGCCGGCGTTTGCGCAGACTGCGCCGACGAAGGTTGCTGCCGCCGTCGACGCGACGCCTGTAGCGGACAGCGAGCCAGTCATCACCGTCACGGGTTCGTTGATCAAAAACCCGAACCTCGTCAGCTCGTCGCCGGTGGCGGTGATCGGTTCAGACGAAATTGCGCTGCGCCAGAGCAATGTCGCCGAAGAAGTGCTGCGCACGCTGCCGGGTGTCGTTCCGAACATCGGTGCGGCCGTAAACAACGGTAATGGCGGCGCGTCATACGTCGACTTGCGCGGGCTTGGTTCGAACCGCAACATCGTCCTGATCGATGGTAACCGCATCACGCCGTCGAATACAGTCGGTCGCGTCGATCTTAACAACATCCCGCTCGCGCTTGTCGAGCGCACCGAGGCGCTGACCGGTGGCGCTTCGACCACTTACGGTGCCGATGCGATCTCGGGTGTCGTTAACTTCGTCACAAAAAAGAATTTTTCGGGCGTTAACCTGTCGGCTGGCTACCAGATCGACGGCAAAGGTGACGGTGCCTACTACCACACCGACCTGACGATCGGTGCAAACCTCGCCGATGGTCGCGGCAACGTCGTGCTGAGCATCGGCTATCAGCACGCTGACCCGGTTTCGCAGGGCGATCGTCAGTTCTCGAACACGCAGTACAGCTCGACAACCGGCAAGTCGGCGGGTTCGGACGTCACTGTCCCGGCTGAAATTATCCTCAACGGTCAGCAGACGCAGATCGATCCGACTACCGGGTTGCTGGTGCCAGTGTATCAGCAGTTCAATTTCAACCCGTACAACGTCTTCCAGACGCCGTTCAAGCGCGCCAACATCTACGCGGCGGGCAACTACGAGCTTTCAGATAACATCGAAGTCTATGCACGCGGGCTGTTCTCGAAGAACACGGTCGATACCGTGATCGCGCCGTCGGGCATCTTCGACGAAGACTTGTTTGTCCCGGTCAGCAACCCGTTCCTGCCGCTCGGCGCACGCAATCAGCTTTGCGCCGACCAGGGAATCACGCCGACGCAGTGCACGCTTGCTGCCGCTGCGCTGACGCCGACCGACCCGAACTATAAGACGCTCGATGTCGAAACGCTGCGCCGGACCCCCGACGTCGGCCCGCGCGTCAGCGATTATGTCACGACGGTCTTCGATTATCGCTTCGGCGCGAAGGGCAAGATCAACGAGCACATCAACTGGGACGTCAACGGTTCGTACGGCGAAAGCGAGAACCTGCAGACCATCCAGAACTACGTGCTCCTGTCGCGGGTCAAGCAGGCGGTCGCTGCCACCAACACCACCACTTGTATCGACACCTCGAAGGGCTGCGTGCCGCTCAACATCTTTGGTGGCGCGGGCAGCATCACGCCCGCGCAGGCGGCGTTCCTGACGGCGAACAGCTCGACGCGCAACCGCACATCGCTAGCGCAGGCTCGCGGCGTCCTCAACGGTGACTTGGGCTTCGCGTCGCCGTTCGCGACCGATGCAATCGGCTTCGCCGTTGGTACCGAGTACCGCAAGTACACCGCCACGCAGAACGCCGACTTGCTCGCCAAGACTGCTGGCGAACTCGGCGGTGCCGGTGGCGCTGCTCCCGACATCAAGGGCGGCTATGAAGTCACCGAAGGCTTCGGCGAGTTGATTGCTCCGGTCATTCAGGACAAGCCATTCTTCAACAAGCTCGAGCTCGAAGCCGGTATTCGCTATTCGCACTACAAGGTCGATGCCGCCGGTAGCCCGTCGTACAACACCACCACCTACAAGGGCGGCGGCACATGGGAGCCTGCCGATGGCTTCCGTATTCGCGGAATTTATCAACACGCTGTGCGCGCGCCGAACATCAACGAGCTGTTTACGCCGGTTACCGTTGGCCTGACCAACCTGACCACCGAGCCTTGTGTTGGTGCTGCGCCGCTGACCGATGCCAACTTGAAGGCAATCTGCCTTGCACAGGGTGCACCGGCCGCTTCGATCGGTACTATCGCCAAGCCGAACTCGGGTCAGGCGAACGAAACCAGTGGCGGTAACATCAATCTGAAGCCGGAAACGTCGAACAGCTTCACCGTCGGCGGCGTTTTCCAGCCGACTTTCGTTCGCTCGCTCTCGCTCTCGGTTGACTATTACAATATCAAAGTCGCCAACGCGATCACGTTGCCGACGCCGGGCGATGCACTCGACTCATGCTTCGGGAGCATCACCGCGGCATCGGCAGCTTCGGCGGCGTGCACCGGTATCCGCCGCAATCCGGGCACCGGGCAACTCTCGGGCAGCCCGTCGACCACCTTCGGCCTGCCGCTCGCACTTTCGAATAACGGCGCGTTGTCGACGGATGGTATCGATATCTCGGCGAATTACAGCCGCGACATCGGCTTCGCAAAGCTCAACCTGTTCTTCCAGGGCAACTACACGATGAGCTCGAAGTTCCGGGCCAACGTGTTGAGCTCGAAGTCGATCAACCGCGATTGCACCGGCTACTACAGCACCAACTGCCCGTCGATCCAGCCGCAGGTATCGTGGACACAGCGGACCACGCTGAGCTTCGATGTGTTTGATGTCTCGGTGCTGTGGCGTCACATCTCGCCGACCAAGTTCGAGCCGATCACCGGCACGCGCTTCAGCGGGACGCTCGTTGGTGGCGACCTCAACGGCCAGTCGGCGAACTTCAACAAGATCCCGTCGTACAACTACTTCGACCTGACGGGTCGTGCTGCGATTACCAAGTCGCTCGACCTCACACTGACGGTCAGCAACCTGTTCGATCGCAACCCGCCCGTCGTCGGCAACACGATCGGCGCGACGGCTTACAACAGCGGCAACACCTATCCGTCGACGTACGACGCGCTCGGTCGTCGGTTCGCGTTCACCGTCAACTTCAAATACTAAACGCTTCGGCGATCTGAAAAAGGCGGGCCATGTGCCCGCCTTTTTTTGTGTCAGCGCAGCAACGGTGACGGCGCAATCATTGGCACGCCACGGGCATCGGCGACTGCAGCAGCCCACACTGCGACCTTGTCGATCTCGCCCGCGTCGAGCGCGCCGACCATCTTTCGTTCGTCGGCGCGTGCCGCGGCACTGAACGCGCCGCGCGTTTTCGAATGGCTGGTAAAAGCCGGTCCGGCGGCAATCGCTTCGGCGTCGAGCGACAAGCCGAATAGCTCGCCCAATGCGCGCATGACTTCGGCAGGGCGAGCAACAAGCGTCTCGCTGTCGAGGGTCCGAACCCGTTGCGGCCCATGTTCGATTGCTAGGCGGACAAACAGCGCATGCTGCGCCAGCCAGCCGAGCGCGGCGATCTGCAGATCGGTTTGACCAAGATAATCCGAGGTTGCGAAACCGAAGTCGAGCAAGCCGTCGCCCAGTTGCTTGACGAACAACTCGCGCATCCAAAGCCGTCCCCACATACCCTTGCGCGCGATTGAGCCGAGGTAGGTCTTGAGCGGAGCATAGAGCATCACCGCTGCGGCACGGGGTTTGAGCGCCAGAATTCTGGGAGCCAAAGCGTTGATAACATTTGATGGCTTGACGATGACAGCTTCGCCGGCGCTGAAGGGCCGCGCGAGCAGGTGGAGCGCATCTGCCAGCACGGCATCGATGTCCGGAGCTGTAGCGCCGCGGTGCTTCCAGCCGATGATGTCGTTCAGGATGACAGGTTCCTTCAAACCCATCGCGACCTGCTCGCAATCGAAGGCGCGAGCGAGCATCGTCGAACAGCAATAGGCCGAATGAAAAATAAAATGCAGCGGCGCTTCACCGCCCGACGCCGCGACTACATCGGAGCGCCGGAGAATGGCCCGCGTCGCGTTTGCGGGCAGATATTCATCGGTAATGAAGGTCGCAGCGCGATGGACACTGCGCTCCAGCTGCAGAAAGTGGACCGCATCATGGCCGGGATCGTACCGGTGGGGAAACCACAGCGGGTCACGGGCAATTCGTTGGAGATCAGAGCTAATCGTCATTGCACGCCATGTGATCCGTCCCGCCGCCGTGGCGCAACATCAAACATAATTTTAGTGGTAATCCGGCCCCGCGATTTATAGCATCAGACGTCGCAACAGCTGGATGACCCATGGATAAACTTGCAGTGCTTATTGTCTTGACGCTAGCGACAGCAACGAGCGTCGCGGCACCCGCAAGCGAACCCCAGTCTGCGGCAGTCGTGCAACCGGCATCCGACGCCGACGACGCGAAGCTGATCTGCCGGAAGGAGTCGGAGATCGGTTCGCTTGTCCGCTCGCACCGAACTTGTCGGACGGCCAAACAATGGGCGGCCACTGATTTGGCCCACCAGAATGAGGCGCGCCGGATTGTTTCAGCGGGTACCGGCAGACCGGACGGAAATTGACCAGTCGCCCCTAACCCCCCAACACCAGCCGCCCGTCGCCCTCGTCGACGTGCACGGTGCTGCCGTCGGCGACGTCGCCCGCGAGGATGCGGTCGGCGAGCGGGTCCTGCAGGTATTTCTGGACCGTACGCTTAAGCGGCCGTGCACCGTACACCGGGTCATAGCCGACGCGGGCCAGCCAGCGGCGCGCGGCGTCGGTCAGATCGAGCGTCACTTTGCGGTCGGTCAGCATCGCCTGCACGCGCTTGACCTGCAGGTCGACGATGCGCCCCATATGTTCCGCCGCCAGCCGGTTGAACAGGATGATCTCGTCGAGCCGGTTGAGGAACTCCGGGCGGAAATGCGCGCGGACCATCTCCATGACCTTGGGCTCGACTTCGCTCACCGATGCGCCGTCGGGCAGTGCTGCGATATATTGCGAGCCGAGGTTCGACGTCAGGATAATCAGCGTGTTGGTGAAATCGACCGTGCGCCCTTGGCCATCGGTCAGGCGGCCGTCATCGAGCACCTGCAACAGCACGTTGAACACATCGGGGTGCGCCTTCTCGACCTCGTCGAACAGGATCACCTGATACGGACGACGGCGGACGGCCTCGGTCAGTACGCCGCCTTCCTCATAGCCGACATAGCCCGGAGGCGCGCCGATCAGGCGGCTGACGGCATGCTTTTCCATGAATTCGCTCATGTCGATCCGCACCATCGCCGACGGGTCATCGAACAGAAAGCGCGCGAGCGCCTTCGTCAGCTCGGTCTTGCCGACGCCGGTCGGCCCGAGAAACAGGAAGCTGCCGAGCGGACGATTGGGGTCTTGTAGCCCGGCGCGCGAACGGCGGACGGCGGCAGCGACGGCGTGGATCGCGGCGGACTGCCCGATGACCTGGTCATTCAGCGTGTCCTCCATGCCCAGCAACTTGGCGCGCTCGCCTTCGAGCATCTTGTCGACCGGCACGCCGGTCCAGCGCGAGACGACGCTGGCAATGTCTTCGGCGGTCACCTCCTCGCGGACCATCGCGGACGCGGTCGCCCCCTCCGCCTCGGCGAGCTGGCGTTCGAGGTCGGGCACGGTGCCATAGGTCAGCTCGCCGGCGCGGGCGTAGTTACCGCTGCGCTGTGCCTGTTCGACTTCGAGCCGTGCTGCGTCGAGCTGCTCCTTGATGCGCGTCGCGGCCGACAGCTTGTCCTTGTCGGCCTGCCAGCGCGCGGTCAGTTCGCGCGAGCGTTCTTCCAAGTCGGCGAGTTCGGTTTCGAGCGCCGCCAACCGGTCCTGCGACGGCCGGTCGGTTTCCTTTTGCAGCGCCGCACGCTCGATCTTGAGCTGCATCGTCCGGCGGTCGAGGTTCTCGATCTCCTCGGGCTTCGACTCGACTTCCATGCGCAGGCGGCTGGCGGCCTCGTCCATCAGGTCGATCGCCTTGTCGGGCAGGAAGCGGTCGGCGATATAGCGGTTCGACAGCGTCGCGGCGGCGACGATCGCGGCATCGGTGATGCGCACGCCGTGGTGGAGTTCGTATTTCTCTTTCAGGCCGCGCAGGATCGAAATGGTATCCTCGACCGTCGGCTCGCCGACGAACACCGGCTGGAAGCGGCGTTCGAGCGCGGCGTCTTTCTCGATATATTTGCGATATTCGGCAAGCGTCGTCGCGCCGATGCAGTGCAACTCGCCGCGCGCGAGTGCGGGCTTGAGCAGGTTGCCGGCGTCCATCGCGCCTTCGCCTTTGCCCGCGCCGACCAGTTGGTGCATCTCGTCGATGAACAGCAGGACGTTGGCATCGGCGGCGCGGACTTCGTCGAGCACGGCCTTGAGCCGCTCCTCGAACTCGCCGCGATATTTCGCGCCCGCAATCAGCGCGCCCATGTCGAGCGACATCAGTCGCTGATCCTTGATGCCGTCGGGCACGTCGCCGTTGGCGATGCGCAGCGCCAGCCCCTCGACGATCGCGGTCTTGCCGACGCCGGGCTCGCCGATCAGCACGGGATTGTTCTTGGTCCGGCGCGCCAGCACCTGGATCGTCCGGCGGATTTCTTCGTCGCGGCCGATGACCGGGTCGAGCTTGCCGTCGCGCGCCGCCTGCGTCAGGTCGCGCGCATATTTCTTGAGCGCATCGAAACCCGCCTCGGCATTGGCGCTGTCGGCCTTGCGGCCCTTGCGCACCGCGTCGATCGTGCTGTTGAGGCCCGTCGCGGTCACGCCGGCATCGGCGAGCGCCTTGCCCGCCGCAGTCGTCGTCGCCAGTGCAATCGCCATCAACAGCCGCTCGACCGGCACGAAGCTATCGCCCGCCTTGGTCGCGATCTGCTCGGCGGTGTCGAGGATGCGCACCGTGTCGCTGTCCCACGCCACCTGTTGCGCGCCCGCGCCGCTGACCTTCGCGATCTTGGCGAGCGCCAAGTCGGTCAGCTGCAGCGCGGTCTCGGGGCGGCCACCGCCGGCGCGGATCAGGTTCGCCGCCATGCCCTCGTCGTCGTCGAGCAACGCCTTGAGCAGATGCTCGGGCGCGACACGCTGATGCTGTTCGCGGATTGCGATGGTCTGCGCCGCCTGCAAAAAGCCGCGGGCGCGCTCGGTGAATTTTTCGATGTTCATAAGCATCGATTTAGTGTTGCGTGATAGACACACAAGGGGCCGCCACGGAGTAAATGATGCGTCGACTGATCCTGATCGCTGCTGCCGTCCTGCTGACCAGCGCCGCGCCTGCCTATCGCATCACCACCATCGCCACCGGCCTCGACCATCCGTGGAGCATCGCCTTCCTGCCGAACGGCGATCAACTCGTTACCGAACGCAACGGCAAGCTGCGGCTGATTTCGGGTGGCAAGCTCGTCGCGCAGCCGATCACCGGCGTCCCGTCGGTGTACAATGAGGGGCAGGGCGGGCTGTTCGATGTCGTGCTGCACCCGCAGTTCCCCAGCAACCACCTGCTGTACCTGACCTATGCCGCCGGGACCGCGCAGTCGAATGCCACCCGCGTCTTTCGCGCCCGCCTCGACGGCATGGCGCTTGCCGCCGGGCAGGAGATCGTCCGCGTCCAGCCCGGCAAGGCGACTGCGGCGCATTTCGGCGGGCGGATGGCGTTCCTGCCCGACGGCACCTTCGTGCTGACCACCGGCGAGGGTTTCGACTATCGCGAGGAAGCGCAAAAGCTGTCGAGCGAACTCGGCAAGACGCTACGGCTCAATGACGACGGCAGCGTGCCGAAGGACAATCCGTTCATCGGCAAGCCCGGCGCGGACCCCAAGCTGTACAGCTGGGGCCACCGCAACCCGCAGGGGCTGGCGTATGACGCGGTCGCGCACCGGTTGTACGAGGAGGAACATGGCCCGATGGGCGGTGACGAGATCAACGTGCTGACCCCGGCTGCGAATTATGGCTGGCCGCGCGCTTGCTACGGCGTCAACTACGACGGCACGCCGGTGTCGCCGAACAAGCGCGTCGCGGGCATGGTCGACGGCATTACCGTTTGGGTGCCGTCGATCGCGCCGTCGGGGCTGGCGGTCTATCGCGGCCGGATGTTCCCCGAATGGGCAGGCGACCTGCTCGTCGGCGCCCTCAAGGCCGAACAGGTGCAACGCGTCCACGTCGACGCGGCAGGCAAGGTGCTCGGGCGCACGCGCGAATTCCCCGAAATCGCCGAGCGCGTGCGCGACGTGCGGGTGGCGCCGGATGGGGCGATCTGGGTGACGACGGATGCGGACGACGGGCGGGTGCTGCGGGTGGCGCGGTAGGGGAGTGAGTTTTGAGGCGTGGCTGCTTTCGACCCCGAAGCCGCCCCCCTCGCCATGACGGAGGCGTTCACAAGGTTGGATATTGCCAGCAGATCAGCCGACCGTCTTCTTCGTCCATCCGCTCCCCAACACGGTCAAATCCATTTGCTTGGAGAACCCGCTGAGAAGCGATGTTCTCTGGCGCGGTGTCGGCGGTTAAGGCGACGACGTTCGGCGTGCTGATTGCCCACTTAACAATCTCGCCAATAGCTCTTCGGGCAATCCCGCGATTTTGCCTGCTAGGTGCGACACCATATCCGATATCGATCACGCCGCCAGTTGGTGGACGAGTGACTGAACACAATCCAACTAGCTCATCGTCTTCGACGATAAGCCACGACACCGGGTTGAATGCCTCGCCAACCTTGGCCGCAACAGCGCTCAGCATCTCGATGATTTCAAGTGGCGCGATCGGTGTGTCGGCAAGGATGAAATGTCTTGGCGCGCTTCCGGATCGTAGCAAAGCGTAATCATCGTTGGTTGTCTCGAAGATCACTTCTTGCAGCCTCCAGCAGCTTCTGTAGCCCTCGGTCTCTATGCGAATGGCAGTTTCGCTGGAACAGGATTCCAATAGCGGCCATTCCCGTTTCCACCCCCAACCCGTCACTAGCTCTTAGCCCGCGCACCTCCCCGATCACGCCCCCGCGTCCTCACACCACTGGCATCCGCCGCACCCCCGCGCTAACACCGTGCATTCCAACCTTAAAGGCAGACACATGCGCAACTGGGCACGGGCGTTGACGGCGGCAACCATGCTGGCGGGGGTGCCCGCGCTCGCGGCCGACCCGGCGCCCGCGCCGATCAGTGCGCTCGTCAAGCAGGTCGCCATTCCCTACGAGCAGTTCACGCTGCCGAACGGACTGCGCGTCATCGTCCATACCGACCGCAAGGCCCCGATCGTCGCGGTCAGCATCTGGTATCACATCGGTTCGAAGGACGAACCGGCGGGCAAGACCGGCTTTGCGCATCTGTTCGAGCATCTGATGTTTTCGGGCTCGGAAAACCACAATGCCGATTTCTTCAAGCCGCTGCAGGATGTCGGCGCGACCGATTACAACGGCACGACATGGTTCGACCGCACCAACTATTTCGAGAATGTGCCGACGCCCGCATTGGGGCTGGCGCTGTTCCTCGAAGCCGACCGCATGGGGCACCTGCTCGGTGCGATCACGCAGGCCAAGCTCGATCTGCAACGCGGCGTCGTCCAGAACGAAAAGCGGCAGGGTGACAACCAGCCGTTCGGCTTGAGCGAATATGCGATTTACGAAAATCTGTTCCCGGTCGGGCACCCGTATCATCATTCGACGATCGGCAGCATGGCCGACCTCGACAAGGCGTCGCTCGCCGATGTGAAGGGCTGGTTCCGCGCCGGCTATGGTCCGAACAACGCCGTACTGGTGTTGGCGGGCGACATCGACCTTGCGACCGCAAAGACGCAGGTCGCGCAATATTTCGGCGCGATCCCGAAGGGTCCAGCCCCCGAACGCTATGCCGCGCCGGTGCCGGTGCGCACCGCGACGACGCGACTGACGATCCATGACGCGGTTGCCGCGCCGAAACTGACCCGGGTGTTCGTGGTGCCGGGGCGCAGCGATGCCGCAACCGTGCCGATCGATATTGCCGCGAGCATCCTCGGCGGCGGCGGCTCGTCGCGTTTGTACAACGACCTTGTCCGTGACCGTCAGCTGGCGGTGTCGGTGAGCGGCAATGTCCAGGCGTTCGAAAAGGTCAGCATCGCGCAGTTCGACGTCGATCTGAAGCCCGGCGTCGATCCGGCGGCGGTCGAAGCGCGCATCGATGCGGTGATGGCGCAGTTCCTCAAGGACGGCCCGACCGACGACGAGGTGCGCCGGGTCGTGACCGGCAACGTCGCCAATACCATTCGCGGGCTGGAGCGCGTCGGCGGCTTTGCCGGCAAGGCGGTCGCGCTTGCCGAAGGCGCGGTCTATGACGGTGACCCGGCGTTCTACCGGGTCGAGCTTGAACGCTATGCTGCCGCCACGCCCGCCAGCGTCGCGGCCGCGGCGCGCCAGTGGCTGGCACGCGGCGATTTCCGCCTGACGACGCTGCCCGGCAAGCGCGAAGCGACCGTCGCCGAAGCCGCGCCGGTGGCATTGCCGCCGCAGCACAGCGCCGACGGCGATACCTCGAAACTGCCCAAGGTGACCGGAACGCCCGATCTGGTGTTTCCGGCGGTCGAGCGCACGACGCTGTCGAACGGGCTGCAGGTCGTGCTGGCGCGCCGCGCGACGGTACCGGTGGTGCAGATGCGGTTGTCGTTCGACGCCGGGCTGGCCGCTGACCCGCATGACAAGCTCGGCACGCAAAAGCTGATGCTGAGCCTGCTCGACGAGGGCACGACGACATTGGCGGGGCGCGCGATAGCCGAGCTGCAGGAGCGGCTTGGCGCCGGGATCGGCGCCACCGCCGATGCCGACCGGACGCGTGTTTCGATGACCGCGCTCAAGCCCAACCTGCGCCCCAGCCTCGCGCTGTTCGCCGACATCGTCCGCAACCCGGCGTTCGCCCCCGATCAGATCGAGCGGCTGCGCGCCATCACGCTGGCGGGGATCGCGCAGGAGGCGACCGATCCGCAGGCGCTTGCCGTGCGCACCCTGCCGCCGCTGCTGTTTGGAGCCGGGCATCCGTACGGCGTGCCGCTGACGGGCAGCGGTACCGAACCCGGGGTAAAGGCCGTGACGCGCGCCGACCTGGTGGCGTTCCACGACGCATGGATCCGCCCCGACAACGGCGTGCTGTTCGTGACCGGCGACACGACGATGGCCGAGCTCAAGCCGCAGCTCGAAGCCGTGCTCGGCGACTGGCGCGCGGCACCCGGCGTTGCCAAGGGCGTCAAGTCGTTTCCAGCACTGCCGCCGGTGGCACCGTCGCGGATCGTGCTGCTCGACCGGCCTGGGTCGCCGCAGTCGCTGATCATCGCGGGCAAGCTGCTCAACGCCAAGGGCACCGACGATCCGGTGCAACTGCGCGTTGCCAACGACATCGTCGGCGGCGACTTCTTCTCGCGGCTCAACACCGACCTGCGCGAGACCAAGGGCTGGTCGTACGGCGTCGCCAGCGAAATCTATAGCGTGCGCGAGACGTTGCCGCTGTTCATCGTCGCGCCCGTGCAGACCGATCGCACCGGCGACTCGATTGCGGCAATGATCGCCGACATGCGCGAAGTGGTGGCCGCCAAGCCCGCCGTGCAGCCCGAGCTGACGCGTGCCGTCAACGGCGTGACGCGCGCGCTGCCCGGCGAGTTCGAGACGGCGGGCGCGGTGCTGACGGCGATCGAGCGCAACTATGTGCTCGGCCGCCCGGATGACTATCAGGTGACGATCAGCCGCCGGTACCGCGCGCTGACGCTGGCCGAGATCAATGCGCAGGTTCCGGCGCTGCAGCCCGATGGCATGATCTGGGTGATCGTCGGCGACCGCAAGCTGGTCGAGCCGCAGCTCGCCAAGCTGGGGCTGCCGATCGAAGTCAGGTAATCATCCGCTGCAGCGTGGCAATCCGGTCGGCTTCGGCGGCGGGCTTGTCGAGGCGGATGCGGGCGATGCGCGGGAAGCGCATCGCCAGCCCCGATTTGTGGCGCGTCGAGGCGTGCAGCGAATCGAAGGCAACTTCGAATACGAGGCTTTTCTCGACTTCGCGGACCGGGCCGAAGCGCGCCAACGTGTGTGTGCGGACAAACTTGTCGAGCATCGCCAGCTCGACATCGGTGAAGCCGCTGTACGCCTTGCCGACCGGCAGCAGTTCGCCGTCCTCGGTCCAGCAGCCGAAGGTGTAGTCGCTGTAAAAGCTCGACCGCTTGCCGTGGCCGCGCTGCGCATACATCAGCACGCAGTCGGCAACGAGCGGCTCGCGTTTCCATTTGTACCACAGCCCGGTGCGCCGCCCGGCGACATAGGGGCTGTCGCGGCGCTTGAGCATGACGCCCTCGATCGCGGCATCGCGCGCGCCGAGCCGGATCGCGCCGAGCGCGGCAAAGTCCGCCGCATCGATCACCCCCGAAATGTCGAACCGCGCCGGGTCGAGGCCGGGCACCACCGCCTCGAGCCGGGTGCGCCGCTGCGTCCACGGCAGCGCGCGGAGGTCGTCGTCGCCGTCGTACAGAATGTCATAGACGCGGACGAATGCCGGAAATTCGGCCATCGCCTTGGCGGTCACCGACTTGCGCCCGAGCCGCTGCTGCAGCGCGTTGAAGCTTGCCGCTTCACCCCCTTGCACGGTGCCGCGCACCAGTAGTTCGCCGTCGAGCACGCCGGGCCAGCGGTATGCGGCGGCAACCTCGGGGAAGCTGCCGGTGATGTCGTCGCCGGCGCGACTGAACAGCCGCGTCTGCCCGGCGACATGGACCAGCTGGATGCGGATGCCGTCCCATTTCCATTCGGCGACATAGTCGGCGAGATTGACCTCGAGGTCTTCGAGCGGGTGCGCGAGCATGAACGGGCGGAACACCGGGACGTCGGCGTGCGTCGGCTGCATGCCGCCGTCGCCCCATGCAAACAGCGGCGCATAGGGTGCGCTCAATCCATGCCAGACCTCCTCGACGGCATCGACATCGACGGCGAACGCCTGCGCGAACGCGGTCTTGGCCAGCCGCGCCGACACCCCGGCGCGCAAGCCCCCGGTGGCCAGCTTGAGCAATGCAAAACGCCCGCTGCTGTCGAGCCGGTCGAGCAGGTTGCGCATCACCATCGGCGCATCGGCGCGCGCGAGCGTTGCCAGCCGGTCGACGACTTCGCCGAGCCCCGGCGCGGTGGCCGGCGCGCCGCCGGGCGGTTCGGGCCACAGCAGCGCGCAGGTTTCGGCAAGGTCGCCGACATAGTCATAGCTCATCGCCAGCAGCACCGGGTCGATCCGTTCCTCGAGCAGCGTGCGGATCAGCCGGGGCTGCACCGCCTTCAGGCTGAGATCGCCGGTCAGCGCGGCGAGCGCCCAGCCGCGATCGGGATCGGGCGTGGCGCGCAGGTAATCGCCGATGGCGCGCAGCTTGGCGTTGCGCGACCGGGTATAGACGAGCGTATCGAGGAGGTGCGCAAAGGCTTGCATGACCGCTCAACCTAGACACGGCGCGGTCGGGTGCAAGCGCGGCGGCGCAAGGGTGCGGCATCGTTGCTTTGGCGAATGACACGTCCCACGCTTTTTTGTGTCACGTCGTGTCAGCGTCCGCGCCGGTCGGCGGCGGTTTCCCTCGGTGGTGACGGGTGAAACCCATCGAGTCCCGCTCATGGCGCGGCGGCTTCGGTCGCTGGCTTCGGAAAAATCTGAACAACGGCTGTCCGCCTTGCATAATGTACCAGATCGGCACAATATTGTCAATCGACACGCCGAAGTCGATAGCCGCGCGCGTGCATGCTATCGTGGACGGCAAGATGGCACAGGGGCGCGGTCGAAATGCGGATGCGTGAACTCGAGCAGCGGAGCGGCGTCGGGCGCGAAACGGTGCGCTATTATATCCGCGAAGGGCTGCTGCCCGAACCGACGCGCGCCAGCCGCAATTCGGCGTCGTATTCGGATGCGCATGTGACGCGGTTGCGCGCGATCAAGCGGCTGCAGGAGGAGCGCTTCCTGCCGCTCGCGGTCATTCGCACGCTGCTCGACAGTGACGCCGCCGAGCGGCTGCTGGCGTTTCCCGAACTCGGCGGCGTGCTGCGCGCGCGGCTCGACCATGATGCACCGCGCGTCGGCGTTGCTGCACTGATCGCCGAGCTTGGCATCGCGCAGCAGCAGATCGACGACAATGTCGCGGTCGGCGCGATCACCGTCGATGCGAGCGCGACGCTGTCGGCGCGTGACGCCGAGATCATGCGACTCCTCGTTGGGCTGGCGGCAACCGGGTTCGATGTCGAAAACGGCTTCCAGCCCGAAACGCTGCGCTTTTACGTCGAGTTCATCGAGTGGCTGACGACGGCGGAACTGCGGATGTTCTTCGAAAACACCGCCGGGCGCGTCGGCGAAGCGCAGGCGGCCGATATGGCCGAACGCGGCGTCGCGGGGATCAACGAACTGCTCGGGCTGCTGCGGACGCGCGCGCTGCTCGCCAAGCTGGCGCAGCGGCGGCACGGCGCGAACGACAACACCTAAAAGCCGGTGCCGAGCGTGACCGCGACGCCGCTGCCGGGCGCTGCATTGCCCGCGACCTTGAACCGGTAATCGACCGCGACATCGATCGGCAATCGCGCGCGCGACCAGTGCAGCCGGATGCCCGGCCCGGCATCGACCCGGTCGGTGGTGCGGCGGGCGCGCTCGATGCTGCTCCAGACGCCGCCGCCGGGGCTGAGCGTCAGCGCTGGCGTTACCGCGACCGGATAGCCGGCGCGAAGCTGCGCGGCGGCATAGCCGGTGGCGACGCTGCCGCTGACCACGCCGGTTTCAGCATAGCCGTCGATTGCGACGCCCGCCACCTGCACCTGCCCGCCGCCGCTGAGCCGCGCGGTCCAGGCATTGCGGCCGCCATGGCCGATTGCGATAAGCCGCTCGGCGTTGAGGCTGACACCGCGCCGCACGCGCCAGCCGATGCCGAGCGCGGCCTCCGCGCCGTCGGTGCCGGTGTTGCTGGCGGTCGTCGTGCGCAGGGTCAGGCTGAACGGTCGCCGCGCGAGCGGATCGGGGGTGAATGCCAGCGCCGCACCGCTTTGACCGCCGCCGAGCAACGGCAACGCGCCCGGGTTGGCGCTGCCCGCCGGGCGTTCGAGCACATAGGCGCTGCCCGACCAGCGCCGCATTAGCACCGCGCGCGCCGCGCTCCATGCAGCGGCGTTCGGCGCGGCGGGGTCGGCGTCGACGGCGGCGGCAAAGTCGCGCGCCGCCGCGCGGCGTCGGCCCGATGCCGCTTCGGCATAGGCGCGCGTCGCCAGCGCGAACCCGGGCGCGGCGGCAGGCGCCACGGCAATCGGCGCGACCAGGGTGCTCGGCGGCGGCAAGCCTGCGGCGATCGTCGCGACGACCGGCGCGGCTGCGGCGGGTGCACGGGCGATGGCTGCGCGCCCGGGGCGTTGCTGCCGGATGCGGCGCGGCGGCGCGGGCTGCCGGGGCAGGTCGGGGACCACCGCAGCCGATGCGACCGGCGCGGTGGCGAGTGCGGCCAGCAAGCGCGGCGGCACGGCACGGGGTGCAACCCGAACCGCCGCCGCGAGCTGAACCGCCTCGGCACGGGCCACCGCTGCGGTCACCTCGCGCTCCAGTTGCCCCCAGCGCCCGGCGGTCCAGCCGACCACTAGCGCGCCGAGCATGCCGAGCGCCTGCAGCGGCCGCCCGGTGCGCATCATGCCGGGAACCGGTGCGCGGTCTTGTCCCAGACCGCCGCCTCGCGCCCATCGAGCGTCCGGCGATAGCGGCGCAGCGCGCGGATGGCGGCAGCCGCGTTGATCAGATTGCCGACCACGACGCGCGGCACGGCGCGCAGCCCTTCGCGCCAGCCATGCGCCAGCATGGTAAAGCCGCCGCGCAACGCCAGCCGCCAGCCGAATACCGCCGCGTTGAGCCAAAGCAGCACCGCGAGCGTCGATCCCGGCGCGACCAGCGGGCCGAACGCACGCGCCGCCGGGAACGCGTGCGCCAGCGCGGTATCGATCAGCACCAGCGCCATCGCGGCATAGCCGAGCACCGTCAGCAGCGCGGTCAGGATCGCCTTGCGGTCGCGCAGCAGCATATAGCGGTCGGCCCAGCCACCGGGCCATCCGACCCGGTCCCAGCCATCGAGCGCAATGCCGGTCAGCCAGCGCGTTTTCTGGCGGAGCGCGGCATCGAGCGTCGCGGGGAAATGCTCGCGCGTCGCCACCAGCTCGCGCGCGTCGCCGCTGCGCAGCCGGACCAGTGCGCCGCGCCCGCCGCGCGCATGGACGCGGATGCCGAGCTCATAATCCTCGGTCATGCACGCGGCGTCGAACGGCGCACCGCTGGTTCCGGCGAGTGCGGCGACCATGTCGCGGTCGATCGCGCAGGCGACCCCGGCGCTGGGGACGGCGGCCCCGATCGCTTCGCGCACGACGATGTCCTTGGCGTGCGCCTCGGCGAATTCGTCGAGATAGTGCCCGCTGATCCAGCGCGAGGCGCGGTCGACGAGCGGCGCGACAGGCAATTGCACCAGCGCGAGGCGCGGAATCAGATGATCGAACACATCGAGTTCGCGCGGGTGCACGACATCCTCGGCATCGTGGAGGACGACCGCGCGGAACCGCATTTCGGCGGCGGTTTCATGCGCGAGCACGGCGCGCCACAGATGGTTGAGGCAATCGGCCTTGGTCGTCGGGCCGGGGTTTGCGCAGACCGTCACCGCAATGCGCGGATCGGCGACGGCAGTCGCCGCCGCATTGGTGGCGGCGTCGTTCGGATAGACGCCGACGAACACCCGGTACCGCGGATAATCGAGTCGCGCGGTCAGGTCGGCGAGCATCGCGCCGATGACGTCGGCCTCGTCCCATGCCGGGACCATGATCGCCATCCAGCCCGGGTCGCGCCCGATCAGCGCGTCGGCGGACAGGCGGGTGAAGCGGCGGTACACGGTGACGCGCCGCCACAGGTTGCGCGCGAAATAGACGAGGTCGAGCGCGATGTCGTCGCTGCTGGTCAGCGCGATGCCGACGGCGGCAAGCTGCAGCGCCTCGCGCGTGGCGAAGTGCAGCACGGCGAGCACCGCCAACGCGCCGCTGGTCACGCGGCGACGGCTTTGGACACCCCGGTGTCACCGACCCGGAGCAGACGGGGAGGGCCGTTTGCAGGATGGATCGCCGAGCACCGGGATGTCCTCGGCAATAAACGGCGTGACGCGGGGTCGAGCGTCGCTGCGCCGCCATTGCCGATTCGGACCGACTGCGGCATCGACCGTCGAGCACGGGTCATTGCAGCGCCGCCGGGGAAAAAGTCCTTATCAATCAGTCCGCTGTGCCTGTGCGGCGTGGCGGCGATAATACCCCCGACAAGGGGTAGCAAGCCGCCACGTGCGATGCCCTGCAACGCGTGCTGGACGAACGCCGCCGGTTGCTGGCACACCGGGCAGACCATGCAGAGCTATCACGACCTTATCCGCCGCATCCTTGCCGACGGCGTCGAGCAGGCCGATCGCACCGGCGTCGGCACGCTGGCGGTGTTCGGCCACCAGATGCGCTTCGACCTTGCCGACGGCTTTCCGCTGGTCACCACCAAGAAACTGCACATGCGCTCGATCATCTATGAGCTGCTGTGGTTTCTGCGCGGCGATACCAACATCGGTTATCTGAACGACCACAAGGTCTCGATCTGGAACGAATGGGCCGATGCCAACGGCGACCTTGGGCCGATCTATGGCAAGCAGTGGCGCGACTGGGTCGGCCCCGATGGCCGCCACATCGACCAGCTTGCTGCGCTGGTCGCGGAGATCAGGGCCAACCCGGCGTCGCGGCGGCAGATCGTGACCGCATGGAACCCCGGCGAAATGCCCGCGATGGCGCTCGCGCCGTGCCACTGCCTGTTTCAGACCGTGGTGCACGGCGGGCGGCTGCACCTGCAGCTGTACCAGCGGTCGTGCGACGTGTTCCTCGGGCTGCCGTTCAACATTGCGAGCTATGCGCTGCTGCTGACGATGCTGGCGCAGCAATGCGACCTCGAACCCGGCGAGTTCGTGTGGAGCGGCGGCGACGTCCATATTTATAAGAACCATCTCGATCAAGTCCGCGAACAGATCGCACGCGAGCCGCTGCCGCTGCCGCGCCTTGAGCTCGCGCGTCGCCCGGCGGCGATCGACGATTACCGTTTCGAGGATTTTTCGTTCGTCGGTTACCGCCATCATCCGCATATCAAGGGCGACATCGCCGTCTGAGCGATGCGCGGGGAGCAGCGATGATCAGCGACATGCGCAGCGTCCTGTCCGACCGCCACGCGGTGTGGGCGTTTGCGCTGGGCTGCATCGCCGTGACGGCGGGCGTCGTGCTCCACCTGCCGATGTTCGTGACGGCGCGCGCGATGCACTTCCGGCTGGCGGGCATGCCGATGGACGCTGCGATGTGGGGCGGCATGGCGTTGATCGTCGTCGGCATCGCGGTGGCGGCCTATGGCCTGCTGCCGCGCAAGCGTGCGCGGGCGTCCGGCGGCGGCGCGGTGACGATCGCCGCGCCCGAGGATGCCGCGCTATCGCCCGCGCACTGGCAGCTGATGCTCGTGCTCGTCGTCGCGCTGGTGATCGACGTGATGAAGCCCGCGTCGCTCGGCTTCACCGTGCCGGGCATGGCGAGCGAATATGGCGTCCCGAAAGCCACGGTGTCGCTGGTGCCGTTTTTCGCGCTGCTCGGCACCGTGACGGGGTCGGTGCTGTGGGGGGTGATCGCCGATATCTATGGGCGCAAGGCGTCGATCCTGCTGTCGGCGGTGATGTTCGTCGGCACGTCGATCTGCGGCGCGATGCCGTCGCTCGCGTGGAATATCGGCATGTGCTTCATGATGGGCGCGGCGGCCGGCGGCATGCTGCCGGTGACCTATGCGCTGCTCGCCGAAATGATGCCGAGCCGCCACCGCGGCTGGAGCCTCGTGCTGGTCGGCGGGCTGGGGGCGGCGGGCGGCTATTTCGCGGCAAGCGCGGCGTCGGCGCTGCTGCAGCCGCAGTTCGGCTGGCGCATCCTGTGGCTGCTCAACCTGCCGACCGGGCTGGCGCTGGTGCTGCTGGGCAGTTTTATCCCCGAATCGGCGACGTTCCTGCTGGCGCGCGGGCGCACCGCCGAAGCCGCAGCGGTGATGCGGCGCTTCGGCGCGGTGGCGCGGCGCGTGGTGTCGCCGGTCGCATCGGCCGTATCGCAGCGCCCGGTGCGCTTCACCGGCGAGCTGATCGCGCTCAGCATCGCCGCGCTCGCATGGGGGTTCGTCAATTTCGGGCTGCTGTTGTGGCTGCCCGCCGACCTGATCGCCCAGGGCTATTCGGTGGCATCGTCGAGCCGCCTGCTGGCGCAATCGGCGCTGATCGCGTTCCCGACGGTGTTCGTCACAGCGTTGCTGTATAGCCGCTGGAGCACCAAATGGTCGCTGGTGGCGATGCTGGCGGCGACCATGCTCGGCCTCGGCGGGGTGCTGTGGCTGGAGGCCAGCGGCGACCGCAGCCCGGTGCTGCCGGTCGCGCTGCTGATCATCGGCTCGAACGGCATCATCGCGGTGCTGCTGCCGTACACCGCCGAAAGTTTCCGGCTGCGCGTGCGCGGCCGCGCGACCGGTTGGGTCGCGGCGTGCACCAAAGGCGGCGGCCTGCTCGCGCAGGGGTTGAGCATCGCTGCGCTGGTCCCGTCGCTGGGCGTCGTCGCGGCGGTGACGCTGGTGCCCGCCGGCATCGCGCTGCTGCTCGTGGTCTGGTACGGGCGCGAGACGCGTGGCGGCGACCTGCGCGATCTGGAATCACCGGCGCTCGAACCGGTCGGGAGGGCGGCATGATCCTAAGCCTTGTGGTGGCCCGCGCCGACAACGGCGTGATCGGGCGCGACAACGCGCTGCCGTGGCGGTTGCCGCCGGATTTGCGCCATTTCAAGCGGCTGACCGTCGGCAAGCCGGTGGTGATGGGACGCCGGACGTTCGAGTCGATCGGCAAGCCGCTGCCGGGGCGGCACAATATCGTGCTGACCCGCGATCCGCAGTGGCAGGCCGAGGGGGTGACGGTGGTGGCAAACCTTGCGGAGGCGATCGCGGCGGCGGGGTTGAACCCGCTGGCGCGCGCCGACGAGGTGATGATCATCGGCGGGGCGCAAATCTATGCCGAGGCGCTGCCGTCGGCGCGGCGCGTCCATCTGACCGAGGTACACGCCGCCCCCGACGGCGACACGCTGCTGCCCGCGTTCGACCCCGCGGGCTGGACCGAGACCGCGCGCGAAGATCATCCCCCCGAAGCCGATGCGCCGGGCTATAGCTTCGTCACGCTCGAGCGGAAGGAAGTCTAGTGCGCTGGTTGAAATGGGGCCTCGGCCTGATCGTGCTGATCGTCGCTGCGGTGTTCGTGTTCGGCCCCGGCATCGCCGACCGCCAGATGAACCGGATCGAGGGCAGCGGCGTCTGGCCGGTCGGCGCGCATGCAAAGGAGCTTCATGCGACGCTGACGGTGGTCGATCTGCATTCGGACAGCCTGTTGTGGAAGCGCAACGTCGGCGAGCTGCACGATCATGGCCATGTCGACCTGCCGCGGCTCGAGGCGGGCAATGTCGCGCTGCAGGTGTTCTCGTCGGTGACCAAGACGCCCAAGGGGCAGAATTACGACGCGAACGGCAGCGACAGCGACAACATCACGCTGCTGGCGATCACGCAGCTGCAACCGATCCGGACGTGGAACTCGCTACTCGAACGCTCGCTGTGGCATGCCGAAAAGCTGCGCCGCGCCGAACTCGCGTCGAAGGGGCGGCTGACGATCGTCCATAGCCGCGCCGAACTCGACCGGCTGCTTCGCGAACGCGCGCGCGGCACGCGGATCACCGGCGCGCTGCTTTCGGTCGAAGGCGCGCAGGATCTGGAGGGGCAGCTCGGCAACGTGCAGCGGCTGTACGATGCCGGGTTCCGCATGGTCGGGCTGGCGCATTTCTTCGACAACGAAGTCGCGGGCTCGAAACACGGACTGCACAAAACCGGGCTGACGCCGCTCGGCGTGCAGGTGGTCCACGCTCTCGAGGACCGGGGCATGCTCGTCGATCTGGCGCACGCCAGCGACGCGACGATCGCCGATGTGCTGCGCATCGCGCGCCGCCCGGTGGTCTATAGCCACGGCGGCGTCAAGGCGACGTGCAACACCAACCGCAACCTGACCGACGATCAGATCAAGGGCATTGCGGCCAACGGCGGCGTCATCGGCATCGGCTATTGGGACGCGGCAGTTTGCAAGGCGACCCCGGCGGCGACCGCTGCGGCGATCAAGCATGTCCGCGACTTGGTCGGGATCAGCCATGTCGCGCTGGGGTCCGACTTCGACGGCGCGGTGACCACGGGGTTCGATACTGCGCACCTGTCGGCAGTGACGCAGGCGCTGCTCGATGCCGGGTTCGATGACGGCGAGATCGTCGCGGTGATGGGCGGAAATTCGGTGCGGTTGCTGCGCGAAAGTTTGCCGCCGGGCGCGTGACGCGGCTAAGGGAGCGCATGGAGCGGGTTTTAGACGGGGGCACGCTGCCCGCGCGGTGGCGCGACGGTATCGTTGCACTGGGTAATTTCGACGGCTTTCACGCCGGGCATCAGGCCGTTGTCGGCCGCGCCGTGGCGCGCGCGCACCGCGAGGGGCGCCCCGCGCTGGTCGCGACGTTCGACCCGCACCCGGCGCGGCTGTTCCGCCCCGACCTGCCGCCGTTCACGCTGACGCTGCGCGACCAGAAACTCGACCTGTTCGAGGCGTTCGGCGTCGATGCCACCGTCGTGATCGGCTTCGACCGCGCCTTTGCCGCGCACAGCGCCGAAGGCTTTGTGCGCGACTGGTTGCACGGCGCAATCGGCGCGCGCGGCGTGGTGACGGGCAACGACTTCACCTTCGGCGAGGCGCGGTCGGGCGACACCGCCGCGCTCGCCCGGCTCGGCGCGGCGCACGGCATCGACGCCGAAGTCGTCGACCCGGTCAGCGACGGCAGCGGCACGATCTCGTCGAGCCGCATCCGCGCGGCGCTGACCAGCGGCGATCCGCAAACCGCAGCGGCGCTGCTGACGCGCCCGTTCACGATCCGCGGGCTGGTCGAACATGGCGCAAAGCTTGGGCGGCAGCTGGGGTTTCCGACGCTCAACCTGCGGCTCGGCGACTATCAGCGCCCGGCCTACGGTGTCTATGCGGTGCGCGTCCGGCTGGCCGACGGCAGCCTGCATGACGGCGTCGCCAACCTTGGCGTGCGCCCGATGATCGACCCGCCGCTCGAACTGCTCGAGGCGCATCTGTTCGACTGGAGCGGCGATGCCTACGGCCAGAACGTCGAAGTCGAGCTGCATCATTACCTGCGGCCCGAGTGGAAGCTCGATGGGCTTGCGGCGTTGAAAGCACAGATTGCCGCCGATGGTGTCGCTGCACGCGCCAAACTCGGCTGAACGCCTCGACAAAGCCGCCTGCGCCCGGCTATGCGAGGCCGCTTATGAGCGACGCGCCCTCCTATCGTGACACGGTGTTCCTGCCGCAGACCGGCTTTCCGATGAAGGCGGGGCTGGCGGCGGCCGAACCGGCGTGGCTGGCGCGCTGGCAGACCGAAGGGCTGCACGACGCGCTGCGTGCCGCACGGCTGGGGCGCGAGCGTTTCATCCTCCACGACGGCCCGCCCTATGCCAATGGCGACATCCATATGGGCCATGCGATGAACAAGGTGCTCAAGGACATCGTCGTCCGCAGCCAGTCGATGCTCGGCAAGGATGCGCCCTATGTGCCGGGGTGGGACTGCCACGGGCTGCCGATCGAATGGAAGATCGAGGAGCTGTACCGCGCCAAGAAATCGAACGTCACCAAAACCGACGACCCGCAGGCGTTCCGCGCCGAATGCCGGGCGTACGCCGCGCGCTGGGTGACGACGCAGGCCGGGCAGTTCGAACGGCTGGGAGTGATGGGCGACTGGGCGCACCCGTATCTGACGATGGATTTTGCGTCCGAAGCGACGATCGTCACCGAGCTGCTCAAGTTTGCCGAGAGCGGCCAACTGTATCGCGGTGCCAAGCCGGTGATGTGGTCGCCGGTCGAACAGACCGCACTCGCCGAAGCCGAAATCGAATATGACGACATCGTCTCGACGCAGATCGACGTGGCGTTCGAGATCACCCACGCGCCGAACTGCCCCGAACTGGTCGGCGCGCATGCGGTCATCTGGACGACGACGCCGTGGACGATCCCGGTCAACCGGGCGATCGCGTATGGCGCGGATGTTGAGTATCGCCTCTGTCAGATTAGTGGGCGAGCGGGATGGCCCCATCCGGAGCACTCCGGCCGCTCTGTGATAGTAGCAGTCGATCTTATTGAATCGCTTCAAGAGCGGTGGAAGTGCTCGCTTGGAGTGCTGGCGGGTTATCAATATCTCACCTTCAAAGGCTCCGACCTCGCCGGCGCAACCGCCCGCCACCCGTGGCATCACCTCGGCGGCTTCTTCGACGAGCCGCGCCCCATGCTCGCGGGCGACTTCGTCACCACCGATCAGGGCACCGGCCTTGTCCACATGGCGCCCGACCACGGCGAGGACGATTTCGAGCTGTGCAAGGCGCACGGCATCGAGCCGCTGTTCGTCGTCGGGCCCGACGGGCGCTACCGCGACGACTGGCCGGTGGTCGGCGGGCAGCATGTCTACAACGTCAACGGCAAGCGCGGCGCGAAGGGCGATGTCGTCACCGCAGCTCTCGCCGACGCGGGCGCACTGCTCGCCGACGGCGATTACGCGCACAGCTACCCGCATTCGTGGCGCAGCCACGCGAAGTTGATCTACCGCTGCACGCCGCAATGGTTCATCCCGATGGACGGCGCGGACGCGTTGCGGACCAAGGCGCTCACCGCAATCGAGCACACTCGTTGGGTGCCCGAGCGCGCGCAGAACCGCATCACCGCGATGGTCGCGGGCCGCCCCGACTGGCTGATCTCGCGGCAGCGCGCCTGGGGCGTGCCGATCACGCTGTTCGTCGACCGGCGGACCGGCGAGTATCTGCGCGACGCCGCCGTCAACGCGCGCATCATCGCTGCCGTGGAAGCTGGCGGCGCGGATGCGTGGTATACCACCGACCCGGCGCATTTCCTCGGCGCGGGCCGCGACCCGGCGGATTATGAGCGCATCGGCGACATTCTCGACGTCTGGTTCGACAGCGGCTGCACGCACGCGTTCACCATCGAGGCGCGCTACGGCGTCGGCACACGCGCGTCGCTCTACCTCGAAGGCTCCGATCAGCATCGCGGCTGGTTCCAGTCGTCGCTGCTCGAAAGCTGCGGCACGCGCGGGCGTGCGCCGTATGAGGCGGTGCTGACGCACGGCTTCGCGCTCGATGCGCACGGCAAGAAAATGTCGAAATCGGTCGGCAACACCGTCGATCCGCTGGCCGTCGTGGCGACCGAAGGCGCGGACATCCTGCGGCTGTGGGTCGCCTCGACCAATTATTTCGACGATGTGCGCATCGGCAAGGAAGTACTTGGCGGGCAGGCGGACGTGTACCGCAAGCTGCGCAACACCTTCCGGTACCTGCTCGGCAGCCTCGACGGCTGGGACGACGCCGAACGGGTGGCGGTCGCCGACATGCCGGAACTCGAACGCTGGGTGCTCCACCGCGTCGCCGAGATCGACGCCGAACTGCGCACGCACACCGCCAACTTCGATTTCAATCCGTATATGGCTGCGCTCAACAGCTTTGCGAACAGCGACCTGTCGGCGTTCTATTTCGATATCCGCAAGGACAGCCTGTACTGCGACGCCGCGACCGACCCGAAGCGCCGCGCTTGCCGGACGGTGCTCGACACGCTGTTCCACGCGCTGGTGCGCTGGCTCGCCCCCGTGCTGGTGTTCACCGCCGACGAGGTCTGGCGCACGCGGTTTCCCGATGCGGGGTCGGTGCATCTGGGCGAGTGGGCGGACTATTCGGGCTGGCGCGACGATGCGCTCGGCGCGAAGTGGGAGAGGCTGCGCGCGCTGCGCGGGCTTGCGACGCTGGCGATCGAACCGGCACGCAAGGACAAGCTGATCGGGTCGAGCCTCGAGGCGGCGCTGACGGTGCAGGCGGGTCCCGAGGCGGCGGCGCTGCTCGCGTCGGTCGACTTTACCGAACTCTGCATCGCGTCGACCGTCGACGTCGGTGTGGTGGCGGCGCTCGGCGACGGCATCGCGGTCGAGGTCGCGCGCACCGCGCTGCCCAAGTGCGAACGCTGCCGCCGCTATCTGCCCGTCGATCCAGAGGCGTTGCTTTGCGGCCGCTGCGCCGGCGTGGTGCACGGCACCGTGGTTGCGGCGCCATCGGCTGCGCAAGCTCCGGGAGCGATCGGCGCATGAAGCGGCTGGGGTATTCGATTGCGGTCGTGGTGTTCGTCCTCGATCAGCTGAGCAAATATTGGGTGACGTCGGTCCTTGACCTCAAGACCCGCGGCTATATCGAGCTGCTGCCGGTGTTCAACCTGATGTGGGTCGGCAATTCGGGCGTTTCGATGGGGTTGCTGCGCGCCGAGGGCAATGTCGAACGGTGGCTGCTGGTGGTCGCGACGCTGGTGATCGCCGGCGGCGTCGCTTGGTGGCTGGCGCGCGAGCACAACCGCACCGATGTGGTGGCGCTCGGCATGGTGCTGGGCGGCGCGCTCGGCAACATCGTCGACCGGGCGCGCTACGGCTATGTCGTCGACTTCCTGCACGCGTTTTGGCACGACCATCATTTTTACATCTTCAACGTCGCCGATGCGGCTATAACCGTCGGCGTCGGGCTGTTGCTGCTACGGGCGTTGCTGACGCCCAGTCCGAAGTCGGCTTAGGAGTATCTGCATGAAATCCGCGACCGTGATCCTGATGCTGGCCGCTGCCGCGCTATCGGCATGCGGCGGCAAGACGCGCCTGTCAAACCGCAACGCGCCCGACGAATTCGCGATCAGCCGGGCCGCACCGCTGATCGTGCCGCCCGATTATTCGCTGACCCCGCCGCGCCCTGGCGAGCCGCGCCCGCTCGGCCAGGACGGCCAGTCGGCCGCCGTCGAGGCGCTGTTCGGTCCCACCGCGCGCGTTCCGGCGAAGTCGCCTGCCGAGCAGCAACTGCTCGACAAAGCGGGCGCGGTCGGCAGCAACAATCCGCGCGCCGAGCCGTCGGTGCGCTCGAACGCCGCCGACCCGAAGACCACGACGGTCGACAAGGGCGCGTTCCTGCGCGAACTGATGGATGCACCGGCGGGCTCGCGCAACGCCGCTGCAGCGGATGTGAAGGTCGGCGGGTAACACCGCCCGCCCTCTCCGGGCGTTACTTCAGCAGCGACCCGAGAATCCCGCGGATCAGCTGGCCGCCCAGCTTGCCGCCAAGCTGCCGCCCGACCGAACTCGCAACCGAGCGCGCCGCCGAGACCAGCATCTTTTCACCGAGCGACGCCGGTTGCGGGCGGGCCGCGGCAGTCGCTTGACTGGCAGCGACGCGCGCCGCCTGCGCATCCGCCTGCGCCTGAACCTTTGCCGCAATCGCCGCCGCTTTCTGCTCGGCGGTGAGCGCTGCGGCCGCGTCGGCGCTGGCTTGGGCGGCAGCGGATTTGGCGTTCAGAATCTCATAGGCGCTCGCGCGGTCGATGATGGTGTCGTATTTGCCCGCGAACGCCGAGGTGTCGATCATCACCTTGCGCTCCGCCGCCGTGATCGGGCCGACGCGCGACCGCGGCGGCGCGACCAGCGTGCGTTCGACCGGCGACGGCGCGCCGTCTTCGCCCAATGTCGAGACCAGCGCCTCGCCGACTTTAAGCTGGGTGATGATCGTCGCGACATCGACATCGGGGTTGGCGCGGAAGGTTTGCGCCGCCGCCGTCACTGCCTTTTGATCGCGCGGGGTAAACGCGCGCAGCGCATGCTGAACGCGGTTACCGAGCTGCCCGGCGACGGTTTCGGGCACATCGATCGGGTTTTGCGTGATGAAATAAACGCCGCACCCCTTCGAGCGGATCAGCCGCACAACCTGTTCGATCTTGTCGAGCAGCGCCTTGGGCGCATCGTCGAACAGCAGGTGCGCTTCGTCGAAGAAGAACACCATCACCGGCTTGGCCGGGTCGCCGACTTCGGGCAGCGTGGTGAACAGCTCGTTGAGCAGCCACAGCAGGAACGTCGCGTATAATTGCGGCGACTGCATCAGCTTGTCGGCGGCAAGGATGTTGACCTGCCCGTGTCCGGCGTCGTCGATCACGAGGAAATCGTGGATATCGAGCGCCGGTTCGCCGAAGAAATGCGCCGCGCCCTGGCTTTCGAGCTGGAGCAGCTGGCGCTGGATGCTGCCGACGCTGGCGCGCGTGACATTGCCGTATTTCGCCGCAAGCTCCGCAGCATTGTCGGCGGCATAGGCGAGCATCGCCTGCAGATCCTTGAGGTCGAGCAGCAGCAGCCCGTTGTCGTCGGCGTATTTGAACACCGCCGTCATCACGCCGCTTTGCGTATCGTTGAGCCCCATCAGCCGCGACAGCAGCAGCGGCCCCATGTCGAGAATGGTGGTGCGTACCGGGTGCCCGGCTTCGCCGAACAGGTCCCAGAACACCACCGGTGCCGCTTCGAATTTATAGCCGTCGAGGCCGATTTCGGCGGCGCGCGCCACTGTCCACGCAGCGGCCTGCGAGCCGGTCATCGCCATGCCGGCGATGTCGCCCTTAACATCGGCGAGGAAGACCGGCACGCCTTCGCGGCTCAGTTCTTCGGCAAGCGTTTGGAGCGTCACGGTTTTGCCGGTGCCGGTCGCGCCGGCGATCAGCCCGTGGCGGTTGGCGCGGCGCAGCACGAGTATCTGGGGATGCTGTTCGCCCTTGCCGATATAGATGCTGTCCGCCACGCCTGCTGCTCCCCGATTAGGTCCAGTTCGGACTAGCCGGTTTCCCGGCTCGGTTGAAGCGCCACGAAACACGGTTAAGCTGATCGCGATCAACAGGGGGAACGCGATGATCCGATTTCTACTTCCCGTCGCACTGCTCGTCGCGACGGGGGCATCGGCGGCCGCGCCGGTCTGCGACGGCCAGCTGGTGACGATGCGCGTGTCGAAGCTCAAGCCCGGCGGGTCGATGGCGGGGCTGATCGAGGCGTTCAAGGCGAACGCGGCGTGGTACAAGGCCAAGGGGCTCGCCGATGTCGGCTTTGCGATGGCCCCGGTGATGCTGCCCGTCGACGGCACGATGAAGCCGTCGGTCGATCAGTTGGTGACGCTGCATATCAACGGCGCCAAAGCCCCCGAGCACAAGGGCGATGCCGCATGGGCGGCGTTCGTCGACAAGTATAAGGCGAACTCGACGATCGCGTCGGAAACGCGGATGTGCCTGCCCAAGGGGACGATGCTGACAGTTAAGTAACCCTGGGCGAACGCCGCGCTTCCCGCACACCGGCGGGAAGCGCGGGCCGCGGTTACTTTTTGGCCTGCAGCTTGATGCCGATATAGCGCGGCGGGATCGCCGAGCGTTGCACCAGCATCAGCACGGTATCGCGCCCGGCCTTGCGCGCTTCGTCGACTGCCGCAGCAGCGGCAACCGGCGTCGGGGTCGGGCGCTGGTTGATCGACAGGATGACGTCGCCGCGCTGCAACCCTTCGGCAGCGGCATCGCTGTTCGGATCGAGCGAGGCGATCACCACGCCCTGCACCGTCGGCGCAAGCTTGAGCTGCGTCCGGACATCGGCGGTCAGCGGCTGCAGCGTGATGCCGAGCGACTGACGTGCCGCCTCGGTGCCCGGCACCTTGCCGGCATCCGGCGCGGCAGGGGTATCGTCGGCTTCGGGGGTGCCGCGCACCACGGCTTCGGACGGGCGCTGGATGATCTGCGCGGTCAGTGTCTGACGCTTGCCGTCGCGGATCACTTCGATCGGCACCTTGGCGCCGATCGGTGTGCCCGCTACGATCAGGCTGAGGGTGTTGTCGAACGTCACGTCCTGATTGGCGACGCGGACGACGACATCGCCCTGCTTGACGCCGGCGCGCGACGCCGGGCCGGTCGGCTCGACCGACGCGACAATCTCGCCGCGGTCCTTGGGCAGGCCCAGCCCGGCGGCGATATCGGCGGTCACCGGCTGGATGCCGACGCCGAGATAGCCGCGCTTGACGGTGCCACCGGCGCGCAGCTGCTGGATGACTGGCGCTGCCTGCTCGGCGGGGATGGCAAAGCCCAGCCCGACGTTGCCGCCGGTCGGCGAAAAGATCGCGGTGTTGATGCCGATCACATTGCCGTCGATGTCGAACAGTGGCCCGCCCGAATTGCCCTGATTGATCGACGCATCGGTCTGGATATAGCGGTCATACTGCCCCGCGCCGATGTTGCGATGCAACGCCGACACGATGCCCGCGGTCACCGTGCCGCCCAGCCCGAACGGGTTGCCGATCGCGATCACCCAGTCGCCGACGCGCGCCGCGGTGCTGTTACCGAATTTGACATAGGGCAGGTCCTTCGCGTCGATCTTGAGCAGCGCAAGGTCCGACAGCGTGTCGCGGCCGATCAGCTTGGCCTTATATTCGCGGCGGTCGGACAGCGTCACGGTGATCGACTCGACCGGCGATTTGCCCTCGCCGCCCGAAATCACATGATTGTTGGTGACGATATAGCCAGTCGGATCGACGATGAAGCCGCTGCCGAGCGAGGTCGCCTCGCGCGTTACCGGCTCGCCGCCGGCACCCTGCTGCTCCTGGAAACGGCGGAACAGGTCCTCGAGCGGATTGCCCGAACCAGCACCGCCGCCACCGCCGCCCGGACCGGCCTTGGGGAAGCCACCAACCTCGACCTTTTGCGTTGTCGAGACGTTGACCACGGCGGGAGCGAGCTTCGCCGTGAGGTCGGCAAAGCTCCGCGGCGCGCCCATCGGGCCGCTCAGCGGCGTGGCCGGGGCGGTGGCATTCTGCGCGGGCGGGGCGAGCGCCTGCGGCGTTGCGATCTGCGCGCCCGCCGGTAGCAGCAACGCGCCAGTGCCGGCGATCAGCACGAGTGCGGGGATCAGGCTGCGAGCGATACGCACAGATTATTCTCCTGGGTGGCTTCGGCCAAAGTTGGCGTCGGCGCGGCATGGACGATGCAAAGGGGCAACATGCAACCTCTAAATTCCGGCGGTGAACGCCAGCTTAACTAACGCGCATTTCGGCGGCCTTCGAATTCGCGCAGGAACTCGTTGTTCGGCGTCAGCACCAGCGAGGTGCCGCTGCCGTCCTTGAACGCCACCTTGTACGACTGCATGGCGCGATAGAAAGCGTAGAAATCCGGGTCTTTGCCGAAGCTTTCGGCATAAATCCGCGCGGCGTTGGCGTCGGCCTCGGCCCCCACTAACTGCGCCTGTTTTTCGCCCTGCGCCCGGATCGTCAACGCTTCCTGCGCGCGCGCCGACCGCATCCGCGTGTACGCCGAATCGAGCGGCGCGCCGGTTGGCAGGTCGGCGCGCTTGATGCGCACATCGATGATCTCGGCACCATATTGACGGGCCTGCTTGTTCACGCTCGCCTGGATGTCATCCATCAGCGTGGTGCGTTCCGGACTGAGCAGCGCGGCAAACGGCTGACGCCCCAGCTCGTTGCGGATCCGCGACGCCAGAATGCGCGCCAGCGCGTCCTTGGCACCGTCTTCGGTGCCGACGGTCTGGTACATTTGCTGCGGATCGACGATGCGGAAGCGCGCGAACGCATCGACCACCAGCCGCAGCTGATCGGTCGACAGCACCGTCTGCTCGGGCATGTCGAGATCAAGCACGCGCTTGTCGATCAGCACGATGTTTTCGATGAACGGCACCTTGAGCGCGAGGCCGGCATCCGACGAGCCGAACTTCTCGCGCGGATCGAAGCCGTTGATGATGCGCTCGGGCTTGCCGAGCCGCAGCACGATCGCCTGCGTGGTTTCGGGCACGCGAAACAGGCTGCTCATCACGACGATGATCAGAACCGCGAGCAAAATCGCCCACGGCAGCGGATTGCGGATCATCGTCATCTACTTGGCCTGTACCGGCGGAGTGGCGGGGGTCGGTTCGGCAGTCCGTGCACGGCGCTGGACCTCGGGCAACGGCAGATAGGCGGTGACGCTGCCCGGCTCGACGATCGTCTTGTCGGTCTTGGCGAGCACCTGCTCCATCGTTTCGAGATACATGCGCTTGCGCGTCACTTCGGGGGCCAGCTTGTACTGCGCATAAACCGCGTCGAACGCCGCTGTGGCACCCTGCGCCTGTGCCAGCACCTGCTGGGCATAGCCGCGCGCCTGGTTGAGTTTCTGCTGCGCGTCCTGCTGCGCTGCCGACACGTCCTTGAACGCCGCGTCGACCGCGCTCGGCGGGTCGGCCTGTTTGATGTCGACGCCGCGGACTTCGATGCCCGAGCGGTAGTTGTCGAGCAGTTCCTGCATGCGGACGCGGACTTCCTCGGCAATCTGCGCCCGCTGCGGGCCAATCGCGTCGTTCAGCGTGGCGCGGCCGATTTCGGAGCGCATCGCCGATTCAGCGACTTCCTTGATCGTCGCCTGAGGCTCGGCAAGTACGAACAGGAACCGCTCTGGATCCTTGATCTTCCAGCGGACCGCATAGGCGATGTCGATGATATTCTGGTCGCCGGTCAGCATCAGATTTTCCGAAGTGCCGTCCGACGGCCCGATGTCGATCGAGTTGACCTGATCGACCTTGGGCTTGACCACGGTGTCGATCGGCGCGGGCAGCTTGAAGTGGAACCCCGGCCCGGTGGTTTCGACATAGCGGCCAAAGCGCTGGACGATGCCACGCTCCGACGCCTGCACGCGGTACGACGACGAACTGATCAGCCAGATCGCGACGATCACACCGAGCCCGATCACGAACGGCGTGTTGCCCATCGAGCCGCCATTCGGCAGCGAATTGCGCAACTTGTCCTGACTGCGGCGCAGGAACGCATCGATGTCGTTGTTTCCCGACGGTCCACGGCCCGGCGGCGGGCGGCGTGGCGGACCTTCACCCCAAGGGGATTTCGGTCCACCACCGGAACCGCCACCGGAACCGCTGCCGCCCGAGCCGCCGCCACTGCCGCCGCTGCTCCACGGCCCGCCGGGCGTTTCGTTGTTGCTCTGCCAGGGCATAGGGTTCCTGTACGTTTGCGTGATTGTGCAGTCGCTATATACGGTCCGCCCACACAGAATGCGAGATGGCCGCGCACCTGCGGCAAACTGGGATAAATCGACATGGTTACGGTAACCGAAATCGCCGCTGCGCTGGCGGCAATCGCCGATCCGTCGGGCGGCGGCAGCATCATCGATTCCGCGCGCGCCGGAGGTTTGGTCGTCAAGGACGACGGCACCGCCGGGCTGGTCCTGTCGGTCGACGGGCTGGCCAAGGACGCCGCCGAACGGCTGCGCGCTGCCGTCGAACTTGCGGTTCGCCGCGTCCCCGGCGTCACGGCGGCACGGCTGATCCTGACCGCCGAGCGCGGCGGCGAGGCGCTGGCGGCGCCTGCGGCCGGGCCGGTGCCGGGCATCCGCACGATCCTTGCGGTGGCAAGCGGCAAGGGCGGCGTCGGTAAATCGACTGTGGCGGCGAACCTGGCGGTGGCACTGGCGCGGCGCGGGCTGGCGATCGGGCTGCTCGATGCCGACATCTACGGCCCGTCGGTGCCGACGCTGCTCGGCATCGGCGCGCGCGCACAGCTTGACGGCAAGCGGCTGCTGCCGATCGCGGCGCACGGGATCAAGGCGCTGTCGATGGGGATGATGACCGATCCCGAAAAGGCGATCATCTGGCGCGGGCCGATGGCGTCGTCGGCGATGCTGCAGATGGTCGAACAGGCCGATTGGGGCGTGCTCGACTGCCTCGTCGTCGATCTACCGCCCGGCACCGGCGACATTCAGCTGACGCTGGCGCAGAAGCTCAAACCCACCGGCGCGGTGATCGTCTCGACGCCGCAGGACCTCGCGCTGATCGACGCGCGCCGCGCCATCGCGATGTTCGCGCAGGTGCATGTCCCGGTGTTCGGCATCATCGAGAATATGAGCTATTTCGCCTGTCCCAAATGCGGCGAGCGCAGCGATATTTTCGGGCATGGTGGTGCTGCGGATACCGCAGCCGCGCTGGGCGTTGCATTCCTGGGTGAAATTCCGCTCGATGGCGCGCTGCGCGCTGCATCGGATGCGGGGTCGCCGCCGGCGGCGGGAGACGACCGTCACGGCGCTGTGTTTGCAGCGCTCGCGGCAACGGTGGCGGACGCGATCGGGATTTGAAGGAGACGGACCATGCCGATTACCGATGATGCGGGCCTGCGCGACCTGCTGACCACCGCGCGCACCGTCGCGCTGGTCGGTATCTCGGACCGGCCCGAGCGCGCGTCGAACCATGTCATGGCGGCGCTGCAGGCGCACGGCTACCGCGTCTATCCGGTCAACCCGCAGATTACCGGTGAACATGTCCACGGCGAATTCGTCTGGCGCGAACTATCGCAGATCGGCGAGGCGATCGACATCGTCGACGTGTTCCGCAAATCCTCCGAGGCCGGCGCCGTGGTCGATGCGGCCATCGCGGTCGGCGCGAAGGCGGTTTGGCTGCAGCTGGGCGTGACCGACGCCGCCGCCGCGGCGCGCGCCGAGGCAGCCGGGCTTAAGGTGGTGATGGACCGCTGCATGAAGATCGAGCTGGCCCGGCTGGGTGTGGCGGCGATTGCCTAGGCGCGGGGTATTCGCTTGAGTGGGGGCAGGGAAGCAAGGCCGCTTGCGACCCCTTTGCAGACATCCGCGCAGACCTCGAATATGCTCTATTGCGGTCATTCGAGTCGGCGGTCATCCATGCTGGATGAACCGGACTGAACTCGACCAATCTCGTAGGCCCGCAAAAGCGATCGTCTTTGCAATCCTACTCCCGGTTTCACTGGTGCTGACAGCGACCACCAATCGGAACATCGGGCGGATATTGGATCTAACAGCGCCGTCGTTCGACTGGATCGCGACCGCAGCAATTCCATCATTCCTTCTTATCGCCAGTCTTTTTATCGTTCTCGGGGACAGACACTCGTTGTCATGGCCCCGATCAGAAAAACTTGCCCAACGTTCCGTCGCCGGCCTTTCAGTTTTCTGGCTGTCCCTATGGCTCGGGGGATGCGTATTATCTTGGATCGCCACGGGCCATTGGACAAGGTACGCGTATGGCTGGCCGGCTGTGAGCGCGTTCCTGGCTTTTGGTCCGTTGGGTGAAGAGTTGCTCTTTCGCGGCCTCATATTTGGCTATGTCCGAGCTATCTGGCCGTCATCAGCATCCCCGGCCATAGCGGTTTCGACAATTGCATTCAGTCTCCACCATATTTCCTTGCATACCGCGCCACACGGGCTGGCCGTAGCCCAGCTTCTTTTTACTATTCCGATGGGCATCGTTTTTGCTCTTCTTCGCGAACGAACGGGCAGCGTCTGGCCTGGACTTTGGGTGCACATCGCGACCAATTTGCCGTCTGCGATTTAAGACGTCTGGTTGAGCCGCAGCTAGCCGGCTCTTGATGCTCGGAAGCGGTCCGAACTAACCACCCCATTCCCGCCGCGCCCAGCCCCTGTCCATTTCAATCTCCGCCTACCCCCGCCGCACCTTGCTGAGCGCTGCCACGCCGGCATTCAGTCTGGCGCGGACGTCTTCGGCGAGCGCGGGGGTGGCGGCCACCAGTCCGCGGACTTCGGGAACCGGGCGGTTGAAGCCGAGCGCGTCGCCGCCGCGTTCGGTGACGGCACCGCCCGCTTCGGTCAGGATCAGCGCGGCGGCAGCGACGTCCCATTCGGAAATCGTCCGCCCCTCGATGAACGCGTCCGCCTCGGCGCTGGCGACCTTGGCGATGCGGAGCGCCAGGCTGTTGGGCTTTTCCACCGCCACCGCATCCCAGCGTTCGGGCCAGAACGACGCCGTCAGCGTCGCAGGGTCGATCGGCATGGCGAGGCCGTTCATCGACTGCCGCCCGCTGACCGCGAGCCGGGTGCCGTTCAAATGTGCGCCGTGGCCGCGGAGCGCGACGAACAACTGCCCGCGCGCCGGGGCGGCGAGCGCGCCCATCAGCACGCGGCCGTCCTCGACCAGTGCGACCGACACCGCCCAGCCGGTGCGCCCGCGCAGGAAATCGCGCGTGCCGTCGATCGGATCGACCACCCAGACGCGGCGACGCGTCAGCCGGTCGGGCGCATCGGCGGTTTCTTCCGACAACCAGCCGTAATCGGCGCGCGGCCCGAGCAGCTGCGCCTTGAGATAGTCGTCGAGCGCCAAGTCGGCAGCGCAGACCGGATGACCGGGGGACTTTTCCCAGCGCGCGCCGCCGCCGGCTTCGAAATGCTGCATCGCCAGCCCGCCGGCGGCGCGCGTCACGCGGACCAGCAGCCCCAGATCTTCACTCTCCGGCAAGCGTCATCCCGTCGATGCGCAAAGTCGGCGCGTTGGTCGCGCGGCGAAAGCTGAGGTCGTTGGCGGGGGTCAGGCCAAGGAACATGTCCTTGAGGTTGCCCGCGATCGTCACTTCGGCAACCGCTGGCCCGAGCACGCCATCGGCGATCAGAAACCCGCTCGCGCCGCGGCTATAGTCGCCGGTCAGCCCGTTGACTCCCATGCCGATCAGCTCGGTGACATAAAATCCCTGCCGGATATCGGCCATCAGTTCGCCGGGCGTGAGCGTACCCGCCGCCATATGCAGGTTCGATGGCCCGGCCCCCGGCGGTCCGGCCAGCCCGCGCGCGGCGTGGCCGGTGGGCTCGAGCCCGAGCTGCCGCGCGCTGGCGCTGTCCATCAGCCAGCCGGTAAGCACGCCCGCATCGATGACGCGGCGCGGCGCGGTGGGCAGCCCTTCGCCGTCGAACGGGCGCGATCGCAGCCCGCGCAGCCGGTGCGGCTCGTCGAGGATCGTCACGCCGGCACCGAACACGGCGGCCCCCAGCATGTCCTTCAAAAAGCTGGTCCCGCGCGCGATCGCCGAGCCGGTGATCGACCCGGCCAGATGCCCGAGCAGCGTCGCCGAGACGCGTGGATCGAACAGCACCGGCATCGCGCCGGTCGGTAGCCGCACCGGGTTCAACCGCTCGATGGCGCGCGTCCCGGCGCGGCTGCCGATCCCGTCGGGGGCGTCGAGGTCGCCGAGGTGGCGGACGCTGTGATAGGCATAGTCGCGCTGCATGTCGTCGCCGGTGCCCGCGATCACGCTTGCCGAGACGCCGTAGCTGGTGGCGCGGTAGCCGCCGGCAAAGCCGCCCGAGGTGGCCAGCGCCATGATCCCGCGCCCGGCGCTTGCGCCGCCGCCTTCGGAATTGGTGATGCCCGGCACGCCGCGCGCCGCGTCTTCGGCGGTCAGCGCCAACTGTTTCAAGCTGTCGGCGCTCGGGTCGCCGCCGTCGTCGAGATCCAGGTCGGGCGCGGGGCCGCGCAACAGCCGGTTGGTAGGCGCGAGTCCGGCATAGGCGTCTTCAGGAGCTTCGCGCGCCATCGCGACGGCGCGTTCGACGACGGCGGCGAGTGCCGCCATCGACAGGTCCGACGTCGAGACACTTGCCGAGCGGTCGCCGACAAATACGCGCAGGCCGATCTCTTCGCCCTCCGACCGCGCAATATCCTCGAGTGCGCCCAGCCGCACGCTGACTTGGGTCGAGGCATCGCCGGCATAAACGGCGTCGGCGGCATCGGCCCCCGCGCGCCGTGCAGCATCGAGGGCGTGGGTCAGGCGCGTCAGCGCGGCGTCAACGGTTAGCATAGCGGCCGAAATAGGGTGTCGCAGGCCCAGGGTCCAGCCCGGTGCTGCCGCGACGAAACGATTTCAGGGCACGGTGCGTTGAATGGCCACGGCCTAAACAGGGAATAGCTTAATGACGCTCGGGACCATTTTACTCATCGTGCTGATCCTCGTGCTGATCGGCGCGCTGCCAAGCTGGGGATATAGCCGCAGCTGGGGCTATGCGCCGTCGGGCGGGCTCGGGCTGGTGGTGCTCATCGTGGTCATCCTGGTTTTCATGGGCCGCATCTGAGGTGCAGGCGGCGCGGCGGCGCGAAAAATCGCCAACGCGCCGCCGACGCATAGCGCGGCCAGCAGGAACGGCGCGCCGGGTATATGCACCGCTGCACCGGGCGCGGACGACCATGCGAACAACTGCGTCATGATCGCCGGGCCAAGGATGTTCGCGAGGCTGAACAGGCTGGCGACCGCGCCTTGCAGTTCGCCCTGTTCGTTGCGCCCGACCTGCGCCGACATCAGCGCCTGCAGCGACGGATAGATGAACCCCGACAGCGCGCCGACCGCGATCCCGGCGTACAGCATCCAGCCCTGATCGGCGACGGCGTAGATCAGATACGCCGCGACCGCACTCACTCCGCCGACGACGATCAGCCGCCGTTCGCCGTATTTCGGCACGGCAAAGCGCAGCAGTCCGCCCTGCATCACCGCGGCGCTGACGCCGACTGCGGCCAGGCTGTAACCGACCTCGGCCGGGGTCCAGCCGAACCGCTGGATGACATAAAAGGTCCACGTCGATTGCAGCGCCATCCCTGCGAAGACGACAAGGAAGGTCGCCGCCGCCAGCGCCAGCACGATGGGGGTCTGGGCGCGCAGGTGGAGCAGCGAGCCGACCGCATTCGCGCGCCGCCAGTCGAACGGCCGCCGGTCCGCCACGCCAAGGCTTTCGGGTAGGATGAACCAGCCATAGGCGGCGTTCGCGAGCGCGAGGCCGGCCGCCACGAGGAACGGCAGCCGCGTGCCATATTGACCAAGGATGCCACCGATCGCTGGTCCGATGACAAAGCCGAAGCCGAACCCCAGCCCGATCAGCCCGAAGTTTGCGGCGCGCTTTTCGGGCGGCGTCACATCGGCGATATAGGCATAGGCGGTGTTGAACGACGCCCCGGTGATGCCCGCGACCAGCCGACCCGCGAACAGCCACGCCAGCGTCGGCGCGAACGCCATCGCCAGATAATCGACGCCGAACGCCAGAAGCGACGCGAGCAGCACCGGCCGCCGCCCGAAGCGGTCCGACAACCCGCCCATGACCGGGCCGAAGGTGAACTGCATGACCGCATAACCGACCATCAGCCAGCCGCTGATGCGTGCCGCCCCCGTCAACGTCGCGCCGGTCAGCGCGCCGATCAACTTGGGCAGCACCGGGATGACGATGCCAAAGCCGATCGTGTCGACCAGCACGGTGACGAAGATAAACGCCAGCGCATGACGCAGCCGCGGATCGTTTGCCGCAGTCACGACTCGTGCTGGCCGATTGGGGGTCGCAGTCTGTACATGGGGAGGGTCCGGGAGCGATGGATAGTACATGCTAGGCAAGATCGACGCGCAGGGCCAACCCTCAATCACGGTCGATGCGCGCGGATTGCGGTGCCCGTGGCCGATCCTGCGGCTGGCGAGTGCAGCGCGACGCGGTGGGGACCGTTTCGACCTGCTCGCCGACGATCCCGCGACCGCAACCGAGCTTGCCGCTTATGCTGCCGAACGCGGTTGGCTGGTCGCCGCGGTCGACGGCGGCTTCCGAGTCACGCTGCCGGGCTGAACATTAACGCGCGCCGCGCTTGGGCGTGATGCCGAGCCGCGCCAGCGGGTGCGCGCCCGCGCTGTTGTCGGTCCAGCCGGTGACGCGCGGCTGCACCAGCGACCAGCGCACCGGGCGAAACAGCGCGATCAGCGGCGCATCGGCAACGAAGGCGGCCTCCGTCGTCGCAACCGCGCCCGGATCGGTTGCCGCCATGTCGAGCAGCAGGTCGGCGGCGGGATTGCAATAGCCCCCGGCACCGACGCCGCAGCGAAACGGCCCCAGGAAGAATGCTGCGGTCTCGACCGGCGCGACGCGCTCGCTCAGCGCGAGTTCGAAATCGCCGCGCTTGACCGCCAGCGCAAGGTCGGTGGCGCTCAACTCGCGCGGCGACGCGGTGACGCCGATCGCGCTCCAGTCGGCGGCGACGGCCGCAAACACGCTGGCATGTTCGCGCCCCGGCGGCAGGCTGACGGCAACAGCGAGCGGGTGCGCAGCGTCGAACCCCGCCGCCGCCAACAGTGCGCGCGCCGCATCGAGCCGCGCGGCGGGGGCGAGCATCGCCCAGTCGGGCAGCGCCGCCACCGGCGCGCTTGCCATGCCCGGCGGCAGCATCCCCATGATCGGCACCATCGCCGGAATCCCGAACAGCCGCGCGCCAAGGCCGTCGCGGGTGATCGCCATCGACAACGCGCGGCGCACGCGGACATCGGCAAGCGGCCCGCTGCGGACATTGGCAAGATAGCCGTAGATGCCGGTGGTCGGCTCGACGCGCAGCACCTGCGGGCCGAGCAGCCGCGCGTCGGACAGCCCCGCCAGCCCGCTGCCGGTAACGATGTCGGTCCGGTCATGCGCAAACCGCGCCACCGCCATGCCGGGGTCTTCGACGGGCGTTAGTTCGATGCGCCCCAACCCGATGCCGGCGGCGTCATAATAGGTGGCGTTGCGCGTCAGCACGATCGGGCGGGTGGCGGCATCCTGTAATGCGAAGGCACCCAACGCCGGCGGGCGCGGCCCGGCGCGCGTCACGGCGAGGTCGGGTTGCGCGAGCAGCGTCAACAGGCCCGGCGATGCTGCCACCAGCCGGATTTCGACCACGGTGTCGAGCGGTGCGTTGACGCCGAGCGTTGCCGGCGCTGCATGGCCCGCAGCGATCGCCGCGGCGTTTTCGATCATCGCCATCTCGGGCTTGAGCGGGTTGATGCTGGCGGGCGCGATGATCCGGCGAAACACGCTGACGACATCGCCGCCGACCAGCTTGCGGCCGTCGGCCCATGCAGCCGGGCGCAACCGGAAGATGACGCTGTGGCCGTCGTTCGATACCCGCCAGCTCGACGCCAGCCCCGGCACGACCCGGCCCGATGCGTCGAAATCGGTCAGCCCCGCTTGCGTCGCGGCGGCGATCACGCGGCGCGGAGCACCCGCCGGATCGGTCGCGGTGCCGATCACATCGACGCGAATCGTCGCCCCCGACTGGTCGGGCGACGCCGGCTGGCACGCGGCAAGTGCCAGCAACAGCGGGGCAGGGACAAGGCGCAGCTTCATCGGCCCCTCCTAGCGGGTGCAGCCTTGCCACGCCACCGGTGGACGATTAGGGCCGAACGGATGACCAGCCCCGCCCCCGATGTGACCGCTTTGATCGGCAATACGCCGCTGATCCGCCTGCGCGGCCCATCGGCGCGCACCGGTTGCGAAATCCTTGGCAAGTGCGAGTTCATGAACCCCGGCGGCTCGGTCAAGGACCGCGCCGCACTGTATATCATCCGGGATGCCGAGGCGCGCGGCGTGCTCAAGCCCGGCGGGACAATCGTCGAGGGCACGGCGGGCAATACCGGCATCGGGCTCGCGGTGGTCGCCAACGCGCTTGGCTATCGGACCGTGATCGTCATGCCCGACACCCAGTCGCGCGAAAAGCAGGACACCTTGCGCGCGCTCGGTGCCGAACTCGTGCTGGTACCTGCCGCGCCGTACAGCAACCCCGGTCATTATGTGCACACTTCGCGGCGGCTGGCGGAGGAAACGCCGGGCGCGGTCTGGGCAAACCAGTTCGACAACATCGCCAACCGGCTGGCGCATATCAAGACGACCGCGCCCGAAATCTGGGCACAAACCGGCGGGCGGGTCGACGGCTTCACCTGCGCGGCCGGCACCGGTGGCACGCTGGCGGGTGTCGGACTGGGGCTGAAGGCGTTCAACGCCGACATCATGATCGCGCTGACCGATCCCGACGGGGCGTCGCTGTACGAGTGGTTCGCACACGGCGAGCTCAAGTCGAGCGGCAATTCGGTGTCGGAGGGTATCGGTCAAAGCCGGATTACCGCCAATCTGGAAGGTGCGCCGGTCGATACGCAGTTTCGCGTCTCGGACGCCGACGCGCTGCCGGTCATGCACGCGCTGCTCGCCGACGAAGGGCTTTGTCTGGGTCTGTCGTCGGCGATCAACGTGACGGGGGCCGAGCGGCTGGCAGCGGCGATGGGGCCGGGCAAAACGATTGTCACGATCCTTTGCGACTCCGGGCTCCGCTACCTGTCGACGCTGTATAATCCCGCCTGGTGTGCGGCAAAACACATCGCCCCGCCGCCGTGGCTGCGGCCAGCGCTCGACAAAACGCCAGCGCCGAACTATACCAACGGTTAAGACCTTCGTCATATGGTTCGGATTGGCGATGCCGCGTACGAATGAGCACGCCATGAGTTCCCAACCAAAGTGAGCTCGATTTGAAAATTTCAAAAGCCAAAAACGCAATGACATCCGGGGCAACCGGGCACCGGTTCCGGGTCGGGCTGACCGGGCTTGCCGCGATTTTTCTCGTGGTCATGGTCGCGGCTGCAGGGATGCGTCCCGATCGTTCGATGGCGCCGGCTGGCGCGCATGCCGAAACCCTGTCGATGCTCGGTGTGGCTCCCGGTGCCCGTGCCGAAGTTGTGCCGGTCAAGACTGCGCCGCGGTTGACGCCCCGGGCCCGCTGACTCACCGTTTATAACGGCGAAGCCCGGCGCTCGCCCACATAGTTATCCACAAGTCTCCCGGTCCGGATCAAATCCGGAACAGTTAAATTGTCGCGGCCTCAAGTGATTGAGATCGCTTCAAAGTGGTGGCTTTAGCCCAGCCTGCCCATAAATTTCCGTTGTATTCCCATGATTGCCCATGATAATGCTTTTCCACAGTGAGTGCGGGGAAGTATCACCCTTGATCCGATGACGCGTTAACCAGCCGGTTTTCGCGACCGGCGAAGGTTTGCCTCCTGCCTCGGGCATTCGGCAGGGTGGCAACGGCCAGGTGACAACGGAACTTTTCCACGGCTATGCGCTGAACGCGATCGACGCGAAGAACCGCGTATCCGTGCCTGCTGCGTTTCGTGACGTCATCCTGGCACGCTCCGATACCCGCGCCGTGGTCATCGCCATTTCCGAACATTCGCCGTGCCTGATCGGCTATGACAGCCGCCGCTCGGCGAAGCTGCAGGCCGATATCGAAGCACGCTTTGCCGGCGACTGGTCGCCCGCGCGCGATGCGCAGGCGCGGTTGGCGTTCGGCGCGTCGGAGCATGTCGGCATGGAGGATACCGGTCGGATCATCCTGTCGCCGACCTTGAAGGACATGGGCGAAATCGACCGCCATGCGTTTTTCCTCGGAGCGGGCGAGTATTTCGAAATCTGGAACCCCAAGCTGTTGCTCGACAGCCCGGGGCTCGACGCGCGGATGGCGCGCATCATCCGCCGCCAGCTCGATGACAAGGGCGTCGTGCTATGACGGCGGCGCACATCCCGGTGCTGCTGCCCGAAACGCTCGCGGCGCTCGCGCTGACGACGGCCGATAGCTATCTCGACGGTACCTTCGGCGCGGGCGGCTATACCGCAGCGGCGCTGAACGAAGGGGTCGCGCATGCCTATGCGATCGACCGCGACCCGCGCGCGATCAGCGGTGGCGCGGCGCTCGCGGCGCGTTTCTCCGATCGGCTGACGCTGATCGAGGGGCGGTTTTCGCAGATGGACCGGTTGCTAGCCGACCGCGGCGTCGACGGCGTCGATGCGATCGCGCTCGATATCGGGGTGTCGTCGATGCAGCTCGACAACGCCGACTATGGTTTTTCGTTCAAGACCGACGGTCCGCTCGACATGCGGATGAGCGGCAGCGGGCCGACCGCGGCGGACTTCATCAACACCGCCGACGAGGCCGAGATCGCCGACGTCATCTTCCAGCTTGGCGACGAGCCCAAGGCGCGGCGGATCGCGCGCGCCATCGTCCAGGACCGCCCGTTCGAGCGCACGGCTCCGCTGGCCGCACTGGTGCGCAGCGTCTGCGGCATTTCGAAAACCGGCAAGGATCCCGCGACACGCACTTTTCAGGCGCTGCGCATCCACATCAACGACGAGCTCGGCGAGCTCGACGCCGGGCTCCGCGCTGCCGAACGGCTGCTCCGCCCCGGCGGGCGGCTCGCGGTGGTCAGCTTCCACAGCCTCGAAGACCGCGCGGTCAAAACCTTCCTGCGCGCGCGGTCGGGCAGCGAACCGGCGGGCTCGCGCCATTTGCCGCTCAATATCGCCGCCCTCGCGCCGACCTTTGCGAAGCCCGCCAAGCCGGTGCGCGCTTCGGACGACGAGATTACCGCCAACCCGCGCGCGCGTTCGGCAACGCTGCGCGCCGCCACCCGCACCACAGCCCCCGCCTGGAGGATGTCATGAAGACCAGTTTCGGAACGGCCGCGCTCGTCGGCCTCGCGCTCAGTTCGGCGATGGCGTTCTACGCGGTGTCGCTCCATGTCGCTGCCGAGCGATCGGGCATCGACAAGGTGCGCGCCCAGATCGTTGCCGACACGCACGACATCCGCATGCTGCAGGCCGAGCTGCGCACGCGCGCGCGGCTGCCCGAGCTGCAGCGCTGGAACGAGCAGGTGCTCGCGCTGTCGCCGCCCAAGCCCGGCCAGTTCCTTGGCAGCCCGTTGGTGCTCGCCAATTACGCGCGTCCCGCCGCCGAAGTGCCGGGGGTCCGCTTCGTCGCGACCCAGGCCGCGCCGGCGGCAAAGCGCCCGGTGCAGCAGGTGGCCTATCTCGAGACGCCGCCCGGGGCAGTTCCCGCTCCCGTCGTCGCCGCCACCGTAGCGCCGGTATCGGTACGCCATGCGCCGCTACAAGCGCATGCGCCGACTGCGACCCCGAGCATTGCGCTCGATGCGACGCTCGGCGGGGCGATCGACGCCGCTGCGGCGCAGGAGCGCGGCGACGTCAAAGTCGCGCTGCGGTGACCAGCGTCGCGCCGACTGCGCTGCTGCCGCGGCGTGCCGCGGTGACGCCGCTCGCCGGTCAGCGGCAGGCGGCGCTCGCGCGCGCGCGGCAGCGGTTGATGATCGGCATGCTGCTGTTCGGCGGCGCGATCGGCGTGATCGGGCTACGACTGCTCGACCTTGCGGTGCTCCACGACCGGCCCGCCGCTGCGGCCGAGGCCTTTGCCGGGCTGACGCCGCTGCGCGCCGATATTTACGACCGCAATCGCGTCGAACTGGCGCGGACTTTCGATGCCTATGCGATCGCGGTTGCACCCAAGCATCTCGTCGGCGAACCGCATGCGCTGGCGCAGGCGCTGAGCGCGATCCTGACCGACAAGACGCCCGCGCAGCTTTATGCCGAACTGACGCACCCGGGTGCATTCCGCTATCTCGCGCGGCGCGTGCTGCCCGAACAGGCCAAGCGCATCAACGACCTCGGCGAACCGTCGATCACGCTCGAGCGTGAGCCCGAGCGGCTATACCCCAATCTCGACCTCGGCGCGCATGTGCTTGGGTACACCGACATCGACGGGCACGGAAAATACGGCATCGAGCGCGCGCTCGAAACGCGGCTGTCGGACAAGGCGACGCGCGGCAAGCCGGTGTTTCTGGCGATGGACAGCCGCGTCCAGCAAGCGCTCGAAAGCGAGCTGTTCGCCGCGATGACCAAGTTCAGCGCGATCGGCGCGGCGGGCGTGGTGATGGACGTCGACACCGGCGAGGTGATCGCGCTCGCGTCGCTGCCCAGCTTCAACCCGAATGCGGCGGGACATTCCGACGACGATTCGCGCTTCGACCGCGCGACGCTCGGGGTGTATGAGCTCGGTTCGACGTTCAAGACGCTGACGATCGCGATGGCGCTCGAATCGGGGCTGATCCATTCGATGGCCCAGAAATACGATGCGACGCAGCCGATCCATATCGGGCGCTTCACGATCCACGACGACCACGGCCACGAGCTTCGCAAATGGGCGACGGTTCCCGAAATCTTCATCCATTCGTCGAATATCGGCACCGCGCACATGGCGGCCGAACTCGGCGCGACCCGGCAGCGCGCGTATCTCGACCAGCTTGGTTTCCTGTCGCCGGTCAGCGGTGAACTGCTGGAGCGCGGGCATACGCTGTATCCGCCCGCCAACAACTGGGGCGAGATCGCGACCATGACGGTCGGCTTCGGCCACGGGATCGCGGTGACCCCACTGCACCTCGCCACCGCTTATGCCGCCGTCGTCAACGGCGGCATCTGGCGCCCCGCGACAATGCTTCGGGTCGAGCCCGGGCAAGCAGTCGCGGGCAAGCGCATCTTTTCGCAAAAGACCTCGGATACGATGCGCGCGCTGCTGCGCATGGTCGTCACCGCCGGCACCGGGCGCAAGGCGAATGCCGAGGGCTACCGCGTCGGCGGCAAGACCGGCACCGCCGAGAAACAGCTTGGCGGACACTATGAAAAGCACGTCAACGTTTCGACCTTCGCCGCCGCTTTCCCGATGGACGCGCCGCGCTATGTCGTGATCGCGCTGCTCGACGCGCCGCACGGCACTGCCGAAACCGGGGGTTTTTCAACCGCCGGCCAAGTTTCGGCACCGATCGTCGACAAGCTCGTGACGCGCATCGGGCCGATGCTCGGCGTGCAGCCCGACATGACCAAGGACCTCGACATCTCGGGCATGCTCGGCCTTGTCGCCGAACCACCGGTCAAGGAATGACAATGCGGCAGCGCGCATGCGGCTGAGCGACGTCTTTCCCGGGCGTCGCTTCGACGCTGCGCAGGATGCCGAGGTGACCGGCTTCGCGCTCGACCATCGCAAGGTCGCGCCGGGAACGGTCTTCGGCGCATTTGCCGGGGCGCGCGTCAACGGCGAGGATTTCATCGACGCCGCGGTCGCTGCCGGCGCGGTTGCCGTGGTCGCTCGTCCGCAAGCCCGCGTCGAAGGCGCGCCGCACATCGCCGATGCCGAGCCGCGCCGGACGTTTGCACAGGCCGCAGCGGCGTTCTTCGCGCCGTTTCCGACGGTGACGGTCGCGGTCACCGGCACCAACGGCAAGACCTCGACCGCCGAACTGACGCGGCAGCTGTGGCAGCTTGCCGGACACCCGTCGGCGAGCATCGGCACGCTCGGCGTCACGACCGCCCACGACCGCGTCGTTACCGGGCTGACGACGCCCGATGTGGTGACCTTCCTCGCCAACATGGCCGGGCTGCAGCGCGAGGGGCTGACGCATGTCAGCTTCGAGGCGTCGAGCCACGGGCTGGCGCAATATCGCACCGAAGGGCTGCCGGTCGCCGCTGCCGCCTTCACCAATCTAAGCCGCGACCATCTCGATTATCACGCGACGATGGCCGAATATTTTGCTGCCAAGCTGCGGCTGTTCACCGAGGTGGTCGACGCGACCGGCACCGCCGTGGTGTGGGCCGACGACGGCGACTGGAGCGCGCAGGTCATCGCTGCGGCGCGCGCGCGTGGCCTCCGGCTGCTGACCGTCGGCGCGCACGGCGACGGGATTCGCCTGACCGGGCGCACGCCGACGCAGCTTGGCCAGACGCTCGACCTGCTGGTCGATGGTACCGCGCACCGCGTCCAGCTGCCGCTCATCGGCGCGTATCAGGCGGCGAATGCGCTGGTCGCGGCGGGATTGGTGATTGCCACCGGCGGCGCGGTCGCGCCGACGCTGGCCAATCTGGGGCGGCTGGTGCCGGTGCGCGGGCGGCTCGAGCGCGCGGTGATCGCCGCATCGGGTGCGCCGGTTTATGTCGATTATGCGCATACGCCCGATGCGTTGCGCGCCGCGTGCGAGGCGCTGCGCCCGCATACGCAGGGGCAACTGCGGCTGGTGTTCGGCGCGGGCGGCGACCGGGACACCGGCAAACGCCCCGAAATGGGTGCCGTCGCGGTGGCGCTTGCCGATGCCGTGATCGTTACCGACGACAATCCACGCAGCGAGGACGCGGGCAGCATCCGTGCGGCAATCATGGCGGCCGCACCCGGCGCGACCGAGATCGGCGACCGCCGCAGCGCGATTGCTGCCGCCATCGTTGCGGCGGGCCCGGGTGATGTCGTGCTGATCGCCGGCAAGGGCCATGAGCAGGGGCAGATCGTCGGCGACCGCGTGCTGCCGTTCGACGACGTGCAGGTTGCGCGCGAGTGCGCCGCGTGACGCCGCTGTGGACCGGCGACAGCATCGCCGCTGCCACCGGCGGTACAGCCTCTGCGGCTTTCGAAGTCGACAGTGTTACCTTCGATTCGCGCGAAGTCGTCGGCGGCGAATTGTTCATCGCGTTGAAGGGCGAGGCTGACGACGGCCACCGCTTTGTTCCCAGCGCGGTCGCGCGCGGTGCGGCCGGGCTGCTGGTCAGCGAGGCGGTCGCCGCGCCGCATGTCCGCGTCGCCGACACCACGGCGGCGCTGAACGCGCTCGGCAGTGCAGCACGCCTGCGCACATCGGCGACGATCATCGGGGTGACCGGCAGCGTCGGCAAAACCGGCGTCAAGGAAGCGCTGCGCCTCGCGCTCGGCCGCAGCGCGCCCGACCGGGTGCACGCCTCGGTCAAGTCGTACAACAACCATACCGGCGTGCCACTGAGCCTTGCCCGGATGCCTGCCGACAGCCGATACGGTGTGTTCGAAATGGGCATGAACCACGCCGGAGAGCTTGCCGCGCTGACGCAGCTGGTGCGCCCGCATATCGCCATCGTCACCTGGGTGGCGAGCGCGCACCGCGAGTTCTTCGCCAGCGAGGCGGCGATCGCCGACGCCAAGGGCGAGATCTTCGCCGGGCTGCAGTCGGGTGGCGTCGCGGTCATCCCCTTCGACAATCCGCACCGCGACCGGTTGATCGCGCATGCAACCCCGCACACCGCGCGGATCATCACCTTCGGGCTGGGCGAGGGGGCCGATGTGCGCGCCACCGACTTTGCTGTGCTGCCCGATTGCACCACGGCGCGCGCCGAGCTGTTCGGTGAAACGCTGATTTTCAAAATTGGCATGGCGGGCCGGCATTGGCTCGGCAACGCGCTTGGCGTGCTCGCGGTGGTGCAGGCGGCGGGCGGCGATCTCGCGCTGGCCGGGCTTGCGCTCGCCGAACTGACCGACCTGCCCGGACGCGGCAGCCGCCACCGGATCGTCCGCCCCGATGGCAGCGCAGTCATCATCGACGAAAGCTATAACGCCAACCCGACGTCGATGGCGGCGGCGATCGGCGTGCTCGGTGGTATCGTGCCGGCGGCGCGCGGACGGCGGATTGCGGTGCTCGGAGCGATGGGCGAGTTGGGCAGCGGGTCGGCGGACTTTCACGCCGGGCTTGCGCCCGCTATCGAAGCAGCGGGGATCGCGCGCGCCATTTTGGTTGGGGCGGCGATGCAGCCGCTCGCCGACATCCTGCGGCTGCACCTCAGCACCGTGGTCGTCGACGATGCGGCGGCGGCGCTGGCGCTGGTCGCGCGTGAACTGAAAACCGACGATGTGCTGCTGGTCAAAGGCTCGAACAGCATTAAGCTGGCTACCGTGGTTGCAGGTCTGATCCGGGAGAATGCGGCATGATCTTTATCGCCGCAAAGCTGGCGGGGTTCGAAGGTTTCCTCAACCTGTTCCGCTACATTACCTTCCGCAGCGGGGCCGCCGTCGTCACTTCGCTGGTGATCGCGCTGCTGATCGGGCCGCGGTTCATCGCGTGGCTGCGCAGCAAGCAGGGCAAGGGCCAGCCGATCCGCGCCGACGGGCCGGCCTCGCACCTGCTTACCAAAAAGGGCACGCCGACGATGGGCGGGCTGATGATCCTGATCTCGATGACGGCGTCGACGCTGCTGTGGATGGATGTGACCAACGGTTTCACCTGGACCTGCCTTGCGGTCACGCTCGGCTTCGGCGCGATCGGACTGCTCGACGACTACGACAAGGTGGTTAAGCGCTCGGCAAAGGGCGTCTCGGGCAAGCTGCGGCTGGGGCTCGAATTCGCCATCGCGGGCATTGCGGTGTGGTACATCTCGACGCGCACCGGGCAGACGCTGTACCTGCCGTTCCTCAAGGACGCGGGCATTCCGCTCGGCATTTTCTACATCGCGTTCGGTGCATTCATCATTGCCGGTTTCGGCAATGCGGTGAACCTTACCGACGGTCTCGACGGCCTCGCGACGATGCCGGTGGTGATCGCGGCGCTGACGTTCGGCGTGATTGCCTATCTTGCGGGCAACCTGAAATTTTCCGACTATTTGGGCATCCACCACGTGCCCGGTGCAGGCGAGCTTGCGGTGTTCGTCGGCGCGCTGATCGGCGGGTGTCTGGGCTTCCTGTGGTTCAACGCGCCACCGGCGGCGGTGTTCATGGGCGACACCGGCAGCCTTGCGCTCGGCGGCGCGCTCGGCACGATCGCGGTGGTGACCAACCATGAAATCGTGCTGATCCTGATCGGTGGGCTGTTCGTGCTCGAAACCGTCAGCGTCATCGTCCAGGTCATCAGCTTCAAGACCACCGGCAAGCGCGTGTTCAAGATGGCCCCGCTGCATCATCATTTCGAACATCTCGGCTGGAGCGAATCGACCGTGGTGATCCGCTTCTGGATCATCTCGTTCATGCTGGCGCTCGCGGGGCTGGCGACGTTGAAGGTCCGGTGATCACCGCGCGCGCCTTTGCCGGCAAGCGCTTCGGCGTCTATGGCCTTGCGCGCAGCGGCAAGGCGTGCGTCGCCGCGCTGACCGCCAGCGGCGCCGCGGTGTTTGCGTGGGACGACGTCGAAACCGCGCGCGGCGGCTTCGACGGACCGCTGACCGACCTCAACGCCTTCGATCTAGGCAGCCTCGACGCGCTGGTCGTGTCGCCGGGTGTGCCGCATTCGGCACCGCTGTTCGTGGCTGCCAAGGCGGCGGGGGTCGCCGTCATCGGAGATATCGAGCTGTTCGCACAGGCGCGCGCCGAACTACCGCCGCACCGCGTTGTCGGTATCACCGGCACTAACGGCAAGTCGACGACCACGGCATTGATACACCATATCCTGACGAGTGCGGGAATGCCGTCGCTGATGGGCGGCAACATCGGGCTGCCAATTCTGGCGCAGCAGCCGCTGCCCGGCGGTGGGGTCTATGTGCTCGAACTGTCGTCGTACCAGTTGGAAATCACCGAGACGCTCGATTGCGAAGTGGCGGTGCTGCTCAACATCACACCCGACCATCTCGATCGGCACGGCACGATGGACGCCTATGTTGCGGCCAAAGCGCGGCTGTTCGCCATGCAGGCATCCGGTGATACCGCGGTGATCGGCATCGATGACCGCTACGGTGCCGAAATCGCTGCGACCGCGATCGCCAGCGTGGTGCCCGTTTCGGCCGTCCGGATCGTCGATCACGGCGTCAGCATCGTCGATCACGTGGCGTGGATCGGCCGCACCGGGCTTGCCTGCGCCGAACATTGGAAAACGCTGCAGGGTCCGCACAACGCCCAGAACGCCGCCGCGGCGATCGCCGCCTGCCGCGCGCTCGGTGTTGCCAATCCGGCGATCATCAGTGGCCTCGCCACCTATCCCGGCCTGCCGCACCGGATGGAGCGCGTCCGCGAAACCGGCGGCGTGCTGTATGTCAACGACAGCAAGGCGACCAACGCCGATTCGACCGCACCGGCGCTCGCCGCGTACCCTAATATCCGCTGGATCGCGGGTGGGCTGGCGAAGACCGACGACTTCGACGCCTGCCTGCCGCAGCTTGGGCATGTCCGCGCCGCCTATCTGATCGGCGACGCCGCCCCGCTGTTCGGGCGGCTGCTCGGTGACAAGGTGCCGGTGCATCAGTCGGGCACGCTCGCGGTTGCAGTCGCGCAGGCCGCGAACGATGCGCAGCCGGGCGAGGTCGTGCTGCTGTCGCCGGCGTGCGCGTCGTTCGACCAGTTCAGCGACTATGAGGCGCGGGGGCGCGCGTTTGTCGAACAGGTGAGGGCCCTGCCATGAAAGCACCGTCGCGCAACAACCAGACCGCCGTCGGGCGCTGGTTCTGGACGATCGACAAGCTGCTGCTGGTGCTGGTGTTCATGCTGATCGGCTTTGGCGTGATCGCGGTGGCGGCGGCATCGCCGGCCGCCGCGCACCGGTATTCGGGCGGGTCGGTGCGGGTCGACGACCTGCATTATCTCAAGCGGCAGCTGCTTTGGGTGCTCGCGGGCCTGCCGGTGATGCTCGGGGTGTCGATGCTGCCGGTCGCATGGGCGAAGCGCTTTGCGATCGGCGGTACGGTGGTGTTCATCGCGGCGCTGTTTGCGGTGCCGTTTCTGGGCGCAGAGGTCAACGGCGCCACGCGCTGGCTCGCGCTGCCGGGTTTCCAGCTGCAGCCGTCGGAGTTTCTGAAGCCGGTGTTTATCGTCACCACCGCATGGCTGCTGGCGGCGCGGTTCGAGGATCCCAAGCTGCCGGTGATGCCGCTGTCGTTCGGGCTGCTGGTCGTAGTCGGCATCCTGCTGATCAAACAGCCGGATTTCGGCCAGACCATCTTGTTCTTCGTCGTCTGGCTGGCGCAGGCGATGCTGGCGGGGATGAGCCTTGCGGTGGTCGGCGGGCTCGCGGGGGTTGCAACGGCGGGACTGGTCGCTGCCTATCTGCTGTCGACGCATTTTCAGCAGCGCATCGACCACTTCGTCCAGGGCACCGGCGACACCTTTCAGATCGACCGCGCGCTCGACTGCTTCAAATCGGGCGGGCTGTTCGGCGCGGGGCCGGGCGAGGGGCAGATGAAGTTCCGTCTGCCCGAAGCGCATACCGACTATATCTTTTCAGTGATCGGCGAGGAATTCGGCGCGATCGCCTGCCTGCTGCTGGCATTGCTGTACCTTGCGATCGTCGTGCGCGTGCTGCTGCAACTGCTCGATGAGGAGGAGCCGTTCGTGTTCCTTGCCGGCGCCGGGCTGACCGCGCAGTTCGGATTGCAGGCGGCGATCAACATGATGGTCAACCTGAAGCTGCTGCCGTCGAAGGGGATGACGCTGCCGTTCATCAGCCACGGCGGCTCGTCGTTTCTGGCGCTGTCGATCGGCATGGGGCTGCTGCTCGCGCTGACGCGGCGCAATCCGTATCTGAAGGCGTCGCCCTATGCCGTGCAGACGCGGCCGAAACCCGCGTTCGCCGCGTGAGCCGGTTCGTCGTCGCAGCCGGTGGCACCGGGGGCCATATGGTGCCCGCATCGGTGCTGGCGGGCGAACTGACGGCGCGCGGGCACGACGTCGTGTTGATGAGCGATGCGCGCGGATTGCGCTTTCCGGGGCTGTTCGACGGGATCGAAACGCGCGTTGTCGCCTCGGCGAGCGTCGGCGGGCGCAATCCGATCGGCTGGCTGCGTGCGTTGCTGACGGTGGCGCGCGGCAGGGCCGAGGCGCGCACCTTTCTGCGCGAACGCGGGATCAGCGCAGTGATCGGCTTTGGCGGCTATCCGGCGGTCCCGGCGCTGCTCGCGGCGTTTGCTTTGGGAATTCCGACGATCCTGCACGAACAGAACGCGGTCTTCGGGCGCAGTAACCGCCTGCTCGCCGGGCGGGTCGACCGGATCGCGGCGAGCTTTGCCAAGACGTTCCGGTTGCCCGCAAGCTTTGCCGCCAAGACCGTCGTGATCGGCAATCCGGTGCGCGGCGAGGTGCAGGCGCTGGCCGGGCCGGCGTTCGCCGCGCCGTCGCCGGGCGCGCCGCTCCGCCTGCTCGTCACCGGCGGCAGCCAGGGGGCGAGCATCCTGTCGCGCGTCGTTCCGGCGGCGCTCGCGCTACTTCCCGACGAAACGCGCGCCATTTTGCAGGTCGTTCACCAGGGGCGGCCCGAGGACCTCGATGCGGCGCGCGCGGCCTATGCAGCGGCCGGCATCGCTGCCGAGTTGGCGAGTTACCTGCCCGACCTGCCCGAACGAATCGCTGCCGCGCATCTGGTGATCGCGCGGTCGGGCGCGTCGACGATGGCCGAGCTTGCGGTGATCGGACGCCCCGCGCTGCTTGTGCCCTATGCGGCGGCGACCGACGACCACCAGACCGCCAACGCCGCCGAATTCATCGCCGCCGGCGCCGGACGGCTGCTCGACGAGCGCAGCTTCACGCCCGCCAACGTCGCCACCGCGATTGTTTCGCTGACAACGGTTCCCGCGGTGCTGGCAAACGCCGCGCGCGCCGCTAAGACCGTTGGACGCCCCGACGCGGGCGCGCGACTCGCCGACCTGGCGGTTGCACTCGGGAACGCGACATGACCGCCAATTTCAGCCGCGACTTCGGCATCATCCATTTCATCGGCATCGGCGGCATCGGCATGTCGGGGATCGCCGAGGTGATGGCAAACCTTGGCTACACCGTGCAGGGATCCGACGTGGCCGAGGGCTATGTCGTCCAGGGGCTGCGCGACAAGGGCATTACCGTCTATATCGGTCACGACGCCGACCATGTCGGCGATGCCGCCGTCGTCGTGACGTCGACGGCGATCAAGCGCGGCAATCCCGAAGTCGAACGCGCCATCGAGCGCCGTATTCCGATCGTGCGCCGGGCCGAGATGCTGGCCGAACTGATGCGGCTGAAATCGACCGTTGCGGTCGCCGGCACGCACGGCAAGACCACGACGACGTCGATGGTTGCCGCGCTGCTCGATGCGGGCGGGTTCGATCCAACGGTCATCAACGGCGGCATCATCAACACCTATGGCTCGAACGCGCGGCTGGGCGCGGGCGAGTGGATGGTGGTCGAAGCCGACGAAAGCGACGGCAGTTTCCTGCGGCTTGGCGGCACTATCGGCATCGTCACCAACATCGACCCCGAACATCTCGACCATTACGGCGACTTCGAGAAGGTGAAGGATGCCTTTGTCGAATTCGTCGAGCAGGTGCCGTTTTATGGCGCAGGCGTGCTGTGCCTCGACCACCCCGAAGTGCAGGCGATGCTGCCGCGCGTGCAGGACCGGCGCATCGTCACCTACGGCTTTGCCGCACAGGCCGATGTGCGCGGCGAAAATGTCGTGCCGGTTCCCGGCGGTAACCGTTTCGAGGTGGTGCTGCGCGACCGGCTCGGGGCCGAACGCCGGATCGACGATCTGACGTTGCCGATGCCCGGCCGCCACAATGTTCAGAACGCGCTTGCGGCGATTGCCGTGGCCGACCAGCTCGGCATCGACGACGCCGCGATCCGCAGCGGCTTTGCACGCTTCGGCGGCGTCAAGCGGCGCTTTACCCGTGTCGGCGAAACCGGCGGCGTGACGATCATCGACGATTACGGCCACCACCCGGTCGAGATTCGCGCCGTGCTCGCCGCTGCCCGCGAAGGCGCGCAGGGGCGCGTTGTCGCCGTCGTCCAGCCGCACCGCTTCACGCGGCTGCAATCGTTGATGGGCGAGTTTCAGACAGCGTTCAACGATGCCGACATTGTCATCGTCGCGCCGGTCTATGCCGCGGGCGAAGCGCCGATCGACGGCGTCGACAGCGATGCGCTGGCGCTCGGGCTGCGCAGTGCCGGTCACCGCAACGTCCTGACGACCACCGGCGCGGACGACCTTGCCCAGCAACTCGCCGGGCTGGTGCAGCCCAACGACATGGTCGTCTGCCTCGGGGCTGGCGACATTACGAAATGGGCGGCCGGACTGGCGGCGGCGATCGACAAGGCCCGGGCTCCTTGAACGCCGCGCGCATCCCGCGTGCGACCCCGCCGCGCGGGCGGGTCACGTCGAACGCCGCGCTTGCGCCACTGACGTGGTTCAAGACCGGTGGTGCCGCAGCCGTGCTGTTCGAACCCGCCGACGTGCGCGATCTTGCCGAATTTCTTCAGGACCTTTCCCCCGGCTATCCCGTGTTGCCGCTCGGCCTCGGGTCGAACCTGATTGTCCGCGACGGCGGCTATGCTGGCGTCGTGATCCGCCTTGGCAAGGCATTTGCCGCACTGAAAATCGAGGGCGACCTTGTTCGGGCCGGCGCTGGCGCACCCGGCATCGCGGTCGCCAGTGCAGCGCGCGATGCGTCGCTGTCCGGGCTGCAATTTCTGCGCGGCATCCCCGGTGCGGCAGGCGGCGCGGTGCGGATGAACGCCGGTGCCTATGGCCGCGACGTTGCCGACATGCTTGTCGAGGCGACCGTCGTGCGCCGCTCGGGCGCGGTCGAAAAGCTGGCGGCGAGCGCGCTTGGCTTCAGCTACCGCCATTCGGCGCTGCCCGCCGGCGATATCGTCGTCGAGGCGGTGTTCCGCGGTACCCCCGGCGACAAGGCGACGATCACCGCCGAGATGGAGCGCATCGCAGCCGAGCGCGAGGCGTCGCAACCGCTGCGCTCGCGCACCGGGGGTTCGACCTTCAAGAACCCGCCGGGGCAGAAGGCGTGGGCGTTGATCGATGCCGCCGGATGCCGGGGCTTGCGCCGGGGGGGCGCACAGGTCAGCGAGAAACATACCAACTTCCTGATTAACACCGGCGATGCGACCAGTGCCGACATCGAGGCGCTGGGCGAGGACGTCCGCGCGCGCGTGCTGGCGCAATCGGGCGTCGCGCTCGAATGGGAAATCGCACGGGTGGGGGTCGCATGAAGGTCGCGGTGCTGATGGGCGGCTGGTCGGCCGAGCGCGAGGTGTCGCTGACGAGCGGACGCGGCATTGCTGCGGCGCTGACGCGGCTTGGGCATGCGGTCACCGAAATCGATATGGGGCGCGACGTGGCGCAGGTGCTCACCGACGCCCGGCCCGATGTGGTTTTCAACGCGCTACACGGCACGCCCGGCGAGGATGGCAGCGTGCAGGGCATGCTCGACCTGATGGGGTTGCGCTACACGCATTCGCGGCTCGCCACCTCGGTGATCGCGATTGACAAGGTGCTGACCAAGCGCATCCTCGAACCGGTCGGCATCCGCATGCCGGGCGGGCGTGTGGTCCCGTCGGCAAGCCTCCACGACGGCGATCCGCTGCCGCGCCCCTATGTGCTGAAACCGGTCAACGAAGGCTCGTCGGTCGGCGTCGCGATCGTCACCGAGGGGTCGAACTACGGCAACCCGATCGCGCGCAATGCCGCCGGGCCGTGGCAGCATTTTACCGAATTGCTCGCCGAGCCGTTCATTGCCGGGCTCGAACTGACCGTCGCGGTGCTCGACGGCGAGGCACTGGCCGTGACCGAGTTGAAGCCGGTGCAGGGCTTTTACGACTATGACGCGAAATATACCGACGGATTGACCGTCCATGTCTGCCCTGCCGACCTGCCGCCCGACATCGAAGCGGCGGCGCTCGATCTCGCACGGCGGGCGCACGACGCGCTCGGGTGCAGCGGCGTTTCGCGCTCCGACTTTCGCTATGATCCGGCGCAGGGGGAACACGGCTTGTACCTGCTCGAAGTCAATACACAGCCCGGCATGACGCCGCTCAGCCTCGTGCCCGAGCAGGCGAAATATCGCGGCATCGACTATGACAGCCTTGTCGCGCGCATCCTCGCGAGCGCCGCATGACGACCGTCGCGCTCAAGCGCGGGGCTCCTGCCAAGCGCCGCCCCGCGCCGAAGGCCCGCGCCAAGGCACTGCCGCCGCGGCTGGTGCGCCTGCCGGTGACGCCGACGCGGTTTCGGCGGCATGTCCTGCTCGCCGGGGGCGGCCTCGTGCTGGTCGCGACGCTGGTTGGCTTGTGGATTGCCGGTGCGCCGCAACGCTGGTGGCAGTCGAGCGCGCAAGCCGCCGCCCGCGCCGGGTTCGAAGTCCGCCATGTCGACGTCAGCGGCGTCACGCAAACATCGAAGCTCGGGGTCTATGCGGCGGCGTTCGAAGGCGCGAGCAATTCGATGCTGCTGGTCGATCTGCATGCGGTCCGCGAGCGGCTGCGCGCGCTGCCGTGGGTGGCGGACGCCAGCGTCACCCGGCGGCTGCCCGATACGCTGGTGGTCCATGTTACCGAGCGCGTACCCGTCGCGCTTTGGCAGTACCGGCATCACCTGTACGTCATCGACCGCACCGGCGCGACGCTGACCGATCAGCGGCTCGAGCGGTTTCCGCACCTGCCGCTGCTGATCGGGCCGGGCGCCAACGACCGCGCCAGCGAAGTGCTGGCGCTGCTCGGTCGTTTTCCAAAGGTCGGCGGCGCGGTCGATAGCGCAACGCTGGTCGGCGAGCGGCGCTGGGATTTGCGCTTTGCGTCGGGCGAGACGCTGGCATTGCCCGAAGGCGCGTTGCCGGCTGCGACCGCACTCGCCAAGTTCGAGGCGGTCGAACGGAAGCATGGCCTGCTCGGCAAGGGCTTTGCGCGGTTCGACCTGCGGATGCCGGGCCGGATGACGGTCCGCGTCGGGACGGTTCCGGCCAAGGCGAATGCAAAGGATATCGTGATTTGAGCGCCGCCAAGCCCGGTCGCGGCGAACGCACCATCGCTGTCCTCGACGTCGGCACGTCGAAAGTCGCCGCAATGATCGTCATGATCGGCGGCACCGGGGCCGAGGCGGGCTCCGACCCGCGCGTCATCGGCGTCGGCCAGCGCAGTTGCGAGGGGCTGCGGCGCGGGCTCGTTGCCGACATGGAAAAGACCGAGGCCGCGATCCGCGCCGCTATGGACCAGGCCGAACGCAACGCCGGGGTGCAGGCGGAGGACGTGTTCGTCAGCCTGTCGGCAGGCGGCTTGCGCAGCGAAGTCGAAAGCGTCGAGATCGACATTGCCGGCCACCGCATCGAGGCCGCCGACATGACCGCGCTGCTCGCCGCCGGGCGCGCGCAGATCGATCCCGGTCTGCGAACGGTGCTGCATGCGCAGCCCGCGCTGTACACGATCGACGGGTTGAACGGCGTCGCCAACCCGATCGGCTTTCACGCCGACCGGCTGGGCATGGACATCCATGTCGTCACCGCCGACCGGCCGCCAATCCTGAACCTCGATTTGGTGGTCCGCAGCGCGCACCTCGGGGTAAAAACGATCGTCGCCTCGCCCGCCGCATCGAGCCTTGCCGTGCTGGCGCGCGAGGAACGCGAGCTCGGCGTCGCGCTTGTCGAAATCGGGGCCGGGCTGACGACGATCGCGGTGCACATCATGGGGCAGCTGGTCGGTGTCGCGTCGGTGCCGATGGGGGCGGGTGACATTACCAACGACATCGCCAGCAGCTTTGCCACGCGCCGTGTTCATGCCGAGCGGCTCAAAACGCTCCACGGCGCAGCAATTACGACGCAAAAGGACAATCACGACATCATCGAAGTCCCGCCGATCAGCGACGACGACAGCGCGGAAATCGTCCGCGTGCCCAAGGCGCAGTTGATCGCCGTGGTCCGCCACCGGCTCGATCTGCTGTTCGGTGAAGTCGCGGCGCGGCTGAACGAGATGGGCTTTGCCGGTCCGCAGGCGCGGCAGGTGGTGCTGACCGGCGGCGGCGCCGAACTGAAGGCGATTGCCGACTTCGCGCAGGGCGTGCTCGGCAAGAACGTCCGCCTCGGCCGTCCGCGCGGGTTGACCGGCATGCCCGATGCGCAGGCCGGGTGCGCGTTCGCCACGCTGACCGGATTGGCGCTGTTCGCCGCCGCCGATGTGCCCGATTTGTGGAACACCCGCGTGCCCGAACGCCGCGCTGCCGTACCTGGTGGCACCGGCTGGTTAAGAAATACGGTGGATAAGTTGAAATCGAGTCTATGAAGTATTTGTCGCAGGCCTACACGCTATAGTATGCTGCCCCAAAGGGAGACACGAGATGATGGAGTTCACGCGCCCAGAACTGACCGAGCTGACCCCGCGGATCGTCGTGATCGGCGTCGGCGGAGCGGGCGGCAACGCGGTCACCAACATGATCACCAGCAAGTTGCAGGGGGTCGATTTCGTCGTCGCCAACACCGACGCGCAAAGCCTCGCGGTCAGCCCAGCCGAAACGCGCATCCAGCTCGGCCTGAAGATTACGCAGGGGCTCGGTGCCGGATCGCGGCCTGAAATCGGGCGCGCTGCGGCCGAAGAAACGATGGACCAGATCGAGGCGGCACTCGAAGGCTGCCACATGTGCTTCATCACCGCTGGCATGGGCGGCGGCACCGGCACCGGGGCGGCCCCCGTCGTAGCGCGCGCGGCGCGTGACAAGGGCATTCTGACCGTCGGCGTCGTCACCAAGCCGTTCGCGTTCGAGGGGCTGCGCCGGATGCGTTCGGCGGAGGAAGGCATCGCCGAGCTGCAAAAGCATGTCGACACGCTGATCATCATTCCGAACCAGAATTTGTTTCTGATCGCCAACGCCAACACGACCTTCAAGGAAGCGTTCGGGATGGCCGATCAGGTGCTGCACCAGGGCGTGCGCGGTATCACCGACCTTATGATCATGCCCGGCCTGATCAACCTCGACTTCGCCGACATCCGCACCGTGATGTCCGAAATGGGCAAGGCGATGATGGGCACCGGTGAAGCGCGCGGCGAAAATCGCGCCATCGAGGCGGCCGAAAAGGCGATCGCCAATCCGCTCCTCGACGAAGTCTCGATGCGCGGCGCGAAGGGCGTGATCATCAACATCACCGGTGGCGAAGACCTGCGCCTGATGGAAGTCGACGAGGCGGCAACGCACATCCGCGAGATGGTCGACCCCGATGCAAACATCATCGTCGGCAGCGCGTTCAACCCCGATCTCGACGGCATCATGCGCGTATCGGTGGTCGCCACCGGCATCGACGTCGTCGCGCGCACGCCGTCGGTGCCGACGCGCGCCCCGGCGGGGTTCGGCGGCACGGCCAGCGCTTTCCCAACGGTCGCTGCAGGTCGCCCCGAGCCGCGCGCCCCTGAGCCAGTGGTTGCCGAGCCCGTCATGGTCGATCCCGAGCCCGCGCTGTCGCTGTTGCCGCCCGAACCGGTCACGCATGAACTCGACCTGAGTGTCGATGACATGATCGACTTCGAGGAGGAGATGCCGCGCGAGCCGACCGTCATCCGCTTCACGCCGACCGCGCAGCCGACCGCCGCACCGGTCAGCGCCGCCCCGCCGCCGATGCGCGCACCACCGGTCGAGGAGGAGCGCCCGCTGTCGTTGTTCGAAAAAATGATGAACCTCAGCCGCCCGGCGAAGGCCCCGCGCGCGCCAGAGCCGACGCTGGCCCCCGAGCCCGACCCGCAGGCCGAGGGCGATGTTGCCATCCCGCGCTTTTTCAAGCGGCAGGTGAACGACTAGGGCTGCTCGGCTCCCGCGCCGATGCCGCACTGCATATAGACGACGTCGAACCAGCGTCCGAACTTGCGGCCGATGCGCGTCATCGTGCCGACATGGCGAAACCCGACCGCGCTGTGCAGCCCGATCGAGCCAGCATTGGCGCTGTCGCCGATCACCGCGATCAACTGGCGAAAGCCCTTCGCGATCGCGGCGTCGATAAGCGCCTCGAGCAGCGCGCGGCCATGCCCCCGCCGGTGGACCGCGGAGGCAAGATACACGGTACTTTCCGCCGCATAGCGATAGCCCGGGCGGTCGTGGAACTGGCGGCAATAGGCATAGCCGACCACCGCGTCGGCAATCTCGAGCACCAGCCAGACGCCGCCGCCATCCTGTACCGCAGCCATCCGCGCGCGCATTTCGCCCGCCGTCGGGGCGACCATTTCGAACGTGGCCGTCCCTTGCAGCACTTGCGGCGCATAGATCGCCGCAACCGCCACCGCATCGGCAGCGGTCGCGTCGCGGATCAGGCGCTGAACAGTCATCGCGCGACTATAGCGCCCTCCGCCGGTTCAGGGGAGGGGGGCCGTTCGGGCGGAAACAGCCAGCGCGACAACCGCTCGGCCACCAGCGCGCCGGCGAATTGTGCGGCGATGAACCCCGGCACATCGACCGGACGGATGCCGGCAAACGAATCGCTCAGCGCCCGCACCACGGTAATCGCCGGATTGGCAAAGCTGGTCGAGGCGGAGAACCAATAGGCCGCGGTGATATACAGCGCGACGGCTGCTGCAACCGCGCCTTCCCGGTGACGCAGCGTCCCAAAGATCGTCAGCACCAGTCCGAAGGTGGCGATCCCCTCCGCCAGCCATTGCCCGCCGCCGGTGCGGACATGCGCCGACATTTGTACTAGCGGCAGCTCGAACATCGCATGCGCCCCGCAAACGCCGACGATCCCGCCGCCCAGTTGCAACAGCATGTACAGCGTTGCCTCGCGCCCGCCGATCGAGCCGCGCACGGCCATCACAAGGCTGACTGCGGGGTTGAAATGCGCGCCTGAAACCGGGCCCAGCATGGTGATCAGCACGAACAGCATCGCGCCGGTGGCGGCAGTGTTGCCGATCAGCGCCACTGCGATATTGCCGCCAGCCAGCCGCTCCGCCATGATTCCCGAGCCGATCACGGTCGCGAACAGCAGCGCCGATCCAAGGGCTTCGGCCGCCAGCCGCCGCGCTAGGGTCATCGCGTGCGGTCGATGCGCGCGCCGTCTTCCTTGACGAACACCTCGGCGAGCGGCGCATCGAGCAGCGCCAGCACGCGTTCCGACGGGCGGCAAAGCGCAACCCCGAGCGGCGTCACCACGATCGGCCGGTTGATCAGAATCGGGTGTGCCACCATCGCATCGACCAGCGCGGCATCGCTCAGCGCCGGGTCGCCCAACCCCAGCGCGGCGAACGGCGTGCCCTTTTCCCGCAGCAGCGCGCGCGGTCCGCCGCCGATCGCCGCGATCAGATGCTCCAGTGTCGCGCGGTCGGGCGGCGCGGTCAGATACTCGATAACCACCGGCTCGGCCCCGGTCGCGCGGATCATCGCGAGGGTGTTGCGCGACGTACCGCACGCCGGGTTGTGGTAGATGGTGACGGTCATGCAGGGGCTTTGTCGGTCACGCGGCCGATCTCGCTCAGCCTCGATTGCAGGCTCAACCCATCGAGCGCGTTGAACGGCAGGCTGACGAAAATGCTGATGCGGTGATAAAGCATCCGATAGGTGTCATAGAATATGGTGTACCGCTCGGCTTCGGAGCCGACGAATGCAGTTGGGTCGGGTAGCCCCCAATGCGCGCTCATCGGCTGTCCAGGCCACACTGGGCACGCTTCGGCGGCGGCATCGTCACAAACAGTGAAGACGAAATCGAGAGCCGGTGCGCCGGGTCCGGCAAACTCCTCCCAGCCCTTCGAGCGGAAGCGGCTGGTTTCGTAGTTTAGCTTGGCCAGCATATCGAGTGCCGTTGGATCGACTTGCCCGCGCGGATGGCTCCCCGCCGAATAGGCTTTGAATCGTCCCATGCCCTCGCGTCCGAGAATCGCTTCGGCGATTATCGACCGCGCCGAGTTTCCGGTGCACAAAAATAATACATTCAGCTCGCGGGACATGACACTTCTCCCCTTAGGCGCAGCAGGATGATGTTGCCGGTTGCGAAGCAAGCGCCGGGGCGCAGCAATTGCCCGAAGCAGCGTTGAGGCTGGCAAGCGGTGCCGGGTCGCCATAGACCGTTGCGGTGCCAGCGGTCAGGAACGTTTCCCACATCACGCCCTGCGGGTCGCTGATCCACGCCTTGGTCGACTTGGCATAGCAGCAGGTGGTCGCGCCCTCGTCGATGACCGGACGGTCCGCGACGACCAGTCGCTCGGCTACCTCGGCAAGCTCCGCATCGGTTTCGACCTGAATGCCGAGATGTTCGATGCCGCGTGACGCATGGCCGGCAGAGATGGCGAAATTGACCCGGGGATCCTCAAGCATCCATTTGGCGTAATCCGACTCCACCACAGTCGGCGCGTGCGCGAATAGGGCGGAATAAAAATCGATCGAGGCCGCGAGGTTATCGACCCCGACATGAACATGGAAACGCTTCATGCAGCAGACCTTTCGCACTCGCTGGCATCGCAGGGCGTGCCACCGCAACAGTTTTCGGTGAGGTAGTCGACCAGTGCGGTCATCGCGGCGAAGTCTGCCGAATAGCGCAGCGAGCGGCCGTCGCGCCGCTGGACGGCCAGACCGGTGCGTTTCAAATGCGCCAGATGGAACGACAGCGACGATGCGGCCAATTCGAGGCGCACCGCGATCTCGCCAGCCGGAAGCCCTTGCGGACCAGCCGCCACGAGCAGTCGGAACACCGCCAGCCGGTGCGGCTGTGCCAGCGCGGCGAGGCGGTCGATCGTTAGCGCGGCGGTTGATTCGATCATTCCAGAATAGTCGAATGCAATACGCCGCAAGTCAAGCACTACGGGGGATCGCGGCGTTTGCGCGCGTATCGTTGACATGAACACGACCACCGCCATCGCGATGAACCGCTTCGGGTTGGGGGCGCGGCCTGACGAGGCCCCGCCCGCCGATCCGCGCGGTTGGTTGCGGACGCAGTTCGCGGCGTTCGACCCGCGCCCGGCGGTTATTGCCGCTGCCCCCGACAGCCCCGAGATGGCGCGGCAGTTCCACGAGTATCTGACGCAGATCAAGGGCATTGTCGGCGGCGAGGACAAGGCGGCGGCGCAGGAAATTCGCAAGACGCTGCGTACGGGTTACCGCGATTCATACTCCGCGCTGGTCCGCGCTCGGCTGGGTGCGGCGCTGATTTCGCCCGCGCCATTTGCCGAACGGCTGACGCATTTCTGGTCGAACCACTTTGCAGTTTCGGCGGACAAGCTGCAGACGATCGGGCTTGCCGGAACGCTCGAGTTCGAGGCGATCCGCCCGCATGTTGCGGGGCGTTTCGGCGATATGCTGCTTGCCGTCGAGCGTCATCCGGCGATGCTTTTGTATCTCGATCAGGCGCAGTCGATCGGGCCGACGTCGTTCATCGGCGCGCGCGCCGCGCTCCGCGCCGATGCCAAGCGCAAGGTCGGTCTGAACGAGAATCTCGCGCGCGAAATCATGGAGCTGCACACTCTTGGTGTCGGCAGCGGCTATACACAGGCCGATGTGCAGGAACTGGCCCGCGCGCTGACCGGGTGGAGCGTCGGCGGCTTCGTCCGGCGGCCGATCGGCGAGGAGGCCCCCGACGGCGCATTCGTCTATCAGGCGAACTGGCATGAGCCCGGCACGCGCACGCTGCTCGGGAAGCGCTATGCCGACCGCGGCCTCGATCAGGCAAGCGAGATTCTGCACGACCTTGCGGTGCATCCGGCGACCGCTGCGCACCTGGCAACCAAACTCGTCCGGCATTTCATCGCCGATGTGCCGCCGCCCGAACTGGTCGCCAAGATTGCGGCGGTCCATGTCGCAAGTGGCGGCGACTTGATGCAGGTCTATGCCGCGCTGCTCGCCGCGCCCGAGGCATGGGCGACGCCGCTGCCGAAGTTCAAAACGCCGTGGGAATGGACTGTGTCCGCGCTGCGCGGGATCGGCGCGCGCGACCTGCCCGAGATGAAGGCCGTCGGCGCGCTGACCGAGCTTGGGCAGCCGGTGTGGCGGCCAGGATCGCCCGCCGGATGGGATGATATTGCGGCAAGCTGGGCCGCGCCCGACGCGCTGCTGCGGCGGGTCGAGGTGGCGCGTGCGATCGCTGCAACCGTCGGCGACCGGCTCGATGCGCGGACGCTCGCGCCGAAATTGCTGCCCGGCGTGTGGAGCGCCGCGTCAGCGACGGCGGTGGCGCGCGCCGATACCCCGACACAGGCACTGGCGTTGATGCTGGTGTCGCCAGAGTTTCTGCGGCGATGACGGTGCCGCGGTCCGAAGTCGTCGCTTTCGTTCGGGTGGAGGGTCCGGGTCACATCCCCCTGAACCCGGGGCCTCGCCCGAACGGGAGCGGCGGCGACAGTGGAGTATTAGCATGCTGACGCGTCGATCCTTGCTGGGCAAAGCGGCGCTGACCGGGGCGCTCGCGTTGACGCCGCGCATCGCCTTTGCCGCCGCACCCGGCGACAAGCGCTTTGTGTTCATCATTTTGCGCGGCGCGATGGATGGGCTGTCGGTGGTGATGCCGGTCGGCGACAGCGCCTATACCGGGCAACGCGGTGCGTTGAGCGAGCCGCCGGGCGGGGCGGCGACCAAGCTCGATGCGATGTTCGCGCTCCACCCGGCGATGGTCGAAACCGCAAGCCTGTATGCCAAGGGCGAGGCGGCATTTGTCCATGCGATTGCCTCGCCGTACCGCGAACGCTCGCACTTCGATGCACAGAATGTCCTCGAAACCGGCGGCACCGCTGCCTATGCGCTCAAGGACGGCTGGCTCAACCGACTGGTGGCGACGATCCCCGGGCAACGCGACGCAGCGATTGCGCTGGCGGCGACCGTGCCGATGGTGCTGCGCGGCGCGGCGGCGGTCACCTCCTATGCGCCGTCGGGGCTGCCGCAGGCGGGCGATGACCTGTTGCAGCGGGTTGCGGACCTGTATCAGGCCGACCCGTTGCTGCATCCATTATGGTCGGAGGCGATGGACGCACGGACGCTGGCGGGTGGCGCGGCCGGCGGGAAGGCCAGTCCCGAGGCGCTCGGCAAGCTCGCCGCCACCTTCCTTGCCAAGCCGACCGGACCGCGCATCGCTGTGATCGAAGTGCTCGGCTGGGACACGCACGCGCAGCAGGCCGGGCGGCTCAATAATCAACTTAAACAGCTCGACGCGACGATTGCCGCGCTGCGCGACGGGATGGGTCCCGACTGGCGGCACACCGTCGTGCTCGCCGCCACCGAATTCGGGCGCACCGTCGCGGTCAACGGCACCGGTGGGACCGATCACGGCACCGGCGGCGTTGCCATTCTGGCGGGTGGCGGCGTGCAGGGCGGGCGCGTCATCGCCGACTGGCCGGGGTTGAAGGCATCGGCGCTGTATCAGAACCGCGACCTGCAGCCGACCACCGACTTGCGGTCGCTGCTGCTCGGCGTCAGCGCCGCGCAGTTCGGGGTCGATCCGGCGCGGCTGTCACACGCGCTGTTTCCGGGCGCGAAGGTTATGCCGCTGGCCGGGCTGGTGCGGGTCTAGCCGGCTGGCAGCGGCTGCCCCGGCTCCCTACATGTGTTTGCGGCGTTGATCGGCCGATGGAGGCCCAGATGAAAACAGTCTTGATTGCCCTTGTGACGACTGCGCTCGCGCTCATACCAGTGGCGGCGCAGGCGCAACATGCCGGCGGTTCCTCGCATGGTGGCGGCGGCGCGCATGGCGGCGTCGGGGGATCCCACAGCGGCGGCTATGGCGGCGGCGGTTTTCACAACGGCGGCGGTTTCAATAGCGGCTATCACGGTGGCTATGGGTATCGCGGTGGCTATGGCTATCGGGGCGGTTACGGCTACCGCCCTTACGGCGGATATTACCGCGGCTATGGTGGCATCGGTTTTGGTTTTGGATTTTATGACCCGTTCTTCTTCGGTTATCCGGGCTTCGGCTTCTACGGTTATCCCGCCTATGGTTATGCAGCCTATGGCTATCCGGTTTATGCAGGCGGCGCGCCCGACGCCTATGACGACGCCCCGCCACCGCCGCCGGAGCGAGTGATCCCCGATCGTTCGGCCGACGCTGCACCGGCATGCGGCAACTGGACGTGGGACGCTGGCGCGCAGCGCTACCGCTGGTCGAACGCCGGCTGCTGACGCGTCAACGCGGGGGCGGCTGGTCGCGTCCGGAGGGTAGCGTCCGGTCGTCGAAGATCCGTTGCTGCGCCGGGGTCAGCGCCGCATAGAATGTCTTGAGCGCCACGGATTGCTGTTTGAGATCGGCGAGCTCCTGCTCCATCTCGGACTGGACGAGATCGATGCGCCGCGGGGCGGGCAGCGTCGGGAACAGCCGAGATGCAGCTTGTCGCCGCCGCTCGACAGTCTCCGGCATGGCGACCGTTGCGCTATACGCCTGCCACGCGCTTTCCTGCGGCGACGACAGGCGCAGCGCATCGTGCAACGCTTTCGCGTCGGCATTCTGCGCCAGCGCCGGCCCGGCAAACATCACCGCAGCGATCGCTGCCACCGTTTGACGCCGCATCTCAGCGAGCTCCACCGATAATGACCGTGACTGCGCGCCGATTTTGCGCCCACGCCGCTTCATCCGAACCTTCGGCGACCGGGCGTTCCTTGCCGTAGCTGATCGTGGCGATCCGCGCGGTGGCGACACCTTGCGCGCCGAGGAAGTTCTTGGCCGCATTGGCGCGACGGTCGCCGAGGGCAAGGTTGTATTCGCGCGTGCCGCGTTCGTCGGCATGACCTTCGATCGTGACCTTGACGCCGGGATAGCGCGCCAGCCATTCGGCCTGCTTGCCGAGGATGCCGCGCGCGGTATCGTCGATTTCATAGCTGTCATAGCCGAACAGCACCGTATCGCTGCCCGAAGTCGCCTTGAAATCGGCAACGCTGCCGGGGATGTTCGCGGTACCGACGGCGACAGGTGCTGCCATCGCAGTGTCGGTGTTCCCCGACGACGATGGCGCCATGGCCGGCGCAGCTGCGGGCGGCGGCGGGGGCGGCAACGGCTTTTTCTTCGAGCACGCCGCAGTCGCCAGCAAGGCGGCGATCAGCGTCAATTGTGCAGCACGGTTCAACATCGCGGTCTCCTCGATCAAACGGTACGCGCTTCGTTTCATGGCAACAACGGCGACCAAGCCGGATCGGACGCATCGAGTGGTGTTTTTAGTCGCCGCTCATTCTGCCCCGACAGATCGACCGACATCAGCGCGGTATTGCTACGCCCCTGGACGGTGCGGAAGAACAGGATCACCCGGCCGTTCGGCGACCAGGTCGGGCCTTCGTCCTGATAGGCCGAAGTCAGCAGCCGTTCGCCCGAGCCGTCGGGCTTCATCACGCCGATGCGGAACTTGCCCGCCCCCAACCGCGTGAAGGCAATCAGGTCGCCGCGCGGGCTCCATACCGGCGTCGCCGCCCGGCCGTCGCCAAAGCTGATGCGGTGCTGACCCGATCCATCGGCGTTCATCACATAGACCTGCTGGCTGCCGCCGCGGTCGCTTTCGAACACGATATGCGCGCCGTCGGGGGCATAGCTTGGCGCGGTGTCGATCCCCGGCGCGTCGGTCAGCCGCGTGATCCGCCGCGACGCGAGGTCCATGCGAAAGATGTCGGTGTTGCCGCCGGTCGCCATCGAGAACACCAGAGCGTTGCCGTCGGGCGAAAAGCGCGGCGCAAAGCTCATGTTGGGGAATTCGCCGACGACTTCCTGATGCCCGGTGCCCAAGGTGTACAGCCACACCCGCGGCTTGTTATCGGCAAACGACATATAGGTGATCGTCTGCTGGTTCGGCGCAAAGCGCGGCGTCAGCACGAGGTTCTGGCCGTTGGTCAGGAAACGGTGGTTCGCGCCGTCCTGGTCCATCACCGCAAGACGCTTGATCCGCTTGGTCTTGCCGCCGGTTTCGGAGACATAGACGATGCGGCTGTCGAAATAGCCGGTTTCGCCGGTCAGCCGCGAATAGACGAGGTCGGCACATTTGTGCGCCGCGCGTCGCCAGTTCGCAGCGGTCGTCACGAACCCCTGCCGCGCCAGCTCCTCGCTCGAAAACACGTCATAGGCATAACAGCCGACGGTGATGCCGCCATCGGGGTTCGCCGTTACATTGCCCGTCACCAGCGCCTGCGCCGCGAGCGTCCGCCAGCTTGCGAACTGCGGCGCGGTCACGTCGGCAGCGGTCACGGTGGTCGTATAGGCCGCCGGATCGAGCGGACGGAACAGCCCCGAACTGCCAAGATCGGCGGCGATCACCGCTGCGACCCGCGCGCCAAGGTCGGTGGTCGTGCCAGCCTGCGTCGCCGCCGGCACCGTCGCTGCAAATGCCGGCACCGCAATCGGCAGCGGCTGCGCAATCCCGGTGTTGATATCGACGCGCAGCACCGCCGCTGCCGGAGCAGCGAGTGACAGCGCGAGGAGGAGAAGGGGGATGCGCATGCTGGTCTCCGGCCGACGATGCCCCCGCATAGACATCCCCGTCATTGCCGCGAAGCCGCGAAGCGCGTCAAGTCATCTCGCTCGGGTCGAAATTAAGTTCGAACGACTTCCACTGGTCGTAGAGCTCGGCGGGCAGCCGGAGCGGGGCGCAGCGCAGCACGGCGCGCTTGGCGGTTTCGGCGAACGCGCGCGCATAGTCGGCGTTGCCGCCGGTCACGCCGGTTTGCCCGACGACTTCGGGGCGGCCGCTGACGCCGCCGTCTCGCCCGAGCTCGATATGCAACACCACCGTCATGCGCTTGACGTCGGCACCGCCGATCGGCGGGTTCCAGCATGGCGCGATCTGCGCGCGTATCGCGGCCTGCAGCGTAGCGGTGGCGCGCGGATCGACGCGCGTGGCCTTCGGAAGCGCCTTTTCGATCGACTTCGCCAGCGCCGAGATGTCGAGCGGCTTGACCTTCGCCTTGGGCAGCGTCTTGTCGATCAGGTTGCTGAGCTCGGCGGTGTCGAGCAATTTAGGCTGTGGCTTGGGCGGTGCCGGTTTGGGCGGCGCAGGCTGCGGCGGCGTCGGCTTGGGTTTCGGTGCGGGCGTCGGGTCGGGAACGGTGTCCTTCGGCGGCGCTGGAGTCGGTTCCGCTTTGGGAGCGGGCGGCGGCGGCGCGCTGTCCTGCGGGGCCGCCTTGATCGATGGCTTGGGCGGCTCGGCGACCTTGACGGTATCGGCGATCTGCACGAGCTCGACCGGCACGATCTCCTCGGGCACCGGGAACTCGCGGTGGTTGAGCTCGAATCCGATCGATAACGCCGCCAGCAACGCCATATGCGCGACCCCGGCGACCAGCAGCGATTGGCGCTCGGTCATTTGCCCTTGGGCTTGTCGCCCGGCGCGCTGACCAGCGCGACCTTCTTGAAGCCCGCGCTCGACACTTCGCCGACGACCCGCATGACGCTGCCATAATCAACCTTGCGGTCGGCGCGCACATACACGCGCGCATCGTCGCGCCGTGCGTCGCGCAGCGCGGCGAGTTTTGCGGGCAGCGCATCGGGCCTGATGCGCGCATCGTCGATGAACACCGTGCCACGCGCATCGAGCGAAATCTGGATCGGCGTGTCGTCGGCTTTGAGCGTGCTCGCCTTGCTGTCGGGCAGATCGACCGGGACGCCGGTCACCAGCAGCGGCGCGGTGACCATGAAGATGATCAGCAGCACCAGCATGACATCGACCATCGGCGTGACGTTGATCTCCGCCATCGGCATGCGCCGCCCGCCGCGCCGCTGCGGACCGCCCATCGCCACCTCAGCGTTCCTCCATGCCGTCGAGCTGGCGCGACAGCAGCCCGTGGAATTCCTCGGCGAATGCACTCAGCCGAGCCTCGAGCCGCCCGAGCCCGTGGAGCAGCCGATTATAGCCGATAACGGCAGGGATCGCCGCGAACAGCCCGATCGCGGTGGCAAACAGCGCCTCGGCAATGCCGGGCGCGACGACGGCCAGCGTGGTGTTCTGCGATGCCGCGATCGCCGTAAAGCTGCGCATGATCCCCCAGACGGTGCCGAACAGCCCGACGAACGGGGCCACTGCGCCGATCGTCGCCAGCACGTTGAGCCGGTCGCCAAGCTCCTCGATCTCGCGGGCGATCGACACGTTGAGGATCGAGGTCAGCCGCGCGCGCACGCCTTCACGGTCGATCCGTCCGCGCGCAATCGACCGCCGCCATTCGTTCATCCCCGCGACGAACATCCGCGCCGACGGGTGCCGTGCCTTCGCCGCCGGATCGTACAGCGTGTCGAGGCTGTCAGCCTTCCAGAACCAGTCCTCGAACGCCTTGGCCTGCGCATTGATCGCGCGCAGCCGCCGCGTGCGCTCGACGATGATCGCCCACGACCAGACGCTGGCGGCGAGCAGCCCGAGCATCACCAGCTTGACGACGATGTCGGCGGACAGGAACAACGCCAGCGGTGACATGTCGGCGGCGGCTTTGACAACTGGCTGCATCAGCACTCCCGGGCGTGTTCGAGCAATTCGGTAAAGCGCTGCCCCCAAGCGCGTGGCTGGCGTTGCGGCCGCCCGTTCATGCCGAGCCACGCGGCAGTCACTCGGCCGGTGGTCAGCTGCGTGTCGCCGCGCCAGACATCCTGCAACAGTACGGTCGCCGCGGCGCGCACCTCCCCGACGCGGCTGACGACGACGAGGCAATCGTCGAGGCGCGCCGGCGCACGGTAGGTGACCGCAAGGTCATAGACCGAATAAAAGCCCTCGCCGGCACTCAGGATGACCTGTTGTTCGATGCCGAGGCAGCGCAGCATGTCGGTGCGCGCGCGCTCCATATAGCGCAGATAATTCGCATGATAGACCACGCCCGTCAGGTCGGTGTCTTCATAATAGACGCGTAGCCCGAAGCGGTGGATGCCGCGGGCAAAGCTGCCTTGATACGGGGCGTCGGACATTGCCGCCGTTGTAGGCGAGCCGCGCCGCGCGGGAAAGGGCAGCGGCGATTCGTCTGGGCGCACTTTCGCCACCTGATGCCGTCACCCCTGCTTGCGCAGGGGTGACCAAGACAGTTAGGCGCAGGCCTTTTCGGGGCGGGCGTCGCGCTTTTCGACGATGCGCGCCGACTTGCCCGAGCGGCCGCGCAGATAATATAGCTTGGCGCGCCGTACCACGCCGCGGCGCACGACTTCGATCGTCTCGATGTTCGGCGAATACAGCGGGAACACGCGCTCGACGCCCTCGCCGAAGCTGATCTTGCGGACGGTGAAGCTGCTGCCCATCGCGCGGTTCGAGCGCGCGATGCAGACGCCCTCGTAATTCTGGACGCGGCTGCGGTCGCCTTCGACGACCTTGACGCCGACGCGCAGCGTGTCACCGGCACGAAACTGCGGAATGACCTTGGTGGCCAGGAACTTGTCGATCTGCTCTTTCTCGAGCTGCTGGATGAGATTCATCTCATTCGTCCTCTTCTACTCGCGCGCCAGAGGGCGATTGGACCCGAGTGCCGGTATGGCGCTCCCACAGGTCCGGCCGCCGTAGCCGTGTGTCCGATTCGGACCGCGCTTTTCGCCAGGCGGCGATCTTCGCGTGATCCCCCGATCGCAAGACTTCGGGGATCAGATACCCTTCCCATTCACTGGGCCGGGTATAGTGCGGATATTCGAGCAGTCCGGCTTCAAAGCTTTCCTGCTCGCCGCTCAAGGCTGCGCCCATTACTCCGGGCAGCAGCCGGACGCAAGCGTCGAGCACCACCAGCGCCGCCGGCTCGCCGCCCGAAAGCACATAGTCGCCGATGCTGACGGGTTCGACGGCGCGCGCCTCGAACAGCCGCTCGTCGAAACCCTCGAAGCGCCCGCACAGGATGGTGACCCCGGGTCCCGACGCGAGCGCCCGGATGCGCGCCTGCGTCAGCGGCCGCCCGCGCGGCGTCATCGCCAGCACCGGCGCGCCCGTGGTCACGCTGTCGAGCGCTGCCGCCAAGACATCGGCGCGCAGCACCATGCCCGGCCCGCCGCCTGCCGGCGTGTCGTCGACCGACTTGTGCTTGTCGCTGGCGAAATCGCGGATGTTGCGCGCGCTCAGGCTCCATCGCCCATCCGCCAAGGCGCGCCCCGCAAGGCTGTGCCCGAGCGGACCGGGAAACATCTCGGGATACAGCGTGAGCACGGTGGCGGCAAAGGTCATGCGGGCGTCCAGCTCTCGAACTAATCGACGAAGGCTGCATCGACGACCATCGGCGGTCCCACTTCGGGCACGGCGAGCGGGGTGAACGGCACCATGAAGCGCGCGCCGCCGGGCTTTTCGATTTCGAGGATGTCGCCGGCGCCGAAGTTCTCGACCGCGACCACGACACCGACGCTCGCGCCGTCGGTATCGACCACCGGCAGCCCGATCAGGTCGGCGTAATAATATTCGCCGGGTTCGGGCGGCGGCAGGTCGGCGCGAGCGATCGTCAGCACCGTCCCGCGCAGCGCCTCGGCGGCGGTGCGGTCGGCGATTTCGGCAAAGCGTGCGATCGCGCCGCCGGTCGCGACGCGGATGCTGCGCAGCGTCAGCACGCGCCCGCCAGCCTCGAATGCCTTGTGGCGGTCGAGACTGGCGGCGGAGTCGGCAAACAGCTTGAGGCGAACCTCGCCCTGGATGCCGTGTGCACCCGCGATCGCGGCGAGCGCGACGCGGGCGTCGGGCATTTAGACCGCCGGGCCGGCAGGCGACGCGTCGGTCTCGGTCGCGGCGTCGAGCTCGACCGCCGGGGTTTCGGCAACCGCTTCGGCGGCACCTTCGGCCGGGGCCTCGGCGTGGACTTCGGCGGGGGCTTCGGCGTGAACCTCGGCCGGGGCTTCGGCTTCGGCGACCGGCTCGGGAGCCGGTGCGGCGGCGGCTTCGGCGGCGGCGGCCTTGGCGGCCTCAGCAGCTTCGGCGGCGGCAGCAGTTGCCTTGGTCGCGGCTTCCTCGGCTTCGGCGATCTTCATTGCATTGGCCTCGGTACGCTCCTTGGCCTTCGCGCCGGGAACGCCCTTGTTGGGGTTCGAACGCGCGGCGCGGGTGCGCACGCCTGCTGCATCGAGGAAGCGGGCGACGCGGTCCGACGGCTGCGCGCCAACCGACAGCCAATGCGTCGCGCGCTCGGTGTCGAGCTTGACGCGCTCGGCGCTATCCTTGGGCAGCAGCGGATTATAGGTGCCGATCTTCTCGAGGAACTTGCCGTCGCGCGCGTTACGGCTGTCCGTGACCACGATCCGGTAATAGGGGCGCTTTTTCATGCCGCCGCGCGCGAGGCGAATTGCCAATGACATTATATATCCTTTTAGACTGTTGTTAACGCTTGTTGAACTTATCGAAACCCGGCGGCATGCCACCGCCGCCGCCCATCAATCCGGCAAGGCCACCGGCCCCGCCCATCTTGGCCATCATCGCGGCCATGCCCTTCATGCCGCCCATCTTGCGCAGGCGCTTCATCGCGCCTTCCATTTCCTGATGCATTTTCATCAGTTTGTTGACTTCCTGCACGGTCGTCCCGGCACCCTTGGCGATGCGGATCTTACGCTTGGCATTGATCACCTCGGGCTTGCGGCGCTCCTTCGGGGTCATCGAGCAGATCACAGCTTCCATCCGGCCGAGGACGTTTTCATCGACCGCGCCGCTTGCCATCGCGGCCTTGGCCTTCGCCATGCCCGGCAGCATCCCCGCGAGCGCGCCCAGCCCGCCCATCTTCTTCATCTGGCCGAGCTGCGTGCGCAGGTCCTCCATGTCGAACTGGCCCTTGGCGAGCTTGGCCGCCATGCGTTCGGCGTCGGCCGCCTCAAAGGCTTCGGCTGCGCGTTCGACCAGCCCGACGACATCGCCCATGCCGAGGATGCGCCCTGCAACCCGCGCCGGGTCGAACTCCTCGAGCGCGTCGAGCTTTTCACCGGTGCCCGCAAACTTGATCGGCTTGCCGGTGACCGCGCGCATCGACAGCGCCGCACCGCCGCGCGCATCGCCGTCCATCCGCGTCAGCACGACACCGGTCAGCTCGACCTGCCCCGCGAACGACGATGCGACATTGACCGCGTCCTGGCCGGTCAGGCTGTCGACCACGAGCAGGATTTCCTGCGGCGCGCCCGCTGTCGCAACGCTGCGCATCTCGGCCATCAGCGCGGCATCGACGTGCAGCCGCCCCGCGGTGTCGAGGATCAAGACGTCAAAGCCCTGCAGCTTTGCCGCCGACCGCGCGCGCACGGCAATGTCGACTGGCTGTTGCCCGGCAATGATCGGCAGCGTCGCCACGCCGGTCTGTTCGCCGAGCACGCGGAGCTGTTCCTGCGCGGCAGGGCGCTGAACGTCGAGCGACGCCATCAGCACTTTCTTGCCGGCCTTTTCGGTCAGCCGTTTGGCGATCTTGGCGCTGGTCGTGGTCTTGCCCGACCCCTGCAGACCGACCATCATGATGACCGCCGGCGGTGTCACGTCGAGGTTGAGGCCGACCGCCTCGCTGCCCAGCATCTCGACCAGCGCGTCGTTGACGATCTTGACGACCTGCTGCCCCGGCGTCACCGACCGGATCACTTCCGAACCGATGGCGCGGTCGGTGACGGTGTCGATGAAATCCTTGACGACTGCCAGCGCCACATCGGCTTCGAGCAGCGCGATCCGCACCTCGCGCATTGCCGCGCGCACGTCGAGCTCAGTCAGCGCGCCGCGCCCCCGAAGCTTGTCGAACACGCCTGCAAGGCGATCGGAAAGGCTGTCGAACATCGTTCCTCTTCTCCAAACGAACTTACGCCGGCGTGCGAGTCTTCGCAGGCCGGCGTGCATCCGTGGACGCTTATGTCACCCGCGTTGGGGCGGGCGACGTGTGAGGCGTGTAGGCGAAGGGGGTGCAGGGGTCAAGGTTGCGCCCTGCGCCGCCAGCTTGCCCAACCGGGGGACCGTGCCGGAGTGGCGCGTCAGGCCCCGGCCAGCGCCTTGGCGAAGACCGCCGCATCGAACGGGCGCAGGTCGCCCATACCCTCGCCGACGCCGACTGCATGGATTGGCAGCCCGAATTTTTCCGCCGCCGCGACGAGCACGCCGCCGCGCGCGGTGCCGTCGAGCTTGGTCATCACCAGCCCGGTGACGCCCGCGACGTCGCGGAACACCTCGATCTGGTTCAAGGCATTCTGACCGGTGGTGGCGTCGAGCACCAGCACCACGTCGTGCGGCGCGGACGGCATCTGCTTGGCGAGCACGCGCTTGACCTTGGCAAGCTCGTCCATCAGCCCGGACTTGTTCTGCAGCCGCCCGGCGGTGTCGATGATCAGCACATCGGTGCCCGCCGCGCGCGCCGCTTCGAGCGCGGTGAACGCCAGCCCCGCCGCGTCGGCGCCCTGTTCGCCGCTGATGACCGGCACGCCGGCGCGCGCGCCCCAGATTTTGAGCTGCTCGATCGCCGCCGCGCGGAAGGTGTCGCCCGCCGCCAGCATGACGGTGTAATCCTGCTCGACGAACAGATGCGCCAGCTTGGCGATCGTCGTCGTCTTACCCGAGCCGTTGACGCCGACGACGAGGATGACCTGCGGGCGCGGGAAGGCGATGACATCGAGCGGCCGCGCGACGGGGGCGAGGACCGTCTCGATTTCGGCAGCGACCGCAGCGCAGACGCCCGCCGCATCGATCGCTTTGTCGAACCGTTCGGCCCGCAGCCTGGCGGTGACGCGCCCGGCGAGCCCGACGCCGAGGTCGCTGGCGATCAACGCTTCCTCGATGCCGGTCAACATCGTCTCGTCGAGCCTGGCGCGCGTGAACAGCCCGGTGAGGTTGCCGCCAAGCTTGTCGGAGGATTTGGCAAGGCCGCTGGTCAGCCGCGCGAGCCAGCCTGATTTCTCGGTCATCGACACTCCAGGACGCCGTCGGCGACGGTCATTGCGGTCACGCATGCGATGCTGCCGCGCGGCGCGGGCGCTGTCAGGCGTGCGGGCAGATAATGTTCGGTGTGGCCGCTGGTGCCGTCGCCCTCCACCAGAATGCGCTGCTCGCGCCCGAGCTGCGCCATCAGCGCGTCGTGCAGCCGCGCTGCGCCCGCCGCGCGGAGCACGCGGGCACGCTCGCGGCGAACCTCGGGCGGCACCTGCGGCATGCGCGCCGCCGGCGTCCCGGCGCGCGCCGAAAACGGAAACACGTGCAGCTGCGTCAGCCCGCAATCGTCGACATGCGCGAGCGTGTTCGCAAACATCGCGTCGGACTCGGTTGGAAAGCCAGTGATGAAATCGGCACCGAACTGCACGTCGGGCCGTACGGCGCGAACGCGCACGCAAAACTCGACGGCATCGGCGCTGGCATGCCGCCGCGCCATCCGCTTCAGGATCAGGTCATCGCCCGATTGCAGCGACAGATGCAGCTGCGGCATGACGCGGCGGTCGGCGAGCGCATCGACCAGCGCGCTGTCGACCTCGATACTGTCGAGCGAGCTCAGCCGCAGCCGCGGCAAATCGGGCACGTCGCGCAGGATGCGCTGGACCAGCGCGCCGAGGCTGGGCCGGTACGACGTCAGATCGACGCCGGTCAGGATGACTTCGCGCGTGCCGCCGTCCACCAGCCGCGCGATGCGGTCGACGACCGTCGCGGCGTCGACCGAGCGCGCCGCCCCGCGCGCGAAGGGAATGATGCAAAAGGTGCAGCGGTGGTCGCAGCCGGTCTGCACCTCGATCAATGCGCGGGTGTGGCTTCGCCCGATGGTTGCAAGCAACGCGCTGGGCTGATCGACGCCGCTCTCAAACGGTTCGCACGCGGGCTCGAGCGGCGCCGAAAACCGATACGCTGCGGGTTGCAGCTTCGCGTCATTTGCCACCACGCGCGCCACGCCGGGCATCGCGGCAAAGCGCGCCGGGTCGAGCGTCGCGGCGCAGCCGGTGACGACGATCCGCGCCCCCGGAGCGTCGCGCGTGGCGCGGCGCACGGCTTGCGCGGCCTGGCGCACCGCCTCGTTGGTAACCGCGCAGGTGTTGATGACGATGATGTCGCTGCCGAGCCCGAGTGCGGCGACCGCATCGCCTTCGGACAGGTTCAGGCGGCAGCCGAAATTGCGGACGCTCACAGCTCGACCAGCCCCGAAAACGCGGTTGCTGCCGGACCGCCGAGCGTGACCCGGCCATCGCGCTGCCATTCGACTGCGAGATCGCCGCCGGGCAGCGTGACCGTGACGCGCCGCTCGGTCAGCCCGCGGCGCATTGCGGCGACGGCGGTGGCCACCGCGCCGGTGCCGCAGGCGCGCGTCAGCCCGGCGCCGCGCTCCCAGACGCGCAGGCGGAGGTGCGTGCGGTCGATGATCTGCGCGACGTTGACGTTGACGCGTTCGGGAAACAGCGCGTCATGCTCGATCAGCGGGCCCAGCGTATCGAGCGCGACCGCATCGCAATCGGCCACGACGAACACGATGTGCGGGTTGCCGACGCTGACCGCGACGCCGTGTTCGAGCGTGTCCCACGCCACCGGTACGTCGAGCGTGTCGAGCGGATAGGCGAGCGGCACCGCGTCCCAGCCGAAATCGGGAGCCGGATAGGTGATCGTCGCCGCGCCCGCCGACGCTGCCGCATCGAGCACGCCGCCGCTGGTTTCGATCGTCGCGCTCGGCCCGAGCAGCGTCGCGACGCAGCGCGCCGCATTGCCGCACGCGCCGACTTCGCCGCCATCGGCATTATAGATGCGCATGAACGCGGTGGCGCGCACCGAAGGCTCGATGACGATCAGCTGATCGCAGCCGATACCACGGTGGCGGTCGGCGAGTGCCACGACCTGCGCCGCGTGGAGCGCGAGCGGCTCGGCGCGCGCATCGAACACGACGAAGTCATTGCCAAGGCCGTGCATCTTGAGGAAAGCGCGCTGCATGCCGGGCGCTATAGCGGCTTGCGCGCCGACCGGCTATATCGCGGCCATGCAAGCGGAGCTTTCCCAATGAGTGTTCGTCCCTGGCGCGATATCGTGCGCCGTCAATCGCGGCAGATCATGGTCGGCAAGGTGCCCGTCGGCGGCGGCGCGGTGATCCCGGTGCAGACGATGACCAACACGCCGACCGAAGACGCCAACGCGACGATCAACCAGATCCGCCAGTGCGAGGAAGTCGGCGTCGACATCATCCGGGTGTCGTGCCCCGATGTCGAATCGACCGCGGCGATGCCCGCGATCTGCCGCGCATCGAACGTGCCGATCGTCGCCGACATCCACTTCCACTATAAGCGCGCACTCGAGGCTGCCGACGCGGGCGCGGCGTGCCTGCGCATCAACCCCGGCAACATCGGCTCGGCCGAGCGCGTCCGCGAAGTCGTCCGCGCGGCAAAGGCGAATGGTTGCTCGATGCGGATCGGCGTCAACGGCGGCAGCCTCGACCGCCACCTGCTCGAAAAATATGGCGAGCCATGCCCCGATGCGCTGGTCGAAAGCGCACTCGAACATGCGAAAATCCTCGAGGATGCCGACTTCACCAACTTCAAGATTTCGGTTAAGGCGTCGGACGTGTTCATGGCGGTCGCCGCCTATCAGGGCCTCGCCGAACGCTGCGATTATCCGCTCCACCTCGGCATCACCGAGGCAGGCGGGCTGATCGGCGGCACGGTCAAATCGTCGATCGGGCTCGGCATGCTGCTGTGGAGCGGCATCGGCGATACCATCCGCGTGTCGCTGTCGGCGGACCCGGTCGAGGAGGTCAAGGTCGGCTATCACATTCTGAAGTCGCTCGGCATCCGCGCGCGCGGCGTCCGTGTTGTCAGCTGCCCGAGCTGCGCGCGGCAGGGCTTCGACGTGGTCAAGACCGTCGAGCGCCTCGAGGCCGCACTCGCGCACGTTACCACCGAATTGTCGCTCAGTGTGCTCGGCTGCGTCGTCAACGGCCCAGGCGAGGCGCGCGAAACCGACATCGGCATCACTGGCGGCGGCAACGGCAAGCATATGGTGTTCCTGTCGGGCGTCACTTCGCACCACATCGACGAACCCGCGATGGTCGATCACATCGTCGGTTTGGTCGAGAAAAAGGCCGCCGAGATCGAGGCGGCGAAGGCGGCAGCGCTGCTGAGCGCGGCGGTGGCGGCGGAGTAGTCAGCGGACCGGAGTGAGTTACATGCAACCCGAGCCCGCCGACCGCCGCGAACTCATCGTCACCCGCCACATCGCGGCATCTCCGGCGGCGGTCTATCGCTGCTGGACCGAGCCGGCGTTGATGACGCGGTGGTTCACGCTGCACGGCTGGCGGACGGTGGCGGCCGATCTCGACCTACGGCCCGGTGGGGCGAGTGTGGTGACGATGCGCGACGCCGATGGTGTCGAGATGCTCAACCGCGATCAGTATTGCGAGGTGGTGCCGAACGAGCGCCTGGTGCTCACCGACGCCTATACCGGCGATTGGCAGCCGTCGGACGCGGCGTTTATGACGATCGTCCTGACCTTCGACGCAGACGCCGACGGCACGCGCTTCACCATGTGCTTCCGGCATTGGTCGGCGGCGGACCGCGACCAGCACGCGGCAATGGGGTTCGACGACACGTGGCGCGTCGCGACCGATGCGCTGGCGACGGTGGCGGCAACGCTTTGACGATCCGTCCCGCGACGCCTGCCGACGTCCCCACGATCCTCGCGCTGATCATCGAACTTGCGGTCTATGAGCGCGAGCCGGATGCGGTGCAGGCGACGGTCGCATCGCTGACCGACACGCTGTTCGGGCCGACACCGCACGCCGAGTGCGTCGTTTCGGAGGCCGACGGCGCGGTGACCGGCATGGCGCTGTTCTTCACCAACTTCTCGACATGGAGCGGCAAGCCCGGACTGTATCTCGAAGACCTGTACGTCACGCCGGCCGCGCGCGGGTCGGGAACCGGTCGCGGCTTGCTAGCGCATCTGGCGGGACTTGCGGTGGCGCGCGGCTATGCGCGCGTCGAATGGTCGGTGCTCGACTGGAACGCCCCGGCGATCGGCTTTTACAAATCGCTAGGTGCCGAAATGATGGACAGTTGGACCGTGCACCGGCTCCACGGCGCCGCGCTGACGCGGCTTGCGGGCGGCTGATGGCGTGGCTGTTGCTGATTGCGGGCGGGCTGTTCGAAGTCGGCTTTACGCTGTGCCTGCGCCACGTCGACGGGTTTCGCAACTGGCCGTGGGTCGTGGGGTTCCTGCTGTCGGTCACGCTCAGCATGGGGCTGCTCGAACGCGCCGCGCGCACGATTCCGATGGGCACCGCCTATGCGGTGTGGGTCGGGATCGGCGCGCTCGGCACCGCGGCAATCGGCATCGGCTGGTTCGGCGAGCCGGCGGGGACGGCGCGGCTGCTGCTGCTCGGCGGGTTGATCGCGTGCATTGCGGGGCTGCGCGCGATCGGCTGAGGTCTTGACAAAACGTGCCGTATAGGTTATAAGCGGCTGATGTCCCGCACTCTGCCCGCGCCGCATGCTGTTTCGACGAACGGCGCGGCGGCGGGGGTCGATGCCCCCCTGACGTGTCGTCAACTTCATCAACTTCCGCGCGCGACTCGGCCAGCTTGCCCCGCGCCGGGGCACCCCCTATCAGTCGCGCGCTATGGCCGATCCAAAATTACAGCGCGTGCGCGGCACGCAGGACCTCTATGGACCGGAGCTCGCGCGCTTCGACCATGTCGTCGAGACGTTCAACCGCGTGCGCAAGCTGTACGGCTTCCGCCGCGTCGAGGTGCCGATCTTCGAGGCGACCGGGGTGTTCGCGCGCTCGCTCGGCGAGACCACCGATGTGGTGACCAAGGAAATGTACACTTTCGTCGACAAGGGCAACGAGTCGGTGACGCTACGCCCCGAGTTCACCGCCGGCATCGCACGCGCCTATATCCAGAACGGCTGGCAGCAGCATGCGCCGATGAAGCTGGCCGCGCACGGCCCGGCGTTCCGCTACGAGCGCCCGCAAAAGGGCCGCTTCCGGCAGTTCCACCAATTGGATGCCGAGATCATCGGCGCGGGCGAACCTGCAGCCGATGTCGAGCTGATCGCGTTCGGCGCGCAACTGCTGGCCGAACTCGGCATCGGCGACAAGGTGGTGCTGCAGCTCAACACGCTCGGCGACAGCGCGACACGCGAGGCGTGGCGGGCGGCACTGGTCGCGCATTTCGAGCAGCACCTCGACGCACTCAGCCCCGACAGCCGCGAGCGGCTGCACCGCAACCCGCTGCGCATCCTCGATTCGAAGGACGCCGGCGACAAGGCGGTGGCCGCCGACGCCCCGGGCATCGACGCGTATTTGAGTAGCGAGGCAGGAGCGTTCTTCGACGCGGTGCAGCGCGGGCTGGAGGCGGCGCAAGTGGCGTTCGTGCGCACCGCCGGGCTGGTCCGCGGCCTCGATTACTACCGCCACACCGCGTTCGAGTTCGTCACCGATCACCTCGGCGCGCAAGGCACGGTGATGGGCGGCGGCCGCTACGACGGGCTGATCGAGGCGATGGGCGGGCCGAGCACCCCGGCGGTTGGCTGGGCAGCGGGGATCGAGCGGCTGGCAATGCTGGTTGAGGAGCCGGTGTTGGCGCCCATCGAAGTCGTCCTTGTCCCGATCGGCGAACGCGCCGAGTGCGAGACGCCTAAGCTGTTGCACTTCATTAGGACGTATCAGATTACGTGCGACGCCGCGTTTAGGGGCAATACGAAGAAGCGCATGTCACTCGCTTCGGCCTCGGGCGCGTTATTTGCCGTTATTTATGGCGACGAAGAGCTTGCGAATGGAGAAGTCAAAGTACGGGATATGTCTTCAGGCCTAGAAACAGTTGAGAAAATCGCTTCCCTCGATTTGGCGCTGCATGAGCGCGTTACCATCGCTGGCTTCGGCGCCTCCCAAAGCGAAATACGCGGTGTGAGCAGTGACCGCAGCATTATAATTTTTGGCAACGCGGCACGCCCGTGATCTCCATCCCCCCCGAACGGATCGCGCAGATCGAGCGCCGCCATGTCGATCTCGCCGCGCAGATGGGCAATCCCGATCTGGCGTCGGACAAGTTCGTCGCGCTGTCGAAGGACTATGCCGAGCTGACCCCGGTCGTCGAGGCGGCGCGCGAGGTGCGGCGGCTGCGCGAGGAGCAGGCGGGGCTTGCCGATATGCTCGCCGACCCCGAGCTGCGCGAGATGGCGGAGACCGAAGCCGAAGCGATCGCCGAGGCGTTGCCGCGCGCCGAGCGGGCACTCGCGCTGAAGCTGCTGCCGCGCGATACCGCCGACGACCGGCCCGCGATGCTCGAAATCCGCGCCGGGACCGGCGGCGACGAGGCGGCGCTGTTCGCGGGCGACCTGTGGCGGATGTACGAACGCTATGCCGCGTCACAGGGCTGGCGGTTCGAGCCGATCTCGCTCAGCGCGGGCGAAATGGGCGGCTTTAAGGAGGCGATCGCCTCGATCACCGGCGCACAGGTGTTCGCGCGGCTCAAGTTCGAATCCGGCGTCCACCGCGTCCAGCGTGTCCCCGCGACCGAGACGCAGGGGCGCATCCATACCTCGGCGGCGACGGTTGCGGTGCTGCCCGAGGCCGAGGAGGTCGACGTCAAGGTCGAGGACAAGGACCTGCGCATCGACGTGTTCCGCTCGTCGGGGCCGGGCGGCCAGTCGGTCAACACCACCGATTCGGCGGTGCGCATCACGCACATCCCGAGTGGACTGGTGGTGATCCAGCAGGATGAGAAGTCGCAGCACAAGAACAAGGCCAAGGCGATGAAGGTGCTGCGCACCCGCCTGTACGAGCTTGAGCGCAGCAAGCTGCACGACGCGCGCGCCGCCGACCGCAAGTCGATGGTCGGTTCGGGCGACCGGTCGGAGCGCATTCGCACCTATAATTTCCCGCAGGGGCGGATCACCGACCACCGCATCGGGCTGACGCTGCACCGGCTGCCCGAGGTGCTCGAAGGCGCAGGGCTCGACGAGCTGGTCGGCGCGCTGATCGCCGAGGACGAGGCAGCGCGGCTCGCGGCACTCGATGGTTGACGACGATCTGCTCGAGCCGGTGTGGTCGGTGCTGCTGACTGCGTCGCAAGGCATCGACCGGCTCGATGCCGAGGTGCTGCTGGCGCATCATCTCGGTTGCACCCGGATGGAGATGCTGCTCGACCCGGCGCGTCTGGTGAAGGGGGCTGGCCTGCCGACGCTGCTCGCGCGGCGGATGCGGGGCGAGCCGGTCGCGTATATCACCGGCCACCGCGAATTCTGGTCGCTCGATCTGGTCGTCACGCCCGATGTGCTGATTCCGCGCCCCGATTCGGAAACGCTGATCGAGGCGGCGGTCGAGTATTTTCAGGATCGAGCGCCGCCGCGAACGGTCCTCGATCTCGGCACCGGTTCGGGTGCGCTGCTGCTCGCCGCACTGAGCCACTGGCCGCTGGCGCGCGGTGTCGGGATCGATGCGTCGGAAGCCGCGCTGGCCGTGGCTCGGCGCAATGCGCAGCGGTTGACGCTGTCCGAACGCGCCACCTTTAGCCTTGGCGATTGGCACGGCAATGGCGCGGCGCACGATTTGATCCTGTGCAACCCGCCCTATGTCGCGACAACCGAGACACTACCGTCGGACGTTATCGACTGGGAGCCGCGCAGCGCGCTGTTCGCCGGACCCGAAGGCCTTGACGATTATCGACGGATTGCGCCGCTGCTCGGCGCGCAACTCGAAGTTGGCGGCGTCGCCTGTATCGAGATCGGCGCGACGCAGGCCGAGGCGGTCACGGCGCTATTCGGCGCCTCAGGCATGCGGGTCGGCGTCCGCCACGACCTCGCCGGGTTGTCCCGCTGCCTGATCGTTACCAAATAATGCTTGGAGCGCCGCACCTTTGCCGCTAGAGGCAGGGCAGGCGGGGTGGACAATCGACGTCCCCCACCTCTGACTTCCGACCGCTGCGAGCACGCGCAATCAGGCGCGCCAGCCCATGGAATGCCAGCCCATCCGATGATGCTTGCCGCATAGGGCCTGACGCACAGGGAATGAGCCTTTGATCCGAAATAACCAGAACGGTCGTCGCCGCGGTCGCGGGGGCGCACGTCCGCCACAAGCCGGCGGCGGCATGCCGCGCGAGAACAACTATAATACCGGCGGCGGCAACCGTAATGACGTTCGCCAACGTGGCAATGCCACGCAGCTGCTCGAAAAATACAAGGCGATGGCGCGCGATGCCACGCAGAACGGCGATCGCGTTGCCGCTGAATATTTCATGCAATATGCCGATCATTATTACCGCGTGCTCAATGATTATCGCGAGCGTCAGCCCGATCAGCGGCCGCAGCAGCGCCGCGACTATGAAGACGACGAGGACGGCGGCGAAGGCCAGAATTATGCCGGGCAGAATTATAGCAACGGCAGCGTCAACGGCGCGCAGAACTATGCTGCTGCGTCGAACGATCAGTCGGGCGATGACGGCGACGGCGACGACAGCGAGGATCCGCGCCAGCGCGAGATGAGCAGTCGAGATGGTAACCGTGACGGCAACCGCGCTCCGCAACAGCAAAACGAGCCGCGTCGCGACGACAGCCGTCAGCAGCAGCCACGCCGCGAGACGGCGCGCACCGAGCCACGCCGCGACGACCGACAGCGCGATGACCGCCAACGCGACGAACGTCCGCGCGACGATCGTCCACGCGATGGGTATGCTGCCCCAGAACGCGCAATCGAAACGCGTGGCTCGGAGCCTCGCTCCGCGGAAATTCGCTCGACCGAAGCCCGCGCGCCGCGCTCGCGCGATGATAGCGACCTCGCGCCGATCTTCGACGGCATCCCCGGTCCTGCCACCGTTGCCCCGCGTCGCGAAGCCGTCGCGCCCGCTGCTGCAGCGGAAGACGCGCCGGTGATTCGCAAGCGTGGCCGTCCGCGCAAAGTCGTCGTCGAGGCTGCGGACAGCTCGGACGCCTGAGCCGCGACGCGCCGACATGGCGATCGAACGAACCGGCGATGACCTCGACGTCATGTTCGAAGCAGTTTGGGAACTGCTGCAGCAGGGTGCCCGGGACCGGCGTGCCGCGCTGCACCTGCCGGTGGTCGCCAGCGCCGGACCCGATGGTTCCGACGCGCGCGTGATGGTCCTGCGCGGCGTCGATCGTGCGCGACATCGCCTGCGGTTCCACACCGATCGGCGTGCGATGAAGGCCGCGCACATTTCGGCTGACCCGCGCGTATGCATCGTTGGCTATGATGCCGACGCCCGGCTGCAACTACGGCTTCAAGGGGTTGCCGTCGTTCAGAGCGGCGCTGAAGCATCGGCGCATTGGGCGGCGACCGAAGCCTTCGGCCGGCGCGCTTACCGCACGACATTGCCCCCCGGCTCCCGACTTGCTGCGCCCGGATCGGGGCTGCCCGCCGAATTCGAGCGGGTCGCGGCGGGTGAGCCACCGAGCGAGGCAGGTCGGGAAAACTTTGCCGTCCTCGAGGTGACACTCGATCGAATCGAATGGCTGCTGCTTGCCCACAGCGGCCATCGTCGCGCCGTCCATCGCCGCACGGGCAATGGTTGGCACGCGGAATGGTGCGTACCCTGACGCGTTGCGTTGCAACAATGTCACGCCCGCCGACCGTTGTCTGTGACCATGCCAAAACCCGCTGCTGTCACAAAACTGAAACTGGAATGCTGCCAAAGCGCCACATCTCGCGGCTAGTCGTCCGACCTTCGAAGAGATCGGAACAGGGGCAAATCATATGATCGTACGAAATTGGGCGGTGGCACTTCTTGCAGCATCCGCAATGGCGACGGTCGCGGCGGCACCTGCCAATGCCGTGACCCATAAGACCAAGCACAGCAAGCATCGCGTCGTGAAGAAAGCGGCGCCCGACACCGCGCTGCGCGATGCGCTTGCGGCGCAACAGCTCAAGATCGATCAGTTGAGCGCACAGATTGCGGCTTTGCAGTCGGCACCGCCGCCGGCGCAGGTCGATAGCCCCGCCGCGCAGGCTGCGATTGCGCAGGCCGCGCTGCTCAAGACGCAGGTCGACACGCTGCAGTCGGCGCTCGACAGCACCAATAAGAAGGTTGCGGCGAACGCTGCGAGTTTCGGCGCCGCGCCGACACTCAAGGGCAGCGGCTTTTCGTTCAAGCCGAACGGCGAAATTCAGTTCGACGCGGGCTATGTTTCCAACCCGAACCATAACCTCACGAACGTCCCGAACTCGGCCACCGGCCGCATCGGTTTCAACGAGCGTTCGCGCCGTTTGCTGCTCGGCGCGGCCGGCGACCTGCCCGGCGACTTCAAATATGCGATCCAGTTCGACTTCGCGCAGTCGGCGGTCAATTACGAAGACATCGTCTTAAGCTATGAGCCGAAGGGTAAGCCGTTCACGGTAACGGTCGGCTATTTCTATCCTTACAGCAACCTCGACAACCTGACCTCGAACCGGTTCGTCTCGGTGGTCGAGCGCACGGCGTTGTCGGATGCGTTCGGCGAAACCCGCCGTCTCGGTATCGGCCTCCAATACACCACGGGCGATTTCCGCGTGCAGGGCGGGTTCTTCGGCGGCAACCTCAACAACGCCAACTATGATAACAACGACTATCAGGCGACCGGTCGCGTGGTTTACGCGCCGACGGCATTCGGCGGCCAGTTGCACCTCGCTGCCAACGCCCAGTACCGGCATTTCCGCACGTCGGCGCTCGGCTTCCAGTATCGCAGCCGTCCCGAGACGCAGATCACCGACGTTCGCTTCGTGGACACCGCCGGCATCGCGGCCGAATCAGACGCGATCTTCGGGGTCGAGGCGCTCGGCATCTTCGGGCCGTTGCACCTTCAGGGCGAGGCGCAGGTGCTGCGCGTCAAGGGCTTCCGTCCGGGAACGGCGATCAACAACGGCATCGATCCGGGCCAGGCGCTGCTCGGCTCGACGCTCGCCGGCAACCCGACCCTGTTCGGCGGCTATGCAGAGGCTGGCTATTGGCTGACGGGCGAAACCCGCGGCTACAAGAACTTCAAGATCGACCGTACCAAGATCATCAATGGTTTCGATCGCGGTGGTTGGGGCGGTGTGCAGCTGGTTGGCCGCTTTGAGTATGTTAACCTTGCCGACAACATTGGGGGCGTAAATTCCGGAACCCAGGTCATCAACGGTATCTTGAACGGCGGGAGCCAGACGTCATACATCGCCGCGCTCAACTGGTGGCCGATCGATTATGTCCGGTTCACCGGTCAGTATATGCATGAAGAAATTCAGGGCGGCCCACGCGCCGGTGTGATCGTGCCACTCAGCACGCTGCCGATCTATCAGCGCAAATACGGCCTCGACGCATTCGTCATTCGCGCTCAGCTCGACTTCTAAACAACGACCTGCCGCAGATTAAGGGCGGTCCGGAAACGGGCCGCCCTTTTTTTGCACTAGCGCGGCTCGCCGGTCGTGGGGTCGATCACGGCATCGTCATGGCCGCTGTTGGCGCTCAGGAACACCAGCCCCATCAGCGCGCCCGCCAGTAGCAGCGACAGCGTGATGCCCAGCCCCATCGCAATCACGAAATGCAGATGCATCACGACTCCGTCGCGGTGCAGCACCCACAGCGCGCCGCCAACCGCGAGCGCTGCGATCAGCAGCATGAATGCCATCAGCCGTCGGAACCGCCGCCAGTGACCTGCCTGCAGGGGGACGATCGAATCGGGTGATCGCACGGGCTTTCCTTTCGCAACGAATCGGAGGACTATCTGGTTGTGAGCACGATATGGGGGAAACCCCGACGTTCTGCACCCTTGATGGGGAAGCGATATGTCGATCGGTTTGATTCTCAGCGGTAAGAAGCCGTTGATCAGCGTCACCACAACGACCAGCATCCGCGAAATCACTGCACTCTTGTACCAGCACCGTATCGGCGCGGTCTTGGTGGTCGAAGATGGCGCGATCCTCGGGATCGTCTCGGAGCGTGACATCGTCGCCGGGTTGCATCTCCACGGTCCGGCGGTCCTCGATACCCCCGCTGGGATCGTCATGACTGCGCCGGTGGTCACCGTAGCGCCGGCAGCCAGCATTGCGGAGGCGATGGGGGTGATGACAAACCGCCGGATCCGCCATTTGCCGGTGGTCGATTGCGGCGAGCTGCTCGGGTTGGTGTCGATCGGTGACCTCGTCAAGCGCCGGATCGACGACGCCGAACGCGAAGCCGCGACCCTCAAAGAGTATATCACTGCCGCTTGAGGACAGTTTTCTTCAGGAGGATGAAAAAGGCGCTTGCCATGCCCGGACGCCGCGCCTAGATGACCACTCCCGGTTGACGGGCAGCGGGTTCGCCGGCAGCCAGTCAGTCCCACATAGCGGTAGCGGTCAATTCGGCCTTAACAGGTCGGGTTTTTCGTTGGGGTTTCGGAAGGCAATCCGGCGAAAGCCTGGAAAAAGTTTCCGGAAAAAAGTCGTTGACGGGGTTTGAGACACGGCGCATAAGCCGCCCCCGACGCCGGAACGAACCACTGGGTTTGCTTCTGGGTCTCGGAAAATCTAGCCGCTCGGTTCCCCCGATAATTCAGGGGACATGAGCGGTGTCGCTCTTTCTCATCGTAGGTTGAATGAAGGGACATGTGGGCGGCGGTCCATGGCTCCGAGCGTACAAGGGCTCGGGCGTCATGGTTAAAACACGCCTCCTATGTGTCTTAAACTACCACAATGCACTGCCGACTTTCGGGTCGGAATTGCTAGTTTAGTTTGAAGCAGATTGGACGCTCCTTGAACGGATTGCGTCGTTGGATTTATCCGGCGGCACGGTTCGGACATGAACTTGAGAGTTTGATCCTGGCTCAGAACGAACGCTGGCGGCATGCCTAACACATGCAAGTCGAACGAAGCCTTCGGGCTTAGTGGCGCACGGGTGCGTAACGCGTGGGAATCTGCCCTTAGGTACGGAATAACAGTGAGAAATTACTGCTAATACCGTATGATGTCTTCGGACCAAAGATTTATCGCCTAGGGATGAGCCCGCGTTGGATTAGCTAGTTGGTGGGGTAAAAGCCTACCAAGGCGACGATCCATAGCTGGTCTGAGAGGATGATCAGCCACACTGGGACTGAGACACGGCCCAGACTCCTACGGGAGGCAGCAGTGGGGAATATTGGACAATGGGCGAAAGCCTGATCCAGCAATGCCGCGTGAGTGAAGAAGGCCTTAGGGTTGTAAAGCTCTTTTACCCGGGAAGATAATGACTGTACCGGGAGAATAAGCCCCGGCTAACTCCGTGCCAGCAGCCGCGGTAATACGGAGGGGGCTAGCGTTGTTCGGAATTACTGGGCGTAAAGCGTTCGTAGGCGGCTTTCCAAGTCAGAGGTGAAATCCCACGACTCAATCGTGGAACTGCCTTTGAGACTGGTTCGCTTGAAGATGGGAGAGGTTAGTGGAATTCCGAGTGTAGAGGTGAAATTCGTAGATATTCGGAAGAACACCAGTGGCGAAGGCGGCTAACTGGACCATTCTTGACGCTGAGGGACGAAAGCGTGGGGAGCAAACAGGATTAGATACCCTGGTAGTCCACGCCGTAAACGATGAGAACTAGCTGTCGGGGCTCTTAGAGCTTCGGTGGCGCAGCTAACGCATTAAGTTATCCGCCTGGGGAGTACGGCCGCAAGGTTAAAACTCAAAGGAATTGACGGGGGCCTGCACAAGCGGTGGAGCATGTGGTTTAATTCGAAGCAACGCGCAGAACCTTACCAGCGTTTGACATCGCAGGACGATTTCCAGAGATGGATTTCTTCTCGCAAGAGACTTGCAGACAGGTGCTGCATGGCTGTCGTCAGCTCGTGTCGTGAGATGTTGGGTTAAGTCCCGCAACGAGCGCAACCCTCGCCTTTAGTTGCCATCATTA
>JBBRRA010000004.1:0-273679 GCA_038225475.1 Sphingomonadales bacterium
CAACCAAGGCTATGGCAACCAAGGCTATAATTCCCAGCGCGGTGGTCAGTATGCAGGCGGCAACTGGTATCCCGACGATCATTATCGTCGCGGCAACTACCGCGCGCGCTATATCGGGCCGAACGACCAAATCTATCGCGGTCGCGACAACCGCTATTACTGCCGGCGTTCGGACGGCACTGCCGGTTTGATCATCGGCGGGATCGGTGGCGGCGTGCTCGGCGATGCATTGGCACCGGGCGGTTCGCGGACGCTGGGCGCGTTGCTCGGCGGCGGACTTGGCGCGGTGCTCGGCAGCTCGATCGACCGCAACCGCGTGCAGTGCCGCTGAACCGCGGTTGACGTGCGGCGGGTGCGGCGCGATGAGCCTTGGGCATGACCAAAGCTGAAACGATGATCGCGATCGACCCCGCCGCGCCCGGCGGTCCCGACCTGTTGTTGCCGGTTGAACGTCCGGTCCCGGTCCCGGGTCCGGACGAGGTGCTGATCAGGGTCCATGCGGCGGGGGTCAACCGCCCCGATGTGCTGCAGCGGCTGGGGTTGTACCCGATGCCGCCGGGTACGCCGACGATCCTTGGACTCGAGGTGGCGGGCGAGATCGTCGAGGGATCGGGGCGCTGGGCAGTGGGCGACCGGGTCTGCGCGCTGGTCGCCGGTGGCGGCTATGCGCAATATTGCACTGCGCCCGTCGGGCAGTGCCTGCCGATCCCCGACGGCATGAGCTTTGTCGATGCCGCGGGCTTGCCCGAAACCTATTTTACCGTCTGGTCGAACCTGTTCGAACGCGGCGGTGCGAAACCCGGCGAGACCGTGCTGGTGCACGGCGGCACCAGCGGTATCGGCGTCACGGCAATCCTGATCGCCAAGGCGCTCGGATTGACGGTCATCGTCACGGCGGGATCGGCGGCCAAGTGCGACGCGGCGCGAGCCTTGGGGGCCGATCACGCGATCGACTACAAGACGCAGGATTTTGCCGTGGAGGTGGCGCGCATCACCGGTGGCAACGGCGTCGACGTCGTGCTCGACATGGTCGGCGGTGACTATATCCCGCGCAATATCAAATCGCTTGCCGACGACGGCCGCCATGTCTCGATCGCTTTTCAGCGCGGTCCGCTTGCGGAGGTCAATTTGTCGGACATCATGCGTCGCCGCCTGACGCTGACCGGATCGACGCTGCGACCACGCAGCGTGGCGTTCAAGACCAAGATCGCCGCGACCCTCGAGCGCGAGGTTTGGCCGTTGTTCGCCAACGGCAAATTGCGCGCCGTGACCGACAAGGTGTTTGCGCTTGCCGATGCTGCCGACGCGCATCGCCGGATGGAGGCTGGCGACCATGTCGGCAAGATCATCCTCTCGGTGGCTTGATCGGCTAACGCTTAGCGCCTACATCGGCGTTGCACCGGCCGTCCCGCAAGGGGCGGCCGTTTCCATATCTCCGGCACAAGGTCCCGACGCGATGAGCGCACCGACAACCCCCCTGATGGCGCACGCGACCGCCGCGTGGCTCGTCGACAACACCGCGCTGACCTTCGAGCAGATCGCCGCATTTTGCGGGCTGCACATTCTCGAAATTCAGGCGATCGCCGACGATACCGCGCTGACCAAGCTGACCGGGCGTGACCCGATCCGGTCGGGCGAACTGACCCAGGTCGAGATTGACCGTGTCTCGGCCGATCCGGCGGCGCGGCTCAAGCTCGAAAAGCAGCCCGAACAGGAGCGCCGCACCAAGGGGCCGCGCTACACGCCGCTATCGAAGCGGCAGGACAAGCCCGACGGCATCGCTTGGATCATCCGCAACCACCCCGAGGTTACCGACGGTCAGATCAGCCGCCTGATCGGCACTACCAAGACGACGATCGCCGCGATCCGCGACAAAAGTCATTGGAACATCGCCAATATTCAGCCCAAGGACCCGGTGACGCTGGGCCTGTGCCCGCAGCGCGAACTCGATGCGCTCGTTACCGCCGCTGCGAAGAAGGCCGGTCTCGACACCAGCATCGACCTCGGCAAGCTGGGTGAAGACCGCAGCGCGATGATCGAACAGTTGCAGGCCGAACGTGCTGCCGCCGCACACCTTGCGGAACACGGCCCGGTGCCGACCGAAGTCGGCACCGCGCAGCAGCAGGGCGACGCGTTGTTCAAACGCTAAGTCAGCGCGGGCCATCGGCGCGGGGCGCGGTCTTGCAAAAGGCCGGAGCCTGCGCCGCACCGCACAAATCGGGCAGGCCCGTCCGCCGCCAATAACCGGGCAGGCCGGTTTGAGCGGCGATTTCGGCAAATGCCGGAGACGCCCACAGCGTCACGACAGGCGGCAGGAACAGCACTGCCGTATCACGCTCGTCGGGCGCTTCGAGCCCGATGCGTGCGAGCATCACGCTGCGCGGCGTGTGCGGCAAGCCATCTCCGTAAAGCGCCCGCGCGAATGCCATCGCGTCGGCGGGCTGGTCCAGTGCCGCAGCCGCGCGCAAGCCTTGCTCGGCATTGCCTTGCCCCAGCAGCCCACGCAGCCGCCAACGCGCCATTGCTGCGTCGACAGCGGCGGGCGTTCGGCTGGCGAGCGCCTGCGCAGTCAACAGCGCGTCGCGCACTTCCTCACGATCGGTGCCCGTCGGCCAGCTTGTTTCATCGGCGGCCAGCGCCAGCGCCGCAGCTGGCTTGCCGCTATAGGCGAGCAGATAAAAGCGCGTGAACCATGTCAGCCGGTCGCGCGGCCAGACCTTTGCCGCCCATGCCGCAACCCGCTCGGCATCGTCCGGACGCCCGGCGGCCGCAAGCAGATTTGCTCGCGCCGATTGAATCCACGGCACCAGCGGCGATGCGGCCGCCAGCGCCTCGACCTGCGTCAGCGCGTCCGTGGTGCGGCCGGTTGCCATCAGGAACTGGATATTCTGAAACTGGAGCGGCGCCGCGCCGGGTCGCGACTGCGCCAGTGCGCGTGTCAACGCCCGGTACTTGGCGTCCCACGCGCCATAGGTCGGCTGCAGGCTGACCAGTGCCGCGAGCGACCGGCCTTCGCGGCGATCGATCGACTGCGCATGTCCGGCCGCCTCGCGCGCCCGCGCAGCCACCGCTTCGCGTGCCGATGGTTCGGTGAACGGCAGGCTGAGCACATAGCCCATCGCCAGCGAGCCCCAAACGGGTGCCGATTGCGGTGCGCGCGCAGTGGCCTGTTGCAGGTAACTGACGCCCTCGGCGGTGCGCTCGGGCGTGCCTTCGAATACCGCCGACAGGCCGCGCGTTTCGAAATCGGTGGCCGCCTGCGGCATGCGTTCAGGTGTCGGTGGCGGCGGCGCAGGCTCCCGAAAAACGAACCCGGCTATTGCAAATCCGGCGGCGGCAAGCAGAGCAGCCCCGGTGCGCCACCGCAGGAAAGTCGTCGGTGCCGCAACATCCGCTGGCGGTGTCGTTGGGGGCGTGCCCGGAACGAGGCGGTAGCCGACTTTCTTCACCGTTTCGATGGTGAACAGCCCGTCGGCACCGGCAGCGCGCAGTTTGGCGATGACCCGGTTCAGCGCATCCTCGCCGACAATGCGTCCGTCCCAGCAGCGTGTGGCCAGCATATCGCGCGAGACGACGCCACCACCGGCGTCGGCAAGCGCGACCAATACCTGCATGACGCGCGGCTCGAGAAGGCGTGCACCCGCGCCGGTGCCGAGCTCGCGGAGCGACGGGCGAACCTCGATCGCGCCGATCCGGAAAACAGGGACCTCGGCAAGATCGATGCTGTCGGTTGCGGTGCCGCGCATCAGCAAGCGCAATAGTCGGCGAAAGGTCGGCCAAACATCGGTTTCGCGTCCTTTCGAGGCCCGCCGTGGCCGTGCGAACTGGTGATGCGTTGTTCATATCCGAAGGAGCCGTCATGCGCACCGTTCAATTCACCGTCATCGCCGCCGCCCTGATTGCCGCCGTGCACGCTCGAGCCGCGACGATCGCGTTCACCGGCACGTTCACCAATACCAATCCGCCCGCGTCGCCGACCGGGCGTTGCGCGCCAGCAGCATCGACGGTCAGCATCGCGCCGGGGCTTGGCGCCGACGTCGGCACGTCCAACTTCGGCAGCTTCACCGCCACCGACAGCCACTGCATCGTGCTGCCGTTGCCGGCACCTTATACCGATGGTCTGTTCAGCTTTACGTTTGCGGCAGGTGACATGCTGAACGGCACCTATAGCGGGGCGCTTACCGCGACGGCGACGCCGGGCAGCTTTGCCAACCTGCAGAACTTTGTCGTGACCGGGGGGACCGGGCGGTTCGCAGGCGCATCGGGCAGCTTCACCGGCAACGGCAACGTCGTCTTCGGGGCCGGGCCGCCGTCGGCGTTCGTGACATTGACCGGCCTCGTCAACGCGCCTGCGGTTCCCGAACCGGCCAGCTGGGCGCTGTTGCTGACGGGCTTTGGGATCGTCGGAGCTGCGCTGCGGAGCCGCCGCGCCGGAGGTTATGTGGTGCAGTAATCGTACGCTATTCGGGGTATCGAGCCGATCTTCACATCGCGCTCGACTTCACACAGGCGTCAACCTAAGCGTGGCAACCATGCAGGATGCCAGCTTAATCGACGCACCCGACACGCGCGAGGACCGGCGCGGGCTCAGCTATCCGCACGGGCGATTCGTGCCCGAAGCCGGGACTTTGTTTCCGGTCGCCGACGGCGTGTTCTGGCTGCGCATGCCGTTGCCGTTCAGCCTCAACCACATCAACCTGTGGGTTCTCGACGACGGCGACGGCTGGGCGATCGTCGACACCGGGCTCAACGCCGCCGGCGTGCGGCAGCATTGGGAGATGCTGTTCGCCGGGGCGATGGCAGGGCGGCCCGTCCGCCGGGTGATCGTCACGCACTATCATCCCGATCACCTCGGGCTGGCGGGATGGCTGTGCGAACGCTGGGGCGTGCCGCTCGAAATCACGCGCACCGAATATCTGCTGGCGCGGACGCTCACGCTCGATGTGCGGGATACGCCGCCAGCCGATGCGATCGACTTCTATGCGCGCGCCGGATGGCCTCAGGAACGGTTGGCGGCCTTTTCCGCGCGCCACTGGGGCGGGTTCAGCAAGGTGGTGTCGCCGTTGCCGTCGGGGTTCAAGCGGCTGCAGGCGGGCCACGTGCTGACGATCGGCGGGCGCGCATGGCGGATCGTGGTCGGGCGCGGCCATTCGCCAAAACATGCATGCCTGGTGTGCGACGAGCTCGGGTTGATGATCGCGGGCGATCAGATGCTGCCAAGGATCACCTCGAACATTTCGGTGTATCCGACCGAGCCACACGCCGATCCGCTCGCCGACTGGCTCGCCAGTATCGAAATGCTGCGCAGCATCGACGCGCAAACGCGCGTGCTGCCCGCGCATAACGAGCCGTTCGAAGGACTGCACACCCGGCTCGACCAGCTGCGCGATGATCACCTCGACAAACTCGACAAGCTCGGCGAGTTTTGTGCCGAGCCGCGCAGCGTGCACGACAGCTTTCCAATTCTGTTTCGCCGCCCGGTCGGAGATGATGTGATGATGGCGACAGGCGAGGCGCTGGCGCATTTCCATTGGCTCGAAAATCAGGGCCGAGTCACCCGGCTTTCGGGCGGCGCCTTCGACCGCTTCGTGGCGGCATGACCGAGGTGCATCCTTGGGCCGCGCACTATGCGCATCCCGGCGGCTGGGACCGCAGTTTCACCCCTTGCGCGGTGCCCGACCTGCTGGCGCTGAGCGCGGCGGCGCTGCCCGATGGGCCATGCCTCGATTTTCTCGGTCGCCGCTACAGCTATGCGCAGGTGCACGATCTTGTCCGTCGCGCCGCCGCCGGGTTTGTCGCGCTCGGCGTCACGCGCGGCATCAAGGTGGGGTTGTTCCTCCCGAACTGCCCGCACTACGTCATCGCTTACTATGGCGCGATGCTGGCTGGCGGCACCGTGGTCAATTTCTCGCCGCTCTATACCGCCACCGAGCTTGCCGCGCAGGTCGAAGACAGCGGCACGACCATCATGGTGACGCTCGACGTCACGCAGCTGTATGGCACGATTGCCCCCGTCTTGGAGCAAACCGGCCTGCAGACGCTGATTATCTGTAACCTGCCCGAGGTGCTGCCGTTCTGGAAACGGATCGGCTACGGTGTCCTCAAGGCTGGCGAACGCTCCACCATCCCGCAGGACGAGCGTCATATCCCGTTCGCCGCGTTGATCGCGCAAGCGCCGCTCGTGCGCACGCCGGTGATCGACCCCGTCAACGACGTCGCGCTGCTGCAATATACCGGCGGCACCACGGGTGTCCCCAAGGGTTCCGTGTTGACGCACGCCAATCTGACCGTCAACGCGATGCAGGTCGCAGCCGTCGACCCGCACCCGGAGGCACCCGACCGCATCCTCGGCGTGCTGCCGTTCTTCCATGTGTTTGCCAACACGACGGTGCTCAACCGCACCATCCTGCGCGGCGGCTTGATCGTGATGCTGCCGCGCTTCGAGACAAAGGCCGTGCTGACCGCGCTGGCGCAGCATCGCATCACGGCGCTGCCGGGCGTGCCGACGATGTATCGCGCGCTGCTCGACGATGCCGGGCTGACGCGGTTCGATGTGTCGAGCCTGCGGATCTGCATCTCAGGCGGCGCACCGCTGCCGCAGGAACTCAAGGCGGCGTTCGAGGCAAAGACCGGCGCGCAACTCGTCGAAGGCTATGGCCTGACCGAAAGCTCGGGCGTCGTTTCGGTCAACCCCTATGAAGGCGCGGGCAAGCCTGGCAGCATCGGGCAGCCGCTGCCTGCCACCGATATCCGGCTGATCGACAAGGATGACCCGACGCAGGCGGCACCGCCGGGCGAGCCCGGTGAGATCGTCGTCGCCGGACCGCAAATCATGCGCGGCTATCATGGCCATACCGATGATGCAGGCGTATTCGTGACGCTCGACGGCGTGCGCTTCCTGCGGACCGGCGACGTCGGGACGATCGATGCCGACGGCTATGTCTGTGTTGTCGACCGCCTGAAGGACATGATTGTCGTCGGCGGCTTCAAGGTGTTCCCAAGCCGGGTCGAGGAGGCGCTGTACACCCTGCCGGCCGTGCGCGAGGCGCTGGTCATCGGCATCCCCGATATCCGAATGGGCGAGCGGCCCAAAGCTTTCGTGACACTGACACCTGGATCGTCGGTGACGGGCGAAGCGCTGCTCGCCTATGTCAACGCGCGGGTCGGCAAGCACGAACGCGTGGTGGCCGTCGAAGTTCGTGATAGCCTGCCCAAGACGATGATCGGCAAGCTGAGCCGCAAGGAGCTGGTTGCCGAGGAACGGGCCAAAGTGGGAGAATAGCCATGATTGTTTTCGGCAGTTCGATGTCGCCGTTCGTCCGCAAGGTTGTCGCTTTTGCTGCGGAAAAAGGTGTCGAGATCGACCATCGCCAGATCGCTCTCCAGTCGCAGGATCCCGAATTCCTCGCTGCCAGCCCGTTCCGGAAGATACCGGCGATGAGCGACGGCGATTACAGCCTCGCCGATTCGAGCGCGATCGTCCATTATATCGAGGCCGCGCATCCCGATCCGGCGCTGATCCCTGCCGATCCCCGGTTGCGTGGCAAGGCGATCTGGTTCGACGAATTCGCCGACACGCTGATCGTCGCGTGTTTCGGCACGATGTTCTTCAATCGAGTCGTCGCGCCGCGTTTCCTCGGGCTGCCGTGCGATGCCGTTGCGGCCGACGCCGCGCAGGCAACCGGCATGCCGCCGTTGCTCGATTATCTCGAAGGCGTGATCCCCGACAGCGGCTTTCTGGTCGGCGACCGGTTGACCCTCGCCGACATCGCGGTCGCCAGTCCGTTCGTCAATCTTGAACACGCCGGCGTCACGATCGATGCCGCGCGGCACCCCCGGCTTGCGGCTTATGTCGCAGCAATCCTCGCGCGGCCCAGCTTTGCCGGGATGGTGGCAAAGGAGCGGCGGTTCCTCGCCGCATAATCCGTGCGCGCGTGCGCTTGACCCTGTGCAGCGGCCCGTCCACAACCGGCGGCGATGAGCATTACGCCTGAAGACTTGACGAAGCTGAGCTTTGAAGCGGCGCTTGCGCGGCTTGAGGCGATCGTTCACCGGCTCGAAGCTGGCGATGCCAGTCTTGAAGAGTCGATCGACATTTATACCGAGGGGCAGCTGTTGAAGTCGCATTGCGAAGCCAAGCTGGCGGGGGCCAGCGCCCGCATCGAACGGATCCAGCTGGCGGCCGATGGGCAGCCGACCGGCACCGTGGCATTCGATGCGGGCTGATCCGGCAATGCGCCCCTCGCTCAGCCTCAAACCGGCGCTCGACGCGATCGGGACGGCGATGGACCAGCGCTTCGACCGGTTGTTGCCGGTCCCCGACGATGGCCGTCGGCGGCTGTTCGAGGCGATGCGCCACGCCGCGATTGGCGGCGGCAAGCGGATGCGCCCGTTGCTGGTGGTGGCGGCGTGTGACCTGTTCCACGTCGACCGCGAACGCGCGCTGCGCGTCGCGCTCGCGATCGAATGTGTCCATGTCTATAGCCTGATCCACGACGATCTGCCGTGCATGGACGACGACGACCTGCGCCGCGGCAAGCCGACAGTCCACAAGGCTTTCGACGAGGCGACAGCGGTGCTGGCAGGCGATTCGCTGCATGCGCTGGCTTTCGACGTCTTGGCCGACGAGGCGACGCATGAAGACCCGTTCGCGCGCGCCGAACTGGTGCTCGAGCTTGCCCGCGCCAGCGGCCCCAGCGGCATGGCGGGCGGTCAGATGATGGACCTCGCTGCCGAATCGGAGCCGTTCGACCTCGGCGCAACGACCCGGCTGCAGCAGTTGAAAACCGGCGCACTGATCGGCTTTTGCCTCGAAGCGGGCGCGATCATGGGCCGCGTCGGCGAGGCGCAGCGGATTCCGCTGCGGGGCTATGCGCACGACCTCGGGCTGGCATTTCAGATTGCCGACGACCTGCTCGATGTCGAAGGCGAATCGGAAAAGACCGGCAAAGCCGTCCACAAGGATGCCGCTGCGGGCAAGGCGACGTTTGTGTCGCTGCTCGGGGTCGACCGTGCGCGGACGCAGGCAGCGATGCTGATCGATCAGGCGATCGATCATCTCCACAGTTTTGGGCGTGAGGCTGATTTGCTGCGCGCGATTGCGCGATTTGCGATCGAGCGCGACCGTTGATGCGCGTCGGCGTCTATCCCGGCACGTTCGACCCGATCACGCTTGGCCACATGGATATTATCCGGCGCAGCGCCGCGCTTGTGGACAAGCTTGTCATCGGTGTTTCGACCAACCCGTCGAAGTCGCCGATGTTCAGCCTTGCCGAACGCGTCGCGCAGGTCGAACGCGAAACCGCCGGGTTGGGCCCGGCGATCGTCGTCGTCGAATTCAATGCGCTGCTGATGAAGTTTGCCGAAGCCCAGGGCGCGGCGATTATCGTGCGCGGGCTGCGCGCAGTCTCCGATTTCGAATATGAATATCAGATGGCAGGCATGAACCAGCAGCTCAACGCCGCGATCGAGACGGTCTTTCTGATGGCGGACGTCGCACTGCAACCGATCGCATCGAAGCTGGTCAAGGAAATCGCCGTCTATGGCGGCGACATCCGCAAGTTCGTGCCGCCGCGCATTGCCGACGATGTCACCGCACGCGTCGCGAAGCTCGGCACAGACCGCTAAACTGCCGACTGCGACGATTAACCCGGCACCACTGGTTGAACACGCTTCGCCGATCGCCTAAATAAATGATGCGCTGCGGTGTTTGTCCCCCTTTCGCGGCGGCGCATGCGGAGCTTCGGCTCCGTCTCTCCCTGAACTCCTGGCCACTCCGCGCGAAAGCGCGGGGTGGTTTTTTTATTCAGCCGCGGTGCGCCAAGGGGCCAGCCCGAGCATCGGGCTGGCTTCGATAATCCGCTGCGCAAGGCTGGCAAGCAGCGTCGCGAGGCGGCCAAAGCCGCCGTGCCGCTGCAGCCGCGCCGGATCCATATAAAGCGCCCGGTCGATTTCGAGCTGCACGGCATGGATGCCTTGTGATGGGCGCCCATGCTGCGCCGTGGTGAAGCCGCCGGCATAGGGCACGTTGCGCGCGACGCGGAAGCCGGCCGCCTGCCAGTGCGCCTCGATCAGCGTCATCAGCGCGCCGTTCGCGCTTCGACCGTGCAGGTCGCCGAGAACGATCTCCGGCGGCGCGCCATAAGCCGCCGGTGGCGTCGGCATCGAATGGCAGTCGATCAGGACCGCATAGCCGTGCCGTTGCCGGGCGCGGTCGAGCAAGTCGTGCAGCATCGCATGATAAGGAGCGTGCACCGCCGCCAGTCGGGCGTGTGCCTCGGCAACCGCCAGTCGCCCCGGATAGATGTCGAGCCCGTGTGCGGCGACGCGTGGGACGACGCCGAGCCCGGCGGCAACCCGCTCGCCCGTCTGGTCGGGGTGATCGTCGAGCGGCTCGACGAACATCGCCGGGTCGAGTTCGTGCGGGCTGCGGTTGAGATCGAGCCAGCCACGCCCGAACCGCGCCGCGATCAATGGCACGCCGGCCCCGACGGCATCGGCCAGCAGCGTATCGACATAGGCATCCTCGGCGCGGCGGAGTTGCGCCAGCGTCAGTCGCGTCGCGGCAATGAACCCCGGCGGATAGTCGCGCCCGCTGTGCGGGGACGCGAGCACCAGCGGCAGCGCCCCTTGTTCGTCCCCGGTAACACTGAACCCTGCCGATACTGTCATGGCATCAACCTAGAAACCCGATGCGCCGACGCAAAGCCTTTTGAACGTCGCAGCCAAATTGCTTGCGCAGTCGCGCCGTGCCGCCTATGCAGCCCCTCCGTGGGCGCGTAGCTCAGTGGTAGAGCACTGTGTTGACATCGCAGGGGTCGCTGGTTCGATACCAGCCGTGCCCACCATTAAAAGGCCTTGGGAAGCGCTGTTTCCCAAGGCCTTTTTATTGCGTGGCGGGGGTTTATCGAGCGACGGCGGTCGCCGGCGTCCGCACTGCATAGAATCCGAACGCCGCAATCACCGCATAGCATAACGCCGGTACCACCAGCGCCAGCCCCAGCCCGCCCATGTCGGCGACGAGGCCGGTCACCACGGGGATCACTGCGCCGCCGACGATCGCTGTGCACAGCAGCCCCGACGCCTGCGGAGCCTCGGCATCGAGACCTTCGACCGCAAGGCTGAAGATCGTCGGGAACATGATCGAATTCGCCAACCCGACCGCGAGCAACGACCATGCGGCGACAAGGCCGATGCTGTTCGCCGAAACCACGATCAGCACGATTGCGGCGGCGGCAAAACCCGCCAGCAGCAGCCCGGGCTTGGCCAGCCGCAACAGGAAGCCGCCCGCCATCCGGCCGATCAATGCGCCGAGCCAATAATAGCTGAGCATGATTCCCGCCGCCTTGGCATCGAGCGACAGCACGCGCGTTTGCTCGAGGTAATTGATCATCAGGCTGGCGATAGAAACTTCGGCGCCAACATAGACGAAGATACCGACGACGCCGAACGCCAGCCGCGGACGGCGCAACAGCGCCATCGTCCCCGCGAGGCGAACACTGTCGACCTGCTGGCTGTCGAGCACGCGCCGCCGGGTCCAGAAAAATAGCGCAATCAGCGTTAAGACGATCGCCAACCCGATATAGCTGTGACCGATCACCGTCGTCTCGGCGACCCGGAACGCGTGGAGCGCGTCACCCCGCAACGTCGCCGGATCGGTCTTCGAGGTTTCGCCAAGGATCGCCTGCGCCCCGAAGCGCACCATCAGGAACACGCCGACCGAATTGAAGAACTGCGCAAAGGTCAGGCGGCTGTGCGCTGTTTCAGGCGGACCGAGCGTGATAATGAGCGGATTGACGGCGACTTGCAGCAGCGTAATGCCGCCGCCGAGCATGAACAGCGCGACAAGGAATGATCCGAACATTCCCGAATATGCGGCCGGCAGGAACAGCAGGCAGGCCGCTGCCATGATCCCGAACCCCAGCACAATGCCGCGGAAATATCCCAGCTTTTGCATCAGCAGCCCGGCAGGAATCGAAAAGATCGCGTAGCTGGTGAAGAATGCGAACTGCACCAGCATCGCCTGCGCATAGCTGAGCTCGAACAGGCTTTTGAGTTTGGGGATCAGGACGTCGTTCAGGTTGGTGATGCCCCCGAACAGGAAGAACACCGCCACCACCAGAATCAGTAGTCCCTGCGTGCCGGACGCGGACCGCGCGGCACTCGCAGTGCGGACCCCTGTGATCGGAATTGCCATCGTCGATGTCCCCCAAAGCTGTCGTGCCGTACCGATTCATTTGCCGGTGCGCGATCGTCTCGCCTCTTGTAGCCGGAGCAGTGTCGGTTGCTATACTAAAAGGCTCGACCGACAACCTTGTCAACGTGTATCCAGGTCGGATGAGCTCTGCGATCTGCCTTGTTGCCAAGCGCGTTGAAAAGCCTTGGGGACGTCGTGACCTCGGCGCGTTTTTCGGGACCGTCGCGCCGGAGTATGAACGCGTCGGCGAAATCTGGTTCGCGCCGCCACTCGGGGCGAACGCGCGCGAGCCCGAGTTGCTCGTCAAATATCTGTTTACCGGGCAACCCCTGTCGGTTCAGGTGCATCCCGACGACGCGGCTGCGCAGGCCAGTGGGTATCCCTGTGGTAAGGACGAGGCATGGGTTGTCGTCGCGGCAGAACCAGGCGCGGTTATCGGATTGGGGCCGCGTGCGCTGCTTGACCGCGATCAGCTTCGCGGCGCGGCGCTCGACGGGTCGATCGAAACGCTGATCGACTGGCGGCCGGTGCATTCGGGCGATGTCCTGTATGCGCCTGCCGGGACGATCCACGCGATTGGTGCCGGGTTGGTGGTTATCGAAGTGCAACAGAACGTCGATCTGACATATCGACTGTACGACTATGGCAGCGCGCGCGCGCTGCAGCTCGACGAGGCGGTCGCGGTGGCTCAGCTCGCAGTCTATCAGCCCGCATCCGGCCGCTTTACCGCCGGACCGGGCCGGGAAATCCTTGTCGGCGGTCCGAAGTTCGTGCTCGAACGCTGGCAGCGGCGGGGCGAGCATCGGCTCGCTGCCAGCGCCTCGCGCCCGGTGTGGGTCATTCCGCTCGATGGCGGTGCAACCCTCGACACCGCGCCGCTGGTGCCGGGCGAGGTCTGGCTTGCCGATGCTCCGGGCACTCTCCACCAGCACGAAGGCAGCACGCTGCTGCTCGCCTACGCCGGTGCGACCCTGCTGGCCGACGGCGAATGATGCAGGTCGAAATTCGACAAAGGACGGCCAAGTGACCACGGGTATCCGGCGCACCACGATCATCGACGTCGCGCGCGTCGCCGGCGTTTCTTACAAGACCGTATCGCGCGTCCTGAACGGCGAGCCGCACGTCAAGCCCGACCTGCGCGACCGTGTCCGCGCCGCAGCGACGGCGCTCAACTACCATCCCAACGTGCTGGCGCAGGGGCTGGTGCGGCAGCGGTCGTATCTGCTCGGGCTGGTGTCCGAAAATCCAAGCTCGAGCTATGGCTTCGAATTGCAGATGGGCGTGCTCGAACGGCTCAAATCGGAGCGGTACCGCCTCGTAATGATTCCCGTCGGCTCGGTCAGCGAGCATGGCGGCGAAGTCGTCGGTATGCTGCGTTCGGCGGCGCTCGACGGCGTCGTGCTGGCACCGCCCGCCGCCGACCACCCGACGATCCTCGAACAGCTCGAAGCGGTGCGGATGCCGTTTGCGCGGATCGCGCCGACACGATTGCTCGACATTGGGTATAACAATCTGGTCGACGACGTGGCTGCGGCGCGTGAGATCGCGCGGCATATCCTGGCGCTCGGCCACCGCGACATCGCGATCATCAAGGGCGACCAGACGCATCATTCGAGCGAGGCGCGGCTGATCGGCTATTCGCAAGCCATGCAGGCCGAAGGCGTGACGGTGCGTCTCGATCGGATCGAGCAGGGCAATTATACCTTCGATTCGGGGCTCAATGCCGCGCGGCGGCTGCTGGCGGTGCCCGTGCGCCCGACCGCGATCCTTGCTCAGAATGACGACATGGCGGTCGGTGCGCTGATGGCGGCGCGCGAAATCGGGCTGTCGGTACCCGACGATCTGTCGATTGCCGGTTTCGACGATTCGGAGTTTTCGCGGATGGTCTGGCCGCGCCTGACGACGGTGCGCCAGCCGGTGTTCGACATGGCGCTCAGCGCTGCCGACATGCTGGTCGCGCAGCTGGAGGGGCAGCCGGTCGCGCGCGAAAAGTTGCATGCGCACGCGCTGATCGTCCGCGATTCTGCCGGACCGCCCGCGCCGCGATGATCGCCGCGCGCGAACGAGCAAGCTTTGCCGCCGGCGATCTAGGGTTCAACTTCGTCTGGCAGTCGATCGAGCTCTACCTGCTGTTTTTCTACATTCGCGTCATCGGTCTGTCGCCCGAGAATGCGTCGGCGATTTTCCTCGCAGGCGCGCTGGTCGATTGGATTGCCGACCCGTTGATCGGCGTGCTGGTCGATCGCGCCGCGCCGCGCATCCCGATGCGCAGCTGGGTGCTGATCGGGGGGCCGCTGGCGGGAGTGGTCCTGATCGCCGCGTTTGCGCAGCCACCGCTGCGGGGCGGCTGGACGCTTGGCTATGCGCTCGCCGTGCATTTGTTGCTTCGGGTGTCGTACAGCCTGGGCAACATCCCCTATGGCGCGTTGACGGCGCGGATCTCCGCCGATCCGGCGGATCATGTCGCGCTGACGGCCGGTCGTATGCAGGGCGCAGCGCTCGGCGGGTTGATCGCCGCAGCGATCTATGCGGCGCTGCCCGCGCGCGGCGCGCACGGCAGCGCCGATTTCGTCACCGGTGCGGTGGTGCTCGCCGTGCTTGCTCAGCCGGCATTTCTGGCAACCTATTTCGGCGTCCGCGAACGCGTTTCGGCGCGCGTTGCGATTGCGGGCACACCGCTGCACCACATCGCGGCGCTAATCGACCTGATGCGGCGATCGCCCGAGCTGCGGCGGCTGCTGGCGACGATCCTTGCGGCGGGCCTTAGCGTCACGGTGATGAACAAATCGATCCTGTTCCTGTTCGACCGGCTCGATGCAGTTCGACTTGGATATATTGCGGCCGGCATCCCGCCGTTGTCGCTGTTGCTGACCGTGCCGCTGTGGCTGAGGCTGGCGCGCCGCATCGGGCGGGTGCGCGCGCTGATCGCGGCCGCCGCGCTCAACGCCGGTGCTGCGATCGCCTTGCCGTTTACAGGTGCGAGCCTGATCGGGGTCGGCATCGTGGTCACGATCGCGTTGATTGCGGGGGCAGGGATGTCGGTGATGTTCTGGGCGTTGCTCCCCGATGTGGTCGATCAGGTCGAACGGCAGCATGCGGGCGAGGCGTGTGCGGCGCGCGTTTATGCGCTTGGTGGCATCGCGCGTAAGCTCGCGCAGGCACTTGCGCCGCAATTCGTCGCGCTCGGGTTGTTGGTGTCGTCGGGACGGTCGGTGGTGCCGGGGATCGTTGCGGTGGGTGCGCTAACGCTGGCAGCGATCCTGCTTTATCGTCCGAGCGAGGGCGCAGTTGCGGTGGGCTGATGCGGGGCGAGCCTTGCGGCGCGAAGATCGGGCCGGTCGGTCGCGTGGTCGCGCGGCGTCAACAGGTCAGCAAATGCGAGCAGCGCCGCGCCGACCGCCGATGCGTCTTCCGCCAGCGCCGCGACACCGACCGGGGCCAGCGTCGGCGCGTTGCGCGCCTGCATCCGCAGTAGCGCATTGGCGCGCTTGGCAATTGCCTCAATAATCCGGCGCGGCGCGCGGCCGCCGATCAGCACGGCTTCCGGATTGATCAGGCAGTTGATCGCAATCAGCGGCTGCACCAGCGCGCGCGCCGACGCTTCGATCCACGCATCGACGACGCCGCGCACAACCGGGTCGGAAAGGTCGGGCGAACGGGCGCTGGCATGCCCTGCGCCAGCCGCTTCGAGCCGTCGAGACAGCCCGGCGAGCGATACGACGCTCTGCAGTTGCACCAGCTCGCCGCTGCCGTCGTCGACCATCAGGAAGCCGATTTCGCCGCTCCGCCCATCGGCACCGCGGTCATACAGCGAATGCACCACGAGCCCACCGCCAAGCGCGAAGGTGATGAGGATGTAAAAGAAACTGCCCAGCCGCTGGCCCAGCCCGAACTGCATCTCGCCGATGGCCGCTGCAGCAGCGTCATTTTCGACATGGATCGGCACCATGAGTGGCGTCTCGAACAGCGACGCGACGCGGGTCGTTGTCCATTGCCCATAGGCGGCGGGCCGCCCGGGCAACGCGATCTCGCCCAGCGCGTCGGGCAGCGCCACGCCGATGCCGACGATCGCATCGCCGGTGATCCCGGCGTCGGCGAGCAGCCGGTCGAGCTCGCGGCGGTAAAATGCCTGCACCTGATCGGGCAGCGGGAAAGCCACTTCGACCGTCACCTGCGCCCGGACTTCGCCGCCGAAATCGACCACCACCATCGTGATATGATCGCGGTCGATGTTGATGCCGATCGAATAGGCGCCGTTCGGGTTGACCATCAGCCGGGTGGCGGGCTGGCCGCGGCCGCCGCGTCGTTGCCCGGCGCCGCGCAGCAGATCGAGCGCGAGCAGGCGGTTGGTGATATTGGTCACCGTCGGGTGCGTCAGCCCGGTAAGCCGTGCCAGTTCTGCCTTGGTCACCGGGCCATAGACGCGGATCGCCTGCAGGATAACGCGCTGATTATGCGCCCCTGCATGTTCGATGTTCGCGCCTGCCAGCACACCGGTGGGCATCAACGGGCTTTCGGCATGGTCATCGGAACGCATAGCCCTTGGTCGTGGTATCGAGCGCGGCCGGGGCAAATTGGCTGTCGTGCGACGGCGCGTTGCGCACGGCGTCGGCGGTCGAAGCGGCCAGCTGCGCCAGCGCCGCGCGAATCTGTGGTTCGCCGATGCGGTCGGCGAGTGGATCATAGCGTGTCGGCCGGATACCCATGCCATTCAGGATATAGAACCAGCTGAGATCGGTGAACAGTTCGCCGGCGCGCGGCTTGATACGACCGGTCCCCCGATAGATGTCGATGCGTTCGCGCAACCGGTCGGGGATCGGCATGGTGCGGCAATAGTCCCAGAACGGCGTGTCGCTCCGCTGCGTCGTGCAATAATGCAGGACGATGAAATCGCGGATATGTTCGATCTCGTCGATGAGTTCGGCGTTATACGCGGCGATATTCGCGGCATCGAAGTCGCGGTCGGGGAAGCGGTCGAGCAGGTTGTAGACGCCGCTGATCACGAGGTGAATGCTGGTCGATTCGAGCGGCTCGAGGAAACCCGACGCCAGCCCCAGCGCGATGCAGTTGCGGTTCCAGAATTGTTTGCGCCGCCCGGTGGCAAAGCGGATCAGGCGGGGCTCGGCGACCAGTTGCTCGCCCGCCTGCGCCAGCAGGTCGTCGACCGCTGCATCGTCGCTTAGATGGCTGCTGCTATAGACATAGCCATTGCCGGCGCGGTGCTGCAGCGGGATGCGCCAGCGCCATCCCGCCGGGCGCGCCGACGATGAGGTATAAGGCGACAGCGGGCGTTTCCCCTGCGTTGGAACCGCGACGGCGCGGTCGCATGGCAGCATGTCCTGCCAGCCGATATAGCCCGTTGCGAGCACCTGCTCGATCAACACGCCGCGAAACCCGCTACAATCGATGAACAGGTCGGCTTCGAGGCGGCTGTTGTCGGAAAAGACCAGCGCCTCGAGAAAGCCGTCGTCACGCTGCATGGCGGTTGCAACCGTGCGCTCGATGCATGCAACACCGCGATGATCGGCATAGGCTCGCAGATAGCGTGCCACGAGTGCTGCATCGAAATGCAGCGCATAGCGCAAGCCCGGCGTCGGCCCGGAGGCCTTTGGCTCCGGAAACCGAAATTTACCCGCGTCGCCCAGCGCCGCGCACAGGCTGAAATCGTTGAAGCGCGGCGACAGTCCGCTGGCTGCTGCACGTTGCCACGCGTGGAAGAACGGTCGCCGGTCGATCGCCGTCCCAAACGTCCCGAACGGATGCCAATAGCTTTCGCCGATTTGGCCCCAATCGTTGAACTTGATGCCGAGCTTATAGGTGGACCGCGTACTTTTGACGAAGTCCGCCTCGTCAATATCGAGAAACCGGAGCAGGTCGATGATCGGCGGGATCGTCGCCTCGCCGACGCCGATCGTGCCGATCTCAGGCGATTCGATAACGGTGATCGCACATCCGGTTCCCGCCAGCGCGCGGCTGAGGATGCTCGCCGCCATCCAGCCGGCGGTGCCGCCGCCGACGATGGCGATCCGCCGGATGCGACGATCTCCCGTCTCGTCGCTGCCTGGCGACGGAACGGGAGATCGGTGTTGCAGAAAGTCGGTCCCCACGCAGCTATCCTTGCATCACATTGCGCGGCGACCGCTATGTTAAAGCTTGAACTTGACGCCCAGCCAGTACCGACGACCACTCCTATCATAAGTGAACGGCAGGTCGGTATACTGCAGGTACGTGTGCTGGACTTCATCGGTCAGGTTCTGGACCGATGCCACCACGCCGATCCGGCGGGTGATGTCATAGCTGATCTGCCCGTCGAGCTGACCATAGGGTGCCTGGTAAACCTGATAGATTTTCGACACGCCGTTCTGGTCGGGGAAGGCGAACGTCGAACCGACGAGCGAGTCGTTGACCGACTTGTCGCGCCACGAATAGGACGCGCGGATCGCGAAGCCGTTGCGTTCGTAATACCCCGTCAGGTTGAGTGCGTTCTTCGCGACACCGGGGATCGACGAGTGGTTGGAGAAGGCGGTTACCTGATCCGATGTCGATTCCGACCGCGTATAGTTTGCCGCAAAGCCGAAGCCGCGCAGCCACGATGCGGCGTTCGCCAGCGAATATTGCACGCCGAGTTCTATGCCATAGATCTTGCCCTTGCCGGCGTTGACCGGCTTGGTTACGTCGGCGGTGGTGCCGCCAAAGTCGTCCTGCACGAGCGTTGCGATGTTCTGCGTCTCGACGAAATTGTCGACCTGCTTGTAGAAGCCCGCGACGCTGAGCAGCCCACCCGGCGCGAAGTAGTTTTCATACGAGGTGTTGAATTGCGTCGCGCGGTAAGGATCGAGGTTGGCATTGCCCGAACCGCCGCCGGCAAAGGCAAAGCCGTCCTTCAAGCCGGTGTGGACGTTGACGCGCGAATTGGTCTGGCGCGTGAAGTTGTACGAGTTGCCGAGGCCAAGCGAGTACAAGTCCTGCGGCGCGACCACGCGCGCTGCGCCGAAGCGGAACTTCTGTGTGTCCGACAGCTCGAGCACGAAGTTGAACGACGGCAGGATGTCGATGTAGTTGCGCGTCGTGCGGACCGGCACGACATTCGAATCGACGCCGTTCCATGATGCCGTGCCGTAATAGGTCGGGACGGCTGCGGTCTGGCCATTGTCGATCGTCAGCTGCGTGTTGACCAGCCGCAGGCCGAAGTTGGCGTGATAGCGGTCCGACGGCGCACCGAGATCGGCCATGATGTAGCCCGAATAGGTCTTTTCCGAGATCCGGAACGAGCTCAGATTGTCCTTGAACAGTTTCTCGCTGTTGTTGGCGATCGTCGGGTTGCTACCCGAGTTCCAGACTTGGTTGAGATAGGTCGCCGGGTTGGTCATGCCGCCGACGACTGGGTCTTTGACGACGATCGTACCGGTCGCGAAGTTGGTCGTGGTGTGCGTCAGCGATGGATTGGTCAGCGCGGTCGAATACGGGATCGCGGCATAGCCGGGGTCCTGATAGTAAAGATAGGTACCACCGTTGGGATCGTTGCAGCAGTTGGAAATTGGCAGGCCGCCAGCGGTCAGCCCGTTGATCAGGTATCGGCCGAAGGTCTGGTCGACATCGCGCGTCGCGATCCGGAACCCGCCCGACAGCTTGGCGCCGACGTCCTTCAGGTAATCGGGCTCATACGACAGGTCGCCCTTGATCGACCATTGCTTCTGCGCCGAAATATTCGACCATGCCCAGTTCGATTTGAACGTCGTATAGGCGGGGTTGTTCAAAATATCGGTGTAAGGCGCAAGATAGCTGACGCTCGGCAGGCCGCTCGTGCCGCCATTGGCATAAGTGAATTCGTAACCGTGATTGCCGGTGGCGCACGTCGATGCACCGTTGTTGCAGCCGGGGGCCGCAGGCGAAGTCGGGTTGCCGAAACTGTTGTTGTACAGCCCGTGCTCGACGTCGGCCTGCGCCGCCTGCAGGGTCGAATTCGCCTTGGCATAGGCCCCGTCGAGGCTTGCCTTGAACGGGCCGTCGTTGTCGAACTTGGTCACGAACTGATAGTTGTTGGCGTTGGTCGTCACGCCCTGCCACAGCGTCGCGGTTTCAGCGCCATTGGCGTTGAAGGTCGCGCTTTGGACGACGCCGTTCGAATCGATGGCAAAGGGGCGCGTCGGATCGATGCCCGGCAACAGCACGCCGGGCGAGGTGCCCTGACCGTTGAACCAGACCTTGTTGGTATAATCGATCGTGGTTTCGCGCTCGTGCGAATGGAACCAGTTGAACGTCGAGGTGATGCTGTCGGTCACCTTGAACGCCAGCCCGAGCGACGCACCCAGCGTACGGCGCTTGTCGAAGCGATCGGTGAAATAATCGAGCTGCGGCTCGATATAATTCTTGCCGAGATGCGTCAGTCCCGCCGGGCTGAGCGGGCCGACATAGGGGCCGGTCGCCGAATCGGTGATCAGCCACTGGTTACGGTTCTGGTTCTGGAATTCTTCGGTGTGGGTATTTTCGGAATCGTACGAGACGCTGCCGGTGATCGCGAAACGGTCGCCGAACTTGTACGATCCGACCAACGTGCCGTTCGGCGTCCAGCCGCCGTCGCGCTGGCCGTTCGACATGCGAAAGTTGCCACCAAGGCTGAAGCCCATCGGCTGCGCCAGCGGATCGCGCGTCTTGAGATTGATTGTCCCGCCAAGCCCGCCCTCGGTGATCGCGGCATTGGGGTTTTTGTAGACGTCGATGCCGGCGATTTCTTCGCTGGGGACGCCTTCGAGCGAATTATACTGGCTGTTGCCGCCGTTGCCGCCGCCGGCCGCTTCGCCGGACACGTAAAACTCCTTGCCGGTCAGGAAGATGTCGCCGTTGAGCGTCGTCAGGTTTTGCCGCAGGCCGTCGATCAGCACTGCGGTACCCTGGCCGCCCGAGCGGTTGATCTGCACGCCGGGCAGGCGCTGCAGCGATTCGGCGACATTCTGGTCGGGCATCTTGCCAATGTCTTCGGGCGCGATCGACTCGATCGGCAGGTTCGAAAGCCGTTTGGCATTGAGCGCCGATTGCAGTGACGCGCTGTATCCGGTGACGACGATCTCGTCGGCGGTGGTGGCTTCGGCGGGCGGTGCGGCCGGCGCAGCGGCCGCAAATGCCCCGCTGGCCACGCACAAGGCGAGCGTTGACGCCGCTGTAAACAGGGCTGCGCGCGAACACAGAAGTCGATTGGTCATACAGATCTCCCCAGTTTCTGGCGGATTGTCCCGCCTGTTTTTTGCCGAACGCGTGCCCCGAAAGTTCGGGGTGTGAACCTCGCTTGACGATAAGGCTCAATTGTTGTCAACGCTGTCAAGCAATTTATCGAAAATGATTGCGTAACTCACCGGGACGATGTGAGCTGACGTCGGCGCGCACGATCACGGATGTTGGGGAGAGCCGCTTGATTCGTCACCATGGCCGTATCGCCGCCGCTGCTGCCGCGCTGTTGATTGCTGCGCCGCTTGCAGCAGCAATACCGAAATTCTCAGAGCCCGCAGTGCATCCCGCGCAATGGCCGCGCGCGCACTGGCCGGTCCGCCAGTTGCCCGCGACGGAGGCGCGAATCGCTGCGCTGCTGGCGCGGATGACGATCGAGGAAAGGGTCGGTCAGGTCATTCAGGCCGATATTGCGAGCGTTACCCCCGACGACGTTCGCCACTATCACCTCGGCTCGGTGCTCAATGGCGGCAGTTCGGGACCGAACGGCGATGATCTCGCACCGCCGGAAAAATGGCTGGCGCTCGCCGATGCGTTTTATGCTGCATCGATCGATACCAGCGCGGGCGGTGTCGGCATCCCGGTGATCTGGGGCATCGACGCCGTCCACGGTCACAGCAACATCATCGGGGCGACGCTGTTTCCACACAATATCGGGCTGGGCGCGGCGCACGACCCGGATCTGATCGAGCGGATCGGCGCGGTGACTGCGGTCGAGGTGCGCACCACCGGCATGGAATGGACGTTTGCGCCGACGTTGACGGTGCCGCAGGACTATCGCTGGGGTCGTGCTTATGAGGGCTATTCATCCGATCCCGCGCTCGTCGCCAGCTACGCCGGACGGATGATCCGCGGCCTGCAGGGCGATCCGAACGGCGGCCCGATCCTTGCCGGCCCGCACGTTCTTGCCAGCACCAAGCATTTCATCGCCGATGGCGGGACCGACGAGGGCCGCGACCAGGGCGATGCCAGGATCGACGAAGCGACGCTGCGCACCGTGCATGGCGCGCCGTATCTCCCCGCGATCGATGCCGGTGTCGCGACGATCATGACGAGCTTTTCGAGCTGGCAGGGAACCAAGATCGCCGGCAACCACGGGCTCGTTACCGATGTCCTGAAGCGCCGGATGAACTTCGGCGGCTTCGTCGTGACCGACTGGAATGCGCATGGCCAGGTTGCGGGCTGCAACAATGCCAGCTGCGCGCGCGCGATCAACGCCGGTATCGACATGTATATGGCGCCCGATAGCTGGAAACCGCTGTACGCCAGCCTGGTTACGCAGGTGCGTGCAGGCGAGGTGCCGATGGCGCGGTTGAACGATGCGGTGGCTCGCATTCTCCGCACCAAATTCCGCCTTGGGCTGTTCGAAGCTGGACCGCCGTCAAAGCGGCCATATTCGGGGCAGTTCGACTTGCTCGGCAGTCCCGACCACCGGGCCGTTGCGCGGGAGGCAGTCCGTAAGTCACTGGTGTTACTTAAGGATAACGGCGGCATCCTGCCGGTCCGGCGCGGTGCGCGCGTGTTGGTCGCGGGCGACGGGGCCGACGATATCGGACGTCAATCGGGCGGCTGGACAATCAGCTGGCAGGGCACCGGCATGACCAATGCGCAATTTCCCGGTGCAACTTCGATCTGGCGCGGAGTGGATGATGCAATCAGTCTGAGCGGTGGGCATGCGACGCTGTCGCCCGACGGTACGTTTACCGACCGGCCGGACGTGGCGATCGTGGTATTCGGCGAGACGCCCTATGCCGAGTTCCAGGGTGATCTCAAGACGCTCCAACTGCGGACCGAACTGCGCCAGCCGTGGGTGACGATGCAGCGGTTGAAGGCGCAGGGCATCCCGGTGGTGGCGGTGATGGTGACGGGGCGCCCGCTGTACGTGAACCCGGCGCTGAACGCCGCCGATGCGTTCGTGGTCGCGTGGCTGCCCGGCTCCGAAGGCGGGGGGATTGCCGACGTGCTTGTGCAGCATCCAGTCGGGGTGGCGCAGCCCGACTTTAGCGGTCGGCTGCCCGCAGCATGGCCGGTCACCGCGCGGCACGACGGCGCGGTGCTGTTCGCACGCGGTTTCGGCAGATCGTTGACGGCAAAGCACGCAAGCTGGACACCGCTGCCCGAAACCGCCGGCGTTGCAGACAGCGGCACGACCGGGGTCTATTTCGACAAGGGGCTTCCCGTTCCGGCGTGGTCGTTGGTTGTGGCGGGCGATGCAGCCGACGAAACGCGCGTTACAACGCTGCCGGCGTCGGTGCTGGGCGGTCGGGGTACGGTCACTGCAACCGACCAGCAAGTTCAGGAAGGCGCGCGCAAGTTTTCGATCAGCGGCGGCGGCACGGCCGTTGTGGAACTTGTCACACAGGCCCCGGTCGATATCGCACGCGAGACCAACGGCGATGTCATGCTGTTGATGACCATCCGCATCGATGCCCGCGCCGCTGCGCCCATGGCGATCGGAGTGCGTTGCGGTACCGGCTGCGGTGCAGTGGTTGCCGCGCCGCAGCTTGCGGCATTACCGATCGGGCAATGGCGAACCGTCGGCATCCCCCTCAAATGCTTTGCCGCAGCGGGAGCCGATATGACCAAGGTCGATGCTCCGTTCCGGTTGTCGACGCAGGGCAGCGCCGCGTACAGCCTGGCGCGTGTTGCGCTCGGGACCGTTGCCGACCAGACACTGACCTGCTCGGGATAATACTAAATTATGATTTGGTTTTTCGATGGCGTAAGATCGGCACTTTGATAAGGTTGTCAAGAATCGGCGCAATCGACGCGTGCTTGGGGAGAATTACTGTGCTGCCACGCAAGCTGTTGTTTTTATTAATGACAGTTGGTTCGGTAGCGGCGTCCGCATCGCCGCGGCCGCTCAATGGCGGCCCCTATAATGCGCGCTTCCTGAACGGCGGCATCGGGATCGAGCGTCAGATCGCCGAATCTGATCCGATTCAACTCGCGGGGGCTGTGTACAGCTTCAGCCTGTGGGTGCGTCCAACGGCGACGCAGCCGGGCTTTGTACCGTTGTTGGCCCTTGGCGACGCCGCAGCGCGGGCTATTGGACTGACCGATGGCCGGTTGACGCTGGCGATCGGCACTTCGCGCCTGGTGTCGCATGCGCTGGTGCGCCCCGCACATTGGACACATCTTGCCGCCGTTGCCGACACGCAGACGGTTCGGCTGTTCGTCGATGGTCGCGAAGTCGCACGCGGGCCCGCCGTCGCGGTTGCGGTCAGCCGCGCCGTCGCAGTTGCGCCGGTCCGCACCGGGCAACCGCATTTCGGTGGCGCGCTCGTCGATGCAACGATCGACGGTGTCGCGCTGACTCAGGCTGAAATCGCGTCCCGGGCGCTGTCCCGGCCCGCCTTCGAACTTGTCCAGATGCTCGATGTCGGCGTCGGCTGGGAATGGCAGAAACGTGCCAATATCGGGCTGTTCCAGCAGCAGGATCCGTGGACGTTGCCGCATGGTAACGGCAAGATCAGCAAGCCCGTCGCGGTGCCGGTGGTGCCGATGGCGGCGCTCGCACCGATCGAGCCTGGCCGATGGCAGGTGAACGACTGGCTGTTAATCGAGGCGCCCGCGTTGACCAGCGACGGCGCAACCCTGTCACGGCCGGGGGTCGATATCACGCATTGGTTCGCAGCGACGGTGCCGGGCACGGTGCTGACGACATTGGTCGACCGCGGGGTGTACCCGGACCCCTATTATGGTCTCAACAATCTCGCGATCCCCGAAAAGCTGGCGCGGCAGGACTATTGGTACCGTGCCGAATTTGCCGTGCCCGCAGCAGCGGTGGGCAAGCCGCTGCGGCTGCGCTTCGACGGGGTGAATTATGCAGCCGACGTCTGGGTCAACGGCGCGCGCGTGGGGCAAATGCGGGGTGCGTTCGCGCGCGGGGAATTCGCCTTCACGCCGGTCGCCGGTGAAAATGTCGTTGCCGTGCGGGTCAGCCCGCCGCCGCATCCGGGCATCCCGCACGAGCAGTCGATCGCCGCCGGCGTGGGCGAAAACGGTGGTCAGCTGGCGATTGACGGCCCGACCTTCGTCGCAACCGAAGGCTGGGACTGGATCCCCGGCATCCGCGACCGCAATACCGGCCTGTGGCAAGGCGTCGTGCTCGAGGCGACCGGGGCCGTCCGCGTGCTCGACCCGCAGGTCATCACCGACCTGCCGTTGCCGCGCACCGACAGCGCCGACGTTTATATCACGGTGCCGGTAGTCAATGATGCGACCGCACCGAGGCGCGTCACGGTGACGGCGGCGTTCGACAGCATCGCGCTAAGCCGGACGCTCGACATCGCGCCCGGCGAGACGGTGGTGCGCTTTACACCCGCGACCGACCCCGCGCTGCGCGTGCTGCGCCCGCGGCTGTGGTGGCCGAACGGCTATGGTGCGCCGGAACTGCATACGTTGACCGTGACGGCGAGCGACGGCGCCGCCGAGTCCGACCGGCGGCAGCTGCGCTTCGGAATCCGCGAGGTGAGCTATGAACTGTCGCTTATGGATTCGGCGGGCAGGCTGCGGCGGGTCGACGTCCACACCACCGACGGCGCGCTCCGGGGGGAGCGGCTGATCGATGTGCGCCATGTCGCGATCAAGGCGACACCGGGCGGTTGGGTCGAGAGCCTGACGGCGGCGGGCGAGGTGTCGCCTGCCGTGCGTGACGTGCCTGCAACAGCGCCGCTGCCGCACCTGACTTTGCGCGTGAACGGCGTGCGGATCGCGGCGCGCGGCGGCAGCTGGGGCATGGACGACGCGATGAAGCGCAGCGGCCGGGACCGGCTGGCACCCTATTTCCGGCTCGAGCGCGAGGCGCACATGAACATTGTGCGGAACTGGATGGGCAACAATACCGAGCCCGAATTCTACGATCTCGCCGACGAGAACGGCATGATGATCCTCAACGACTTTTGGCAGTCGACGCAGGATTTCCAGGTCGAGCCGCAGGACCCCGCGCTATTCCTCGCGAACGTGCGCGATACGGTCAAACGCTACCGCAACCATCCGTCGATCGTCGTCTGGTTCGGGCGCAACGAGGGCGTGCCGTATCCGCTGCTCAACGAAGGGCTCGACGACACGATCGCCGAGCTCGACGGGACGCGCTGGTACACCGGCAGCTCGAATGTTGTGAACCTGCAAGGTTCGGGACCCTATAATTATCGTCCCCCCGAGGGCTATTTCACCGATCTCGCTTCTGGGTTTTCGGTCGAAACCGGGTCGCCGTCGCTCGCCACGCTCGAAGCGATCGCGGCGTCGGTGCCCGAACCCGACCGCTGGCCGCTGTCGGATACGCTGGCCTATCACGACTGGCATTTTTCGGGGAACGGCGACACCGCGTCGTTCATGGCGGCGCTGGCGACGATGTTCGGGCCGGCGACCAGCCTCGCCGATTTCGAGCGCAAGGCGCAGATGATGAACCTCGAGACGTACAAGGCGATCTACGAGGGCTTTCTCGGACATTTGTGGACCAAGAACAGCGGGCGACTGCTTTGGATGACGCATCCGTCGTGGCCGTCGAACAGCTGGCAATTGTACAGTTCGGACTATGACACGCACGCGGCATATTATGGGGCAAAGAAGGCCGCCGAGCCGTTGCACCTCCAACTGAACCGACCCGGCAACGAGCTTGTCGTGGTCAACACGACTCAGACTGCGGCCCCGGCGCTGCATGCGCAGGTCCGCGTCATCAGCCTCGACAATCGAACGCTGTTCAGCCGCTCGGATCCGGTCGATGCGCCGCCCAATGATAGCGTCGCGCTGCCCGCGGTGCCGCTCGACCGGCTGTTTGCCGAACACCCGATGGTGTTGGTCAGCCTGAAACTGACCGATGCCAAAGGCGATGTGGTGGCCGACAATTTCTATTGGCGCGGTCGTGACGCGGCGGCGTACCGCGCACTCGGCGACATCGCGCGGGTCCCGGTCAAGGTGGTGTTGGCCGCGCCCGAGACCGAAGGCGACGAGCGCAGCGTGCTCGCCACCGTCACCAACCCGAGCGCCACCCCGGCGCTCAACGTCAAGCTGACGCTGGTCGATGATCGGGCGCGTCGTATCCTGCCGGTATTCTACAGCGACAATTATATCGCGTTGCTGCCCGGCGAAACGCGGACGATTCGTATTCGGTATCGCGCTCCGGCAGCGAGCACTGCGCCGAAGGTCACGGTACGCGGGTGGAACGTCGAAGACGGCATCACCCAACGCTGAGCCGCGCTGAAACGCCGGTTAACATTCTCCTAACATTATAGTATGTAGCCGCAGAGGCGGCGTGCGGCAGCAAACCGACGGTTGTTTCGCCTGCGTCGGCGAGCCACCGGTAGTGTTGGCTTTGTTTGCGCCGGGTCTGATGCTAGGAATTCGGCGAAATCGCGGCAGCGACGAAGGAAACCAATGCGCGCTGACCGGATGACGCTGCCACTTTATGCTGCTGCTGCGGCCGACACACCGTCGTTTCTACGACGTGGCCGCCGTCAGATCCTGCTGCTGTTGCTCGCTGCGCTGTACGGCGTGGCGATGGCGTATCTGCCGCCGCAGCTGGTGGTGCTGCCGATGATCCCGATCATCGTCTTGCTGCTGCTGATATTGTGGATGTTGCCCGATCGCGCGACGTTCCCCGAACATAGCCTCGAGCAATCGTTCAGCTGGTTCGTCGCGCTTTATTACCTATGGCCGTCGTATATCGCCATCGCGTTGCCCGGCCTGCCGTGGTTCAGTGCCGGCCGGATCGCGCTGCTCGTGCTGATGGTCATTGCGCTGTACAGCCTTGCAACATCGAGCGTGTTTCGGCGGCAGATGTTCGTCACGGCGCAAACTTCGAAAACGGTGTGGACGCTGTTTCTGGTCCAGCTCGGCGCGCAGGTGGTGCCGCTGCTGCTGTCGTCGACGCCGTTTGCAGTGCTGACGCACTTTGCCAACAACCAGATGTATTGGACGGCGCTGTTCTTTATCGGCTGCTTCCTGTTCGTGACGCCGGGCCGCGCCACGCGCTTTGCCGCGTTGTTCGTCGGCCTTGCGATCTTCCTGTCGGTGTTCGGCGTGCTCGAACATTATCAGGAGCGGCTGATCTGGGCGGGGCACATCCCGTCGTTCCTGAAAGTCGACAACGACCGGCTGCTCGATATCGTGATGAGCGGGCAGGCGCGCGATTTCTTCGGCGGCTACCGCGTCCACAGCACCTTCACCGTCTCTTTGCTGTTTGCCGAATTCCTGTCGCTGGCGCTGCCGTTCCTGCTGCACTGGATGGTGACGGGGCAGTCGCGCTGGCTGCGTTTCGGCATGATGCTCGGTTGGGTGCCGATTGCGCTGTGCATCCTTTATACCGATTCGCGCCTCGGTAAGATCGGCTTTATCGTGGCGCATGTCGGCTATGCGCTGATCTGGGGCCTGCGCCGCCGCCGCCGCAATCCCGGATTCCTGTCGACCGCCGTGGTTGCCGGCTTTCCGGTGGCAGCAGCGCTTGGCCTGACGCTGATGTTCGCCAGCCACCGCGTCCATGTCGCGATTATGGGATCCGAAGGCTATACCGCAAGCAACGATGCGCGCTACGAGCAGGTGGCGATGGGCATTCCGAAAATCCTCGCCAATCCGCTCGGCTACGGCGCGGGCTCGGCGGGATATATCCTCGGGTACACCAGCCCCGGTGGGCAGCTGACGATCGACAGCCAGTATCTCAAGACCACGCTCGAATTCGGGGTGATCGGCGCACTGGCGATTTACGCAATGTTCCTGTGGGCGGCGTGGCTCGGCCTGCGGCTCTATTTCCGGGCCAATGAGCGCGAAATCGAGCTGGCGGGGCCGGCGGGGCTGATGCTGCTCAGCTATGTCGTCATCAAGGGCGTGCTCGCCGAAGACTATAATTACACGCTCGCCTACCTCGGCGTGGCGATGGTGCTCGCGCTGCTGGCGCGGTTCGCCGTTGCGCCCACGACTGTGCCGCAATCAGCGGCAGTGCCATCTGTCGTCGGTCGGAGACTTAGCGATGCGCGCCCTGGCTAGAATGCTGCAATCCTATTTCCCGGTGCTCCAGGATGCCCGGTTTGAGGGGGAGCGCTGGCTTCGGCGGCGGCTGCATGCCGTCCATGACCGCGATTGGCGCGCCTTTGGCAACCTTCGGATCGCCGACGGCGAGGTGCTCGATATCGGGGCCAACCGCGGCCAGTCGATCGATTCGTTTCGCGTCATGTGGCCCGATGTCCGCATCATTTCGTTCGAGCCCAATGCCCGGCTTGCGGCGCGGCTGCAGGCCGAGTTCGCCGGCGATCCCCACGTCCGGATCGAGGCTGTCGGCCTGTCCGATCGCGCCGGACTGATGATGCTTTATCTGCCGCGCTATCGTCGGCTGGTGTTCGACGGGCTAGCCTCGCTCGACCGCGACGAGGCGATGAACTGGCTCAACGCCGACCGGATCAGCGGCTATGACCCGGCGCTGCTCCAGTGTCTCGAAATGCTCGTCGAAGTCCGGACGCTCGACTCGTTCGGGCTTGCGCCGTCGGTTATCAAACTCGACATCCAGGGTGCCGAGGAAGTCGTGCTGCGGGGCGGCATGCACACGATCGAACGGACGCATCCGGCGATTTTGCTCGAAGGCGCGACGCCGGCAATCGCCGACCTGTTGGAACCACTGGGCTATGCGCCGCACGTTTTCGATGGCAACAAGCTTCTTTCGGGCCGTCTCGACAGCAATAACGTCTTTTTCCTGACAGCGGCGCATCGGGGTGAAACGCTGCAATGACGTTGTTGCAATTCTGGCGGATCATGGTCGCGTGGCGGCTGACGATTTTAGGCATGATGGCGACTTGCGTCATCGTTGCGCTCGTGTCGGCGAACAAGCTGCCCGAACGCTATACAGCGCGCGCGCGTGTGCTGCTCGATCTGTTCAACGCCGACCCCAATCAGTTCATCGCGGTCAACAACAACACCGTCGGGCCGTATATCGGCACGCAGATCCGCCTGATCAGCGAATATGACGTGACCGGGCAGGTCGTCGACAAGCTCGGCTGGCTCAACGACCCGAGTGTCACGACCGCGTGGGAAACCGAAACCGGCGGCACCGGCGACCTGCGGCGTTGGGCAGCGGCGCGGATTGCCGACAACACCTTTGCCGAAACCGTCGGCGGCAGCGGCATCCTCGAAATCGGCTATAGCGCGACCGATCCGCAATATGCCGCGCGCATCTCCGGATTGCTCCGCGAGGCCTATATTTCACAAAGCCTCGCCAACCGGGCAGCGATGGCCGACCGTTCGGCGAAATGGTCCGAAGGCCGCGAGGTCAAGGCCACCGAGGCGCTGCGTGCCGCAGAAAATGTCCGCACCGATTTCGCGCGCGCCAATGGCATCGTTCTCGACCAGCGCGGCGAATCGCTCGAGCTCGTCGAATTGCAGCAAATCCAGGCGTTGCTGACGTCGCGGCACGGCGCGGCGGGCAACAAGATGGCCGAAGGTGTCCGCGCGGCAGCGGGAGCGCCGGGCGTCGTGCGCCTGAAGTCGCAGCTTGCCGACATGGAGCAGGGGCTGGGTGTCGCGAGCGACCGGCTCGGCGAGAAAAACCCCGAATTCAAGGCGATGCAGCAGCAACGCGACCGGTTGCAGGCCAATGTCGGGCGCGAAAGCGCGATGGCGCGCGCTGGCGGGTCGCAGTTCGTGCAGCTTTCGGCCGCCGAAGTTGCCGCGCTCGAGGCAAAGTACCGCGACAAGCAAAAATACATCCTCGACCACAAGTCCGCGTTCGATCAGTTCCAGACGCTGCAACGGCAGGTCGATCTGCGGCGCCGGTTGCAGCGCGCCGCCGCCGAAAGCACGCTGGCGCTCAAGCAGATGGCTTCGGTGTCGGAAAGCGGGCTGGTGGTGTTCGGCGATGTGCTGATCGACACCAAGCCGTCGTTCCCCGATATTCCACGCATCGGCGCGTTGGCGGCAGCGTTCGGGTTGATCCTCGGTGTTACCTGCGCTCTGTTCGGCGAGATGACCGAGCGCCGCGTGCGCGGGCCCGAAGACCTTGAATTTTCATCGCAGGTACCGATCATCGGCAGCGTCGGCGGAAGCGTACCGATCGCACGCCGCCGCCGCCGCTGGTGGCCGCAGTGGCGCGCCGCGCCAGGCCTGCAACCCGCCGAATAAACCTCGGCGTGCGATTTAAAAGGGGGATGCTCTGACTACCGATCTTGCCATCGCGCGCGCCGCGACGCTGCACCCGATTGCCGTGATTGCCGAACGCGCCGGCATTCCGGCCACCGCGCTCGAACCCTATGGCCATCATATCGCCAAGCTGTCGGCAGCGTTTCTGGCCGACCTTGGCTCGCGCCCGGCTGGCAAGCTGATTTTGGTAACGGCGATCTCGCCGACGCCGGCGGGCGAGGGCAAGACCACCACGACGATCGGGCTCGGTGATGCGCTCAACAGCATCGGGCGGCGCGCGGTGATCGCGCTGCGCGAACCGTCGCTCGGCCCGGTGTTCGGGCGCAAGGGCGGGGCGACGGGCGGTGGTCAGGCGCAGGTGCTGCCGATGGAGGCGATCAACCTGCACTTCACCGGCGATTTTCACGCGATCACGGCGGCGCACAACCTGTGCGCGGCGCTGATCGACAATGCGCTCTATTGGGGCAGCGCCGACCTCGATGCGCGCGGCGTGACGTGGCGGCGCGTCACCGACACCAACGACCGCGCGCTGCGGCGCATCGCCGTCGGGCTCGGCGACGGGGCCAATGGTCCGGCGCGCGAAACCGGGTTCGACATCACCGTGGCATCCGAAGTGATGGCGGCGCTGTGCCTTGCCGATGACGTTCACGATCTCGAGGCGCGGCTGGCGCGGATGCGCATCGGGCGGACGCGCGGCAAGGTTCCGGTTACCGCGGGCGATATCGACGCGGCGGCGGCGATGACCGTGCTGCTCAAGGATGCAATCCGCCCCAATCTGGTGCAGACGATCGCCGGCACACCGGCGCTGATCCATGGCGGTCCGTTCGCCAATATCGCGCATGGCTGCAATTCGGTGATCGCGACGCGCGCCGCGCTGCGGCTCGGCGACTTTGCGGTGACCGAGGCAGGCTTTGGTGCCGATCTCGGCGCAGAAAAGTTTTTCGACATCAAATGCCGCAGCGCCGGTCTCGCGCCCGCCGCGGTGGTCGTGGTCGCAACGGTCCGCGCGCTCAAAATGCATGGCGGCATCGCGCTCGGCGACCTGCGCGAGGAGCATGTCGCTGCACTCGATGCCGGTTTCGCCAACCTTGCGCGCCATGTCGAGAACGTCCGCCGCTTCGGCGCGCCGGTGACCGTCGCGATCAACGCGTTCACCACCGACACGCCCGCCGAACATGCGCAGGTCATCGCACGCTGCCGCGACATCGGTGTCGAGGCGTTCCTGTGCCGCCATTGGGCCGACGGTGCAGCGGGTGCAGCCGAACTTGCGCGGCACGTCGCAGCAATCGCCGACGCCAACACCGATCCGCACGCGGCGTTCCGGCTGCTCTATCCCGACGCGCTGCCGCTCGCCGACAAGATCCGCACTGTCGCGCAGGCTATTTACCGCGCCGACGATGTGGTGTTCGCGCCGGGTGTCGCTGCCGAACTGGCGCGCTTTACCGAAGCCGGCTTCGGCGCGCTGCCGGTGTGCATGGCGAAAACGCCGTATTCGTTTTCGGCCGACGAGAAGCTGCTGGGCGCACCGACCGGGTTCACGCTGCCGATCAGCAGCGTCCGGCTTTCGGCGGGTGCCGGGTTCGTCGTCGCGCTGTGCGGCGGCATCAACACGATGCCGGGGCTGCCGCGCGTGCCGGCATCGCAGCATATCCGACTGGGCATCGACGGCGAGATCGAGGGATTGAGCTAGGTCGTTGAGGCCTGCAGCGCGCTGGTGCAGCAACACGCTTCGCACCGGACGTTGGCGGTGCTTGCGTCTTCCTTCATACGGCGAGGATGACCATCCGTCCAAAGGCCGTGTCAGCTCTTGTTGCAGCACTGCTGGCAGGCTGTACCAACGCGCCGAGACCCGAACCATTTCATGTCAAAGTCAGCAGCTCCGGCTCCTCATGTTCGATCGAGGTCGCAGGCCATCAGGTTTCCCCGGAAGACTTTCTGACGCTCGCACGTCAGGCTGCGACCGGGACGCGAACTGCACAGGTCGATGCAAGCAAGCGAGACACAGCATTTCGATGCATCGGTGGCGTCATCTACACGCTCCAGCGCGCCGGATTTAAGCATGTGGGTTTCATCGCCGAGCCTCCACCATCAGAAAATTGAGATGACAGGGGCAAGTTCTTGGCGCTGGCGTAGACGCTGGCTGTAAAATGACTTGCGAAATCAAACGACGCGGCACCAGCCGTTTCCGTCCATCCAGCCCCAACCTAGTCGTCGTGCCATTTGACGCAGTGTACGCCGTGCAGCGTCATCGCCATCCGCAGGTCGAGCGCGCGCGTTGCGATGGCGAAGTCGACGGCGCGCGACAGGTCGTGACTGTCATCGGTCACATAGCGCCACAACAATTCATAGACCGGCGGCGTCGGCGGCAGCCCGTTGGCGATCAACAGGTCGCGGATACTGTCGAACTTTGCCAGCTCGGGGTGATAGACCTCGCCCTCGGGTCCGACGTCCGCGACAAATCTGAAACTATGCTTCATGCGCCAAACTCCGCCACACCCGAAGAATAACGGCAGCGGCGGGCCAAGATTGACGCCGCGTCGCCGGGCGCTACAAGCCGGGCTCGCCTGCAGGGGAAACAGACGCCATGAAAAGCCGCGCCGCCGTCGCTTTTGCCGCCAATCAACCGCTGGAGATTGTCGAAGTCGATGTCGATGGCCCGCGTGGCGGCGAAGTGCTCGTCGAAATCATGGCGACGGGCATCTGCCATACCGACGCCTACACGCTCGAAGGCAAGGATTCGGAAGGCATTTTCCCATCGATCCTTGGCCATGAGGGCGCGGGCATCGTCCGCGAAATCGGTGCCGGCGTCACCTCGGTTGCGGTCGGCGACCATGTGATCCCGCTGTACACGCCCGAATGCCGCCAGTGTAAGTCGTGCCTCAGCCGCAAGACCAACTTGTGCACCCACATCCGTGCGACGCAGGGCAAGGGGCTGATGCCCGACGGCACATCGCGGTTCAGCTACCGCGGGCAACCGATATATCATTACATGGGGTGTTCGACATTTTCGAACTTTACCGTGATGCCCGAAATTGCAGTGGCGAAAATCCGCAGCGACGCGCCGTTCGATACGAGCTGCTACATCGGTTGCGGCGTCACCACCGGCGTCGGCGCGGCGATCTGGACCGCCAAGATCGAAGTCGGCGCGACCGTCGTGGTGTTCGGGTTGGGCGGCATCGGGCTCAACGTGCTGCAGGGCGCGCGGTTGGCGGGGGCCGATATCATCATCGGCGTCGATCTCAATCCGGCGCGCGAGACGATGGCGCGGCAGTTCGGGATGACGCATTTCGTCAACCCGCGCGACCTTGCGCCCGAGGCGCTGGTCCCGAAGCTCGTCGAACTGACGGGCGGCGGCGCGGATTACAGCTTCGATTGCACCGGCAACGTCAACGTCATGCGCCAGGCGCTCGAGTGCTGCCACCGCGGCTGGGGGCAGAGCATCATCATCGGCGTCGCCGAAGCCGGGCAGGAAATCGCCACGCGGCCGTTTCAGCTCGTCACCGGGCGCGTCTGGAAAGGCTCGGCATTCGGCGGCGCACGCGGTCGCACCGACGTGCCGCGCGTGGTCGACTGGTACATGGACGGCAAGATCGAAATCGACCCGCTGATTACGCACCGCATGCCGCTCGAGCGGATCAACGAGGCGTTCGACCTGATGCACCGCGGTGAAAGCATCCGTTCGGTGGTGGTATTTTGACGCTCGAAACGCTGAGCAGCGCGTCGAGCTTCGGCGGCCATCAGGCGACCTATCGCCATCAGTCGACCGCCACCGGCACGCCGATGACCTTTGCCGTTTACACGCCGCCGCAGGCGGTCACGCGCCCGGTGCCGGTGTTGTGGTTTCTGTCGGGGCTGACCTGCACCGCAGCAAATTTCAGCGAAAAAGCCGGCGCGCAGCGCGTTGCTGCCGAGCTCGGGTTGATGCTGGTGATGCCCGACACCTCGCCGCGCGGCGACGCCGTTCCCGACGACAGCGCGTATGACTTCGGGCAGGGCGCAGGGTTTTACGTCGATGCAACCGCAACGCCGTGGGCTGAAAACTTCCGCATGGCGACCTATGTCGGCGACGAGCTCCCCGCGCTGATCGCAGAGCACTTCCCCGCCGACATGGCGCGGCAGGGCATCAGCGGGCATTCGATGGGCGGGCACGGCGCGCTGACGCAGGCGTTGCGCCGTCCGGGGCGCTTCCGCAGCGTGTCGGCATTCGCGCCGATCGTTGCACCGGGGCAGGTGCCGTGGGGGCAGAAGGCACTGCGCGGCTATCTTGGCGACGTTCCGGCCGCTTGGCGCAGCTATGATGCGTGCGCGCTGATCGACGACGGGCACCGTGTCCCGGCGCTGCTTGTTGACCAGGGTGCGGCGGACACTTTCCTTGCCGAACAGCTGCGCCCCGAACTGCTCGAGGCGGCCTGCGCGCGCGCCGAAATCCCGCTGACGCTGCGCATCCATCCGGGCTATGACCACAGCTATTGGTTCATCGCGACGTTCATCGAGGAACATCTGCGCTGGCACGCCGCGCGACTGTAGTAACCGTGCCGCAGTCGTCTGTCGTAATTGTGGGGCGGCGTTAATCGCTTGCTCAGCGACACGGCCTTATACATCATCTAGTCAAACGCTGCCCTTGGGGGGTACCATGACTAGCATTGCTGCATCGATCGACGCGACGACTCTGCCCGCTACACAATGGACCCCGGCGGCGGCGCATGCATGGTATGACGCGCTGCCATGGCAGGTCGGGTGCAATTTCACGCCTGCCTATGCGATCAATCAGCTCGAGATGTGGCAGGCGGCGACATTCGACCTCGCGGCCATCCGCGCCGAACTGACGCTGGCTGCGTCGCTCGGGATGAACGCGGCGCGGGTCTATCTGCACGATCTGTTGTGGGAGCAGGACGCGGACGGGCTCGTCGAACGGATCGATGCCTATCTGGGCGTTGCCGATGCGCTGGGTATTCGCACGATGTTCGTGCTGTTCGATTCATGCTGGGATCCGCATCCCGAACTCGGGGCGCAGCGGGGACCCGCGGTCGGTGTGCATAATTCGGGCTGGGTCCAGTCACCGGGCATGAAGGTGCTTGCCGCCGGCGATCAGCATGACCGTCTGGAGGCCTATGTGCGCGGCGTCGTTGCAAGGTTCGGCGGCGACGCGCGCGTGCTCGCATGGGACATCTGGAACGAACCCGACAACGGTCCCGAGGTGGCGCTGTGCGATCCCGCGCAGCTCAAGGCAAAGTCCGATCTGGTGGTTCCGCTGTTGACGCAGGCCTTCGAATGGGCGCGTGCGGAGGCGCCGATGCAGCCGCTGACTAGCGGCATCTGGCTTGGCGACTGGTCGGCACCCGACCTGTTCAGCCCGATCCAGCGCCTGCAAACGGGCGCATCCGACGTCATCTCGTTCCACAATTACGGCACCGCCGCCGACTTTGCGCAGCGCGTCAAATGGCTTAAGGCGTTCGGGCGGCCGCTGCTGTGCACCGAATTCATGGCGCGGCCGACGGGCAGCACGTTCGAAGCGATCCTGCCGACCGCGAAGGACGAGCGCGTCGCAACCTTTTGCTGGGGGTTGGTGCAGGGCAAGACGCAGACGCATCTACCGTGGGATTCGTGGGCGACGCCCTATCTCGATGGCCCGACCGGTCCGTGGTTTCACGACATTTTCGACGCCGACGGTCAGCCGCACCTTGCGCACGAGGTCGCGTTCATCCGGCAGATGACCGAGCCTGCAGCCGGCTGAGTTCGTCGGCAAGCGGCGCATAGACCGTGCGCGGCGCATCGGGGCTGAACGCATCGAACAAGCCATTGGGGCAACGCCGGTCGTCGTCCCACCCAAGGTGGCTGAGGATCGGATACAGGCACAGCCCTTCGATATCGACGCTGTTCGCGCGCGCGGCGAAGACCTCGGTCGCCACATAGTTTAGCCAGCCGGGGCGGTCGTCGCCCTCGGTTCCGGTCTCGGCGATGAAGAGCGGCCGTTCGACGCGGCGCGCAACGCGGTCGAGCAACACGCGCAGCGGCGTGTAGCGCGGATGACCGCGCAGCAACGGCGCCTGCATATCGACCCACTGGTTGCGATCGTAGAAATTGAGCCCGACGAGATCGAGATACTGCGGTGCGCCGCCAAGCTCGGGGCGCTGCTTGCCCGACAGCCAGTCGACCGCCTCGAACTGCGAATCGGTATACCCCTGCGCCGATGCCACATCCACCAGCTTCGATGACTTCGGGTGCACCTCGATCAGCGGCTCGGCGACTGCGAAGCGCGCGCGCGGCTCAACGGCGCGGATCGCTTCGATCGCGGCAATCGTCGCCCGGACGAGCTGCTCCTTCATCTGCGGCCCGCGACCGCGCGCGAACGGGTTCATCGCGCCCACATCGCCCGCTACCCACGCGAAAAAGCTGATTTCATTGACCGGGACATAATAAGGGACCGTGTCGGTCTCGTCGCGGATCACCCGAGCGACCGCAGCGGCGAATGCGGCAAAGCGGTCGATAAATGCGGGCTTCCAGACGTCGACGCCGCTTGGGAAGCCGTAGTGAAACAGATCCCAAATCACCTGCGTCCCGGTTTCGCGCGCGGCCCGAACCATCGGCAGCAGGCTCGACCAGTCATACTGTCCGCGGCGGCGCTCGATCAGGTGCCAGCGCACGCCGTCGCGGACGGTCCGCATGCCGTGGCTGGCCAGCCGGCGGTAATCCTCGGCCGCGTGGATATCGTGCCCGGTCGACGCCAGCACGTCGAGCCGCCTGCGGTCGCGGCGTTTGTGCGTCGAACATTCGAAACCGCCAAGCCAGAAGGATTGAAAATTGGCGCGGCTCATGGGATCCAGACAGTTAGATTACGTCGCGCGACCGAACAGGCGACTATTCGGCCGCGACCTGCAGCGGACTGCCTGCGACCGGCATCGCTTCCTGAATGCGGCGGAAGGTGGCGAGCGCCTGCCCGGTGACCTGGTCCATATTATAATAGCGATAGGTCGCCAGCCGTCCGACGAACCAGACATCGGGCGTCGCCAGCGCAAGCGCCTCGTAGCGCTTGTACAATTCGGCGTTCTCGGGGCGCGGAATCGGATAATAGGGGTCGCCGGTGGCGCTCGGAAACTCATAGGTGATCGCGGTCTTGGGATGCACCTGACCGGTCATGTGCTTATATTCGCTGACGCGGGTATAGGCTTCGGTCTGTGGATAGTTGACTGTGCCGGTCGGCAGGAATTGCTCGGTGTCATGCGTCTCATGCTTGAATTGCAGCGAGCGGTACGGCAGCTTGCCAAAACGGAAATCGAAATATTCGTCGATCGGCCCGCTCCAGATCAGGTTGCGATAGCCAATTTTGTCTTTGACGTCGGCAAAGTCGGTCTGTGTCATCACTTTGATATTGGGATGCGACAGCATCTTTTCGAACATGCGCGTATAGCCGTGCTTGGGCATATACTGGTAGGTATCGGTGAAATACCGGTCGTCGCGGTTGGTCCGGGTCGGGACGCGCGCGGTCACCGATTTGTCGAGCTCGCTCGGGTCCATGCCCCACTGCTTGCGCGTGTAGCCCTGGAAGAACTTTTCATACAGCTCTCGACCGACGACCGACACGACGACGTCCTCGCTGGTGCGGATCGGATCGACCTTTTCGGCGCGCGCGGCGAACCACGCCGGCAGATCGTCGCTGGTCAGGTTGAGATTGTACAGCTTGTTGACGGTGTCGAGGTTGATCGGAATCGGGACCAACTGATCGTCGACCATGCCGAGCACGCGGTGTTCGTACGGCCGCCATTCGGTGAACTGCGACAGATGGTCGAAGATCGCCTCGCTGTTGGTGTGGAAGATGTGCGGACCATATTGGTGCACCAACAGCCCATCGTCATTGTGCCGATCATAAGCATTGCCGCCGATGTGCGGACGCCGATCGATGACCAGCACGGTTTCGCCGCGCTGCGTCGCAATGCGTTCGGCAAGGGTGGCACCGGCAAAGCCGGCACCGACGATCAGCCAATCAAACACGCAGTTCCTCCCGCTTGACGGCCGCGGCCGCCGGGGTGAGCACGCGCGCCGGTGTGAGCAGGTTCCAGATTTCGCCGCGCATCGCTGCCCAGGTGCGGTCCCACGACCCGTTGGCGAGCAGCGCATCGACCTGTGCAAGCCACGGCTCACGATGGCGCGTCATAAGCATCTCGATTGCGGCGACCGTGGTTGCGGCGGTCGCGGCGATTTCGACGACGCCGCCCGCGCCGTACGGGCGGATCACGTCGCGGATCGGGGTCGAGACAACCGGCAAACCGGCCGCCAGAAACTCCGGCGTTTTGGTCGGCGAAATGAAGCGCGTTGCGGCATTGATCGCAAACGGCATCCAGCCGATCGTCCAGCCGCTCAGATACGCCGGTAACTCGTCGTATTTCTTGCTGCCGAGCCAGTGGATGTTCACCGCTTTCGGCAGCGACGCCGGGTCGATCTTGGCGGTGGGCCCGATCATCACAAGGTTCCACTCGGGGCGCAGCGCCGCCACCGCCGCGACCAGTTCGAGGTCCATGCGCTCGTCGATCACGCCGAAAAAGCCGATCCGCGGCTTGCCGACTGGGGCCTGATCGATGGGATCGGCAAGCACGTTGGTACGCGCCTTCGCGAAATGCGCGGCATCGATGCTCGACGGGAAGCAGTGGATATTGTCGTGGCGGCCGACCGCGGCCTCGTGCATCGATGCGCCGCCGGTGAACACCACATCGGCCCGCCCGAGCAGTTCCTCCTCCAGCGCGATCAGCAGCGGTGGCGCGTTTTGAAACGCCGACAGCTCGTCCATCTTGTCGAACACGATGACATCGGCATTGACGTGGCGGCTGAACGGCAGCGCCATCGGCGTATAATACCACAGCACGAGTTCGCTGCCGGCCGCATCGGCAACCAACGCATCGAGCACCGTTTTCTGAAAGGCGGTGGACTCGTGCGGGGTGGTGCCGTGTGGCAGCACCGGCTGAACGAGGCGGATGCCACCCGGCCGGATCCCGTCCTCGACGCGCGGCTGGCCGCCATCGACCCACAGCGGTTCTTCGACGAAAATCACATCGAAGCTGCGCGCGGCGCGGGTCATCAAATGCTGCGGGCGCTGCGTGACAAAGTCCCACCGCAGGTGCGACAGCACGACAAGCTTCGGACGAGGGCGCGCACGCGCAGGCACGACGATGGCGTTCATCGGAACTCCCGGTGGCTAGACGTTTATGACAGGTGGCCGGTGAGGGCCTATGCCGAGGGGCACAGCCAAATAACGGACTAATCCGCGCTTCGTTCCATTACCGGACGAAGCCTATGCTGCGGCGCACCCGTCGATTGTCTGGCGCACCTTGAGCGCAAGGTTGGCGATGCTGAACGGCTTGGCAAGAAACGCCGTTCCGGGATCGAGCGTGCCGCCATGTACCACGGCATTGCGGGTGTAGCCGGTGGTGTACAGCACCGGCAGGCCGGGGCGCATGATCACCGCCCGGTCGTGTAACTGTCGCCCGTTAATGCCGGGCATGACGATGTCGGTGAACAACAACGTGACCGGCAGGCTTTCGCCGAGCAGCCGCAACGCCTCCTCAGCCGAGCTGGCGGGATAGACGGTATAGCCAAGTTCGCGCAGCGCGGTCACCGAGACGTCGCGCACGCGCGCTTCGTCTTCGACGACCAGAATGCTTTCCCCGGCCTGCGCGCGCGGCATCTCGGCGACTCCACCCACGACTGCGGCCACATCGTCTGTGCCAATATGACGCGGCAGATAGAGTTTGATTGTGGTGCCGTGGCCGGGCTCCGAATAGACTTTCACATGGCCTTGCGACTGCTTGATAAAGCCGAAGACCTGGCTGAGGCCGAGCCCGGTGCCCTTGCCGACGGCCTTGGTGGTGAAAAACGGATCGAACGCTCGCGCAACGACCTCGGGCGGCATGCCGGTGCCGGTGTCGGTGACGGCAATCATGACATATTGACCCGCCCGCACGTCGGGATTGTCGACGGCATACGCCTCGTCAAGCGCGACATTGGCAGTTTCGATGGTCAGGTGCCCGCCGCCTTCCATCGCATCGCGCGCATTCACCGCAAGATTGAGCAGCGCGTTTTCAACCTGACCGGCATCGGACTTGGTTCGCCATAACCCGCCGGCGAGAACGGTTTCGAGCCGGATATGCTCACCAAGCGTGCGGCGCAACAGTTCGCTCATCGACGCGACCAGCGCATTGGCATCGACCACGGTCGGGATCAGCGTCTGCTGCCGCGAAAATGCCAGCAGTCGCGCGGTCAGCGTGGCGGCGCGCTTGGCACCCTCCATCGCATTGTCGATCAACGGGTGAATGTCGGTGCGCCCGCGTTCGAGACGGCGGACGACAAGGTCGAGGCTGCCGATGACGATCGACAGCATATTGTTGAAATCATGCGCGATACCGCCGGTCAATTGGCCGATCGCCTCCATTTTTTGCATCTGCCGCAGCGTTTCGTTTGCGGCATCGAGTTCGCGCGTGCGCTCGGCCACCCGCGTTTCGAGTTTGGCGCGGACGCGGTCGTCGATCAGCTTGGCGCGCGCCAGCTCGCGCGCGGTTTCGGCTGCGCGCGCCGCTGCCAGACCGGCGATGATCGCGCCGATCAGGACCAGCACGCCAAACGCGACCACCAGTGCAACCGCGCGTGTGGCCGTCTGCGCGGCGGCTTCGGACGCCAGTTTGCGCCCGACCAGCAACCGGTCCTCCTCGGCAAGGATCGCCGCGACGACCCGGCGCACGGCGTCCATCGCGACCCGGCCATTACCTTCGCCGGTTGCGATCATTGCCGCGTTGCGCTCGCCGCGTGCGATGTCGGCGACACGCGCCTGCGCGAACATGTTCTTGGCGTCGATCAACCGTTTCAGCGCCGACAGGTTTTGCTGTTGCACGTCATTGTCGGCGGTCAGCGTCCGCAGCGAATTGAACCGCGCCGGCGCCTCGGCCAGGCCGCGATGATAAGGTTCGAGGAAGGTCCGGTCGCCAGTCAGCAAATAGCCGCGCTCGCCGCTTTCGACGTCCTGCAATGCCGACAGCAATTGCTGCGTCTCGAGCATGACCTGCACGCTGTGCAGTTCCCGCGCGGCGGCGGCGATACTGCGGTCGGAGGATCGCATCGTGTAGCTGATCAGCGCCGCGACGATCATGCCGACCGCAATGATCAAGGCGACATTGGTTAGGGTTACGCGAGTCCGTCGCGCGATAACATTTTCCGCTTTCGACCGGGGACTCGTGACAACTTCCATGCGGCGTTGTAGCGCGGGCAACCAGTCCGTCATAGTCGTCAATAATCGCGTTTCCAGCGCAGATTGACGCTGGTGCCGCCCTGCGTCGCCACCTCCGACAGGATCGACAGCGCGCGCGTCAGCGACACTTCTATGTTGGTGCCGGTATAGCCCTGCGCGTCGGTGGCGAGTTCGACATACACCCTGCGGCCGATATATTGCCCGGCGGCAACCGAAGTCTTGCGGTTCTTGGTTATGTCGGCGGGCACGATCCGCAGTCGGTCGATGCCGAGTTTGCTGCGCACGAGGTTGATCGGGTTGAGCGCGCCGCTGCCTTTGCTGTTGCGCAGGCTGGCCAGCGCTCCGGCCAACTGAATCGCCTCGGGGGCCGACAGGCTGGTGATCGACGCGCCGAACAGCACGCGCGATAGTACTTCGTCCTCGGGCAGCGCCGGGGTCGAGCTGAACTTGATATCGGGACGCTGCGCGGTGCCGGTGATGGCAAGCTGTGCGGTGAACCCCGACTGCGTGTTTTCGGCCAGCACGTCGATTACCGGATCGGGCGGATAGCCGCCGTTGAACCGCAGGTCGCCGCGCGTCAGCGCGAACCGCTTGCCGCCGAAATCATAGTCGCCGCGGACCAGCTCGACGCGCCCGGTGATCCGCGGTGCGGTCGCTGCGCCGGTGATGCGCACATCGCCGCGCCATTCGGACTCGATCCCCATGCCGGTGACTTCGAGGCGGTTGGCGGCGTTGAGCGCGACGTCGAGCAGCCATTTGGTCGGCGAAGCGACCTTTGCCGCGCGCCGCCCGAGCAGTTCGGCGTTGACCTCGCGGACATCGAGCACCGCGACGTCTTCGACCGATGGCTTGCCGACGCGCAGCCGCCCGCGCTCGACGGTCAGCTTGCCCGCGATCCGCGCTTCGTCGCTGGTGCTCTTGATCGTCAGTGCGCCGGTCAGGGTCGCGCGCAGATCGTCGCGGTTGAGCACCTGCGCATTTTTGAGATCGAGCCGCAGGTCGATCGGAAAATTGCGATCGACCGACAGCCCGACGCTGCCACTGCCGCTGACGCGCCCATCCTTGCCGACGGTGCCGGCAAAGCTGCTGAGATCGAGCCGCGCCTCGGTGAAGCGCCCGTCGAGCACGATGTTGTCAACGACGGTGCCGAGCGTCGCGGTTTCGAAGCGCGCGGCGGCGGTGTGCACCGTGCCGGTCAGCCGCGGATCGGCAAGGTGGCCGCCGACGTCGGCGGCAAGGTCCACCGTGCCGCGCACGTCGATCGCCTCGACACCGCTCAAGGGCCACAGCGCCTGCGCCGGGCCCGAATAGCGCGCCTGCGCAAACAGCGGCGCAGCGAGCAGCCGCTGCCACAGCGGGTCGGCGCGGGTGCCCGGAATGTCCTTGAGCTGCGCCTGGATACGGCCTTCGATCACGCCGTCGCGCACGATCGTCGCGCGCGCCGCCGCGCCGCCGTTCGCCAGCGCCGCGTTGAGCGCAAGGTCGATCGGCAGCGACGCCGCCGCCAGCCCGGTGCGCGACAGCCCGGTGATGCGCAGCGCCGCATTGCCGGTCGGCAGCGCCCCGTCACCCGGCGCGGCAAAATCGATCGTCCCCGACAGCTTGCCGGTAACCGCAACCCCCGGGCTGACGATCTGCAGGAGCGACAGCGAAATCCGGTCGAGCCGCGCATGGCCGCTCAGCGCCGCCCCCCAGCTGCCCGACAGCTCGGCGCGCCCGTCCGACGAAATCAGCGTGACCGGGGCCAGTCGCCAGCCGCCCGGCGCGCGCGTCAATTCCGCCGCATGATCGAGCGTCAGCGTCCGGTTGTCGGCGGTCCCGTTTGCCGCGACGGTGACATGATCGGGGGCAATCGTGACGGTGGTCGCCAGCACAAACGGCGCGCCTGCGTCGCCGCTCGCCTTCAACTGTACCTGCCCGCGATCACCTGCATAAGTCACCGCGCCGGTCGCGGCCGCAAGCGACAGCCCGCCGCGATGGATGTCGCCGAAATCGAACTTGCCGGTGACCGAGGGGCCGCTGTCCTGCAGCAGCACCGTGGCGCTCAGCTGCCCGCGCCCGATCGTCACGGCGGGGGTCAGCGCCAGCCGCGCCTTGATCGCGGTCAGTGCAACATCGGCGCGCTGCACCGTTCCGGCGGCGGCGAGCGTCACCGCGCCGTTCAACCCGTCGCCGCCCAGCACCAGCCGCCCGGTAAAGGGTCCAGCGGCAGCCTGCTGGACCACACCGTGCGTGGTCAGCCCGGCAAGCGTCGCCTGCGCAATTTCGATCGCCACCGGCCCGGTACCGCTGCGGATCAGCCCGCGAGCACCAACCGCGCCAAAGCTCGACCCGCCGTGCGCGTCGAAGCTCCAGCCGGTCGGCCCCGGCGCGACGTGCGCGCTGACCGCCGCCAGTCCAAGGCCCAGCCCCGGTTTGGCGAGCTGTAGGTCGACCACGGGTGCATCGATCGGCCCGGCGAGCGCCAGCACGACCGGGCCATAGGCTTGCGACGCGCCTGCGCCGGTAAAGCGCACCACGCCCGCCGGGTCCTGCGTGCCGGCCCCGGTCAACGTCAGCCCCGGCGACGTCAGCCGGGCATTGCCAAAGCCGATCGTCAGGTCGGGGGCGACCGACAGGTCGCTGGTGATCCGCGGCACTCCCTGCAGCACGCGCGCAAAAAAGCCGTTGTCGAGCCGCGTCACCGCCACCGCTGCCGTGCCGGTGACGCGCGTGCCGTGGCCGCTGGCATCGGGCAGCGCGCGCAGCTTTGCGGCAATATCGGCGATCCCGAAGCCAGTGATCGCATAGCGCGGCAACAACGCGTCGATGCTCGCGTCATAACTGCCATCGGCAAAGCGCAGCGACACCGTGCCGGTCCCGCTCAGCCGGTCCGACCGCAGCGCCAGCCCGGTACCGCTCAGGTTGCCATGCGCGACGACCAGCGGACCGGCGACACGCACATTGGTCAGCAACGCGCCCGCTGTTTCGCCGACCCCCGAAAGTTGCGCGGCGGTTGCGGTGACCGGAACGGTGAACGGGCGGCGTGCGGTATCTACGACGCCGATGGCCCGGAAACGCGCGAACCCTGTCTTGCCGTAAGCGAACGCCGGGCTGGTCAGGACATAATCGACCAGCGGCGCCCCGAGCGCGCCGGTCAGCTTCGCTGCAAGGCGGATGTCGCTGCCGGTAAGCCGCGGATCGAGCGCGGCGGGCCGCAGCAACCGGGCGTCGGCGGTGAACCCTTCCAGCCGCTCGTCTGCCTGATCGATGCGGCCGCGCGCCGCGAACGCCAGCGCCGGCGACGTCGCATGCACCGCCGTCGTCCAGATATGATCGGCGACCCGCGCCGTCGCGTCGAGCGTCACTGTGGGTGCCAGCAGCCGCGCGCCCGCGCCGTCGAGCACCAGCGCCGGAGCCGCCGTCCCCTTGAGCGCGAACGCCCCGCCATGCGCGCTCAACGCGAGGTCGGCGAGCCGCTTGGCGCCGAGCGTCGCCGTGCCGGTGCCACGCCAGTCGGACCATTTGCCGTCGCCCTTGAGCCGAACGCCGAGCGGCGCGTCGAGCCCGAGCAGTGCGGTCAACACGCCGCGCCGCGGCGCAGCGACGGTGGCGTCGACATCGAACCGGTCGCGGTCGGGCTCGGCATCGAGGTGGACGCGCACGGTGTCGCCGCCGCCGGTCGCCGTGGTCGCCGCAATCGCTGCCAGGTCGAGCTTGGCGCGGCCGCTGCGAATGTCAGCAGACCCGCCGACTGCCACCGTGCGTGCCGTCCCGAGCACGGGGGCGTCGAGCACCAGCCGGTCGATCCGCAGCCGGTCGATGACAATGTCGATCGACGGCAGGATGCGCGTGTCGCCGCTGGGTCGCAGCTTCGGCGCGCGCCGGATGCGGACTTCGGGTGCGACCAGCGAATACAGCGTCAGCCGGTTGTCGATCAGATCAATCGGCCGCCAGTCGAGATCGGCGACCGCAACCGTGGCGAACACACCCTGCGGATCGCCCAGCCGCAGGCCGTGGAGGCGCGATTTGCCAAAAAGCGACCCGTCGATGCGGTCGGCGGCGATCGTCAGCCCCGATTGCGGGCTGATGTGCAGCAATTGGCGCAGCAGGAACGCATGGCCGCGCTCGGTATCGGCAAATTGCAGCGCGGCGAACGCCACCACCGCAAGCCCGGCGAGCGCCGCCAGTATCAGCCACGCCGCCCGCAGCGCCCGGCTCAAGTGACGCGTCAAAACGCCTGTCCGATCGAGACGTAGAATTGCACCCGTGCGTCATTTTGGCGGCCGTTGACCGGTGTTGCGATGTCGATGCGGACCGGGCCGAAGCTGGTATAATAGCGCACCCCGAGCCCCGCCCCGAACTTGATGTCGTTGAACCCGGGGATCGTTGCCGAATAGACTTGGCCGGCATCGATGAACGGTACGATGCCGAAATTGCCGAGCCGGACGCGCGCTTCGAAGCTGCCCTCGACGACCGAGTCGCCGCCGGTCGGCGAGTTGCCCGCGTCCTGCGGCCCGACCTGCTGGAAGCCATAGCCGCGAAGCGAGCCGCCGCCGCCGGCATAAAAGCGCCGCGACGGCGCGATATTGCCGCGGCTCGCCCCCAGGATCGACCCGAGATGCGCGCGCGCCGCGAGCGTGACGCCGTGCCCGACGCTTTGATACACGCTGGCTTCGATCTGCGTCTTGGCATAGCCGAACGTCGGGCCGTCGACCGATATCTCGGGCGAACCGCGCAGCGTCAGGCGGAAGCCGCGCGTCGGATCGAGCAGATTGTCCGACCCGTCATAGGTCAAACTGAGCGGCAGCGCGCCGACGAAATAGTTGCGCGTCGGATCACCCACGCTGCTGCGGTCGGTTTCGCGCGACGGCACCACCTCGGCACCGAGCGAATAATACCATTTCTTTTGCCAGATCAGATTGGTCTCGCGCTCGATGCTCGCGCCCAGCGTCAGCGTCTGCGCCTTGAACGCCGGCAGCTGTTGCCGGTCATATTGCGCGCGCACCGTCAACGTCACGTCGCGGGCTCGCCAGTTCTGGCGGCGTAGTGTGGCTCCCAGCGCCTGCTCGCGCTCTGCTGCGATCGCGCTGAACGTCACCGCGCCGCCGGGCGGCAGCAGGTTGCGGTGTGCCCAGCTCGCCTCGACACGCACCCCCTGCGACGTCGAATAGCCCGCCGTCGCCGCAAGCGTGCGCAGCGGCGCGGCTTCGGTGCGGATGCGCAAGTCGACAACGGTGTCGCCGTCGGCGGCGGGCCCGGCGGCAACCGGCGTGATGTTCACCGACCCGAACAGCCCGGTCGAAATCATCGCGCGGCGCAAATCGTCGAGGTCGGCGCTGTCATAGACATCGCCGGGTTGCCAGCGCGCCAACCGTTGCAGCTGCGGCCCGTTGAGCAACGACTTCGGGTTGGTTCGGATCGTGCCGAAGCGCCCGCGCGGGCCCGGGTCGATCGTCTGCTCGAGCGTCGCGGTGCGCGTCGCATGATCGACCGTGATCGCGGGCGCGCCGATCGTCGGGAACGGATAGCCCTTGGTCGCCAGCCGCGTCTTGAGCGCATCCTGCGCGGTCTGGACCGGCTCGGCGGCGACCGCATCGCCGGGCTTGATGCCGATCAGCCCCTCGACCAGCCCCGATGCCACTTGCGGTGGCACCCGCAGGTCGATCGTGGTGAAATGATACAGCGGTCCGGGGTCGACCGTCAGCGTGACCGCGCCCGCCTGGCCAGGCTTGCCGGGGGTGATCTGCGGCGTCACCCGTCCGCCATAATAGCCAGGTTCGCGCAGCAGCTGGTCGATCAGGTCGCTGTCCTCGACCACGCGGCGGTCGATCTGCGCGGTGTTCGCATCCGCCTTGCGACCCTTGTACAGCGACGACAGCTCGCGGAACCGTCCGTCGAGCCCGAGCGGGGCCAGCCCGGCGACGGTCAGCGTATAGCGCACCTCGGCAAGTTCGGCGTCGATCTCTACCGGCGCGGTAGGCGCGCCCGGCACCACCACCGGCACGCCGGGCAGCGCGGGCCAATCGACACCGAACCCCGGCAGCGGACTAAGATTTTGCAGCGCCGGGGCGGCGGCCTGGGGCGGCGCGGGTACCGGGGTCTGTGCTGCCGCTCCCGCTGCCAATGCTGCGGCAAGCGCAGTCAAAGGTGCAGCGAAGCGGATAATCATGCCGTTGCTCTAGCCGACGCAGACGCGCGCGCAAAGACCGCCGACGCGCCAAGCTGCGACGAAGCGAACCGCTGGCGGGGCGAGCGTGGATAGGGCACAGGGCAGTTTAACCCGGAGAGATGAATGCAGGATTCACCAACGTCGCGCGGTGGCGGCATCTGGCTCGCGATCAGCCTGCTGATCGGCGGCGGCCTTGGTGGCTATTTCCACCAGGGCTCGCTCGGCATCGTCATCGGGTTGGGGGTCGGCATCGTGCTCGCGCTGGCGACGTCGCTCCGGCGCTAGGGCCCGGCCACCTCCACAAGGTGCGCCGGCCGGGTTACGACCCCGTGTTGAGCGAATTCGCCGTCTTGGCAAAGGCGTTGGTAATGCCACCGCCAAGGTTGGTCAGCCCGGCAATGACCGCCGCCCCGAGGACGGCAAGGATCAGCGCATATTCGGTCGCCGACGCGCCAGTCTTGTTCGATGCGAGCTGTGCAAGTTTCCGCATGATGGTTCCCCACGCCTAGACACCGAGTCCGAACGACTCGGGTTAACTAAGCGTTAACCATCATTATCTTATTGTGACGGATATTCAACGAAAATCGTGCCCTGCAAAGCAGAGCAGCGTTTCGAGGTTAGGTTCCGGTGTTAAGATGGTTGGCGGTCTTGCCAAAGCTGTTGCGAACGCCGCCGCCCAGTGCGGTCAAGCCGGCGATAATCACCGCCCCCAGAACCGCAAGGATCAGCGCATATTCGGCGGCTGATGCGCCGTCACGGCTCCGAAACAGTTTTATCAATATTTTCACAATGTTGCGCCCCAGTCCTGCTATGGTGAGGCGCGTAACACAGCCAAGTTGCTAATACTATGTTAATAGGAAATTAATCCTGCTTTAGCCGAGCCGTCGGCCGACCCACACGACCCGACCGATAACCGCCACCCCGGCGGGGTCGCAATCATCCCAGCTGGGATAGGTATCGTTGTCGCTGCGGATCGTCAGCCGCTTGGTTGCCGGGTTGACGCTGAGCCGCTTGACGAGCAGCGCGTCGTCGGTCCGCAGGACATAGATGCCGTCGCGCAGCTGTTCGCGGTCGTCGGTGTCGACAAGGATGTTGTCGCCGTCAGCAAGCGTCGGCAGCATCGAATCGCCCGCGACACGGATCACCGACAGCGCTTCGGGGCGGCCGCTCGCCAGCCCGCGGACAAAGCTCGACTGGAATGCCAGCACCGCCACCGGCGTCTCGCCGTCGGTCAGTGCGCCTGCGCCCGCCGACGCACCGATGTCGAGGTGCGGGATCAGCACATAGTCGCTCGGGGCGATCGCACGCGCGTCGGCGCGCGTCATCACCGCATGACCCGCGCGGTCGGCCGGGCCGCCAAGCAGCCGCTCGGCAATGCCGAAATGCGCGGCAAGCTTGCGGCGGTCGTCCTCGCTCAACCGGCGGGGTACGCCGCGTTTGACGAATTGCTGCACATATGTCGGATTGCGGCCGATCAACCGCGACAGCGAGGCATAATCCTCGCCGCGTGCGGCAATCAGCTCGTCCAACCGTTTCCGGATGGCGATACTGTCCATAGTCGCGGGACCTCCTCTCCAGCCCCAGCTGGCTTCACGATGTAGCAATAGTTTTTTACCTAGACAAGTAGGAATTGCCTTTGGATAACGGTTGGGCGTTGCCGAATCACTCTCTGAAGGAGCCGAAATGACTTTGTTGACCGCCGTCGAGCGCTGCCTGCGGACGCGCAAAATTTCCCCATCGGCGTTCGGGCGTGCAGCGACGCACGACCCGCGCTTCGTGTTCGACCTGCGCCGTGGACGCGAGCCAAGGCCGCGGACCACCGCGCGCGTCATGGCCTATATCAGCCGTGCCGATGCTCCGCAGGTGACGTCATGAAAACGATGCTTCGCAACGCCCACAGCCCGATGCTGCGCGCTGTGCAGCGTCTGGTCACCGCCGAAGTGGGGGAATTGACGATGCTGGTCGTCGAATCGGTGTTCTGCGAGGATTGGGCGAGCGCTACCTTTGTCGGGCAGCGGCACCGGTTCGACCTGCGGCTCGACGGTGCCGGGGCGAGCGCGGCGGCCGTGCGGATCGCGGCGTTGATCGGGGAGGTCGAAATCGTCGTCGCCGGGCACATCGTCGCCGTGATTGCGGTCGTCAGCGATGCGCAGGTCGGCAGTTCGCATATTCTGACGCTCGATGCGTTGACGCTCGAGGACTGAGCGGGGCCGCGCCGGAACCGCAACGACCGTGTCGCGTTCGATTGCACATGCTCAAACATGTCGATGACAGCGCTCCCGGAATCCAGCGGACCCGGCGCGGCAAAAGCTGGCGCTATTTCACTCCGGACGGCGCGCGCATCACCGATCCGGCCGAAATCGCGCGGCTGAACCAGCTCGGCGTCCCGCCGGCCTATCGCCGCGTCTGGTTCTGCCCCGATGCGCGCGGCCATCTGCAGGCGGTCGGTTATGACGCCAAGGGCCGCAAGCAATACCGCTATCACGCGGCGTTCCGCGCGGCGCGCGAGGCGCATAAATACGACCGATGTGGTGCGTTCGGCACGGCGCTGCCCGCGCTGCGGCGCGCGGTCGAACAGGATATGGCGTTGCGCGGCCTATCCAAGATCAAGGTAGTCGCCGCCGTCGTCCGGTTGCTCGACCAGGGCTATGTGCGCGTCGGTAACGATTGCTACGCGGCGGAAAACGACAGCTACGGCGCAACGACGCTGCTCGCCGACCACAGCGCGGTGCGCGGCAACCGGGTCAAACTCGAATATCGCGGCAAATCGGGCAAGCAGCAGCGGGTCGAGATCAGCGACGCCGCGCTCGCACGGGTGGTGCGCCGGTGCCACGATCTCGAAGGGCAGGCGTTGTTCCAATATCTGGGCGCCGATGGCGAACCGCACCGGATCGGCTCGGGCGACGTCAACGCCTATATCCAGGACCATATGGGCGAGGATTTTTCCGCCAAGCATTTCCGCACCTGGGGCGCGAGCGTCATCGCGTTCGAGGCGATCCGCGGCGGCGCGCTGACGTTGAAGGAAATGCTCGCCCCGGTGGCGGAGGCGTTGGGCAATACTCCCGCGATCAGCCGCAAAAGCTATGTCCACCCGGCGTTGATCGCGGTGGTCAACGACGCGCGGACCGGCGCGGTGCAAGCCGCCAAGCTGCCGCGTTCGACCGCCTATCTGACGGCGGCCGAACGCGGCTTGATCGCGTTGCTTACTGCATCGTGACCTTAACGCCGCCGGCCCCGGCGCTGAGCTGCAGCCCCTTCGACCGCGTGTCGATCTCGAGGATGACGCCGGCCTCGTTCTTCAGCCGGATCGACCCCGCGCCCTTGCCGAGCGTCGCGCTGGCATCGAGCTTCGAATAGGTGCCGGCGAAGTCCGACGCCGATTTCAGGTTATAGACGGTGCCCGCGCCGCGCACCTTGGTGACACCGATGTCACCCACCGAAATGCCGCCGATCTTGAATGGATAGTGGCGGCCGTGAAACGACAGCGTGCCGCCGCCGGTGTTGCCGCCGATCAAAAAGCCGAACTGCGTCTCGTTGATGACGATCGAACCCGACCGGTGCATGACGTCGGCAGCAGCGGGAACGCCGCCCGCGACGGCAATGGCAGCAGCGGCGACGGCGAGCGTTTTCAATATGGTCATAATATCAGCCCTTGGTTGTAACGAAGCGAGTGCGCGCTCAACCGTTCGCGCGCACCGCACGTTCCGCTTCGGGACTGAATTGCCGGAAATAATCGGAGACGGCGTTACCCCAACCGCGCCAGCGCCGCACGCAACCGCTCGGCCTCGGCGGCGCGCGCGTCGCGATCGGCGCGCGCCTTGTCGACCGCCTCGGGCTTGGCCTTCTCGGTAAAACCGGGCGAGGCGAGGCGCGCTGCCAGCATATCGCGCTCCTTCTCGGCAGCCGCCGCCGCCTTATCGAGGCGGGCACGTTCGGCGGCAAGGTCGATGATGCCTTCGAGCGGCAGCGTGTAGGTGGCCTCGGCATGGACGAGCTGCAGCCCGCTGCCGCCCGCCGCTCCGGGTGCGATCCGCGCAAGCCGCGCGAGCGCGGCGGCGTGGCGTTCGAGCCGGTCGCGCACCTCGTCGCTCGCACCCTCGGCAGCAAATGTCAGCCGCGCGCTCGGCGGCACGTTGACCTCGGTGCGTGCCGAGCGGACCTCGGTGATCAGGCCGATCAACCAGTCGATGTCAGCCGTCGCCGCAGCATCGACGCTGCCCCCGACCGGCCATGTCGCCACGATCAGGTCATGCTCGCGCGTGCCCAGCTTGTGCCACAGCTCCTCGGTCAGGAACGGCATCACCGGGTGCAGCATCACCAAAATCTGGTCGAGCGCCCAGCCGGTAACGCTTCGCGTTTCGGCCGCCACTGCCGCGTCGGCGCCCTCGGCGAGCAGCGGCTTGGTCAGTTCCAGATACCAGTCGCAAAACCGGCTCCAGACGAATTGATACGCGACCTCGGCATAGTCGTCGAAGCGGAACGCTGCCATCGCCGCGTCGAGCCGGGCGGCGGTCTGGACCACCTCGCCGATGATCCAGCGGTTGACCGGCTGCGTCGCGGCGGGCGGCACCGCGCTGGTGCTGCCCGCAATGCCGTTCGACTGGCAGAAGCGTGCGGCGTTCCACAGCTTGGTGGCGAAGTTTCGATAGCCCTCGACGCGCTTTTCATCGAGCTTGATGTCGCGGCCCTGGCTCTCCATCGCGGTCAGCGTGAAGCGCAGCGCGTCGGCACCGTATTTGTCGATCAGCCCGAGCGGATCGACGCTGTTGCCCTTCGATTTGGACATCTTCTGCCCCTTGGCGTCGCGGACGAGGCCGTGGCAATAGACGGTGGCGAACGGCGGCGTGCCGGTCAGCTCGACGCCCTGCATCATCATCCGAGCGACCCAGAAGAAGATGATGTCGAATCCGGTGACGAGCACGCTGGTCGGATAATAGCGCGCCAGTTCATGCGTATGCTCGGGCCAGCCGAGCGTGCCGAACGGCCACAGCGCGGACGAGAACCAGGTATCGAGGACGTCCTCGTCCTGCCAGATTGGAAGCTGTCGTTTAGCGTCAAATGTACTCGACATTGTCTGCTCGAGCATTTCAGAGCGGCTATCAAAGACGACGAGCTCATAATCTGGAAGCAACTTTGAATAATAATCTATTGCAGCGGCAATGGCTTCAGCTTTGGTCGTCGCGACGAAGGCTGGTTCCTCGATTATTGTCGAGCCGACGAGCGCAAAATCGGCGGGAAGCTCAATGCTCCAGTCCGGCCAGTTCTTGGAAGGCTTGGTAGCCGCAGGCCAAGCGCGCGGCCCATACCACGCCGGGATCCGGTGCCCCCACCACAGCTGCCGACTTACGCACCACGGCTGGATGTTCTCCATCCAGTTGAAATAGGTCTTCTCCCACGTCGCCGGCACGAACTTGGTCGCGCCCGATCGCACGGCGTCGATCGCCGGGCCCGCAAGCGTCTTCGCATCGACATACCATTGGTCGGTCAGCCACGGCTCGATGACCACGCCCGAGCGGTCGCCATAAGGCAGGTTGACCACGCGGTCCTCGACGCGGTCGAGCAGGCCAAGCCGGTCCATCTCAGCCACCAGCGCCTTGCGCGCGGCGAACCGCTCCATGCCGATGTAGTTTTCCGGCACCAGCCCGTCTGCGGTCGGCGCGACGTTCGCGTCGGCGTCGAACATATTGAGCATCTCGCCCGCCGCAAACCCGGCGCGCCGCCCGACCTCGAAGTCGTTGAAGTCGTGCCCCGGCGTGATCTTGACTGCGCCCGAGCCAAGCTCCGGGTCGGCGTGGTCGTCGGCAATGATCGGGATCCGCCGCCCGGTCACCGGCAGCAGCACCTGCTTGCCGATGACGCTGGCATAACGCGGGTCGGCGACGTTGACCGCCACCGCCATGTCGGCGAGCATCGTCTCGGGCCGCGTGGTGGCGACAACGATATGGTCGCGCCCGTCCGCCAGCCGCACACCGTCCGCCAGCGGATAGCGGAAGTGCCAGAATTGCCCCGCCAGTTCGCGCGTCTCGACCTCGAGGTCGCTGATCGCGGTCTTGAGCTTGGGGTCCCAGTTAACCAGCCGCTTGTCGCGGTAGATCAGCCCCTTGTTGTACAGGTCGACGAACACCTTGGTGACCGCCGCGCTGAAGCCTTCGTCCATCGTGAACCGCTCGTGCGCCCAGTCGCAGCTGGCGCCGAGCCGCCGCAGTTGCTGCGTGATCTGCCCGCCGCTTGTCCGTTTCCACTCCCAGACCTTGGCGACGAAGTCCTCGCGGGTGTAGTTGGTGCGCTTGTCCTGCCGCTCGTCGAGCTGGCGTTCGACGACCATCTGCGTCGCGATCCCGGCATGGTCGGTGCCGACCACCCACAGCGCGTCGCGGCCTTTCAGCCGGTGATAACGGATCAGCACATCCTGCAGCGTGTTGTCGAGCGCGTGGCCGATATGCAGGCTGCCGGTGACGTTCGGCGGCGGGATGACGATGGTGAACGGCTCGGCATCGGGCCGCGCCGGGCGGAACGCGCCCGAGCTTTCCCAATGCGCGTACAGCCGCGCTTCGATTTCGGCGGGGTCGAAGGTTTTGTCGATGATGGTCATAGGCGCAAGCGTTTAGCGGCGCAGACGCCCGCCTGTCACTCCCCGACGATCAGATCCGCCGCGACGACGACCAGCGCAGACCCTGCCCATTGGCGCGGCGACCCGGCCTGCCCGAGGTTAAAGGTCGAAAACGCCGCGAAAATCACAATCGTGATGACTTCCTGCATGCCCTAGTCGCGGCGCAGGCATCACGCCGCCGCCGTCATCAATGCCCGGTCAACCGCAGGATTTCCTCGCGCGTGATGCGCTCGACCAGCTCGGGGAGGTGCGCATCGAGCCACGCACGGATTTGCGGTTCAAGGATGCTGCGGGTCAGCGCTTCGATCGATGGGTCGGTGTCGATCTGCAGCGGTAGCGGCAGCGGCGCGGGCGGCGGCGGCACGATTTCGGTCAGGTCTTCGGCAGTCGAATCGAGCACCGGCTGGCCCTCCTCGACGATCTTGCGGATCGAGGCAAGAATGTCGTCGAGGGGGCGATCCGGCATGGTGTTCATCTAGGCGGTCCGATCGGTACCGAACGGCTTGCCAACCCGCTGTCCGGCAACGGCAGCGCAGGCGGGTTCGGCCGCTCGTCGAAGTCGTTCCACTTGTGCCGCACTTCGCGCGCGTTAGCAATTGGGTCATAAGTTGCATTGGGCAGGGCCAGCGCGTCGCCTTCGGCCTGACCCACCGCAGCGAGCAGCGTATAGCCTGCGACATATTCGTCGCGCCGCGCCGTGACGAGGTTGGCGCGCGTCTGCAGCAGCTCCTGTTCGGCGTTGAGGACTTCGAGCACGGTCCGGCTGCCGACCTGATTCTCCTGCTTGACGCCTTCGAGCGCGAGCGTGTTGGCATCGACGGCGACCTGCGACGACTGGATGACGGCGCGCGCGGTCTGCAGGCTGACATAGGCGTTGGTCGCCGATTCGGCGACCTGCCGCCCGACCGAGCCGATCGTTTCGAGCAACTGGCTGCGGCGTTCCTGCGCCTGGCGGATGCGCGAACTGACCTGGCCCGCCTGATACAGCGGGATCGTCGCCTGCAGCGTCGCATTCTGGGTAAAGAACGCTCCCTGGCGGACAAAGTTACCCGCGCCACCGCCGCCGTCATACCTCGTATAGGCCGGGCCGACGCTGGCGCCGATGCTCGGCAGCCGCTCGCGTTCGATCGACTTGACGTCGTACCGCGACGCGGCCTCGTCGAAGCGCGCGGCGATCAGCTCGGGGTTGTTCGCATTGGCAAGGTCGACCGCCTGCCCGCTGGTGCCGGGCAGGACGGGCAGCGGCGGGACCGGCTGCAAATCGTCGGCAGGCCGCCCGACAACGCGCATATAGGCGTTGCGCGCTGTCGCCAGCTGGCCCTGCGCCACCTGCAGCTGACTTTTCGCATTCGCCAGTCGGGCATCGGACTGCGCGACATCGGTGCGCGTCAGATCGCCGACTTCGAAGCGGTCGCGGCTCGCCTGCAGTTCGCGTTCGAGCACCTTGACCTGATTGGCGTTGAGATTGACCAGCTCGGCATAGCGCAGCACATCCGAATACGCCGTCACGACGCCGACCATGATGCTGTTTTCGGTCAGTCGCAGTCGCGCGCGCGCCGCAAGGATGCGATTTTCGGCAGCGTTGACCGCAATCCGGGTGCGGCCGCCGCGATACAGCGACTGGGTGATGCCGATCTGCGCCTGCAGGACGCGGCCGTTGTCGCTGAAATCGACGCCGTTCTGTTGCTCGGTCACCGTGCCGCTGATGCCCGGACGCCCTGCCGACAGCGCCTGCGGCACGCCCTCGTCGAATTGGCGCACCAGCGCGCGTTGCGCGGTCAGGTCGGGATTGCTCGCATAGGCGGACGCCAGCGCCTCGGGCAGCGTGTCGGCGAGCACCGGTGTCGCGATCAGCACCGCCAGTGCCATCCCCGCCGCAATCTTCATTCGCGTCATTCCTCGCCGCCGTCTCAAAATACAAATTGTGGCGCGCGCGCAAAGCCGGGGAGCAGCTGCACCCCGGCCTCGATGAACGCGGTGCCGGCGAAATGCCCGGCGGCATAGCGTCCCACGGTGGCACGGCCGACGCCGTCGTCGCCAACGATGACGGCGGCAAGCCGCCCGCCATCGGTGAGCTGCGCCAGCAATGCCGGTGGCAGCGTCGCCACCGCGCCGTCGCAGACGATCAGGTCATAGGGTGCGCCTGCCGCCCAGCCATCGACCAGCGGGCCTTCGACGACCGTCAGCCCGTTGGCGCGCGCCGCCGCGGCGAGCGCGGGATTTTCCTCGAGCGCGGTAACATGCGCGGTCAACTCGAGCACGACCGATGCGCCGTAGCCGGTCCCGGCACCGACCACGAGGACGCGGTCGGTCGGCAATATGGCGGCATGGTTGAGCAGCAGCGCAAAGCTCATCGGCTCCATCAGCCAGCGCCCCGGCGCAAGCTCGATCGCGGCGTCGGTATAGGCAAGGCTGCGTCGGGCGGCGGGCACGAAGCGTTCGCGCGCCACGGCGCGCAACGCGGCGAGCACTGCCGGATCATTGACCCCGGTCGTCCGCAACTGGCGGTCGATCATGGCAGTCCGCATGGTTTCAAACATGGTCACGGTTTCCGGCTCGCCTCGGCAGGTGTCGTATATAGGCAATACAGCGCCGTGGCAACGGGCCGGGCGACGCGTCTGCTTAGCGAGCATGGTTGCAGTCGCCAAGCGGAATGGCTAAGCCACGCGCCTGCTGACGGTTGGCCCGATGGCGGAGTGGTGACGTAACGGACTGCAAATCCGTGCACCCGGGTTCGATTCCCGGTCGGGCCTCCAGCATCAGCGCGCCCGCAATGCCGGACGATCGTTGACTTAGAACCTATTTGGCGTTATAAGGTCAGCGTTGCGGCCGCGCCGACCGCAACGCTATTTGGCATCGAAAAAGCGAATTCTCCTTCGGCAGCCGGTAAAGTTAGTGGGGTTAGAGGGGGCGCTACGCCGTAATCGGCACCACGCCGAGGCGGCTGAACAACGCGGCATCGCGGCCTTCGCCGGGGTTGTCGGTCGTCAGCAGCCGCTCGCCGATGAACAGCGAGTTTGCGCCCGCCAGCAGGCAGAGCGCCTGCGCCTCGTCGGTCATCGCTTCGCGCCCGGCGGCGATGCGGACCACCGATGCCGGCATCATGATGCGCGCCACAGCGACGGTCCGCGCGAACTCGATCGCATCGACCGCCGGGGCCGCACCGCTGAGCAGCCGGTCACCAAGCGGCGTGCCGGCGATCGGCACCAGCGCGTTGATCGGCACGCTGCCGGGGTGTTCGGGCAGCGTCGCCAACGCGACCAGCAGACCAATGCGGTCCTCGCGGCTTTCGCCCATGCCGATGATGCCGCCGCAGCAGATGCCGATCCCGGCGCGCCGGACCTCGCCCAGCGTGTCGAGCCGGTCGGCATAGGTGCGCGTGCCGACGACCTCGGGATAATGTTCGGGCGAGGTGTCGAGGTTGTGGTTGTAATAGTCGAGGCCGGCCGCCGCGAGCGCATCCGCCTGTACCGCCGACAGCATGCCAAGCGTCATGCAGGTTTCCATGCCCAGCGCCTTGACGCCGCGCACCATCTCCGACAGCGCGCCGATGTGCCGGTCGGCAGGGCCGCGCCATGCCGCGCCCATGCAGAACCGCTGCGCACCGCCCGCCTTGGCGGCGGCCGCGGTCGCGATGACCTCGGCGACATCGAGCAGCTTCGACGCCTTGGTCGCGGTGTCGAACTTCGACGACTGGCTGCAATAGCCGCAGTCTTCGGGGCAGCCGCCGGTCTTGATCGACAGTAGCTGGCTCATCTGGACTTCACCGGGGGTGAAGCGCGCGCGATGGACGGTCTGCGCCTGCCACATCAGTTCGACAAACGGCAGGTCGAACAGCGCAGCGGCTTGCGGGCGGGTCCAGTCGGTGCGGGGGGCGGGGGTGATCAAGCGTCTCTCCGGAACATTAGAGCGGGATGTTGTCGTGCTTCTTCCACGGGTTCTCAAGCTTCTTGGTCTTGAGCTTGCGCAGGCCCACCGCGATCCGCCGCCGCGTCGAATGCGGCATGATCACCTCGTCGATGAAGCCCATGCTGGCGGCGACGAACGGGTTGGCGAAGCGCGCTTCATATTCGGCGGTGCGCTCGGCGATCTTCGCCTTGTCGCCGATGTCCTGGCGAAAGATGATCTCGACCGCGCCCTTGGCACCCATCACCGCGATCTCGGCGGTGGGCCACGCATAGTTCAGATCGCCGCGCAGATGCTTCGACGCCATCACGTCATACGCACCGCCATACGCCTTGCGGGTGATGACGGTGATCTTCGGCACGGTCGCCTCGGCATAGGCGAACAGCAGCTTGGCGCCGTTCTTGATGATGCCGTTATGCTCCTGCGCGGTGCCGGGCAGGAAGCCGGGGACGTCGACAAAGGTTACGATCGGGATGCTGAACGCGTCGCAAAAGCGCACGAACCGCGCCGCCTTCTTCGACGCCGCGATGTCGAGGCAGCCGGCCAGCACCATCGGCTGATTGGCGACGATGCCGACGGTGCTGCCCTCGATGCGGGCAAAGCCGACAATGATGTTTCCCGCATGCGCCGGCTGTAGCTCGAAGAACTCGCCCTCGTCGGCCACTTTGCGGATCAGTTCGTGCATGTCGTACGGCTGGTTCGCCGACGCCGGGATCAGCGTGTCGAGGCTGGGTTCGAGGCGTTCGGGGTCGTCGGCCGACGGGCGAAACGGCACGCCGGTGCGATTGTCGAGCGGCAGATAGTCGAAGAAAATCCGGGTCCGCAGCAGCGCCTCGACATCGTCCTCCATCGCCAGATCGGCCACGCCGGACTTGGTCGTGTGCGTGATCGCGCCGCCCAGTTCGTCCTGCGTCACGACTTCGTTGGTCACCGTCTTGACCACGTCGGGCCCGGTGACGAACATGTAGCTGCTGTCCTTCACCATGAAGATGAAGTCGGTCATCGCCGGCGAATAGACCGCGCCCCCCGCGCATGGCCCCATGATCAGGCTGATCTGCGGGATGACACCGCTCGCCAGCACGTTGCGCTGGAAGACTTCGGCATAGCCGCCAAGGCTCGCGACACCTTCCTGAATGCGGGCACCGCCGGAGTCGTTCAGGCCGATGACCGGCGCGCCGACTTTCATCGCCATGTCCATGACCTTGCAGATCTTCTGCGCATGGCGCTCGGACAGCGAGCCGCCGAACACCGTAAAGTCCTGGCTGAAGACGAACACCAGCCGCCCGTTGATCGTGCCCGATCCGGTGACGACGCCGTCGCCGGGGATCTTCTGCGCCGCCATGCCGAACTCGACCGCGTTATGCTCGACATACATGTCGAGCTCCTCGAAGCTGCCCGGATCGAGCAGGATGTCGAGCCGTTCGCGCGCCGTCAGCCGGCCCTTTTTGTGCTGGGCGTCGATGCGCGCCTGGCCGCCGCCCATGCGCGCCGCCGCGCGCCGCCGCTCGAGCTCGACAAGTGTCTGGTGCATCGCGGAACCCCTCGTTTGGCGCTGCTTAGCAGGGTCCAATCGGCGCTGTCACGCGGCGGGCGCAAGGTATAGGATGATTGCCAGACAATTTTAGGGGGGAGCGCCGTTGCTACGCCTGCTGGTTGGAACGCTGCCCGCCGCCGCCGTGATGTTCCTGCTCGGCTTTGTCTTTTATGGGACGCCGCTGCAGATGCTCGGCTGGACCAAGGCCCCGCTGGCGACGCAGCTCGCAGTCCAGCAGGCGCTCAAGGCGCTTCCGGAAAGCGGCACTTATGTGATCCCCTCGGGCGACACGCCGGGGGCAACGACAGCGTACGGCAACGGCCCCGTCGCGCAGATCCAGTATAATAGCGGCGGCTTTGCGATGGTCGACCCGAAGGTGTTTGCCGGCGGGTTCGTGCAAATGGCGGTCAGCGTATTCCTGCTCGGCTGTATCCTGCTGACCACCGCTGCGGCGAGCTTCGGCGCCCGCGTCCGGCTGGTGGCAGGCGTCGCGGCGACGGCGGTGGTCTATCTGCATCTGGCGGGACCGGTCTGGTACCATACCGACTGGCACAATGCGGTTTATACCGCGGTCGCCGACTTCATCGTCCTGACTGCGGGCGGCGTCGTACTGGCGCGCTGGTTCATCCGCGCACCCGGTCAAAGCTAAAGCAGCGCGAGGCACTCGACTGCCGCCGCCAGCGCCGCCTGCCGCTCGATGCGACTGGCGGCAGCGAGCGGGTCTTCGCCCCATTGTTCGGCCTGCCAGATCTCGTCGAGCTGACCCGCCGCCCACGCCTGCGCGGCATCGATATGTGCCTCCGCCACCGCAAGCCCCAGCACCGCCGAACCGCAGATCGTCACCACCGGGTTCAGCGCCGCCAGCCGAAAGCTGTCGAACGCGCCGAACGCGGCGCGCAGTCGCGCCAAAGTTTCCGGCGGCTGGCCGACATGCAGAATGCCTGCAGTGACGACAAAGGCGACGTCGTAGCGCCCGCTCGCCCAGCGCAACAGCGGGTCCCATGCCGCCGCTTGGCGCGCGACCAGCGGTGCCGGTCCATCGGCGCGGTAGCAAAGCAACTCGCTCTCGGCAAAGCGCGCCAGCCCGTGCGCGAAGCCGAGCGGATCGGGCGCAATCCGGTCGATCGCGGCGTTGGCAAGGCCGGTCAGCGGCATCGTTGCGGGCTTTATCGTTGCGACCTGCGCCGCCCATTCGGCGACGATCGCGTCGGCAAGCGCCGCGGTCGGCACGATCAGCGGCACCCGCGCCGGCGTGCGGACCGGCTTGCCGTCGAGCCGGATGCCCCAGTCCGATCCTTCGGCGACGGCATCGACCTGCGTGTAAAACCGCTTCACTCAGTCGCCTTGCCGCCACCGCCGGAGCAGCGCGCGCGGGGCGAGCAGCAGCCATGCCAGCCCGGCGATGATAAAGATCCCGCCGACGACATGCGCCGTCGCTCCCAGCCGCTCGACCGCTGCGAGCGCCATCCCGATACCCGCCACGGTAACGCCGACCAGTCGCGTCAGCGTCAACCGGATCAGCCGCGCCTTGTACGGATCGGGCTCGGTCATGGCAGCCGGTCGAGCAGCGCATCGAACGTCGTCACCACGGCTTCGGCCCCGGCATCGGTGAGTTCGTGCGCATCATGATAGCCCCAGTCGACGCCGATCGCGCGGGCGCCGGCGCTGACTCCCATCGCCATATCGAAGATGGTATCGCCGATCATCACGGTGCGGTCGGCGCTCGACCCGGCCTCGGTGATGGCGGCGTGCAGCATCGCGGGATGCGGCTTCGACGGATGTCGATCGGCGGTCTGCAAGGTCACGAAATGCGCCGCGAGGCCGTGGTGCGCAAGACAAAGCCCCAGCCCGCGATCGGACTTGCCGGTCGCCACGCCGAGCAGCCAGCCGCGCCGTTCGAGCTCGGCCAGTCCAGCCGCGACGCCCGGATAAAGCGGTTCATGCGCCAGCCCGCCGCTGGCGCGTAGCCGGTGGAAACCCTGTTTATAGTCCTCGGCGAGGCTGACCTGCAGCGCCGCGCCGCCATCGGGGACCATCACCTGCATCGCCTCGACCAAGCTCAATCCGACCACCCGCCGCACGCTGTGCGGATCGGGCAAGGGCAGTCCGTGGCTGGCGAACGCGGCGTGCATCGCGGCGATGATGTTCGCCTGGCTATCGACGAGCGTGCCGTCACAATCGAAGACCGCGAGCTTCACCGCCTTACGCGCCGCGGCTGCGCCGCTCGCCGCGGCGCGCCAGCCGCCGCTGCTTTGCGGCGGCGCTCTCGAGCTTGGCCTTGCCTTCGACGGTATCCTTGAACCGCAGCTCGTCGAGCGGGATGTTGCCGTCGGCGACCTCGAACCCCAGCATCGCAAAGCTGTCGGTCATATGGTTCGGCATCTCGGCAATCACATCGAGCTTGTCGCCGTCGGGATGATCGATCAGCAGGCGGCGCGCATGGAGGTGCATCTTGCGGCTGATGCCGCCGGTCAGGAACGCTTCCTTGCCGCCATACTTCGCATCGCCGACGATCGGATGGCCGATCGCGGTGGCATGCACGCGGATCTGGTGCGTTCGCCCGGTGAGCGGCTGAAATTCGAGCCACGCCGCCTGCGTCGCGGCATGGTCGAGTGTGCGGTACCGCGTACGCGCATTCTGGCCGGTTTCGGGGTCGACGTGCATCTTTTCACCGCCGCTGCCGGGCTGCTTGGCGAGCGCGGCAACGATCTCGCCCTCGCTCGGTTCGGGCGCGCCGACCACCAGCGCCCAATAGACTTTGCGCGCCGTCCGGTCGGCAAACGCCTTCGAAAAGAACGCTGCTGCCCGCGCGGTCCGCGCCAGCAGCAGCACGCCCGAGGTATCCTTGTCGAGCCGGTGCACCAGCTTCGGACGCTGGGGGAAACCGAAGCTGAGCGCATCGAGCAGCCCGTCGACGTGCGTCAGCGTATTGGTGCCGCCCTGCGTCGCCAGACCGGCGGGCTTGTTGAGCACGATTGCCGACTTGTCGCGGTGGATGACGAGGCTTTGGGCATATTCGATCTCGGCCGCACTCAACGGGCGGCGCGGCGCTTCGCCGGGGGCATCGGACGGGGTGTCGATCGGCGGGATGGTCAGCACCTGACCGGCGGCGATGCGTTCGCTCGGGTCGGTCTTGCGCCCGTCGAGGCGGATCGTGCCGAGCTTGCACAGGCGCGACACGGTGTTGAAGCTGACGTCGGCGCGGTGGCGCTTGAACCAGCGGTCGAGGCGGATGCCGTCATCTTCGGCATCGATGGCAACAGTCTGCGTCATAGTCGGACCAGCATGGCACCGGCGAATAGCGCGAGCACGCTGCCGGCGATCGAGGAAACCGCATAGGCGGCGGCGAGCCCGACATTGCCCGTGGTGAGCATGGTGAAGACTTCGAGGCTGAATGCCGAAAACGTCGTGAACCCGCCCAGCACACCGACACCGAGCAGCAGCCGCAGCGGCTCGTTGCCGCCGACGCGGATCAACCATCCGGCGAGCAGCCCCATCGCAAACGCGCCGAGCAGATTGACGCCCCACGTGCCGAACGGCAGCTCGGGGCCAAGATTTTCGACCGTCCAGCGGCTGAGCAGATAGCGCGCGCCCGCGCCGACGCTGCCGCCGAGCATGACGAGCAAAAGGGGGGGGAAGGTCGCGAGCACCGGCATCTTGCGCCCCGTCTAGGGCGTTACGCCGTCGGACGCCACGCCGAATGTCCAGCCTTCGAGCGCGGCGATCCCCGGCGCTGTCCATAATCGCGCGTCCGTTGCCGCGCGGCGCATGCCGGCGGCGGAGATCAGCGCGTCGCCGATATGGTCGGCAAAGCTGTCGGCAACGAGTGCCGGGGCGCTGTCCAACCGCGCCAGTGCGCCGTCGAGCACGCTTTTGCTGCGGATCTTGCCGCGCACGCCGCCATCGGCTGCAAAGGTCCGGCAATAGATTTCGACCACTGCCGGACCGGTCGCCGGGAGCGCGTCGAACGGCCAGACCGGCATGTCGAGCCGGTGCAACAGCCGCATGCCCGACAGGCTGGCCTTGCCGCACTGCGCCGCGCCAACCAGCGCGAATACCGATGATGCCGCGCCAAGCTTTTTCGCCGCCCAGACATGTTCGACCTTGCGCAGCCGCGCGCGCGTTGCCTTGTCGCCGTCGGCACTGCCGAGCCAATAGTGCCGCCGCCGCCGTTCGATATAGGCATGCGCCTCGAAATGCGGGTCGGCGACGGCGACGGCATCGACTTCGGCCCATAGCGCGCGCGCATCGGCGGGGCTGTCGGCGTCGCCGGGGAAGAACGCGCCGCGGTCGGCATGCGGCAGGCTGAACGAGAAGTCGAAGCCGATCAGCGTGCGCTCGCCCCGCACGGCGATCTGCTGCAGCCAGTCGAGCACCTCGGCGCGCGACCAGCGGTGGCCGGGCCGCACAATCGCCGGCGCGCTGTCACCGGCGGCGCACTCGGCGACCGCGATCGCGGCATGGCGTTCGCCCCGCGCACCGGTCCAGTCGATGGCGACAAAGCGGTCGAAGCTCATGCGCCGCGCCGCGCTGCCCACCACGCCAGCCGTTCGGCGATGCGCTTTTCATGGCCACGGTCGGAGGGCGTATAGAAAGTCTGCGCGGTCAATTCGTCGGGCCAATAGTTTGCGCCCGAAAAGCCGCCTTCGGCGTCATGGTCATAGGCATAATCCTTGCCGTACCCCAAATCGCGCATCAGCCGCGTCGGCGCGTTCAGGATATTGGGCGGCGGGTTGAGCGAGCCGGTTTCCTTTGCCGACCGCCATGCCGCCTTTTGCGCCGTATACGCCGCGTTCGATTTGGGCGCGGTAGCGAGGTACAGGCAGGCGTGCGCGATCGCCAGCTCGCCTTCGGGCGAGCCGAGGAAGTCGTACGCCTCCTTCGCCGCCAGCGTCACCACCAGCGCGTTCGAGTCGGCAAGCCCGATGTCTTCGCTGGCAAAGCGCACCAGCCGCCGCAGCACGTACAGCGGTTCCTCGCCCGCCGTCAGCATGCGCGCCAGATAATACAGCGCGGCGTCGGGGTCGGAGCCACGCAGCGACTTGTGCAGCGCCGAGATCAGCCCGTAATGGCCCTCGCGGTCCTTGTCGTACACCGCGACCCGGCGGTGGAGCAGGTCGCGCAGGTCCTGCGGCTCGAGCGGCGCATCGAGGTGGATCGAAAACAGCGTCTCCGCCTGGTTGAGCAGGAAGCGCCCGTCGCCATCGGCCGACGCCACCAGCGCCTCGCGCGCGGCGGGCGTCAGCGGCAGCGTGCGGCCGGTCATCGCCTCGGCACGCGCCAGCAGCGTCTCGAGGGCAGCGGCGTCGAGGCGGCGCACGATCAACACCTGCGCGCGGCTGAGCAGCGCGGCGTTGAGCTCGAAGCTCGGGTTCTCGGTGGTGGCACCAACGAGGATGACGGTGCCGTCCTCGACCACGCCGAGGAAGCCGTCTTGCTGCGCGCGATTGAAGCGGTGGATCTCGTCGACGAACAGCAAGGTCTGCGTGCCGTCGCGGGCAAAGCCGCGGGCTTCGGCGAACAGCTTTTTAAGGTCGGCAACGCCTGAGAACACCGCCGATACGCCGACAAAGCGCAGCCCGACGGCGTCGGCGAGCAGTCGGGCGATCGTCGTCTTGCCGGTGCCGGGCGGCCCCCACAGGATCAGCGACGCGAGCTTATGCGCCGCGACCATCCGCCCGATCGCGCCCGTGGGCCCGGTCAGGTGCTCCTGCCCGACCACGTCGCCCAGCCCGGCCGGGCGCAGCGCCTCGGCAAGCGGCGGTGCGGCAGGCGTGGCGGGGAACAGATCGGTCATGTCCTCCCGACTTAGTGGCGTGGGCGCGCGGTGCAAGCGTCGCTGCGGTCTCGCGCCACGCTCGATCGGTCACAGTCGGTGCTTAAGGTCATTATCCGGCGATTTCTTGCGCCCGCCGCGAACCCGTATCGGCGTGCACGCGTTATCGCCGGACGTTACCTGGAAGGATTCCCCAATGGCCCGCACCCTGTCGAATTTCACGATCACCGAAGCCGGTGACGACTATCTGCTGACGATCGAGGACGACAGCGGCGCGACGCACGAGCTGACCGCGACCTATGATCAGCTCGACATCATTGCCGAAGCGTTGATCGAGCACCTCGATGCCGACGACGACGATCTCGACGAGATCGACGAGGAAGATGACGACGACGCCACCGGCAAGAAACCGGGCTGAAGCGGGGGCGGGCGGCGACCGCCTAACCCGTCTAACTTTACTCGATGCCGAAGGTGAATTGCAATTTCGGCTGCCAAATCGGCCTTGCATCCGGGGCTTTGAACCGTTGACATGCCATGGCGTATAGAGCCAAATAGGTTTTAAGTCAACGCTGCCGCCAGCGGTGCGCTGGCGGACCGGCCGGGGAGGGGGCTGCCCTCCCCGGCTGGCGGCTCAATAAACTTCGAACAGCCCGGCAGCGCCCATGCCGCCGCCGACGCACATCGTCACCACAACATATTTGACGCCGCGGCGCTTGCCTTCGATCAGCGCATGGCCGGTCAGCCGTGCGCCCGACATGCCGTAGGGGTGGCCGACCGAGATCGCGCCGCCGTTGACGTTGAGGATCGACTGGTCGATGCCGAGCACGTCGGCGATATGCAGCACCTGCACCGCGAACGCCTCGTTCAATTCCCACAGGCCGATGTCGCTCATCGTCAGGCCGTTGGCCTTGAGCAGCTTGGGGATCGCATAGATCGGCCCGATGCCCATTTCATCGGGCTCGAGCCCCGCCACCGCGATGCCGCGATACGCGCCGAGCGGCTGCAGCCCGCGCTTCGATGCTTCGCTCGCCTCCATCAGCACGCAGGCGCTGGCGCCGTCCGAAAGCTGCGATGCGTTGCCCGCGGTAATCACGCCGCCCTCGCGCACCGGCTTCAGGCCTTTCAGGCCCTCAAGCGTCGTCTCGGGGCGGTTGCCCTCGTCCTTCGACAGCGTCACCTCGTGCATGGTGACTTCCTTGGTCTCCTTGTTGACCATGCCCATCTTGGTGGTCAGCGGCACGATTTCGTCGTCGAACTTGCCCGCGACCTGTGCGGCCGCGGTGCGCATCTGCGACTGGAAGCTGTATTCGTCCTGCCGGTCGCGGCTGATGCTATAGCGCTTGGCGACCGTCTCGGCGGTGTCGATCATCGGCATGTAGATGTTCTTGTGCATCGCCATCAGACCGAGGTCGGGATCGACGCGCATCTTTTCGTTCTGCACCATCGAGATCGAATCCTGCCCGCCGCCGACTGCGATCGTCATGCCATCGACGATGATCTGCTTGGCGGCCGTCGCGATCGCCATCATCCCCGACGAGCACTGCCGGTCGATCGACTGGCCCGCGACCGTCACCGGCAACCCGGCGCGCAGCAGCGCCAGGCGCGCGATATTGGGAGCCTGCCCGCCCTGCTGGAGCGATGCGCCCCAGACGACGTCGTCGACTTCGGCCCCGTCGATCCCGGCGCGCGCAACCGCGTGCTTGATCGCATGGCCACCGAGCAGCGGCGGCGGCGAGGCGTTGAACGCGCCGCGATAGGCCTTGCCGATCGGGGTGCGGGCGGTGGAAACGATGACGGCTTCACGCATGCGATGGGTCCTTCAAGCGGTGGGGAAGCGGGCCATGCCGGCTTCGGGTTGCAGGTCGAGCGCGCCGCAGATCAGCGCGACGCCGTGGTAAAAACCGATAAGCTGGATGACTTCGAGGATTTGCGTCGCATCGAAATGCGCGCTCAACCGCGCAAATTCGGCGTCGCTCAGCCGCTTGTCGGCAAGCAGCGCATCGACGCTGGCGATCAGCGCGGCCTCGGCATCGCTCCAGTTGCCGTCGTCGGCATGGCCGTCGAACGTCGAGCGTATCTGCGCGTCGGTAAGGCCCGCTTTCGCCGCGAACAGCTGCGTGTGCGTGCCCCATTCATACTCACAGCCGGTCTTTGCGGTCGTCCGGTCGATGACGATTTCGCGGTGGCGGAACTCGAGCGGACCCTTGCCCGACATCGAGCCGCCGCCGAATTTCTCCCACGCGCGCGGTGAGGTGGCAACGGTGGTGAACAGCGCCAGCGGCTCGGCGCCCGGCGGCATGATGCGCTCCATCGCCGCCGCGAACTCGGGCGGGAAGGGCTTGGCGAGCGGTGCGATGCGGCTCACAGATACACCAGCGTCAGCCATTCGGCGATCAACGCGGGCTTGGTCTCGCCCTCGATTTCGACGGTGACCGCGACGGTCGACTGAAATCCGCCGTCGGGCCGCGTATCGACCGCCGTCAGCGTGAACCGCCCGCGCACGCGCTTGCCCGACTTGACAGGGGCCATGAAGCGGACTTTGTTGAGCCCGTAGTTGACGCCCATCTTCGCGCCCGCAATGCCGGGCATTGCGCCATAAGCGAACACCGAACACAGCGACAGCGTCAGATAGCCGTGCGCGATGGTGGTGCCGAACGGCGTCTTGGCGGCCGCGACCGGATCGACATGGATGAACTGGTGATCGCCGGTAACCTCGGCGAACGCATCGATCTTCGCCTGATCGACGAGCACCCAGTCGGACACGCCGACCTCGGTCCCGATCAGCGCGCGATAGTCGTCGAGCGATATGGCAGCGCGCATCGATGTCTTCCCCAAGAACGATTTGACGCACCCTAGCGGCGGTTTACGTTTGCGTCATCCCGATTTTCCGCATGACGGTTCCCCACAGGCTTTGGACATGATATGTTCTCTTTCGACAAGGGAGGATTGCATGACAGACGACCTCGTTTTCTATACCAATCCGATGTCGCGCGGGCGCATCGTGCGCTGGATGCTCGAGGAAGTCGGGCAGCCGTACCGGACCGAACTGCTCGACTATCACACCACGATGAAGAGTGCGGCGTATCTTGCGGTCAACCCGATGGGCAAGGTCCCGGCGATCGTGCACCGCGGGCAGGTGGTGACCGAGGGCGCGGCGATCTGCGCCTATCTTGCCGATGCGTTTCCGGCAGCGGGTCTCGCGCCGCCGCCGGCCGAGCGCGCAGCTTACTACCGATGGCTGTTCTTTGCCGCCGGGCCGATCGAGCAGGCGGTGACCAACAAGGCGCTCGGGTTCGTGGTGCCCGAAGGCAAGTCGGTGATGGCGGGATATGGCAGTTTCGACGCGGTCATGGACGCGATGGAGCTAGCCGTTGCGCACGACGGCTATGTCGCGGGCGACCGCTTCACGGCTGCCGATGTGGTGTTCGGCTCGCAGATCGGTTGGGGGCTGCAGTTCGGCTCGATCGACAAGCGTGCGGGGTTCGAGGCGTATTGGGACCGGATCAAGGACCGTCCAGCGGCAGTGCGCGCGCGCGAAATCGACGACGGCTTGATGGCGAAATAGCGCCGCTTCCTTGCAGGGAGGGGAGAAACGGCTAAACCCGCAGCCTATGACACTTGCCCATGCCCGCGCTGCGCTGCGCCCGCTTCACCGCGCCCCCGAGGCGACGGTGCTCGGCGGCCTGCTGCCCACCGCGACGCTCGATGCGGCGACGCGCGAGGGCGTGGTCAATCGCGCGCTCGGGCTGCTTGCCGACCTGCGCGCCGCGCAAGGCGCAGGCTGGGTCAATCGCTTCCTGCAGCAATACCGGCTCAACACGCAGGAGGGCGTCGCGCTGCTCAGCCTTGCCGAGGCGTTCCTGCGCGTACCCGATGCCGAGACTGCCGACCTGCTGATCCGCGACAAGATCGGCGGTGCGGACTGGGGCGCGCATTCGCTCAAATCCGATTCGCTGCTGGTTAATTCGGCAACTTGGGGGCTGGTGCTGACGCGCGCGGTGGTCGGCGCCAATAACGAGGGGGCCGGGCGCGCGAGCGTGCTCAAGCGGCTGATCGCGCGCTCGGGCGAGCCGTTCGTGCGCACCGCAGTCGGCGCGGCGATGCGGATGATGGGGCAGATTTTCGTGATGGGCCGCACCATCGACGAGGCGCTGGCGCGCGCCGACGATGACGACAACCGGGGCTTTACCGCCAGCTTCGACATGCTCGGCGAAGCGGCGCGGACGAAGGACGACGCGGCGCGCTATTTCGACAGCTATGTTCAGGCGATCGCACGGATCGGCGCGAAGAACACCGCGGCGGCGCACTCGATCTCGGTCAAGCTGTCGGCGCTGCACCCGCGCTACGAGACAGCGCACGCCGATAGCTGCGTTCCCGAATTGACCGCGATGCTGCGCGATCTGGCGGGTGCTGCGGCGCGGGCGGGCATCGGGCTGACCGTCGATGCGGAGGAGAGCGAGCGGCTCGAAATGTCGCTCGACATTATCGGCAGCGTCGCGCGCGACCCGGCGCTGGCGGGCTGGGACGGCTATGGGATGGCGGTGCAGGCGTACGGCAAGCGCGCGCGTGCGGTGATCGGCTGGGCCGATGCGTTGGGGGCCGACACCGGGCGGCGGTTGTCGGTGCGGCTGGTCAAGGGCGCGTATTGGGACAGCGAGATCAAGCGCACGCAGGTCGAGGGGCTCGCCGACTATCCGCTGTTCACGCGCAAGGCGGCGACCGATGTGTCCTACCTTGCCTGCGCGCACGATATGATCGCCGCCGACCACATTTTTCCGGCGTTCGCGAGCCACAACGCGCTGACGGTGGCGACCATCCTCGAATGGACGGGGAAGCCCGGCGGGTTCGAGTTTCAGCGGCTGCACGGCATGGGCGAGGGGCTGTACGAGCGGCTGGTGCGCGACGAGGGCTATGCCTGCCGCAGCTATGCGCCGGTGGGCGGGCACCGCGATCTGCTCGCGTATCTGGTCCGGCGGCTGCTCGAAAACGGCGCGAATTCAAGCTTTGTGCATCAGTTGGCGGATGCGGGCGTGTCGGACGATGCGCTGCTCGCCGACCCCGCGGTCAAGATCGCCAGCGTCGGCGGCAGCCCGCATCCGTCGATCGCGCTGCCTGCCGCGCTGTTTCCCGGGCGCGTCAACTCGGCCGGGGTCGACCTTGCCGATGGCGCGGTGCTGGCGCGGACCGCTGCTGCAGTCCGGAACTTCGACGAGGCGGACGCGCTGTTCGGCAAGCGTTCGCAGGTCGCCGACCCGCACGACCGCTTTGCCGTCGCCGCCGCCGTCGCCGCTGCGCACGCCGCGTTCCCCGCATGGGCCGCCACGCCGGTCGAGGCGCGCGCCGCCTGCCTCGAACGGCTCGCCGACAGCCTCGAGGCGAACCGCGACGCGCTGATGGCGCTGTGCGTCGACGAGGCGCGCAAGACGATCCCCGACGCGCTTGCCGAGGTGCGCGAGGCGGTCGATTTCTGTCGCTATTACGCGCTCGAAGCACGCGCACGGTTCGCGCCGCAGACGCTGCCCGGCCCGACCGGCGAGCGCAACGAGCTGCGGCTGGCGGGGCGCGGCGTGTTCGCATGCATCGCGCCGTGGAACTTCCCGCTGGCGATTTTCATCGGCCAGGTCGCGGCCGCGCTGGTGGCGGGCAACAGCGTCGTTGCCAAGCCCGCGCCGCAGACGCCGCGCATTGCGGCTGCCGCCGTCGCGCTGGCGCATGCGGCCGGCGTTCCGGGCGATGTGCTGCGGCTAGTGACCGGCGGGGCCGAAACCGGCGCGGCGTTGACCGGCGACCCGCGCATCATGGGCGTGGCATTCACCGGCTCGACGGCGACCGCACGCGCGATCGCGCGGTCGCTGCTCGACGATGAAACCCGCCCGCTGGTTCCGCTGATCGCCGAAACCGGCGGCCTCAACGCGATGATCGTCGATTCGACCGCGTTGCCCGAACAGGTCGTCGTCGATGTGGTGACCAGCGCGTTCCGTTCGGCGGGGCAACGCTGTTCGGCATTGCGGCTGCTGGTGGTGCAGGAGGATGTGTCGGACACCATCCTCAATATGCTCGGCGGCGCGATGGATACCTTAGTCGTCGGCGACCCGGCCGATCCGCGCACCGATGTCGGGCCGGTGATCGACACTGCCGCGTTCGACCGGCTCGAAAGCTATCGCCAGTCGGTCCGCGCGCGCTGGGTGCACACGGTCGCGGTGCCGCCGGGCGACTATGTTGCGCCGACCGTGATCCGCATCGACCGGATCGCCGACATGGCAACCGAATGGTTCGGGCCGCTGCTCCATGTGGTGACGTGGAAAGCCGGCGACCTCGACGCGACGATCGCGGCGATCAACGCCAGCGGCTACGGGCTGACGATGGGGCTGCACAGCCGCATCGCGTCGACCGCCGAACGCGTCGCGGCGCTGGCCACGGTCGGCAACCTGTACATCAACCGCGCGATGATCGGCGCGGTGGTCGGCAGCCAGCCGTTCGGCGGCGAGGGCCGGTCGGGTACCGGCTTCAAGGCGGGCGGGCCGCATTATCTGCTGCGCTTTGCCACCGAGCGCGCGGTGTCGGTCGATACGACCAGCGCGGGCGGCAACGCCAGCCTGTTGTCGATCGAGGACGTTGGCGGGCTATGAGCCGGTTGGCCGGGCGCTGGCGAACCCTGTGGCTTGTGCTCGCGGGGACGGCGATCCTGCTGCTCGCGATCCGGGTCGACGGCTTTCCGACGGTGTTCACCGACACCGACGACTATTATTCGCAGGGCATCGAGCTGTGGCAGAAAGCCCGCGTCCAGTGGTTCGGCGTTCAGCCCGAACCCGATACGCGCAGCGCCGCCGACAAGCGCCAGGCGGCGATCGATGCCGAACTGTCGCGCACGCAGATGGCAGCGCGGTCGACGACGTACAGCCTGTTTCTTTACGGCCTCGAAAGCGCGGGGACGTTGTGGCTGGTCGCGGCTGCGCAGGCGGCGAGCGCGGCGTGGACACTGCTGCTGGTGCTGCGCTGCGCAGTTCCGCGCGCCGGGCCGCGCAGTTACCTCGCGATGATGGCGGCGCTCGCGGCGGGGTCGACGCTGCCGTTCTTTGCCGGTTTCGCGATGCCCGACGCGTTTGCCGGCGTCGGCGTGCTCGGGGTGGCGCTGCTGGCGTTATTCTGGACCGCGCTGTCACGCCCGGAGCGCGCCGGGATTGCCGTGCTGCTGAGCTTTGCGCTCGTCACCCACACCTCGCACGAACTGCTGGCGATCACGCTGGTGCCGGTGGCGGCGGTGCTGCTGCGGTGGCTGCGAGCCGGGTGGCGGTCGTCGGCGCTGCGGCTGGCGACGGTGACCGCGACCATCCTCGTCGCGATCGCGATCAATTCGGGGTACGGCATGATCGTCGAGGCGCAGACCGGGCAGCGGCTGCGGCATCAGCCGTTCCTGATGGCGCGAACGCTCGCCGACGGGCCGGGCCGCGCCTATCTGCGCTATGCCTGCAGCCACGGCGAGCACTATGCGCTGTGCCGGTTTCAGCATTTGCCGCTCGACGACAGCGAGGACATCCTGTGGTCCGACCTGCCGACTTCGGGTGTGTTCCTGATCGCCAACTATGCGACCCGCGTCCAGCTGGAGATCGAGGAGCCGCGGTTCATCGTGCAGACCATCGCGCATGACCCGTGGGCGCAGATCAAGGCATCGGCGTCGAACTGGGCCAAGCAGCTGACGCTGATCGGCATCGACGATGTCGTCCGTAATCCGCATTATTACATGACCGACGATTATTGGGCGCGGACCTATCTGCCCGACATGATCATGGCGGTGGCGCATTGCGGGCGGCGCGGCGATGCGTGTGCGCTATGGCTGACGCCCGCACCGACCGGCGACGAAGGCGGGCTGAACGGCCGGTCGCCGCCGGCACCGCGCCCGGCGCTGCTGCACGGCGTGGTGGTGCTGCTGTCGCTCGCGTTGGCCGGTGCCGCGCTGTGGCCGCTGGGGGCTCGCGCCGCCACTCCGGCGGGGCGGCAGATGCTGGCGTTCGCCGTGCTGATCTTGGCCGCAGTGTTCCTCAATGCGGGGATCACCGGCGTGCTGTCGGGACCGTTTGCGCGCTATCAGGCGCGGCTGATCTGGCTGATCCCGGCGCTGGCAGGCGTTGCGCTAGCGGCCCGTGTTGATGGGCAGCAGGCGTTCCGCAAGCTGGATCCCTTCCGCCGCCAGCGCATCGAGCATGCCGAGTAACAGCGTCTGGCGCGCGCCCATCATCACCGCATAATCGGCGACAGTGGTGAAATAGACGATCTCGACTTCGACCGCATCGAGCGACAGCGCCGAAATATGCGCGCGGTCGAACCGGGCATGGTCGCCGTGCGCGATGATGTCGGCGGCCATGCCGGGTACTTTCGCGAGCTTTGCGGCGGGTGTTTCGAGCGACAGATACAGCGTCTGCACGACGCGGCGCTGTTCGATCCGGCGCAGATTGGCGATCTGCTGATCGAGCAGCTTGGTGTTCGAAACGATCACCTGTTCGCCCGACAGCGCGCGGATGCGCACGGTCTTAAGCCCGATCGCCTCGACGGTGCCGGTGGTCGCGCCGAACTGGATATTGTCGCCGACCCGGAACGGCCGGTCGAACAGGATCGCCAGCGCCGCGAACAGGTCGGCGAAAATGCCCTGCGCCGCCAGTCCGATCGCAATGCCGCCGACGCCGAGCCCCGCGACCAGCGCGGTGACGTTGACGCCCAGATTGTCGAGCACGAGGATCAGCGCCAGCGCCCAGACGACGACGTTGACCAGAATGCGGATGATGCCCATCGCGCTGTGGATCGACGATTTTTCCTCGTCGGTCGCGGCACGGCGTTCGACCAGCGACAGGATCAGCTCGCGGATCCAGACCGCCCCCTGAACCGCTGCCGATACGGTGAACACCACCCCGATTGCATGGCGCAGCGTGCCCGGCGCGGCGATCGTCAGCGACACCGTATGCGCGGCCACCGCGCCGAGGAAAAAACTGCGCGTCCGGCCGACCATGCGCGCCGCAAAGCCGCGCCAGCTGGTCACCGCGAGCGGCGTCGTCCCCTGGCCAAAGCGCAGCGCGCGGCCGATCCCGAAGCGCAGCGCGACGAGCACGAGATAAACGCCGACCGCCGACCCGACGGCAATCGCTGCGGTCGTGCTGTCGGTGCGGACCCAGTCGAAGGTGTGGCCGATCAGCTGTTGCGCCTTGGCGGGCGCATCGATCAGCATGTCGGGCCGGGCGAGCGGCGGCCTTGCCGCGGCGGTCATGCGGGCAACCATTCGGGCCATGCGACCGTCACCGGCTGCCCACCGAGCGTCAGCGGCACGGCGGCCTCGACCGGCTCGAGCCGCAGATAGGCGATGCCGATGCCGCCGTCGTGGCTGCGCAGCTCGCCCGCCGGCTTGCCGTCGGCCATGATCTCGTCGCCGGTCGCCGCAGCGCCGGTCAACCGCACCGGCAGCAACCGTTTGCGCAGCCGGTCGCGGTGGTGCATCCGCGCGGTGTTCTCCTGCCCGACATAACAGCCCTTGGTGAAGCTGACGCCGTTGAGTTCGACCGCGTCCGCCTCCAGCCACATCATCTTGTCGGGCAACAAGTCGGTGCTGTCGGGAACGCCCAGCGCCAGCCGATGCGCGTGATATTCCGCAGTCGTCGCGGTCGCCGCGCCCGTGCCGATCCAGCGGCTGCCCAGCGCGGCCAGCCGCGGATCGGCGGGGTGACCGGCGGCGGCCTCGCCCCATGCGGCAAACACCTGCATCGCGCTCGGCTCGATCGTGACCGCACGGCGCAGCCGGTACATCGTCAGCCGCTTCGCCAGCGCGTCGGCATGCGCGGCGAGCACATCGACCAGCACCGCCGTGCCGCCGTCATGCAGGATCATGTCGAACAGCGGCTTGCCCTGCGCGCTGAGCAGCCCGGCATAAAGCGGGCGTTCCGGCAGCAGCGCCGCCACATCGTTGGTCAGCAGGTCCTGCAGATAGCCGCGCGCATCGGCCCCGCCGATCCGCAGCACCGCGCGGTCGTCGAGCGCGGCGACGCTCAAAACGGCAGCACCCGGCTTTTGCGCGTATAGTTGAGCCAGCCGGCGTTGATCCCCAGCCGCCAGCCGACGCCGAGCTTGATCGGCACCAGCACGACATTGTCCCGCTGGTTATAGTTGGCGGTGAACCCGCCGATGAAATAGGCCTTGCCCTCGGCCGCTGGATAGCGCCGGAACAAGTCGTTGGTATCGTTCAGGTCATAGACCAGCGTAAACACCTTCGAGCCGTCGCCGCCGATGTCGAACCCGAGCGACGGACCGGTCCAGTACACCGGCATCTGCCCTTCGACCTTGTGGAACAGCGTGCCGCTGCCATAGCGCAGCCCGGCGAAAAATGCCCCCGACGCCTCGCGCCCGACGATATAGCCGTTCGGCTGCCCGCGTTCCTTGAAGATTTTCTCGACCAGCTTCGCCAGCCCCTCGGCGCCCTTGCCGAAGGCGCCGTCGGCGGCGGTCAGCACATCCTGCTGGCTATAGGTGGTGTCCGCTGCCGCTGCACTCGCCTGCGTGGTCATCGGGTCGGTCGTGGTGACCGGTGCCACGGGAGCAGCGGTTTGCGCCAGCACCGCCGGCGCTGCGGCCCAAAGCAGGATAGCCACCGGGATACGCATCGTCTTCACACCTCATCGATTGCCGTGCCCCGCCGCCTTCATGGCGGCGGCCGCGGCGATTGTCCACCGTTGCACCGGGCGCTTTGACGCCTGCCACGAGCATGCTACCGCCCGCCCGAACAGCCGATGAACGGGAGACCAACATGCGCGTGGCGATGATCGGAGCAGGGTATGTCGGGCTGGTGTCGGGTGCGTGCTTCGCCGATTTCGGCCATGACGTCGTGTGCGTCGATACCGATCGCAGCAAGATCGACCGGCTGCAAAGCGGCATCATGCCGATTTTCGAGCCCGGCCTGCCCGAACTCGTTGCCGCCAATGCGCGCGCCGGCCGGCTGACGTTTACCGATGATCTGGCGGCGGGCGTGCACGGCGCGGAGGCGGTGTTCATCGCGGTCGGCACGCCGTCACGCCGCGGCGACGGGCACGCCGACCTCAGCTTTGTCCATGCCGCGGCGCGCGCGATCGCTGCCGAACTGACCGGCTATGCGGTGATCGTCACCAAGTCGACCGTGCCCGTCGGCACCGGCGACGAGGTCGAACGCACGATCCGCGAAGCGCGCCCCGACGCACAATTCGCCGTGGTCTCGAACCCCGAATTCCTGCGCGAAGGCGCTGCGATCGGCGATTTCAAGCGCCCCGACCGGATCGTCATCGGCACCGAAGATGCGCGCGCGCGCGACGTGATGACCGAGCTGTACCGGCCGTTGTTCCTCAACGCCTCGCCGCTGCTGTTCACCGCGCGGCGGACGGCGGAACTGATAAAATATGCCGCGAATGCGTTTCTGGCGACCAAGATCACCTTCATCAACGAGATCGCCGACCTGTGCGAAGTCGTCGGCGCGGATGTCCAGGACGTCGCACGCGGGATCGGGCTCGACAACCGCATCGGCTCGAAGTTTCTGCACGCCGGGCCCGGCTATGGCGGATCGTGCTTTCCCAAGGACACGCTGGCGCTGATCAAGACCGCGCAGGACTTCGGCGCGCCGGTGCGCATCGTCGAGACGGTCGCAGCGGTCAACGACCAGCGCAAGCGCGCGATGGCCAAAAAAGTGATCGCTGCTGCCGACGGTTCGGTGCGCGGCAAGACCGTGGCGGTGCTCGGCCTGACGTTCAAGCCGAATACCGACGACATGCGCGACAGCCCGGCGATCGCCGTGGTGCAGGCGCTGCAGGATGCAGGTGCGATCGTCCGCGCGTTCGACCCCGAAGGCGTCGAGCAGGCCAAGCTTGTGCTGACCGACGTCGACTATGCCCGCGACCCCTATGACTGCGTGACCGGGGCCGATGTCGCGGTGCTGGTCACCGAATGGGACGCGTTCCGCGCGCTCGACATGGACCGCGTCCGCACGCTGATGGCGACGCCGGTGCTGGTGGACCTGCGCAACGTCTATCGCCCCGAGGAAATGGCCCGGCGCGGCATCGACTATCGCAGCATCGGCCGCGCCTAGTTGACGCTGCGTTGGCAAGGCCATAGGAACCGCACTTCGGAGTCGTGGGTGAGCGGCTGAAACCAGCAGTTTGCTAAACTGCCGTACTGGGTAACTGGTACCGAGGGTTCGAATCCCTCCGACTCCGCCAGCTGATTTTATTCCGACGGTCCGCGCTAAGCGAGCCGGATGCACTTTTCGCGGAATGCAAAGAACCCGCGCTGCGCATGCGGCCACGCATGTTCGTCCCATGCGCGGCGCACGGCGGTCAATCGGATCCCCGCTGCGCGCAGGTCGTCCCCCAGCGATGCCAGTGCTGCCGCGCTCGGCCCGACCGGGGCATAGGCGATGACGAGATGGTCGAGGCCGTGCGCCGCAGCCCAGTCGCCCACCGATGCGGCGGTCGCATCGGGCAGCATGGTGACCTCGGCACGATGGGCGGTGTGGGCGCGCCGTCCCGCATCGCCGAGCGCGTCGCCGATAAACTGCTCAACGGCGGGCGACCGCCCATGCCTGCCGCCCAACGCGGCGATCGCACCGACTTCCGCCGAGCCGGGCAACAGCGTTTCGGGGGCGAGATCGTCTTCGGCAAGCAGCAGCCCGATGCGGCCTTTGGGCAGCGGCTCGGGCAATGCCAGCGGTTGCGCCGCCGGGGTGGGGGCCGCTGTGATGACGGCCGCGCGCGTCGCCAGACCGGCGGCGGTAAAGCGCCCGCCGGTGTAGCGCGCGATATTATCCGCCTGCGCCAGATAGGTTTTGCCGGCGGTCTGCAACCCGGCCACCCAGCGCCATGACAGCGTATTCGACGCCGCGTCGCCGTCGTAGAGATGCTGCCAGAATAGCGCCGCGCCGAGTTGCCACGGCAGCCGCAGCGTGAAAATCCAGATGCTCGCGAACCACATGCGCGCGTGATTGTGGAGATACCCGAATTCGGCGAGCTCGGCGATCCACGCATCGAAACAGTCGATGCCCGTACCGCCGGCAAGCGCGCGGTCATAGTCGCGCCGCCAGCCCCCCGATGTCGCCTCGAGGCTGGCAAGGTCGGCAAGATAGTCCGTCCAAACCGATGGCCGCAGTTCGAGCCAGCCTTTCCAATAGGTCCGCCAGAAGACTTCCTGAATGAATTTCGCTGCGGTTTCGCCGGGATGCCGCGCGCGCACCGCGGCGACGACTTCGCTTTCGGTGACCAGTCGATAACGCAGATACGGCGACAGCATCGAGACGTTCGCCCGGTCGCCCGGGCCGCGGTCGAAGTTGCGCGTTTCGGTATAGTCGGGACCGGCACGGTCGACGAAGTCTGCCAGCGCGGCAAGGCCGGCGGCGCGGGTGGGGATGAATGTCATGCGCGTCTGTAGTCGCAAAGCGCGCGGCATCGGAGTGGCGCAACGCCGCGGGCGGCCGGGCCGGTCGCTCCGGTCGGCAGGGCCAACTTGCCGAATATGGGCCAGTTGGTCGCACGGCTATTTCCGCTTGTGAACGTTCTCAATTTGGAATAATCGTCAAATCAAGCTCGCGAGGACGGGCGCACCCGACTGTACCGCCACAAGGCGGGCATTTTCGGTTCGTGCACTAGGGGGAGGATTGAGATGACCAGATTCAAATTCGTCGTGGCCGGACTGCTGTGTGGAACCGCGATTGCGGCACCGGCATTTGCGCAGGACAGCGCGCCGCCGAAGCCCAAGGCCGCGCCTGCCGCCGCCAGCGACGCCGCCGCATCGACCGAAATCGTCGTCACCGCCGACCGCCGCGAGCAGACGCTGCAGAAATACGGCGGGACCGCTGCGGTCATCAGCGGCGAAGACCTGAAGAAAGTCGGCATCAACAGCCTGTTCGGGCTCAACGATTCGCTGCCCGGCGTGACCGTTTCGAACATCAACAACCAGATCGAAATCTACATTCGCGGTATCGGTACCAACAACGAGACCGAGCTTGGCGACCCCGCCGCCGCGACGCATTTCGATAACATCTATATTCCGCGCACCTCCGGTCTTGGGCCGGCGTTCTTCGACATCAAGCAGGTCGAGGTCAACTATGGTCCGCAGGGGACTTTGCGCGGCCGTAACTCGACTGCGGGCACGGTCAATGTGACGTCGATTCCGCCGAAGCTCGGCGCGTTCGAAGGCCAGATCGGCGGCGGCTACGGCAACTTCAGCCATGTCGAAACCTTCGGCTTCGTCAACGTCCCGGCGGGCGACAAGGTGGCGTTCCGCGTCTCGGGCAACTTCAACCGCCACGACAGCTATTACAAGAACGTCGGCCCGATCCCGTCGACCAAGGCTCCCGAGGAAGCCGACGATCGCGGCATCCGCGCGCAGGTGCTGTTCCAGCCGTCGCAGCAGCTCAAGCTGCTGCTTGCCGCCGACTATAACCGCCAGACCGGGACCGGCTATTTCGGCACCAATTTCTCACAATTCCTCGGTATCGACGGCGGCCTGACCAATCAGGCCAACCAGATCAAGGACCCGCGCGCCGTCGTCCTCGGGCCGGTGTCGCCGTTCGACGGCACCAAGCACTATGGCTTTCGCGGCAATCTCCGCTGGGACAGCGATGGTCCGGTCAGCGTCGAATATAACGGCAGCTACCGTGTGCTCGACCGCCGCAACGGTGGTGCCGGGCCGATCGTGCCCTATTACCCCAACTACCTTGCCGATCTGGCGCTGACCAACGGTCCCGGTGGCCGTGCGGCGTTCGATAATTACAGCCAGTCGCTGACCCTTGGCGAGTCGAAGTCGAACTATCACGAGCTGCGCTTGTTCAACGATACCGCGCCGCTGGTCTACAGCATCGGCGGAAACTATTTCAGCGAAGACCAGAAGAGCTATCTCGGCGCGACTTCGGACGACAACCCCTTCTTCGAGGGGCTCGAGTTCAACACGCGCACGCACGACAAGGCATATGCGCTGTTCGGCGATGCGACCTATTCGGTGCAGTCGCACCTGCGCGTGACGGCGGGCGTTCGCTACACCGACGATCAGAAGTCGCGGACCGGCGTTGCCGCCCGCTACGGCTTTGCGCTCGGGGCGTCCGACTTCAATTGCTGCGGTCCGCTGCGGCTGGGCACGCCGGGCTTCCAGTTCAACGGGTTTGACCGGACGATTTTCAATCCCGACGTCAACAACGACGGTAACGTCACGAACCAGGAAATCGTCAACTTCTACTTGAACGGCATCAAAAGCTTCGGCGCGCGCGACACCTTCCTGTCGGCGTTTTCGAACGCCATCGCGCAATATCCGACCAACCCGAACGCGACGGCTGGCGGCACCGGCTGCTATGCCAGCACGAAAGCGACCTTCTTCAACTGCGCGCCGAACGGGGCCTACACCTATGCGGTACCGTTCCCGGGGCAGATCTTCCAGCAGGACGGCCGCGTGCACAGCCGGTTCGTCGACTGGCGGCTGCGTGTCGAGGGTGACCTTGGTGAAGACCATCTGGCGTATGCGCTGATCTCGCGCGGGCATAAGTCGGCGGGGTTCAACGACAACCTCGGCAACCTTGGCTATGCGCCGACCTACCGCCCGGAAAGCGTGACGCTGTATGAAATCGGCTCGAAGAACCGGTTCGACGTCGGCGGCCATCCGCTGACGCTCAACGCATCGCTGTTTTACAACCGCTACAAGGATCAGCAGTTGTCGGCGCTGCTATCGGTGGCGCAGATCGTCAGCCAGATCGGTACTCAGACGGTGACGTTGCCGCCGAACACGAATACCAGCCTCGTGGTCAGCTATACCTATAACGCTGCGACCGACGAAACTTACGGCGCGCAGCTGACCGGGTCGATCGTGCTGCCGGGCCATTTCAAATTCGGGCTCGATGCGCTGTGGCTCGAGGCGAAGGTGGTCAACGCCGACCCGATCCAGGACTTCCGCTTCCAAAGCGACGTCAACAGCGTCGATGCCGTGGCGCAGTCGATCAAGGGGCACCGGTTGCCGCGGACGCCGCGCTATCAGGTCAATGCCTCGCTGGCGCAGGCGATCCCGATCGGCAGCAAAGGCATGGTCATCGACTGGGTCATCCAGGCGGCGTATCGCTCGTCGTCGTTCCAGACGATCTTCAACTCGATCGACTATAATTCGCCGACCAAGCCGCGTGCCTTTCTCGACGACCGCTTGTCGGGATACACGACATTCAATGCGGCGGCAGGCGTGACGAGCGGGCCGTACCGGTTCGAGGCGTATGTCAATAATCTGACCGACTCGACGCATGCGGCAGCACTGCTGGTTAGCCAGTTTGCCAATTCGCGCTACTACACCAGTCCGCGGTTGATCGGCGCCCGGGCTCGGGTCAGCTTCTGACAAGCTGGTCGGCGCGGCGATGACAGTCGCCGCGCCGATCGTTCGTAAAGGGCACAGGATGACCAGAATCGGGTGGGCAGTCGGCGCGCTTGGGCTTGCCGTCACTGCGGTTGCCGCGCATGCCGAGCCGATGGTCCCGGCGGGCTATGCGCTGGTCTGGGCGGACGAGTTCGACCACGACGGCGCGCCCGACCCGGCCAAGTGGGCGTTTGACACCGAGCATAATCGCGGCGGCTGGTTCAACAACGAAAAGCAATATTATGCCGCCGATCGCAGCGAGAACGCGCGCGTCGAGGGCGGTAGCCTGATTATCGAGGCGCGTGCCGACGCGGCGGCGATCGCCCCGCGCCCCGATTATGGCGGTCAGCGTTATAGCTCGGCACGGATGATGACGCGCGGGCTGGCGGCGTGGCGCTACGGCGCGGTCGAGGTTCGCGCCAAGCTGCCGTGCGGCGTCGGCAGCTGGCCCGGCATCTGGATGCTGCCCGCCGACGCCAAGGTGAAATGGCCCGATGGCGGCGAGATCGACATCATGGAACATGTCGGCGCGGACCCCGGCAAGATCCATTTCTCGACGCATACCAAGGCCGAGAATTTCGTCATCCACACCGAAAATACCGCAATGGCGTCGGTGAAGGATGCGTGCACCACGATGCACCGCTATCAGCTGCGGTGGACCCCGACGCTGATCGTCATGGGGGTCGACGACCGGCGGGTGTTCGCGCTGAAGAAGGCCGGCCCGAACCGCGATAAATGGCCGTTCGATCAGCCTTTTTACCTGCTGCTCAACATTGCGGTGGGCGGTGACTGGGGCGGGATCAAGGGGATCGACCCGGCAGGCTTTCCGGCCCGCATGGAAATCGACTATGTTCGCGTTTATCAGCCGCCGCAGTCGTAGCGGCATGGCCTTCGACCACGCGACGGAGCGGCTCGAGTGATGGTGTCGCATGGGTGAAGTGCGTGCCGCCAAGCTGACCATCCGCGAGGTCGCCGCCGCCGCCGGGGTGTCGCTGCAGACCGTCAGCCGAGTGCTCAACAACGGTCCCAACGTCAGCGGCAAGGCGCGCGAGCGCGTCGAAACCGCGGTCGCGGCGCTGGGCTATTCGCCGAGCATCGCGGCGCGGCGCATGGGCGGATCGAAGTCGTTCCTGCTGCTGGCGCTCAACGACCGTGACCGCACGATCGAGACCTGGCGGCTGCGGGAGGGCACCGACTGGGTCGACCAGATGCTGCTCGGCGGCATGCTGACCTGTGCCGAGCACGGCTATCGCATGATTTTCGAGCTCGTCGATACGCACAGCGATCATATCGAGCGCGAACTGAAAGCCGCCCTGGCAGCGCTTCGCCCTGACGGCGTGATCCTGACCCCGCCGCATAGCGACAATGCGGCGATCCTGGCGATCCTCGCCACCGCCGGGATCCGCTGCGCCCGGATCGGGGCGTTTGGCGGCACCGGCCCGATCATCCGCATGGACGACCGCAAGGCCGCCGCCTGCGCGGTCGAGCATCTCGCGGCGCTCGGGCACCGGCGCATCGGCTTCATCGCCGGCAGCGGCGACTATGCGCTGAGCCGCGAGCGCGCCAGCGGCTTTGTCGACGCCGTCCGCGCGGCCGGGCTCGACGCCGATCCCGCGCTGCAGGTGGCCGGCGACTTCAGTTTCGCTTCGGGGCTCGACGGCGCGCGGCGGCTGCTCGACCTCGACGCGCCGCCGAGTGCGATCGTCGCCTCGAGCGACCCGATGGCGCTGGCGACGATCGCCGTCGCACACGAACGCGGCATCGCCGTGCCCGGCCAATTGTCGGTGGTCGGTTTCGACGACACGCCGATCGCGCGGACCAGCGTCCCGCCGTTGACCGCGATCAGCCAGCCGATCGCCGCGATGACCGCGCGCGCCGCCGAACTGCTGATCCAACCCGGCGACACGCTGGCGAAAGCGCTCGACGGCGTGCCGCACATCATTCCCTTCCACCTTGCGGTGCGCTCGTCGACCGGTCCGGCACCGCGGTGACCGCAGCGGCTGCAGCATTCGAGCGCCAGCGGCCCGCGTTGCTGTTGGGCTATGCGCTGGCGTGGGCGGGCGGCTGTGTCGCCTATACGCCGTTCCTGACGCTGCTGTTGCCGATCCGCCTGACCGAACTTGCCGGGGCGGCGGATCTGCATTGGCTCGGGCTTTCGGCAACGCTCGGCGCGCTCGCCGCGAGCAGCGGCAATATCGCGTGGGGCTGGGCCAGCGACCATAGTGCAGCGCATGGCGGCGACCGGCGGTACTGGTCGGCAGCGGGGTTGCTGGCGACGGCGCTCGCGGCGGGCGGGATGGCCGCCGCCTCGTCGCCGGCGGCGCTGGTGGCGTTGGTCGTGGTCTGGCAATTCGCGCTCAATCTGTTTCTCGCGCCGCTGGCCGCATTTGCCGCCGACAGCGTGCCACGGCAGCAGCAGGGCGCGCTTGGCGGGATGCTGGCGTGCGGGCCCGCGATCGCCGCGGTGTCGGTGGTTGCCGTCCTTGCCGTACCGCCGGGTCTGGCCAGCAAGCTCGCGCTGATCGTGGCGATCACCAGCGCCGCCGCACTGCCGCTAATGTTGATGCGACGTGTCACGCCGCTCGGTCGTACCGCGCGATTTGTCCCCGGTGAGCGCGCGCCCGGCACCCGCAAGGTGCTGCTGCAGCTTTGGGTTGCGCGCCTCGTGGTACAGATTGCCGAAGGGCTGGTTTTCGTCTTCCTCTATTATTTCCTGCGCGATCTGTCGGGTGGAAGCCTCGATATCGGCCGCTACGCGATCACCAATGCGGCGCTGCAGCTTTGCTCGATCCCGGTGGCGCTCGGCCTCGGCTATTTCACCGACCGCACCGGACGCAGGCGCGCGCCGCTTTTGGCGATGATCGCGCTGATCGCCACGGGGCTTTTGGGAATGGGAATGGCGCACGCCTGGACCCCGGTCATCATTGCCTATGGGCTGTTCCTGATCGGCTCGAACAGCTTTCTGGCGTTGCACTCGTCGTTCGCGATGCAGCAACTGCTCGACCCGCGCCATTTCGGCCGCGACCTCGGCTGGTTCAACCTGACCAATACGGTGCCTGCGGTCACCACCCCGCTGCTGGCGATCGCGGTGATCGGCGTGGCAGGTTATTCGGGGCTGCTGCTCGGCCTTGCGGCGTGCATGGCGGTTCCGGCGCTGCTTGTCGTTCGCCTCGATATTGCTTGAAATGGAGAAGCTGATGACCCGGCGGACGATTGCCATCGCGGCGCTGCTGGCGAGCCTGCTCGCGGTGCCCGGCAGTGCTGCGCCGCCGTCGGCGACCGCGCATCCGCGGCTATGGCCGCGCGCCGCCAGCCCGGCGGCGATCAGCGACCCGGCGACCGAGGCGCGGATCACGACGCTGATCGCGCGGATGACGCTGGAGCAAAAGGTCGGCCAGACGATCCAGGCCGATATTTCGGCGATCACGCCCGCCGATCTTGAGCGGTATCCGCTCGGGTCGATCCTTGCGGGCGGCAACAGCGGGCCGTTCGGCGACGAACGCGCCACGGCATCGAAATGGGCAACGATGGTGCGTCAGTACCGAGCCGCGAGCACGCGCCCGGCACCAAACGGCGTCGCGGTGCCGATCCTGTTCGGTGTCGATGCGGTCCACGGACACAGCAATCTGCCCGGCGCGACGATCTTCCCGCACAATATCGGGCTGGGTGCGGCGCACGATCCCGCGCTGATCCGGCGCATCGGCGCGGTCACCGCTGCCGAGGTTTCCGCCAGCGGGATCGAGTGGACATTCGCGCCGACGCTCGCGGTGCCGCAGGATTTACGCTGGGGCCGCAGCTATGAAGCCTATTCCGCCGATCCAAAGCTGGTTGCCGATTATGCGCGGGCAATGGTGCTCGGCCTGCAGGGGCCGCTGGTCGGTGGCAGCCCGGTCGCTGCCGACCACGTCGCCGCCACCCCGAAGCATTTCCTTGCCGATGGCGCCACCGACGCCGGCAAGGACGAGGGCGACGCGCGGATCGGCGAGGCGGCGCTGATCGCGACGCATGCGCAGGGCTATCCGGCCGCGATCGACGCCGGCGCGCTGACCGTGATGGTGTCGTTCTCAAGCTGGAACGGCGTCAAGAACCACGGCAACCGCAGCCTCGTCACTGGCGTGCTCAAAGAACGCATGGGCTTCGAGGGATTGGTCGTCGGCGACTGGAATGCGCACGGCCAGGTCGATGGGTGCACCACCACGCATTGCCCGCAGGCGCTCAATGCCGGCCTCGACCTGTTCATGGCACCCGATAGCTGGAAGCAGTTGTTTGCCAACACCGTCGACGACGTCCGCGCCGGGCGCGTGCCGATGGCGCGGCTCGACGACGCGGTGCGCCGGATCCTGCGCGTCAAGGCCAAGCTCGGGCTGCTCGACGGTCGCCCGGTGCGCGACGATCCCGCGATGATCGGAACCGCCGCGAACCGTGCCGTGGCGCGCGAAGCGGTGGCGAAGTCGCTGGTACTGCTCAAGAACGAGGGCGGTGTCCTGCCGATCCGGCCGGGCGCACACATCCTGGTCGCGGGTGACGGGGCCGACAGCATGGCCAAACAGGCCGGCGGGTGGACGATCAGCTGGCAGGGCACCGATACGACCCGCGCCGATTTCCCCAATGGCCAGACGATCTGGGACGGGCTGGCGCAGGCGGTCAAGGCTGGCGGTGGCAACGCGACGCTTTCGCCCGACGGCAGCTTTGTGGGCAAACCCGACGTCGCGGTCGTCGTGTTCGGCGAGACACCTTATGCCGAGTTTCAGGGCGATGTCGCGACGCTGGCGTATCAGCCGCAGGACGCGCGCGACCTTGCGCTGCTCAAACGATTGAAAGCGGCTGGCATCCCGACCGTTGCCGTGTTCCTGTCGGGGCGGCCATTGTTCGTGAGCCCGCTCTTAAACGTCGCCGATGCGTTCGTCGCCGCATGGTTGCCCGGTACCGAAGGTGGCGGCGTCGCCGACGTGCTGGTCGCGCCGGGCAGGGGGCTGCCGCCGCGCGACTTTGCCGGACGGCTGCCGTTCGCGTGGCCACGCGACGCGCGCTCGCCGGTGGTAACGCCGGTGTTCGCGCGCGGGTACGGCTTGTCCTATGCCGCGCCCCGCCATGTCGGACAGCTGAGTGAAGGCATGGGCGTCGATCTCGACGCGGCGCTCAACCTCGGGCGATATTTTGCAGCGGGGCGCGTGCTGTCGCCGTGGGCGATGACCATTGCCGACGGCGGCGGCGCGCGCCCCGTCACCGGCGGGACGGCGCGCACCCCGCTCGGTTCCGTCGAAACCCGACCGGTCGATATTGCCGCGCAGGAAGATTCGCGTGCCGTGACGTGGAGCGGCCCCGGATCGGTATCGATCGATGGCCCCGCGGTCGATCTTGGGCAGCAGGCTCGGTCGGGGGATGCGCTGACCGTCGATATGGTCGTGCAGCGACCGCCGCGCGGCAAGGTCACGCTGGCGCTGGGCAATGTGCCGATCGACCTGACGGCGCGGCTGGCGGCGACCGGGCCGGTCACGCTCGGCATTCCGTTGCGGTGCTTCGCCGACAAGGGTGCCGCGATCGGTGCGCTCGGCAATGCCATGCGCATCGACGCCGACGCGCCGCTGGCGATCATCCTGCGCTCGGTCCGGCTGGCACCTGCCGCACCGGGCGCGGCGTGTTCCTGACGGATCGCCGCGCCCCGTGCGTCAGAGACCTGCTGCTCAGCCGGTTTTGACCCGCGCGTCGAACCACGACAGCCAGCGCTCCATGCGGTCCTTGAGGAAGCTCGGGCGCTTCATGCCGTGGAATTCGCCGGGATAGATGACCAGCTGCGTCGGTACGTTGCGGCTGCGCAGTCCCTGATACATCTGCTCGCTGTTGAGCAACGGTACGTTGAAGTCCTTGTTGCCGACCATGAACAGGGTCGGCGTGACGATCCGGTCGTTGTGATAAAATGGATAGCTGACCTTCATCCACGCGTCGGGATGTTGCCACGGCGTCCCGAGCTCGGTCTCATAGTCGTTGATATATTGATCGGTGCCGTATCCGGCGAGGATGTTGCTGATGCTGGCACCGCTCACCGCCGCCTTGAAGCGCGTATCGGACGCGATGATGTAGTTGGTGAGCATGCCGCCATAGCTCCAGCCGACGACGCCGAGCTTGGCAGGTGCGGCGAGCTTGCGCGCCACCGCGTCGTCGACCGCGGCCAGCGCGTCGGCCACATCGACGCTGCCCCATGCGGCATAGATCGCCTTGCCATAGTCCTGCCCGCGCCCGGTGCTGCCGCGCGGGTTGGACGACACCACGGTATAGCCGTTCCCGGCAAGGATTTGCCACGCGAGGTCGAATTCGGCGGCGAACTGCGCTTGCGGGCCGCCATGGTTGAACAGCAGCGCCGGCGTCGGGGCGGCACCCGCATTCGCCGGACGCGTGACAAAGCCGTGCACTTCGGTTCCGTCAGCGCTGCGGAAGCTGGTTGCGGTGACGGGGTTCATCGTCACCGTCTGCAACCACGCATCATTCTGGTGGCTGAGCTGGCGCAGCTTGTTGCCATCGACCGCGAAGATTTCGCCCGGGGCGCTCGGGGTCGACACCACCACCGCGATGCGCCCCTTCGGACCGGCGGCCGGGGTGCTGAGGACGCGGAATCCGCCGATGCGCGGCACGACGCCGCCACCGGTTGCAGCGACGCTGGCGAGCCGGACGATGCCGTCGTCTTCGACAAGGAACGACAGCGCCCGACCGTCGGGCGACCACAGCGGATCGCGGACATTGCGGTCGAGGCTGGCGGTCAGCACGCGAGCGGCACCGCCCGCCGCCGCCACGACGGCAAGATGGTGCGTGCCATAGCCGATCAGCTTGACGGGGCCGCCTTCGATATAGGCGATGCTGCGGCCATCGGGGCTCCACGCCGGATAGCTGCCCAGTTCGATGCTGTTGTCGGGCCCCTCGAAGGTCGTCAGCCGAACCGGTTCAGCAGGCGCGGGCGCGGGCGCGACGCGGTACAGATTGCTGTCATAGCCACGATCGGGATCGGCGCTGCGGTTCGAAGTGAACGCGATCTGCGCGCCGTTCGGGCTCCACGCGGGCAGCCCTTCGTCGAAGTTACCCGTGGTCAGCCGCCGCGCCTTGCCGCTGGCGATGTCGTACAGCCACAGCCGGTTGCGCTGGACGCCGAGATAGCCGTCGATGTCCTGCTTGAAGTGAAAGCGGTCGATGACGATCGGCTTGGGCGGCTTTTCGGCCGACGCGCTGGTCGCGGTCACTGTCGGGCCATCGGCGGCGCTGCCGGTGGGGGCGGCATCGCTGCCGGGCCGAGCGGGCGACGGCGTTGCGGCGTTTGCAGCGGCGTTGGCTTTTTCGTCGGGCTCAGGATCGGCGAGCACCAGCGCGATCGTCCGCGAATCGGGCGACCATGCAAAGTCGATCACCGATCCGGTGATGCCGGGCAGCCGCCGGGCTTCGCCGCCGGCGCGGTCGAGCACCCAGAGCTCGTCATCGTCATGCGCGCTGCCCCGCGCCGAGATGAACGCGAGCGAATGGCCATCGGGGCTGAAGCGCGGCGAGGATTCGCTTTCCTTGGATCGGCTGGTCAGCTGCACCGTGCGGCTGCCGTCCCAGCTGGTCATCCAGATATGGCTGACGCCCTTGTCGGCGACGATGTCGGTTCCCGCCGATACATAGGCGACCCAGTCGCCGCCCGGCGCGACATCGGGGCTGCCGACCGTCTGGATGCGGGCAATGTCGTCGGGTGAAATCGCATGCGGCGCGGCCGCCGCCAGCGTCGACGTCATCAACAGCGCCGCAGCGATCGAAATCCTGGCCGTCATTCTTCCCCCTTTGTCGCCCGCTCGCCCTCGAACCGCCGACGGCGTAGATAAGCCCGGCGGCAGCGATAATGTCGAGAGCAGCGTCAGCGTGCGCGACAAAATGGGCGCGGCGCTCGCGGGCTGGCACCGGCGCCGAGGTCATCAGGCGTCCAGCGTCGCGCGCAAGACTACCGCACGCCAAAGTCGCACAGTCATCAGATCTGCGGGTCCGATGCCCGCATCGGATCCGCTGTATCTCAGTCGATCGGGCAGTTGTCGCCGTGCAGACTGCTACGGGGCGGCGGAACTTCGCGCGATGCGACGTCGTTTACGCCGCACGACGCAGTCTACAGGGAATTTAGAGCGATGAACAACATTGGTATATTGGCGCGTGCAGCAGCCATCTCGGCAGTTGTTGCGATTTCTGCGCTTTCGACAACGGCGTATGCCGGCGAAGCCGACCGGGCGCGCGCTGCGATTGCCGAAGCCAAGGGCAAGATCGAGGCGGGTGACAAGGTCGGCGCCAGCGGCGAAGCAGCCGGGCTGCAGACGCAGGCGCGCGCGGCGTTGCAATCGGCGCAGGAACGCCTTGCCCATGGCAAGAAGGCCGAGGCAATCGCCGATGCCCAGCAGGCGGGCGCGCTCGCCGATCAGGCGATCGTCGTGACCGACAAGCGCAAGGTGGCGATGGAGCGAAATGGGCGTCTCAACGCCGAATCGAGCGCCGTGGCGGCGCAGCAGTCTGCTGCGGACGCAAACGCGCGCGCCGATGCGGCGCAGCAATCGGCGGCAGTTGCCGCGGCGCAGGCCGATGCGCTGCGCAATGCGCCAGCTCCCGCGCCCGCCCCGGCTCCGACGACAACGACCGTGGTGGAAAAGGAAGTGGTTCGCACCCCGATGCGCCATGTGACGTGGCGTATCGTCCACAAGCCGGTGACGGCGGTTGCTGAAAAGACCACGACGACGATCACCACCGGCCAGCCGCAGTAACCACGACCGGTTGATCGACCGGCTGCGATCCGTAGAAGGGGAGCGGGGCTATCCCGCTCCCCTGGACCGCGCCGATGCTGATACCGCTGTTGATCGCCTTATTGGCCGCGCCGGTCGGTGCTGCGCCGCTTGCCCCCTCGGTGCCGGTGGCGAACACCCGGTGGCCGGTACGCGAAGCCGATTTCACCTTGCGCGATTTCAAATTCCGGTCGGGCGCGACGATGGCGTCGTTGCGGCTGCACTACACCACACTCGGCACGCCGCATCGCAACGCGGCCGGGCAGATCGACAATGCCGTGATGATCCTGCACGGCACCGGCGGCACCGGGCAGCAGTTCTTAAGCCCGCAATTCGCCGACGAATTATACGGCCCTGGGCAACCGCTCGATAGTACGCGCTACTGGATCATCCTGCCCGATAACATCGGCCACGGCCGGTCGACCAAGCCGTCGGACGGGTTGCACATGGCGTTCCCGCGATACGATTATGACGACATGGTCGAGGCGCAATACCGCCTGCTGACCGGCCTTGGGATCGCGCAAATGCGGCTGATCATGGGTACGTCGATGGGGTGCATGCACAGCTTTGTCTGGGGCGAGACGCACCCCGATTTTGCGCGCGCGCTGATGCCGCTGGCCTGCGAGCCGGTCGAGCTTGCCGGGCTCAACCGGATGTGGCGGCAGCTGCTGATCGACGGCATCAAGGCCGACCCGGCATGGCGGAGCGGCGATTATACCGCGCCGCCGCAGCAGGGGCTGCGCACCGCGCAGTCGCTGCTGTTCATCGCCGGCGCCGCGCCGCTCAATTTCCAGAAGCTTTATCCAGACCGCGCCAGCGCCTCCGAATTTGCCTCGACACGCGTGACCAAGGCGATGGCGCAGCTCGATGCCAATGATCTGATCTACCAGATCGATGCGTCGCGGACCTATAATCCGTGGCCCCGGCTGGAGACGATCACCGCGCCGATGACGTGGATCAATTCGGCGGATGATTTCATCAATCCGCGCAACCTCGACTATCCGACGGCGGCGATCAAGCGGATGCCAAACGCCCGTTTCCGCCTGATCCCCGAGACCGCCGACACGCATGGGCACGGAACGCACACCTGGGCGATCAACTGGAAAAATGATCTTGCCGATCTGTTGGCGCGCACCGAAGCGCGCTAGACATTGCAGCTGCCAAGCCAAAGGTCCCGACTTGCCCGCGATCCTGCCATTTCCGGCCCCCGCCACCGATCCCAAGCTCGTCGCGGCAGTCGAGATGCTCGATACGCGGCTGCGCTGGCTGTCGGCGTGGACGATCCATAGCGCCAATCATCTGCGCGACAGCCGCGACGGCCTGAAGGTCGGCGGGCATCAGGCGTCGTGCGCGTCGATCTCGACGATCATGGCGGCACTGTATTTTGCCGCGCTGCGCCCGCACGACAAGGTCGCGGTCAAGCCGCATGCCGGGCCGGTGCTGCACGCGATCCAGTATCTGCTCGGCAACCAGTCGCTCGATCAACTGCAGCGGTTTCGTGGCATGGGCGGCGCGCAAAGCTATCCCAGCCGCACCAAGGACCAGATTCCGGTGGACTTTTCGACGGGCAGCGTCGGGCTGGGCGTCGCGATTACCGCGTTTGCATCGCTCGTGCAGGATTATCTGATCGCGCACGGTCAGCGCGACCCGGCGACGGCCGGGCGGATGATCGCGCTGATGGGCGACGCCGAACTCGACGAGGGCAACATCTACGAATGCCTGATCGAGGCGTATAAGCACGACATCCGCAATTGCTGGTGGATCGTCGATTACAATCGTCAGTCGCTCGACCATACGACCGCGGACCGCATGTTCGACCGGTTCGACGATATTTTTGCGACGTGCGGCTGGCGCGTGCTGACGCTCAAGCATGGCAAGCTGCAACAGGCGGCGTTTGCCCGGCCGGGCGGCGCACGGATCGCGGCGTGGATCGATACCTGCCCGAACGCCGATTTCGCCGCGCTGACGTATCAGGGCGGCAGCGCGTGGCGCGCGCGGCTGCTTGCCGACATCGACGATCCGGCAACGATCAAGCTGCTCGGCAGCTTCGACGATGCGGCGCTGGCGCGCCTGATGACCAACCTCGGCGGGCACTGCGTCGCGACCTTGCTCGAAGCGTTCGCCGCGGCCGATGACGATGTGCCGACGATGTTCATCGCCTATACGATCAAGGGCAACGGCCTGCCGTTTGCCGGGCACAAGGACAATCACGCCGGCCTGATGAACCCGACGCAGATCGCCGAACTGCGCGACAGCCTCGGTATTGCAGCGGGCGACGAATGGGCACCGTGGGGCGGCCTTGGCGACAATGCCGTGGCCGTGCTGAAGGCGCTCGTCGGCAGCTCGGCGCTGGCGCATGCCCCGCCCGAACCGGTCGCCGCCGCCGTGCCGGTGCCGCCCATCCCCGCGCCCGACGGTGCCGAGCAATCGACGCAGGCCGCGTTCGGGCGCATCCTGCTCGATCTGGCCAAGTCGGGCCACCCGATCGCCGATCGTATCGTCACCACCTCGCCCGACGTGACGGTGTCGACCAACCTTGGCGCGTTCGTCAACCAGCGCGGGCTGTTCCGCCGGTCCGAGCTCAAGGACGTTTTCCACGCCGCGCGCATTCCGTCGCCGCAGAAGTGGATGGGGCATGCGGCCGGGCAGCACATCGAACTGGGGATTGCCGAAAACAACCTGTTCCTGATACTCGCCGCACTCGGGCTGGCGGCACCGCTGTTCGGGACGCGGCTGTTGCCGGTCGGGACGGTCTATGACCCGTTCATCGCGCGCGGTCTCGATGCGCTCAACTACGCCTGCTATCAGGACGCGCGTTTCCTGCTGGTCGCGACGCCGTCGGGGCTGACGCTCGGCCCCGAAGGCGGCGCGCACCAGTCGATCAACGCCCCGCTGCTCGGCATCGGGCAGCCTGGACTGACCGCATTCGAGCCGGCGTTTGCCGATGAACTGGCGGTGCTGATGCACTGGGCGTTCGAGCATCTGCAGGCGGCCGACGGCGGCGCAGTGTATCTGCGGCTGACGACGCGCAGCATCGCGCAACCCGTGCGCGAGCGCAGCGACTGGGCGCAGGACGCCGTCGCCGGTGGCTATTGGCTGCGCGCGCCGGGTGCGGGAGCGGCGGCAGCGCTTGCCTTTACCGGCGCCATCGCTCCCGAAGCAATTGCCGCATGGGAGGCGCTGATCGACGACGTGCCGGGGCTGGGGCTGCTCAATGTGACGTCGGCCGACCGGCTGCACCGCGACTGGTCGGCAGCGCGCGCGGCCCGCTGGACCGACCGCGACGCAAGGCCGAGCCATGTCGAGACGCTGCTGCGCGATCTTGCTCCGGGGGCCGGGCTGGTGACGATCGTCGACGGGTCGCCGTCGGCGCTGTCGTGGCTTGGCGGCGTCATGGGCATGCGTGTCAGCCCGCTCGGTGTCGACCGCTTCGGCCAGACCGGCGACCTGCCCGATCTCTACCGCGCCTACCGGCTCGACACCGATGCAATCGTCGAGGCGGCGGCCGAACTATTCCTGCCACGCGGCACGCCCGCTCCACCCCGCCTTTAAGGATGAACACCATGACTGCTTTCCGCACTGCGTTGCTTGCCGCCGCTCTCCTGGGCACCGCCACCACATCGGCACACGCCCAGACCGGCCCGGTGCCGATCGCTGCCGAAGCGCGGTGGTTCAAGCTGGGCGCGTTGCAGCTGGCATCGCTGCACGATGCCGATTTCGTTGCCGCCAACGACGGCAAGACATTTGGCGTCGATGTCGGTCCCGAGGCGGTTGCCAAGGCACTGATCGCCGCCGGAGCGCCGGGTGACCGGCTGGCAATCAGCGTCAACGCGCTGCTCGTCCGCGTGCCGGGTCACCTTGTGTTGATCGATACCGGGCTGGGGGCGAAGGCGCACGGCATGGTCGCCGACAGCCTGCGCAAGGCCGGCGTCACCGCTGCCGATGTTACCGATGTGCTCATCACGCATACGCACGGCGACCATGCGGGCGGGCTGGCGACTGCCGACGGCAAGCCGGCATTCCCCAAGGCCGTCGTTCGGATGGCGGCGAAGGAATGGGCATCGCTGCAGTCGCAGCCGGGTGCCAAAGATCTGGTCCAGATCATTACGCCGCAGGTGCAGACGTTCGAACCCGGTGCCCAGCTGTTGCCGGGGATCACGCCGATCGCGATCGAAGGCCATACGCCGGGACATGTCGGCTATGAGATCGCCTCGGGAACGGCGCGGCTGCTCGATATCGGCGACACCGCGCACAGCTCGATCATCTCGCTCGCCGACCCCGATTGGTCGATGGGCTTCGATGCCGACAAGGCGGTCGGCAAGGCGAGCCGCCGCGCCACACTTGCCCGGCTGGCGGCATCGCACGAGCTCGTGTTTTCGCCGCACTTTCCCTACCCCGGCGTCGGGCGGGTCGTGACGGCGGGCACCGGCTTCAGCTGGGCACCGGCAGCAGCGTCCGAGTTCGCCGCCCGGTAATTTCTGGTTAACCAGCCCCGTTTCTGCTACGCCCGACCCCGGCAGCAGGGGATCAGCGATGGCGCAAGTTCGGTGCGGTACGTGCGGCGGCACGGGAAGCGTTGCGGGCGATGACGGCGCGTCGGCGACGTGCGGTACGTGCGGCGGCAGCGGCTATGTCGATGACGGCGTCGCGCCGCCGCCGCCACCGCCGCCGCCCGTGCCCAACACCGCATGCAGTTCACCGGGCTGCGGTTGTTCCGGCTGGCGCGAGGGCTCGGTGGCAACGCCCAATCGCTGCGGCAGCTGTGGTCATTCAAAGCAAAACCACAGCTGACCCGCGTCAGGGCTGGCGGGCGTCCTTTGCGACCACGCCGCCCTTGATAACGACCGTCACGCTCTCGAGCACGCGCACATCGGCGAGCGGATTGCCCTTGACCGCGATCAGGTCGCCGTAGCGCCCGACGGCGATCGCGCCGACATCGGCGGTGCGGCCCAGCGCCTCGCTGGCGTTTGCGGTCGCCGCCTGAATCGCCTGCATCGGGGTCATGCCCCACTCGACCATCTTGGCGAACTGCCGCGCGTTCTGGCCGTGCGGATAGACGCCGGCATCGGTACCGAACACCTGTTTGACGCCAGCCTTGACCGCGCGGCGGAAAGTTTCGCGCTGCTGCCGCCCGATCAACTTTTCCTTGGCGAGCGATTCAGCGAAAACGCCGTTCTTCGTGCCCTCGGCAAGGATGTAGTCGTCGTCGTAAATGTCCATCGAAAACCAGCTGCCGATTTTCTTGGCGAGCGCGAAGCTTTCGTCGTCGGCAAGGCTGGCATGCTCGATCGTGTCGGTCCCGGCGCGGAGCGCGGCGTTGATCCCGGCGGCACCGTGGGCGTGCACCGCGACGCGCAGGCCGAGCATGTGCGCTTCGGCGACAAGGGCGTTCATTTCCTCCTGCGTATATTGCTGCCCGCCGACGCTGTCGGTCTTGGAGAACACGCCGCCGGTGCCGCAGAATTTGATCACTTCGGCGCCGTATTTGCGAAGCTCGCGGACCTTGGCACGGATCGCCTCGGGGCCATTGGCGACCGAAGTCATATCGACATGGACGTCGGGCGGAAACTCGGTCGAATCGCAGTGGCCGCCGGTCGCGCCGATCGCATAGGTCGCCGGAACGATGCGCGGGCCGGGGATGAACCCGCCCTCGATCGCCTGCTTCAGCCCGACATCGTCATAGTTGCCGCTGCCGACATTACGGACCGTGGTGAACCCCGCCTCGAGCGTGTCGCGCGCGTGCGCAACACCGATTGCGGTATTAAAGCTCGCGACATGCTCGAGCGCGCGGTAGCCGCTGATCGTCGGCTCGGCGGTCAGATGGACGTGCATGTCGATCAGGCCCGGCAGCAACGTCATGCCGGGCAGGTCGATCCGCCGCGCGCCCGCTGGAATTGCGGTGCTCGCCGCCGGACCGGCAGCAGTGATGCGCCCATCGGTAATAACCACCACCGGCGCATCGACGGTGCGCCCGGCGAGCACATCGACCATATGCGCAGCGGTCACCGCGACGGTTTCGGCGTGCAGCGGCGTCGCCAGCAGCGCCAGCAGCCCGATCAGTTTTTTCATCATCATCCCCCCAAATGCCTTCAAGCAGTCTTTGCCGCAGCCACATAATTACCGATCACGGTACTCAGCACCGTCAGCGGCACGCCGCCGGTGCGGACGATCGCATCGTTGAAATCGCGCTGGTCGAACTTCGGCCCCAGTTCCGCCTTCGCCTGCGAACGCAGCCGGATGATTTCGTTGTGGCCGATCTTATAGCCGCAAGCCTGCCCCGGCGAGGCGCAATAGCGGTCGATCTCGCTCGTCACCGCGCCGTTCGAGCGCCCGGTGTTCGCCACCATGAAGCCGATCGCCTGCGCGCGCGTCCAGCGCTTGGCATGCATGCCGGTATCGACCACGAGCCGCACGGCACGGAACCGCTGCGCCTGCAGATAGCCGAGCCGCGCGAGCGGATCGTCGGTGTACAGCCCGCTCTCGTCGACCAGTTGCTCGGCATACAACGCCCAGCCTTCGACAAAGGCGTTGAACCCGAGCAGCGACGCAATCAGCGGCACGTCGGCACGGTGTTCGGCAAGATAGGCACCCTGCCATGCATGGCCGGGGATCGCCTCGTGCGCGGTCAGCGACGGGATCGTCCAGCGCGGCCAATAGCTCGTGTCTTTGAGGTTGATGTAATAAATTGCCGGGCGCGAGCCATCGACCGCGGCGAAGTTCATATAGCCGAGCGCCGCCCCGTCCTGAATATCGGCGGGCACGCGCTTGACCTGCACCTCGGCGTTCATGTGCAGCTTTGAAATGCCGGCGAGTTGCGGGCGGATCGCAGCGATCCGGCTGGCAACATAGTCGACCGCCTCGGCGCGCCCGGCATCGGTGTTGGGGAACAGATATTTCGGGTCTGCCGACAGCGCCGACATCCGCGCGCCGACCGAACCCGTCGTCATGCCCAGGCGCTTGAGCAGCGTATCCATCTCCGCCTCGATCTCGGCATTCTGGCGCAGGCCGGTCGCGTGGATGGCATCGGCGCTAAGGTCGGTGGTGGTCTGGCTGCGCAGCTGCCACGCATAATAGCGCTCGCCGTCGGGCAGCTTCCACATCCCGGCATCGCCGGTGGCGCGGGGTTGCAGCTTTTGCAGCGCCGCAATCTGCCGGTCGAGCGCCGGATAGACCGTGGTTTCGACGATGGCCACCGCGCGCGCCGACGGATCGGCACCAAGGTGCTTGGCGGCAACGCGCCGGGCGAGCGAGGTGACCATGCGCTGCCGTGCAGCGGGCGTAGCGCGCAGCGCGGTCATTTGCGTCAGCGTGGTCGACAGCAGGTAATCGGGCAGGACGACGCCGCGGCCTCCGTCGGCGGTGACCACCGCGGTCTCCTGATCGAGCTGCGCGCCGAACGCGTTCAACCGCGCCAGATAGCCGTCGACGTCGGCGGGGGCTTCGAGCCGGTGCGCCGAATCGAGGAACTCGGGCACGTTCTGATAGGCACCGTTCTGCTGGCTGACGGCATAGGGCAGGCCGCCGCTCAAGTCGGAGCGGCCATAGCCGAAGCGCGCGCCCGCCAGCCCGCTGTCGAGCGCGTACAGCACGGTGTCATAGCGGACCTGCTCGGCGGGCGTCAGGCTGGCGCGGTCGATGTGCGCGATCTCGGTGCGGAACGCCGCCATCCGGCTGCGCAGCCGCGCATCGGCGGCCGGCGACTTGTCGTCGAGCCGCGATGCCAGCGCGGCGCGCGCCCCGGTGTCGAGGCCGATCTGCGTCGCCGTCTCGGGCCGGGCCGCCAGCACCATTTCCGCCAGTCGGTCGAGCGTCGCGCCGAATGCTGCCGAACTGCTCGCCGTGCCCGGCCGCAGCGCGTTTGCACCCGCCGGCAGGCCGAGCAATGCGCCCGCAATCGCAGTTTGTTGCAGCACTTCACGGCGATTGAGCATGCATATCCTCCCAGACATTGGCGTGACCCTAGGGGCGGCGGATGGCAGGGGCAAGCCGGGCGCGAAGCGTTGCTGCGCGGGGCTGGAACGTCCCACGCTTTTTTGTGTCAGCCTGTGTCAGCTGTGTCAGCCGCGCGGGGGCGAAGCTGCTGATAATTCCGGCGTGCACACGCCGGTCCAGGGCGGGACCGTGAAAAACCACCGCGATTATTGCCGCGCGTGCCCAGGCTGCAGAATGTGCCATATCGGCACATCGTTGTCAACGCGCCGCGCCCTTACAGTTCCGCCAGCGCGCCGAGCAACTGCGCAACCTCGTCGGCGGTATTGTAATGCACCAGCCCAAGCCGGACGAGGCCGCCGGTCGCCTCCAGCCCCAGCCGCGCAATCGGTTCGCGCGCATAGAAATTGCCCGACCACGCGCAGATGCCCTGCGCTGCCAGCGCCGCGGCCACCGCGTCGGGGGCATGGCCATCGAGCGTGAACGCAAAGGTCGGCACGCGCGCGTCGAGCGTCGGCGGGCCGTACAGCCGCACCTTGGGGTTTGCCAGCAGCCCTTCGAGCAGCGCCTCCGACAGCGTCGTCTCATAGTCGGCGATCGCCGCCATCCCGGCACGCACCGCAGCGCGGCGTTCGCCGTTGGTCGGCGTGCCCATCGTCGTGCCGATCCACGCCAGATGCTCGACCGCACCGGCGGTTCCGGCCTGGCCTTCGAACGACGGCGTGCCGGTTTCGAACTTGTGTCCCGCCGGCGTGTCGGCGGCCGGGCGCACCTTATAGGCCTCCAATTCGCTCAACAGCGCGGCGCGGCCCCACAATACGCCCTGGTGCGGGCCGAAGAATTTGTACGGCGAACAGACCAGCAGGTCGGCCCCCATCGTCGCCACATCGGTCGCGAGGTGCGGCACCGACTGGACCGCATCGACGAACAGCAGCGCCTTGCTGCGCGCCTTCACGATCTCGGCGATGCGCGCAATGTCGTTGACCGTACCGAGCGCGTTCGAGGCAGCGCCGACGGCAACGATGCGCGTCCGCGGCCCGAGCAGGTTCGGCAGGCTGTCGAGATCGAGCCGCCCGTCTTCGGGCTTCAGGTCGATCCAGCGCACCGTCAACCCCTTGTCGCGCGCCAGCAGCAGCCACGGCGCGACATTGGCATCATGGTCGAGGCGGCTGAGCACGATCTCGTCATTGGCGTAAAACCGCCGGCCGAGCGCGCGCGTGATGCTGAACGTCAGCGAGGTCATGTTCTGCCCGAACGCAATCTCGCTCGCATCGGCACCGAGCAGGTCGGCAACGGCGTCGTGCGCGGCCGCGCTCAGCGCGTCGGTGGCGACCGAGGTGGCGAATGCGCCGCCCGAGTTCGCGGTGCCGCTTTCGAGATGCGCGACCATTCCGGCGATCGCGCGCTTGCAGACCTGCGTGCCACCGGGCGCATCGAAATAGACGCGCGGGCGGTCGTCGTCACGCCGATGCAGCGCCGGAAATTCGGCGCGAATTGCGTCGATACTATAAGCCAAACTACATCCCCTGCCGATCAGTCGCCCGCACTATGGTGCAATGCCATGCCACGCCAATGGTAAATGCGGCGTCACCGAGCGATGAAGCGTGCACAAGCACGGTTGTATCCACCGTCGACGTGCAGCATGGCTGCGTCATAATCACAGCCTGCCAGCGCCGCGCGGACCTTTTGGGCGGCCATGACGTTGCGGCCTGTCGTCGAGGAACCGAGATGCGCCTGCTCGCCCAATGCCATTTGCGCTACACCGTGGCCGCGCCGATGGCGGCGATCGCCAAGGTGCATGTGCGGCCCGAGCCCGGCCAAGCCATTGTTAACGAACACCTCGACCTGACGAGCGGGGCTGCGTTGGCAGTTGCCGACGACACCGCGGGTGCGGCGCGCTGGCTGACCGGCAGCGTCAGCGGCGATTTCGAGATTGCCTATCGCGCCACCGTCGATGTGCTGCCACGGCTGCCGCTGCCCGACACCGCCGAGCAGCATGACTGGGCGGCGCTATCGCCCGAAATCCTGAACTATCTGCTGCCGAGCCGGTTTTGCCCGTCGGACAAATTCGGGCGCTTCGCGGCGCGCGAGTTCGGCGATGTTGCCGCCGGCGGCGCACGCGTGCGCGCCATTCTCGACTGGCTGCATGCCAAGGTCGACTATATCCACGGGGTCAGCGACGCCGAAACCACCGCCGAACGCACCTTTGTCGATCGGGCCGGCGTGTGTCGCGATTTCACGCACCTCGGCATCACGCTGTGCCGCGCCAGCGGCATCCCGGCGCGCGCCGTCGCCGCCTATGCGCTGGCGCTCGAACCGGCGGACTTCCATGCGGTGATGGAGGTCTATGTCGGCGGCGGCTGGTGGCTGATCGACCCGACCCGGCTCGCCCCGGTCGACGGGCTGATCCGCATCGTCCACGGCCGCGACGCCGCCGACATCGCGTTCTTGACCACGGCAGGTGCGGCCGAGCAGGTCGCGGTGACGGTGTCGGTGGCCGAGCTAAAGCGCCCGCTGCTATAGCACCGCGCGCGCGCTATAGCCGTCGCGCAGTTCGCGCTTGAGCACCTTGCCGATCGCGCTGCGCGGCAGCGCATCGACCAGCACCACATTGGCCAGCCGCTGCGTCTTGCCGAGCCGCGCATTCGCCCAGTCGCGCAGGGTGTCGGCGTCGGCACCGCGCGACACGATGAACGCCACCGGCGTCTCGCCCCAGCGCTCCGACGCCACGCCGACCACAGCGACTTCGGCGACATCGGCGTGCGCGGCGACGACTGCCTCGATATCGCTCGGATAGATGTTGAACCCGCCCGAGATGATCATGTCCTTCTTGCGGTCCATCAGCGTCAGGAAGCCGTCGTCGTCGAAGCGCCCGACGTCGCCGGTGCGGATGAAGCTGTACCCGTCGGGGCTGGTCCATGTTGCCGCCGCGGTCGCATCGGGGCGGCCGTGATAGCCGTTCATCATCGATTGCGACCGCCCGACGATTTCGCCGATCGCGCCGCTTGCCACCTCGACACCGTCCTCGCCGATCAGGCGGATGTCGCACCCCGGCGACGGGCGCCCGACGGTGTGGAGCTTGTCGGGAAACTGGTGCGCGACGAGCGTGCACGAGCCGCCGCCCTCGGTCATGCCGAAAAACTCGACCAGCCCGCCCGGCCAGCGGCGCAGCACATCGGCCTTCAATTCGGCGGCGAACGGCGCGCTGGTGCAGAATTTCATCACGAACCGCGACAGGTCGTGTGCGTCGAAATCGGGGTGCTCCATCAGGCGCCGGTATTGCACCGGCACCAGCATCGTATGCGTAACGCCGTGGCGCACCGCGCGTTCGAGATAGCCGCCGACGTCGAACTTGCGCATCAGGATCACGGTGCCGCCGTTCGCCAGCGTCGGCACGAAACACACCAGCGTGGTGTTCGAATACAGCGGCGTCGAGAGCAAGCTGACGGTGTCGGGGCCATAGCCGAGCTTCATCCCCTGCGCGTGCGGCCAGCGCATCCGGTGCGACTGAACGATGCCCTTGGGCGTGCCCGTCGTGCCGCTCGAATAAATGATGTTGAACGGCATTTCGGGGGTGATCGCGGCGGGCGCGGGCCGCGTTCCGAGCGGCGTCAACCACGCGTCATGGTCGTCGAGCGCCAAGGTCGGCGGCAGCGCGCGGCCATGCAGCGCGGCCGCCACCTCGGTATCGATGAACAGCAGCTTGGCATCGCAATCGGCGATCATCGCGGCGAGCCCGTCCGCCGTCGATGACGGCGCGAGCGGCGCTACCGCGGCTCCGGCGCGCAGGATCCCGATAAACAGCGCGGCGTAATTCACCGACGCCGCGCCGCAGATCGACACCGCTTGCCCCGGCAGCACGCCGTCCCGCTGCAGCGCCGCGGCGATCCGGTCGGCGCGCGCATCGAGCGCGGCATAGGTCAGGGTCATCGTGTCGTCGATCAGCGCGACACGGTCCGCAGCCTCGGCGGCGTGCAGCCGGATCAGGTCGGACAGCGTGCCGAAATCGGCGTCGATGGCGTGCGCGGCGAGCATGGGGCAACCCTTAAAACGGCGGACAGGAAGGCTTCACTCGGTTGGCGCATCGGCGGTTGCGACGGCCCGCATGAAATCGCCGAGCTTGTGCGGATCGAGCGCGCCGTTGCTGCGGACCCCCGAACACAGATCGACGCCAAAGGGCCGGACGCGGCGGATCGCGTCGCCGACATTCGATGCCGTCAGTCCGCCCGCCAGGAACACCGGCACCGGGCTGGCGCGGACGAAGGCGGCGCTGATCGACCAGTCGTGGATGCGTCCCGTGCCGCCGAGCTCGGGCACCGCGCCGCCCGGGCGACCCGAATCGAGCAGGAACGCGTGCACGAACGGCGCATAGGCAGCGATCAGGTCGAGCGCATCGCTGCCTTCGACATGCACTACCTGCACCCGGCGCAGGTGCGGCGTCCGTTCAGCGAGGCGTGCGGATTCGCGCCGGTCGATATGGCTGACGATCTGCACCACCGCCGGCCGGGTGCGCTCGGCATGCGCGAGAATCGCATCGGCGGTGATCTCCGACGTCAGCAGAAAGGTGGCGACCGGCGGCGGCGTATCGGCGGCAATGCGCGCGATTTCGGGATCGGTGATCGGACCGGGCCCCGATGGCATCTGCCCGACCAGTCCGATCGCGTCCGCGCCTGCGGCAATCGCGGTGCGTGCCTCCGCGACCGACGCGATGCAGCAAATCTTGACGCGAGTCCGCATCGCCTTCCTATGCCGTCGCGCTCGGCGCAGCGCAATGATCGCTGCCTGTACCGTGGCCCCCGCAGCATGCTAGGCCGACGCCGCAAGCGGGAGCCATCGATGCACGACACGGCAGAATTGTTCGGCGGGCTCGAACTGGGCGGCACCAAATGCGTCGCGCTGGTCGCGCGCGGCACCGTGATCGTCGACACCGCGAGCTTTCCGACCACCGATCCGGCGACGACGCTCGGCGCGGTCACCGGCTGGCTGGCGGCGGCGCAGGCGCGGCACGGGGCGCTTGCGGGCATCGGCATCGCCAGTTTCGGGCCGCTCGAACTGGCTCCCGAGCGCGCCGAATATGGGCGGATCACGCGCACGACGAAGCTCGGCTGGGACGATGCAGACATCCTTGGCGCGGTTCGCGCGGGCTTTGCGGTGCCGGTCGGGATCGACACCGATGTCGGCGGCGCGGCGCTGGCGGAGGCGCGCTGGGGTGCAGCGACCGCCGCGCGCGTCAGCGTCTATCTGACGATCGGCACCGGTATCGGCGGCGGCGTGGTTGTCGACGGCCGGTCGGTGCGCGGGCTGGTCCATCCCGAAATGGGGCATGTGCGCGTACGGCGGCGCACGAGCGACCACTTTGCCGGTGCCTGCGTGTTTCACGGCGACTGCCTCGAAGGGCTGGCGTCGGGTCCGGCGATCGCGGCGCGGACGGGGCAGGACGGCACGACGCTGCCCGCCGATCATCCGGTGTGGCGCGACGTGGCGGACGAGATCGCCGAGCTGGCAACGATGCTGATCCTGACGCTCGGCCCGCAGCGGATCGCGATCGGCGGCGGCGTCGGGCAGGGGCAACCGCAGCTGCTGCCGATGATCCGCAGCGCCGTCGCGGCACGGCTCGGCGGCTATGTGCCGCTGATCGATGCAGCCGCGCTCGACACGCTGATCGGCCACCCGGGACTGGGCGATCGCGCCGGGCCGCTGGGCGCGATCGCGGTGGCGATGGACGCGTGTGCCGTCCGCTAGGCGGCGACCGCCACGCGCGCCAGCGCGCAATGGCTCCAGATTTCGCTGAGCGCCGTCACCAACCGGTCGATGTCGTCATCCGAATGGACCGGCGACGGCGTGATCCGCAGCCGCTCGGTGCCTTTGGGCACGGTCGGATAGTTGATCGGCTGAACATAAATGCCGTGGTTGTCGAGCAGCCAGTCGCTGATCATCTTGCACTTCTTGGGGTCGCCGACCATCACCGGGATGATGTGGCTGTCGTTCTCCATCACCGGAATGCCGATCGCGGTCAGGCGGCGGCGGACGTTGGCGACGCGGTCGCGGTGGCCCGCGCGCTCGACCGTGCTGGTCTTGAGGTGGCGGACGCTTGCGGCGGCACCGGCAGCGATCAACGGCGGCAGCGCGGTGGTGAAAATGAAGCCGCTGGCAAAGCTGCGGACGAAATCGACCATCGCGGCCGACCCGGCGATATAGCCGCCCATCACGCCGAACGCCTTGCCGAGCGTCCCCTCGATCACGGTGATGCGGTCCATCAGCCCTTCGCGCTCGGCAACGCCGCCGCCGCGCGGGCCGTACATGCCGACCGCATGGACTTCGTCGATATAGCTCATCGCGCCGTGATGCTCGCAGACGTCGAGGATTTCCTTGATCGGCGAAATGTCGCCGTCCATCGAATAAACACTCTCGAACGCCACCAGCTTGGGGCGGCCCGGCTCGATCGTGCCGAGGCGGCGGTCGAGGTCTTCGGGCGAATTATGCTTGAACACCATGCGGTCGGCGCGGCTGTGGCGGATCCCCTCGATCATCGAGGCGTGGTTGCCGGCGTCCGACAACACGATGCAGTTCGGCAGCCGCGACGCGAGCGTGCCCAGCGCCGCCCAGTTCGAAACATAGCCGCTGGTGAAAATCAGCGCGGCCTCCTTGTTATGGAGGTCGGCGAGCTCGGCTTCGAGCAGGACGTGATGATGGTTGGTCCCCGAAATGTTGCGCGTGCCGCCCGCGCCCGCGCCGCAGCTGTCGAGCGCGCCGTGCATCGCGCTCAGCACATCGGGGTGCTGGCCCATGCCGAGGTAATCGTTCGAGCACCAGACGGTGACTTCGTGTTCGGCACCATCGACGTGGCGGATGGCCCGCGGGAAGCTGCCCATCTTGCGTTCCAGATCGGCAAAGACGCGGTAATTGCCGACGCTGCGCAGCTCGTCGAGCTGCGCCTGGAACATCGCTTCATAGTCCATGAGAACCCCTCACTTCGTGCCGATCGCCGGGCTGATAACCGGCCTTGCTGAAATCGCCCAGCGCCACAGTGCCGCGTCCGCGACCGGTAGCGCCAGAAACCCATGTTCGAGAATGCCGAGTGCAGCGAGCGTGAACAAGAGAATAAAACCGGTCGGGTTGATCGCATTTATTGCTGACGTCGCCGCCCAGACGCTGATGCCGGTCGCCACCAGCAGCGACACCGCAAAAACCGGCTGTACCGGGCCCTTGCGGAAGTAGCTTTTGAGATAGTCGAGATGCGGCGGCAGAAAATCCTCGGTCAGGTTGGGAACGCCGGCGAAGATGTTGAATTTGGTCGACAACCGCAACACGAACAGCAGCGCAAAGGTCAGCGTTCCGGTCTGGTTGGGCTGCCGCCACGTCAGCGCGGCAAGGCCCAGCGCGGTCAGTGCAAGCGCGATCTCGTGGTACATTAGCGTCGCCGCCGCCATCCGAAACCGCCGAAAGCCGGTCGCATCGGCGGGGCAGGGCAGGCGGCGCGGGCCGGTGACGAAACCCATCAGGAACGCCATTTCGTGCCAGCCCCAGACGCCGAGCGCACAGGTAAAGGCGCAATACGCCCCGAGCGTGCTGGTGTCGCTGCTGCTGCGCACCAATCCGTACACTGCCGCCACCGCGATCAGCCCCGCGACGCCGAGGCTCCAGCGGAACGTCCACCGAGGTCGCGCATCGAGCCAGATGATCGCGCCAGTGCTGACGAACCACAGCATCAGCGCGAAGATCATCGGAAGGGCGATCGTCGTGAACACCGTCAGTAAGCCGGCACCAGCCGGACCTGCGCAGGCGCGGCATTGCCGGTGACGGGGAGGAAATACATCCGGACGAACGTGCCCGCCGCGGCCGCCATCAGCGCGGCGCGCTTGACGGTACCGACGATGCCGCCCTGCAGCTTGGCCGCCGCCAGCCCCTCGGTGATGGTCCGCATCCGTTCCATCCCGGCGCGAAACTTCGGATTGTCGATGTCGAGCATCACCGGGAACACCTGCTTCGAAATTTCCGAGCAAATCCGGAACACGCTGTAGTCATAGTCGGTCGGATCGACGCCGAGCGCCGCGTGGAATGCCGGTCGCGCATGATCGCGGACATACATCGTCGCATAGACCGACAGCAGGAAGAAGCGGATCCACAGCTTGTTGACGCCGCTGGTCAGCCGGGGGTCGGCGCGCATCAGCAACGCGAACGCATCGCCGTGGCGGAACTCGTCGTTGCACCATTTGTCGAAGAATTTGAAAATCGGGTGGAAGCGCAGCTCTGGGTGCCGGTCGAGGTGGCGGAAGATGCTGATATAGCGCGCATATCCGATCTTTTCTGACAAATAGACCGCATAGAAAATGAACTTCGGCCGAAAATAAGTGTATTTCTTGGTCTTGGTCAGGAAACCCAGATCGACGCCGATTCCGGCATCCTTGAGCGTATCGTTTAGAAAGCCCGCGTGGCGGGCCTCGTCGCGGCTCATCAGCCGGAACAGCTGGCGGATGTCGGGGTTCGACACGCGCTTGGCGATTTCGGCATACAGGATGCAGCCCGAAAATTCGGCGGTCAGCGAACTGACCAGAAAGTCGATGAATTCCTGGCGCAGCGCGGGCGGCAGCCCTTCGAGGACGCCGTCGAATTCGGGCGTGCGCTTGAAATGCCGCTTGTTCGGATCGGCCGCCATCTCGGTGATCAGCGAATCCCATTCGGAGCGCACCAGCCCGACATCGATGCGGTCCATCGCGGCGAAATCGGTGGTGTAGAAGCGCGGGCTGAGCACCGTATCCTCGGCCGCCATCTCGAGGCTGGCATCGGCATGGCCAGTCTTGCCCGCCATGTTCAAAGTCTGGGCATTCATAGTCCGACCCTCGGCGTGAAACTGACTTCGTAAAGTTCGGACAGGATCAGGTTGCCCGTCACCTTGGCCCAAAATTGTTCGAGCACATTGGCGTGCGCAATCGTCGCCTGCCGCCGCAGCACCAGCTTTTCGCCGAATGCGACGCGCACCGGGGCGCCGTGGACGCGGACCTTGTCACCCGGACGGATCACCGGCTCACCGTCGAGATGGACATGCGCGTGCAAGCTCTCGTTCGAATGCTCGATCTCGACCGTGCATCCGGTCACGGTCTCGTCGCGCCACAAGGACCGGAGCGTCGTCACTGGCCGGGGTGGACCGTCGGCGGCGGCGGGTTGACCAGCAGCTTGGCAAACGCGTCATGGTTGGTCGGCCCGAATGAATTGAGCGGCACGATGCGCGCCGTCGATGTGTCGGTCAGCGTCAGTTCGCCGTCGCTGTACAGCGTCAGCGCAAACGGCGGCTGCTGGCCGATGTTGCGCAGCTTGCGGTCGCGCGCCAGCCCGCGCAGCACACCGCGGATGAAGCCATTGTTCGTTCCGGGTTCGATCACAGTCGCTACCGTACCGCGCCCGGCGTCTTCGACAAGCACCGCACCGTTTTTCTGGTCGAGAAAGCGCAAGGTGCGCGTTTCTACCACAGTCACATGGTGCGCGGCGCGCAGCTGTTCGGCAGTCCGCGCACCCGGCACGATATGCAGCCGCACTGCAGCCGTGATGAGCAACGCAAAGCCGACCAGCGCGAACGCGGCAAACAGCGCCACGCGCGGAAACGGCTGGCTGTCGATTTCCTGATGGCTGGCGGCCACGGTCTCAGGCCGCCGTCGCTGCCGGGCCGAACGCGGGCTCGGGTGCCGTATCGACGGTCGCCACGCGGCGTCCGGCGGGCACGGCGGCGAGCAGCGTCTGAGTCAGCAGCGCCGCCACCGTATCGACATCGGGCAGGCTGCGCAGCATCGGCTCGGGCGTGCCGATCTGCCACGCGCGCGCATGCGGCCACAGCCGCAGATAGCCGATCCGCTCGGGGCCGGTGAGCGCGAGCGCGATGTCGCCCATGCCATGCCCGAGCTGCTGGACGCGCGCGGTGGCGATCTGCGCCAGCGGCAGGTTGATGCACATCGGCAGCGCCACGCCGAAGCGCAGCACCAGCCGCTTGTTGGTCAGCGTGTAAACGGTCGATTTCGATGCCGCCCAGCCGAACGCCGCGAGCAGCGCGATCGCCACGATGCCGACGCCGAGCGTGATCACGATGCCGAGCAGCGGCGCAGCGGTCAGCACGCCCCAGGTCGCGATGATCGCGAAATAGCCGCCGATCAGCCGGACGTGCATCGCGGTCTTGGCGAGCGAGCGCCATTCGGGCGCGCCCTGCCACAGGATGTGCTCGCCCTCGGGCAGGTTGCCCGGCAACCCGCGGATCGGTTCGTGTTCGTATTCGCTCACAGCAGCGCCTCCATGCGCGATGCCTTGGCATAAAGATAGCCGCCGCCGTGATAGGCGATGACGCGCTCTTCCTCGTCCATGGTGATCTGGTCGGTGCTCGCCAGTGCCGGCACATCGGCGAACTGGTCGGCGCGGATCGAGTCGGTCTTGACGATGCCGCGCTTGCCGCGACCGGTGTCGATCTGGATCATCATCATCGGCGTCAGCACATGGCGCAGCGAGCCATCGAGTTCGACCTCGAAATAGCGGATAATCCGCTCGGCCTGGTCGATCCACACATCGACGACGGTGCCTGCGGCCCGGTCGTCACAGCCGACCATCGGCAGGCCGCGCGGATCGGTGTCCTCGCGCGCAATGCGGAATGCCGGCAACAGCCGCATCGGGACGATCTTGGCGTGCCCCTCGGTGGTCATGTCGGGGCGCTTGGGGCGTTCGGCATAGGCGGCCGGGCCAACCCCGTCGATCAGCGGGTTGCCGGTGGGCTCGATCGCCGAACCCGACCACGGCGCAACGCGGCGCGCGGCGGGGTTGGGGGCTTCGCGGCGGCCGTCGGGCATCAGCGCCACGCCAAGGCCGTGCGGCAGCAGGTACCGCTTGGGCTCACGGTCGAGCCAGCCAGGCAGGTCGACGCGCCCGCCGACGTCTTCTTCCATCGGATAGCCTTCGCGGTGATCTTCGCGGCGCAGGTACAGCACCAGCCCGGCGAAAAACAGGAAGAATGCCCACAGGCACAGTTCGGCAAAATCGGTATTTCCGACAACGGTCATATTCGACATGGCGCATCCTTCGCGCTGGAGAAAACAGGGGTCATACGGGCAGTCCGGTCAGTTCGAACGCCGGTTCGTGACGCGGTTCGCGGCGCACCAGCGGGCCGACCACGGCGAGCGTTGCAAACAGCAGGACGATCTCGATCATCCACACCGCGCTATAGCCGGTCGACGGGTCGATCAGCGCGGTGCCCAGCCGCCCCGACATCGCGAGCGCGCCGACACCGTCGCGGATCGCGCCCGAGACAAAGATCGCCACGCCCGCTGCAGTCGCCTGCACCGAGCCCCACGCACCGAGCGCCAGCCCGGCGTTGCCCTGCTCGCTCAGGTTCATTGCGGCGATCAGCGTGCCCACCGAAAACAATCCGCAGCCGAGCCCGATGCCCGCCGCACCCGTGCACAGCAGCGCGACCGACGCCAGCGGTGCCGACAACACGATCAGCGCGAACGCCGCAATCCCGATCAAGACGCCGAACCCGGCCAGCCGGTGCTGGTCGACCTGCGCCGACAGCGCCCGTGCCGCGACCGCAAAGCCGCCGAGCATGCCCGCCGACCACAGCGCCGACAGCGCCGTCGTCGCGCCGACGCTCAGGTGCAGCACCTGCCCGCCATAAGGCTCGAGCAGGATATCCTGCATCCCGAACCCCGCCGCCCCAAGCCCGAGCGCGGTCAGCAGGCGGCGCGTGCGTTGCACGGCGAAAAAGTCGCGCCATGTCTTTTTAAAGTCGGGCGCGATGCGGTCGAAACCGGTCAGCCGCGGCTGGCGCGCTTCCTGTTTCCAAAAGGCGACCATGTTGATCGTCGCGCACAGCGCCGCCGACCCCTGCACCACGCCGACCAGCTTGTTCGCGGTAAAACCGTCGAGCAGATGGCCAAGGATCAGCGAACTGAAGAACATGCCGAGCAGCAGCGCGACGTACAGCAGCGCGACGACACGCGGGCGCTTGTCGATCGGCGACAGATCGGTGGCGAGCGCCAGCCCGGCGGTCTGCAGCGTCGCGATCCCCGCGCCGACCATCAAAAATGCGAGGCACGCCGCCGCGATGCCGAGCGGCGCACCGGCAAGCACGCCCGCACCGGTCATCAACAGCAGCGCAAACGGCATGATCGAAAGCCCGCCGAACTGCAGCGCCGACCCAAGAATGACGAACGGAAACCGCTTCCAGCCGAGCACCGACTTATAATTATCCGACTTGTGGCCGATCAGCGCGCGGGCGGGCGCGAACAGCAGCGGCAGCGCGACCATCGCGGCGACTAGGCTGGCGGGCGCGCCGATTTCGACGATCATCACGCGGTTCAGCGTGAAGTTGATCATCACGAACGCGATGCCGACCGAAACCTGAAACAGCGCCAGCCGCAGCAGGCGCGGCAGCGGCAGATCGTCCGACGCAGCATCGGCAAACGGCAGCAGGCTGGTCCCCGCGCGGCTCCAGAAACCGATCATGCGCTGGTTGATGCTGGTCATGCGCGGACGAGCTCATAGACTTGCGATTTGTAAAAGCCGCCGCTGATCCGCGTCGTCCGCGCGGTCATCGGCGACTGCCAGCCGGTCAGCGCGGCGTCGAGCTTGCGGCGCAGCGCGCGCTCGTTGACCGGGATGATGGCGGGCGCGCGGTCCTTGCGCGGGAACGCCAGGCCGACCGCATGCAGCACCGAAAGCGCCGGGGTCTGCGGCGCGACGGTAAACAGTACCGAGCCGCGCGTGCGCCCGCACAGGCTTGCGACCACCGCCACAATGTCGTTGAGTGGATAGTGGATGAGCGAATCCATCGCGACGACATGGTCGAAGTCGCCATGATCGGCGCTCAGCATGTCGCCGACCCGGAAGTCGATCGTGCCGCCACCAAGGTCGGCGGGCGCGCGTTCGCGGGCGATCCCGACCAGCTGCGCCGAAACATCGACCGCCACGACATGCGCGCCGCGCCGTGCGGCCTCGACCGCCAGCGCGCCGGTTCCGCAGCCCGCATCGAGCAGACGCCGCCCGGTCATGTCGGCGGGCAGCCAGTCGAGCAGCGTGCTGCGCGTGCGGTCGCGCCCGGCGCGCACCGTGGCGCGGATTCGGCTGACCGGCGCATCGGAGGTCATCGCCTTCCACGCCTCGAACGCGGTGCGATCGAAATACGTCTCGAGCTTCCCGCGGTAGCTGTCCCAGGTGGCAGTATCGGGCATCATTCGAAGCCGAGGAACTCGAAGATTTCGCGGTCTTTCATCGGCATTGCATCGAGCGCGTCGGTGCCGGCCCACAGCGTCGCGGCAAGCCGCAGATATTCCGATTTCACCGCTTCGAGCTCGGGCGTCGAGTCCATCTCGAACACCGTGCACTTCTTCAGGCGGCTGCGGCGGATCGCATCGAGGTCGGGGAAATGCGCCAGCCGCTTGAGGCCGGTCGCGGCGTTGAAGCGGTCGATCTCGTCGGTATCGGCGCTGCGGTTGGCGATGACACCCGCCAGCCGGACTTCGTAATTCTTCGACTTCGCCTTGATCGCCGCGACGATGCGGTTCATCGCGAAGATGCTGTCGAAGTCATTGGCCGCGACCACCACCGCGCGCTCGGCGTGCTGCAGCGGGGCGGCAAAGCCGCCGCACACCACGTCGCCCAGCACGTCGAAGATGACGACGTCGGTATCTTCGAGCAGGTGATGCTGCTTCAACAGTTTGACCGTCTGGCCGACGACATAACCGCCACAGCCGGTTCCCGCCGGGGGGCCGCCAGCTTCGACGCACATCACGCCGTTGAAGCCCTCGAAGCAATAATCTTCGGGCCGCAGTTCCTCGGCATGGAAATCCACCGTCTCGAGGATATCGATGACCGTCGGCACCAGCTTTTTGGTCAGCGTAAAGGTCGAATCATGCTTGGGATCACAGCCGATCTGCAGCACGCGCTTGCCGAGCAGCGACAGCGCCGCCGACAGGTTCGAGCTGGTCGTCGACTTGCCGATGCCGCCCTTGCCATAGATTGCGAACACCTTCGCATTGCCGATCTTGACGGACGGATCCATCTGCACCTGCACGCTGCCGGCGCCGTCCTTGGGTCGATCGAGGTCGAGTAAAGCCATGGTCTTTTCCTTCAGGCCGCGTGGGCAAGCGCCGGGGTGGCAATGCTGGCGGCAACGGCTGCAGGGACGATCCCCTCCAGCCGGTCTTCGAGATCGTCGCTCGCGGCGCGCAACGCTGCAAGCGTTGCCGCATCGGGCTGCCAAAAATTGCGTTCGTGCGCTTCGAGCAGGCGGTTCGCCATGCGCACCGACGACTTCGGGTTGAGTTCCGCCAGCCGGTTGCGCATCGCATCGTCGAGAACATACGTCTCGCTGATCCGCTGATAGACCCACGGGTCGACTTCGCCGGTCGTCGCCGACCAGCCCATCGTGTTGGTGACGTGCACCTCGATCTGGCGGACGCCTTCGAAGCCGTGCGCGAGCATACCCTCGTACCAGCGCGGGTTGAGCATGCGCGTCCGCGTCTCGAGCGCAACCTGTTCGCCCAGCGTGCGGACCTTGCCCTCGCCCTGCGTCTGGTCGCCGATATAGACCGGCGCCGCGACGCCCTTGGCACGCGTGATCGAGCGGCTGATGCCGCCGAGCGTGTCGACATAATGGTCGATGGTGGTGACGCCGAGTTCGACCGAGTCGAGGTTCTGATAGGCAAGGTCGACACCCGCCAGCGTGGTCTCGAGCATCTTGGCGTGCCGCACCGGCGCGCCCGAGCGGCCATAGGCGTAGCCCTTGCGCTTTTCATAGGCGTCGGCGAGGTCGTTCGGGTCGGTCCAGACGCCCGAATCGATCATCAGGTTGACGTTCGATCCGTACGCGCCCTCGGCATTGCCGAAGACGCGGAGTGCGGCCGTCTCGAAGTCGCAGCCGAGCTTTTCGACATGCGCGAGCGTGTGCTTGCGGACGAAATTGTGCGTCGCGGGCTCATCGGCGGAAGACGCGAGGAACGCGGCTTCGGCGAGCATCCGGGTTTGCAATGGCAGCAGGTCGCGGAAAATCCCCGACAGCGTCGCGATCACGTCGATGCGCGGGCGGCCGAGCGCCTCGAGGTCGATCAGTTCCGCGCCGCACAGGCGACCATAGCTGTCGAAGCGCGGACGCGCGCCCATCAGCGCCATCGCCTGCGCGATCTGCGCGCCTTCGGACTTCAGATTGTCGGTGCCCCACAGCACCATCGCGATCGACTCGGGATAGGCCGACCCGCCTTCAAGATGCTTGGCGATGATGCGTTCGGCCTGCGCCGCGCCGTCCATCACCGCGAACGCGCTCGGGATCCGGAACGGGTCGAAACCGTGCAGATTGCGCCCGGTCGGCAGGATCGCGGGCGTCCGCAGCACGTCGCCGCCGGGCGCGGGCGGGACATAGCGGCCATCGAGCGCACGGACGATCGCATCGAGTTCGGTATCGACCGACAGCAGCGCATTGGTCTGCGCGAGTTCGGCAAACAGCGCGGTGGTTTCCGCGCCCGCGTCGAGCCCGCTCAGCGCCATCGCGGCGGTCGCATCGGCACCCCCGACCAGCGCGTCGATCGACGCGCGCGCCGGTTTCGGACCGGTCCGCGAATCCATGCTGGCGGCGAGCATGTCGGCGCGTGCCGCAGGCGGAGTCGCTTCGCCGACGACGTGCAGCCCGTGCGGGATCAGCGTCTGTTCGAGTTCATAAACCTTGGCGGCAAGCGCATCGATCTCGGGCGCGTTCGCCAGCGTCCACGCCGGCGACGCGGGGGCAAGGTCGAGCCCCGCCGCCTGATCCTGGATCAGCGGGGCCAGCGCCTCGCGCTCGGCAACCGCTTCGGGCAGGCTGGTGCGCCAGCGGTCGATCGAGGCGTTCAGATCGAGCAGGCCCTTGTACAGTCCCGAATGGGTGACTGGCGGGGTCAGATAGCTGATCAGCGTCGCATTCGAGCGGCGCTTGGCGATCGTGCCCTCGCTCGGGTTGTTCGCGGCATAAAGGTAGAAATTCGGCAGATCGCCGATCAACCGGTCGGGCCAGCAATCGTCGCTAAGGCCTGCCTGCTTGCCCGGCATGAATTCGAGCGCGCCGTGGGTGCCGAAATGCAGCACCGCATTCGCGGCGAAATCCTCGCGCAGCCAGCGGTAGAAGGCACTGAACGCATGCGTCGGGGCGAACGTGCCCTCGAACAGCAGCCGCATCGGGTCGCCTTCATAGCCGAACGCCGGCTGGATACCGATGAAGACGTTGCCGAACCGCTCGCCGAGCACCTGGATGCCCGAGCCGTCGGCCTGCTGCTTGCCGGGCGCCGGGCCCCATTGCGCTTCGATCGCCTTCAGATGGCGCTCGCGGCGGACGTGGTCATCGACCGGGATTTTCGCGTGGACGTTGCAGTCGCTGCCATAGCGCGCTGCGTTGCCGCCGAGGATCGCGTCGCGCAGCGCATCGCCGCTGTCGGGCACATCGACCGTGTAACCCGCAGCCTTGAGCGCGCGCAGCGTCCGGAACGCGCTTTCGAACACCGACAGATAGGCAGCCGTGCCGACCGCACCGGCGTTCGGCGGAAAGTTGAATAGCACCAGCGCGACCTTACGATCCGCGCGTGCCGCTTTTCGCAGCACGATCATGCGATTGACGCGGCGGCTGAGCATTTCGGCGCGCTCGACGCACGGCTGCATCACGCGAAGCCCGGCTTCGGCGGCAAAGCTGCAGCGGCGCGAGCAGCCCGTGCACGGTGCCTCGGTCCCGTCCGAGCGCCCGCCGAACATCATCGGATAGGTCGCGCCGTCGAGTTCGGGGATCGCGACCATCATCGTGGCTTCGAGCGGCAGCAGCCCCATGCCGCCCGCGCCCCATGCCTGCAGCGTCTGGAATTCTAGCGGGTGCGCCGAGATATATGGCACGTCGAGCCCGGCGAGCGTTCTGGCGGCAGCATCGGCATCATTGTACGCCGGGCCGCCGACGAGGCTGAAGCCGGTCAGCGAGATCACCGCATCGACCGTCGCAACGCCGTCACGCATGAAGAATTTGTCGATCGCCGGGCGCGAGTCGAGGCCGCTCGAAAACGCCGGGACGACGTTCAATCCGCGCGCTTCGAGCGCCCGGATAACACCGTCATAGTGGCCGGTGTCGCTGCCCAGCACATACGAGCGCAGTACCAGCAACCCGACGGTGCCCGCGGTGCCGGCGCGCGGCAACCCGGCTGCGGTTTCGCTCATCCGGTGGGGCAGGCGCGGGTGATAGACGCCGGTTTCGGGATATTCGGCGGGAGCTTCGACGGTGATCGTGCCCTTGAGCGCTGCGCGCGGGCCGCTGGCATAACGGTCGACGAGGTTGCGCACCAGGTTGACGAAATTCTCGTCCGACCCTGCCAGCCAATATTGCAGCGTCAGGAAATAGGCGCGGACATCCTGCGCGGTGCCGGGGATGAAGCGCAGCAGCTTGGGCAGCCGCCGCAGCATCGCCATCTGCCCCGAACCGCTGCTCGAGGTGCCGGGCTTCGACGACCCGCGCAGCTTTTTCAACAACGCCAGCGGACCCTTGGCGGGCTTGTCCATCCGGTAGTCGCCGAGCCGCGTCAGCTTGACGACTTCGGCGGCGCACATCGCGCCGACCATTGCGTCGCAATGGTCGCGCCGCGCTTCGAGCGCGGGCATCACCGCCTTGATATGGTCTTCGAGGAACAGCATCGTCGCGACCACGATGTCGCCGCGCGCGATATCGGCATTGCATTGCGCCAGCGACGCCGGGTCATTGTCCCAATCGGCGGCGGCATGGAAATCGAGCGTCAGGCCGGGCAGTTCCTTGGCAAGCGTCGCCTGAGCACGCTGGCACGCACCCGACAGATGGTTGTCGAGCGTGACGATAACGACCCGGATGGGCGTTTCAGCGCGCATAGTGCGACTTGGCGTCATACAGCGTCTCGATATTGATGGCCGTGAGGCCTTGGCTGACAGCGTAGCTCTCGGTGTTGCGGCGCGCTTTGCCGCGGACGAAAAACGGGATTTTCTGCAGTTCCTTCGTGGCTTCGGGGCTCCAGGAAATATCGTTGGCGGCAACCGGCGTGGCGGTCGCCGCCGGCGCTTCGGCGGCACCGTGGCCACCCAGATGCGACGCGCCGGCGGCGTCGTTGAATTCGAAATCGTCGCGGAACATGTGGAGCAAATGCTCCTCCAGCCCCATCACCAGCGGGTGGACGAGCGTGTCGAACAACACGTTCGAGCCTTCGAAGCCCATCTGCGGCGAATAGCGCGCCGGGAAATCCTGAACATGCACCGGAGCCGAGATCACTGCACACGGCAGCCGCAGCCGCTTGGCGATGTGGCGTTCCATCTGCGTGCCGAGCACCAGCTCGACGTTCAATGCCGCGATCGCTGCCTCGACTTCGAGATAGTCGTCGGTGATCAGCGGCTCGAGATCATAGCGTTTCGCCGCCTCGCGCATGTCGCGGGCAAATTCGCGGTTGTAGCAGCCGATGCCGACCACTTCGAACCCAAGCTCGTCGGCAGCGATCCGCGCCGCCGCGATCGCGTGCGTGGCGTCGCCGAACACAAAAACGCGCTTGGCAGTCAAATAGGTCGAATCGACCGAGCGCGAATACCACGGCAGACGGGCGGGGTTGGCGGCGATCGCGGGTTCGACATCGATGCCGGTCACCTTGCCGACTTCGCGCAGAAAGTCACAGGTGGCGCCGTAGCCGATCGGCACGGTGCGGATGGTCGGTTGCGCAAAGGTCTTTTCGAGCCAGCGCGATGCGGTGTCGGCGATTTCGGGATACAGGCAGACGTTGAAATCAGCCTCGCCCAGCCGCGTCAGGTCGGCGGCGGTGGCCCCCATCGGTGCGGTCACATGGACGTCGACGCCGATGCTGTTGAGCAGGCGGGTGACCTCGACGATGTCGTCGCGGTGGCGGAACCCGAGCGCGGCAGGTCCGAGCAGGTTGGCGCGCGGGCGGCGTCCGGCCAGCGGCGCGCGCTCGACACCGGTCTTGGCGAGCGCACGGACGAGCGCATAAAAGGTTTCCGCCGCGCCCCAGTTTTCCTTGCGCTGGTACGACGGCAGCTCGAGGTTGACGACCGGGATCGGCAGGTCGAGCGCCTTGGCCAGTCCCGCCGGATCGTCCTGGATCAGCTCGGCAGTGCACGACGCGCCGACGAGCATCGCGGCGGGCTGAAAGCGGTCGTACGCATCGCGAATCGCGCCCTGCAACAGCTCGGCGGTATCCTTGCCGAGGTCGCGCGCTTGAAAGGTCGTATAGGTTACCGGCGGGCGCGCATCGCGGCGCTCGATCATCGTGAACAGCAGGTCGGCGTAGGTGTCGCCCTGCGGCGCGTGCAGGACATAGTGCACGTCCTGCATCGCGGTTGCGATCCGCATCGCGCCGACATGCGGCGGGCCTTCATAGGTCCAGACGGTTAGCTGCACCGCGTCAGACCTTGAGCCGGTCGCGGCGGGCAAACGGCCGCGCGAACAATTCGGCAAGGTCACCGGCCTGATCGAAACCGTGCACCGGCGAGAATACGAGTTCGATCGACCATTTCGTCGACAGACCTTCGCGCTCGAGCGGGTTGGCAAGGCCAAGCCCGCAGACGGTGATGTCGGGACGCGAAGCCCGCACGCGGTCGAGCTGCCGGTCGACGTCCTGGCCCTCGCTGAGCTGCGTACCGGCGGGAAGTGCGGCGAGTTCGTGCGCAAGGTGCCGTTGGTGGATGTACGGCGTGCCGACTTCGATCGGCAGCATGCCGAGTTCGTTCGCCAGGAAACGCGCCAGCGGGATCTCAAGCTGCGAATCGGGGAACAGAAAGATCGTCTTGCCCGACAGCACGGCGCGGTGGCGCTCGAGCGCGCGCGCGGCGCGCTCACGGCCCGGCGCGACGACGCGGTCGAAATGCGCGGCGTCGATGCCGAATTCGTCCGCCGCGGCGCGAAGCCAGGCGGTCGTGCCCTCCACGCCGAACGGGAACAGCGCGGGCAGGTGCCGCGCGCCGCGATCTTCGAGCGCATGGCCGGTGTCGCCGAGAAACGGCTGCGCGAGCAGGAAGATGGTGTTCGCGCCGACCGGCGGCAGGTCGGCGGCGCGGCGTGGCGGCAGCGTGAATACCGCCGGGATGCCGAGCGCGGCAAAGGTCCGGCGGAACTGGTCCTCGACGATATCGGGCAGCGAGCCGACGATCATCAGCGATTTCGCAGCATCGGGCGCGGTTGCCGCCATCGACGGCACGAGCGCGGCGAGGCAGGCGTCCTCGCCCTGCGTGAAGGTGGTTTCGATGCCGCTGCCCGAATAGTTGAGGATACGGACGTTCGGCTTGTGCTTAACCTCGAGCCGTGCTGCGGCGCGCGACAGGTCGAGCTTGATGACTTCGGACGGGCACGATCCCACGAGGAACAGCAGCTTGATTTCAGGACGCCGCGCCAACAGCCGGTCGACGACTCGGTCGAGCTCCTCGTTCGCGTCGGCGAGGCCGGCTAGGTCGCGTTCCTCGATGATCGCCGTGGCGAAGCGCGGTTCGGCAAAGACCATCACCCCTGCGGCGGATTGTAGCAGGTGCGCACAGGTCCGGCTGCCAACCACCAGAAAAAACGCGTCTTGGATCTTGCGGTGGAGCCAGATGATCCCGGTCAGGCCGCAGAATACCTCGCGCTGGCCGCGTTCGCGCAGCACCGGCGGCATCGCCGCGATGGTCGGTGTGACGGCGTTCACGCGGCCACCATGCCGGTGGTCGAGCGGGTATCGAGCCGGGCGGCACGAAGCTTCAGGATGAACTGCGTCGCGTTGATCAGATAGGCGGCATAGGCAGCGAGCGCGAGCAGCATGCGGCCATGTCCGGTACCAAGCCCGAAGAACAGCGCGGCGAGATAAGCGGTATGAAGCGCCAGCACGAGCATGCTGAACACGTCTTCCCAGTAAAAAGCAGGTGCAAACAGGTAACGGCCGAACACGACCTTCTCCCAGATCGCGCCGGTGACCATGATCGTATATAGTGTAAGTGTCTTGACCACGACCGAGATGGTCGCCGCGGCAAGCCCTTCTCCGGTATCGAGATAGCGCAACACGAGCACCAGGCTGACGACGAACACCAGGAACTGGATCGGCGCGAGGATGCCCTGCACCAGTGTCCACGCCGAGGCGTCGCGGCGCAGGCGTTCGTCGGGCGTATACAACGGGGCCCGTTGCTGCGCGCCGCCAATGACCTGTTGCTTCCCCATCGACCTGCTTTTGCCTGTTTCTGCCTGTCAGAAACCTAGGTTGGACGCCTCCCGACTGTCAACAAAACTTTACGTCCAACTTAATTGACATTGCGTCGCAGGCGGGATTACGTGGCTGACAGACCGATTGCTTCGGAGCGTTTTCTTGCATAACTTTCACTCAGGTGTGGGGACACGGCTGGAATGGCGACCCCACTTCGGCGGGAGCAACGTCTTTCGCCTTGCGCTGGGGAGCTGCAGTATGGCGTCGATGTTCGAGTCCGATCCGCATGGCGACCGCGCCGATTCGGCAGCGGCGACCAATCGTGACCCTTCACCCCTGTTGCTGGCGCGCCTGATCGAGGGCGAGATTATTCCGCGCCTGCTGCTGGCGCATCGCGCCGACGCCGTCGCCGTGATCGTGTTGCCGCAGGGCGCGTCGATCTCGACCGACGAGGCCGCTGATTTCGTGCCACAGGTGCTGGCGCTCGAAGTGCCGGCGTTGCTCGCCCGGATCGAAGCGATCATGGCACGCGGCATTGCGGTCGAGTCGGTTTACATCGACCTGCTCGCCCCCGTGGCGCGCGGGCTCGGCGAATGGTGGGAACGCGACGCCTGCGATTTTGTCGATGTGACGATGGGCTTGTGGCGGCTGCAGCAGATCGTGCACGAGCTTGCCGCACGGATGCCGGTGCCGCTCGCGGTCAACGGCGGCGACCGGCGCGCCTTTTTTACCGTGGCTCCGGGGAACCAGCACAGCTTTGGACTGGTCCTGATCGAGGAGTTTTTCCGGCGCGCCGGCTGGCAGACGTGGAGCGCAGCCGCACCGTCGCAGTCCGAACTGATCGACATGGTCAGCCGCCAATGGTTCGAGCTTGTCGGTTTCACCGTCACCTGTGACGACCAATTGGAACAACTCCCGGTCACGATCGCCGCCGTCCGCCTTGCCTCACGCAACCCGGCCCTTGCAGTCATGGTCGGCGGCCCCATCTTTAACGAACGTCCCGAACTCGCCCACCTGGTGGGGGCAGACGCAACCGCAGCCGACGGCAAGCTGGCGGTGAAGAAAGCGGAGATGCTTCTTGAACTCCATGGTAGCCGTCCCTCTGCCGCCGCCCCCGGTTTCGGCTGAGCGTCAATCTAGCGCGATAATGGACCTCAAGCTTGTCTCGCGCGGCTCGACTGCATTTCAGCAGTCGGAGGCAATGCTCGGCGGACTGTCGTCGGAGGTTGCCGCGCGGTTGGTGGCAGCTGCCGGTGACGTCGCCTTCGTGCTCGACCGCGACGGCATCGTCCGGGATTTCGCCGTCAGCGGGGCCGAGCTTGCCAAGGATAATTTCGGCGACTGGCTCGACCAGCCATGGGCCGCGACGGTCCATATCGACAGCCGCAACAAGGTCGCTGAAATGCTGTCGGAGGCGGTGGCAAATACCGCGGGTCGGTGGCGGCAGATCAATCACATCGTGCCCGGCGGACAGACGCTGGCGCTCCGGTACATGGCGATCAATGCCGGCCACGACGGGCGGATCATCGCAATCGGCCGTGACTTGCGTAGCGCGGCGACCATGCAACAGCGGTTGCTCCAGGCGCAGCAGTCGATGGAGCGCGACTATGTCCGGCTGCGGCAGGCCGAATCGCGGTATCGTCTGCTGTTCGATCTGGCGTCCGAAGCGGTGCTGATCGTCGACGCGTCATCGAGCCGCCTCGTAGAGGCGAATCCCGCCGCACAGCGCCTGCTCGCCCCCGGCGGCGACGCGCTGCCCGGCCAGCCGTTGGTGGCATTGCTCGCCGATACCAGTCGCGACGCGGCGGTAGCGCTGCTCGGCGCGGTCGCCAGCGGCAGTGGTGCAGCGCCCGTGCCGGTGACGTTGGCGCGCGTTGGAATGGAGTGCGCGCTTTCGGCGACGCTATTCCGGCAGGAGCAGGCAGCATATCTGCTGGTGCGCCTCGCGCCCGCCAGCAACGGTGCCCTGACCGAGACCGATCCGCGCCAGATGCTGCTTGATGTCGTCGAGCGTATTCCCGATGCGTTCGTCGTCACCGATGAAACGCTCAATATTCTTGCCGAAAACAGCGCATTCCTCGAACTTGCGCATCTGGCGCGGCGCGAACAGGCGCGCGGGCAGGGGCTCGGCCAGTTCCTTGGGCGGCCGGGAATCGATCTCGGCCTGATCGTCGCGCACCTGAAAGAGCATGGCGCGGTGCGCAATTTCGCAACGGTGTTCCGCACGCCGTTCGACGGTGAGGACGAGGTCGAGGTGTCCGCAGTCGCGGTCCCCGATGGCGAGCAGCCATGCTATGGGTTCACGATCCGCAATGTCGGGCGGCGGCTGCGCGATGTTGCGGCCCCCGGCCGCGACCTGCCGCGCTCGGTCGAACAGCTTACCGAGCTCGTCGGGCGCGTCAGCCTGAAGGAAATCGTCCGCGAGTCGACCGACCTGATCGAGCGGCTGTGCATCGAGGCAGCGCTGACCTACACCGCCGACAACCGCGCCACGGCGGCGGAAATTCTCGGGTTGAGCCGCCAGAGCCTGTACTCGAAGCTGCATCGGCACGGCCTCGGCAACCTTGCAGGTAATGAGGACTGATCGCGCGTTCGGCGGTTTCGACGTGCGAGCTTAATCTTTTCAATTACTTACAGCATAGTGCGACAAAAGGCCGGGGAGCGTCCAATTTGTTTGACGCCTGCAGGTGTCCAGTTTAGCTTACACCGATGTCCTCGCTTGCACCTGTCCGGTCGACGATGCTGCCAGCGCCTGCTGCCGTGCTGGCGTTGCTCAAGCCGATCACCTGGTTTCCGCCGATGTGGGCGTTCATGTGCGGCGTCGTCTCGTCGGGCGTTTCGCTGACCGAACGGTTGCCGTTCCTGATCGCCGGGGTGCTGCTTGCCGGACCGCTGGTCTGCGGCACCAGTCAGGCGGTCAACGACTGGTACGACCGCCATGTCGACGCGATCAACGAGCCCGCCCGCCCGATCCCGTCGGGGCGCATTCCCGGTCGCTGGGGGTTGTGGATCGCCTGCATCGGCACGCTGCTGTCGCTGCTGGTCGCCGCCGCGATCGGACGCTGGGTATTCGCCGCGACCATCGTCGGACTGATCTTCGCCTGGGCATATAGCGCGCCGCCGCTGCGCCTCAAGATGAGCGGCTGGTGGGGCCCGGCTGCGGTCGCGCTGAGCTATGAGGGGCTGACATGGTTCACCGGTGCCGCGGTAATGTCGGGCGGCTTGCCCGACAGCCGCATCCTGTGGCTGGTCGGGCTGTACAGCCTCGGCGCGCACGGCATCATGACGTTGAACGATTTCAAGGCGGTCGGCGGCGACCGCGCCATGGGCATCCGCTCGCTGCCGGTGACGCTTGGCGTCCATAACGCGGCGCGGCTGGCGTGCGTCGTGATGGCGGTGCCGCAAGTTATCGTCGTCGCGCTGCTCTGGCGCTGGGCGTTGCCATGGCATGCGGCGGGCGTCGGCGCGCTGGTGGTGACGCAGATCGTACTGATGCGGCGGCTGCTCGCCGACCCGCTCAAGCACGCGCCATGGTATAATGCGACGGGCACCAGCGCCTATGTCTTCGGCATGCTGGGGTCGGCGTTCGGCGTGGCGCTCGCGATCCGGGATGCGGCGCTGTGACCGGGCTCGGCTGGCCCGCAATTGTCCGGCTCGGGCTGGTGCAGGCCGCGATCGGTGCGGTGGTGACGTTTGCGGTATCGACGCTGAACCGGCTGATGGTGGTTGAATACAGCCTGCCCGCGATGATCCCGGCGGCGCTGGTCGCATGGCATTATGCGGTGCAGTTGTCGCGCGCGCGCTGGGGGTATGGCTCCGATATGGGGCGGGTGCGGACGCCGTGGATCGTCGGCGGCATGGCGGTGCTCGCGGGCTGCGGCGTGCTGGCAGCGGTGGCGACGACGTGGCTCGCGACCGACCGCACGCTTGGGCTGTTGCTCGGCGTGGTGGCATTTGCCGGGCTTGGCGCAGGCGTCGGTGCCGCGGGAACGTCGCTGCTCGCGCTGCTCGCCGCTGCCGTCGCGCCGACGCGGCGACCGGGCGCGGCGGCGCTCACCTGGGTCTTGATGATCGTCGGTTTCATCGTGTCGGCAGGCATCACCGGCAAGCTCCTCGCGCCATTCTCGCCCGAACGGCTGATTGCGGTGTCGGTGGGCATTTCGAGCGTCGCGTTGCTCGTGACGCTGGCGGCGACGTGGGGCGTCGAACGCGCGCTGCCGGTCGGGACCGCGCGTGCCGCCGATGATGCCCCCAATGCCCCTGATGCGAAGCCGCAGTTTACCGCCGTGCTCGCCGAAATCTGGCAGGACGCAGCGGCGCGGCGGTTCACGCTGTTCGTGTTCGTCTCGATGCTGGCGTTCAGCGCGCAGGAACTGATCCTCGAGCCGTTCGCCGGGCTGGTGTTCGGCTATACCCCGGCACAATCGGCCAGCCTCAACGCCACGCAGCACAGCGGCGTGCTGCTGGGCATGATCCTCGTCGGCGTTGCCGGAAACGCCTTTGGCGGCAAGGCGAAGGGCTGGATGCGCAACTGGACGATCGCGGGCTGCGCCGGCTCGGCGCTGGCGATGGGCGCGCTTGCCGCTGCAGCCTTTGCCGGCCCCGGCTGGCCGCTCGGCCCCACAGTGTTCGTGCTCGGCATCGCCAATGGCGTGTTCGCGGTCGCTTCGATCGGCTCGATGATGGGCTTGGCGGGCGGCGGTGCAGGTGGCCGCGAGGGCAGCCGCATGGGCGTCTGGGGTGCAGCGCAAGCCATTGCCTTCGCGCTCGGCGGTTTCCTCGGTGCCGCCGGAGTCGATGCCGGCCGCCACGTCTTTGCGCAGAGTTCGAGCGCGTTCATCGCCGTTTTCGCCGTCGAAGGCGCAGTCTTCGTTATCGCCGCCGCAGTTGCCGCCAGCGGCGACACAAGCCGCAACCGTTCCGTTTACACCCCGCTCTATCAGGAGGTCCGACCATGACCGAGACCGAAACCTATGATGTCGTCATTGTTGGCGGCGGCCCGTCGGGAGCCACGGCGGCGCACGACCTCGCGCGCGCCGGGCGCAAGGTGCTGCTGCTCGACCGCGCCGGGCGAATCAAGCCATGCGGCGGGGCGGTACCGCCGCGACTGCTCAAGGATTTCGAGGTTCCCGAAAGCGTGCTCGTCGGCCATGCGCATTCGGCGCGGATGATCGCGCCGTCGGACAAGGCGGTCGATATGCCGATCGAAGGCGGCTTTGTCGGCATGGTCGACCGCGGCAGCTTCGACGAGTGGCTGCGCGAGCGCGCCGCCAGCGCCGGAGCCACGCGTCGCAGCGGGACATGGGAAGCGATCGAACGCGATACCGACGGCACGGCGGTCGTCGTCTATCGCGGGCAGGGTGCGGCGCGCCACGAGGCGTTGCAGCGGATCCGTGCGAAATCCGTCATCGGTTGCGACGGGGCGCGGTCGGGCGTTGCGCGCGCAGCACTGAAAGGGGCCGAGCGGACGCCGTGCGTGTTCGCCTATCACGAGACCGTCGAAACGCCCGCCGCCGGTTTCGACCGCACGCGCTGCGACATCTATTATCAGGGCAAGCTGTCGCCCGATTTCTACGCGTGGATCTTTCCGCACGGCGATACGACCAGTATCGGTGTCGGCAGCGCCAATAAGGGCTTTTCGCTGAAGGATGCGGTCACGCAGTTGCGCGCCGACACCGGCCTGACCGATTGCGCGACGGTGCGCCGCGAAGGCGCGCCGATCCCGCTAAAGCCGTTGAAGCGCTGGGACAATGGCCGCGATGTCATCGTCGCAGGCGACGCTGCCGGCGTGGTCGCGCCGGCATCGGGCGAGGGCATTTACTATGCGATGACCTGCGGGCGGCTGGCTGCCGATGCGGTCGGCGAGTTCCTCGATACCGGCCGCCCGCAGGCGCTGCGCGCGGCGCGCAAGCGCTTTATGAAGGCGCACGGCCGCGTCTTTTGGATTCTCGGGATCATGCAGTATTTCTGGTATTCGAGCGACAAGCGCCGCGAGCGTTTCGTTAAGATTTGTGCCGATCCCGATGTCCAGTCGCTGACGTGGCAGGCTTATATGAACAAGGAACTGGTGCGCGCCAAACCGATGGCGCACGTCCGCATCTTCCTGAAAGATATGGCGCATCTGTTCGGATCGACGGTCGAGGCGAAGCCGGCGACGCACTGAATGCGCGCCTTTTTTGCCAGCGGCCATGCAATCGACCTCGTGCTGGCGGTGATGGCTGCGGAGGTCCTGTATCTGACGGTGGTGCGGCGGCGGCCGTGGAGCGGCGTCGTGCTCGCCTTCATTCCCGGCGCACTGCTGCTGCTCGCGACGCGCGCGGCGCTGACGGGTATGGACTGGTGGTGGATTGCGCTGGCGCTGGCGGCGTCGTTTCCGCCGCATCTGCTCGACCTGCGCCGGCGGGGCTGGTAGCCCCGCCGGCGGGTAGCGCTAGGCGGTCGGCTTCGACTTCAGATAGGCGATGACATCGGCGCGCTTCTGCGGATCCTTGAGGCCCGCATAGCTCATCTTGGTGCCCGGCAGGAACTTCTGCGGCGCTTCGAGATAGGTGAACATCACCGGCTCGGACCAAGTAATGTGGCTGTTCTTGTTGGCTGCCGAATAGGCGTAGCCGGCAATGCTGCCCGACGGACGACCGACGACGCCGTACAGCGACGGCCCGATACGGTTGACGCCCGGCGTCACGACATGACACGTCTTGCACTGCGTGAACACGACCTTGCCGCGAGCGACATCGCCCTTCAGCGCGGCATAAGCAGTTGCATAGGCCGGTGGCACGACCGGTGCGGCACCGGCGGCTGCGGCGAAGCCGAACGCCATGACGGCGGCGGCGGAAGCGAGAACCTTGCTCATTTGATCTCCATGACTGACGAGACTCCCCGACGGCTGCGAAACATACACCGAATGACGCCGGTGGCAATCGCCGCGACCTGGCGCGGCTTGCTGCATGTCGCCGCAGTCCTGTTATGCACCGCACAGCCTTACAGCAGGCTGAACTCGTGCATAAATCATGGAGCGGGCGAAGGGAATCGAACCCTCGTCGTAAGCTTGGGAAGCTTCTGCTCTGCCATTGAGCTACGCCCGCGTCGCGATGATCGCGGCTTGGCGAGCCGAACGATCGCTTTCCGATTGCCACGCCAACGGCGGTGCGGTCAACGCCAATTGCGGCGGCTATCTGATCCGGCGTGCGGTCACGATGCGAACCGGCTTCGCGAGGATCTGCCCCTGCATCGCTCCGGTGCCTTCGGTGGTTGAAGTCGGGCGGTCGAGGATGGCACGGACAACCTCCATGCCGTCGATGACTTGGCCGAAGGCAGCAAAGCCCAGATTGTCGCCGGCATCCTCCGGACGCGCATCGAACGACGCCATTGGCCCGAGCGTGATGAAGAAATCGCCGCGCGCCGTTCCGGGAGCGCCGCGCGCCATCGACACCGTGCCGTCGCCGTGCGCGAGCCCGGTGCGCGTCGTCGGCTCGTGCGCGATCGGCGGCAGCATTCGCGCCGGATCGCCGCGCACGCCGCCCTGGATCAACCCCCTGCCGGGCGCGCCCTTGACCTTGGTCGCGCGATAAAAACTCGTGCCGTCGAAGCGCTTCTGGTCGACATAGCGCAGGAAGTTGGCGGTCGTCACCGGGGCCAGCTGCTTTTCGAGCGCGAGCACGATCGTTCCGGCGCTCGTAACGAGACGGACGCGCACCGTCGCATTCGGCTTGGCGGCTGCGTCCTCGGCCGCCGTCGGCGCGGCGAATGCGAGCATCAGCCCGAGCAGGATCAATCTGGTCATTCGGTTGGTATAACCGATCGGCGCACCGTGACTATCTGCCTGATGATAACGCCGTGCTTCATCACCAGCGCCACGGCGCGTAATGCGCCGATATCGAGCACCGGGTCGCCGCGGACGGCGACAAGGTCGGCTGCCATGCCGGGCGCGACCGAGCCGACCTTGGCATCGATGTGAAAAATCTTCGCGTTACCCGAAGTGGCAGCGCTGAGTGCTGCCGCAGCGGGCATGCCGGCTGCGACCATCAGTTCGAGCTCGCGCGCGTTCTGGCCGTGCGGAAAGACGCCGACGTCACCGCCCACGCACACCGCGACGCCCGCTGCCAGCGCAGCCTTGAACGACTGGCGGTTGAGCGCCACGCCGGGCGGCGGCGGCTCGGCACCCGACCAGCCATGATAGCGCGCCACGGCATCGGACGCCGCAAGCGTCGGACACAGCGCGACGCCGCGCGCGCGCATTGCGGCAAAGATCGCGGGCGTGCCGCCATAGCCATGCTCGATCGTATCCGCCCCGGCGGCGATCGCGCGGCGCATGCCTTCGGGGGTCGAGGTGTGCACCGCAACGGTGCGTCCGGCATCGTGCGCAGCCTTGACCGCGGCATCGATTTCGGCAGCCGACAAGGTCGGGCGGCTGTCTTCGCCAGAACGCCAGCGGTAATCGCCGTACAGCTTGATGACATCGGCCCCGGCCGCGATCTGCCGCCGAACGGCGCGGACGATATCGTCGACGCCGCTGACCTCTTCGGCACCCTGCGGGACCTCGACGCCGGGTTCGAACCCCTTGGGACCATAGGCTCCCGCCGCCACGATCGCGCGCGTCGCGACGAGCAGGTGCGGGCCGATAACAATGCCCTGATCGATCGCCTCGCGCAGCCCGACATCGGCATAGCCTGCACCTTCGGTGCCAAGGTCGCGCTCGGTGGTGAAGCCCGCCAGCAAGGTGTCGCGCGCATGGTTGACCGCGCGCGCGGTGCGCAGTGCCAGCGGCTCGTGCAGCACCTGATCGTCCCAGCTCGTTTCGTTATACGGATGCAGGAACAAATGGCTGTGCCCCTCGATCAGCCCGGGCAGCAGCGTGGTTCCGGGCAGGTCGATGACGCGGGTATCGGCGGGGACCGACAGGTTCGGGCCGACAGCAACGATTAACTCGCGCTTGACCAGCACCTGCCAGCCGATGTGCGGCTTGGCAGCGATGCCGTCGAACACCTGCGCCGGGCGCAGCAGCACGGCTGGTGGCTCGGCGGCAACCACCGGTGTTGCGAACAGGAAGGTCAGCGCCAGCCACCACCGCATCGTCGTTCCCTTGTCGCGGGCGCGATTGCCCGATAGCGAAGACGCTATGATCAAAGTTCGTCTCGCGCTGCGCAACCTGCTTGTCATCGGCATGATCGCCGCACCGCTGCCGGTGGCTGTCGATGCCGCAACGGTGCAGCCGGCCGATGCGCTGCGCTGGCATGCGCAAGCCGACCGGGTGACGATCACGCGCGATGATCGCGGCATCGCGCATGTCGTCGGGCGGACCGATGCCGATGCGGTGTTCGGTGCAGTCTATGCCCAGGCGGAAGACGATTTCGGGCGGATCGAAGCAAATTACCTGACTGCGCTGGGCCGCACTGCCGAAGCCGAGGGGCAGGCGGCAATCTGGCAGGATTTGCGGCAGCGGCTGTTCGTCGATCCCGCCGATCTTCAAGCGCGGTTCAAAACCAGCCCGGCGTGGCTGCGCGCGCTGATGACCGCCTGGGCGGACGGGCTGAATTATTACCTGGCAACGCACCCGGCGGTTCACCCTAAGGTGCTGACGCGGTTCGAACCATGGATGGCGCTGTCGTTTACCGAGGGTAGTATCGGCGGCGATATCGAGCGCATTGCGCTACCCGGGCTGGCCGCCTTTTACGGCAAGGTGCATATCGCAGCGTCGGCGGTCGATGCCGGGCTGGTCCCGCAGGAGCCACGCGGGTCGAACGGCATCGCAATTGCACCGAAGAATACCAGCGGCGGGCATGCGCTGCTGCTGATCAATCCGCATACCAGCTTTTATTTCCGCTCCGAACTGCAGATGACGAGCAGCGAGGGGCTCAACGCCTATGGCGCATCGACGTGGGGGCAGTTTTTCATCTACCAGGGCTTCAACGCCCATGTCGGCTGGATGCACACTTCGTCCGGCGTCGATTCGGTCGACGAGTTCGCCGAAACGATCGTGCGCCGCAACGGCGGGCTATTCTATCGCTATGGCCCGGCGCTGCGCCGGGTGGCGAAGTCGACGGTGACCATCGCCTATCGGCAGCCCGATGGGACGTTGGCACGGCGCAGTTTCGTCGCCTATCGCACCCATCACGGGCCGATTGTCGCCGAACAGTCGGGGCGCTGGATCGCCGAGGCGTTGATGTGGAAGCCGGTGGCGACGCTCGAACAAAGCTGGCTGCGGACCAAGGCAGGCGACCTTGCCGCATATCTCGACGTCGCGGCGCGGCAGGCGAACTCGTCGAACGCGACGCTATTTGCCGATACCAAGGGTGAGATCGCTTATCTCCACCCGCAATTCGTGCCGCTGCGCAACGATCGCTTCGACTACACCCGCACCGTCGATGGGGCCGACCCGGCGACCGACTGGCAGGGGCTGCACCGCGTCGCGTCGCTACCGAATGCGATCAATCCGGCGGCGGGCTGGGTGATGAATACCAACGACTGGGCATGGAGCGCGGCGGGCCCCGACAGCCCGAAAGCATCGGCGTATCCGCGCTATATGGACATGTTCGGGGAGAATGCGCGCGGCACCCATGCGACGCTGCTGCTCGAGGGCCGGCACGATTTTACACCCGAACGGCTGATCGCTGCGGCATATGACGGCTATCTGCCGGCGTTTGCGCGACTGCTGCCCAAGCTGGTGGCGGCGTTCGATGCGCTGCCGCCCGATGACGCGCGGCGTGCCCGGCTGGTGGGGCCGATCGCGTTGCTGAGGGCGTGGGACTATCGCTGGGCGGCGGCATCGCCCGAGACCTCGCTGGCGATCTTCTGGGGCGATCAGCTGTGGGCCGATATCGGCAGTTTTGCGCGTGCCGAGCGGATGAACATTCCCGACTATATCGACGCGCACGTCACCCCTGCGTCGCAACTCGCCGCGCTCGATGCCGCTGCAACACGGCTGGCGCGCGATTTCGGCGATTGGCGGGTGCCGTGGGGAAAAATCAACCGGTTCCAGCGGCTCGACGATGCGATCGACGCCCATTTCGATGATAGTGCACCCAGCGTGCCGGTGCCTTTCACCTCGGCACAATGGGGTTCGCTCGCGTCGTTCGGCGCGCGGCGCTATCCCAACACGCGCAACTATTATGGCAGCAGCGGCAACAGCTTCGTCGCGGTCGTCGAATTCGGTGACCGGGTGCGCGCGTGGTCGGTCAGCGCGGGCGGCGGCAGCGGCGACCCGGCATCGCGCCACTTTGGCGATCAGATCGACGCCTATGCTGCGGGCAGGTTGCAGCCGGTGTATTTCTATCCCGACGACCTCGCCGGTCATATCGAACGCCGTTACCACCCGCGGGGCTGAGCTTCGCAGCTTTCGCGGGGCGTGACGATGGTATGGACAAGCCCGGTTGCCGATGCTAACCGCACCGCTCGCGTTTAACCATCGCGCTCGGACGCATAGCTCAGTTGGTAGAGCAGCTGACTCTTAATCAGCGGGTCCCAGGTTCGAACCCTGGTGCGTCCACCATTTTCCACAGATCCAGACGCAATGTCAGGCAGCGCTTCGTGGTCGATTGGCGCGCGGCTATCGAAGCCAAAGTTGGCGCTTGCCAGCGGCAATGCCGTCGAACATCTTTGGTTGTCGAACGGCTGACTTTCTGGCTGCTGCAAGCTCTCGCGCCAGATCGTCGCGCGATATTCTGCGGCCCCGCAACGGATATGAGCGAACTATGAAACGTCCGGCTGAGGTTTCCGACACTCCTGTCATGCGACTTGGCGTCTGCTATTACCCCGAGCATTGGCCCGAAGACCGCTGGGCGGCAGACGCGGCGCGCATGGTTGCCGCCGGACTTAGCCGCGTCCGCATCGGCGAGTTTGCGTGGAGCCGGATCGAACCATCGCCGGGTCGGTTTGACTGGGGCTGGCTCGACCGCGCCATCGAGACCCTGCACGCCGCCGGACTGGGCATCATCCTTGGTACGCCGACCGCGACGCCGCCGAAATGGCTGGTCGATGCGATGCCTGACATGGTGCCAGTCGACACTCAGGGTCAGCCGCGCGGTTTCGGCTCGCGGCGGCACTATTGCTTCAGCCATGCCGGGTATCGGGCCGAGGCGGTGCGCATCACCCGGGCAATGGCCGATCGCTACGGCCGCCACCCCGCCGTGGTCGCGTGGCAGACCGATAATGAATATGGCTGCCACGACAGCGTGCTCAGCTTTTCTGACGCTGCCCGAAGTGGCTTCCGGCAGTGGCTCGCCGCCCGCTACGCGACCATCGACGTGCTCAACGAGGCGTGGGGCAATGTGTTCTGGAGCATGACCTACGCGAGCTTCGATGCCGTCGAGTTACCCAATGCAACCGTCACCGAAGCCAATCCGGCGCATTGGCTGGCGTTCCGGCGCTTTGCCTCGGATCAGGTTGTGGCCTTCAACCGCGCACAGGCGGCGGTGTTGCGCGACTTGTCCCCGGGCCGAGATATCGTCCATAATTTCATGGGGTTCTTTACCGAGTTCGACCACCATGACGTCGCGGCTGATCTCGATGCTGTGGGCTGGGACAGCTACCCGCTGGGTTTTCTCGAGAGTTTCCGGTTCGCTGACGCCGACAAACTTGCCTATGCCCGCCAAGGTCACCCCGATATTGCCGCGTTCCACCATGATCTCTATCGCGGCTGTACTGCGGGCGGGCGCTGGTGGGTGCTCGAGCAACAGCCTGGGCCGGTCAATTGGGCGCGCTACAATCCGGCCCCGCTGCCCGGCATGGTGCGGCTGTGGACGCTGGAGGCCATGGCGCATGGGGCCGAGCTGGTCAGCTATTTCCGCTGGCGGCAATATCCCAAGGCACAGGAGCAGCATCATGCCGGACTGCTGCGCCCAGACGGTGAAGCGGCCCCCGGTCTGGGCGAGGCGATGCAGGCGGCCAGCGATATCGCGGCCCTTGGAGCGGCCGGCGCGCCGCCGAAAAGCGTGGCGCTGATCTTCGCGTACGATGCCGAATGGGTGACGCGGATCCAGCCGCAGGGCGCGGGCCTGTCGGCGCTGTGGGCGGCGTTCGATTGTTATTCGGCGCTACGGCAGCTTGGGCTGGACGTCGATATCCTGCCCCCGGGCGCGTCGATCGACGGCTATGCGTTGTGCGTGGTGCCGTGCCTGCCGATCGTCAGCGCGGCCTTCGCGGCAGCTCTGGAGCGCTTCGACGGCGAAATCATCATCGGGCCCCGCAGCGGCAGCCGCGACATCGATTTCGCGATTCCCCCCGGTTTGCCCCCCGGCCCGCTGCAAGGGCTGTTCCCGGCCCGGGTCACGCGCGTCGAAAGCCTGCGCCCCGGCCTGCAGCACGCCGGTGACGGCTGGTCGGTCGCACACTGGCTCGAAACGCTCGAGACCCATGCCGAGCCGGAGCTGGTCGCCGATGATGGCACGGTTTCGGTGTGGCGGCATACCAAGCTCCGCTACCTCGCGACATGGCCCACCCTTGCAATGGCCCGCGCGGTCATTGAGGGGGCGGCGCGTGACGCCGGTCTGGCCTTGCATCGTCTGCCGGAAGGCGTGCGCATGCGGCGCGCCGGCCACCGGCGCTTCGTGTTCAACTATGCCGACGAAGCCCGCGAAGTCCCAGACTCGATCACCGGAACGCTGGTGCTGGGCAGCCGAACGCTGACGTCGGCTGGGGTGATGGTGGTGGAAGACTGATCGATCACCTTATTGACGATGCCCACAATAGCTGTATGTAGGCGGCGAGGAACCGATTTGGGGACGGCAATGGCCACCGGCACCGCTTGTACGCAGGCCACACCGTCGTCGACTGCGGCGGTGGCCCATGCTGGAACGGCGTACCGCGATGGCTGGTTCGGCGACGGCGCGACGCGGCTGCACTATGTCGAAGCGGGGCAGGGGCCGCTGGTGCTGCTGATCCACGGTTTTCCGTCATTCTGGTATTGCTGGATCCGCCAGCTCGAAACGCTGCGTCGCAACTACCGCGTCGTGGCGATCGATGCGCTTGGGGCGGGCGCATCGGCGCAGCCAGCCGCCGATGCTGCCTATGCGTTACCCGATATGGCGGCGACGATCATGCGGCTGGCGCGGCAACTGGCCGGAAGCGAGCGCTTTGTCATCATCGGGCATGATTGGGGCGCGGCGTTGGCGTTTGCCATGGCACAGGCGTGGCCCGAGCCGGTTGCAGGGGTCGTTGGCATCGCGGCGCCGCCGTATAATTTGTTCCTCGACATGATCGCCACCGACCCGGCGCAGCAGCAGCGTTCCGCCTATGTCTCCGCCTTTCGCGCGCTGACCCCCGCGCGGATCGCGGCGGAAGCTTTGGCCGAACAGATTGCCCGCGATGCCTATGCCGGGCTGGTCGAGCGCGGTGACCTGACACCTGCGGAAGCGGCGCTGTTTCAGGCCACCGTCGGTACGGCAGCGGCGCTGTGGGGCGGCACCGCATGGTACCGCGCCAATATCCCGCCGTTCGATACCATCGGTGCGCAGCATCATTGGCCCGCCGACGACGCACCGCTGCAGATGCCCGCGCTGATGGTCTGGGGGGATGCCGACACGGTTTTCGAAGGCCATTTCCCAGATGCCTTTGCCGCAAGGCATGCGGGTAGCGCGGTGCTGCGGCTCCCCGGCATCGGGCATTGGTGCATGTTGGAGGCTCCGGCAGCCGTCAACGCCGCGCTGGGCGGGTTCATCGCCCGCAGTTTCGGTACCGGCGACCAGCCATGACCGACCTCCGTCGCAGCGGGCGGCGGCTCGCGGCTCACGGCGACCTCGCATTACTGCGGCAGTACCCGGCGGGGGCGGACGAGTGGCCGTCGAACCATGCGCAACCGCATTGCCTCGGTCCGCCAGAACTTCAGCATTACCGGGCTGCCCCTGTCGACGAAACGCGGTTTTAAAGGGCGCGCCGCCCGGTTGGCGTTGCCGGTGGCCAAGCGTTTGGCGCTGCTGCTAGAACAGCAGCAACCCCGGGCGATCACGGGAATTGTGGGGCGGAAAAAATGATGGCGCAGACGGTGGAAGTCGGAACAGCGGGGCAGCTTATCATTGCGGCCGTGCTGCTGCTGTTGATCGGCTTCTTCACCTTTCGCACCGCCACCCGCGGCACGCAGTCGGGCCATGATGGTTCGGCGAGGGATGTGTTCCTTGCCGGCGGCGGGCTGAAATGGCTGTACATCGCCGGGTCGATCACGCTCACTAACCTGTCGACCGAGCAACTGGTCGGGATGAACGGCAACCAGATGCTGCTGCTGGCGTGGTGGGAGATTTCGGGGTTTTTCGGCTTGCTGATCCTGACCTTCGTCTTCGTGCCGATCTACTACCGCACCAACTGCACAACGGTCACCGAGCTGCTCGAGCAGCGGTATGCAGGCGGAAGCATTCGCACGCTGATCAGCGGCATCTTTCTGGTCGGCAATATGCTGATCTATTTGCCTGCGGCGCTATATTCGGGGGCGCTGTTCCTCAGCTCGATGTTCGGCGTCGATTGGCCGCTGTGGTGGTTCGCTGCCGTGCTGGCGGTGACTGCAGCCATTTTCACGATCACTGGCGGCTTGCGAGCGGTGGCGGTGATGGACACCTATTCGGGCATCGGCGTGCTGGCGATTGCGCTGCTGGTCGTGGTGCTGGCGCTCAATGCCGTGGGTTGGGACTTGTCGGGAATTCCCGCCGAGCGGCTGAGCATGGTCGGCAGCAAGACTTCGCCGATCCCGTTCCATACCTTGTTCACCGGCATGATCTTCGTGCAGATATTTTATTGGTCGACCAACCAGAACATCACCCAAAAGGCGATGACCGCACCAAGTGTGCGCGAGGCGCAGAAGGGCGTGCTTGCCGCAGCACTGGTCCGCATCCTGATCATTCCGGCAATCGTCGTGCTGCCCGGCATCGCCGGCTATAAATTGTTCGGCGTGGCGCATGACGCAACCTATGGCCGGGTGGTGGCGCAAGTGCTGCCGCATTGGCTGTCGGGGGCATTTGCCGCGATGATGGCGGCGGCAGTGATCGCGCATACGGCGGCGATCCTGAACAGCTCCGTCGCGCTATATTCGATCGATTTTCATGCCCGCTTCATCCGGCCGGTGCGCAATTACTGGCGGCTTGCGGCGACTGTATCGGTGGTGCTGACGGTCACCTCGATCCTGATGGTTCCGGCCTATGCCCACGCGAAAAGCATCATCAATCTGTTGCAGCAGCTCAATGGGCTGTCATCGATGCCGATCCTGTCGGCGTTCGTCGTCGCCTTGCTGTTTCGCGGCGTGGCGGCAGGGTCGGCGATTGCCGGGGTGATGTGGGGCATCGGGCTGTACGGCGTCTATAGCTTCGTCTGGCAACCGCAGGGCACCGTCGCGCTGCATTATATCGATTTCATGGTGGTCACGCTGGCCAGTTCGATCATCGTGGCGCTGCTGTTCAACCGGCTGCTGCTGGGGCGGCGGGCGCAGTTCATCGGCTTTGGCCGTCGGGCGGGAGCGGCCGCGGCATGACCGTGCGGATATTTGCCTTGCACAGCGCCGAGGCGAGCCTCGTGCTCGAACGCACCCAATACGGCGTGCCGCTTTGGCGTCACTTCGGAGCGCGGCTCGATCCCTCGGGCCTGCCGTCGCTGGCGACGACCCGTGGACCGGCAACGTTTTCGTTGGATGACGACGTACCATTTTCGACCGCGCCACCGGCGGGGCTGGGTTGGTTCGGTCCACCGGCGGTTGAGCTGTCGAGCGGGGGCATCGCCTTGACCCCGGTGTTCACGGTTAAGGACCTTGCTGCGACGGCGACCGAACTTACCCTTCAGCTGGAAGACGTGCTGCTCCGCGTCCGGCTCGAACAGCGCATCTGCGTCGATCCGGGCGGCGCGTTCGTGTTCGACGCGGTGCTGACCAACGACGGCGACACACCGGTCATGGTGGATTGGCTGGCGAGCACGCTGCTGCCGCTGCCGGGATCCATCGGGCAGCTGATTTCGTGGCGCGGGCGGCACAATGCCGAATTGGTCGAATGCGTCGAAGCATTGCCCGAACAGCGCTGGGTCCGCGCTGCTCGGCGCGGCATTCCCGGGCATGGGGGGCCACCCTGTGTGATCGCCGCCGACACTGCATCACGGCACACCGGCCTGGCGATTGGGCTGCAACTGGCGTGGTCGGGGGACACGCGGCTGGCGGTCGAGCGCAACGATGAAGGGTTTTGGACGCTCGCGGCAGGTGCTGCCCTGCTGCCCGGTGAAATCGTGCTGGCACCGGGCGATCGGTATGCCGCGCCGACCGCGCTGGTCGCGGTATCGTCCAGCGGCCGCAACGGCGTCAGCGCGCAACAGCATCAGGCTGTCCGGGGTCGCATGACGTGGCCCGGCGGGTTGATGCGCCCGCGACCGGTACACCTCAACAGCTGGGAAGCCTGTTATTTCGATCATGACAGCGGTCGCATGACGGCGCTCGTCGAAGCCGCTGCGGCGATCGGCATCGAACGCTTTGTGCTCGATGATGGCTGGTTCCGTGGCCGCCGCAATGACCGCGCCGGGCTTGGGGACTGGACTCCCGACCCGGAAAAATATCCGGCGGGACTGAAACCGTTGGCGGACCATGTCAACGCGCTCGGCATGGAGTTCGGGCTGTGGGTTGAACCGGAAATGGTCAATCCCGACAGTGACCTATGCCGGGCGCATCCTGATTGGGCGCTGGCGCTGCCCGGTCGGCAGCACCCGACGGGGCGGCATCAGTTGCTGCTCGATCTGCGGCGGGCGGACGTGCGCGACCATGTGTTCACCGCGCTCGACACGCTGTTACGCGACCTGCCGATCGCTTATCTGAAATGGGACCATAACCGCGACCTCGCACCCGCCGGCGGTAGCGCGCAGGTGCAGGGGACTTACGACGTGCTCGCCCGGCTGCGCGCGGCACATCCGGCGGTCGAAATCGAAAGCTGCGCCGGCGGCGGTGGTCGCTGCGACGCGGGGATTGCGGCTTTTACGCACCGGTTCTGGGCCAGCGACAACATCGATGCCGTAAGCCGGGCCACGATGCAGCGCGGTTTCCTCGCGTTCCTGCCGCCTGAAATGCTGGGCGCGCATGTCGGGGCCACGCCGGCGCATGCCACCGGCCGCCGCCAATCGCTCGGCTTCCGGGCAGCGGTCGCGCTGCCCGGCCATTTCGGCGTGGAGCTGGACCCGCGCACGCTCGATGATCGCGATCGCACCGAGCTTATCGAGTGGATCGGTTTTTATAAAACATGGCGCGGCGTGCTGCACGGCGGACAGGTCTGGCTCGGCGACGGTGCCGACGGCCTTAGCTGGCAGGCGCAGGGCCGGGCCGGCGAATTTCTGCTGTTTGTCACCCGCGCGATGCCGGCGCAGGACCGGCGGCCGCAGCTATTGCCGCTGCCGTTTATGCGCGGCGCGCGCGACTGTGATGTCATGCTGCTGCGGATTGCGGGCATCGCCCCGACGACTTGCCCGCCGCTGTTCGAGGCGATGCGCGCCACGCCGCAGCGCTTTACCGCCAGTTGGCTGACCGAGGCCGGGTTGCCACTACCCCCGATGCATGCCGAGAGTGTCGGCATTTTCCATATCAGGGTCGCGGTATGAGCCTCGCGGATATCCCGCATCGGCGGCGCAACCTGCTGACCGGCGAGTGGCTGCTGGTGTCCCCGCACCGCGCCAAGCGGCCGTGGCAGGGCGAGACTGCGCCGCCTTCTGCACCCGCTGCATGCCGCTATGACCCGCACTGCCATCTGTGTCCGGGAAACGCCCGCGCCAATGGCGAGCGCAACCCGGACTATCGCGGCACCTTCGTTTTCCCCAATGATTTTGCTGCACTTCTGCCCGAGACACCGACGATCGAGCCCGGCGGTGGATTGTTCGAGACCGAGGTGGCCACCGGCGAGGCGCGGGTTATCTGCTATGCCCCCGATCATGCGGCGACACTGGCGCGGCTCGACCGTGCCGCGCTGCGCGGGGTGATCGATTGCTGGTGCCAGCTGTCGGGCGAACTGGGTGCACGCTGGGCGCATGTGCAGATTTTCGAGAATAAGGGCGCGATGATGGGAGCCTCCTCACCGCACCCGCACGGGCAGCTTTGGGCCAGCGACTTCGTGCCCGAGCTGGTCAGCAAGGAAAACGCGCGTCAGCGCGAATGGCTGGCTGGCCGGGGTGGCGTGTTGCTCGACGCCGTGGCCGAAGCCGAAGTCGCCGCTGGTCAGCGCGTCGTCGAGATCAACGCGCACTGGCTGGCAGTGGTGCCACACTGGGCGGCGTGGCCGTTCGAAACCTTGCTGATTGCGCGCGGGCCGTTCGCGCGGCTGGAGGAATTAGACGAAGCGGCGCGCGGCGCGTTGTGCGATATCCTCGGCTTGCTATTGCGGCGCTATGATGGGCTGTTCGATATCGACTTCCCCTATTCGATGGGCTGGCACGGCGCGCCACATTCGCTGGGCGATGATAAAGCGCATTGGCGGTTGCACGCGCACTTCCTGCCGCCGCTGCTGCGCTCGGCGACGGTGCGCAAGCATATGGTCGGCTTTGAGCTGCTCGCCGAAACACAGCGCGACCTGACCCCGGAAGCAGCAGCAGAACGGCTGCGGCAGGCATCGGTCCCGGCATGAGCGCCCGCGAGCGCGCCCGTGCCGGTTTCCGCGCGCATTTCGGCCACGAACCCGACGGCGTCAGCTTTGCGCCCGGGCGCGTCAATTTGATCGGCGAGCATGTCGATTACAATGACGGCTTGGTGTTGCCGATGCCGATCACCGTGGGCACCGCCGTTGCCTGGTCACGCAGCAGCGCGGCCACCATCGACGCCGTGGCGCTCGACCTCAATCGCACGGACAGTTTTATTCCGGCTGGTCTTATGGTGCATCAGCCGCCCGATTGGCGGTCCTATCTGCGCGGCACGGCAGCCGAGCTGGCAGCGCGCGGTTTCGACCCCGCTCCGGCCCGCCTTGCCATCGCCGGTGACATTCCACGCGGCACGGGGCTGTCCTCGTCGGCGTCCTTCTGTGTCGCTACCGGCCGTGCACTGGCCGCAGCGGCGAACCACACGCCCACCGCCGTGCAACTGGCGCAGGCGGCACAAGCGGCGGAACATGTCTGGGCAGGTGTCCATTGCGGTATCATGGACCAGATGGCGGTGGCGGCCGGACAGCCGGGCCATGCGCTGCTGCTCGATTGCCGCACGCTGGTTACCCGCGACGCGCCGTGGCCGTCGGATTGGGCGGTGCTGATCGTCCAATCCGGGGTACAGCGCGGGCTGATCGACGGGCATTATAATCAGCGGCGGCGCGAATGCGAGGCGGCGGCACAGGCGCTCGGCGTGGCCAGTCTGCGCGACGCAACGGCGGCGATGGTTGCCGCGACGGCGATGGCGGACGTGCTCGAGCGGCGCGCGCGCCATGTGGTGACGGAAATTGATCGAACCGCTGCTGCCGTTGCGGCGATTGCCGCGCATGATCTGCCGCAGCTTGGCGCGTTGCTTGCCACGAGCCACGCTTCGCTGCGCGATGATTTCGAGGTCAGCGTGCCGCCAGTCGATGATCTGGTGGCCAAGGTGCAGCAGGCGATCGGCACCGCGGGCGGCGCGCGGATGACCGGCGGCGGCTTCGGCGGAGCGATTGTGGCGGTACTGCCGGTCGAAGCCGTGCCGGCCGTAGCAAACGCCGCGGCGCGCGCGATCGGCTTGGTCCACCCGGCTGCCCCGGCCATCATCATTGAACGCTGCGCATGATATTGCGATACCCGTCAACAATGCCCCCTGACCGGGCCGCGAAACGGCTTTGCGCCCGGTCTCGCACCGCGGTTGTGCGGCCTTATTCAAATCTGGTGGAACTGTGGTAGGGCTGGGGTGATGGCCAAGCATGCGACACCCGACCGGCGACGTTTCAGCCCGGAAAAGCGCAAGTCGCTGATTCTCGACCACACTGCCGATATCGTCGCGCGGGAAGGCGTGGCGCAATTGTCGGTGGAGCGGATCGGCAAAGAGGCCGGGATCAGCAAGTCGCTGGTTTACGCCTATTTCCCGAACCTAACCGAGTTGCTCCGCGAACTCTATCAGCGTGAAATGCGCCGCATTCGCCGCGCGCAGGCCGAGGCAGCCGAGGGAGCGACCACCTTCGAGGACCTCGTCCGGTCGATCACCCATGCCTATCTCTCGCACATGCACGAGCGCGGCCCGTTGATTGAACGTCTGCAGGCCGAGCCCAGCGTGTCCGACACGCGTGACCCGACCGAATTCAGCCGTGACCGGGCGGTGGATTATCTGGCGGACATCATCATGCACCATTTCGATCTGCCGCCGGATATTGCCCGCGCTGCCACCGACATTTCGTTCGGGCTGGCTGCTTCGGCGGGGGCGTATCTCCATCGCGGCAATCTGGACCTCAAGACCGTTGAAGATCTGACGGTGACGATGTTCATCGGGACGATCATTCACCTCAAAGATGAGTATTCGGTGCGCCGTCAACCGCTGCGGCGCGGCAGGTAGCCGGGTACGCCGTGACAGCCTGCTACGGACCGGTTTTTCGCCGCCTGACCGAAAGCCTGACGACCATCTTCAATTGAGCGAAGGTATATTAGAGGCGTCGATCATGCGTTTTTAAGCGCGCGAGCAGGCATTTTCCTATCCTCTATTGACGAATTATATAATAAATGAGATGCCGGAACCACACCGTTGGTTCGGGGCCATTGTGCCGCTCTCGACCGACCGTAGCGCAGGGGGAGAGGCGTTTTGAGATTGTTCGATCTTACTGGCCATGTCGCAGTCGTGACCGGCGGCAATGCGGGGCTTGGCTTGGGAATGGCCAGCGGCCTCGCCAAAGCCGGTGCCAAGGTCGCGATCTGGGGACGTAATCTCGAACGCAACGAAGCGGCCATGGAACAGCTCGCACAGCTGGGAACCGAGGCCGCAAGCTTTGCCTGCGATGTCACCGTTCCGGAACAGGTCGACGAGGCTATGGCCCACACGCTCGAGCGGTTTGGTCGGCTCGACAGCTGCTTTGCCAACGCCGGGGGCAGTGGGGTGCGTGGAACGCTGCTCAGCCAGACCACCGCCGACTGGCAGACGACCATGAACCTCAATTTCCATAGTGTCGTCAGCACGTTCAGGGCGGCGGCACGGCATATGACGCAACATGGCGGGGGGCGCTTGGTTGCCACTTCCTCGCTGGCCGCGCTGATCGGCCTGCCAGGCGGCGGCTATTCGGCCAGCAAGGCGGCGGTTTCGGGCCTCGTCCGAATGCTTGCGATCGAGCTTGGCGCGGCGGGCATTACCGTCAACGCGATTCTACCCGGCTATATCGAAACCGAGATGTCGCTCGATACGCCGCCGGTTTTTCGTCAGGCCTGTGATCGCCGGACGGTCTCCGGGAAGATCGGCACGGTCGACGACATGGAAGGCATCGCGGTATTTCTCGCGTCACAGCATTCGCGGCTGATGACCGGACAATCGATCGTCCTCGACGGCGGTTTTTCAATCTTCCCGCTTTAGCAACGCCGTTTAGGCGCGTTTCACCCCGAAGCGACCGCCGTCATCAGGCTGCTTCGGTTTGAGCCGTTACTTTCTGGCTTCGATGCGGGCGCAGACGCCCGGATCGGACAATGCTGATAGCGATAGCGCCGCCTCCAGCGGCTGCACGAGCTTGATCGTGATATTGTCGGCGGTGCGCAGCGTGGCCGATCGCGGCGACGGCGTTTCAATCCGCGCGCAGCCAAGCGCCACCAGTCGGGCCGTATCATCGGCGAGGTCATCGGTTTCGAGCGCGATATGGCTATATCCGGGTTCCCGGCCGTCCGCCCGCGGTGCCGGTCCCGCATAGTGCGGCGCGCGAAACTGCCAAAGCTCGAGTTGCATATTGGGCGCCGGCAGCCACGCGCCTTCGAGCCTTACGCCGGTCAGCCCTCCCATCCGATCGAATTGCGGTGCCGGACCAACGGCGCGACGGTTGGGCGGCTGCGTCCCCAACGCTGCCGCAAAGAACGCCAGCGACGCATCCATATCCTCCGTCACGATGGCAACATGCCCGATCCAGGTCGGCTGCGACGCCGGGGCATAGGGCAACCCCTCGATTTCCATAATGTTCGTTTCGGGGTCACGCGCATAGGCATATTGATTGCCTGTGCCAAGATCGAGCGGCGGCGCAATCAGGCTGCCACCAGTGTTTTGCACCGCCTTTTCCAGCATGGTGCAATCATGATTCTGCACGCAGAAATGGCGGATGCCGGGTGCATTGATCGGCCGGGGCACCGCGGGTGCATCATGTCCGGGAGCGGCACGGTGTAGTGCGACAAAGGCGTTTGGACCTGCCAGCAGGCAATTGTCGGCGGTCTGCGCAGCACCGTGACACCGAAGGCCGGCGGTTTGCTGATAAAATGGCAGTACGCCGGCAATTGAGCGCACGGCGACGCCGATATGATGAATACCAAGGATCATCGACCACCGCCCATCACTGCGTCCTGCGCTGCCACAGCGCGCCGCCCTTCGGCAGGCGGCGAACTGTGGCAGGCCAGGCAGATCCGGTCGATCAGAACTTCCCGCGAAGCGTTACGCGAAATGTCCGTGGGTCGCCGATGAATTGCGCGTTCGTCTTGCCGTCCAGTGCGGTGTAAGAACTGGTCAATATGTAGTTGGCATAGACCTTGTCGGTTACGTTCTCGGCCGAGAAGATTACCCCATATCGATCATTCGGCGCATTGAAGCCGACGCGAAGGTTGAGCAAGCCGTATGGATCGACATTGGCAAAGGGGCGGGCGCTGAGATCGGTGTTCTTGGAAGATTGCCAGGTCCATTCGGCGCGCACGAAGCCATCATATCCCGAGCCGCCGAGCTTGGTCCGATAGTCACCGATGATCGAATAGAAATTGCGTGGATTGTCGGGCAATATCTTGCCGTTGAGATCGGGCCGCGCGGTGAATTGCTTGATGGTGACATCGTTGAGCGTGTAGCTGCCCGACAGCGTCAACCCCGGCAACGACGCTGGCCGGAAGATGATTTCCGCCTCGACGCCCTTGGACTTGATTTTGTCGATCGACAGGTTGAGCACCGCGCCAACGGAATTGCTGGTGATCGTCTGCAGGTTCCTGACGTCCTGGCTGTAGAAGGTGATATTGGTCGTCAGCGATTTGTCGAACAGCGACGTCCGGATGCCGGCTTCCCACAGCGTCGGGATTTCCGGTGGCAGCACCGGCAGGCCGCCGGGCGTGGCAATCGCTGCAACGTTGACGCTTTCCGCGACATCGACACCGGGGCCCTTATAGCCGCGCGACCACGAGACATAGGTCATCACGTCATCGGTCCAGGCGTAGCGACCGATGATCCGGCCCGACAGATTGTCGTTTTGCACCTTCTGGATGCCGGTGACGTTGGGTCCGAAGAACGGTGCCGATGGTGCCAGCGGATTGAGCGCCGACGAGCTGCGAATATAGGTCGCATTGAGGGTATCGCGCGTGTAGCGAGCCCCCGCGATCAGCGACGCCTTGTCGGTCAAACTATAGGTCAGTTCGCCGTACGCCGCATAGCTGCTGGTTCCGACGGTGCGGTCGGCCAAGGTGCGAACGTTGTAAAAAGGCGGGAACGGCAGGCCGAGCTGGATATCGACCCGGCCATGTGCCTCCAAGTCTTGCTGGAAGAAAAATAGACCGCCGACATAAGCGAGGTCGGCACCGATCTTGCCAACGGCACGCAATTCCTGGGTAAATTGCTCGGTCGCAACGGTGGTGCCGTTATGATCGTTGATGTTGGAGTTGGAGACGCCGTCGGCTTCGTTGAATTCGTCGATGTTCCATTTCCGCCACGCGGTGATCGAGGTCAGCGTTGTTGCGCCAAGCTCATAATCGACGTTCAGCGCCAGGCCACCCGAATGCGATGCCTCGAGAATACGGTCGCCGTACACGGCCACCTTGCGATTGCCGGGACCAGCCACCACACCTGCCGCCGCCAGCGCCGCGCCAAGCTGCAGCGCGCCGGGGTTGGTCGCATACAGAATGGCGATCGACGGTGGCCCGGCTGTCCGGAAGGTGGGCAAGCATCACCGGTTGTTCTCGTGCTCATAGTCGCCCGTTAGTTTGATCGTCAGCACATCGCTTGGCTGGAACAACAACTTGCCGCGCAGGGCATAGGTATCGCGGTTATTGATATTCGGCTGCCCCGCGAAGCCATTCTGCAAGACGCCGTCGCGCCGGTTGTAGGTACCGCTGATCCGGTATGCCAGCTTGTCCCCCAGCAGCGGACCGGTCACCGTTCCCTGCAGCTTGACCTCGTTAAAGCTGCCATAGCTGACGGCGACTTTGCCGCCGGGGGTAAACTCAGGGTCATTGGTCCGGATGTTGATCACACCGGCGGAGGCGTTTTTGCCGAACAATGTGCCCTGCGGACCCTTGATGACCTCGATCGAGGTGACGTCCAGAAAGTCGGCGAAACCCTGCGCCTCGCGGCCCAGCACAACACCGTCAACGACGGTCGAAACGCTTGATTCAAATCCGTCGCTAAAACTGAATGTCGAAATGCCGCGGATTTTGGAGCCCGTGGCGCGCGATGTATTGAGCGGATAGGGCGAGCCCCGGCACGAAGCGCGCGATTTCGGCGACCTGGGTGAACCCGGTGCGGTTTAGGAACTCGCCGGTGACGACCGATACGGCGATCGGTGTGTCCTGCAACGTTTCCTTGGTCCGCCGTGCGGTGACGATGATATCGTTTGGCGCTTCGGTGACCGCCGCGCTGGCCGAGTCCGGCTTTGCCGCAACTTCGGCCGCATATACCGGCAGTGCCGCCAAAGCGACCGACGACAACAGCGCAAACCTCGATATTGAATTCACTTTATTCCTCCCCTGGCGCGTCGTGCTGGCGGCAGCGGCTCGTGGCAGCTGTCTCGTTATCCCGCTGATTATGCCATTCCTGAACGCCAGTCAAATTAATTGGGTATATCGTCATTAATCGTGGTCATGATGGTTGAATTGACGCTATTTGGGCGGCGTAGCGTTGCATTGTTGACGCTATATGTATTGAATGTAACCAAGGTTCGGTATTTGGGAGGGCGGTCGAGTGGCGGCATCGAGGCTCATCGGCAAAATAGCGCTGGTCACCGGCGCCGCGCAGGGAATTGGGCTCGCATCGGCTGCCGCCATCGCCTGCGAAGGGGCCGACATCGTCGGGCTCGATCTTCCCGGTACAGACTGGAGCCGGCTGCAGGCTGCGGTTGCAGCAAATGGCCGGCGCTTGCTGCATCTGGAAGGGGATGTTGCAGACGAGGGGGCTTGGAGCCAAACCGTCAAGGCGGTCTTGCAAGCGTTCGGCCGGATCGACGTGCTGTTCAATAACGCTGGCATCTCGGGTCCCCGCTCGCCGCTCCGCGACTATCCGGTCGCGGCATTCGACGAGGTCATGCGGGTCAATTGCCGCGGGGTGTTTCTGGGGATGCAGGCCGGGGCCGAACTGATGACCGGCCGCGGCGGCTCGATCATCAATATGTCGTCGGTATCGGGCCTTGGCGGCGGCCGCTTCTTGCTCGCCTACAACGCCAGCAAGCACGCAGTGATCGGTATGACCAAGGTCGGCGCGGTCGAATTTGCTGCAGACGGTATCCGGGTCAACGCCATCTGCCCGTCGATGACCGACACGCCGATGATGCGCAGCATCGAAACCGGCAAGAGCACCGGGGAGATTGCGAAAATGCGCGACCAGCTTACCGCGTTGATCCCTATCGCGCGCTATGCTGCACCCGAAGAAATTGCTGCCGTGGTTGTGTTTCTCGCAAGTGACGAGTCGTCGTTCGTGAACGGCGTGGCGATTCCTGTCGATGGCGGGCTCAAGGCGCAATAGCTGCACGCAGCATGCGCTTTGCTGCGCACGGAAAATCTGTTGACGTAATATATAATAAGCCGCAGCGTCGGAGCGAGCGGATCGATCCGACGCTGCGGCGGCGACCTTGGGGATATGCGATGCGGAAATGGGCGAAGGTTGCGCTGGTCGGCGTCGCGCTGCTCGGTGCCGGCGCGGCGGTGCTGGCGTATGCCGCCACCCCGAAGGTGCATGCCGGTCAACCCGGCGAGGCTCCCGAACTGGGCCGCCGCGGCCCGTTCGCGATCGGCACGCAGGTCATTCAGATCGCCCTCGCTGACCGTCCCCGCATCGGCTTGATGAGCGGGGTGACGGGCGCGATGACCGATGCGCCGCGTCAGCTCGATGTTCGCATCTGGTATCCTGCCAGCGCGGTTAGCGCCGCAGCGCAGACGCACTATGAGCATATCATGCGGTTTCCCGGACGGCCGTCGTTGGCAGTGTCGAGCCTCGGCTTTGCAATGGACGGCGCGGCAGCGTTGGCCGGCCAAAAATTCCCGCTGGTGGTGATGTCGCATGGCTATGGCGGTTGGCCCACGCAGTTCAGCAACCTGGCCGAGCACATCGCTTCGCAGGGCTATGTCGTAGCCGCCATCGACCATGCCGATATGCAGGCCGACAGTGTCCCGTCGTTCGTCGTGTCATTTGCCAATGTGCTGCTGGACCGCACGCTCGATCAGCGCGCCGTCATCGCCCGTCTCGCTGCGATGGCACGCGCCGGAAATACTGGATTTGCCGCCCAGATCGACCCCGGCAAGATCGGCCTGATCGGCTATTCGATGGGCGGCTACGGCGCGCTTGCGTCGGCAGGCGCACCTTATGGCTACGCCAATGATCCGCTTTCGAAACTACCGGCAAAGGCCCGGACATTGCTTGATGCCGCCGATCACGACAGCGTTCCAATCAAGGCGCTGGTTCTGTTTTCGCCTTGGGGCGGGCAGCCTGACAACCGCGCCTGGGACGCGACTGCGCTGGCGCGGGTCAAAGTGCCAACGATGCTGCTCGTCGGCAGCGAGGATGATGTCGTTAATTATCGCCAAGGCGTCAGCTGGCTGTTCGACAGCATGACCGGCACCGACCGCATCATGCTGGTCTACCGCGAAGCGCGCCACAATATCATCGGCAACAGCTTCGACCTTGGCCCCAACAGCGATTTTGCGGCGTATGAATTTCTGGCCGAACCGGTGTGGCGCAGCGACCGGCTCAACGCGATCAACCAGCATTTCGTTACGGCGTTTCTCGATCTGAACTTGAAGGGACGGTCCGACCGGGCCGCCTACCTAAATGTGCCGACCACTAATTCCAATGCCGGTGATTGGCCTGTCGGTTTTGCCGAGCAGTTGAACGGGGCGTGGGCCGGCGCTGAGCAGCCGGGGTATTGGGGCGGGTTTCAAAGGCGCTGGGCGGCCGGCATGGACCTCTATCACGCCCATTCCGGAGAAGTAGCGCACCGAGCCAAGGGCTAATCGGGACATTCTGCGGTCGTAGCGGGCATATGGCCAGCCTGCGCCAGTGCGCCAATTTGTTTAATGACTTTCTATACAATAAGGCTTACGGCTTGCTGCAGAGCGCGTCTGCCAATCATGTTGGGGCGGTGTCGAACGGAGAATTGCTGTGAGCGATGCAGGCACCCGGCGGACTATCGGCACCGATAGCCAACTGACCGAACCTGAGGAGTTTTGGCTTCAAGCCCCGGCATATGGGGCGCAAAGCTCCGCCGATGCTCAGCGGAGGCGGGGACGTGTAGGCGCGTTCGATTCTGTTGCGCCCATGCGCCTGGTATTTCTGTAACATGGCAATAGAAGCGGACAGCGCGCGACAAGCGCTGCGGCAAGCGTTGATCCAGCAGTCGGGCATGCTCGACCAGCGGCTGCCACCGCGCGAGCTCGAGGCCCTGCGTGCGCATCTGTCGGCACACAGCGGCATCAAAGGACTGGAGATACTGCAGCCCGGCGAGCTGCAGCGGGCGGTCGAACTTTTTCGTCGCGATGGCTTCGTCGTTGTGGCGAATGTCCTGACGGACGAGCAGACGGCGTGTCTGAAGAGTGGCTGCAACGAAGTTATGGCCGAAATTCTCGATCTCGACGACGGGCGGTCCGGTAACCGCGGATCGCACCGGTATTCGTTCGGAGGATCGAGCCTGACGCGCAGCCAGCTGCATCGTCCGGAATGGCAGATGCTCCTCGAAATTCCGTTCGTAAGCGACATTGTGGCAGCGATTTTTGGGTCGCCCGACTATGCGCTGCGGTCTGCAAGCGGCGATTTCTGCCTGCCCGGTGCGGAAGGCTATCAGCCGCTGCATTCCGACGTCAGCGACTGGCAAAGCAAGCAACGGAGCCCGTATAGCGCCTTTCACGATCCGCGCGGGCAACTGACGATCCGTGATCTGCCTTGCCCCTATGTCTGCGTGAACTTTCTGCCTCAGGACGTGACGCAGTTGAACGGGCCTACACGGCAGATTCCGGGTACCCAGCATTCGCGCGTCGCCATTCCCAGCCTTGTCGATGAGCCCGAATGGATGCGTCTCTCGACGGTTTGCCCCGCACCAGCAGGCGCAATCATGGTGCGCGATGTGCGGGCATGGCACGGTGGCACGCCCAACGTCTCCGACGCGGTACGGGCAATTCCGAACCTCGAATTCTACGCACCGTGGTTCATGGAGCCGATCGTTCCGGGCATATCCTATGAGGCCCATCAAAAGCTGTCGGACCGTGCCCAGTTCCTAGCCCGGTATTGCGTGGCAGATTCGAGCCAGACGCTGCGCACCGGGCCGATTCTATGGGCGCCATGATCACGTCACCGGGGTCCGGCCTTTGAAATATCGCCAACTTGGCCGATCGGCGCTCAAGGTCAGTGAATTGTGCCTTGGCACCATGAATTTCGGTGCGCGAACCTCGGAGCAGGACAGCTTTGCGATCCTGAACCAAGCCGTCGGCATGGGTATCAATTTCATCGACACGGCTAACCAGTATGGCGGCAACCTTGGCGTCGGCGCGACAGAATCTATTCTAGGAAAATGGCTGGCAGAGGACCGCGCGCGACGCGACCGGATTGTTCTTGCAACCAAGGTTCACGAACCGATGTCGAGCGACATAAATGATCGCGGACTGTCGGCACGCCATATCCAGATGGCGTGCGACGCGAGCCTGCGACGGCTTCGGGTCGATCACATCGATCTCTACCAATTTCACCACATCGATCGAACGGCGCCGATCGAGGAAATCTGGCAGGCTGCAGACCGGCTGATTGCCCAAGGCAAGATTACCTACCTCGGTTCGAGCAATTTTCCCGGCTGGAAGATCGCGCAGGCGAATGAACGAGCGATGGCAGGCCACCGGCTTGGTCTGGTGTCGGAGCAAAGTCTGTACAATCTGATGGAGCGCCGGGTTGAACTGGAGGTGCTCCCCGCCTGTCGGGCCTATGGCGTCGGCCTGATTGCGTGGAGCCCACTGGCCGGCGGATTGCTGGCAGGCCAAAGCGAGAATAGTGGTGGCCGCCGTGACACCGACGCGCACCGGGTTGCCGCAAAGGCCCGTTCCGAACAGCTCGATCGCTATGCAAGCCTGTGTGACGAGATCGGCGAAAGCTGCAGCGCCGTGGCACTTGGCTGGGTCCTGCACCAGCACGGTATTTCCGCGACAATCGTTGGACCGAGGACCGTCGCGCAGCTCGCTTCCATCGGTCATGTCCCGGAAATTCGTCTGTGCGCGGCGATGCTCGAACGGCTGGACACGATCTTTACGCCCTGTGGACCGGCCCCCGAGGCCTATGCGTGGTGAATGGAGCAGAGACCTCGCCGTCATGGACATCGGGAACGGTGCAGGTGCCCGGGGGGTATCTCGCCTTCAATCGCACCGGCGGGGCCAAGCCGCCGCTGCTTCTCTCCCACGGCCTGACCGACAATGGCCTTTGCTGGACCCGGTTTGCACAGGCGCTGGCGAATGATTTCGATATCGTCATGCTCGATGCGCGGGGGCACGGTTGCAGCGTCCGGATGGCGGCCGATCGAAACCATAGTGCGGGCAATGATATTGCCGAAGCCATTCATGGCCTTCGCCTAAAATCGCCGGTGGTGATGGGCCATTCGGTCGGTGCCCGCGCCACCGCAGACTATGCCGCCAGTCACGGCAGCGCTGCGAAAATGGTCATTCTCGAAGATCCGCCACTGCTACCGACGATGGCATCGGCCGACACCCTGCTGCGTCGCGCGGATTTTCGGAGACAGATCGACCATGTTCAATCGCTGTCCGATGCCGAGATTCTGGCAATGGGCAGGCAGTCATCACCAGACTGGCATGAGGATGAATTTCCCGCTTGGCTTCTGGGCAAGCGGCAGGTCGATCCGGCAGCCATGCCATCCTTTGCCACGCCGTGGCAGGATGCGCTGGCCCGGATATCGGTTCCAACTCTGTTGATTTGTGGCGAGCCGGGACTGGGCAGCCTCGTATCGGCAGCCGCTGCGGCCGAGGCCGCGGCGCTGAATCCGCTGATCCGGACCGTCAGGGTGGAGCGCGCTGGTCACAATATCCGGCGTGAAAACTTATCTGGCTACCTCGCTGCGGTCCGCAAGTTCCTCTCGGATGGAGACGGTCATGGCCAATGAAGCGGGCAACACGGCCAAGCCGCCGCTGTTCGTCAAACTTGCCTATAGCCTCGGACAGGCTGCGCAGAATGGCGGGTTCGATGCGGCCATCGCATTTATCTTTTTCTACTATTCGGCCGTGCTGGGCTTGTCCGGTACCTATGTCGGCGCGGCCCTTGCCGTCAGCCTGGCGTTTGACGCTGTGGTCGACCCCGTTGTCGGATCATGGTCCGATAATATCAAATCGCGCCTCGGCCGCAGGCTTCCATTGATGATCCTGGCGATTCCGATGATTGCGGTTTCGGTAGGTTTGCTGTTTTCGCCGCCAACGGGTCTGGGCCAGATTGGCTTGTTCGGCTGGCTGACGATGATGTCGGTCACGGTACGAAGTTCGATATCGCTGTTTAACGTGCCTTACATCGCGCTCGGTGCGGAATTGTCATCCGACTATGCCGAGCGCACGAGTGTCGTGGTTTACCGGGCTTTTGCCGGCATTTGCGCCGGCGTTGCGGTCACCGCCATCGGGTACTCGGTCTATTTTGCGAACGGCGGGCTGCAACGGCCCGATGGTTATCCCGGCTTTGGATGGTCCGTCGCGCTGCTGCTGTTCGTCTGCATGTCGATATGCTGTGTGGGCGTCGCACGGTTCGCTGCCGCACTGCCGCAGCCCGACAAAATGCCGGGGTCGATCCTGCGTCGACTGCCAGCGGAGATTAAGGAAATTTTTGGCAATCGCTCGTTTCGACTGCTGTTCATATCGGCCGTAGTGATTTTCCTCGCGATCGGGGTGAATGGCAGTCTCAACAGCCATGCCTTCGTGTTCGTGTGGCGCCTGAAGAGCGAGAAAATCCAGTTTATCAGCTACGCGTATCTGCTCGGAATACTTATCGGCATCGTCGGGGCGCCGCTGATGCAGAAACTGATCGAAAAGAAGAATGTCGTCATAATCGGTTTCCTGTTGTTGATCGCAAATTGGATCGTCTTGCAGGGCTCCATGTTGCTTGGTGGTTATTTCCCTCAGGCCGACGCAGCGCTTTTGCCGATGCAGGTGAATTCGTTCATCGCCGGCATCGGCACCGGCTTTGTATCCGTCGCCTATCCATCGATGATGGCCGATGCGGCCGATGAGCACGAATTTCTGTTCGGCAGGCGTCGCGAAGGACTGTATTTTGCCGGACTGGGTTTCGCCGGGAAAGCTGCCACCGGCCTCGGTGTGATGGTTGCCGGAATCGCGCTCGACATGATCCACTTTCCGCACAGCGCCGGGCCGACAGCCTCGGCCGCTTTGCCAGCGGCGATGCAGGATCGGCTGGTGATAATCTGGGGACCGGTGCCGGCAATCATCGCGATCGTGTCGCTTTTAATCCTCGCGGCCTATGGGCTATCGCGTGATCGCCACCGGCAGATTGCGACGGTGCTGGCGCGACGCTTGCCGGGTGCGCCGGTTGCTGCGGCAGATGCCATCGACCACGTCGACGCGCCGCGAATGCCCATCGCCTAGCGCCGGTAAGCCCGGCCCGATAGCAAATCAGTCCCGCACCGCAGTTGCACAATGCGGTTGTCCGATCGGGCGATGCAGCGGTGGCGGCTAGCTAGCCGCTCGCGCAACCTCACCATAAGAGCGATGCCACGCGTGTGCAGCGCTGGAGCCTTTAAAATTGACAACCTTCACTTCGCCACGAGCGAGTCAGCTTGACATTTGACCGTCATAGCCAATTGCGGCGGCAGCTGCGCCCGACAGGATGAAGCCGACCGGGCGTTCAATTTCTTCCTGCAGATGGGCCGCGAGGCTTGCTGTGCGAGCCAGCAACGAAATGCCTTTCAACGCGCCCACGGGGAAGCCGACATCGAGCATGACTGCTGGAATGGCACCATTGACGTTGATCGGCAGCCGTCGGCCGATCGCTTCCGGCAACGCGTCGCCGATCGTGTTCAGCATGGTGATATGCTCGCCGACGACCCCGTGCTGGGCGGCGAGCTCGAGCAAAAGCAGCGCGCGCGGATCGCCTTCGGCATGCTGCGGATGACCGAAGCCCGGGATGGCGCGACGGTCGGCGCGCAACCGCGTAATGCCCGTCAGCGCGGCCGAGTGCGCGGCCACGCCGCTGCGGGTTTCGGCAACAAGGCCAGCAAGGAATTGCCCGGCGACCTCGGCGCTGCCCAGAACGACCGAACCGCACCCCAGCAAGCCTGCCGCAACCGCGCCGTGAAACGCCTCCGGGGCCGCCGCATAGGTCATGCGGGCCGCAACGACGCTCGGCACCAGACCGTGTTCAGCGATCGCAGCGAGAACCGCATTGGCAAAGAACCGCTGCACGTCGGTCGGCGCAATTCCGGTGACCAGCAGCCAGAAATAGCTGGTGAAATCCATTTGTCCGATGATGTCGCGGCACAGGTCATGGCCGCGCACGGTGATGCTCGTCGCATCGGATGTGCAGATCGCCGAATATGGCGCATCCTGCTTGCCAATTCTCATCGACTGCCACCTTCTGAAAATACACTGGCCTGCACGCGGCCAAATTCGATTTACGAAGTTGATTTCGTATATCGAAGTTTCTATGCCGGTGCGCAGGGAGTAGTCAATATGGCCAAGCCGCTCGGCGACATAGTCGTCCTTGAGATGGGGACGTTCATCACCGGGCCTGCTGCGGGTATGCTGCTCGCCGACCTTGGCGCCGATGTTATCAAAGTCGAGCGCCCCGATGGCGGTGATCCGTTCCGAGCCTTCAACGACGGACTCTATAGCCCGCATTTTCAGACTTATAACCGCAACAAGCGATCGATCACGCTCGATACGCGCGATGCCGATGGGCTGGCCGCGTTCGATCGGTTGATTGCCGACGCCGACGTCTTCATCCAGAACTTCCGCCCGGGGGTTACCGCCAAGCTCAACGTCGATCCCGAGCGGCTGCGCAAGCTCAACCCGCGGCTGATTTACCTTTCGATCTCGGGCTTTGGGGCAAGCGGACCGGATTGCGACCGGCCGGCGTTCGACACCGTCGCGCAGGCGGCGAGCGGGTTTCTGCGGCTGCTCGTCAACCCCGCCAATCCGCGTGTGGTCGGGCCCGCGCTCGCCGACGCGATTACCGGCTTTTACGGCGCCTATGGCGTCCTCGCCGCGCTCCACGAGCGGGCGATTACCGGCAAGGGTCGCCTCGTCGAAGTTTCCATGTTCGAAGCCATGGCGCATTTCAATCTCGATGATTTCACCCACTATTTTTCCGAAGGCGAAGTCATGGGGCCGTACAGCCGCCCCAATGTGTCGCAATCCTATGTTTTTCAGTGCAGCGACGGCGGCTGGATCGCGCTGCACATGTCGTCGCCGCCGAAATTCTGGGAACATCTCGCGCAGGCGGTCGACCGGCCCGATATGCTGGCGAGGCCGGAATTCGCCAGCCGCACCGCGCGGATCGCCAATTATGAGAAGGTCGCCGCATTTCTCGCGCCGATTTTCGCGACGCGGAGCCGTGGCGACTGGACTGCAATCCTCGAGCGCCTCGAAGTTCCCCACTCGCCGGTTTATTCAGCGCCGGAAGCAATCGATACCGAACAGGCGCATCATCTACAGCTCTGCGTCGAAGACCCGGCGGGTCCCAACGGCCGCTTTCGGACGATACGGTCGCCGGTGAGTTTCGATGGCGAGCGTTCGCTGAACGTCACCGCGCCCCCAACGCTTGGGCAGCACAACGCCGCTGTGCTGGGGTAAGCAACGGCTATCGACGGCGAGTGATCCGCTGCGGCTTTGGATCAAGCGCGATTGCGTCACTATCCGCACACCCCTAACTAAGACGATGGCTACCCCGACCAAAGCGCCCAAAGACAGCGAGTATCTCTCGACGCTCGAGCGCGGATTGCGGGTGCTGCGCGCCTTCGATGCTACCCACCCCGAGATGCAGTTGAGCGAAGTTGCGCTGGTGACGGAGCTGAGCCCTGCAGTTGCCAGGCGCTGTCTCAATACGCTCGTCGAGCTTGGTTATGTCGCCCGCTTCGGTCGCAAGTTCCTGCTCCGCCCCGAAGTGCTGACGTTTGGGACGAGTTATCTGTCCTCGATGAATGTCGATCAGGTCGTGCTGCCGCCATTGCAGCAGTTGCGCGACGAAACCGGGGACAGCTCGTCGATGGCGGTGCTTTCGGGCACTGACATTCTGTATGTCGCGCATGTCTCAACCAACCGGCGCATCCGGCTTGGTGCGACGGTCGGCACGCGCTTTCCGCTGCATGCGACGTCACTCGGCAAGGTGTTGCTCGGGTTCCAGCTGGAAGCCGTCATCGCCGGTTATTTCGAGCGAGCGACCTTGACCGGGTTTACCGAGCGCACGGTCACGACGCGCGACGCGCTCGAGGCGCGGCTCCGCCAAGTCCGCGACTGTGGGTACGACTCGGCGCTCGACGAGCTCGACTACGGGCTCGTCTCGGTCGCCGTTCCGGTCTTCGATGCGCAACGTCGGATCGTCGCCGCGATTAATTGTTCGACATCGACGACACGTATTTCACAGGATGAGCTGGTCCGGACCCGCTTGCCTATGCTCCGCATTGCGGCGGCCGAGATCGGCAGTGCGCTGCAACGATGGCCGGCACTGATCCATTCGCTGCAGCGTGAGTGAAAGCATCCCAAAAGTTCGCATATCGAACTTGACTTCGCATTACGAAGCGCCGTAATTTCTCCGAGGATTGGATGCGATGACTCTCGGCACAAGAGAGACGCGCATCGGCGTTTGGGGGAGAAGCCGGTGACGATTGCTGCAAAATTGAATCGGATGGTTATCGTGGGGTCGATTTCGACGATCGCGTTGGCAGTCGCGATGCCGGCGCTTGCCCAAAATGCTGTGACGCCGGCCGAGCAAGATCGCGACATCAACGACATCGTCGTGACAGCGCTGCGCCGCAGCAGCAGTTTGCAGGATACTCCGGCGTCGATCACCGCATTCGATGCCAAGTCGATCGAAGCCGCGCATATCGAAAAGCCCGCCGATTTCATCGCGCTGACGCCCAATGTCCAACTCGTCGAAACGCAGAATGCTGGCAACGCGTTCGTGATCATTCGCGGCATCACGCAGAACCGCAATTCGGAGCCGTCGGTGGCGGTCGTCGTCGACGGCGTGCAGCAGGTCAACGCGGCTGAATTCAACCAGGAACTGTTTGATATCGAGCAGATCGAAGTGCTCAAGGGGCCGCAGGGTGGCCTGTACGGGCGCAATGCGATCGGCGGCGCCATCGTCATCAAGACCAAGGATCCGACGGACACGCTCCAGGGCCGCGTCATGGCAGGGATCGACAATGGGTTCGGGTACACGTTGCGCGCCGGCCTCAGCGGTCCGGTAAGCGATACCGTCAAATTCCGCGTCTCTGGGTCATGGCGCGACACCCAGGGTTACATCCGCAACAGCTATCTGGGTCATGATGCAGACCCGCTGAAGGATTTTTCGGTTCGCGGGAAGTTGCTTTGGGAACCGACGTCGGACTTCAGCGCCGATCTTCGGGGCTATGTGTCGCTGCTCAAGACGCGCGCTTTTTATTATAACATCGTCGGCAACGTGAACGATGTCAGCCTGCCGGTACGCGTCAACAACGACGGCATCGACAACCGCGATATCTATAATGTTTCGCTGAAGCTTGACTATAAGGCTGACTGGGGAACGATCCGGTCGGTAACTTCTTATGACAAGGTCAGCGAAATCCTGACTGGCGATGCCTTCGACTTCCTGCCGATCAAGGAATCGCTGTTTTATCGGTTTCTTGGTTTCGACCTGAACCAGAGCCAGTTCCTCGACGTCAGCGCGGTCAGCGAGGACCTTCGGATCTCGTCGCCCGACAAACAGCAGTTCCAGTGGTCGATCGGTACCTACCTGATCCACACCGACCGCTATATCTCGACCGGCAACCTCGTCGACACCGGCGCGGGGGTGTTCCCGGTCTATCGCACACCGAGCACGAACCCGCTCAACCCGCAGGCGACTTTCCTTGCCGACAGTCAGAATAACTTTGCCTGGGCGATCTATGGCGGACTGGGATACGAGTTTTCGAAGGCGCTGCGGGTCGATGGATCGCTGCGCTATGACCGGGACAACCGCCGCAACACGACGTTGACCCCCGCCGCGTTCATTCCCGTGGTCCCCGGCTTCCCGACCGGGCGTACCGGCGAAGTTCGCGACCGCTCGTTCTCGGCATGGCAGCCTAAGTTTACGATCACCTGGAAGCCGGTGCGGAACGTCACGCTCTATGGCGATTACAGCCGCGGCTTCCGCTCGGGCGGCTTCAACCAGACCGGCGTCGGCGCGGTGGCGGCGGGCACCGGCGTGGTCGGCGTCGGCGACATCTACAAGGCCGAAACCGCCGACACGTTCGAAGTCGGCTTGAAGAGCTCGCTATTGGATAACCTGCTGACGTTCAACGCGAGCGGCTTCACGACGATTTCGAAGAACGGTTACTTCTTCGTCTTCCTCGCGGCGAACTCGACGCAGAATCTTGGCAACGTGCCGCGGACGCGGTTGCGCGGTTTCGAACTCGAATCGACCATCCACCCCGCGCACGGCCTCGATATCAACGTCGGGCTGGGCGTCACCTATTCCCGCATCGAGGATTTCCCCGATCGCACGGTGATCGGCAACGAAGCCCCGTTCATTTCGCGCTACACGCTCAACGTCGGTGCGCAGTATGAAACCGCGCTCAACGACGCGCTCAAGCTGCGGACCCGCATCGACTATCGTCGCACCGGGCGGACATGGTTCGACGTGACCAATTCGACCTCGCGCAATCCGGTCGATCTGGTCGATCCGCGCCTCAGCCTTGTCGGCGGGCGGTGGACACTTACGGCGTATGCGACCAACGTCTTCGACAAGAAGTATAATGCGGAATTCTCGCCGGGCGGCTTCGTCTTCAAGGCGCGGCCACGCATCTTCGGGCTCGACGGTACCGTCAATTTCTAAGCGGTAAAGCAGAAGGATCGGCACAAATGAGTGCGTTGCTTCCCACCCGGCTGCATCACACGGCGTATGTCGTAAAGAACCTCGAGACGACGCGCCGCTTCTACGAGGACCTGCTCGGCTTTCCGCTGGTGGCGACATGGTGTGAACAGGAGGATCTGTTCGGCAAGGAGCGGACCTATTGTCATTGCTTCTTCGGGCTGCCCGACGGCAGCGCAATGGCGTTTTTCCAGTTTGCCGACGCCGACGACCAGGCTGAATTCGGCCCCGAGCTGCCGTCGAGCCCGTTCCGGCATCTTGCGCTGTCGGTCGATGATAAAACACAGGCCGAGCTCGAACGCCGGATCGCTGCTGCCGGGATCGAGCCGCCGGCGACCTATGTTCTCGAACATGGCTATTGCCGTTCGGTCTATGCCGTCGATCCCGACGGCATGATCGTCGAGTTCACCTGCGATGCGCCCAATGCCGACCAGATTAATGCGGCTCGCCTGAAGGATGCCCGCAGCGAGCTTCAGCGCTGGCTTGGCGGGGACCATCGCCCGAACAACGACGTCAGGCATTTCGCCGACGGCGCCCACTGACGCGGTGCGGCGTGCCGTCCCTGCGTGACCCGCACGCCGCATGATGGCGGTGGGTATCGACGCCGCGACCGGGTTGACGGAGCCGAGGCATACCTCGGTCGATGTGGGCGACGGCCAGCTCTTTACCATCGTGGCGGGAAGCGGCATCGAAATCGTGATGCTGCACGGCTGGACGCTCGATCATCGTAACTGGCTGCCGCAGCTGCCGCTCGCCGAGCGCGCCCGGCTGATAATGCCCGATCGCCGCGGCTTCGGGCGGTCGACCGCGCCGCCTGATCTCGCGCGCGAATGGTGCGACATCGACCGGCTGGCGGGCGATGCGCGCTTTATCCTCATTGGACTTTCGCAGGGGGCGAGCGTGGCGCTCGACTACGCCCGCCGGCAGCCCGCACGGCTGGCGGCTTTGGTGCTGGTCGGCGCGCCGCTGCACGATGTCGTCGCTCACGACTGCGCCGATGATCTGCTGCCGCGCGGCCACTATGCCGAACTGGTGGCCGCAGGTGCGATCGGCGCGATGAAATCGGCATGGGCCGCGCATCCGCTCGTGCAGGCAAGCGACAATGCGCGCCCGCTGCGGGATGCGATGCTCGCCAGCTACGATGGCCGGGACCTGCTGTCCGCGCCCAGCGCGATCGCGATAGGCAAAGCCGATATCGAGCGCCTGCCGATGCCGGTCCTCGCCGTCGCGGGCGACCGCGATACACGCTGGCGGCAACGGGTCGCGGCGTTCCTCGGGCGCGAAGCACCCCACGGACGCACCGCCATTATTCCGGACGCTGGGCACCTCTGCAATCTCGACAATCCAGCCGCGTTCAACGCTACAGTGACTGATTTCCTCGCGACTGCACTCGGTTAAAAGGCCCGATCGCCATGCTGTTACCCACCTCGCTCGTCGGCTCGTATGCGCAGCCCGATTGGTTGATCGACAAGGTCAAGCTCGCCGGCCGGTTTCCGCCGCGGGTCCGCGCGACCGAATTGTGGCGGGTGGCGCCCGAGTGGCGCGAACAGGCGTTCGACGATGCGACGATCCTTGCCATTCGCGATCAGGAGCGCGCCGGGCTCGATATCATCACCGATGGCGAGATGCGCCGTGAAAGCTATTCGAACCGTTTTGCCACCGCGCTCGACGGCGTCGATCTCGACAATCCCGGAGTTGCGCTTGATCGGAGCGGCGAGCCCAATCCGGTGCCGCGCGTGACCGGCAAAATCCGGCGGCGGCACGCCGTCGAAACGCGCGACGTCGCCTTCCTCAGGGCGAACACCGACCGGATGATCAAGATCACTGTGCCGGGCCCCTTCACCATGGCGCAGCAGGCGCAGAATGATTTCTACGCCTCCGAAGCCGAGATGGCCCATGACTATGCCGTCGCGGTCAATGCCGAAATCAAGGACTTGTTTGCAGCAGGTGCCGACATCGTCCAGATCGACGAACCCTATATGCAGGCGCGTCCGGCCAAGGCTCGCGAATTCGGCCTCGACGCGATCCGGACCGCGCTCGCGGGTGTCACCGGGCGCACCGCGCTGCACATCTGCTTTGGCTACGCCGCGCTGATCCACGAGCGGCCGGAGGGGTATAACTTCCTGCCGGAATTCGCCGAAACCGACCTCTGCGATATTTCGATCGAGACTGCACAGTCCAACCTCGATTGCAGCATCCTCGAGCGGCTTGCCGGCAAGACGATCATTCTGGGCGTCCTCGACCTGTCGACGCATATCGTCGAAACCCCCGAAGTCGTTGCGGCGCGCATCCGTCGCGCGCTCCCGCATGTCCCCGCCGAACGGCTGGTGATCGCCCCCGATTGCGGGCTGAAGTACCTGCCGCGCGAGGTTGCATTCGGCAAGATGAAGGCAATGGCCGATGGGGCCGCGATCGTCCGGAGCGAATTGGCATGAGCGTCGGACGGTTTCTCACCACCCATGTCGGCAGCCTGCCGCGGCAGGACGACCTGATCGCGCTGATGTTCGCGCGTGAAGAAGGGCTGCCCCTCGACGTGGCAGCGGTCGAGGCGCGGGTTGCGGCGGCGGTCGACTTCGTCGTTGGCAAGCAGGTGGCGGCGGGCATCGACATCATCAACGACGGCGAGCAATCGAAGCCGAGCTACGCAACCTATATCAAGGACCGCCTCAACGGCTTTGGCGGCAGCGGCACGAGCTATGTTTTCGCCGACGTCGAGGATTTTCCGGGCGTCAAGGACCGGATCGCAGGCGATGCTGGCCGCAAGCATCGCAAGACCCCGGCCTGCAATGCGCCGATCACGGTCAAGGACATGACGGCGGTGGCGCGCGATACCGAAACGCTGACGGCATCGCTGGCGCAGTATGAAGGGCGGCAGGCGTTCATGAGCGCCGCCTCCCCCGGCGTCACCGCGCTATTTTTCCGCAACGACTATTACGACAGTGACGAGGCCTATCTGTTTGCGCTCGCCGAGGGGCTGCGCCACGAATACGAGGCGATCGCCGCTACGGGCATCACCCTCCAGATCGATTGCCCCGATCTCGCGATGGGGCGGCATACCCAGTTCCGTGAGCTCAGCCTCTCGCAGTTCCGCGACCGCATGATGCTCAATATCGAAGCCCTCAATCGCGCCACGGCCAATATTCCGGAAAGCCAGCTTCGCATGCATATGTGCTGGGGCAACTATCCGGGGCCGCACCACTGCGACGTGCCGTTTGCCGACATCATCGATCTGGTCTGGCGGGCCCGTCCGCACGCGATTCAGTTCGAGGCGGCCAATCCGCGCCATGCGCATGAGTTTATGATGTTCGAGCAAACCGGCATCCCCGAGGGCAAAATCCTGATTCCGGGCGTGGTCGAGTGCCAGTCGAACTACATCGAGCATCCCGAACTGATTGCGCAGCGCATCGGTCGATACGCCGATCTCGTCGGTCGCGACAACGTCATGGCGGGCGTTGACTGCGGCTTTTCGGTGCACGTCGGATCGGGCGGCGTCGACCGCGATATTGTCTGGGCAAAGCTGGCAGCGCTTGCCGCGGGTGCAAGGATTGCCAGCGCCAAATATTGGTGACCTTCAGCACGGTCGATAGCCGGGCATTCCCGGTGCGATAGCTTTCGGGCATGAAAATGATGCGCCAAACCAATTTCAATTGACCCCCGAAATGATCGATACTCCGATCATCCCGCCGACAGTCGGCTCGACCCGGAGATTGAACCATGTTTGTCCGCCCAATATTCATCGCCTTGACCCTCGCACTTTCGAGCGGTGTCGCTGACGCCAGCGCGGTGCAAGTTGCTCCAGCCATCACTGCAGCGCCAGTCAATGCCGATGGCGTGGTGCGGCTGCGCAGCATGCATCCGTTCGATGAAACCGTTGCGCGATTGAAGGCCGCGATCGCGGCGAAGGGGGTCCGTTTCTTCGACGCGCTCGACCAGCAGCAGTTGGGGGCCGATGCCAAGCTGCCGATCGGCAAATCGGTGATTGTCCGTTTCGGCAACCCGCCGCTCGGCGTGCAATTCCTGCAGGCCAACCGCTATGCCGGGCTCGACTGGCCGGTCCGGATGCTCGTTGTCGAAGAGGCTGATGGCAGCGTCTGGCTCGCGTGGACGGATTTCGGCTTCATGGCGAAGCGCTACCGGATCACCACGCTCGATCCGCAGTTCAAGATGGCGGCCGAAGTCGCCGGTGCAATCGCTGCCGATACCGCCAACTAGGCGATGTCGATGCCCTTGGTCCTGTTGAGCGTTGCCTTCCTGATCGCGGCCGTTTGCGCCGCGGTCATGGGCTATGCCGTGCAGCGTGGCGCAACCTGCCTTGTGGCGGCGGTCGACGAAGTGCTGACCAAGCGCCGCGCCGATCGTATCCTGGGGCTGATCGAAGCGGCAGTTTGGGTAACCGGCGGGGTGCTGGCGTGGCGGGTGCTGGGCGGGCATGAAACATTGCCGATCGGCTATCCGGCGACGCTGTCGTCAGTCGCTGGCGGGCTGCTGCTGGGTATCGGCGCGTTTGTGACGCGCGCCTGTGTGTTCGGTGCAGTGGCGCGCTTCGGGTCGGGCGAATGGGCCTATGCGCTGACGCCGGTGGGCTTTTACCTCGGCTGCGCAGTCGCGTGGCCGCTGATCGGGAAATTCCCGGCAATGCACGTCGCATCGCCGCTGTTTGATGCACGCTGGCTGCTGGTGCCGTTTGCCATCTTCGTGGTGGTGCGCAGCGTCGAGGCAATTCGCGCGGCGCGTTCCGGCGCATTTGCCGCCCATATCTGGACGCCGCACCGCGCGACCGGGGTGATTGGTATCGTCTTTGCGATCTCGCTGATCGCGATCGGGCCGTGGGCGTACACCTATGCGCTGCTGACGCTCGCGCAGGGTAAGACCGACGGCGTGCTCGGCAGATTCGTATTGCTATTCATGCTGTTTGCCGGTGCACTGGTCGGCGGTTGGACGGCGGGGCGGCTCAAGCTGCGCGCGCCGACGCCCGCCGCCGTCATCCGCTGCCTCGGCGGCGGCATACTGATGGGCGTCGGCAGCTTGCTGATCCCCGGCGGCAACGACGAACTGTTGTTGGTCGGGGTCCCGTTGCTGCAACCCTATGCCGGGCTGGCGGTGCTCTGCATGGTGATCGCCATCGCTGCCGGCCAGACTGTCGAACGTCGCCTGTCGATGCTCTAGCCGGGTTCGGGCAACTGCGCTAAGGCTGACGCTGCTTGCGGGGAGGCAGCGCGGACGTATGGAAATGCAACAGGTCCGCTATTTCCTGTCGGTCGCCCGCACGCTCAATTTCACGCGCGCTGCCGAGGACTGCAACGTCACGCAGCCGGCGCTGACGCGGGCGATCAAACAGCTTGAGGACGAGCTTGGCGGCGAGCTGATCCGCCGCGAAGGGCGGCTGAGCCATCTGACCGATCTGGGGAACCGGATGCACCCGCTGCTGCAACAATGTTTCGAAGCGGCGACCGCCGCGAAATCGATCGCCGCAAAGGTCCGGAAGGGCGAGGTGCCGTCGCTGTCGCTGGCGGTGTCGCGCACGCTCGATCTCGAATATCTGATGCGCCTGTTGAGCGAAATGCATCGCAGCTTTGCCGGGCTGCAGCTCAAGCTGCGGCGCGGCACCGGCGCACAGATTGCCGCGATGCTCAAGAACGGCGAGGTCGATCTGGCGATCGGCGGCCCGATGGGCGAAAGCTGGGACCGGCTCGAAAGCTGGCCGATGTTCACCGAGGCGTTCGACCTAGTGGTCGGTGCCGATCATCCGCTGGCAATGCGCAACGATCTCGACCTCGATGTCGAGCTGATCCGCGATACGCGCTTCCTCGTCCATGCGGGAACCGATATCGCCGAGTTTGAAACCGAGCGGCTGGCGGCCTCCGGCATCAGTCTCGATCATGCCCACGAAGTCGATTCCGATCGGGATCTCGAAGCGCTCGTGATCGCCGAATTCGGCGTGGCGATCATGCCGGCAAGCGCAATGAATTCGGTGCGCATCCGCCATCTCGCCTGTTCAGCGCTTAATTTGCAGCGGACCGTGGCGATCTATTCGGTTGCCGGGAGGGCTCGTTCGCGCGAGGCATCGGCGTTGCTGATGTTGGTCCGGTCGGCCGATTGGTCACGCCGTCTGGCTGACAAGGCGCTCGAGCACGCCTAGCACCGCGTCAAGGTCCATGCGGCAGCGATAGTCGGGATCGACATGGCGGGCGATGACGCGCCGGTCGGTGCCGATAACGAATACGGCAGGGACCGGCATGATCCAGCCCTCGGTGCCCTGATATTCGGGAATGTCGAGGCCCGCACCGGCGATCATGCGCGCCATCGCGTCGTCGACCCAGATTGCGAGGTTGAGCGTCAGCGCATAGCCGCTGCCGACGTCGCTCAGGAATGGGAAAGCGGCACCGGCGTCGGAGCGGAGTTCGCGGGTGTACTGCTGCCGTTCGGGCGAGATCGCAACCAGCGCATGCGGCGCGACGCGCCCCTCGATCTCGGCCATCCCTGCCATGGTAACGCGGCAATAGGGGCACCAATGGCCACGGTGGAACACGAGCACCGCCGGGCCATCATCGAGCAACCGCTCGAGCGTGACCATCCGCCCATCCTGATCGGGGAGCATGAATTCAGGCATCACATCGCCGACCTGCGGCGCGTTCGCGCCCGCTCCGGCGCGTTCGAGACGTGCCACAAAGGTGTCGACCGCCTCTGCATAGGCCGGGCTCAACGCGCGAACGCGGTCGGCGACCCGGCGCAGGCGAATCCCGAGCGGCACGTCCTGGCTTCGTACTTCGATAACGGCGGCGTCGAGCGCGGCGACAAGGGGATTGGACATGCGATTGCTCCTGCTCGACGCAGCCTTAGCACGGCGCGCCGCAGCGCGCATCGTCACCGCCGTCAGTCGGCGGCGGCGGTCTCGATGATCTCGCCCGCGCAGGCTTCGTGCAGGACGAAGCCTTCGCTGGGATCGACTTCGGCGCGCCACGGCGATTTTTCGAGCGTTTCGCAGGTGTGGCGATACCCCGCCTCCCAGCGCTGGCGGATGCCTTCGGGGCTGAAATCGACGTCCTTGGAGTGATCCTCGTTGTCGAGCGCGGGGGCCAGCAGTCGGATAACGTGCATCCGCGTCGTGCAGCCATATCCGGTCAGGCCGCGCTGCGTCAGGCTGGCGCGCGCGGCGTCGGGCAGCAGCGCGGACATCTCGGCGATGATGTGGCGCATTTTATGAAGCTGGCGCTGCCGCTTGATGTGCGATGCGGCGCGGCTGGAATATTGTACATCCTTCTGGCGGTTCATCACCTGCCAGATCGTCTCCGGCTCGTCGCCATGCGGGTTCCACAGGTGCACCGCAAAAACCATCGCGTTCTTGCGCGGATTATCATCGAATACGACCTCGACCGGCGTGTTCGACAGGATGCCGCCGTCCCAGTATAAATCCTCGCCGACGCGAACCGCCGGAAACGCCGGTGGCAGCGCGCCCGATGCCATGATGTGGCGCAGGTCGATCGGCATGTCGCGGCTGTCGAAATAAGTCATTTCGCTGGTCCGCACATTCGACGCGCCAACGGTAAGCCGGGTCGGCCCCGAGTTCATGTAGTCGAAATCGACCAAATCGGTCAGCGTCTCGGCGAGCGGGGCGACCGAGTAATAGCCGGCCTTTTCGGCTCCGAGCAGCGTGTGCGAGCCCATGAACGCCGCCGGATTGGGGCGATAGAAAGCGGGGACGCCGGTCGTGACCGCCATCATGTTGCGCGCCGCTGCTGCAAACCAGTTCGGTACCGCCGCATCGATCATCCGGCCATGCTCGATCCGCTTCCAGAAAGCGCGCAGCCGGTCGAGGCCTTCGTGCGCCGGGCCGCCGGTGATCAGCGCGGCATTGATCGCGCCGATCGAGGTGCCGACGACCCAATCCGGCGCGATGCCGGCTTCGGCAAGCGCCTGATAGACGCCGACCTGATAGGCACCGAGCGCGCCGCCACCCTGAAGCACCAGGACGATCTGGCCGTAGCTCGAAATTTCATCGTGAAGCGTTTTCATGGCGTTAAATCCTATTCAACGGGTTGCAGCGGGGAATGCGCACGAACGTCGTCATGTATTTCGCCAGTAATGATCCGCGCGTTACGCGCGAACGTCAGATAATTCCAGAACAGGCTCAGCCCGACCGCGAAACGGTTGCGAAAGCCGACCAGAAAAAACACGTGCGCCACCGACCACAGCACCCAGGCAGGAAAGCCGGTCAGGTGGACCCGCCCGACTTCGATAACTGCGCACTTGCGGCCGATAGTGGCCAGATTGCCAAAGTGACGGTAGCGAAATGTCTTGCACGAGCGCCCCTCCAACGACGCGGCGATCATCTGCGCGACCTGCTTGCCCTGCTGTTTGGCGACCGGTGCAGTGCCCGGCAACGGTCGCCCGTCCGCGCCCTTGCATGATGCGGTATCGCCGATCACGAAGACATTCTCGCACCCCGGGATCGTCAGATCGGGCGCGATGATCGCCCGTCCGGCGCGGTCGCGGTCGATGCCGAGCCAGTCGGCGGCGGGCGACGCGCGAACCCCGGCCGCCCAGATGGCGGTATGGGTCGGAATTGCTTCACCGGCGATTTCGACGTGGTCGCTCGCGACATGCGTGACCTGGCCGTTGAGACGAACCTCGACCCCCAGATGTTCGATGGCGCGCTGTGCCGCTGCCGAAAGTGCCTCGGGGAAAGCAGATAGTAAGCGCGGACCGGCATCGACGAGCATGACGCGTGAGCAGCGTGGCGTGATGCTCCGGAAGTCGCGCGATACCGACCGGTGCGCAAGTTCGGCAATCGCGCCCGCCATTTCGACGCCGGTCGGTCCGCCGCCGATGACGACGAAGGTCAGCAGCGCCTTGCGGCGGTCCGGATCGGTTTCGGTCTCCGCGCGCTCGAGTGCCAGAAGCACCTTGCGTCGTACCGCGGTCGCGTCGTCGATGGTCTTGATGCCAGGCGCATGCGCGGCCCAGTCGTCGTGTCCGAAATAGCTGTGACGGGCGCCTGTCGCGATGACCAGCCAGTCATACCCGACCGTACGTCCACTGCTGAGCCCCACCTGTTTCTGCTGCGTGTCCACACTGTCGACCCGGTCGAGCAGGACGCGCACGTTGGGCAGATTGCTGACGATGGCGCGTATGGGCCCAGCAATGTCGGCAGGCGAGAGCGCTGCGGTCGCCACCTGGTACAGCAGCGGCTGAAATAAATGGTGGTTGCGCTGATCGATGAGCGTCACCTCGACGGCGGTACGTGCCAGCGCGCGCGCCGTTGCCAGGCCACCGAAGCCCGCGCCGACGATGACGACATGCGGCAGTTGCCCGGTCACTGCGCGGTCCAGCCGCCATCGACGGGCAGCGCCGCGCCCGTAATCGACGCGCCGCCGAAACCGCACAGGAATACCGTCAGCGCGCCGATCTCCTCGACGGTGGCAAAACGCTTGTTCGGCTGGGCGGCGAGCAGGACATCGCGGATCACGGCCTCGCGGTTGATGCTGCGCGCGCGCGCGGTGTCGGCAATCTGGTTTTCGACGAGCGGCGTCCAGACATAGCCGGGACAGATTGCGGTGCAGGTGATCCCATGCTGCGCGCCTTCGAGCGCGACGGTCTTGGTCAATCCGAGCACGCCGTGTTTTGCAGCGACATAAGCGCTTTTGAACGGCGACGCGACCAGCGCATGCGCCGAAGCGACATTGACGATCCGGCCGAAGCCATTGGCTTTCATCGGCCCGAAGGCGGCACGGATCGTGTGGAACGCCGCCGACAGGTTAAGCGCGATGATCGCGTCCCATTTCTCGACGGGGAAGGTCTCGATCGGGCTGACATGCTGAATGCCGGCATTGTTGACGAGGATATCGACATGCCCGAACTGCGCGATGCTGAGCTCGACCAGTCCGGCGGCTCCGGCAGGGTCGAGCAGGTTGGCGTCGTTATAGACCACCCTGGTGCCGAGCCTTTCGAGGTCGGCGCGGGTGGCAGCGATCGCTGCGGCATCGCCCAGCCCGTTGATGACGATGTCGGCACCGGCTTCGGCCAGGGCACGGGCAACGCCAAGGCCGATGCCGCTGGTCGATCCGGTGACAATGGCAACGCGTCCGGCAAGCGGCAGCGCGGCGGGGACGGCATTCGCGGCGGGCATGGCAGGCATCCTGAAAAGCAATGCCGACGCTATCGACGCATTCCGACCGCTGCTGAAATGCCGTTTGGGTATCGTTTCGATGCCGACATACGATTGGGCGCGCCTGCGCTCGGGGTGTATTGAACGTCGGTGTCAGGACATCGGTTTGCCGGTTCCGGGCCGCCCTGCAACCAAGATAGGATGATGACCCATGTTCCTTTCGACCTTCCGGCAGTCCGCCATTGCGCTGCTTGCCGCCGCCGCTTTTGTATCGCCTGCGCTCGCCAGCGAATGCCCCGCCGGTCAGGCGGGTACCAATGCGCTTGCCGGCGCTCCGACCAGCCCCAAGGGCGTCACCGATACCGTCATCGGCTCGGTCGATCTCGGTTCGGAGATTTCGGTTCCCGACCGGCAACTGCGGACCCGCCGTCTGGTCGTGCAGCCGGGTGGCATCGTCCCGCTGCATAGCCATGTCGACCGCCCGGCGCTGATTTATACCGTCAGCGGCTCGATCACCGAGCATCGCAGCAACTGCGCTGTGCCGATCGTCCATAAGGCGGGCGATATCGCGCGCGAAGCCGAGGGGATTTCACACTATTGGGTCAATACGGGCAAAGTGCCCGCCGTGCTGCTGTCGTCGGACGTTCATCACGGCAACTAAGCCTGCACCGTGACGCGGGCAGGGCTTCGTTCCGATCGGGAACGATGCCCTGCCGGCCTTAGCGCACGCGCGCCATTTCAGTGACGAGCGTGGTGCTGACCTGGGCAAAACCCCTTGTCAGTTCGGTCTCGAATGTCGGCTGGTCGGTGCGCAGTTCGTACGATGACCGGTTGCCATAGTGCATCGCGCCGATCATGCCGCCCCCGCCGCCAGCGAACGCGCCGAGAAAGCGCGACGCGGCGATTGCGACATTGCCGGCGGTTTGCGCGGCCTTGTTTGCAGCACTCGTAGTGCCGACCAGTTCGCCCAGCTTGTTCGTTGCGACCGGCTGGCCGAGCGCAACGCGCGCATAGGCCCCGTCGGCGGGAACCACGACGACGCGGTTGTACGCAGGTACGAAGGTCATCGCGCCGTCGGTCCTGCCCGACCCCTTGGTCATCCAGAAGTCGCGATTGATGTGCGCCTGCCCGCCGAGCAACGTGATCCGGACATCGAGCAGCGCTGCGCCGAGCGCCTTGGCAACAACGCGCTGCCGGGCGTAGTCGACCATGGCAAAGCCCGCGCCGAAGTTCGACCCCCAGCCGACATAGGGATCGCGCACCGGCTTCTTGCCGAACGGCAGGCTGAACTGCGGCCCTTTGGGCACGAAAAACGCCTCGTCGACCACGTACATCGGTAGGCCTTGCGCGCTGATGTAATGATTATGCCCGGCGGCGGTCTTTTCGAGCCGCGTCGCCCCGGCTTCGGTGTGCTTGAACTTGGCGAAATCGGCATTGGCGAGCAATTCGGCGTTCGGCACGACCGTATAGCCCTGCGCGGTCAGGTCGGCGGCGAACTGCGTATACATCGCCTCGACCAGCGCGGTGTACCGCGCCGGATCGGTGCCGACCAGATTAACGATGATGTCGGTCGGTGCGCCGGTGACGAGCTCGAGCCCGCCGATGTCGGCCGATGCCTCGACGCGGTCGAGAATGTCGACAGTGAATGCGCCGATCGCGACGCGGCCGAGCCCATGCAACGTGGCCGGGTTCTCGACCGTGGTCGGCGGCGCCTCGACGGTGGCGGTGCGCGCCTCCGCATCGCTCGCCCAGACGCAGGCGAGCGCCAGCAGACTGCCGTACAGAATATTCGAAGCCATGTGCCGATGCCCCCTGATGTCGCCGGTTTGCCGCCAGCCGTATCTGCATGGCAGACCCGGCGCGCCACCGGCATCCCCTGTTCAGGGGAGAGCGCCCGAAAAACCGGCGCTATCGCAGCGGGATCGACACGGTAACCTGCGTGCCCGGGGCCCGCGGCGTCACGGTGAACCCGCCGCGCAAGTCGGTGATCCGCTGGCGGATGTTGGCAAGGCCGTGTCCGCCGTCGCGGGGGTCCGCGATGCCGCAACCATCATCGCGGACGTCGATGTGCAGGACATCATCGGCCGCGTGTGCGGTAACGACGACCGAGCGCGCGCCCGAATGCTTGAGGATGTTCGAGATGATTTCGCGGTGCGACGAGGTCAGGCCTTTGTACGCCGTATAGTCGAGGTCGTGCGCAGCGAACGGATCGACCGGTAGCGCCCAGTCTAGGTCGATCTTCGCTGCTGCGAGCCGCCCCGCCGTTTCGAAGCGCAAGTCGGCCATCACCCGGTCGAGCGCGATCTGGTCGCCAGCGAGGCTGCTGATGATCGTGCGAATGTCGGCCATCGCCTGCCGGATGTCGCCGCGCACCAAAACCACGTCGTCGCGGTGCAGCCCCGTCAGCAGGCGCGCGCCGACATCGTCGTGCAGATCGCGTGCGATGCGCTGGCGTTCCTCGGCGACGCCGCGCGCATATTCGTCGCGCGTGGTCTCGGCGCGCCGCATCAGCGCGACGACTTCGCGGGCCAGCACGACTTCGGCCGGACCGAAGAGTTTTCGCCCGCCGTCGCGGTGGCGCAGGATTAGCGCGCTCTCGTCCGCGGCTGCTGGAATCGCGAGCGCATTGCCCTGGCGGTCGATTTCGGGATCGACCGACGCCGCGTCGCCGGTCTCGATGTGGAGCGGATCGAACAGTTTGTTGAGCAACGCGCGCCAGCCCGCGCGGCGTGCCGCCGCCGACGGTGCAAACGCGACTGCGGTGGCGGTCTGAAACAGCTCGCTGTCGGTCATCGCCGGTCGCCCGACAATGTGTTGCCAGACGAACAGCCGCGCCGGCAAATAGAGAAAGCCGATCACCAGCAGCGCGAGGACAAACGCCGTGCGCCCCTTGATCCCCAGCCCGCCGATCAACAGCGCGTCGAGCGCCAGCAGCCCGATCGTCGCCGCCGCACCGAGGATGATCCGATAGGTCCAGCGGTCGATGTCGAACAGTCTTGATCTGCCGATGCCGAAGGCGATGCTTCCATAAACGATGAACACCGGGATAAACGACATGCCGTCGCCCCCCAAGGACGGACCGCCGAGGAACTGCGGCATCGCCATCATCACGCTGAGGCTGCCGGTTCCCGCCAGCGTGGTGACGCCGACCCAGCGGAGGGCGGCGCGCGCGGCCGGGTCGCGGCGGCTATGGATCCACTGCACCACCAGTACCACGACAAACGCACCCAGCGCGATCAACAGCCCGGCGTAAAACGCGCTCAGCGGCAGCCAGCCGAGGCCGCTCGCCGTACCCAACGCCGCCGCGACCACGATCAGCGCAACCGGCAGCCATGGCCGTACGAGCCGCGCGGGCTGGCAAAGATAAAGCCCGACCATACCGGCGGCGGCGACGTTCGAACCGATGAAGTTCAGGGCTTGCATGACCTGCAGCAGCGTGCCGCCGGCGGTGAGCTCGCGGGCGTCGAACATCGCGCCGCTGAATGCCGCGAGCGTTATCCCCGCACACGATATGAAGAACAGTCGCGCACCCAGGTCGCGGGGCCGCACGACGCTCAGCCACAGCCCGAGCAACCCGACCGCGCAGCCCTGCGCGAGCAGCAGCCAGACATCTATCGACAACCGGTTGGGCACGCGCGGGGGGGCGTGAAGCACCAGCGGACGTGCGCCGGCGATCGCCACCACAACGGGCGGCGCGCGGGCGATCCGCGTCAACTGGTCATGCCGCGCATACCATGCCGCAATTTGCGCAGGCGTTCCCGTCGGCGCGTAGTCGGGCAACAGTTCATCGGCGCGCCACGTCGTGCTGCCGCCGCTGCTGCGGAACTGCACCGTAGTGGCGGGGTCGATCCGGGCGAGCGTTCGGCCATCGGCAGCACGCGCGTCGATCTGCGCGCCATCCTCGGCAAACGAGACGCCGACGCTCGGCATCTGCAATGCCGCCACGACGATAACGAATGCCAACGCGACCAGCGCATAGGCCGCGATGACAACGACCTTACCCGGGGAGCGCACGTGCCACATCGGTGGTCACTATAAGATATCGTTTACGATTGGATACAAGCCGTTGCGCGATCAGGTGAGATTGCGGCGGTTCGCCTCAAGTGCAGCTTCGGCGCGCGAAGCGATGCCCAGTTTGCGATAGATATTCTTGACGTGCGTCGCGACGGTCTGACTGCTGAGCGTCAGGACGGAGGCGGCCTCCGCCAGCGTCAGCCCGCGCCCGATCAACCGCAGCACTTCGGTCTCGCGCGCCGTCAGCGCCTCGGCAGCGGTGGGCCCGGCGCTCATGAAACTCGCGTGCAGCCGGAATTGATCGAGAATACGCCGGGCGATCGCGGGGGAAATCGGTGCCTGCCCGTGATCAAGCCCGCGCAACCGGGTGACCAGCTCGGTGGCGTCACGGTCCTTGAGCAGATAGCCGTGTGCGCCCGCCGCCATCGCGCGGAGCAGATGGCCATCATCGTCGTAAACGGTCGTCACGACGATCTCGACCTCGGGGTGAAAATCCCGGAGTTCGCGGATCAGGTCGATGCCCGATCCGTCGGGAAGCCCGAGATCGATCAGCGCGACCAGGCCAGCCGGGCAGGGCATGTGGTCGGCAAGCCATTTACGCGCGGTGCGCACATCGACGGCGGTATCCACGACGATGTCGCCGAACGCTTCGCGTGCCACCTTGACCAGCCACGACCGCGTCTCGGCGATATCCTCGACGATAAACGCGCTGCGCGACGTCGGAGGAGCGATGCTGTCCATACTGCTATGTACCGCTGCCGCGCGGCGGGAACATCCCCTGATCCGGGTAGCTCGCGAAAGTTTGACTCCGCTTTTTCCGGCTTCACGGGCGCGTCGGCTTGCAATCAGCGCCGATATATGTATAAGTTAATGTAATAATGCATGCGAGCGTGGGTCGCCGCAGCAAATCTACGATAGTTGATTGCTCATAACGACCCAAATTTGACACTCATTTTTATGGGGGGTTCAATGCTCACGCCCGTTATCGCAGTATTCCCATCTTCCGAGGCCATGCAGAATTCTGCAGCAGCCGATGTCACGACTCTGGATGTGCAGAATGTGCAAGTTCCCGATGGGCTGGTGCTCGATCCGAACTTTGCAGCGATCCCCCTCGGCGGAGGAACATTGGACAGCATGACGTCCGAGGCCATGACGCCTGCCGGATCGAGCCTGTTTGCTGTCCGGGGCTTCGTCGATGCCGATCCGGATGAGGGACCGCCGCAGACGATGGGGCAGGCGACGATCTATGCGGATCCGCAGATCGAGGTCTATCTGACCTGTGGCGGCACACCGCCGGTTGGCACAGCGCAGGACGTTGCCACCAACCTTGGCGTCGCGAGCCTTGGCGCGAAAGGCTTGACCGGTGCCAATGTCGGCATCGTCATCATGGATACCGGGATCAACCTTGCCCATCTGACCAACGTCATGGGTTCGACGCCGAAACTCGATGTCGCCAACAGCTTTACGCCGCCCGGCTCAACGACGGCGCCGGGGCGGTACAAGGTTCACCACGGGACAATGTGCGCATTCGATGCGCTGATCGCAGCGCCTTCGGCGACGCTGATCGACTATCCGATCCTTGCCGTTGCGTCGGCTGGTGGGTCGACGATCAGCGGCACGCTGAGCCTCGCGTTGCTTGCCTTTGCGCGCGTGCTCGGGTCGTGGGGCGTGGCGTTCGCGCCGGGAGGGCTCAGCCAATATAATGGGCTAGTGGTCAGCAACAGCTGGGGCATTTTCAATCCGAACTGGGATTTCCCGGTCAATCATCCCGGCCGTTATTGCGACAACCCCAACCATCCGTTCAATTTGTTGCTCGGCGTGATGGCGCAGTCGGGAATCGATGTGGTGTTTGCCGCGGGCAATTGCGGTGCCGACTGCGCTGACTTGCGCTGTGCCGGCCGCACGACGGAGGCGATCATGGGCGCGAGCGCAATGCAGCCCGTGCTAACGCTCGCCGGCTGCGATAACAGCGGGGTGCGTGTCGGCTATTCATCGCAGGGGCCGTCGATCGCCAACATGTTCCAGGAAAAGCCCGACATCACCGCGTATACGCACTTTGCCGGATCGCGGGCGTTCGGCCCGAATTCGCCCGATTCGGGAACGTCGGCGGCATGTCCGGTGGCGGCGGGCTGCGTAGCGGCTTTGCGCACCAGCATTGCGCCGCGCGACGCTGCGTCGACCCCGGCGGTCCTGTTCGACAAGCTGCGTTCCACAGCAGGACAGGGCGGTGGGCTGCCGGCGGGATGGAACGGCGACTACGGCTTCGGGATCATCGATCCCGGCGCTACGGCCACCGCTTTCGGGCTTTAGCCGTGTCGATGCCGGTGGATCACGGCGCTGCACCGGCGGCTGCGCTGATGATCGTCAGGGGCGACACGGGGCCGCCGTCGCTGGCGGAAGCCGCCCGCCAACTCAACGCCACGACGGATGCGATCGATGCCACGTTCGGCGTAGTGCCGATCGATCCGGCAAAAGGGCTGTATTCGGTGCGGGTCGATGCGGCGCGGTTTGCCGGCCATTCCGATCCGCAGCAGGGGCCGTTTGCCGATCCCCCTATCGGACCGCTCAAGCCCGATTGACGCGCCGACCGTGCGCGCCGTGCACGCCGATTAAGGACAAGCAATGGGTTTGGACCTGATCTCCCGCCGATTTTCGCTGCACCGGGCCGCGTTCGACCCGGCAACGCTTGCGGTTGCCGAAACCCCCGGTGTCGGGGCGATAGCGACCGTGCAGCCATCGTTGATGATCGCCCAGCCGGTGTCGTCGATGATCCTGCGGTCATCGCGTGTCGCCACCGTCAATCCGGCGATCCTGCATTTCCTGCGCCCCGACCTGCTGCCGCCGATCGCCATCGACGGCGGCAGCGCGCGGGGCAGTTTTGCGCTGCCAACGCTGATTTCGCCGGTAGCGCAGCCCAACGATACGACCTTATTCGAAGCGCCCGCCGACCCCGGACAGCGGTTTTTCCTGGCGCGCTTTGCGCTGGCGGCAACCACCGGAACGGGCGGCCGGGCGAAATGGGTGGCATTGGTCACGACCGATCAGGGCGTCGCGTTGACCGTTCACCTTGCCGACGTGACCGATCAAACGGCAGTCGCGGGCGCAACCCGGCTCGACGCAGACACGCGGTATATGATTACCGCGCAACTGAGCGGCCGCGTCGTCACCTGGGATTTGGCGGTGGCTGCAGCGACCGACGGTGCCGCGCTCAAACTCGAACTCGCACTCACCGATTTTGCCAGCCGCGACGGGCTGTATGCCGCGATGACCGATCCGGCGGCGCGTGCGGCACTGATCATCCGCCGTTCGGTACCGCTGGCGCTGCCGACGGCGGCGGATGCGACGCTCTATCATGCTGCACCGGTCTCGATCGATACGAGCATCGATTTTCTGTTCAACCGCGACCTCGACGCGAGCGTGTTCGCGGCTGCCGGCGCGGCACCGGCCGGTGCTGCAAAAGCGTGGAACGCCGTTACCGTGAACTGGCACGGCCGCCAGCACAGCTATTTCCAGTCGCGCGCGCAGGCCGATCAGGTGTTCTTCCTGCCCGACGCGTTCAAGGTCGTGCGGCAGGACAAGCCGCCGCACGCCCCGGCGCTGTCGGTGACGTCCGCCGGCGACACAGCCGACACGGTTGCGCTGACGCTGTCGTACCTTGCGCAACCGGTCTGGGATCCGCAGCGCATCGCCGATGCCGCAACCAAGCTGCAGCCGATGCTGTCGCTTGCCGCACCCCCAAGCTTTGCAGTGTTCGAGGCTGCGGACGCGAAGTTGGTGCTGACGTTGCCCGTGCCGGGGCAGGCGAGCGGCACCGCGCTTGCCGAACAGCATGATGCGATCATCGATATTGCGGCCGGGATTCGCGGTGCGATCACGCTCGACCTCGCGCACTTTCGCCAGATTTTCGATGCGCTGTTCGATCAGGTCAGCCCGATGCTGGCAGGCGAGGTGCGCATTGTCGTCGAAGGTAACGCCGTGGCGGTGCCTTTCATCGCGCGCGCCAACGATTTTGTCGGGGAGGTTTTGCACGCCGAGTCGACGATCGACGCCAAGCACGGCGCACTGGTCACGACGCTGACCAATGCCATCGAAAGCCCGGTCCGCATCAACGGCCTCGATGGCAGCATCGCCAAGGGCGGCACGCCGATCCGGTCGAAAATCGGCACCGTGCTGCCGGCTTTACCGGTCACGCTCAGCCCGGCTCCGACCGGCGGAGCCGCGCCGGACACGCTTTCGGTCACGCTGACCACCGCGCAGGGTGACATTGTCACCGATGTGCTCGGGTCGCTGCTCGGCGGTTTGTTGGGCGGCGGGCATGTCGATGCCGGCGCTTCGGCAAAGAACGCTGCTGGCGGGCTGATCGCCGATACGCTCGATGCGACGTGCACCCCGTTGTTCGATTTCAGCAAGGTCGAGGTGCTCGCCGACCCAGCAGCCATCTGGCGTGCGGTCATGCAGAACCGGCAACTCGGCCCGGTAACGCGCGTGGTGTCGCTGCGCACGATCGCCGCGATGCTGAAAGCCGCCGACCCCAGCAAGCCCGACGCTGTGCTGGCGATCCAGGTGGTGTTCGAATCGGGCCAGACGGCAACCTTCGATGCCTCGCTGACCCCCGATGCGGCAGGGTTCATCAATGCGACGATCAAGCTGTCGGTCCCGATGGAGGCGTATATCCTCGGGACCGCCGATACCGGTAGCTACCGGTACCGGATCGACCGTGTGACGCCCGGCGGCATGATCGCGGGACCGTGGGTCAGCGACAATCGCGACGTCCTGTTCGTGACCAGCGCGCGATGATCGACCCCGCTGCCCTGCCTGATTTCGGCCGCGCGTCGGGTGCTGGCGAGGCGCTGGCGTATCCGCCGCTGGCTTCGGGTTCATGGGCGGTGCTGCCCGATGCGTTAACGCTTGCCCGCGGTCCATCGGGAGCCCCGCTGCTGTCGCTCGTGCTCGAAAAGCGCGCCGACGATCTGGGCAGTGCCGGCCAGGGCGCGGTGCTCGATATTGCGCTGGCGGGCCACTATCCGCTCGATGCGGCGCTGGCGACCGCGCGCGCCGGCGATCCGGTCGCGACGGTGCGCGCGCTGCCGATCGACGCCGGGTTCGCGCGGCTGATTCAGGCTGGAATTGCACTCGATCTCGATCCCGCAACACGCGCGCCGGTCGCGCTTGGCTGGACGGTGTCCGACGGCGTGCGCTGGACGCAGCGGATCGGCACGGCGGCGGGCACGCTGATCCGCGGCGCGATGACCGCAGGCGCATTTCCATTTACCGCGCGCGTCGAATTCACCGTGCTTGGTATTGCGCCCCGTTTTCCGGTGCGCCTCAGCTGCGATCCGCGCAGTCTTGTCACCGCCGCGCTTGCCGCGCACACCGACCGGCGCATCGATCTCGAAACGTTGTTTGCGTTTTGCACCAGTGCGGCGGGGCGCGCGCTGGTGCGCCTCGATGGCACGATCGACGACCGCGCGCTCGGGCAGGTGCTGGTCGACCGGCTGTTTGCGACGTGCGCCCGGCTGGTTCCGTCACCACAGGCCGGCGACCCGCCGTGGATCGAGCTCGGCATCCCCGCTGCCGGGCCGGTTGACTGGGACTTGCGCACGCCGACGGTGGTGCCGCGCGCGCATGCCTTGCAGGTCGATGTGGCATCGGCGTTGCACCATGACGATCTTGCAGCGCTCGTGCGCGATGTGACCGTGCCGCCGCTCGACCTCGGGCTGCACCGGTTGACGGTGTCGGCCAACCTGCCGTCGCCGCGGGTCGGCATCCCCGCAATCGGGACGCGGGTCGAAATCGCCGCCAATCCACCCGCGCGGCCGAGTGCGATTTCAAACACGCTGCTGTTCGAGCCGCCCGCCGACAGCGCGACCGCCGATGTGCATCTGGCCGCGGGCGAAATACTCGAATACCGCTTGGTACCCTTCACGATCATCGCCGCCGGCGCCGATGTGCTGCAGGCCGATGCCGCAGCGATCGTGCCAGCGACCGACTGGGTTCAGCTGCAGGCAAGCGATTTCGCGCTGCGCTTTTGCCATGTGACCGCGAGTACGCGGCTGCTTGCGCTTGCGACGATTGAGGGCGAGCTGCGCTATGCTTGGCAGGGGGCGACGCTGCACCAGCCGTTCGCGCTCGACGCAGCGACGCCCGGTCTCGCCGTCGCCATGCCGCAGGGCGCCGATGCGACACTGGCGTTGACGGCGGTCGCGCTCGACGGTGCGCACCGCGTCGCGCTGGGGACGGCGCTCACCGACCGGATCGCGCTCGATCTCGCGAGTATCCCGGGCTATGGCCCGCACCGCGTCGTGGTCAGCGCGGCGTTACAGCCGGGCGATGCGCCGCTGCCTGTCGATTTGATTGGCGCGGACGGGGGCAACCCGATGACCGTGACGCTTGCGCCGGGGTTTGCGCGAGCGAATTGGGGCTATGTCGCCGCGTCGCCGTTTCGCGCTGGCTACCGCTGGCGGATCGGTGCGGGCAGCTGGACCGAAGTCCGCGATCCGGCGCAACCGCTCGTGATCGGACGTGACATGTTTCCGCAAAAGCCGGTCCCCGCGCAGATCGACGGCGTGCATCTGTACCTCGATCCGGCGCAGCCCGGCACCGTACGGTATGTCCCGGCCGGGCCGGTTGCAGCGCACGACGGCGGCGGCCATCCGGCGGTCAGCGCGGTCCGCACCGCGACGGTGACCATGTTGCAGGTCGGTTCGACCTTCGCGATCACGACCGAACAGCGCGCCGCGATCACGCAGCAGCTGGCGATCGATGCCGCCGCGCTCCAGCCCGCACCGATCGCCATCACACATGTCGGGCTGCGGCTGACGGCCCCCGACGGCAACGAGCACGAGGTCGCGGGGTCATCGTCGTCGGGATTTCCGCCGTTCAACGCGGCGCTGTCGGCAGCGCTCGCGCCCGCCGACGGGGACCGCGCGATCAGCGCGATCAACGGTGGTGCCGGGCTGCTGTTCGTCGATTACGCCGTCGAGCTGCCCGCAGCTGCCGCCGCGACCTATCCCGACCGTGCCGCGGCACAAACGTTTCGCAGCGACATTGCGGGGTGGTTTCCAGCCGGTAGCGGAGCCGCGCATATCCAGATCGTTCCGTAACTCAAAGCTCGCCTGAAGGAGACCGACGTGATCAATCTCGACAAGTCGCAGACGCTCGAAGGACTGATGGTCTATCCCGACGATACGACACCCAATATGTTCTTCGTCATTCCAGACCAGCCGCGCTTCCGGATCGACGAGGTCACCAAAAAGCCGGTGTTCACCTTCATCAAGTACAAGCTGCCGATCGATCGTCCCGATGGATCGAAGGGCGGTGGCTTCGTCATCTTCGATGCAACGCTGACAGTCCCCGATGACAAGCGCAAAAAGATTTTATCGACACTCGATGGTCAGCTGCAGGCGTCGGGATTTACCGGCGGCGACGGGCAGCCGCTCAAGGCGCAGCTTGGCCAGCTGACATTTTCGAGCGGCACCGCAAGCCTGGTGCTGCTCGACAGCGGCGGTGCGTTGGTCAGCAAGATCGAGAGCGTCGGCAAGCCGTCGCTCTACGGCTCGCTGATCTGCGCGTTTACCGCCGAGCTGTCGCCCGAAGGCGCGACGATCCTCGAGGCGGTGATGAAGAAATCCGGCGGCGTCGCGCAGATTGCCTATGACCTGCATTGTTCGGCGACGCTACCGCCGATCACCGGGCGCGTCTGGTTTTACGCATCGAAATTCTACAGTTTCTACCAGTCGGTCGACAAAAGCGGCGGCAGTTGGGACAGCTCGAACAATAGCGAAACCGACACACAGCGCGAGAACTTCATCAATTCGCAAACCGGTGGCGTGTTCTTCGATTTCAGCCATTTGAATATTGCCGATCCCGAGGCGGCGCGCAAAACGCAGGATTCGATCACCAATTGGGGGTGGGCGCAGCTCGATACTGCGATCAAGACGGCGATCCTGCCCGATATCAAGGCTGCCGATGACCGGGGCGATCACGGGATGGACCATATCAAGAAGATGCAATCGACGTGGGAGTCGAGCAGCTTCGATCGCTATTTCTCTGAAAAGGAGGCGATCGACTTTCATATCATCCCGCAAGGGACGTTGCCCAACATCACCGACATGGGCTTCAAATGGGAGGATTTCTTCGTCGAAGTCGACGCGAACGACCCGTTCTTCGCCCAAATCCGTTCATCGGTAGCAATCAATGCCGATTTCGCGAAGTTCAGAATCAATAGCGTCGATGTCCACTGCGAATATACCAAGGGCAACCCGGCGACGATTCAGGATTTCCATTTCGTCAAAGCCGATGATATCGGCAAGTTCGATTCGAACACCGTCAACGGTGATATGGGCTATGCCTATTCCTACGAGGTTAATTACCTCGATCAGAGCAAGGCGTATTCGTCAGGATTGATCCCGACCAACAAGGGCCAGATTACCGTCAATGCCAATCAGCTCGGCATTTTATATGTCGACCTGACCGTGGGCAGCGTCGATTTCACCAAAACGCCGCAAGTGCAGGTCAGCATTCGTTATCCCGACGTCGATGCCAACGGTAACCCGATCAGTTCGCAGTTCACCTTTGCCAGCGACAAGAAATCCGACGCGCTGATCGCGGTCCTGCTCAAGCCGGTCGACAAGAAATACAAATATCAGACCAATTTCATCATGGCCGATGGCACGCAGATCATCGGCGACTGGATCGAAAGCGACACGTCGCAGATTTATATCAACAGCCCCTTCGTGATGAAGACCTTCAGTTTCATCGCAGAAGCGGACTTCGCGACCAGCGTCGATACGATCTTCCTCAAGATGAAATACGTCGATACGCCGAATAATATAGAGCAGGAGAGCGACTTCACCTTCAGCGCCAGCAATCTCAGCAAGGACTGGGCGATCCCGATCATCCGCAGCAACACCGGGCGGATCAGTTGTTCGGGCGTCATCATGTACAAAAATCACACGCAGGAAAACCTGACGGTGGTCGATACCGACCGTGATCTGATTACCTTCGGGCCACCGAACCAGGCGATCGTCACCGTTGCGCCCGACACGACGCTGATCGATTTTACTCAGGTCAAACTGATCAAGCTCGACCTTCATTATGCCGATGCGGAGAACAAGATCGATGTGAAGCACGAGTTCCTGCTGCGGGGCACCGGCGCGCCGCCGCAACCGTGGACGTTCTACGCGCGCGATCCGCAAAAGACTTCGTACAGCTATGTTGCAACGTTTTTCATGGCGACCACGCCGCCCAAGCAGGTGCAATTGGCACCAGCAACGAGCAGCGACACCGATCTCGTCCTCATGATGCCGTCGTAACGGCCGAGCCCGATGCTGTACCTCAACCCGCCCTATTTCCTGATCGACGGGGTTTCGATCTTCCCGGATCACGCCGATCCGCTGCAGTTCTACTATCTGCCAATGATGCCGCATCTGACCGTCGACGGCGACGGCGCGGCGGCGATGCCGCGGTTGCAGTTGATCGAATATCGCGGCGCGGCGGGAAGCGGCGGGTTCCTCAACTTCGATGTCAATCTGGGGCTTGCGCCCGACAAGCTGGCGAGCGTCGCGCAAGACCTCAAGCGTCAGGCACAGCTGAGCGACAACCCTCGGCTATCGCCGGTGACGTTCGTCGACGGGTCGGTCAAGTTGATGCTGCTCGGGGCCGAAAGTCCGCCGCCGGCGGGAGCGACGCCGGGCCCGCCGCCGCCCGCCAATGCGGCGACCGCGGCGCCGGGGGGCCCGCGGTTCGTTGTCAAGATCCAGAATGCCGTCAAACCGGCGCTGTTCGGCGACAATCAGGCGACGTTTTCGGTCCAGCTCGATCAATATGGCGCGACCATCCTGCGGCAGGCGCTAGCGGGCGAGCTGGCTCCGGTGGCGGTGGTCTATTCGCTCGATTTCATCGCGCTGCGTCCGGCATTCAACGTGCATCTCAGCATCGACTGGGACCGTGTCCACACCTATCTCGACGATCAGTTCAGCGGCGGGTTCCTGTTCGTTTCGGTCGATATCGACAAGGCGATCGACAAGCTGATCGAAGACCGAGCCATCGTCATCGAAATCGACAGCTTCATTCCCGATGGCGACACCAGCAAGTCGACCAGCGGCGACCGCGACCGCGCGGTGGGCCAAGTCTATGATATGATCAAGGAAACTTTCTTTACACCAAGCATGCCGCCCCAAGGTAGCAACAACACCGGTGGCATGATCGAAACCGCGCGGACGATTGCGCAGCTGGTGCATAACGGCGGAATGGCGCTGTGTTCGAAGAAGAGCGTCGACCTAACGCAGGTTGATAAAAAGACGCTGAACGTTAACATCCGCGAGCGCACCGCGGTACAGCGCACAATCTATCCGCAGGGTCATCTCAGCGGGCTGTTCGACACGTTGCGACGCCCCGGCGTGACGCTCGATCGCTTCGTTACCGAGGTCGATCTCGACAATCCGTATTTTCAACGGCGCACACTGACGGTAGCCACCAAGGCCGACTTCACCGCCGATGCGATCGCCTCGATCGACGTCAATCTAATGTACAATGGCATGATCCGGTCGGTCACGCTGACGACCGCGGCACCGAGCGCCGCGGTCGACTGGAGCAGCCTGCTCAAAAACGGCCAGATGGTTCGCGACGTGGCGTTCAGCTATACCGTTAATTTCAGCGGCAGTGTCGATAGCGCACAGCGCCCGGTGCAGCTGAGCGCCGCCCCCGGCACCACGATCGGCGACAGCATCGACATCGAACCGCGCAGCGATCTGTACGCGATCACGACGATCCCGATCCGCGCCGACAACCTGCCCTTCGACCGCTATCCCAATGTCGAGGTTGAATGCCGCTATCTCGATCCGGTGAGCAAGCTGCAGCAGCAGGCGAGCGCGCTTCTGACTGCGCAGAATAACGAGACGAGCTGGCAGATTTTCATGCGTGACCGCACGCAGCGCAGTTTTGAATATCAGCTGACCTTTGCGCTGGCGACCGGCGGCACGCGCATTGTGCCATGGACGCAAACCGACGAGGGCAAGGTCGATATCAGCGACCCGATGCCGAGCAAGATCAACCTGACAATCCTGCCCGCGGTCGATTGGGCGAGCGTCAGCCAGATCATCCTGTTCGTGGCCTATCCCGGCAAGTCGAACCCGAGCGCCCATCAGAATTTCGTGATCAACGCGCAGACTGCAACCGTGCCGCTGTTCATCGCCGAGCGCCCCGATGGTGCGCCGCCGACAGTTTATTACGAAGTTCGCATCCTCGGCGCGCACGGCCATGTCTGGACGGTGCCGGGGTCGGTGACGACCGATAGCATCCTGACGATCCAGGAAGGCATGCTGGGGCATCAGATCATCGGCGTCGGCTCCGAGCCGATCGATTTCGCCGCGAAGCATGTGCTGGGGATCGATGTCCAGCTTCGCTATGTCGACGCCAAGCACGCGATCAACGCTACGACCAGTTTTACGCTGCAAAGTCAGAACGATAGCCAGTCGTTTGCGTTCGACTATGTCGATCCGGCGATCCGCGCCGAATATTCGGCGGTGATCCGGCTCGACAATGGCCAGAACCGCACGGTCGACTGGACGCCGGTAACCGGTAGCGTCGTCACCGTGCCGCTGCACCAACTCGACTGAAGGGAACCGGCCCATGTTGCTGTTGTCGACCCACAGCTTCGTTGTCGAAGGTGTCACGGTATTTCCCGATCATGCCGACCCGAACTTTTTCTGGTATCTGCCGGCACCGGTCGCGCTGGCACAGATGCCCGGCAGCGAGGAGCCACAGTTCCTGCTGATCGAATATGCCCCCGATGTTGCCGCAACCGGGGTCAAGGGCGTCGGCTTCCTCAACGTCACGACGTGGCTTCGCGTGCCGGACGATGTGCTGCAGGAAATCACCGGGCAGATCCGTGCGCGCTTTCCCACCGCCGACCATCCGCAGCTTGGCCCGGTGCCGTTCGACGAGGGTAGCGTGCAGATCGTCGCGCTGGATCTGCAGGGCGGCGGCGGCACTGCCAACACGGCTCCGCCCGGCGCGTTCGAGGCGGTCGAACATATCCTCGGCGCGTCCTCGCCCGAGCTGTTCGGCGACAACAATGCGCTGTTCGCGCTGACGCTGAGCGAGGAGGGGGCAACGATCCTCGAGGCGGCGTTCGACAACGGGATGGCCCCCGTTGGCGCCATCTATAATATGAAATTCACCGGCGTCCGCCCGGCGATCGACGTCAAGATTACCGCGGATCTCAAACGGTGCTACGACAGTTTCAGCGTCGGAATCGAAGCCAAAGTATATTGGGTGTCGGCCGGGATCGACGCGACTTTCGAAAAGCTGCGGCAGGACGGCGCGATCAAGATTCAAGTCGTCAACCTTGCCGGCGACGCCGAATCGCTGCAGGCCGAACAAACCGCGCTCAACCTGTTCAAAGACCAGATCCTGTCGCAATGGTTCACGCCGAGCCTGTCGCCGACGACCGCTGCTGCCGCCGATGCCGGGATACCGCCGCTGGGGGGACAGACCGCCGCGACGACTCCGCCCGCGACCGCGCACCCGGTCACCACGCCGCCGGGCGGTGGTACAATCCCGCCGGTGAGCCATCCGCCGATGGGACAGGTGCCCGGTGTTCATCCGCCTGCCGTACCCGGCATGGGTCAGATGGGCACTCCGGTAACGGCGCATCCCCCCGGCGCGTCCGTGACGCCGCCCGCGCCCGCGGCGCTGGCTGCACATCCGACGCCTGCGGCAGGCGCGCCTGCGAGTGGCGCTGCCGGACCGGGCGCTTCCGGACCGGGCGGCGCGGCAGCTGCTGCGGGGGGCGCGGTCGGCGGCGCGCTGGGCGGCGCAACCGGGGCGAGCGTCGGCGCTGCGGCAGCGTCGGCTGCAGCAGCTGCGGCGGGTGCCGGGCACCCGGCGACGGCACCCGGCGCTCCCGCGCAGGGTGCGGCCGCAGGGCTTGCCGCCCTGCCGGGCGCTGCCGCGCAAGCTGCATCGGCGGCATCGCCGTTCGGCGTCGCGTTCAAGCTCAAGATTGTTCATCAGGACGAGCAAAAGACCGTCGAATATGAATATAACCGGATGGATGCGGTGCAGCGGGTGTACGCGCCGCAGGGCTATTTCGGGTTGATGCTCGCCAAGGCCGACCGAGCCAAACATTTCCTCAAAGTCGATGGGGTCGATCCGTTCTTTCACAAATTCACCGTCAACGTCGCGCCGCCGCGCGATTTTGCCAGTATCGGGCTGCAGACTGCGCATGTCGGGATCGATTTCGGCGATCCTGCCCGACCCGCCGATACCAAGCATGGCGATTTCGTTTTCGATGCGCAGCATGCCACCCCGCAGGATTGGTCGGTGTTTCAGGGCGAGGTGGCAAGCACCGAATATCGCTACACCGCCGACTATGGTTTCGATCCCGATGCGGGGTGGGACGGCGAGCACGACCGCTACGAACTGCCCGAAGTCACCACCGAAAATCGCCAGCTGGTGCTCGACCCGCGCGACTTCCTCGGCTTCCTGCAGGTGACTCTGCAGCCCGGCCACATCGATGCCGATCTCGTCGACCGCATCGACGTTGCGCTGCACTATGGTGCGCAAAACGGGTGGACGAGCAGCGCCACCTTGTCCTTTCACCCCGGCAGTCCGGCGCAAAGCTGGAAAGTCCGGATCAGCGACCGCCGCGACAATCCGGTAACCGGCAAGTCGGCGTTCGAATACCGCTATGTCATCACTCGCATCCTGAAAACCGGGCAATCGCTTGTAACCGCCGAAACGACGACGACGGCGCGCGCGCTGATCGTCGATGATCCGTTTCTATCGGCGCTCAATGTGACCGTGCAGCCGGTTTTCGAGGCGCAGAAGACCAAGCTCGCGGTCGTCGAGCTGCACTATGACGACGCCGCGGGCTACCGTTTCCAAAAGACGCTGCAGCTTGCCGCCGGGGCGCCCGCGCAGACCGTGCGCATTCCGCAGATCGACCCGGCTGTCGGGCAATTCAGCTATCGGACCACGCTGATCGATGCTGCGAACACCCGGGTACAGTCGGCGTTCGTCACCACCGCCGACACGCTGGTCCTCGTCGGTTGAGCGTCAGCCAGGGCGCGGTCGTGGCCGCAGCCCGGCGGCTTGGCGGCGGCGGGGACCTGACTGCGTTCGAGGCCGCGGTGGCAGGGCTCGATTTGACTGCCGCAAGCCGCCTGACGCGCGACGGCTGCCCCGTCGAATTCGCGTTTTCATCGAGCGACGCGCATTTTCGCACAACGGTCGATCCGCTGCTGGGGGTGGCGGATTGCCACCACCGGCTGCGGCGGCTTGGAACGATGGCGGGCGCTGCCGCTGCCGAATGGTTGACGCGGTGCGAGCGGGCGCAGCACGGTGCCGCGCTGCGTTGGGGGGCGTGGCTCGGCCTGCGAAGCCTCGATGCCGGGCTTGGTGCGAAACTCTATGCGGAAATTCCGCGCGGTGCCGTGATGGCCGCGCCGCGCGCGCCGGCGGGCGGGCGGTTGACGATGACCGGGTGCGATTTAAGCAACGGCATCGAAGAATATTATTACGCGCTGCCAGAAGTTTCCGAAACGCAACTGATGTTGGTCGCGAACGCGGCGGGGGTGGCGCGGGGCGATGCGCTGCTCGATATGCTGCAGCAGTGCTGGTCGCTGCCGATCACCACCGCGCTGGCGTGGCAGACGCTTGGGGTCAGCCTGCGCTGTCGGGGCGGCGTGCCGGTGCCGGGTCTCGCCGTACATTTCAACGCCGCAGCACTCCCCGATGGCAACGCCTATGTGCGCCGCGCCATGCTCGGACAAGTATCGCCAGGCTACCGCGCGCTATGGGGCGACGACGCTGCCGATAGTCCCGATCACGGCCTCGTCAGCGTCGCAGCATCGTCCGATGCAACCGAAATCCGCTGTGGCGTCAGCGCGAGTGCGGTCGTCGCCGCTTGCCGTGTCGCCGCCTGACGCCGCCATCGCGTTCCTTGTCGCGCAGCAGGACCGCGACGGTGCCTGGCGCGATTTCGCGCTGACGCCAGGCGTGTCCGATGCGTGGACGACGGCCTATGTCGGGCTGGCGCTGGCGGCAGCGGCGCAGGCGCAGCTGGTCGTGCCACCACACGCGATTGCGGCGGCGTGCGGTTTTCTGCATGCCGCGCGTCGGCCCGGGGCAGGGTGGGGGTATAATCTGCGGTGTCCGGCCGATGCCGATAGCACCGCGCTTGCGTGCCTGCTGCTGGCAGCCGCGGGGCAACGCCTGCTGCCGGGCGACTATGCCGCGCTGGCGCGGTTCCAGTGCAACGATGGTGGCTTTGCGACCTATCGTTTTGCCGGGGCCGACCATCGCTGGTGCCGACCGCATGCCGAGGTCACTGCGACCGCGTTGCGGGCGCTGCGCGCGCTGCTGCCGCCGGGGCATGAACGGATGCGCCGGGGCGGTGCGTGGCTCGACAGGGCAGGGTCGGTGCCGCGGCCTTATTGGTGGGCGACGCGCGCCTATCTCGACCTTGAGCTGCGGCGGCTGGGGCGCACAGTGTCACCTGCCGGTGATCTGGACGTCGGCGGCTGTTTCGAATTGGCGTTGCGGCTGGAGGCAGCAGCGATGTCGGGCTGTCCGACAGCGGCGCTGCACGACGCGCTGACCGAACGGCAACTGCCCGATGGCAGTTGGCCGGTGGTGCCGATGCTGCGCGTGCCCGATCCGCATTGCGAACACGCTGCCGAGCGCTTGTTCGGCGATCAGCGCGCCAGCTTCACGACCGCGACGGCGCTGTCGGCGCTCGCCGCGCTCAGGCGGTCACGCCGAGGCTGGCGAGCAGCGGCGGATCGATAACGCCGTCGCCCAGCCCATGCTGGCGGCGATATTGCAAGATCGCTGCCATCGACCGCTGCCCCAGCACACCGTCTGCCGCGCCGATCTGATCGAAGCCCGCGGCGCGCAGCGCTTTTTGCACCGCGATAATTGTCGACAGCGGTGGCAGCACCGGCGGCGGCGGTGCCGACAGCACGCGGCGTACCTTGTCGAGCCATGCCTTGCGCTCCGGAAGCCCGGTGACGCCGCCGTTGATACGCCGGGTGGCGGCAGTGAAATCACCGGTGTCGGCGATGGTGTTCAGCCCCTTCCAAGACCAGAAGGCGCAGGCCGCGACCAATGCCGTGTCGGGCGCTGCGGCGAGTTCCGGCTGGCCGACAAGGTCGATGGCGGCGACCCTGCCAACCTGGGCATAGCCGTCGCGGCCGGTCAGCTGGAGCAGCCCGCGCCCGCGATACCGAAAGCCGTCGCCGCTGCCCGCTGGCTGATTGCCCATGCGGCCCCCATAGACCATGTCGCCCAGTTTTTCGGGGTTGCCCGCGCACTCGGCGGCAGCGCCAAGGCTTGGAAAGCGGCGCGGCCAGACGGCGCACAGCCGCTGCGCGCTATAATTTAGATTTTCCTCGACGCGCGTCAGCCCGTCGGTTTCATGGCCGATCTGTGCGAGCAGGAAGTGCAGCCGGTCGCCATCGGCGCCGATTTCGAAGCGCGCGAAAACCTCCTCCTGCTGCGCCGCGATCGCCGTCAGCAGGGGCGGCATCCCATGCGGAAATAATTCACGCAAAACCGCTGGCGTCAGCATGGTGCACACCCTTCCGGCCGAAGTTCGAAAGCTCCGCGCGCGGCACTCCCGGACGCGAACACCTTAGCATCAAATGCCCTGAAAGTCCGCCGTCCGATTACGGGTGCGCGGGCTTGTCGGCCGGGATCAGTGCGCCGGGCCACAGCGTCGTACCGGCGGAGCGAAACGCCGCCGCGGCGACTTCGCGACCCAGCGCGGCATAGCTTTCCCACTGGGTCTCGTCATAAAATTGGTCGAGCGTGGTCTGATGCGGGAACGCCGCGCCGCCGCCGTCGCGGCTGCGCCGCTGGTAATCGCACAGGTCGCGCGGCATCGCAGCGGTGACCCGCGGCTTCAGGACCACCAACAGCCCGCTGCGCCCGCTGCGATAGGCGATAGTGGCGAGCGCGGCGACCGCGTCGGGGTGATCGATGAACCCGGCAGGCGGCGCAAAGCTGGCGCGCAACAGCGGGTCATGGCTAAACCGCCCATCGAGCGCGGGGCCGTCGGCAAAGGCGATTTCGGCCCCGAAGTCGATGCGGACCTTGCGGATCAAGTCGGCGATGCCCGAAAACCGATAGCTCGGGTCCTCGCTGCTATCGACCGCGACGATCAGCGCCAGTTCGCGGCGCACGAGCTCGTAAATGCCGCTGTTGTCGAAATGGCCGCCGTCGCTCAGATTCCAGCGCGCGAGGTCGGAGCCGTCGAACTCGGCGAAGAATTCGCGGTAGAGGTAATTTGGCACAAGGTCGTTCAGCCCGGTGGGCACTGACAGCCCGCTGCTGCGGCTCGATCGCCACCAATAGCCGAGCCGGGCGTTGACGAGCCCGGTCAGGAGCGAGTGGACCGTGCTGGTATAGCTGCCCATGCCCGTCGAGACCGCCGCGCCCGAGATTGCGACCCATGTCGACATCGGCAACGGCTCGCCGTCGTCGAACGCGATATGGCCAAGGCCATTGCCCGCGCGCTCGTCGGTGTACAGTACGCCCGCGGGGCCGACCGTCAACGCCTTGGCATGGCGGTCGCGCTGGATGATGTTCGAGGCGCTGCCGCGCGTGGCGTTGAGCGAAATGTTAATCAGGTGCACCGGCGCGCCCGACGCTGCGAAATACGCCTGTGGCTGCACATCGTCATGTTCTTCGCTGTCGGTGACCATCCGCGTGCGCTGCTGCGCGGCGCGGTCGTGATCGCCGATGCGAAACGGATTGCTCGCCCCCAGATACGCCCGGCGTAGCCGACCGGCATAGAATGTCGATAACGACGACAGGTTGAGGAACGAATAGCTGACGCCGATGCCGAGCGTGACGATCGTTGCCGCCGCGAGCGTCACCCAGCGATTGTCGATGCCGATCCGGTCGGCAAACGCCCAGGCGATCGGATCGGCCATCACCAGCCAGTGCGCGAGCGCGATCCACGCGATCGTCAGCCAGATCGCAAAGCCCGAGGTGAATACCGCCACTGCGCCGCGCGTCAGCGTCTGGCGGACGCCGGGCGTCTGGACCCGCGACCCTAGCCAGTGCGCCACCGGCAGCGCTAGCGCGCCAGCACCCGGCGCAAAGCTCAGGTTCACTTTGCCCCAGTGCGGCGTCACCGTGCACAGCAGATAGGCGAGCGCGTCGGCGGCCCCGAGCGCGGCTGCGAACAACAGCAGCTTCAGTCCGAACGCGAGGCTTTTGGTCAGGCGAACGCGCGCCGCGTCTTCGCGCGCGATGCGCTTGGGCTGCGGATCGTTGGCGTCCGATGCGGCAACCGGCGCGCGCGCGCTCCATGCATAAGCGGTGAGCGCGCCGATCGCGGCCATCGCAATCAGCACGCTGTCGAGAAGCGCCGCAAGTGTGTGTGCACGCCACGCAGCGAAGCTCGCCCAGATCGCAATCGTCAGCGTCCAGATTGATGCGAAACTGACGAACCGCGAGACGCCGGCGGGTACGAAGTCGCGCCGCGTCAGCCAATAGGCCCAGCCCGATGCAACGCACAGCAACGCTGCGCCGATCGCGACCACGAGTTCGGGCAACAACCAGTGGCTGAGCGCAACGCCGCTTCCTGCGATACTGCCCGCCGCATGCGCCGCCCAGCGCGCCTCGAGCCCGAGGTGCAGCGCGCGCGACAGCAGCCGCCGCAGGCTGTCCATCGTCAGCGCCAGCGCCAGCAGCGTCAGCCCGAGCACGATCTGCAGCGTTACCCAGTTTCGCGCCAGCAGCCCGAAGGCGTACAGATAGTCGCCTGCACCCGACGGGGCGAGGTAGCGCGCCGATTGCCGCAACCACGCCACGGCGTTCAGCGCCCGCGGCGTGCCGAGCACATCGCCGTCATACGAGCCGTCGGGCGCCTTGCCGATGATCGGCGCAGCATCGCCGCGAGCCACGAACAGCCCACCATAGAACCCGCCGATGTAGCTGCCGCCCGACACCGTCGACAGGAAATCGAAGCGGTGCAGCAGGTGATGGTGCGAAAGCCCCTGCATGATCCCCAGGCTGAAAGTCGCAGCACGGATGCCGCCGCCCGACAGCGCGATGCCGATGGCTTTATGCGTTGCCGTCACGTCGATCAGCGAATAATGCGCCCGGCGACGGCGCACAGCAGCGAGTTCGATACTGTCAAACCCAAAGTTGCTTGCTGGATCGGCCATGCAGCACCTTTCCGGAACCGGTGAATCATGGTAATAATCAGCGACTAAGCAAATCTACTGGCGGCCTCATTACACGCAAAGTCGGCGCTCGTCAGGCAGATTGTCATGGGCAAGCTTATCGGGAGGCAGTATGTCGACCTTGAACTGCGCCATCGCCGTGAAATCAACCGTTGCCGCGCTGCTGCTGGTGGGTACGGCGCCGGCACTTGCTGCGCCCCCCGCCGGGCGCGTCGCGATCATGAACGCGCATAGTGGGCTGTGCCTCAGCCCGGCTGGCGGTGGCCGCGACCGCAACGGCGAGATCGTGCAGTTCACCTGCGACACCGATCCGTCGCGGTTCTGGAGCTTTACCGAGATTAGCGGCAATATCGTCGAGATCACCAATCTCAACAGCGGCTTGTGCCTGACGGTTGCGGGCGGGGCCACCGACCGCAATGTTGTCTCGGTACAATATAACTGCGACGCCGATGCGTCGCGGCGCTGGCGCTATGCCCCGATCGGCGGCGGCAAGTTCCGGCTGATCAACGTCAACAGCGGGCTGTGCCTGACAATTGCCGGTGGCGGCACCGACCGCAACACCACCGCCGTGCAATTCCCGTGCGACGGCGACCCGTCGCGCGACTGGCAGATCACGCGCTGACCTGCCAATCGCTGCGGCTCAGGCGGCGAGGCTGCGGTCGCGGCGGCGCATTGCGGCCCCCGTCAGCCCGAAGCCGGTGAGCAGCAGTGCCCACGCCGCAGGCTCGGGCACGGTTCCGGTCGGGACCACACCGCCACCGGTTGTCCATGTTCCGGCGGGGCTGCGCCCGACCAATACCGTGCCGCCGATCGATGTTATGTCGAAGTGCGGCGCGGAGTTGAACAGGATCGTGTTCGAAGCATTGCTCGCCGAAAATATCCAGGTCCGGATCGTGTTGCCGTTATGCGTGAACTCTGAATTTGGATCGAGGATGTCACCCTGCGCCGAGCTTAACGTATAGGTGCCGTTGGTGATCGACCAGTCGCTGACGAAGTGGAAACCATAGCGGAAAGCATAGAGCGTCTGGTCGCCGGCATAGCTTTGATCGAAATCGATCGCGAAGGTGAATGATGCCGTAAGCTGCGTGGTTACCGCCGGTTTTACAGTGCAGGACGATTCGACCCCCACGCAATTGATCGGCGATCCGACATAGTCGTAGATGCCGATGGTGGCGTTTGCCGCCGTAGCCGTTAAGGCCGTCGTCAGCACGAATGCCGCGATCAATGCTGTGTATCGCTTCATGTCCGGTTCCCGTTCGCTGCCCATCGTGGTTTCGACCTAGCAACCATGTTGGGTCCCACCCATCCCCTGTTCAGGGGATGGCAGGCGGCGCGCGTGATTGAATTGCGGCACCCAGCGGCAATCATGCTAACGCTGAGCGCGCGGCGCTGCGTTCGGGCGCTGTGAACCAAGGGGCTGCCATGCCGACGCCTCCCGAGCTTGATGGCGCGATCAAACAGCCTGTTCGGCCCAGGCTGCTGCAGGTGCTCGGCCCCGGGCTGATTACCGGCGCGTCGGACGACGACCCCAGCGGCATCGCGACCTATTCACAGGCGGGCGCGCAGTTCGGCTATGCGCTCGGCTGGGTGATGCTGTTCAGCTGGCCGCTGATGTGCGCGATCCAGGAGATCAGCGCGCGCATCGGGCGCGTTACCGGGCGTGGCATCGGTGGCAATTTGAAACAGCATTATCCGCGTGCCCTGCTGTACGCTGTGGTCGCGTTGCTGGTGGTTGCCAATACGATCAACATCGGGGCCGATCTGGGGGCGATGGCGGCGGCGCTCGGGCTGCTGATCGGCGGGCCGCAGCTGGTGTATGTCGCAGGCTTCGGGCTGGTGTCGGTGCTGCTCGAGACGTTCGTGCGCTATTCGCGCTATGTCAGCGTGCTCAAATGGCTGACACTGACGCTGTTCGGCTATGTCGGCGTGGTGCTGGTCGTCGGCGTGCCATGGGGGACGGTCGCGCGTCACCTGCTGGTGCCTGAAATTTCGTTGACGCCGGCGTATCTGACAGTCGTCGTCGCGCTGCTGGGGACGACGATCAGCCCGTATCTGTTTTTCTGGCAGGCCGAGGAGGAGGTCGAGGAGGTCAAGGAGCGCGTCCATGCCAAGCCGCTGGTGCGCGCGCCGGATCAGGCGGTGCCCGAATTTCAGCGCATTCGCATCGACACGGTCGTCGGCATGGCTTTTTCGAATGTTGTGGCGCTGTTCATCATCCTGACCACGGCGGCGACGCTGCATGCGCACGGTGTCACCGATATTCAGACCTCGGCGCAGGCGGCGGAGGCGCTGCGCCCGATTGCGGGGAAATTCGTGTTTCTCGTGTTCGGCCTTGGGATTATCGGGACCGGGCTGCTGGCGCTGCCGGTGCTTGCGGGATCGGCTGCCTATGCGCTGGGCGAGGCGGCAGGGTGGCATGTCGGGCTGGCGCGCAAGGCCCGACGCGCCAAGAGCTTTTATGCCACGATCGCGGTCGCGACGCTGGTGGGCGGTGCGCTCAATTTCACGCCGCTCGATCCGGTCAAGGCGCTATTCTGGAGCGCGGTCGTCAACGGCGTCGTTGCGGTGCCGGTGATGGTGACGATGATGCTGATGGTCCGCAGCCGCGTCGTAATGGGCGAATTCGTGTTGCCGCCGGTGCTCACCGGGCTCGGCTGGACGGCGACCGCAGTGATGGCGCTGGCCGCAATCGGCATGTTCGCCACCTGGGGCGGTTAGCGCGCCAGCATGTCGTCGCGGCGCTGGCGTGAAACGCCCATGACGATGCCCAGCAGCATCAGTACCGTCAGCATCGCCGAACCGCCATAGCTGACCAGCGGCAGCGGAATGCCGACCACCGGGGCCAGCCCCATCACCATCATCATGTTGATCGCGAGGTAGAAGAACAGCGTCCACGCCAGTCCCATCGCCATCAGCCGCGCAAACTGTGCGCGCGCCGACAGCGCTACGCCGATCGCCCATGTCAGGATGATGCCGAACGCGACGATGATGAACAGTCCGCCGAGCAATCCCCATTCCTCCGCCATCGTCGCAAAGATGAAATCGGTGTGCAATTCGGGCAGATAGTCGAGGTGGCTTTGCGTGCCCTGCAAAAACCCCTTGCCGAACAAGCCGCCGCTGCCGATCGCGATTTTCGACTGGGTGATGTGATACCCCGCCCCCAGCGGATCGCTCGCGGGATCGAGGAAGATCAGCACGCGCTTTTTCTGATAGGCGTGGAGGAACCCCCACGCGACCGGCATCACCGCTGCCATCACCGCCGCCGCCGCGCCGAACAGCCAGAGCCGCACTCCGGCAAGAAACATCATCGCGACGCCGCCGAAGCCGATCGCGAGCGCCGTGCCAAGGTCGGGCTGGATCAGCACCAGTGCCGCCGGAAGCCCGATCAGCACCAGCGGCAGCCAAAGCCCGCCCAGCGTCGTGACGAACGGTCGTGGCAGGTTGTGATAATAGCGGGCGAGCGCCAGGATGATCGCCAGCTTCATGAATTCGGATGGTTGCAGCTGGATCAGCCCGAGGTCGAGCCAGCGCTGGCTGCCGCCGCCGATCCGCCCGAGAACTTCGACCGCAAGCAGCGACACCAGCACCGCGCCGTAGATGACATAGGCCCAGCGCAACCAGAAACTTAAGCGGACCTGCGCCAGCGCGAGCATCGCCACCAGCAACACGGCAAAGCGGATGCCCTGCTTCAGCGCCCATGGCTGCAGGCTGCCGCCCGCCGCCGAATACAGCACCACCAACCCGAAGCTGCCGAGCGCCACGATCGTCAGGATAATCAGCCACGGCAGTTCGCGCAGCCGCATCGTCCAGGCGCCGTTCAGCACCTCAGTCGCTCACGCCGGCCGCCGCATCGGCGTTCGCGCCGACGGGGGTCGTGCCGCTGGCGACCGACGTGGCGGTGGCGGCGGCGGCCTTGCGCCGTGCCTCGGCAAGCGCGGCCTCGATGGGTTCGAGCGTTCGAAGCGCGCGCTCGGGCTCGAACAGATAGGTCAGCACGTCGCGTGCGATCGGCGCGGCATTGGTGCCGTGTGCGCCATGTTCGAGCACGACGCTGACCGCATATTGCGGTACATCGGCCGGTGCGAACGCGACGAACAGCCCGTGATCGCGATACTGCCACGGCAGGCGTTCCTGCTTGATGACGCCGTGCGAGCGTTCGCCGGTCGAAATCCGGCGGACCTGCGCCGATCCGGTCTTGCCGGCCATCTGGATGCCGTCGACCTGCAACTGCGACCGTGCGCCGGTACCGCCGCCGTTGACGACGTCGAACATGCCCTTGCGGACAATCGCCAGATGCTCGTCCGAAATGTCGAGTTTGGGCGGCGGCACACGCGGCGCATCGGCGATCAGGCGCGGTTCGACCGCGTTGCCCGAGCCCAGCCGCGCTGCCATCACCGCCAGTTGCAGCGGATTGACGATCAGATAGCCCTGGCCGATTGCCGTGTTGAGCGTCTCGCCGATGCCCCACGGCTTTTTATAGCGGCGCTGTTTCCACGCCTGATCGGGCACGAGCCCTGCCGACTGGCCCGGCAGCGGCAGCTCGAACTTTTGCCCCAGCCCGAACTTGCGCGCGGTGGCGGCGATCGCTTCGATCCCGACCTGCCGCCCGAAGGTGTAGAAGAACACGTCGCAGCTTTTGGGGATGGCGGTGTGCATGTCGACATGCCCGTGGCCCTTTTTCGACCAGCAGTGCCATGTGTTGTTGCCCAGCCGGTACGCGCCGCTGCACTGGCACGATGCGGTCGGTGCGATTCCGGCCTGCAAAATGGTCAGCGCGGTCATCATCTTGAACGTCGACCCCGGCGGGTACAGCCCCTGCGCGCTTTTGTTGACGAGCGGGTGATGGTCGTTGGTCTGCAACGCCTCCCACACCGCCTTGGTGACGCGGGTCGAGAAGATGTTGGGATCATAGCCCGGCATCGACACCATGCAGAGCACGTCGCCGGTGGCGCAGTCCATGACGACGACGCTGGCGCTATTGTCGCCAAGCCGCCGCGCGGCATAATCCTGCAGATCGCGGTCGATCGTCAGCTTAAGCGTGTTGCCGGGGATGTCGCTGCGTGTGCCGAGTTCGCGGATAATCCGGCCACGCGCGCTGACCTCCACCCGCCGCGCGCCGGCCTTGCCGCGCAGTCCGGCGTCCTCGGTGCGTTCGATGCCGTCCTTCCCAAGCTTGAAGCCGGGAAAGATCAACAGCGGGTCGCGGGTTTTCTGGAACTGTTCGGGCGTCGGCGCACCGACATAGCCGAGCAGGTGCGAAAACGCCTCGCCGCCCGGATAGACGCGGCTATAGCCGCGCAACGGCTGCAGCCCCGGCTGTTCGGACAGGTTGACGTTGATCGCGGCAAAGGTGTTCCAGTCGAGCCCGTGCGCGATTTCGACCGGCATGTATTTTGGCTGCCGTGCGACATCGCTGCGGATTCGCGCGATTTCATCCTCGCTCAGTGGCAGCACGCGCTGAACCGCCGCCAGCGTGGTGTCGAGGTCGGCGATGCTCTCGGGGATCAGTTCGAGCCGATAGTCGGGCCGGTTGAGCGCCAGCGGCTTGCCCGACCGGTCGACGATCCAGCCGCGCCGCGGCGGGATCATGCGCAGCGACACGCGGTTCGATTCGGAAGCCACGCGGTATTTGTCGCCCTCGAGGATCGACAGCCACGTCATCCGCCCGGCGAGCGTCAGCGCGACCGCGCCCATCGTGCCCCCCAGCAGGACGGCGCGGCGGCTGAATTGCTGCTCGCTCCCCGCTGCGGTGTTCGGGCTCATAACGTCGGGTTCAGCCCGCGCTGAATGCGGGCACACAGCAGGACGACGGCTGGATAGGCAAGGATCGTCGTCGCCGCCTGGATCAGCAGCGGCAGGAACGGACCGTCGGTGCCGGTAAACGCCAGCAGTTGCCACGTTGCGGCTTCGAACACGAAAATCACCGCCGCCGCCAGCGCCCAGTCGAAGCCGTAGCGGTGGCGGCCATAGCTCGCTTCGAACATGCGCAGAAAGATCACGACCAACGGCAGCAGCGTGCCGTTGACGCCGAGCGGCTCACCCAGCAACAGGTCGGCCGCCAGCCCGAGCAGGAACGCCAGCCACGGCGGCATCAGCGCCGGCTGAAACGTCGCCCAGACGAACACGCCGAGCAGCGCCAGATGCGGCAGCAGCGGAAAGCTCGCAAACAGCGGCGCGGTCATCAGCACAGTCAGCAGCAGCGTCACGACCGCCGGGACAGCACGCTGCGCCAGCGCCGTCCAGAACCGCACGCGGTCGGTCGGCGACAGCAGGCGATAGGGGGCGTTCACGCCGCCGGGCTCGGCGTAGTGGGAGCGACCGGCTTCGACGTGTTGGGGGCAGCCGCTGGCTTGGTGGCCGCTGTCGCCTTGGTCTTGATGCGCTTGTTCGCCTCACGCGGGACCGGGACGGCGTTTGCCGCTGCCTCGGGATCGGCGATCTGCGGCACCGGCAGGTACGGCGCGAACACTGCGACATGGCTCAGCGCGCCGGGGTTGGCATAGGGTTCGGCGAGCGGCGGCTCGCGCCCGGCATCGACGATCACCGCGACCGGAATCTGCGGCGCATAAATGCCGCCCGCGCCCGAAGTCACCAGCCGGTCGCCGACCTTGAGCGCCACTTCGGCACCCAGCCGGTCGCGGACTTCGAGCAGGCGGCCATTGGCTCCGACCGCCAGCGCCGGTTGCCCGGTGCGCACGATCAGGACCGGCACACGGCTGTTCGGATCGGTCAGCAACAATACGCGCGCGGCGTGGTTGCCCGCCTCCACCGTGCGCCCGACCAGCCCGGTATCGGCGCGAACCGGCTGGCCCGGAACCACGCCCTCGTCACGCCCGGCGGAAATCATCGCGGTGCGCGTATAGCTGCCCGTCGAGCTGCCGGCGATCCGCGCCACGGCAACCAACCCGGCGCGCGGCTCGACGACCTTGAGCAGCCGCTTGAGCGCGCCATTCTCCGCCCGGAGCGCGCCGTCGGTTTCAAGCGCGCGGCGCGCGGTGGCAAGTTCGGCGGTCAATTCGCGGTTGCGCGGCACGGTACCGATATAATCGCCGATCGTGTCGGTGACATCGCCCAGCCAGTCGAACGGCGCGCGCACGACGCCCCACACCGGCGTCACGATATCGAGCGCGGTGCCGCGCGCCCGCGCGCCGAGCACTGGATCGGCGCGGGCAAGGAACAGCAGCACCAGCCCGACCGTCACGACGACGCCGGACACGACGGCACCGATCAGCGCGAGATTCTGCTCGCGCCGTGCGTTCCCGGATCGCCGTGATTGGGGCGGCCAGTCCATCGCCCCGTCTCCCCCGCCTTAAGCCATCAAGCCGTGGTCAACACGCCACGGTACATCGGATCTTCGAGCGCACGGCCGGTGCCGAGCGCCACGCACGTCAGCGGATCCTCCGCCACCGTCACCGGCAGCCCGGTCGCTTCGCGCAACACCTGATCGATGCCGCCGAGCAGCGCGCCGCCGCCGGTCAACACGATGCCCTGATCGACGATGTCGGCGGCAAGCTCGGGCTGCGTATTTTCGAGCGCAAGCCGGACGCCTTCGACGATCGTCGACACCGGCTCGGCGAGCGCGTCGGCGATTTGCGCCTGATTGATCGTGATTTCCTTCGGCACGCCGTTCATCAGGTCGCGGCCCTTGATCTCCATCGTCAGGCCGATGCCGTCCGCCGGAGCCTTGGCGGTGCCGATTTCCTTCTTGATCCGCTCGGCAGTCATTTCGCCGATCAGCAGATTGTGGTTGCGCCGGACATAGCTGACGATCGCTTCGTCCATCTTGTCGCCGCCGACGCGGACGCTGGTGGTGTAGGCAAGGCCGCGGAGCGACAGCACCGCGACCTCGGTCGTGCCGCCGCCGATGTCGACGACCATGCTACCGATCGGCTCGGTTACCGGCATGCCCGCGCCGATCGCGGCCGCCATCGGCTCCTCGATCAGATAGACCTGACTTGCACCCGCGTTGTTCGCGGCGTCACGGATCGCGCGGCGTTCGACCGACGTCGATCCCGACGGCACGCAGATGACGATTTCGGGGAAGCGCGGGAAGCGCGACGTATGCACCTTGCGGATGAAATAGTTGATCATCTGCTCGGCGACGTAAATGTCGGCGATGACGCCGTCGCGCAACGGGCGGATCGCCTCGACGTTGCCGGGCGTCTTGCCCATCATCATGCGCGCATCATTGCCGACCGCCTTGACCGTTTTGCGGCCGTTGATCGTTTCGATCGCGACCACCGACGGCTCGTTGAGCACGATGCCGCGGCCCCTGACATAGACCAGCGTATTTGCGGTGCCGAGGTCGATTGCCATATCCTGGCTGAGGAAGCTGAACATCCGGCTGAAGATCGACATGGGGTTCCCGGTCTGGCGCACTGAGGAATGGATGATGGCGTGTAGGCGGTCGAACGGCGCGCTGGCAAGACAGTTGCTATCGCAAAAAATCGGTTGGGCGTGAGAATACGGCGGACGGTCTGACGATGGCGAAACAGCATTAATATGGTGTGAAGAATGCCGATTTACCGAGCGTAAATCGGTAAAGTCACGCGTCAGTACAATTGCTGTAATGTGCCAAATAGACTATGTGGTTCAACTGGGCCGCGAATTTCCCAAACCCGCCTGATTGCTCGTCGCTGATGGTGTTTCGGTAAAACTTTCTGAGGTGTCGCAACCGCTGCGTTGAGGCGGGGGCGAAAAAGTTCCCGGTCTTTGGTACGATCTGCCATTATTTCGCATATTCAATGTCAGGATAGTCTCGCTGCAATTTCGTCCCTAGGTAAAACAATGACTTAGCAGTTGGCATGGCCTTTGCTTAACGTCAGATGAGCCGGCGGATGTCCCGCTGGCGCATCGCAGGAGCCAACGCCATGTTCACCAATTTCAAGCGCGCCGCCGCCGGTTTTGCCGGGACTTTCGCCGCCGTTCTGTGCCTGACGGCGGCCCTCGCGCCGGCATTGTCGACGGCCACCCCGGTCGCAATGTTCGCCGCGCAGACGCTCGGCGCCTGAACTGCATGACAGCGACGGGCAGCAATGCGATAGCGGAGCGGCCATGCCGATCCGCCGCCTGCCCGACCAGCTCGTCAACCAGATTGCCGCTGGCGAAGTCGTCGAGCGCCCCGCCAGCGCGCTGAAGGAACTCGTCGAAAACGCCCTCGACGCCGGGGCGACGCGGATCGCGGTAACCTTGCTGGGCGGCGGCACCACGCATATCGGCGTCACCGACAACGGGCACGGCATGGATGCCGCCGAATTGCGGCTCAGCCTTGAACGCCATGCCACGTCGAAACTGCCCGACGGCGACCTGTCGGCGATCGCCACGCTGGGCTTTCGCGGCGAGGCGCTGCCCTCGATCGCCAGCGTCGCGCGACTGACGCTCGCCAGCCGGACGGCGGGCGGGCAGGGGTGGGCGATAACGATCGACCATGGCCGGGTGCTGGCCGACGGCCCCGCGGGCCTGCCGCCGGGCACGCGCGTGACGGTCGACGGGCTGTTCGAAGCGGTGCCAGCGCGGCGCAAGTTCCTGAAGTCCGAACGCAGCGAGCTGTCGGCGTGCATCGACGTTGTCCGCCGTCTCGCGATGGCGCGCCCCGATGTGGCGTTCGACGTGACGCATGACACGCGGCGACTGCTCAGCGCCGATATCGGCGATGCGACGCTGCCACGACGGCTCGGCGCGCTGCTCGGCAGCGATTTTGCCGATAACGCCGTGCCGCTCGATTTCGACCGCGAAGGCATCCGGCTGGGCGGGCTGGCCGGGCTGCCGACGTATAACCGCGGCGTCGCCGACCATCAGTTTCTGTTCGTCAATCGCCGCCCGGTGCGGGACCGGCTGCTCGTCGGCGCGGTGCGCGGCGCGTATCAGGATTTGCTGGCGCGCGACCGGCATCCGGTGGTGGCGCTGTTCCTCGATTGCCCGGCAGATTTCATCGACGTCAACGTCCATCCCGCCAAAACCGAAGTGCGCTTCCGCGATGCCGCACTGGTCCGCGGCATGATCGTCAGCGGGCTGCGCCGCGCGCTCGACGCCGCCGGGCATCGCGCTTCGACGACGGTGGCCGTCAGCACGCTAGCCGCCTTCACTGCCGAACCCGCGCCGAGCTTTTTCGAAGCGCCCCGGCATGTCGCCGATACCGCGCCGATGTTCGACGCGCCGCTCGCCGCGCGGCTCGAACCGCCCGCGCCGATGAATGCGTTTCCGATGGGTGTCGCGCGCGGCCAGATCGCGGCGACTTATATCGTCGCCGAGGCCAGCGACGGGCTCATTCTGGTCGATCAGCATGCCGCGCATGAACGCCTGACGCTTGAGCGGATGAAGCGCGCGCTCGGCGCAGGCGCAGTGCCGGCGCAGGCGCTGCTGCTGCCGCAGGTCGTCGAGCTCGACGAGATCGCCGCCGATCACATCGCCGAGCGCTCCGCCGAGCTTGCCGAACTCGGGCTCGAAGTCGAACGCTTCGGCCCCAAGGCGGTGCTGGTGCGCGCGACACCGGCAATGCTGGGGGCGACCGATGCGGTCGCGCTGGTCCGCGACCTTGCCGACGACCTCGCCGCGTTCGACAGCGGGCTTAGCCTGAAGGAACGCCTCGACGCGGTCGCCGGCACTATGGCGTGCCACGGCAGCGTCCGCGCCGGGCGCATGCTGTCGGTTCCCGAAATGAACGCGCTGCTCCGCGAGATGGAGGTGACGCCGCACTCCGGCCAGTGCAACCACGGGCGGCCGACATGGGTGAAACTGGCGAAAGGTGACCTCGAAAAACTGTTCGGGCGGCGGTGACCGGGCGGCTGATCTTTGTCTACAATGCCGAGGCAGGGCTGTTTGCCGGGCTGATCGACAGCGTTCACAAGCTCGTCTCGCCGTCGACCTACCCGTGCAGCCTGTGCGCCGTCACCTACGGCGCGTTGACGATGCACCCGCGCTGGCGGGCCTATCTGCGAGCGTTGCCGTATCCGGTGGCATTCTATCACCGGGCGGATTTTGGCGCGGCGTTTCCAGCGGCGGCGGGGCAGCCGCTGCCGCTGATCGCGCTCGATCGTGGCAGCCACTTCGAGGTCTTGCTTCCCGCGTCCGAACTTGCCCGGCTGCGCGACCTCGACGCGCTGATGACCGCGCTCGATGCCGCGCTCAGCCCGCCGCCTCCAGCCCGCCCAGCGCACTCCGCCCGCGCTTGACCATCAGCTTGTTCAGCGCGTTGACATAGGCGCGGGCGCTGGCGACCAGCGTGTCGACGTGCGCGCCGGTGCCGCGCACGGTGCGACCGTCCTCCGCCAGCAGCACGCTGACTTCGGCCTGCGCGTCGGTGCCCTGCGTAACGGCATGAACCTGGTACAGCTGCAGCGACGCGCCGTCGTGCGGGACCAGCTTGCGGATCGCGGCGAACAGCGCGTCGACCGGGCCGTTGCCGCGCACGGCTGCGGTATGTTCGATGCCGTCGATCGCCAGCGTCAGGATCGCGCGCTGCGGTCCGTGGCTGCCGCAATACACCTCGACCTCGACGACCTGGATCGCGTCGTGGCCGCGCAGCACCTCGTCGTCGACCAGCGCGACGATGTCCTCGTCCCACACCGCCTTTTTGGCGTCGGCCAAGTCCTTGAAGCGTTTGAACGCATCGCCGAATTCATTGTCGGTGAGCACATAGCCCAGTTCGCCGAGCTTTTGCTTGAATGCCGCGCGGCCCGAATGCTTGCCGAGCACAAGGTTCGAAGCACCCTGCCCGACGCTTTCGGGGGTCATGATCTCATAGGTGCCGGCATCCTTGATCATGCCGTCCTGGTGGATGCCGCTTTCGTGCGCAAAGGCGTTCGCGCCGACGATCGCCTTGTTCGCCTGCACCGCCATGCCGGTGATCCCGCTGATCAGGCGGCTGGCGCGGGTGATCTCGGTCGACACGATGCCGGTGCGGAACGGCAGGACGTCGTGGCGGACCTTTAGCGCCATTGCGATTTCCTCGACGGCGGCGTTCCCGGCGCGCTCGCCGATGCCGTTGACGGTCGCCTCGACCTGCCGCGCCCCTGCCATGACCGCCGCCAGCGTATTCGCCACCGCGAGGCCAAGGTCGTTGTGGCAGTGCGTTGAAAACACCGCGAGGTCGGCATTGGGCACCCGGTTCAGCATGTCACGGAACATCGCGCCATAGCTTTCGGGGGTCGCATAGCCGACGGTGTCGGGCAGGTTGATGGTGCGCGCGCCCGCTGCAATCGCCGCCTCGATCGCACGGCACAGAAAGTCCGCGTCCGACCGTGTGGCGTCCTCGGCCGACCATTCGACATCGGGGCACAGGTTGCGCGCATGTCCGACCGACCGCGCAATCGCTTCGAGCACCGCATGCGGTTCCATATTGAGCTTGACGCGCATGTGCAGCGGCGAGGTTGCGATGAAGGTGTGGATGCGCGGCGACTTCGCCTCGCGTACGGCCGCCCAAGCGCGGTCGATGTCGCCGGTCGCCGCGCGCGCAAGGCTGGCGACGGTCGCGGTTTCGCAGTGGCGCGCGACTTCGCGGATCGCTTCGAAATCGCCGTCGCTGGCTATCGCGAACCCGGCCTCGATGATGTCGACGCCGAGCGCTTCGAGCTGGGCGGCGACGCGCAGTTTCTCCTCGAGGTTCATCGAGCAGCCGGGCGATTGCTCGCCGTCGCGCAGCGTGGTGTCGAAGATGCGAATATGGTCGGTCATGGTCGGGCTCGCTGAACTGAGTTCCGGGGGGCAGGCTCGGAATTTCCCTCAGGCGCGGCGGCTCGAACCCCAGGGGGCGAGCAAAGTCACGCGCCTAAGGGCGCGTAAGTCGCAACAGAAGGGCGGGCTTGCTCACGCCACTATTATCGCCGCCCCGCGCCGCCATGTCCAGCCCGAACCGGCGTGGGACGACGGGCGGCACGCGCCCGCCGCCCCGCGCCATTTTCGGCTACAGCGCGTAGCGGACCACGTCGCTCAGCATGAACTTCGCGCCTGCTTGCGCGATCAGCGGGGTGAAGCCGGGCCAGCGGCGCAGATACGACTGGCTGTCGCGCCACAGCAGCCCGATGAACGTCTCGGCGACGATGCGGCTGCCGACCGGTCCGAGGTGGTGGCCACCGAACCCCGCCGTGATCCCTTCGTCGATGCGGTCGAAGCCGTAATATTCGGCCTCGCGCAGGATGTAGTACCAAAGCGGCGTGTTGCCGTTGAGCGGCTTGCCCGGCCCCGCCCATTTCTTCAGGATCGGCGTGCGCCGCGCCAGCACTTCGGCAAGATCGTCCTTTTTGTCCTGCGGAAATTTGCTCGGGTCGATGATCTTCGAACCTGCACCCCACAGGATGTCGGGGGTCAGCGGCACGATGCCGAGCGACCGCGCCACCTGCTCGCCCGATGGCAGCCGCAGGTTGTTCGCGCCGCGCGCCAGATTGCGATAGGCGAGGTTCTTGAACGGCGACCCGTTGGCATGGAACTCGGGCAGGTCGGCGAGCGGATCGACGAGATTGGCGTCGATCCGGTACGACATTTGCGGCACGACAAAGCCGTGCGTGACATGGCCGGTCGGCATGCCGTCGAGGTAGAAGGCCCAGTCGATCCCCCATGTCGGCGGCTGCAGCTGGCCAAAGCCGTTGAGGTTGGCGGTTGCCGCCGCAGCGGTCGAAAAGATCGGAATCCGCGATTTGCCGTCGCCGGTTTCGGTGCCGACGTCGTTGTTGATCGAATAGCCCGGGCGCACCTGCGAATGGCCGAAACGATAGCAGGCACCGGCAAACTCGACCGGCATATAAGCATAGGTCGGGTTGGCATGATCGTATAGCGGTAGGTTGGGCGTGCCCGATGTGCCCATCACCTGCTCGATCATGCCGGTTTCGAGGATCCGCGGCAGATAGTCGTTCACCACCAGCCATTGATAATGCCAGCGCACGATCTGCGCCGCTGTCCGGAAGCGGCTCAGTCCGTTGCTGAAATCACCGCCCGCCGCCGCGATCAGCGCCTGGTCGTCGACGACTTTGTTGTGAAACGCGATGAACAGCGCCTGGATCTGGACGACGATGCGGTTTTCATCGTTGCGCTTGTCGCCAAGGATCGCCGGAAAGGCCCCGGTCCCGGTATCGAGCCGAAGCACGTCGCGCACCGCACCGTGCGGCGCCCCGGCCGCAGTCAGCGCCTCGCCCAGCCGCAGCTTCAGCCCGTCGTACATGTACGGCTGATCGTCCGGGCCGCGCCCGTACAGGCAATCGAGGTCGAGCGCCGGCGTGCGGAAATCCTCGAGTGCGGCAAGGTCGTTCGATTTGGTCGACAGCGGCGTCGGATCGAGCGAAATGTCGTGATCGACGAACTGCCCGAAATAGGTATAGCCGGCCGGGATCGACGGGTTTTCGTCGGTCGGCTCCGCCTGGTCGATCGGCTTGCTGGTGTCGGTCTTGATCATCGCGGTGGCGATATCGCGCAGGCATTCGTCGGGGATCGGACGGGCGAAAAAGTCGAACATCCGCCCGAACCGGCCATAGCCGTTGCCGGGGATCGACCCAGCTTCGATGCCGCGGTTGTCGAGGCCGTGCAGCGATTGTGGAATCGCGCTCAGCCGGGGTGGGGTGGGAGGCGTGGCCATCGATGTCTCCTGCGATGAAAATGGAACCTGCAGCGCGTGCTGCGGCAAGCCAACTTCGTCACGCGGAGGCGATTGCTTCGCCCTCTGCCCAAGCGACCACTGGGGCGACCACCGCCTTATGCCATGCCAACGTGACGCGGTCATTAAGATTTAAATGCTGCAGTTGCGTCACGCGCCGCTTCACGACAGGGTCACACGATGATGGTCCTAACGCCTGTCGATGCGATCGCGCATAATATCCAGCTGGCGGTCGCGCCGGTGTTCCTGCTGTCGGGCATCGGCGCGATTTTGAACGTGCTGACCGCGCGGCTGGGCCGGGTCGTCGACCGGGCGCGGCGACTGGAGGTCGAGGTTGCGGCGTTCGGCGACAGTGAACGCGAAGCGGCGCTCGATCTGCTGTGGACGCTCGACCGACGCATGGTCCGCGTGCAGGGGGCGATTGCGCTGTGCACGACCTCGGCGCTGTTCGTCTGTATCCTGGTCGCCATCCTGTTCGTCGGTGACCTGTTTCCATTCCGTGCCAGCGCCGTGGTGGCCACGCTGTTCGTCGGCGCGATGGTCCTGCTGTCGGGCGGTCTGGTCCTGTTTCTCGCCGAGGTGCGGATCGCTGCCTATTCGGTCCGCGTGCAGAGCGACCTGCTTACAGCGCGCCGTGCCAAGCGGCGGCGGCGCTGACATGTGACGGTTTGACACCTCGTCCGGAACCGGCTTTAGCCAGAGGCTATGGTCGTGGCCCTCGGCGTCGTCGATGGGTGCGCGGTTGGGGGAAATAGAATGAAAATTAAAATGATCGGCGTTGTTCTCGCCGCAGCGATGGCGGCAGCAACGCCGGCAGTCGCGGTCACGATTACAAGAACGTCGCAGCTGTTCGCGTTTTCGCCCCCCGCGTTCAGCGCCTCGAGCGCCGTTCTGAATGTCGACGGCGTCGCGGGCCTAGGCCTGACGCAGTCGGGCTGGTTCGATTCAAGCGGCTTGCATGTGTCGAGCAACAATAATTATCTCGTGGATAGCGTTCAGCATAATAACTACTTCGCCTTTGCGTCGGCGTTGAGCGTGGCGTCGACCGGGCTCGACGCTCGCGTCAGCACCGGCGCGAGTTTGGTGACGCTGACCATCGCCAACCCGGCTGCGATCACCTTCGGCAGTGCCACGTCGATTACTTATACGCTGTACGATGTTTCGACGCTGTCGGCGACGTCACCGATCAGCGCGACCGCTTACGCCGGCCGCACCGATGTTTTCGCCGATCTTGGCTCGGGCATCAGCTACGGCTCGACGACGCTTTACGCCGACACGCGGTCGGTGGTGGTGACGCTCAACCAGGCGGGCCTCGACGCGTATAACGCCGCGGTCAACGCCAATGGCGGCTTCATCGTCGGCGGAACGCTGACCCAGAATTTCGGTGCCGTGCCCGAACCCGCGACCTGGACGCTGCTGATCGTCGGCTTTGCCGTTACCGGCATCGCGGCGCGCCGCAAACAGGCGGCGTTCGTTTAAGGTCCAGATCGGTGCGCGTGCAACGCGAACGGCTTTCTGGCCAGCGGCGGGCGCGCCGATAGGTTGTCATTGTCGCAGGCACGCGCTTGCCGGCGAATGAGCCGCGATTTTGTCGCAATCTGGTCATACCGGCTGCCAAAGACATAGCAGCGGGGGCGGCGGGCACATGCAGACTTGGTTGAAACTGGGGATCGCGGCCGCCGGATTGGCGATGGTGGTTCCGGCAGCGGCGGCATCCTCCTATCTGTTCGGGTTCACCACTTCGGCCGCGGGTGCCACGCTCAGCGTCAACGGCGGCACCGCGGTCGCCGCGCAGCAATCGGGTAACTTCGTCAATATGCCCGCGACGGGCGAAACCGGTTTCCACCTTGCCGGAAACGCGAATTATGCCGTCGGGAGCGACGGTTCGACCGATGCCCGTGATTACTTCGTCTTCGGCGCACGGTCGCCGGCCACCTCGGCGGTGCTGACCATCGCCGACCCGGATGCGGCCCGCGGACTGGTGTTCGGGCCCGGTGTCGCCTCGGTCACGCTGACGCTCTACGATGTCTCGACGCTCAGCCCGACGAGCGCCATCACGGCGACGGACTACTCGGCCCGCGGCGATATCTTCGCCGACCTCGGCACCGGCGTCAGCTTCGGATCGGTCACGGTCAGCAGCTATTCGCCGACGGTTACCATCGCGTTCAACCAGGCCGGGCTCGATGCGATCAACGCCGCCGCCGACGGCAGTGGTGCATTCCTGTTTGGCGGCGCGCTGACCGAAAACGTCGGCGTGCCCGAGCCCGCGACCTGGGCGCTGATGCTGACCGGTTTCGGACTGACCGGGGCAGCGCTCCGCCGTCGGAGCGCTGCCGCAGCGGCCTAATTCTTCGCTTTGTCGACCAGCGCGTTCTTGCCGATCCACGGCATCATCGCGCGCAGCTTGGCGCCGACTTCCTCGATCGGGTGCGCTGCCGCCGCCTTGCGCGCGGCCTTCAACTCGGGCTGACCGGCGCGGTTGTCGAGGATGAAGTCCTTGACGAAGCGTCCGCCCTGGATGTCGGCGAGCACGCGCTTCATCTCGGCCTTGGTTTCGCTGGTGATGATGCGCGGGCCGGTGGTGATGTCACCGTATTCGGCGGTGTTGCTGATCGAATAGCGCATGTTGGCGATGCCGCCCTCGTACATCAGGTCGACGATCAGCTTGACCTCGTGCAGGCACTCGAAATACGCCATTTCGGGCGCATAACCCGCCTCGGTCAGCGTCTCGAACCCGGCCTGGATCAGGTGCGTGAGCCCGCCGCATAGCACCGCCTGCTCGCCGAACAGGTCGGTCTCGCACTCCTCGCGGAACGTCGTCTCGATGATCCCCGACCGACCGCCGCCGACGGCGCTGGCATAGGACAGGCCAAGGTCGTGCGCATTGCCGCTCGCGTCCTGATGCACCGCGATCAGGCACGGCACGCCGCCGCCGCGGACATATTCGGAGCGCACCGTGTGGCCCGGGCCCTTCGGCGCGATCATGAACACGTCGATATCGGCACGCGGCTCGATCAGCTGAAAATGAATGTTGAGGCCGTGCGCAAACGCCAGCGCCGCGCCGGGCTTCATGTTCGCAGCGAGGTCGTCGGCATAGATCGCCGCCTGATGCTCGTCGGGGGCGAGCACCATGATGACGTCCGCCCAGCGTGCGGCATCGGCGTTCGACATCACCTTGAACCCGGCGGCTTCGGCCTTCGCCGCAGTCGCCGAGCCGGGGCGGAGCGCCACCGCAACCTCGGCAACGCCCGAATCGCGCAGGTTCTGCGCATGCGCATGGCCCTGGCTGCCATAGCCGATAACGGCGATCTTCTTCGCCTTGATAAGGCCGAGATCGGCATCGGAGTCGTAGTAAACGCGCATGATCAGTTCCCGTTGGTGAAAGAGTTAAACCGCTTCGAACCCGCGCGCGATCGCCGCGACGCCGGTGCGGGCGACTTCGACCAGCCCGACTTCGCGCATCAGCGCGACGAAGCTGTCGACCTTTTCGGTCGAGCCGCTGATTTCGAACACGAAGCTTTTGGTCGTGGTGTCGACGACGCGGGCGCGGAACACATCGGCCAGCCGCAGCGCCTCGACGCGCTTGTCGCCGCTGCCCGCGACCTTGACCAGCGCCATCTCGCGCTCGACGTGCGGGCCCAATGCGGTCAGGTCGAGCACGCGGTGGACAGGCACCAGCCGGTCCAATTGCGCCATGATCTGCTCGATGACCGCCGGCGGCCCCGAGGTGACGACGGTGATGCGGCTGACCGCGTGATCGTCGGACACGTCGGCCACCGTCAGGCTCTCGATATTATACCCGCGCGCCGAGAACAGCCCGACGATGCGCGCCAGCACGCCCGCCTCGTTGTCGACGAGGATGGACAGGGTGTGGCGTTCGGCAGGGGCGGTTTTCATTGCGGTAGGTCGACTTTAACGGCGTGCGTTTGGATCGGCATGACCAAGGCTGCGCCGATCGCCAGAGCGCAAACTGCGCCGGCGATTGCCCACACATAGCGCTTGGCGCGCAAATCGGCGATCGCCCGCGACATGCTGAAAGCGAGTGCGATCAACAATGTCGGTCCGATGAATGCGAGTTCGCTCACACTAGCGCCTGCGCATCTTCGTCCTTCGCCGCGCGCGCATCGCCCACTTCGAGCATCATCTCGTCATGCGCCGCCCCGCTCGCGATCATCGGAAACACGTTCGACAGCTTGGCGACGCGGCAGTCGACCATCACCGGGCCGTCATGCTCCAGCATCGCGGCGATGCCGGCGTCGAGCTGGTCCGCCGTCTCGATGCGGATGCCCTTCCAACCGTACGCCTCCGCCAGCCGCACGAAGTCGGGCAGGCTGTCGCTATAGCTTTCGGAGTAGCGCGACCCGTGGTTCAGTTCCTGCCACTGGCGGACCATGCCCATATATTCGTTATTGATGATGAACACCTTGACCGGCAGCCGGTACTGCGTCGCGGTGCCGAGTTCCTGGATGTTCATCTGGATCGAGGCCTCGCCCGCGATGTCGATGACCAGCGCCCCCGGGTTGCCGATCTGCGCGCCGATCGCGGCGGGGAGCCCATAGCCCATCGTGCCGAGGCCGCCGCTGGTCAGCCATTTGTTCGGAGCATCGAAGCCGAAGTGCTGCGCGGCCCACATCTGATGCTGGCCGACTTCGGTGGTGATGATCGGCGCGCGTCGGTGCGTTGCCGCCCATAGCTGCTTGATCGCATGCTGCGGCAGGATTTCGGAGCCGCGCTGCTCGAACCCGAACGAGTTGCGCGCCCGCCAGCCGTCGATCCGCGCCCACCAGCCCTTGAGGTCCGCCGCGCGGTGGCCGCGCGCGCGCCAGACCTTGAGCATGTCCTCGAGCACATGGCCGACGTCGCCGATAATGCCGAGATCGACACGCACCGTCTTATTGATCGACGAGGCGTCGATATCGACATGGATCTTCTTCGATCCGGGCGAAAACGCATCGAGCCGCCCGGTCACCCGGTCGTCAAAGCGCGCGCCGAGGCACAGCATCAAGTCGGCGCCGTGCATCGCCATATTGGCCTGATAGCTGCCGTGCATGCCGAGCATGCCGAGGAACTGCGGATGCGCGTCGGGCATGGTACCAAGCCCCATCAGCGTGCTCGTCACCGGCGCGCCGGTCACCCGCGCCAGCTCGCGCAGCAGCTGGCTTGCCGCTGGCCCCGCGTTGATGATGCCGCCGCCGGTGTACAGGATCGGGCGTTCGGCCGCCGCGAGCATCTCGACTGCGGCTTCGATCGCGGCGAGGTCGCCCTTGACCTGCGGCTTGTAGGTTTTGTGTTCGATCCGGCCGGGCTTGGCGTAGCGCGCGCGGGCGACCTGCACGTCCTTGGGGATGTCGACGACCACCGGGCCGGGGCGGCCCGACGTGGCGATGTAGAACGCCTCGTGGAGCACATCGCCCAGCCGCGCGGTGTCCTTGACGAGGTAGTTATGCTTCGAACAGTGGCGCGTGATGCCGACCGTATCGCATTCCTGAAACGCGTCGGAGCCGATCAGGTGCGTCGGAACCTGGCCCGTCAGCACGACGATCGGGATCGAATCCATATGCGCGTCGGCGATGCCGGTGACCGCATTGGTCGCGCCGGGGCCGCTGGTGACGAGCACCACGCCGGGCTTGCCGGTACTGCGCGCATAGCCTTCGGCGGCGTGCACCGCGCCGGCTTCGTGGCGGACGAGGATGTGGCGGATCCGGCTTTGCTTGAACAGCGCGTCATAGATCGGCAGCACCGCGCCGCCTGGATAGCCGAACACGACCTCGACGCCGAGATCGCTCAGCGCCTGAACGACGATATCGGCTCCGGTCATCTCGCGGCTGGTCACACAGGCTCTCCACTTGGCGAGGCGCTGACTACCGACCGAAAGTTGCGCTGTCAACGATCTTATCGCAATAAAACTACTTTTTAGGTGTCGCCATCGCCGGGCTGAACGCGCTCCCACTCTGGCGTCTGGTTGCGGAACCACGTCTGCTGGCGCTTGGCATAGCGGCGGGTATCGGCGCACGCAGCGGCGACCGCGTCGGCCAGCGTCGATCGCCCGGTCAGCACCGCGATCAGCGGCGGCACGCCAAGCGCCTTCATCACCGGCAGCGCCGGGTCGAGCCCGCGCGCCAGCAGCCGCTCGACCTCCGCCAGCGCACCCGCTTCGAGCATTGCAGCGAACCGCGCCGCCACCCGCGCATGCAGTTCGGCGCGCGGCCGGTCGACGACGATGCCGCGCACCGCCATCGTCGCAGCGATGCCGCCCGTCGCCGCTGTCTGCCAGTGCGCCAGCGGTCGCCCCGTCGAACGCACCACCTCGAGCGCGCGCATCGTCCGCTGCCGGTCGGCCGGGGCCAGCCGCGCCGCGCCGCCGGGGTCCTCGCGCTGCAGCGCCGCATGCGCGTCACCGGGATCCATCGCGCGCACCGCGATGCGCACCGCGGCGTCGATCGGCGGCACCTCGGCAATCCCGTCGAGCAGCGTGCGCAGGTACAACCCGCTGCCACCGGTGACGATCGGCAACCGCCCGTCGGCCAGCGCGCTGTCGATCTCGGCGCGCGCTATCGCGGCCCAGCGCGCCGTATTGCACGCCTGCGCGCCGTCGATGATGCCGTACAGCCGGTGCGGCACGGCCGTGCGTTCGGCCGCCGGCGGCTGCGCGCTCAGGATCGGCAGATCGGTGTAGAGCTGGCTGGCGTCGGCATTGATCACCGTGCCGCGCTCGCGCCGTGCGATCTCGAGCGCCAACGCCGACTTGCCCGCCGCGGTCGGCCCCGCGATAACGACGACCGTCGCTTGCTTCCCGGAAGGAATAAGATGCTCCTCGCCACGCTGATCGCTGCCGGCCGCTTGTCACAGGCCGATGTCGGCGTGGCAAGCGATGTGCTGCGCGGTGGCGGCGCCGCGCCGGGGCAGGGCGCGTGGCTCGATCGCGGCGACGCGTTCGATCTGCCGTTCACCGGCGATGTTCAGATGGCGCGAGCAGCGCTCGAGGCGGCATTGCCGGGGATCGACGTCATCGTCCAGCCCGCCGCCGCGCGCCGTCGCGCGTTGCTGATCGCCGATATGGATTCGACGATGATCCAATGCGAATGCATCGACGAGCTTGCCGATTACGCCGGGCTCAAGCCGGAAGTTGCCGCGATCACCGAAGCCGCCATGCGCGGCGACCTCGATTTTGTCGCGGCGCTCGATGCGCGCGTCGCGCTGCTTGCGGGCATGGATGCCGGGGTGCTCGACCGGTGCCGCCGCGAGCGCGTACGGCTGATGCCGGGGGCGGCGGTGTTGGTCGCGACGATGCGCGCGCACGGGGCCCGCACGATCATGGTATCGGGCGGCTTTACCGCGTTCGCCGGCCCGGTGGGGGCGGAGCTCGGCTTTGACCGCGTCGTCGCCAACACGCTGCTAGTCGCAGACGGGCGGCTGACGGGCAGCGTCGCGCGCCCGGTGGTCGACAGCGCTACCAAGCTTGCTGAACTGCGCGGCAGCGGGGTGCCGCCCGAAGCCGTGCTCGCGGTCGGGGACGGCGCGAACGACATCCCGATGCTGGTCGCTGCCGGGCTCGGCGTTGCCTATCATGCCAAACCGGCCACTATCGCCGCCGCCGCCGCCGCAGTGCGCCACGGCGACCTGACCGCGCTGTTGTGGGCGCAGGGGTGGCGACGGGCGGAATGGGCGCATCGTTGACGGGCGGTCGAAATACGCTGCAGCAACGAAGCGACGATTGTCGCAGATCCACAAATAAGCTATAGATCGATCGACTAGCGAGGGGCTTCCCATGCGCTCGATCTTCTGTCGCCGCACCAATATTGTCTGGCTGACTGTCATAATGTTATTTTCGCTGTTCGCCGGCGTAACACCTGCGTCGGCGCAGCTAACCTGTGTCGATACCCCCGAGGGGCGAGTCTGCACGATCAGCCAGGCGATCACCAACGGCACGCCAGTGCCAACGCAAACGCAGCGTGATCTTGGCCTTGTCACCATCGGTGGCGGCTGTTCGGGAACGCTGATCAACCGCTATTGGGTTTTGACGGCCGACCATTGCACGACCTCGACCGGCACGATCGGCGGACCATCCCAGAACCCGTCGGCGATGAAGATCACGGCGGCATGGTCCACCGAGCAGGTGGTGCCGACGCGCTTTGTGCGGAACTGGAACGCCGGGGGCCTCGACATCGCGCTCATCTTTCTCGGGGCGGGCGATTTCGGCGCGGCAAATATCCAGTTGCTCGCTCAGGATCCGCGCGCCGTCGGCGATAGTTTGATCAAATATGGTCGCGGCATCTCGAGCTATGCACAGCCCGGCCCGCCGCCGGTCGCTGCGTTTGCCGATGGTCTGTACCGGAGCGCGATTTTCCAGATCACCGCGGTGAGTGCGACGACGTTGACATTGCCGGTCAACGCGCAAAATCAGGTCGGTAACGGCGGCGACAGCGGCGGTCCCGACATCCTGATCGGCCCGAATAACGTCAGCCTGGGAATCGCCAGCGTTCAATCGACTTGCGTGCGAACCGCGACGGTGCCGGGGCAACCGGTTACGTGGGCGTGGACGACGGCGATTTCGCAATGCAACAGCGCGCCGGTTGCCGATGCTCGCTTCGATATCCTCCAGATCATCGCCGAACGTCCGGCCGACCTGACGCCGATCTTATACGAGGAATCGGCTCCGGCGCTGCTGCCGCTGCCTTCCGACCATATCCGCAACGTCCCCCCGCGTGTTCCGATACCCCATTGAGGCCTGACACCCAATCAAGGAGAGCCAAAATGCGCAAAGTCCTCTGTCTGGCGGCTGCCGTTGTGGCCGCTGTCGCTGCCGTTCCGGCGGCGGCGCTGACCACCGTGACCTCGGGTAAAATCATCGCCGTGTTCGGCGACCCCGGTGATTTTGTCGTCCAGCTCGATACCAACGGCCGATGCGGCTCGAACTTCTTTCACAACCAGCGCGCCAATGCCAATTTCCGCGAGATGGTCGCGGTGTCGCTGACGGCATTCGCCACCGGCAAGACGATGGGGTTCTTCGTTGAATCATGCGCCGGCGACCGCAACATCACCAGCCATGGCTTTGTGCAGCGGTAGGAGTCGGCACCGATCTCTGCCGTAGAAAATCGGTTGACAAGTACGAGCCATATTGGTACATAGGCCGATCGGTTATCACCGATCCCGCGAATTTACGACCACTGCCGCACGCGACAACAGATGCAGGTGATCGCGAAGATCATCACCTTCGGTAGGGTGGAACGATTGAAACACCGTGACACAGTTTTTGCTGACACGTGTCAGCGGCGACTTACCCCGCCAGCGCCGTCAGCAAGCGCTCGTTGACCACCGCCGGGTTCGCTTTGCCGCCCATCGCGCGCATGGTCTGACCGACGAAGAAGCCGAGCAGCTTGTCTTTCCCGCCGCGGTAATCGGCCAGTTTATCGGGGTTGGCGGCGAGGATTTCGGCGATGGCGGCGTCGATTGCGTGCGTGTCGCTAACCTGAAGTAAACCACGCTCGTCGACTATTGTTGTCGGGTCGTCGCCCGTTTCGAGCATTATCTCGGAGACCTGCTTAGCAATGGTATTGGATATCTTCCCTGATGCTACAAGGCCTAGCAGTTCAGCAGCCTGGCGAGGAGTAACTGGGCTATCTTCTATCCCCACTCCGCGCTTCTTCAAGACGCCAAACAGCTCAGACATTATCCAGTTCGACGCTGCTTTGGCGAACGCAGGGCCCATGCCGTCGACCACCGCTTCGAAGTATTTTGCTGTCTCGTGCTCGGCCGTAAGTAGAGCTGCGTTATAAGCGGATAGCCCCAGCGCGCTCTCGAACCGGGCGCGCTTGGCGTCGGGCAGTTCGGGCAGGCTGGCGTGGCAGTCGGCGATGAACGCCTCCGACAGCTCGACCGGCAGCAGGTCGGGGTCGGGGAAATAGCGATAGTCATGCGCGTCTTCCTTGCTGCGCATCGAGCGGGTCTCGCCGCGATCGGGGTCGAACAGCCGGGTTTCCTGGACGATCGTACCGCCGTTTTCGAGCACATCGACCTGGCGGCGCGCTTCATATTCGATCGCTGCCATGACATAGCGGACCGAGTTGACGTTCTTGGTTTCGGTGCGCGTGCCGAACGGCGCGCCCGCCTTGCGGACGCTGACGTTGACATCGGCGCGCATCGAGCCTTCCTCCATGTTGCCGTCGCAGCTGCCGACATAGCGCAGCAGGCTGCGCAGCTTGCGGACATACGCCCCGGCCTCCGCGGGCGACCGCATGTCGGGCTTCGACACGATCTCCATCAGCGCACAGCCCGAGCGGTTGAGGTCGACGAACGTCATCGTCGCATGACCGTCGTGAACCGACTTGCCGGCGTCCTGCTCGAGGTGGATGCGCTCGATGCCGATCGACTTCGGCGCCGCGCCCTCCGGCTCGACGGTGAGCGCCCCCTCGCCGACAATCGGATGGTACAGCTGCGTGATCTGATAGCCCTGCGGCAGGTCGGCGTAGAAATAGTTTTTGCGGTCGAACCGCGAGAAGCGGTGGATCTCCGCGCCCAGCGCCAGGCCGGTGCGCACCGCCTGCCGGACGCATTCGCCGTTGAGCACCGGCAGCATGCCGGGCATTGCAGCATCGACAAGGCTGACCTGCGTGTTCGGCTCGGCTCCAAAGCTTGCAGCCGCTCCGGAGAACAGCTTGGAGGCAGCCGTGACCTGCGCATGCACCTCGAGCCCGACAACGATCTCCCAGTCGCCGGTGGTGCCTGTGACGGTATATGCGGGTGCTTCGTTCATGCGCGTCTTTTGCGTCGAAGCGGTAGCGGGTGCAAGCCAATAGGATTTACGCCGTTGCTTCGGGCGGTTACAGCTTGGCCCTCGATGCCCCGCCGCACAACTTTCAAGGACCGCCTCGATGCGGTCCAAGGCTTCGGCCCGGGCTTCGAGCTGACCCGCCTGATATTGGCGAGCGGCGTCGTGCTATGGCACACGCTGGTCATCACCTCGTCGGAGCTCGAGGCGCGCTCGTCGCCGCTGTGGCTGCTGGCATGGGCGCTGGTGCCGATGTTCTTCGTGCTGTCGGGGTTCCTTGTCACCAAGTCGGTGCTGCGGCTGCCGGTCCGCGACTATCTGCTCAACCGTGTCGCGCGGATCGTGCCCGCGCTCGCGGTCGACATTTTGCTGTGCGCGCTGATCATCGGGCCGCTCATGACGGTATTCCCACTCGCGGCCTATGTCGCCGACCCGGCGTTCGGGCAGTACTTTCTCAACATCTTCGGCTGGGTGCATTATTTCCTGCCGGGCGTGTTTCTAGACAACCGACTGCCGGAGACGGTCAACGGATCGCTGTGGACGGTGCCGTACGAGCTTGGCTGCTACGGCGTGCTGGCCGCGCTGATGGCGGTGGCGGTGATGCGCCGGGCGGTCTTGACCGGGCTGCTCGCCGGGGCGTGGCTGCTCGTCTCGTGGCTGTTGACGCATTTCAATGTCGATCCCGCTGGCGCTGCGGCAGGGCATGCGATGCGCTTTTTGTTTTTGCAGCAGGGGTCGAAGCTGGTGCCGTATTTCCTCGCCGGCGCGACGCTGTATCTGGGCCAAGCGCATATCCGCTATGACTGGCGGATCGCATCAGGGTGCGTGGCGGTCGTTGTTGCGCTATCGCTGGGCTTCGATGGGGCTTGGTATTGGTTCCGCCCGGTGGTGCCGTTCGTGGTATGCGCACCGTTGGCGTATCTGACGATCTTCCTCGGGCTCAGCCCGCTGCCGACACCGCCGAGCATTGCCAAGGGGGACTATTCCTATGGCATCTATCTCTACCACTTCCCGTTGCTTCAGCTGATCGACCACTTTCACCGGTTCGAGGCGTGGTGGCAGCTGCTGCTGGCGGCGGTGGTGCCGGTGGTCGGGGTGGCGATGTTCTCGTGGCACGTCGTGGAGCGCCCGGCGCTGGCGCTGCGGCGCAGGTTTTCGCTGGTCGGCGCGCGGGTGGCTGCTTAGTTTACCACCACCGCTCGGGGCTGGCGGTGAACCCGGCCGCACGTTCGATCGCATAGCCCGCGTTAAGCACCGCGGCTTCGTCCAATGGCTTGCCGATGATCTGCAGCCCGAGCGGTAGCCCGGTGTCGGACAGCCCAGCGGGGACCGACATCGCCGGCAGCCCGGCCAGCGACGACGGCACGGTGAAGACGTCGTTCAAATACATCTCGAGCGGGTCCACCTTGTCGCCGCTTGCGAACGCCGCACTCGGCGCGGTCGGCGTCAGGAGCACATCGCAAACCTCCCATGCCTTCGCAAAGTCCTGCGCGATCAGCGTCCGGACCCGCTGCGCCTGCGTGTAATAGGCGTCGTAATAGCCCGCCGACAGCACATAGGTGCCGATGATGATACGCCGCTTGACCTCGGGCCCGAAACCCGCTGCGCGCGTCGCTTCGTACATGTCGGCCAGACTGCCCCCCAGCGGCGCGACGCGCAGCCCAAAGCGCACGCCGTCATAGCGCGCGAGGTTCGACGAAGCCTCGGCAGGCGCGATGATGTAATAGGCGGGCAGCGCATATTTGGTGTGCGGCAGCGATACATCGACAACGGTGGCTCCGGCGGCCTTGAGCCACTCGACGCCGCGGTCCCAAAGCGCCGCGATCGTCGCGTCCATGCCGTCGAGCCGGTATTCCTTCGGGATACCGACGCGCATGCCCCGCAAGTCACCCGTCAGCGCCGCCGCCCAATCGGGCACGGGTGCGTCGATCGAGGTGGAATCCTTGGGGTCATAGCCGCTCATCGCGGTCAGCAGAATCGCGCAGTCGCGCACATCGCGCGCCATCGGCCCGGCCTGATCGAGCGACGATGCAAACGCCACCACTCCCCAGCGCGAACAGCGGCCATAGGTCGGCTTGATCCCGGCAATCCCGGTAAACGCCGCCGGCTGGCGGATCGAGCCGCCGGTGTCGGTGCCCGTCGCGCCCGCGCACAGCCGCGCCGAGACTGCAGCCGACGACCCGCCGCTCGACCCGCCGGGAACCAGCGGGCGGTTCGAGCCCGCTGCCCGCCACGGCGAGATGACGTTGCCGAATGCACTGGTCTCGTTCGACGAGCCCATTGCGAACTGGTCCATGTTGAGCTTGCCGAGCATGCCTGCACCGGCTGCGAACAGCCGCGCGGTGACGGTCGACTCGTATTCGGGAATGAAGCCCTTGAGGATAGCCGACCCGGCCGTGGTCTCGACGCCCTTGGTCGCAAACAGGTCTTTGATGCCCAGCGGAATGCCCGCCAGCGGCAGCGCCTCGTCTTTCCCAAGTGCGGCATCCGCAGCGGCGGCGGCGGCGAGCGCATGGTCGGGCGTTTCCACAAGGAACGCATTGAGCGACCGGGCGGCAGCAACGGCTTCGATGTGTGCGTTGGCCAGCTCGGTTGCAGAGAAGGACTTGGCGCGCAGCCCGGCCTGCATGCCGGCCAGCGTCAGATCGGTCAGCGCCGTCATCAGTCGATCACCTTGGGAACCGCGAAAAAGCCGAATTCGGCCTGTGGCGCATTCGCCAGTACCGCCTTCTGGACGCCGCCGTCGGTGATCGCATCGTCGCGCCAGGCGCGCGTGATCGGCATCACCGCCGTCATCGGCGCAACACCAGCCGTGTCGACTTCGCCAAGCTGTTCGACCCAGCCGAGGATGGCGCTCAGTTCGGCAGCGAGCGGCGCGACTTCGGCCTCGGCCAGGCTGATGCGGGCAAGGTGCGCGATACGGACCACGGTCGCAGCGTCGACGGACATGGGTAAGCTTTCTCCAAAGGCTGCGCTTCGAGCCGACGCCGGGGCAACCTGCGCGGGAATGACGCTCGGCTACTAGCATGGCGCTTTCTTTCACCACAAGCTAAGCCGCGCCATGCTTGCACGCCGTTTCCTGTGGATCATCGCGATCCTGATCCTTCTCGTCATCGGTGCGGCGGTCATCTACCGCCTGTTCGGCGATGCGCTGCTGCGTGCTGCCGAGGTGCCCAAGGTCAGCTTCGCCGCCAGCCCGGTGTCCGCGCCGCCGAACTATCGCCAGCTCAGCGGCTGGCTGGCGCAGCCGCGGCTGAACAGCGTGGCGCGCTGGACCCCGCCGGGCGTCAAGTCCACGCCCGAACCGCACGCGGTGGTCTTCTTCGTGCCGGGCAGCGCGTATTTCGGCAATGACCGCTGGACGATGCCGCTGGCCGATGCTGCAACCGACGCACGTGCAGCCGCTTTCCTCAAGGCGCAGGCCAGCGTGTTCAACGGCGTTGCCGAGGTTTGGGCGCCGCGATACCGCGCCGCGAGCTTTGGCGCGACGTTGACCGCCAGCGGCGATGCGCAGGCGGCGCTCGATTTCGCCTACGCCGACGTGCTGCGCGCATTCGATGTGTTCATGACCCAGTTGCCGACGGGTACGCCGGTCGTGCTCGCCGCGCACGGGCAGGGGTCGCGGCAATTGCTGCGGCTGCTCAAGGACCGCGTTGCGGGAACCCCGCTCCAACACCGGATTGCCGCCGTTTACGTGATCGGCTGGCCGGTGTCGGTACAAGCCGACTTGCCAGCAACCGGCTTTCCGGCGTGCTCCTCCAAAGCACAGACCGGCTGCGTGTTCGGCTATCTCAGTTTTGCCGATCCGGCCGAACCGCGCGCCGTGCAGGCGGTGTTCGACGCCAGCCCCAGCCTGACCGGCGCGCCGCACCGTGGCACTGCGATCCTGTGCACCAACCCGCTCGACCCGGGCAGCGCCGCGCAGCCCGCGCAGCGTAACCTTGGCTCGCTGGTGCCCGATACGCAGACGCTGGTGGCACACGGCATCGGGGCGAAATGCGCGCCTGACGGGATGCTCGCAATCGGTTCGGCGCCAGCGCGCTTTGGTCAGTATGTCATGCCCGGCGGCAACTTCAGCCTCTACGACTATCACCTGTTCTGGGCGAACCTGCGCGCCGACGTCGAGACGCGTGTCGCGGCGATGTCGCCACGGTGATCACCACCGAAGCGCGGGTGTTTCGCGAGGCGCTGGCCGAAGGCGGGCGGCTGGCGGCGTTCGATGTCGGCACCAAGACGATCGGCATCGCCACTTGCGATTCGGGTTGGAGTTTTGCCAGCGCGCTATCGACGCTGGTGCGCACTAAATTTACGCCCGACCTCGCCAAATTGCAGGCACTGCTCGCTGCCGAGCGCGTCACTGGGCTGGTCGTCGGGCTGCCGCTGAGCATGGACGGCAGCGATAGCCCGCGCACGCAGTCGGTCCGCCAGTTCGCCAAAAGCATCGAAGCGCCGCTCGCGTTGCCGATCCTGTTGTGGGACGAGCGTTGGTCAACCGTCGCCGTCGAACGCGCGATGATCGACGCCGACCTGTCGCGGGCAAAACGCCACGCGCTGGTCGACAAGCTGGCGGCAGCGCACATCCTGCAAGGCGCGATCGACGCGCTGATGCATCTCGAAGCCTGATGCTTCCCACGCTTCGTCCAAACCGCTACACCCCATTGCCATGACCGCGCCGCCAGCAGCGACACCGCCACATCTCGCCAGCCATCACCCGTTTCCGCACCGCCATCTGCTCGGCATAGGCGAGTTGCACCCGCACGAGATCGGCTGGTTGCTCGACGCGGCGGAGGGGTGGATTGCGGTCAACCGTGCCAAGCGCAAGCATGACGACCGGCTCGCGGGGCTGACGCTCATCAACGCTTTTTTCGAGAACAGCACCCGCACGCTGTTGTCGTTCGAGATCGCCGGCAAACGGCTGGGTGCCGATGTGGTCAACATGGGCGTCGGCAGTTCGTCGGTGAAAAAGGGCGAGACGCTGCTCGATACCGCGCTGACGTTGAACGCGATGCACCCCGATATGCTCGTCATCCGCCACGCCTCGTCGGGTGCGGTGCAGCTGATCGCCGAAAAGGTCGATTGTCCGGTGTTGAACGCGGGCGACGGGCGGCACGAGCATCCGACGCAGGCGCTGCTCGATGCGCTGACCATCCGACGCCGCAAGGGCGGCATCGACGGGCTGACGGTGGCGATCTGCGGTGACATTCTGCACAGCCGGGTGGCGCGCTCGAACTTTCAGTTGCTCGGCTCGATGGGCGCGAAGGTGCGCGCGGTTGCGCCGCCGACGCTGCTCGCCAGCGACCTCGATCGGCTTGGCGTCGAGACGTTCACCGACATGGATGCCGGGCTCGACGGGGCCGATGTCGTGATGATGCTGCGGTTGCAACGCGAGCGGATGAGCGGCGGTTACGTGCCCAGTCCGCGCGAGTATTTCCATTACTATGGCCTGACGCGGGCGCGGCTGGCGGCGTGCAAGCCCGATGTGCTGGTCATGCATCCCGGCCCGATGAACCGCGGCGTCGAGATCGATTCGGCGGTCGCCGACGACATCACGCGCTCGGGCGTCACCGAACAGGTCGAGATGGGTGTGGCGGTGCGGATGGCGTGCCTCGACGTGCTGACCCGGTCGCGGCGCGGGGTCGCGGGGTGGTAATCCACTTTACCAATGCGCGACTGGTCGATGCCACGCGCGATGCGCCGGGCGCGCTGCTGATTGTCGACCGGCAGATCGCGTGGGTCGGTGCAGGCGAGGTGCCGAGCCATGCGCGCACGGTCGATTGCGGTGGCCGCATGCTCGCCCCTGCGCTGATCGACGGCGGCGTGTTCAGCGCGGATGCCCCGGCGTGTCTTGCTGGCGGCATTGCCAGCATCGTGCTGATGCCTGACGGATCGCCGCCGCTCGACGAACCGGCGCTGATCGAGTTTGCCCGTGCGCACGTCAAGCCGCACATTTGGGTGCATCCGCTCGCCGCAGCAACGCGTGCGCTGGCCGGTGCAGAGCTTGCCGAAGTCGGGCTGTGCAAGGCGGCAGGCGCGGTCGGCGTCGCCACCGGGCGCACCGCGATCGCGGATGCCGGCGTGATGTTCCGGCTGCTGCAATATGCAAGCGCGTTCGATATGGTCGTCGTCAGCCACGCCGAGAATACTGCGCTGGTCGGTGACGCGGTCGCTACCGAAGGGGAGTTCGCCACGCGCATGGGGCTTCCCGCTGCGCCGGCGTTCGCCGAAGCGATGGCGGTGGCGCGCGACCTGCGGTTGGCCGAGGCGGCCGGCGCGCGGCTGCATTTCCGCCAGGTGACCACGGCGGAAAGCCTTGGCCTGATCCGCACGGCAAAGGCGCGTGGGCAGCGTGTCACCTGCGGCGTCACCCCAGCGCACTTCCTGTTGAACGAGCAGGCCGTCAGCGGCTATCGGACGTTTGCGCGCGTCTCGCCGCCGTTGCGCCATGAGGACGACCGCAAGGCGGTGATCGCGGCGCTTGCCGACGGTACCATCGATGTCATCGCCAGCGGTCACGACCCGCGAAGCCAGGAGCAAAAGCGCCTGCCGTTCGCCGATGCCGAGCCCGGCATGGTGGGGGCGGAGACGCTGCTGGCGCTCGCAGCGACGCTGGTTCGCGACGAACAGGTATCGTGGTGCGGCCTGCTGGCGATGCTTGCGGCCAATCCGGCGCGTATCTTCGGCTTGCCGGGCGGGCGGCTCGTGAGCGGTGCGCCGGCCGACCTGATCATGGTCGATGCCGATGCACCGTGGCGGATTGCTGCCGACCGGCTGCAGGCGACGGCGGGCAATACGCCATTCGATGGGCTGCCGACGCAGGGGCGGGTCCTGATGACGATCAAAGGCGGGGAGGTGTTGTGGGAACTGTGATCCGCGCTGGATTGGCCGTCGCCGCACTGGCGCTGATGGCCGCTGCGCCCGTACCGGTTGTGCCGCCGATGCCTGCTGTGGTGTCGACGGCGACGATCAAGACCGGGGTCGAGAAGTGGCGCGCCGGGGCCTATGCCGAGGCGGTCACGATCTGGAAGCCATTTGCCGCCGCCGGCGATCCCGATGCGCTGTTCAATCTGGGGCAGGCGTACAAGTTGGGGCGCGGCGTGACGGCGGACCCGGCGACGGCGCGCGACTTTTACCGCAAGGCCGCTGCCAAGGGGCATATGCCGGCGCAGGCCAACCTTGGCATCTCGCTGTTTCAGACCGGCGAGAAGCCCGAGGCGGTGCGCTGGCTGCGGATGGCAGCCGACCGTGGCGAGGCGCGGGCGCAATATGTGCTGGGCATCGCGGCGTTCAACGGCGACGGCCTCGTGCGGGCGCAAGGGCTCGGCTATGGCTATCTGCTGCGCAGCGCGGCGTCGGGTCTGCCGCAGGCGACGACCGCGCTCGGCAGTGTCGAGCCCGCGCTGAGCCCCTCGGACCGGACAGTTGGCGAGACCGTCGCGGCAAGCCTTGCGGCGGGCAAGGGCGTGCCCGCCGGGCTGGCCCTCGCCACCGCGCCGCGGCTGATTACCTCGCCGCCGTCGCCCAGCACGATGCCGCTGCGGACCACCGCAACGCTGCCACCGCCGCCGATGATCAAGGCGCCGCCACCACCCGCCGTGCCGCTGTCGGTGACCACCGAGACCGGCGCGCTCAAGCCCGATATCGCCACCCCTGAAGCGCCCGGCTGGCGCGTCCAGCTCGGCGCGTTCGCGCAGCGCCGCCAGGCCGACGAGGCGTGGGCCAGCCTGCACGGCGAGGCGCTTGGCGCGGGCGTCAAGCCGATCTTCGCCACCGACGGCAGCGTCACCCGGTTGCAGATCGGCCCGTATCCGACCCGCGACGCGGCACGCGCGGCTTGTTCGAAACTATCCGAAAACGGCCGCGCCTGTTTCGTGACGTCGGGGTAGCGCGGTTTCGACTCGTAAGTTGATGAAGTTGATGACACGTAGCGGGGGGAGTCTGCCCCTTTTGGGGTTTTTACGGTCGCTGACGCGCAACGGGCATAGGGGCGGGACAGGTTTTTCACCGCACCAATATATCCAAATCGGATAATTTGTCAACAGTTTTCTCGCGCTCATGGAACAGCCTGCAGTAGCCCCCTCAGGCCGCGACGCGCACCGCCACCCCCGGCCACTTCGCCCAAAGTTCAGCCTCGCGGCGCGCGGCAACTTCGGCGGCGGCATGCTTGACCGGGCCGAAGCCGCGAACGCTGAGCGGCAGCGCGGCGATCTCGACGGCGAGCGCGCCGTTGTCGGGCGTCAGTCCGGTGAGCAGCCGCTCGACGGTCGCTTCGAACGCGGTGATTGCGGCGCGTTCGCCGCGGCGTTCGGCGCTATAGCCGAACGGGTCGAACACACCGCCGCGCAGGCCTTTCAGCCGCGCGAGCACGCCGAACGCGCTGAATACCCAAGGCCCGAAGCTGTATTTCCGCGGGCGGCCGGTCGCCGGATCGGTGCGGGCGAGCAGCGGCGGCGAAAGCTGGACGCGCGGTTTGACGTCGCCGGCGAACTGCGCCGCGAATGCCGCCTTGAAGCGGCCGTCGCTGTACAGGCGGCCGATTTCATATTCGTCCTTATAGGCCAACAGCTTGTAATAGCTGCGCGCGACCGCCTCGGTCAGCTGATCGTGGCCGGACGCGCGGACGCGCGCGACCAAGGCGCTGAACCGCGCCGCATAGGCGGCGTCCTGATACGCCGTCAGGTCGGTTACGCGGCGGCGGAGCATTTCGTCGAGCGTGGTCGCGGGCGGCTCGACCGCCGTTCCGCGCGCCGCCTCGACCATGGCGACGACCTTTTCGGGCGCGTTCGCCAATAACCGGCCCAGCGCAAACGCGCGCTTGTTGAACGGCACCTGGACGCCGTTCAATTCGATCGCCGTCTCGATGCTGGCAAGCTGCAACGGGATCAGCCCCGACTGCCAGGCATAGCCCATCAGCAGGATGTTCGCGCCGATCGCATCGCCGAGCAATGCCGTCGCCACAGTGTCGGCGGCAACGAAATCGCACGCGTTGGGGTTCGATGCCTTGCGGATCGCGCGCTCGACCGCGCTCGAGCGGAAATCGAGGTCGCGGTTGCGCACGAAATCCGCCGTCGGCGCGATGTCGCCGTTCGCGACCACCGCAGTGCGCGTCGGCACCATCAGCGTCTGGCACGCCTTGTCGGCGGCGACCACCGCGTCGCAGGCGAGCACGAGGTCGGCCCCGCCCGCGATGATTCGCGGCGATGTCAGGTCGGCGTCGATTGCAGCAAGGCGGACGTGCGAATAGACCGCGCCGCCCTTCTGCGCGAGGCCGGCCATGTCGGCGGTGGTCGATGCCAGCCCTTCGATATGCCCGGCGGTGCCGAGCAGCGCCGACACGGTCAGCACGCCGGTGCCGCCGATGCCGGTGACCATGATGTTATAACCGTGGCCGGGGCTGGGGATGCGCGGTTCGGGCACGCCGCTCAGGTCGACATCGGCCGCCTTCGCCTTGCGGAGTTCGGCGCCTTCGACGGTGACGAAGCTGGGGCAGAAGCCCTTGAGGCAGCTATAATCCTTGTTGCAGCTCGACTGGTTGATCCGGCGCTTGCGGCCAAATTCGGTTTCGAGCGGCTCGATCGAGACGCAGTTCGACTGCACCGAACAGTCGCCGCAGCCTTCGCAGACGGCGCTGTTGATGAACACGCGCTGCGCCGGATCGACGAGCGTCTGGCGCTTGCGGCGGCGGCGCTTTTCGGCAGCGCAGGTCTGGTCGAAGATAATGACGGTGGTCCCCGCCGTCGCGGCGAACTCGTCCTGAATGGCCGGCAGCGCCGACCGGTCGAGCAGGCGGACTCCGTCGGGCAGCGTGACGCCGGTATAACGCGTTAGATCCTCGGTCAGCACGACGGCTTTCTTGACCCGCTCGGCGACCATCTGCTGCGCGATCTGATCGACCGACAGCTCGCCGTCGTGTTTCTGTCCGCCGGTCATCGCGACCGCGTCATTGTACAGGATCTTGTAGGTAATGTTGACCTTGGCGGCGACCGACTGGCGGATCGCAAGGATGCCCGAATGGAAATAGGTGCCGTCGCCAAGGTTGGCGAACACATGCTTTTCCGAAGTGAACGGGGCCTCGCCGACCCAGGTGACGCCTTCGCCGCCCATCTGCGTGAAGGTTTCGGCGCGGTCCATCCAGAGCGCCATGATGTGGCAGCCGATGCCCGCCAGCGTGCGCGCGCCGTCGGGAGCCTTGGTCGAGGTGTTGTGCGGGCAGCCCGAGCAGAAATACGGGCTGCGCTTGATCGGCACCTGATAGGCGGCGGCCTTGGCATCCTGTTCATCGAAGAACTTCAGCCGGTCGCGGATTGCGTCGGTGTCATAATATTTCTGGATGCGCGCCGCGACGACATGCGCGATCGTGCCCGGCGTCAGCTCGTTGTCGGGCGACAGCAACCAGTCGCCGTTTTCGTCATGCTTGCCGACGACGCGCGGGCGCACGGCCTCGCGCCAGTTGTACAGCTGCCAGCGCAGCTGATGTTCGATGAACTCGCGCTTTTCCTCGATGACGAGAACCTCCTCGAGCCCCTCGGCAAACGCGCGGATGCCGTCGGGCTCCAATGGCCATGGCATCCCGACCTTGTACACGCGCAAGCCGATCGACGCGGCGACACCGGCATCGATCCCAAGCTCGGACAGTGCCTCCATCGTGTCGGCATAGGCCTTGCCGGTGGTGACGATGCCGAAGCGCGGGCGCGGTGTGTCCCAGATCATCCGGTCGATGCCGTTCGCCTTGGCAAACGCCAGCGCGGCAAAGCCCTTGTAGCGTTGCAGCCGGGTGTCTTCCTCGCGCCATACATCATTGGGGCGAATGCCGAGGCCGCCCGCCGGGAAATCGAACGGCGGCAGGATGATGCGGCGCTGCTCGACCGCCAGATCGACCGTCGCCGATGTTTCGACCGTGTCGGCGGTCGCCTTGAAGCCGACCCAGGTTCCGGCAAAGCGGCTCATCGCCAGCCCGAGCAGGCCATATTCGACATATTCACTCACCGACGACGGTGACAGGAACGGCACGAACGCCGCCTGAAAATTATGGTCGGACTGGTGCGGCAGCGTGCTCGATTTCGCGCCGTGGTCATCGCCGACGATCGCCAGCACGCCGCCGTGCGGCGCAGTCCCGGCGGCGTTGGCGTGCTTCATCACGTCCATCGCGCGGTCGAGGCCGGGGCCCTTGCCGTACCAGATGCCGAACACGCCATCGACCGTCGCGCCGGGGCGCAGGCCGACATGCTGGCTGCCCCACACCGCTGTCGCGCCCAGCTCCTCGTTGATGCCGGGGACGAAGACGATATTTTCGGCGTCGAGCAGCTTTTTCGCGCGCCACAGCTCCTGATCGTAGTTGCCGAGCGGCGAGCCCCGATACCCCGAGATGAAGCCGCCGGTGTTCAGCCCGGCAGCGCGGTCGCGTGCGCGCTGCACCAGCGGCAGCCGGACCAGCGCCTGCAGCCCGGAAAGGAACACCCGCCCTTCGGTAAAGCGATATTTATCATCGAGTGAAACCGGCGCAACACCACTAACCATCGTCCAAGGAGCCTTCTATCGAGGTTAGGTCAATAATACTGCCCTTTGAGTCCGAATACAATCAGAAGCGTGTCGCCAAGCCGACATAAAGTTCGATTTCGGGAGTGTCGCGGTTCAGCCCGGCATTCGCACCGATATCGAACTGCAGATTGGGCGTCGCCTTGGGTACCCATGCAGCGGAGAAATCCGCCGATAGCTGCGTGATCGGCTGATCGGGATCGGCGTTGCGGCGGCCCCAAAACTCTGCGCCCAGCGTCACCGCGCCGATCGGGTGCGACACTGCGACCACCCCGGTATAGGCGGCATGGCTGCCATGTCCGCTGGCGTTCGGGAACAGGTCGATTTCGGGCGTGGCAGCAAAGCCGAACCCGGCCGGAAGTGCCGCTGCGAACGGCAGCAGCACGCCGCCCGTCCAGTCGCCCGCGCCCTGGCCGCCGGTCGCGGTAGGGGCGGTGACGAACGGCTGCACCGCCACCGAGACTCCGCTGCCGTCGGGGCGCAGCAACGACTGGCGAAGCGCGAAGCTGACATCGCCGACTCCGCGCATGGTGCCGCCGCCGCTGTGCATGTGGCTGAGTGCGAACGGCGTCCATCCCAGCTGCACCTCGGTCGTCGGGCCAAGGCCGAACCGGACGACGGTCGCACCGAACGCCCAATTGTCGACGGCATTGCCCGGCTGGCGCGTCAACGCCGCATCGACCAGCCCGACCTCGATCTGCAGTTTGCCAGTATCGAGGATGCACGGCGGCGTTACCTTGCCCGGCCGGTTTACGCACAACGGCCGCGCTTCGTCGGCGGCTGCGGCTCCGGCCCAAAGTGCGGCTGCGAACAGGAACGGGATCCAAATGTTTGCCATGGCGTCACACCTTAACGACCCGGCAGGCATCGTCACGCCCAATCGCACTTGGCGCTGCGCGCGACGGTATCGACAGATGCGTTTTGTGCTATGCAGCGGCAGCTAACGATGAGGAACTGTCGATGTTCGATCATGTCGCCGCGATCGATCTGGCGCGGATGCAGTTTGCCTTCACGGTCTCGTTCCACTTCATCTTTCCGGCGCTGTCGATCGGGCTCGCCAGCTATCTCGCCGTGCTCGAGGGGCTATGGCTGCGGACCGGCCGCGAAGTCTATCTGACGCTCTTCAAATACTGGCTCAAGATCTTCGCAATCGCGTTCGGCATGGGCGTCGTTTCGGGCATCGTGATGGCGTATCAGTTCGGGACCAACTGGGCGGTATTCTCCGACAAGGCGGGCCCGGTCATCGGGCCGCTGATGGCCTATGAGGTGCTGACGGCATTCTTCCTCGAGGCCGGTTTCCTCGGGGTCATGCTGTTCGGGCAGGAGAAAGTCGGCAAGGCGCTGCACTTCACCGCAACGCTGGCGGTGGCGGCGGGCACATTCATCTCGGCGTTCTGGATCATCGTGGTCAATTCGTGGATGCAGACGCCGCAAGGCTTTGCCATCAACGCCAAGGGGCAGTTCGTGCCGGCCGACTGGCTGGTGATCATCTTCAACCCGTCGATGCCGTACCGGCTCGTCCATACTGTGCTCGGCGCGTATCTGACCGTGGCGTTCGTGGTCGGCGGCGTCGGCGCGTGGCATCTGCTGCGCGAGCGCCACAACCGCGGCGGACCGAGCGAGGGCACGCGCGTCATGTTCTCGATGGCAATGTGGATGGCAGCGATCGTCGCGCCGCTGCAGATTCTTGCCGGGCACACGCAAGGGGCGAACACGCTCGCTTATCAACCCGCCAAGGTCGCCGCGATGGAGGGCAATTATCAAAGCTATCCCGACGGCGCGCCGTTGACGCTGTTCGGCATTCCCGATCAGGCAGCGGGCACGCTGCGCCATGCGGTGCAAATCCCCAACATCGGGTCACTGGTGCTCAAGGGCGACCTGCATGCGCCGGTCGAGGGTCTCGATGCCTTTCCTCGCAGCGACTGGGCGCCGGTCAATATCGTCTTCTGGTCGTTCCGGCTGATGGTCGGCATCGGCGTCGGGATGGCGGCGCTCGGGCTTTGGAGCCTGCTCGGCCGCGTCACGGGCAATCTGTATGAATGGCCGTGGATGCACCGCTTTGCCGTGCTGATGGGGCCGACCGGCTTTGTGGCGGTGATCGCGGGGTGGACGACCACCGAAAGTGGCCGCCAGCCGTTCACGGTCTTTCACCTGCTTCGCACCGCGCAGTCGGTTTCGCCGCTGGCGGCCCCGGCGGTAGCGTCGTCGCTGATCGCATTCGTGATCGTCTATTTCGCGGTGTTCGGCGCCGGGACGTGGTTCATCCTGCGCCTGATGGGGCATTCGCCGCATCCGGGCGAGCGGGGACCGATGCGGTCCGAGACGACGCGCACCGCGGGGCTTACCCCCGCGCCGCAGCACGTGCTTGGCCCGGCGGAGTAGCATCATGCACATCGACCTGACGATCGTCTGGGCCGGCATTATCGGCTTTGCGGTGTTCGCCTATGTCGTCATGGACGGCTTCGATCTTGGCATCGGCATCCTGTTTCCGCTGCTCGACAAGGGCGAGCCGCGCAACGCCGCGATCAATTCGGTCGCGCCGGTGTGGGACGGTAACGAAACCTGGCTGGTGCTCGGCGGTGGCGGGCTGCTTGCCGCATTCCCGCTCGCCTATGCGATCATCATGCCTGCGGTTTATGTGCCGATCATCGCGATGCTGCTCGGGCTGGTGTTTCGCGGCGTGGCGTTCGAGTTTCGGGCGCGCACCGGGCGGTTGTGGATCTGGGACGGCGCGTTTGCATTCGGGTCGATGCTGGCGGCGCTGGCGCAGGGCATCACGCTCGGCGCGATCCTGCAGGGGATTACCGTCCACGGGCGCGGCTATGGCGGCGGCTGGTGGGATTGGCTCAGTCCGTTCTCGCTGCTGACCGGGGTTGCCGTGGTGATCGGCTACGCGCTGCTAGGCGCATGCTGGCTGATTTTCCGGACCGAGGGTGCATTGCAGGACCGCTGTTTTGCGCTGGCAAAATGGCTCGGCGTGGCCACGCTGGGCGTGGTGATCGCGGTCAGCGCGGCGACGCCGTTCCTTAGCCATGACTATTACTCGCGCTGGTTCCGCGCGCCGGGCATCTATCTGACTGCGCCGGTGCCGATCCTGGTCGCCGTCACCGCGCTGCTGTTCGTCCGGGCGTTGGCACGGCGTGCCGAGCTGGCACCGTTCCTGCTGGCGCTCAGTGTGTTCCTGCTGAGCTATATCGGGCTGGGGATCAGCATGTTCCCCTATTTGATCCCGCCGACCGTAACGATCTGGGATGCGGCTGCGCCGCCATCGAGCCAGATTTTCATGCTGGTCGGCGTCGGGATCATGGTGCCGATCATCCTTGCCTATACCGGCTATGCCTATTGGGTGTTCCGCGGCAAGGTGGGGCACGAGGGGTATCATTGAGCCCGCTCGCCAAACGCTGGCTGTGGTTCGTTGGCCTATGGGCGGCGGGCGTCGTCACGGTCGGCATCGTATCGCTGATCCTGCGCGCGTGGATCGGCGTCCATCACTAGCGCACGCCCGGATCGCTCAGATGATCGGCCTTCCACTGCATCGCCTGATGGATCCGCGTGCGGCCCGAAGGATGGTCGAAAAAGACGAACTCCTCGAATGCCGTCGGCTCGAGCTTGCGATATTGCCCCAAACGGATGGCGCTGCGCGCGAAACCGTCGGGCGCGCGCGCGGCGTTCAGCCCGAAAATGTCGGCCTGCTGTTCGTGAAAGCGCGTCAGATTGTTCGTTACCGGCGTCATTGCCAGCCCATAAAGCGTGAACACGATGACGCCGACCGCGATGGCCGCCGGGTCGCCGATGCCGTCGACCCGCCAACGCGGAAAGCGCGCGATCAGGCGCGGCACCGTCACGTGCACCGCGATGAAGCCGCCCGCAATGACCAGCGCAAAGCCGATGATCAGCGTGACCGTGTGGTTGAGCACATAGTGCCCGACTTCGTGACCCATCACCGCGAGGACGCCCGCATCGTCATGCGTATTGAGCAGATTGTCGTTGAGCGCGACGCGCGCCGTTGGCCCCAGCCCGGCGACATTGGCTGATACGCGCGTCGTCTGGCGCGACGCGTCGACGACGAAGACGTTGGTGACCGGCACGCCGCTGCCCTGCGCCAGCTTCAGGATGTCGGTTCGCAACGGCGATTCGCCCATCGGCTTATAGGTGTTGAACAGCGGTTCGATGACCACGGGTACCACCGCGACGACAAACATCAGCACGACCACGCTGACCATGCCGCCATAGATCCACCAGCGGCGCGGGCTGCGGCGGACGCCTGCCATCACTGCGGTCAACAACACCGAGCCGAACAGCGTCGCAATCGCGAACGACTTGGCAAAATCGCCCGCCCATTGCGCAAAATTCTGGGTCGACATGCCATATTGATGCTCGCGGACGAAGTCGGTGTAGATCGTCCACGGCAGGCTGATCACGGTGGTCAGGATAAGGAAGCCGATCGCCCAAAGCCATGTCGCTAGCCCCCGCCGGCCGCGCGCCGTCCGGCTTGCCCATGCCGACAGCCGCGCTGCGACGCCGAAATGTAGCAGCCCCCACGCGATCCCGCCCCCGACAACGGCATTCCACAACAGCAGCCAATAGCCGCCCTCGAAATAGGCATCGGATTTGAGGCGCGCCGCGCCGCTGAAGCCTGCGAGATACGCGCGGGTGGCAGCTTCAACGTCGAATGCGGCAGCGATTGTCATGGACGGGCTTTCATGGTGTCATGCCATGCTAACACGCGTCTCGGCGCGTGCGTCAACCGCAAAGTCGGCGGCGGCGTCATCGCGCCCGATCCCATCGGACTGTGAATGTCGTAATTCACCGGAGCGGCACAGCGCGTCAAGCGTTCTTGCGTGCGCCGGTGCCGGTGCTATAGACCCCGCTTCCCGCGCGGGCGTGGCGGAATTGGTAGACGCGCTTGGTTTAGGTCCAAGTATCGTGAGATGTGGGGGTTCGAGTCCCTTCGCCCGCACCACGGCCGACAAGAATTTTGGAAAGACGAGTACGATCATGCGCATTGCCGAAACGCTCAACGAAGGCCTCAAGCGCGAATATAGCGTGCACATCCCGGCAGCGACGCTCGCCGCCAAGGTCGATGCGCAGCTCGGCAAGGTCGCGGGTCAGGTCAAGATGCCCGGCTTCCGCCCCGGCAAGGTGCCGCTCAACCTGGTTCGCAAGATGCACGGCGCGCAGTTGCGCAGCGAGGCGCTGCAGGCCGCCGTCGAGGAAAGCATGACACAGCTGATCGCCGAGCACGCGCTGCGCCCGGCGATGCAGCCCGAAATCAAGCTCGATGCGCCGCCCGCCGAAGGGGCCGATGTCGACTTCACCGTCACCATCGAAGTGCTGCCGACGATCGACACGCCGCAGATCGACGGCCTCAAGCTTGAAAAGCTGGTGGTCGCCCCCGGTGATGCCGAGATCGACGCCGCCGTGGCGCGGCTGGCGACGCAGCAGAAAAGCTTTGAGGCTGCGCCTGCCAAGCACAAGGCTGCGACCGGCGATGTCGTCATTATGGATTATGAAGGCCGCGCCGACGGCGAGCTGTTCGATGGCGGCAAGGGCGAGGGTATGCGCATCGAGCTCGGCTCGGGCGGGTTGATCCCCGGCTTCGAGGAGCAACTCGTCGGCATCAAGGCGGGCGAGGCGCGCACCGTCAACGTCACTTTCCCCGACGATTACAACGTCGCTTATCTGAAGAGCCGCGACGCGGTGTTCGCGGTGACCGCGACGACGATCGAGACTGCCAAGCCGGTGGTGATCGACGACGAAATGGCCAAGGGGCTCGGGATCGACAGCCTCGATGCGCTCAAGGAAATCCTCAAGGATCAGGTCGATGCCGAGCTGCGCGCGCTGACGCGGACGCACATGAAGCGCAAGCTGCTCGATGCGCTGGCCGCGAGCCACGACTTTGCCGTGCCCGAATCGATGGTCAATGCCGAGTTCGACCAGATCTGGCAGCAGGTCAGTGCCGAAGGCGGCGACGCCACCGACGAAGACCGCGCCGAATACCGGCGAATCGCCGAACGCCGTGTGCGCCTCGGGCTGCTGTTGTCCGAGATCGGTCAGAGCAACGGCGTCAACGTCACACAGGCCGAGATGAACCGGCTGATCGGTCAGGAGGCGGCGCGCTATCCCGGCCAGCAGGCGCAGGTGGTCAAATACTTCCAGGAAACGCCGATGGCCGCCGCGCAACTGCGCGCGCCGCTGTACGAGGACAAGGTCGTCGACTTCCTGCTTGGCAAGGCCGAAGTCACCGAGCGCACCGTGACGCGCGACGAACTGCAGGCCGAGATCGAAAGCGACGACGAGACGCCGGGCGCGCACGTTCATGGCCCCGATTGCGGCCATGATCATGCGCATGACCATGACCATGCGCCGGCCAAGCCAAAGAAGGCCGCCAAGGCAAAGGCCGCTCCGGTCGACGAGCCTGTGGTCGATGCCGCTCCGAAGGCGGCCAAGGTCAAGAAGGCCGCCGCCGTTGCCGAACCCCCAGCCGATGCTGCGCCGGCCGCCGAGGCTGCGCCCAAGCCCAAGCGCGCCAAGAAAGCCGCCGACGCTGGCTGAGGCGGCGCTGCGTCTTGCTCCGGCGACCGCCGCCGATGGTCCGGCGATCGAGGCGCTGCTCGATGCGGGCTTCGGCGTCGATCGCCGGAGCCGCACGGCGTACCGCCTGCGCGAGGGTATGACGCCGATCGCTGCGCTCAGCCTGGTCGCGCGGCGGGCGGACGGTGGCATCGACGGCTCGATCCAATATTGGCCGATCGAGCTCGCCGGTGCGCCGCCCGTCCCGCTGACGCTGCTCGGCCCGGTGGTCGCGCGCGTGCCGGGGCAGGGGGTCGGCGTCCGGCTGATCACCGAATCGCTTGCGGTTGCCGACGCGCGCGGTCACGCCGCGATCCTGCTGATCGGCGACCTCGACTATTACGGTCGCTTTGGGTTCAGCGCAGCGGCGACCGGCGGCTGGCGGCTGCCCGGCGCGTTCGATCCGCACCGGCTGCTGCTGCGCCAAACCACCGCACGCTGCCTGCCGGTGCAGGCCGATGTCCGCGCCGCATCGACGGTGGCGGCGTAACCGCGCGCGCGACTCGTAAGTTGATGAAGTTGACGACACGTCGCGGGGGGGGGCACTCGCTTGGACGTCGAGGCGATCTGCAACGGCGAAGGCCAGGCGCACTTATCACCGCTCGACTATAACCAAATAATCCAAATTGTCAATCCCAAGTTGCGGACCTATCCGCGCGGCCCGTAGCCTTGGACAGCAGCTCGCGCCTAGCCGCGCTGCCGTTGCCCGTGTAAACCCGGACGTATGACCAGCCTTGCCGATATCGCCGCCGCAGTCTCGGCGCAGAAACTGCCGCCGGTCGATCAATGGCATCCGGCGCATTGCGGCGACAGCGAGATGCGGATTGCGCGCGACGGCAGCTGGTTTCACGCCGGCTCGCCGATTGGCCGTCCGGCGCTGGTCAAGCTGTTCTCGACAATCCTGCGGCGCGAAGCCGATGGCAGTTTCGTGCTGGTAACGCCGGGCGAAAAGCTCGACATCGCGGTCGACGATGCGCCGTTCGTCGCGGTCGAGATGACAAGCGAGGGAGCGGGTGCCGATCGGCGACTGGCGTTCCGGCTCAACACCGACGAGCATGTCATTGCCGGGCTGGACAATCGCCTGCGCTTCGATGTCGCCGCCGATGGCACGCCGCGCCCGTATCTGCATGTGCGCGGCGGACTCGATGCGCTGGTCGGGCGGGCGGTTTATTATGATCTGGTCGAGCTTGCGCTGGGCGAGGGCGCGACGCCGCCGGGGCTGTGGAGCGACGGTGCCTTCTTTGCGCTGCCCGGCGCATGAGCCTGAGCGAACGGCTGCGGGCAGCGGTGAATGCCCCGAGCAGCGGCGCGCTGCGCGGCGATTGGGACTTTGCGCCCGACGGCGTTGCCACCGCGACGTTGCTGACACCCGCCGCCGTGTTGATCGCCGTCACCGATCAGCCCGAGCCGGGCGTGCTGCTGACGCGCCGCACCACGACGCTGCGCCGCCATGCAGGGCAGGTGGCCTTTCCCGGCGGCCGCATCGATCCCGACGACGCCGGGCCGGTCGCTGCCGCGTTACGCGAAGCGCATGAGGAGATCGCGCTGGCGCCGCACGCGGTGCAGGTGCTGGGGCCGACCGACACTTATGAAACCGGGACCGGCTATCATATCACCCCGGTGCTTGGGTTGATCGCGCCCGGATTGCCGCTGGTTGCCGCCGCCGATGAAGTCGCGGCGCTGTTCGAGGTACCGCTGGCGTTCCTGCTCGACCCGCGCAACCACGAGCTGCGGCAGGCCGAATATCAGGGTCGGACGCGATCGTTTTATGTGATCGCGTGGCCCGAGCATGAAATCTGGGGCGCAACGGCGGCGATGATCGTCAACCTTGCGCGGCGGCTGGCGTGAAGCTGGCCTTGCCCGCGTGGACGCCGGCGGCGCAGCGCGTGCTGGGGGCGCTGGGTGCAGCCGACGACACGACGCGGCTGGTGGGCGGTGCGGTACGCGATGCGCTGCTCGGTTTGCCGGTCAGCGATGTCGACTTTGCAACGCGGCTGGTGCCCGCAGATGTGGTCGCGCGGCTGGAGGCGGCGGGCGCGCGGGCGGTGCCGACGGGGATTGCGCACGGCACGGTGACGGCGGTGAGCGGCGGTCAGACTTTCGAAGTGACCACGCTGCGCCGCGATGTCGCGACCGACGGGCGGCATGCGGTGGTCGAGTTTTCCGACGACTGGCAGGAGGATGCGAGCCGCCGCGATTTCACGATCAACGCGCTGTATGCCAATCCGCTGACCGGTGCGGTCACCGACTTTTTCGGCGGGCTGAACGATCTGGCGGCGCATCATGTGCGCTTCATCGGCGACCCGGCGCAGCGGATCGCCGAGGACCATTTGCGGATCCTGCGATTTTTCCGCTTTCACGCGCGCTTCGGTGCCGGGCCGCCCGATGCGGCGGGGCTGGCGGCATGCGGCGCGCGCGCCAACGACCTGATGGCATTGTCGCGCGAGCGGGTGCGCGGCGAACTGCTCAAGCTGCTGAGTGTGACCGACCCGGTGCCGACGGTGGCGGTGATGCTGGCAAACGGCATCCTGACGCCGGTGCTGCCCGAAGCGCGTGATGTCGACCGGTTGGCACGGGTCATTGCCGCAGAGGCAGCCGCGGCGGTCGCGCTGTCCCCGCTGCGACGGCTCGCGGCGCTATTGCCGGCGGATGCGAAGCTGCTCGACGGCGTGGCGCGGCGGCTGCGGCTGTCGAACGCCGAGCGGCTGCGGCTGGTGGCGATGGCAGCGCCGCCGGGCGCGGACCCGCTTGCCGAGGCCTATTTCGACGGTGCCGACGCGGCGATCGACCGGCGACTGCTGGCGGGCCTCGATGCGCGCGCGCTGACCGGCTGGACCCGGCCACGCTTCCCGCTGTCGGGGCGCGACCTGATCGCCGGCGGCCTCCCCGCCGGGCCCGAAGTCAGCCGCGAACTCGGGCGGCTCGAGCGCGAATGGGTCGCGGCGGGGTTTCCGGGCGCGGTGCGCTAGAACCGGTTGTCGCGCGGGAACCCCTGCGGCGGCAACCGCCCCGCGCCGCCGCGTGGGCCGACCCACGGGCCGACATCGGCCTCGGTCCTGGTCCGCGTGCCGGCACCGCCCATCTGCCACGACAACCCGTCGCCGCGCGCGAAACTGGTGACATCGGACAGTCCGCCGTCGCGGTATTTCTGCAGCGCGACGCCCTGCCCGCGTGCCATCACCGGGACTTCGCCGAGCGCGAACAGCAGCAGCTTGCGGTTGTCGCCGATCACCCCGAGCATGTCGTGCGCCGCATCGAGCGCGCGGATGTGCGCCAGTTTGGCGCCGGTGCGCGGGGTCATCACCTGCTTGCCCTTGCGCGTTTCGGACAGCAGTTCGGCACTGTCGATGACAAAGCCGCGCCCGTCGCTCGCGGCGAGCAACAGCCGGGTTTCGGCGCGGTGGACGAACAGCGCGACGATCTCGACGTCGCCGCCAAGGTCGATCATCAGGCGGATCGGTTCGCCGAAGCCGCGCCCGCCGGGCAACCGATCCGCCCCCAGCGTATAAAACCGCCCGGTGCTCGCTGCGACCACGAGCTTGTCGGTGGTCTGCGCGTGAAACGCGAACGCTGCGCCGTCGCCTTCCTTGAACTTGAGCGCATCGGGCGAACTCAGGTCGATATGCCCCTTCATCGCACGGATCCAGCCCTTGGCGGACGCGATGATGGTCAGCGGTTCGCGGTCGATCATCGCTTCGAGCGGGATTGCTGTGACATCGGGCAGCGTCCCGATTTCGGTGCGGCGACGCCCCAGCGGCGTTTCGGGACCATAGCGCGCACGTAGTTTCACCAAGTCGCCGCGCACCCGCGCCGCCTGTGCCGACGGCGACGCGAGCAGCGCGCGCAGCCCCTTGGCTTCGGCCTGTAGCGCCTTGTTCTCCTTGGTGATCTCGATTTCCTCGAGCCGCCGCAGCGCGCGCAGCCGCAGGTTGAGCACGGCTTCGGCCTGGCGGTCGCTGAGGTCGAAGCGGCGCATCAGCTCGGCCTTGGGTTCGTCCTCCTCGCGGATAATGCGGATCACCTCGTCGATGTTGAGATACGCCTTGAGGTAACCGTCAAGCAGTTCGAGCCGGTCCTCGATCTTGTCGAGCCGGAACTGCGTGCGCTTGGCAAGCACATCGAGCTGGTGATCGAGGAACGCCTGCAACGCCTGCCGCAACGACATTACGCCGGGCGTATGATCCTTGTTCAGCACGTTGAGGTTGAGCGGGAAGCGCGTCTCGAGATCGGTCAGCCGGAATAGGCTTTCCATCAGGACCGCGGCATCGACATTGCGCGACCGCGGTTCGAGCACGAGGCGGATTTCGGTATCGGACTCGTCGCGAACGTCGGCAAGGATCGGCAGCTTCTTGTCGTTGATCAGGTCGGCGATCGCCTCGATCAGCTTGCCCTTGGAAATTTGGTACGGGATTTCGGTGACGATGACAGTGTAGGTGCCGAACTCGCCCGGCTCGACCTGCCAGCGCGCGCGCAGCCGAAAGCTACCGCGCCCGGTGCGATAGGCCTCACGGATCGCCGCCGGAGTTTCCACCAGCACGCCGCCGGTGGGAAAGTCGGGGCCGGGGAGCAGGTCGGCAGTCGTCGTCGGAACGTCGAGCAGCGCGCAGGCGGCGTCACAGATTTCGGACACATTATGCGGCGGGATCGACGTCGCCATGCCGACCGCGATGCCACTGGCGCCGTTCGCCAGCAGGTTGGGAAAGGCGGCCGGAAAGACCTCGGGCTCCTCCTCCTCGCCGTTATAGGTGTCACGATAGGGGACGCAGGCCTCGTCGAGGCCGTCCATCAGGTCGCCGGCGGCAATCGTCAGCCGCGCCTCGGTATAGCGCATCGCCGCGGCGTTATCGCCGTCGACATTGCCGAAATTGCCCTGGCCGTCGACCAGCGGATAGCGCAGCGAAAACGACTGCGCCATGCGGACCATCGCGTCATAGATCGACTGGTCGCCGTGCGGATGATATTTGCCCATCACGTCGCCGACCACGCGCGCGCATTTCTTGTAGCCGGTGGTGTTGCGCGCCGCACTGGCGTCGAGCAGCTCGCCCGAGCCGGTCGAGGGGTCGAGCTTGAGCAACCGCATGCCCCACAGGATGCGCCGGTGGACCGGCTTCAACCCGTCGCGCACATCGGGCAGCGAGCGCGCCGTGATCGTCGACAGCGCATAGATCAAATAGCGGTCGGAAAGCGCGTCGGCGAAAGCGGTGTCGATGGTGTCATTCATGGAGCGACAGGTAGCGGTCCGCGCGGTCCACGGAAAGATGCTTAACGATGTTAACCGAAAGGTTGTAATTATTAATAAAACATGTTGAAAGCAACTCCGAAAGGGGTTTCGGATGGCAAGATCCGCGTTGAACAGTCCGCTCCTCGTCGCGGCAACGCCGACGAGCGCGCCTTTGGCGGCAGAGGCGGTCGAGACAGTCGACTATCTGGTTCCCGAACCGGATGAGGATGACGCGCAGGCTGGCGATGCGCCGTCTGCCCGGTCGATGGTCGGCCACATCCGCGCGGCGGTGCAGGCGGCCGAAGCGACGCTTGCCGATTTTGTCGCAACGCCGGCGTTTCAAGCGGCGCTCGCCGAGCTGTATGCGTTGCCGATCGCCGATCGCGCCGGGTTTGTCCGCGATGAACTGATCGACGATTTCGCCTTGCTGCCGCGCGGGATACGCCTGCCGGAGGGCGTCGAATTCCGGCAGGCGCGTCGTGGTCAGCCGATGCTGTTCAGCCTCGTCTGCCACCTCCCCGAGGCACTGCATGTGCCGTGGCAGAACGTGACGGTCAGTTTCGGGTACGAACGCATAGCACCGGACGTCTAGCCTGCTTAGAACTTCAGCGACACGCTTGCGGCCAACTCGTTGGCATGGCCGGTGTTTTCCGACAGCGTGTTGACCGTGGTGACCGCGGGCGTTCCTGCGAACAGCGGATCGGTGCGGTTGATCGGCTCGCGGTCGACCCAGATGTGCGCATAGCTGAGGTTGACCGCGATCGCCTGTGTCACGTGCGCGGTCGCTCCCGCCGTCGCCCAGACCCGGTTGCCATCGGGAACCCGCGTCGTACGGAACCCGTCGCGCGTCGGCGTCTGGTCGTACAGCGAGCCGGCGCGCAGCGTCAGGCGCGGCGACACGTCGTATTCGACGCCGACATTGCCGGTCCAGGTGTCGCGGTAGTTCTGCGCACTCGACAGGAACACCGTGCCCTGATTTTCGACCGTGATCGCGTTGAACCGGCTCCACTTGGTGAATTCACCGCCCGCCAGCAGCCGCGCCTTGCCGACGCTATAGACGCCGCCGACCGAATAAATGTCGGGCACACTGATCGGCGCGAGACCGAAGCGCGTGCTGTTCGCGCCCGCCAGCGGCCCGACCAGCCCGGTGATCTTGACCAGCCCCGACAGGCTATGGTCGATATGGCTACGGTAGTGCGCGCCAAGCCGCAACGGGCCGAATTCACCCTGCACGCCGAGGTTCCAGCCAAAGGCGAGATCCTTGCCGTGGATGTTGATGTTGCCGTCGGGCAGCAGCGGGGAGACGTTGGGCAGCGCCGACGTCAGCGTGGCAGTCATCGACTGGATGTCGACCCCGCCACCGACCGAAATATTGCCGAATTTGACCGCGACCGACGGCTGAAAATTATAGGTTTTCAGGTCCGACCGCAGCGAATCGTATCGGCCGAACCAGCCGTCGTCGTACACCACCTTGAGCCCGAACGGCGCGCTGATGCCCAGCCCCAGCCAGATCGGCGAGTTGGCGACATGATGCGAGATATAGCCCGATGGGATGAACACCGGCTGGTCGAACGGATTGCCGCCATTGCCGCCGCCGGTGGGAAAGCGTGTCGCGCTGCCGGGCACGCTGCGCGTGCTGCCAAGGTCGCGCTGATGGCTGTCGATCAGCAGGAACTGCGCCCCCGCATCGACCTGCGTGCCGGAGAGGTTGGTCATGCCGGCGGGATTGTAGAAAATCGTCGCGGCGCTGTCGGCGATGGCCGCTTCGCCGGCAAAGGCGCGTCCGACCGCGAGCGGCGATTGTTCCTGAAGGTAAAAGCCGCCGGCAACGGCGGGGGTGGCGGCAGTGAGCAGCAACGCGGATAACAACAGGCGCATGGGGATCCTATCCAACAGCAACCCCTCGCTTGGCGAAGGCTTTAACCCCCGGTGGCTGCGCCGTCCAGTTGGGTCGTAACAATTGCGACGAACCGCTCGCGCGCCGCCAGCATCTCTGCCGCGCGCCCGGTCAATATATCGCGCGCCAGAAAGTGCCCGGTGGTGCGCAGCCCGTCGATCAAATCGCGCGCCGCGGGCGTCAGCTCGGCGTCGAGCAGGAACGGCGGCAGCGGCAGCAGTTTGGGCGCATAGGGCAAACCGGCGCCGCGGCTGACCGCCTGCGCCGACCTTGGCGAGACAAAGGCAAGGTCCTGCGCTGTGCCGGTCGCCGCACAGGTCGACAGATCAAGGCCGAAACCCAGCTCGGCGAGCAACAACAGCTCGAACCGGACCACGCCGGCAAGCCAGCGGGGCGCGATCGCGCCCAGCGCCATCGCGTCGAGGATACCGTCGAGCGCCGCGTACAGGCGCGGATGCGGTGCGCCCTCCGTAAGCGCGGTCGCGGCGAGCGCCGTCAGCCATTCGAGCGCGGCGCTGCCGAGCGGTGTGGCCGCCAACAGCGTCCGCGACCGTTCGAGCTCGACGGTGGCTGCGGCCAGCTGGCTGTCGACCCGTGCCACCAGCCGCACTGCGACCCGGTTGCCGGGCTGCAGCACCGGGCGCAACCGCCGCGACCGCCCGCCGCGGACATAACCCGCCTGCAGGCCGTCGTCGGGCGTCAACAGGCGGACGATCGCGCCGTTTTCGCCGTGACCGCGAACGGCGCAGACGATGGCGGGGGTCGTCAGGTCCATCGCGCAGGCTTAGCCCGCCACGGAGGCGGCGTCACCCGGCGGTCAGCGATTGGCGCATTGCCGGATCGCGGCGCGGATCTGATCTTCGACGCCTTGCGGTTTCTCGACCGTCCAGACATGCGCGCGCCACGTCGTGCTCCATACCAGCCACTCGTTATAGCTTTCGAACTCGCGCCGGGTGATCAGCGTCGGGATGACGCGCGCACGGCAAGTGCATTGCCGCGCTGCATCGGACGCCGAGCCATTCCGGGCGGCGGCGGCATTGACGCAGCCGTCGACGAACGCGGTGACTTCATCGGGCGTCAGCCGGAATTTCGCCGGCGGCGGGCTCCCAAACGCCCGCCAGTCGGGTGGTGGTTGATTGCGCGAAGTCCGCGTATCGAGCCCGACGGTCGCCGGCGGCGGCGACGGCGTGCGAATGATGCTCGTGATCGTCGGCACCGATGGTGCCGCCAGCGGCAACTCTGACGTCATCGTCGGTTCGGTGCGGCCGCACAGCGCATACAGCCGAGCGCGCGGCCAGTGGTCGCCGTCGTGCCAGCCGTGCAACCTGATCTGGGTCTTGCTGTCGCAAATCAGCATGCCGCCGTCGCCCGACTTGGCGGCGATGATCATCGGTTCATGCCCGTGCGTCGCCGACGACATCTGGCACATCAGGCGCATATCGTCGGCATCCGGGTTCGGCGCGCCGGGTTCCTGAGTCACGCGGACTTGCGATCCGTCGGGGCAGGCGATCGCACCGTTGCGATAGACGGGGCCGGACTGCGCGCGTGCGGTTGCGCCGGGCATGGTCAGCGCGACCGCCAGCCCGGCAACGGCAACGAGCCCGCTCCGAAAGCCGGTCAGGCGCATTCGCTGCGGTCGCTGCGCGAGAAGAAATCGCCGAGCGACCCATGTTGGCCCCAATAGATCACGATAGATACCGGCCAGATCGCCCCGTACCACAGGCTCGATTTCCAACTGTGATCGACAAGGCCATAGGCGTCGCGCCGTTCCCCGCAGCGCGCCCGCGAGTCGCCGACAAAGAACGCCATGATAAGATAGGGGATCAGCAGCAGCTTCCACATCCGGCGTCCCCTCATCAAAACCGTGCTGCCGCTATACGTCAGAATTAACCTTTTCGCAATTTTATCGGCAGCGTGTAACCTTCGAAATATTCAGGCGATCTTAATTCGGCGCGCATATTTCTGGCGATATCGGAGTGCATTCGGGGGTTTTCTATGAGCTTGTACGACGTTGACCTACGCGCGATCGACGGCCGGACGGTGTCGATGGGCGACTGGCGCGGCAAGGTATTGCTGATCGTCAACACCGCGTCGAAGTGCGGGTTCACCCCGCAATATGACGGGCTAGAGGCGTTGCAAAAGCGCTATGCCGACCGCGGATTTGCCGTGCTCGGCTTCCCGTGCAACCAGTTCGGCGGCCAGGAACCCGGAACCGAGGCTGACATCGACACATTCTGCCGGACCAGCTTCGGCGTCGATTTTCCGATGTTCGCCAAGGTCGAGGTCAACGGCAGCGGCACGCACCCGTTGTATGCGGTGCTGAAGAAGGCCGCGCCGGGGCTGCTTGGAAGCGAGGCGATCAAGTGGAACTTCACCAAGTTTTTGATCGACCGGCAAGGCGACGTCGTCGAACGCTTTGCGCCGGCAACCAAGCCCGAAGCGATCGCCGGCAAGATCGAAGCGCTGCTCTAGCAGCCGGCCCCGACGCAGCCATCATGCTGCGCCGCTGCTTCGCATTGAATGGTGACGTGCGCGATGCCGAAGTCATGGTCGAGGTCGTGCGCGATCTTGGCCGACAGGCCGTCGTCGACGCCGCAATCGGGGCGGACCAGATGCGCGGTCAGCGCAACCTCGGTGGTGCTCATCGACCAGATGTGGAGGTCGTGCACCTGCGCCACGCCGGGCAGCGCGGCGAGATAAGCAGCGACGCCGGCCTGATCGACGCCCGCGGGAACCGCATCGAGCGCGAGGCGCATCGATTCGCGCAGCAGCCCCCACGTGCCGACCACGATCAGCACGACGATCGCGAGGCTGACCACCGGGTCGAGCCAGAGCCAGCCGGTGTACAGCGTCACCAGCGCCGCAACCACGACTCCCGCTGAAATAGCGGCGTCGGACGCCATGTGGATGAACGCGCCACGGATGTTGAGGTCGCCTTTCGCCCCGCGCGCGAACAGCCACGCGGTTACGCCGTTGACCGCGATGCCGACCGCCGCAACGATCGTCACCGTAGTCGAATCGACCGGTGCGGGGGCCGCAAGCCGCTGAACCGCTTCCCACGCGATCGCGCCGACCGCGAGCAGCAGAAACACCGCGTTGAACAGCGACGCGAGGATCGAGCTGCGCCGAAAGCCATAGGTAAACTGCGCCGTCGCGGGCTTTCGCCCCAGCCAGACGGCGCCCCAAGCCAGCCCCAGCCCGAGCACATCGGACAGGTTGTGCCCGGCGTCCGCAAGCAGTGCGAGCGAGTGCGACGCGAGCCCGAATGCCACTTCGGCCACCACGAAACCGAGGTTGAGCGTGATGCCGACGGCGAACGCCCGGTCGAAATTCGCCGGGGCGTGGCTGTGCCCGTGATGATGGCCGTGGCCATGATCATGTCCGTGGCTGTGTGCATGCGCCATGTCGGTTGCGACTTTCAGGTCAGATAGGAATGAACGATGGCGACGAGTTCTTCGGCCGCCTGGACGCGTGGGTCGTCGCGCGAGGCCGCCGGATCGACCAGATGTTCGCGGATGTGATCCTCGATCACTTCGGCGATGAAACCATCGAGCGCGCCGCGCGCGGCTGTCGCCTGCTGCAGCACGCGCGCGCATTCACCATCGGCCGCGACGGCGCGTTCGATGGCATCGACTTGCCCGCGAATGCGCTTGAGTCGGTTGAGCAGCTTCGTTTTTTCGTGCGCGATATGGCCCATAAGTGGCTATATAGCATGGTCGTCATATACCCCACCATAGTATAGTTGTCCGGACAAATGTTTTAATTGTATTACCTTTAGATTACAGGTAAATGCGTCGTCATTAGCGGCCGGAATGTGCCGTAGCATTTTCAGGGATGGCAGCGATGCAGCGGGGTATGGCGCGCATCGCCGTATTAGCGTTTGCGCAATCTTCTGCCGTGCTCGCGCAGGCGACGCCGGGGGGAGGCGTACCGCGTTCGGCGACGAAGGGTAGCGATGAAATCGTGGTTTCGACCGATCGCGAGGCGGCGCGTTCGCTGATCGACCGCAAGGTCTATGCGGTCGCGCACGATCTGCAGTCGGTTTCGGGCTCGGTTGCCGACATCCTGCATAACCTGCCATCGGTCGATGTCGACGCCGACGGCAATGTCAGTATTCGCGGCGACAGCAACGTCCAGATCCTGATCGATGGCAAGCCGTCGACCAGTGTGTCGGCAGCGCGGCGCGGCGAAACGCTCCAGTCGCTGCCCGCCAATGGCATCGAAAGCATCGAGGTCATCACCAACCCGTCGGCGCAATATCGGCCCGACGGCGCGACCGGCATCATCAACATCATCACGCGCAAGAACGCCGCCCCCGGCGTCTCGGGGAGCGCGATCGCCAGCATCGGCACCGACGGACGGTTCAATCTGGGGTCGACGCTCGCCTATCGCGCCGGGCGCTTAAGCCTGAACGGCGGGCTGACCATCAAGCGCGACCGGCCGTATCGCCCGTTCGGCGACCAGCGCACGCAGGCCGACGCGGCGGGGCTGGTCACCGACAGTCGCCAGACCGGCGTAGTCCGTAGCAACCGCCTGTCGCGCATCGTCAACGCCGGGGTCGATTACGACCTGACGCCCGCCGATCGGCTCAGCGCTAGCGGCAGCTATAATGCGCGAACCGGGACACCCGAGTTTTACCAGGCCAACCGAATTGCGACCGCAGCGGGGGCCGTCGTGACCGATTTCACGCGCATCGGTACGGGCCACGAGCGTGAAATCTACAGCGAGGCAACGGCGAAATATCACCACAGCTTTGCTGCCAAGGGGCATGAACTGACGCTCGATCTGCGGCGCAGCGAAACCGCCGAAATGCAGCGCCGCCGCTTTACCGACACCTTCGCGGTTCCCCCCGGCCTCGTGACGATCGACCAGCAGGAGCCGCATTCCGATGCCGTCGAACGTGGGCTGACCGCCGAATATGCGCGACCGCTGGCCGGGGGTGGGCTGGTGCTGATCGGTTATGATCTGCAGCGTGACGACGACCGGTACGACAACCGCGCCACCGTCATCGACAGTGTCACCGCGCGATCGACGATCGACCCGGCGTTGACCAACAGCTTCCGGTACGGCCAGACCGTCCATGCGGCCTATGCAACCTATAATAGCGCGTTGAGCAAGCGGCTGACCGCCATTTTCGGGGCACGGGTCGAGGCGACGTTTACCGAAACGCTGGTGCCGCTGACGGGCCAAAACGACTCGAACAGCTATTACCGCTTCTATCCGACGGTGCACCTCAACTATGCGCTGAGCGATACGCAGACGCTGCGGCTGAGCTATAGCCACCGCATCGTCCGGCCCGAGCCCGACGATCTCGATCCGTATCCGATCTTCAACAACCCGCTCAACCTGCGCGCCGGCAACCCCAAATTGTTGCCGCAGGAAACCGACGCGGTGGAGGGCAGCTTGCAATATGCAGCGCACGGTCTGTCGGTCGAGCTGACACCGTACGTGCGCAACAGCCGCAATTTATTCACCGATTTCGTGACGCAGATCAGCCCGACGGTCTTGCTGACGACGCGGCAGAATTTGGGGACCAGTCTTGCGGCGGGCAGCGAGATTGCGGTTAGCGGCAAGGCGAAGGCGCTGTCGTACAGCCTCAGCGGCAATGTCTATTTCAACCGGATCGATGCGGCTAACCTTGGCATAAATGTCGCGCGTTCGATCGTCAGCTTTAGCGCCAAGGGCAGCGTCGACTATCGGCTGACACCGCGCGACACGGTCCAGTTCAGCGTCAACTACACCGGCAAGCGGCTGGTTCCGCAGGGGTATCGCGCGGCATCGGTCGGCAGCAATTTCGGCTTCCGCCATCAACTGCGCCCGGGGTTGTCGGCGGTGGTCACGGTCACCGACGTGTTCGATTCGCTTAGAGACCGGCTGGTCATCGATACCGGCAGCGTTCACGATATCGCGACGCGGCGGCGCGCGCAGCGGACGGCCAATTTCGGGCTGAACTGGACGTTCGGCGGCAAGAAAGCCGCCGCAACGCCCAAGTTCGATTACACCGAATAGCCGGTCAGGCGACCGTCAGCCCGACATCGACATTGTTGCGCGTCGCGTTCGAATAGGGGCAGACCTGATGCGCGGCATGGACCAGCCGCTCGGCAGCGGCGTGATCGATTCCCGGCACTGTGATCGTCAGATGTGCGGTGATGCCATAGCCGCCCTCGGCGCGGGGCCCGAAGCCGATTTCGGCAGTGACGCTGGCATCGGGTGGCACCTTGACGCCCTCCTTGGCCGACACCGCCTTCATCGCGCCGAGGAAGCACGCCGAATAGCCTGCGGCGAACAGCTTTTCGGGATTGGCGCCGACGCCGCCGGGCCCGCCCAGTTCCTTGGGGACGACCAGTTGGACATCGACGCTGCCGTCATCGCTGCGCGCGTGACCGTCGCGGCCGCCGGTTGCAGTGGCGGATGTTTTGTAGACTACGGTAACCGACATGTCAGTTCTCCTGCGGGGGGCGATCGTTCATGGCAACAGGTGGCGCTCGGTAGCGTCGATTGCGAGGTCCGTGCCATGATTATGCGACCGCTTCGTGTCAGCAGGCGTTGGTCGGTATGATCCTGTTTGAAACGCTGCTGATCCTGCTGACGATCTGTGTGCCGCTGACGGCGTTGGCGCAGCGCTTTGCCTTGCCGCCTGCGGCGGTGCTGGTCGTCGCGGGCGGCGCGCTGGCGTTCGTGCCGGGCATGCCCGCACCCAGGCTTGAACCCGAACTGCTGCTGGTCCTGTTCCTGCCGCCGCTGGTGCAGGCCAGTGCCTACCGCACCGACTGGACGGTGTTCCGCGCCAATTTGCGGCCGATCCTGTTCCTCGCAGTCGGGGCGGTGTTGTTTACCGCCGCCGTCGTCGCGGTCGCGGTCAAGCTGATGATCCCCGAACTGCCGTGGTGGGCGGCAATTGCGCTCGGCGCGATCGTGTCGCCGCCCGACGTCGTGGCGGCCAAGGCCGTGCTGCGCCGCCTCGCGCTGCCCAAGGACCTGTCGACCATTCTGGAGGGCGAGGGCGTGCTCAACGATGCGACGTCGCTTGTGCTGTACCGGTTTGCGGTCGCCGCCGCGCTCGGCGCCAGTGCGACATTGGGGTCGGCTGCATGGCACTTCATGCTGGCCGCCGGCATCGGTGCAGTGGTCGGCTACGGGGTCGGGCGCGGGGCGATGCTGGTATTCAAGGCGATCGAGGATAATCAGCTCGACATCGCGGTAGGGTTTCTGGCGGCCTATGCGGCGTATCTTTCTGCCGAGCAGCTTGGCGGATCGGGCGTGTTGGCGGCGGTCGGGTGCGGACTCGTGCTCGGCCAGCGGCAGAATCAGGCGTTCACTGCCGAAACGCGGCTGTCGGCAGCGGCGACCTGGGGTTTTGTCGAATTCGTGCTCGAAAGCCTCGTGTTCATCCTGATGGGGCTGCAGCTTCGGCCGATCCTCGATCGCCTGGCTTTCGAGGGAGAAGGCTATCTGGCGCTGCTTGCCGGCGGGGTGACGCTCGCGGTGATCGGCAGCCGGTTTGTCTGGATGTACGGCGCTGCGCTGACAACGCGGTTGCGCCGCGCGCCGCGCCCGCTGCCGTGGAGCCACGCCAGCGTATTGTCATGGGCGGGAATGCGCGGCGTGGTTTCGCTGGCTGCGGCGATTGCGCTGCCAGCCGACTTTCCCGAGCGCGACTTGATCGTCTTCCTTGCGTTCTGCGCGATTCTTGCAACGCTCGTCGTGCAGGGGACAACGCTGGGCTGGGTGATCCGGTGGCTGGGGGTCGCGCTGCCGCACAGCGACCTGCCCGACCCCGCGCTGACGGCGGCGCGCGCGCTGGCGGCCGAGGCAGCGCATGCCGCGATCGCCGAGGTGATTGCAGCACGGCCCGAACTTCACGAAGTCGCCGATGCGGTCGAACGCGACCTTGCCGCAAGGGCACAGCGCGCCCGCGCCGTTGACGACGACGGCGAGCGCCACGGCGAAACGCTCAGCCTGCAGGTCCGGCTGCGGCTTGAGACGATCGCGGCGGCGCGCACGGCGTTGAACGCCAACAGCGAAACGCTCGATGCGGAGGCGGTTCGGGTGGTCCGCGAGGAGCTCGATCTCGACGAGCAGCGGCTGCGGCGCATTCTCGACGAAGACGACAGCTAGGCCGCATCGCTCAGGACGAATTGGCTCCCCGGGTAGGATTCGAACCTACGACATTTCGATTAACAGTCGAACGCTCTACCGCTGAGCTACCAGGGAATGAGCGGCGGGCTATAGCAACCGAGTTCCCGCGCCACAAGCCCGCTAGCTCTGAAATTGTTCGAGGAAGATTCGATCGTCGAGCGCATAGTCGGGATCGAACAGCAAATCGAGCGTCACCGTCTTGTCGGTGCTGACCCGGACGCTGGCAATATCGCGGACTTCGAGCTGGTCGGCGACGGCGCTGACGGGGCGCTTGGCGGGCTCGAGGACGCGGAATTCGACCACCGATGTATCGGGCAGCAGCGCGCCGCGCCAGCGCCGCGGGCGAAACGGGCTGATCGGGGTCAACGCCAGCAAGTCCGACGTCAGCGGCAGGATCGGGCCGTTCGCTGACAGGTTATAGGCGGTCGACCCGGCAGGCGTCGACACTAGCACGCCGTCCGCCGCCAACTCGGCCATGCGGACCTTGCCATCGATGCTGATCTCGATTTTCGCCGCCTGCCGGGTTTCGCGCAGCAGCGAGACTTCGTTGATCGCCGGCGACACGACCAGCCCGCCCGCCGCCGTTCGCGCTTCCATGCGCAGCGGATGCAGTTTGAACGTCCGCGCTGCGGCAATCCGCTCGGGCAATGCTTCATGACGAAACTCGTTCATCATGAAGCCCACCGTGCCGAGGTTCATGCCGAACACCGGGCGCGGCTGCCGTGCGTGCAGTGCCGCGTGCAAAACCTGCAGCAGAAAACCGTCGCCGCCGATCGCAACGACGATGTCGGCCTCCCGCACGCCAACCCAGTCATAGCGGCTGCGCAATGCCTCCGCTGCTGCCTGCGCGGGCGGAGTCGGCGACGCGAGCAGCGCGAGCTTCAAGGTCACCCGCCGGTCACGCTCATATGGCGCGCCACGGCTGGACGCGCGCGGTCGATAACAAAGTCGTGCCCCTTCGGCTTGCGGGCAATCGCAGCATCCAATGCCACGTCGAGCGCGTCATCGTCGGCATGCGCACGAATGACGCCGCGCAAATCGGCCGCATCATCCTGGCCGAGGCACATGTACAGCGTCCCGGTAGCGGTCAGCCGGACGCGGTTGCAGCTTTCGCAAAAGTTATGCGTCAGCGGCGTGATGAACCCCAGCCGCTGCCCGGTCTCGGCGATCCGGACATAGCGCGCCGGGCCTCCGGTCACATCGGGCAGGTCGATCAACTCGAAGCGGCGTTCGAGATCGGCGCGGACGCGGCTGAGCGGCAGGTAGCGGTCGGTGCGGTCTTCATCGATCGCGCCCATCGGCATCGTTTCGATGAGCACCAGATCGTGGCCGTGGCGCGCGGTCCAGTCGAGCATGTCGACGATCTCGTCGTCGTTGATCCCGGCGAGCGCCACCATGTTGATCTTGACGTGCAGCCCGGCCGCCGCCGCAGCCTCGATCCCATCGAGCACTTGCGGTAGCCGCCCCCAGCGCGTGACGCGCGCAAACTTGTCGGGATCGAGCGTATCGAGGCTGACGTTGATTCGGCGCACGCCCGCGTCGAACAGCGCTTCGGCGTGCGTTCGCAGCTGCGAACCGTTGGTGGTCAGCGTAATTTCGTCGAGATCACCTGAACTTAGGTGCCGCGACAATTTGCGCACAAGATCGACAAGCCCGCGGCGAACGAGCGGCTCGCCGCCCGTCAGCCGAAGTTTGCGCGTGCCCCGCCGAACGAACGCGCTCGCCAGACGGTCGATTTCCTCAAGGCTCAAAACGTCACTTTTTGGCAGAAAAGTCATCGTTTCGGACATGCAATAAATGCAGCGGAAGTCGCAACGGTCGGTCACCGAGATCCGGAGATAGTCGATTTTGCGCCCGAACGGGTCAATCAGCGGCGTGGTCCGCGCGGCCGTTGGAAGGGTGTTTACCAGCATAATGCCCAAAATGGGCGTCGGACGGTGCGAAGTCCACCCCGAGCCGTTGCTGAACGGGCTAGGCGACGAGTCAATAATTCGTTAACCATGTGTACGATGCTTTCCGGTGCGCCTCCCGAGCTGTTTATCGTCTCGTCGCGTTATGGTGACGAGCTGCGAGCGGTGTGTGCGGCGGCAGGTTGGACCGTCCGGCTGATCCGCAAGCCCGAGGAGGCGCTGCGCTGCTACCGCTCGGATACTGCGCCGGTCGTGCTGGTCGATGCGCGCGGCGCGCTGCTGCCGGGGATCGATGTCGCGCGTGATTTGGCCGATGCAGTCGAAATGCGGCGCGGGGCGATGTTGATGCTGCTGTCGCGCAGCGACGACGGCGCGGTCGGCGCGGCCTATGATGCCGGGGCGACCCGCGTGCTGGTCAGCCCGTTTACGCACAGCCGGCTGATCGAGGCGGTGCGTTTTGCGCAACGCGCGACCGAGCGCCTCGCGGCGGCGGCGGCGGGCAAGGTCATCGTCGCCGAAGCGGTGCCGCGCCGCGATGTGCTGACGGGATTGGCGACGGCGGCCTATGCGCAGGGCTGGGTCGAGCTGCTGCTCGGCAAGCCGACCGGCGGTGCGCCGCCGGTGATCGTGCTGCAGATCGCGATCGGCCGCTTCGGCCAGTTCAACGCCGCCTATGGAAGCCAGGTCGCCGACGCCTTGTTGCAGGCAGTGGCCGCCCGGCTAAAGCGGGTCGCAGCTGCCGACCATGGCGAGATGCGGCTGGTGGCGCGGCTTGCCGGGGCCGAATTCGCCGTCATGCTCGCCGGCCCGGTTTCCTTGACCGAGGCGCAGCGCATTGCCCAACAACTTGCAGCCGCGTTCGAAGCGCCGTTTTCAGCTGGTGGCCGTCAGGTGCATCTGGGCTGCCGCATCGGGATCGCATTGGGCGAGGCGTCGCCGCACGATCCGGCAGCGGCAACCGCCACGGTGTTTCAGCGCGCCAGTGCAGCGCTGGTCGCCGCGCGCGCCAACGCCCCGGGAACCGTCGAGGTGTTTCAAGATGTCCCCGGACGGCCGCCACTGGAGCATATGGCCGACCTCGAGGCTGATTTGCGCACCACGCTCGATGCCGGCAAGTTCGACATTCTGTTCCAGCCGCAAATCGAGTTCGCCACCGGGACGATCGTCGGCGTCGAGGCGCTGGTGCGCTGGCAGCACCCCGCGCTTGGCCAGCTTTCCGCTGAAACCCTGCTCGAAGTGGCGCAAAGTGCCGAGGTCGCCATCCGGCTGGGCGGGCAGATCCAGCGGCAGGCGCTCGGGGCGGCGGCAAACTGGCCGATGCCGCTGCGCGGCCTGCGGCTGTCGGTCAATGTGACCGCCGCCGACCTTGCCTCGGCAGCGTTTCTCAACCGGCTCGACGATGCGCTGGCGCTGTCGGGATTTCCCGCCAGCCAATTGACGCTCGAGCTGACCGAAAGCGACCTGATTGAAAATCTTGCCGGGGCAGCCGCTGTGCTGGCCGCCGTTCGCGAGCGCGGCGTGCAGGTCGCGCTCGACGATTTCGGCACCGGCTATTCAAGCCTTGCCTATCTGCGCGCATTACCGCTCGACAGCCTGAAGATCGACAAAAGGTTGATCGCCGACCTGACCGGGCCACCGCGCGCCCGCGTCGTGGTCAAGGGCGTGATCGACATGGCGCGCGCGCTGGGGCTGTGTGTGGTCGCCGAGGGGATCGAGACCGATGCGCAGCGTGCCGCCGCCGCTGCCGCCGGTTGCGACTGGTATCAGGGCTTTTTGTGCGCGCCGCCGCTGACGACGCAGGAGCTGATAATACTCATGCTCGGCGACGCCCGCCGGACCGGCTGACCTCAGCGCCGTCCGGATTTCTTCGACTGGAAGACGCTCGGCCGTGGCGGCGCGGGCTTGGGTGCAACCTTTGCGGCCGGTTTATCTGCAGGCTTGACGCTGGCACCGTTTGCCAGCCGCGACAGCCCCTTGGCGAGCGCGGTGGCGCCCTTTAACCGCGCCTCGACATTGCCCCAGTCGGCGGCAACGAACAGCTTGTTGTCGGGGCGCAGCTTGGCGCGCTCGCCCAGCCGCGTGACATAATCGATCAGCCCCGGCGGGTTGGGGAAATGATCGTTCTGGAACGTGACCAGCGCGCCCTTGGTTCCGGCATCGAGCTTGGCGATATTGGCAGCGGCGCAATAATGCTTGATTTCGATCACCTGCAGCAGGTTGCCGACTTCGCCCGGCAGCGGGCCGAAGCGGTCGATCATCTCGGCGGCAAAGCTGTCGATCGCCGCGCGGTCGCCAACCTCGTTGAGACGGCGATACAGCGCCATCCGCAGGTTGAGATCGGGGACATAGTCCTCAGGGATCAGGATCGGCGCATCGAGCGTGATCGCCGGCGAGAAGCCTTCCTCGGGCGGCTTGAGCCCGGCGGCTCCGGCGCGCGCCTCGACGATCGCATCCTCGAGCATCGACTGGTACAGTTCGAAGCCGATTTCGCGGATGTGCCCCGACTGCTCGTCGCCGAGCAGATTGCCTGCCCCGCGAATGTCGAGATCGTGGCTCGCCAGCTGGAAGCCGGCACCAAGGCTATCGAGCGACGATAGCACCTGCAGGCGCTTTTCCGCCGTCTCGGTAATCACCTGCTCGGCGGGCGTCGTCATATAGGCGTAGGCGCGCACCTTGGCTCGCCCGACACGCCCGCGGAGCTGATACAGCTGCGCCAGTCCGAACCGGTCGGCGCGGTGGATAATCATCGTGTTGGCGCTCGGGATGTCGAGCCCGCTTTCGACGATGGTGGTCGACAGCAGCACGTCGTAGTTGCGGTCGTAGAAAGCGCTCATCCGCTCCTCGACCTCAGTCGGCGACATCTGGCCGTGCGCGGTGACATATTTCACCTCGGGCACGTTTTCGCGCAGGAACGCCTCGATATCGGGCAGGTCGGCGATCTTGGGGGTGACGAAAAAGCTTTGCCCGCCGCGATAGTGTTCGCGCAGCAACGCCTCGCGCAGCACGACCTCGTCCCACGGCATGACATAGGTCCGGACCGCGAGCCGGTCGACCGGCGGCGTGGCGATGATCGATAGTTCACGCAGGCCGGTCAGCGCCATCTGCAAGGTGCGCGGGATCGGCGTGGCGGTCAGCGTCAGCACATGGACGTCGGCCTTGAGGTTCTTGAGCTTTTCCTTGTGCGTGACGCCGAAGCGCTGCTCCTCGTCGACGATCACCAGACCGAGCCGCTTGAACTCGACCGACTTCGCCAACAGCGCGTGCGTGCCGATGACGATATCGACGGTGCCATCGGCAAGCCCGGCGCGCGCTTCGGTGGCCTGGTTGGCCGTGACCAGCCGCGAAAGCTGGCGAAGCTCGATCGGCAACCCGGCAAAGCGCGCGCTGAACCCGGCGAAGTGCTGGCGCGCGAGCAGGGTCGTCGGGCAGACGACTGCCACCTGCATGCCGCTGAGCGCGGCGGTGTACGCGGCGCGCAGGGCAACCTCGGTCTTGCCGAAACCGACGTCACCGCACACCAGCCGGTCCATCGGGCGACCCGATGCGAGGTCCTCGAGCACGTCGTCGATCGCCTTTTGCTGATCTTCGGTCTCGCTGTACGGAAAGCGGTCGGCGAACTCGGCATAGCCCTGCGCGTCCGGGACCGCGACATCGGCTTCGCGCAGCGCGCGCTGCGCCGCCGTCGCCATCAACTCACCCGCAATTTCGCGGATGCGCTGCTTCATCCGCGCCTTGCGCGCCTGCCACTGCACCCCGCCGAGCTTGTCGAGGCCGACGCCGTCGCTTTCGGAGCCGTAGCGCGACAGCACGTCGATGTTTTCGACCGGCACGTACAGCTTGTCGCCGCCGTCATAGCTGAGCATGACGCAGTCGTGCGGTGCCTTGCCGATCGCAACCGCGACCAGCCCCTCGTATCGCCCGATGCCATGGTCCTTGTGAACCAGCAGGTCACCCGGCGTCAGCATCGATAGCTCGGCGAGGAAGGCGTCGGCCTTCTTCGCCGACCGCCGCCGCCGCACGAGACGATCGCCGAGCATGTCCTGCTCGGTCAGCACGGCGAGCTTGGCCTGCGTGAAACCGTGGTCGAGCGGCACCACCGTCAGGGCGACGCGGTGTTTTGCAGCCGCTCCCAGCGTCTCCTGCCAGCTGTCGGCGAGCGCGATGTCGGTGACGCCGTGATCGGCGAGCAGCCCGCGCAGCCGCTCGCGCGAGCCGTTCGAATAGCTGGCAAGAATGATGCGCGTTTTGGCAGCAGCGAGGTCGTCGATATGCGTCTTGACCGCGTCATAGACGTTGGCCTGCGCGGTCCGTTCGGGAGTGAAATCGCGCGGCGCACCGACTTCGCAGTCGATCGTGCGGCGGGTTCCGTCGGGGACGCCGAACGGCGAAGTCAGATGCGCGCGCGTCGCGGTCAGGCGCTCGCGCCATTCGTCGCGCGACAAATACAATGTTTCGGGCGCAAGCGGGCGATAGCTGCCCTTTTTGGCGCTTAGCGCTGCCTTGCGGTTGTCGAAATAATCGGCGACCGCATCGAACCGCTGGTCCGCCGCCCCTTCGCTGCCCGCGTCGCGGACGACCACGGCACCATCGCCGAAATAGTCGAACAGCGTTGCCAACCCGGGCTCGAACAGCGGCAGCCAGTGTTCCATGCCGGCCATGCGGCGGCCGTCGCTGATCGCCTCGTACAGCGGATCGCCGGTCGCGTTTGCACCGAACGCGGCAAGATACCCGGCGCGGAACGACCGGATGCTTTCGTCATTGAGCAGGACTTCGTTGACCGGCAACAGCGTGAAGCCGTCCGCAAGGCCGATGGTGCGCTGCGTCGCCGGATCGAAGCTGCGAACGCTTTCGATCTCGTCGCCGAAGAAGTCGAGCCGCAGCGCATGGTCGCTGCCGGCCGGAAACAGATCGAGCAGCCCGCCGCGCACCGCATATTCGCCTGCTTCGATCACGGTGTCGGTGCGCACAAAGCCGTTTGCACCGAGCATCGCGCTCAGCTTGTTACGGTCGATGCGCGCGCCCGCCTTGATCTCGGCCGACAGCGCGGTCATCCGCGTCGGGGCAAGCGTCCGCTGCAGCACCGCATTGACCGTGGTGACGAGCAGTTGGGCCTTTGCCGTCGGTCGAGCCAGCGCGGCAAGCGCCGCCAGCCGGTCGCTTGCGACCCGCAGGCTCGGCGAAGCGCGGTCATACGGCAGGCAGTCCCACGCCGGAAAATAAACGGTCTCAAGCTCGGGGGCGAAATAGGTAACCGCGTCGAGCACGCTGCGCGCTGCGGCATCGTCGGCGGCGATGAACACCGCGCGCCCTTTTGCCGCGCGGGCGATATCGGCAAGCAACCACGGCAGGAACCCCGCCGGGCAACCAGCGAGGGTTAGCCCTTCGCGTGCCGCGACAAGCGCGTTGAGATCGATCAACGCATCGCCTTGGCGATATAATCCAGCCGCTGCAGCGCCGCCATCTGCGCCCCGGCGAACCGCGGCGGCGGCATTGCGGTACCGATCGCCCACGCCATGATGTCGACGTCCTGCTCATCGAGCAGCGCTTCGAACCACGCGATCCCGGCGGCGTCCCAACTGCTGGCATAGCGTTCGGCAAAGCCGCCGATCATCAGGTCGGCTTCGCGCGTGCCCCGGTGCCACGCCCGAAAGGCAATGCGGCGCTGGCGGAATTCGGTGTCGTCCATGGGTATCTCCAACGCACGCGCCACCCCGCCGGTTGGAACCGGCGTGGACCTTGCGCTATGGCTCGTCATAGCCATGCGCCCGCCCAGTCTCAACCCGCTGTTCGCCGAGCTCACCGTCCTGAAGGGGGTGGGTGCGACACTGGCGCGTCAGCTGGGGCGGCTGAAATTGACGCGCGCGGTCGATCTGTTGTTCCATCTGCCGGTGATGGCGCTCGAACGGGTGCCGGTCGCCGCGCTCGACGCTGCCGACGAGGGGCGACTGATCGTCATCGAGGTGCAGGTCACCGGCTATGAAAGCGGCAGCGCGCGCGCGCCGTTCCGGGTGCGCTGCGTCGATGGTGCCGGGACGTTCATCGACCTGATCTATTTCGGGCAGGGCGGGGCCTATGCACGCAAGCTGCTGCCGGTGGGCGAGCGGCGCGTCGTCAGCGGTAAACTCGATCGCTACGGTCAAGCGCTGCAGATGGCTCATCCGGACTTTGTCGTCGCGCCGCTGGCCGCCGGAAGCATCCCGGCGCGCGAGCCGGTCTACGGATTGACCGAGGGGGTCACCAATCGCCGCATGGCGCAGCTGACGGCGATCGCGCTCGACCGCACCCCCGCAGCGCCCGAGTGGATCGAGCCGAGCGTGCTGGCGGCGCGCGGCTGGCCGGGCTGGCGGCAGGCGCTACACGATGCGCATGCGCTGCGCGCCGAGGCGGCGGCCTGCGACCGGCTGGCATATGACGAGCTGCTGGCAAACCAGCTCGCACTGCTGCTTGTGCGGGCCGATACCCGGCTGCGGCGCGGGCGCGCGTTGCCGGGAACAGGTCGGCTGACCGCCGCGCTGGTCAGCGCGCTGCCGTGGGCGCTGACCGGCGCGCAGGCGCGCACCGGGGCCGAGATCGCCGGCGACATGGCACAAAGCGCGCCGATGCTGCGGCTGCTGCAGGGCGATGTCGGCGCGGGCAAAACGCTGGTCGCGCTGCTCGCCATGCTGACGGCGGTCGAAAGCGGCGCGCAGGCGGCGTTCCTCGCCCCCACCGAAATTCTCGCGCGCCAGCACTTTGCCAGCCTGACCGCGCAACTCGGCGCGATCCCGGTTCGAATCGCAATCCTGACCGGGCGCGACAAGGGACGGGTGCGCGAAGACGTGCTGCACCGGCTGGCGACCGGCGAGATCGATATTTTGATCGGCACGCACGCGATTTTTCAAGAGGCGGTAGCGTATCACGACCTCGGGCTGGTGGTGATCGACGAGCAGCACCGCTTCGGTGTGCACCAGCGCCTGATGCTTGCCGCCAAGGCCGAAACGCCGCCGCACCTGCTGGTGATGACGGCGACGCCGATCCCGCGAACGCTGGCGCTAACGGCCTACGGCGAGATGGACGTGTCCCGGCTGGACGAGCTGCCACCGGGCCGCCAGCCGATCGATACGCGCGTCGTGGCGCTCGACCGTATTCACGATGTGACCGCCGGCCTTGCGCGGCATCTGGCAGGGGGCGGCCAGGCCTATTGGGTGTGCCCGCTCGTCGAAGGATCGGAAAGCGGCGACACCGCCGCCGCCGTGACTCGCGCTTCGGCGCTGCGCCAGCAGTTCGGCGACGGTGTCGGGCTGGTGCACGGCCGTCTCAAACCCGCCGAGAAGGATGCGGTGATGGCCGATTTCTCGTCCGGAAAACTCCAGCTGCTGGTTGCAACCACGGTCATCGAAGTCGGCGTCGATGTACCCAATGCGACGTTGATGATCGTCGAGGCGGCCGAACGGTTTGGGCTGGCGCAGCTGCATCAGCTGCGCGGGCGTGTCGGACGCGGTAGCGGCAAATCGGTCTGCCTGCTGCTGAGGGACGCCGTCGTGTCCGAAACTGCGCGGTCGCGGCTGGCGCTGATGCGCGAGACCAATGACGGCTTCCGGATCGCCGAGGAGGATTTGCGGCTGCGCGGCGCGGGCGAGATGCTCGGCACCAAGCAGGCGGGCGAGCAGGAATTCCGCCTTGCCGACCCCGAGCGCACCGCGCGGCTGATCGAGACGGCGCGCGATGATGCACGCTTGCTGCTCGACCGCGATGGCGGGCTGCAAGCGCCACGCGGGCAGGCGGCACGCCTGCTGCTGTATCTGTTTGAACGCGATGCCGCCGTCGGCTTGTTGCGGTCGGGCTGATCGCGTCCTAAGCCGGTCGGATGAAGCGGTTCCTGATCTGCGCGGCCCTGCTGCTGGCGGCACCTTGTGGCGCGACGCCGCCGCCCGCTGCGGTGCTCGCAGGCGCGCTTGCCGCGCACGATGCCGGGCGTTTTGCCGAGGCGCGGCTGGGCTTCCGGTCGCTTGCCGATCAGGGCTCGGCGATCGGCGAGACGATGCTCGGGGTGATTTATGCGCACGGGCAGGGCGTTAGGCCCGATTCGGCGACCGCGGTAAGCTATTGGTTCCGCGCTGCCAATCGCGGGTACGCCCCCGCGCAGCTTGCCCTCGCTCGAGCGCTTGCTTCAGGCACCGGCGTGGCCGCCGATGCGACCGAGGCGTGGCTATGGGCAAGCCTTGCGGCGCGCGGTGGCGACGCGCCGATTGCCTCGGCAGCGCACACGCTTGCGGCCGAGTTGCGGCGTGGCATGGCACCCGGCGATGCCCGCTCGCTCGACCGCCGCCTCGCCGCTTGGCGGCCATGGGCGTCGGCGGGCGAATAGACGCTAAAGCCACGCGCGCAACGCCAGCCATTTATCGAGCTTTGCCGTCCATGCCACCGCGTGCGCGGCGCTGCTCGACGGCAGCACCAACCGGGCTCGCGTGCCGGTGTCGAGGGCGTGCCGCCGCGCCAGCGTCGCTGCGGTCTGGCCGTTGAAAGCCACTGCAACGATGCCCTGAAAGCGCCCAAGCAGCGCCCCCAAGTCGTTGGCATCAGCATTGCGGATGGCGCCGTCGAGGCTGCCCGACCGTTCGGCGCTGGCAACAACGTCCCATAGTCCGATGCCAGCGGCACCGAGTACCGCCAGCCGCTCGGCATAGGGCAGCGCGGTCAGGTCGCGGTCAATCACAGCACCCGTCAACCGCCAGAAGCCATTCTGCGGATGCGCGTAATATTCGGTCTGCGCGAGCGACCGCACCCCCGGCAGGCTGCCAAGGATGAGCACGCGGCTGCGCTTATCGACGACCGGGTCAAACGAATGCGACCGGGTCAAGGCGGGGTCAGCACGCCGTGACGTTTCTTGCCTGCCGACAGCCGCACTGCTCGGGTAACAGCGATGACATGGTCGATGTCGCCGACTGCGGCACCGTCGATGCGCGCGCCGCCCTGCTGGACGAGCCGCTTGGCCTCGCCCTTCGAAGCCGCGAGCCCAAGCGCGACCAGTGCATCGAGCACGCCGATCGACCCGGTGACCGCGAATGACGGCAGGTCATCGCCAGCCGCGCCGTCGGCGAAGGTCGCGCGCGCGGTCGCCTCGGCCGCCACCGCAGCCTCGCGTCCGCGGCACAGCGCCGTGGCTTCGTTGGCGAGCACGACTTTCGCCGCGTTGATCTCCGCACCGTCGAGCGCCCCCAGCCGTGCGCATTCGGCCTCGGGCAGGTCGGTGAACAGCCGCAGGAACCGGCCGACGTCGGCGTCGTGCGTGTTCCGCCAGAATTGCCAATAGTCATAGCCGGGCAGCGAATCCTCGTGCAGCCAGACCGCGCCCGCGGCGGTCTTGCCCATCTTGGCGCCGTCGGCGGTGGTGATCAGCGGCGTCGTCAGCCCGAACGCGGGCTTGGCATCGACGCGGCGGATCAGGTCGGTGCCGTTGACGATGTTGCCCCATTGGTCCGACCCGCCCATCTGAAGCACACAGCCGACGCGGCGTTCAAGCTCGAGAAAGTCGTACGCCTGCAGGATCATATAGTTGAATTCGAGGAAGCTCAGCGGCTGTTCGCGGTCGAGGCGCAGCTTGACCGAATCGAAACCGAGCATGCGGTTGACGCTGAAATGACGTCCGATATCACGCAGGAACGGGATGTATTCGAGCCGGTCGAGCCAGTCGGCGTTGTTGACCATTACCGCATCGGTCGGCCCGTCGCCGAATATGAGGAAGCGTTCGAAGATGCGCCGGATGCTCGCCATGTTGGCGGCGATGCGCGCATCGTCGAGCAGTTGGCGACCCTCGTCCTTGCCCGACGGGTCACCGACGCGCGTCGTGCCGCCACCGAGCAGCACGACCGGCTTGTGGCCGCTTTGCTGCAGCACGCGGAGCATCATGATCGACACCAGATTGCCGATGTGCAGCGACGGCGCGGTGCAGTCATAGCCGACATAGGCGGTTACCGGGCCAGCGACAGCGGCGGCATCGAGCGCCGCGGCGTCGGTGATCTGGTGAATGAAGCCGCGCTCGTCCAAGGTGCGCAGGAGGGTGGAGGCATAGGTCATGGGGTCGGTTAGCATGCGCGCTGGGGGGGCGGAAAGCCTGTTGGCAGTCGGCCTGATGTCAGGGACGTCGATGGACGGCATCGATGCCGCGCTGATCCGCTCCGACGGGCTCGACCGGGTCGAGCGGCTGGCGTTCGTCGGCGTCGCGTATGACGAGGCGTTCCGCGCCGATCTGCGGGCGGCGATGGCGGCGGCGCTGGCGATGCGGCGGCCAGGCCCGCACGCGCTGATCGACCGGGTGGCGCGCGACCTGACGCTGCGCCACGCGGCGGCGGTCAAGGCGCTGCTCGGGGCGGCAAGGGTCGATGCTGCGGCAGTGGCGGTCGTCGGCTTCCACGGCCAGACGGTCGCGCACCGGCCGGAGCGTGGCTGGACATGGCAGGCCGGTGACGGCGCGCTGCTGGCGCAGGAGACCGGCATCGCGGTGGTCAGCGACTTTCGTTCGGCCGATGTGGCAGCGGGCGGGCAGGGTGCGCCGCTCGCGCCCGCATACCACCGCGCGCTGGTCGCGCCGCTGCTGGCCGAGGGGCCGGTGGCGGTGCTCAACCTCGGCGGGGTCGGTAACATCACCTGGTTCGGCGACGACGGCTGGGGCAGCTTCGATACCGGGCCGGCCAATGCGCTGATCGACGACTGGGTGCGTGCCGAAGGCGGGCTGAGCCATGATGCCGGCGGCGCGCTGGCGGGCACGGGCAGCGTCCATGACGATGTGTTGACCAACATGCTCGACCTCGCATGGTTCGACCTTGCGCCGCCGAAGTCGCTCGACCGCGCCGACTTCTCGATCGGTGCGGTGCGCGGCCTCAGCCTTGCCGACGGCGCCGCGACGCTGACGGCGTTTACCGCAGCGACCGTGGCAGAGGCGCTGCGGCACGTGCCGGTGCGGCCCCGGCGGCTGCTGGTCACCGGCGGCGGCCGCCACAATGCAACGCTGATGCAGATGCTGACCGCCCGCACCAACATCCCGGCGCTGGCGGTCGAGACGGTCGGCTGGGACGGCGACGCGCTCGAGGCGGAGGCGTTCGCCTATCTTGCGGTGCGGACACTGAAGCGGCTGCCGATCAGCTTTCCGCAAACCACCGGGGTAGCGGTGCCGATGCTCGGCGGGATGCTGACCGCCGCGCCGGCCTAGCGCGAGCTATGCAAAGTTGATGAAGTTGACGACACGTCGGGGGGCGCACCATCCCCTCGCACGCACCGACGACGGGGTGACGGTCGATTGCGGCGTGGGCATGGTCGTTCATTTAGGGGCTCGCGGCAGGCTGGTTCCAGCGCGATGGTTATCCCATTCGGTACAATTTGTCAAGTCGACTTCGCCGTTCCCGCACAGGCGGGAACGGCGAAATGACGGTGCTATAGCCCGAACGTCTTTTGCCACCAGCCCTTGCGCTGGCCGCCGCCATTGGCGTCGTTGGCGGGCGCCGGCGGCGCAGCCTCGGCCGCGGCAGGCTCGACAGCGACGGCGACCGGTTCGACGGCGATTGGCTGGACGGCGACCGGTACCACTGCGACCGGCTCGACCACCACCGGCTCGGGTGCAGCCGTGTCGGCCACCGTTGCTTCGGCGGTTTTCGCCTTGCGCGGCGCGGCGCGGCGGCGGGCGGGCTTGGCAGGCGCGGCTTCGGGCTCTGCCGCGATCGCCGGAGCCTCAGCGACCGCTACGGCCTCGACCACAACCGGCTCGGCGACCGCAGCCGCGACGACCTTTTTCGGACGACCACGGCGCTTGGGAGCGACGGCCTCGACCGGCTCGGCAGCTTCGACCGGCTCGGCGGCGCCGGGCATGACCTCGGGCGCGGCCTCGACAGGCATCGCGTCGGCCGCGATCGCGTTTTCGTCCGCAGTGTCGGCACCTGCCTCGACGCCTTCACCATCGCGGCGACGACCACCACGGCGGCCCCGGCGGCGGCGCTTGCGCTCGCCGTCCTCGGCGGTTTCGGCAACCGCGACCGGAACCACCTCGCCGCCGTCGGTGACGGTGGCTTCGGCGGCAATCGGCTCGGCCTCGCCGTCGCGGCGCGGTTCGTTGCCCCGGCCACCACGGCGGCGGCGGCGGCGGCCACGGCCGCGCTCGCGACCTTCGCCGGTATCGGCGCTGCGCGCTTCGCCCGGCTCGGCGTCATCGTCTTCGGCAACCTCGTCGCGGCGGGCGCGGCGCGGCGGCGCGTCGTCGATGTCGTCATCCTCATCGCCGAGGTCGACTTCGGCGTCCTCGATCTCGTCGTCATCCTCGATCACCACCGGCGGTGGCAGCGCCGACATCGTCACCGGCTTCGACGGCGGCGGACCGCCGGCTTCGATGGTGAAGTTCGGGCCGAGCAATTCGTCGTTCGGGATCGTCGCGATCTTGATGCCGTAGCGATCCTCGAGCTCGTTCAGCTCGGCGCGCTTGCGGTTCAGGATATAGACCGCGACTTCGCGCCCGGCGTTGAGCGTGAACTCGCTGCAACGGCCCTTGAGTGCTTCGGCCTCGAGCCCGCGCAGTGCCGCGAGTGCCGCCGACGAAATCGACCGCACGGTGCCCGACCCGTCGCACATCGGGCAGATATGCGTCGACGCTTCGAGCACGCCGGTGCGCAACCGCTGCCGGCTCATTTCCATCAGCCCGAACGAGCTGATACGGCCGATCTGAATGCGCGCGCGGTCGTTCTTCAACGCTTCCTTCATGGCACGCTCGACGCGGCGATTGTTGCCGCCGACTTCCATATCGATGAAGTCGATGACCACCAGCCCGGCCATGTCGCGCAGCCGCAGCTGCCGTCCGATTTCCTCGGCCGCCTCCATGTTGGTCTTGAACGCGGTATCCTCAATGCCGTGTTCGCGCGTGCTGCGTCCCGAGTTGATGTCGATCGACACCAGCGCCTCGGTCGGGTTGATGACGATATAGCCGCCCGACCGCAACTGGACGATCGGCGAGTACATCGCTTCGAGCTGCCCCTCGACGCCGAAGCGCTGGAACAGCGGCACCGGGTCGGTATATTGCACCACCTTCTTGGCGTGCGCGGGCATCAGCATCTGCATAAAGGTGCGCGCTGCAGCAAAGCCGCCCTCACCCTCGACCAGCACCTGCTCGACATCGCGGGTATAGATATCGCGGATGGCGCGCTTGATCAGGTCCGAATCCTGATGGACGAGGCACGGCGCTTCGGACGCCAGCGTCGTCTCGCGGATTTCATCCCACAGCCGGGTCAGATAATCGAAGTCGCGCTTGATTTCAGCCGAAGTGCGCTTCAGCCCGGCGGTGCGGACGATCGCACCCATGCCGTTGGGCAGATGCAAATCGGCCATGATCTTCTTCAACCGCTTGCGGTCGGTCAGGTTGGAAATCTTGCGGCTGATCCCGCCGCCGTGCGCGGTGTTCGGCATCAACACGCAGTAGCGCCCGGCAAGGCTGAGATAGGTGGTCAGCGCCGCGCCCTTGTTGCCGCGCTCCTCCTTGACGACCTGGATCAGCAGCACCTGGCGGCGGCGGATGACCTCCTGAATCTTGTAGCGGCGGCGCAGCGCCTGACGCTGACGGCGAAGTACGTCGGTGTCGCCGTCATGGCCGCCGACTTCGGCGATTTCCTCGCCGTCCTCGCCCTCGACCGGCTCGTGGACTTCGGCGTCGATCAGCGCCTGCTCTTCGCGCAGCAGCGCCTCGCGGTCTTCGCGCGGGATCTGGTAATAATCCGGGTGGATTTCACTAAAAGCGAGGAAGCCGTGGCGGTTGCCACCATATTCGACGAATGCCGCCTGCAACGACGGCTCGACGCGGGTGACTTTCGCCAGATAGATGTTGCCCTTGAGCTGCTTTTTGTCGGCAGCCTCGAAGTCAAATTCCTCGATTCGGTTTCCGTTGACGACGGCTACCCGGGTTTCTTCCGGGTGGCGGGCGTCGATCAGCATGCGCTGTGCCATTGATATGCTCCATGGCGCAAATGTCGCCCCCTGCACCTGCGGAAGGGCGGGACCTGCGCGAAAAAAGGCCGGTCGCGCTGTCTCGCGCGTTTCCGGCCGGGGATGGTGGTGAAGTGCGAACTCGCGACGCCGACCGTGCAGCGACAGCGGCCCGGGGGCCACTTGCAGCTGCACTATAATTCGTCGACGACATGCGACCCTAACCTTGGTGCCGTCGGGCCGCGGCGTTGGAACCGCGCCGTCAAGGCGATGCGAATGTCGGCGCGGCCGGGCGGTGGCTTGGGTGCGGTAACGTCGAACCGGCAAGCCGGGGCGCGGACCCCGTGCGACAACGGCGTGAGTGAGAGCTGGACGCGATGCCAAATCCCTGCCGTTGCGATACTGGTAGCATCGGTTCAGCGCGCCGACAACATAAAGCGTTGTTTCGTCTCGGACAGCCGGGCTATCGCATGATCGGCCATGCGCGCGATCCTCATCCTGCTGTTGTTGCTTGCCGCACCCGCGTCGGCAGCCGTTGTCGGCGGGCTGACGATCGACGCCGCGCAGGTGACGATCGTGCTCGATGCGCCGATCGCTGCGCCCAAGGCATTTGCGCTGGCCGCGCCCCGCCGACTGGTGATCGACCTGCCCGGCGTCGGCAGCCCGCGCGTCGGCGTGGCGGGCGACGGCGTCATCACGCGGGCGCGGATCGGGCAGTTCGATTCGTCCACCGCGCGGCTGGTGCTCGATCTGGCGCAGCCGATGGCGGTCGCGTCGGCAAGCCAGGGCGGCGATCACCATCTGATCATCCGGCTGAAACCGGTCGCCGCCGGGCGGTTCGATGCCGATGTCGCACGCGGGCGCGCGCCGCTGACGGGGTTCGCCGCCGCGCCCGATTTCGACCTGCCCGCCACTGCCTTCGCGCCTACGCCGCCACCGCCAGCGCCCGCCGGGCGCAAGCCGCTGGTGGTGATCGATGCCGGGCACGGCGGCAAGGATGTCGGCGCGATCAGCATCCTCGATGGGCAGTTCGAAAAAGCCGCGACGCTCGCGATTGCGCGGGCGGCGGCGCGCGCGCTCCGTGCCTCGGGATTGGTCCGGGTCAAGCTGACCCGCGACGACGACCGCTTCATCCCGCTGGCCGGGCGGGTGGCGATCGCGCGCGCGGCGCAGGCCGACCTGTTTGTCTCGGTCCACGCCGACAGCGCGTCCAACGCCGATGCGCGCGGCGCGAGCGTTTATACGCTGTCGGCGACCGCGTCCGATGCGGTCGCTGCCCGGCTGGCAGCGCGCGAGAACAAATCGGACATCATCGCCGGGGTCGATCTGGGCCGCGAGGCCCCCGAAGTCGGCGACATCCTGATCGATCTTGAACAGCGCAATACGTTGAACGTCGCGGCGAACTTTGCCGATACGCTGCAAGCCGCGCTGGCGCGGCGGATCGGTTTTCGTGGCGAGTTTCACCATTTCGCAGGGTTTCTGGTGCTGAAGGCCGCCGATATCCCGTCGGTGCTGCTCGAAACCGGCTATGTCACCAACGCCGACGATGCCAAGCTGCTGTTCTCCGAAGCCGGGCAACGCCGGATCGGCGACGGCATCGCGCGCGCCGTCGAGGCGCATCTGGCGCGCGTTGCCCGGACGCCCGCGCCTGCTATAGGCAAGGGCGAGTGATCGAAAGGGCGTAGATGCGGCGGTTGGCGTTCTGGGGCGTGGGCGTGGTGGCGGTGCTGCTGGTTGCCGCCGTGGCGCTTTATGCCTGGGCGACCGAAGGGCTGCCCGATGCGAAGCAGCTCGCTGCCTATGCCGCGCCGATCCCGTCGACGGTACGCGCCACCGATGGCAGCGTGCTGACCAGCTTCACGCGCGAAAAGCGCATCTATCTGACATACAACGAAATTCCGCAGCAGCTCGTCCACGCCTATATCTCGGCGGAGGATAAAAGCTTCTTCGAACATGGCGGGCTCGATTACGGCGGCATCGTCCGCGCGGTATGGACCAACCTCGGCTCGCTCGGCACCGACAAGCGCCCCGTCGGCGCTTCGACGATCACGCAGCAACTTGCCAAGAATCTGTTGCAGAACAGCAAGGTCTCGATCAGCCGCAAGCTCAAGGAAGCCGTGCTCGCGCGGCGGATCGAGGCGGCGTTCACCAAGCCGCAGATCCTTGAACTGTACCTCAACCAGATTTTCCTCGGTCGCAACGCCTACGGCGTCGAGGCGGCGGCGCAGGCGTATTTCGGCAAATCGGTGGCCGATCTCGACCTGCCGGCGATGGCGTATCTCGCCATCCTTCCCAAAGCCCCATCGACGTATAATCCGGTCACCAACCGCGACCGCGCGCTGGCGCGGCGCAACTATGTGCTGCGGCAGATGGCGGCGAACGGCTATATCACCCCGGCGCAAGCTGCCGAGGCGACCGCCGCGCCGTTGATCGCGATCGCCGCGCACGCGCCACCACCGACGCGCACCGGCGACTATTTCACCGAAGACGTGCGCCGCGACCTCATCCAGCGCTACGGCGAAACGCCCGCCGATGGCCCCAACAGCGTCTATGGCGGCGGCCTGTGGGTGCGCACCTCGATCGATCCCGTGATGCAGGCGGCTGCTGAAAAGGCGCTGCGCGACGGGCTGGTCCGCTTCGACCGCGGCCGCGGCTGGCGTGGCCCGGCGACGAAGATCGCCCCGGGCGACGGCTGGCCCGACCGGCTGCGTGCCGTTAACCTCGGCACCGGCTATGCCGACTGGTATCCCGCGATGGTGCTGTCGAACGACGGCGGCAGCATCCGGATCGGCTTCACCGACGGCAGCGAGGGCGTCATCGCGGCGTCGAATGCGCTGCAGCAGCTGCGCGGCGTCGGCACACCGGCGGCGCAGTTGCTCCGCGCCGGCGATGTGGTGCCGGTCGCCAAGGCCGCCGGCGGCGGCTATGCGCTCCGCCAAATTCCCGAAGTGTCGGGCGGCATGGTGGTCGAAGACCCGCACACCGGGCGCGTGCTGGCGATGGTCGGCGGCTTCGATGCCCGGTCGAGCAGCTTCAACCGCGCGACGCAGGCGTTGCGGCAGCCGGGATCGACGATCAAGCCGATCGTCTATGCGACCGCGATGGACAATGGCTTCACGCCGTCGTCGATCGTCGTCGATGCGCCCTATTGCGTCTATCAGACCAAGCGGCTGGGGCAAAAATGCTTCAAGAACTTCAGCGGCGGCTATGCAGGCGCGCAGACATTGCGTTGGGGCCTCGAACAGTCGCGCAACCTGATGACCGTGCGCGTCGCGTTCAACACCGGCATGGACAAGATCGTCCAGCAGATCAAAGCGTTCGGCATCGGCGATTATGCGCCCGTGCTGGCGATCTCGATCGGGGCGGGCGATACGACCGTGCTGCGGATGGTGAACGCCTTTGCGCAGCTGTTCGATGCCGGCCGCGCGCATACGCCGACGCTGATCGACATGGTGCAGGACCGCGACGGGCGCGTCCTGTTCCGCGCCGACAACCGCGCTTGCGAAAACTGCAACGCCCCCGACTGGAACGGCGAACCGATGCCGCATCCCGGCGGCGTGCCCAAGCAGGTCATCGACGCGCGCACGGCGTATCAGGCGGTGCATCTGATGGAAGGCGTCGTCACCCGCGGCACCGCCGTCCGGCTTGCGGACCTCAACCGGCCGCTGGCGGGCAAGACCGGCACCAACAACGGCCCCACCAGCGTCTGGTTTATCGGCGGCACGCCCGATCTCGTCGCCGGGCTGTACATCGGCTATGACAAGCCGCGCAATCTCGGCGCGGGCGTCCAGGGCGGCAACACGCCGGTCCCGGTGTATAAGGATTTCGCCGAAAAGATCCTGAAGGACGCGCCCAAATTGCCGTTCGTCATTCCGCCTGGCATCCGCATGGTCCGCGTCGACCGCCGCAGCGGCAAGCGCGTATTCGGCGAATGGCCCACCGACGAGGCGAAGGCTGCAGTCATCTGGGAAGCGTTCAAGCCCGAAAGCGAACCGCGCCGCACCGGCGTGGTGTCGGGCGAAACCAACGGCGGGCCAACGCACCGCGCAATCCATTCCGACGCCGACTTCCTGCGCGAAACCGGCGGGATCTACTGAGGCCGCACCATCAGTCCGCTCCCCCCTTGCGGGGAGGGCAGGCGAGGGGCTACGACGCTCGCCTATAAAGGAATCATCCCATGCGTGCCGAGGGCCTTGCCCATATCGATAAAATTCAGCAGGCGCTCGACCTGCTGAGGAGGTTTCTTTGACTGGGATCGTGCGCTCCGCCGCCTCGACCAGCTGAACGCCCGCGTCGAGGACCCGACGCTGTGGAACGACCCCAAGGCCGCACAGGATGTGATGAAGGAACGCCGCCGCCTCGACGAGGCGATCGGTGCAACCCGCGCCATCGAACGCGAGCTCGCCGATAACGTCGAGCTGTACGACATGGCCGAGGCCGAGGGCGACACCGCGCTTGCCGACGAGGCGGTGGCATCGCTCGCCGATCTGGCGCGGCGCGCCGACACCGACAAGGTCGCCGCACTGCTGGCAGGCGAGGCCGACGCCAACGACAGCTACATCGAGGTCAATTCGGGCGCGGGCGGTACCGAGTCGCAGGATTGGGCGTCGATGCTGCAGCGCATGTACACGCGCTGGGGCGAGCGCCACGGCTATAAGGTCGAGCTGATCGACTTCCACGCCGGCGAGCAGGCGGGCATCAAGTCCGCAACGCTGCTGCTCAAAGGCCCTAACGCCTATGGCTGGGCCAAGACGGAAAGCGGCGTCCACCGGCTGGTGCGGATCAGCCCGTACGACAGCGCGGCGCGGCGGCACACCAGCTTTGCCAGCGTCTGGGTCTATCCGGTGGTCGATGACGACATCGACATCGACATCAAGGAAAGCGACCTCAAGATCGACACCTACCGCGCATCCGGCGCAGGCGGGCAGCACATCAACACCACCGACAGCGCGGTCCGCATCACGCACATGCCGACCGGCGTCATCGTCGCCTGTCAGAACGAGCGGTCGCAGCACAAGAACAAGGCGACCGCGATGAAGATGCTCAAGGCGCGGCTGTACGAACGCGAGCTGGCGATCCGCGAGGCGGCGGCAAACGCCGTCGAAGCCGGCAAGACCGACATCGGCTGGGGCCACCAGATCCGGTCGTACGTCCTGCAGCCGTACCAGCTGGTCAAGGACCTCCGCACCGGCGTCACCTCGACCGCGCCGGGCGCGGTGCTCGACGGCGACCTCGACCCGTTCATGGCGGCCGCGCTGAGCCAACGGGTCACCGGCGAGACGGTCGATGTCGACGATGTCGACTAGCGCGGGCTAAACCCCCTAACTTTACTCGCGCGCGCTGGTAATTCGCAAATTCGGCCGCCAGTTTCGCGGGGCGCACCGACTACCGCCGACGGGTGACCGGTAAACCGCAGGCCGGCATCGTCGCATGTGTGGGCCATCGCTAACCTCGCTATTGCTTACCCGTCAGACATGGCATGAAGCAGGGCGTGTAGGACAATGAAAAGTGCCAAATAGGGAATTCCCGGCGGCACGATCGCGCGCTGGAGCAAATAGTCCCTGCTGGGGCGTCGCCATGATCGGGAGAATGTTGACTAGCGCTTAATATCGATTGAAAAAAACTTGTTCCGGTATCACAACCAATTCGTGAACCTGGGGGAAGTTCGATGCGTCTGCGCGTGTGGTCGGCAGCATTGGCGCTATGCGCAGCCGCCCCGGTGGCCGCGGTGCAAACGGTGCTCGATACCAGCCTCCCGGCGTTGAACGGCACCGCATGACGTGCAAGACGATTGATGTAAAGGATACACAATAAAGAAGAAGCGTTGACTAGCGGCTCGTTTTTTCTACCGCTGCTTCAGGAGGAGAGAGTGAAGCTATAGAAAATTCATATACTCGCGCGCTCGTATTTGAACCAGTAAATAAAAATGCATACTCTCCCGCCGGGAGACTATTAGATGGCGTGACCTTAAATATGCCGCTTCCAATAGAATCGGTGCTAAAGGCAATTGTATTTTTTGGATCTACACCTTTACGAGCTGAAATTTGCATGCCTTCATAAAAAGATGCTTTTCCGATCACGATTTCTCGCGAGTCACCTTTTTGCTTAAGGCGAACAAGGCTAAATTCATCGGGAGACTGGGCAGCTAAAGAATTCTCAAGCCCGAAGTCACTTACTTTTGCGTCTGAGACATTAAAATAGAAATAAAACGCCGGCATGGCATTCGGAACCTGAATCCGGCTGACGTTCCCAGAAACTACCATTTTATACATGAACGGGAAAATAACACTCCCGTTACCGGTCGATTTCATGCCGCTAGACTTAGAAGGTCTGAGAACTTGTAGCTTATTTGGAGTTGTCCAATTTGCCATCAAGTAAATACCTGGCGCATGTTTTACTAGCGGATCAGGAGAGCTGCTATCGCCAGCTATACCGCGTTCATCAGCCAACGTCGCACATCGCCTCACCATCGCCGATGTTACAAAATCTGA